>JALCRM010000001.1 GCA_022652545.1 Lachnospiraceae bacterium
AGAGCATCACCTTCACAGTCACGGATCAGGGTAAAGTAAAGATCGGTGAAGACGTTCAGCAGGGCAACACTGTAACTATGCAGGATGCGGATCAGCCAAATGTTACGATCAGCAAGGTTGCGATCACGGGTGGCAAGGAACTTGCAGGTGCGTCTCTGAAGGTAGAAGGCACAACGCTCAACAATAAACCGTTCACTGACAGTTGGACATCTACCGGGACGGCACATGTGATCGAGAAGATGCCAGCCGGCGACTATACGCTGACCGAGATTAAAGCACCCGGCGGATACGAGAAAGCAGAAAGCATCAGGTTTACAGTAACTTCGGACGGCAAGCTCGAAATCGGCGGCAAGGAACGCGATGATCATACTGTCGTCATGAAAGATGATTTAACCGTGTGCTCTCTTAACTTCAGTAAAACAGACCTTCACGGCCTGGAAGTTGAAGGCGCAAAGCTTACTGTCAGCGGTACTCAGGGGAATGGTCAGCCGTTTAAGGAAACCTGGACTTCTAAGGCGGGAGCCGCAAATGTCCATACGGTCAAGATCACGATGGGCACTTACACCATGACCGAAGACACGACACCGGCAGGTTACGACCATGCGCAGTCGATCAAGTTCACGGTCGACGCCAGCGGCAAGGTCACACTGGCTGATGGTACGGATGTGACGAAGAGCGGCATCACCATGATCGATGTTTTGTCCACCGGCAACCTGGTCATTTACAAGACCACGAACGGAGCAACAACACCGGCAGATACGACCTTTACGATCACCGGACCGAACGGCTACAGCAAGACGGTGAAGTACAGCGAATTCTCGAATGGGCAGTACAAGCTGACGAAACTGGATCCGGGCAACTACAAGGTCGTTGAGAGTGTGGGCAGTGCGGCAGTGAGCGGATATACACTTTCCGTGACAGGCAACTATGCAACGGCGACGATCACCAAGAATAACGAAGCGCCGCTCGGTATCACCAACAATTACAACAAGATCAACACCGGCAGCCTGTCCATCGTAAAGACGACGACGGGCGCGGCTACACCGGCGGGCACTACGTTTACGATCACCGGACCGAACAGCTTCAGCAAGACGGTCACGTATGGTGACTTCACGAACGGTGTATACACGATCACGGATCTGGTACCCGGAGATTACACGGTCACTGAGGACACGGGTTCGGCGGCTGTGAGCGGCTACACGCTGACAGTTACCGGCAACGGCGGCACGGCAACGGTGGCGGCGGATGCGAATGTTTCGCTTGGCATTACCAACACCTACACGAACAATAAGACCGGCAGCCTGATGATCGTGAAGACATCGGCCGGAGCCACTACACCGGCGGGGACGGTATTTACGATCACCGGACCGAATGGTTACAGCAAGACAGTTACATACAGCCAGTTCACGGGCGGCCGCTATACGCTGACGGATCTGGTGCCGGGCACATATACCGTGACGGAAAACAGAGACTCTGCAGTGATCGTTTCCTATGCTTTGACGGTAACGGGAGACGGCGCTGCGGCAGCGGTGACGGCAGGCAAGACAACTACAGTCGGCATTATCAATACATACACTGCAGGTGCAGGGAATCTTATTGTGACCAAGATCTCCAACGGTACTTCGACACCGGCAGGCACAACGTTTACGATCACCGGGCCGAACGGCTTCAGCAAGACGGTCACTTACGGTGAGTTCGCAGGCGGTTCCTACATGCTGAGCAACCTGGTGCCGGGCAACTACACGGTAACTGAGGACAGCGGAACGGCGCAGGTCGCGAACTATACGCTGACAGTATCGGGCGATGGCTCGACGGCGGCAGTCACGGCAGGCGGTACCGGAACAGTAACGATCACCAACAACTACACGACCACGACGCCGAAGACCGGTTCTGTGGATCTCGTCAAGTCGGATTCCGAGAACGGTGCTCTGCTGGCAGGCGCGGTATTTGATCTGCACAGGGGCGACGGTTCGGTGTACGGGACCTACACGACGGATTCGAACGGACACATCACGGTGGGCGGCCTGCCTTACGGCAGCTACTACTTCATCGAGACGGCGGCGCCGAGCGGCTATCAGATCGACGAAACAAGGATCGACTTCACGATCAGCGATGGCAGCGGAGTAAGAGAATCCGTATGGCTGAACTTCACGAATACGAAGACAGGCCATGTCAGAGGCGCACGCCGCGGCTATGACAGAAACGGCAACGTGCTCGGTGCAAAGAGAGGCAACGCAAAGGGCGCGAACAGAGTAGCGACCGGCGATGATTCGCAGATGGTGCTGTACGGCAGCATTTCTGCAGCGGCAGCTGCAGCGCTGGTAGGCTGGATCCTGGTGAACAGGAAAAAGAAGAAAAAAGACCAGGGTGAAGGCAGTAACTGAAGATCGGAATATGGACTTCAGAAAATGAGTTGCAGACAGTGAAATAAGTTATAAAAGGGCAGGTACCGTGAAAACGGCACCTGCCCTTGTTTTTCGAAATGTTTTTTATGCCTCCCTTAATTGTTCGGTTATTTAAAAGGATTTACCTCCGGGGTGGACGTCTGTACTGGGGATGGGATCGGGGGCTGCAGTGCGGCAAAAGCGTAACTCCGGTATAAAATGACGAAAGAACGCTGTTTTTTTTACGACCCAGGAACAGAAAATGTTAGTATAGATAAGGAGAAGTTGAAAGACAAAATTAAGACAGGGAGAATTCGGATATGAAAATAAGAGAGATCGGCGGGCATGACGTAATACTGACAGATCAAGCTTTTCTGCGCCGGGAAGAGGAAAATGAACACTATCTGATGGAACTGGACAGCGGCTCATTGCTGTATCCATATGATTCCGAAGCTGTTCGCCCTGCGCTGCATGAGTGGACGAACCCGTACGGCGGGTGGGAAGCACCGACCTGTCAGCTGCGGGGGCATTTTCTGGGCCATTGGCTCAGTGCGGCTGCCATGCGTTTTGACGAGACCGGAAGCACGGAACTGAAGGCAAAAGCTGATGCGATCGTGGATGAACTCGCAAAATGCCAGTCAGATAACGGAGGACAATGGGCGGCATCCATACCGGAGAAATACTTATATCGTATAGGGGAAGGAAAAGCGGTCTGGGCGCCTCAGTATACGATCCATAAGCTGTTTATGGGGCTTCTGGATATGTATCTTTATGCAGGCAATAAGAAAGCTCTTGATATTGCGGACAATATGGCAGACTGGTTCCTTGACTGGAGCGGCAGATATACCCGTGAAGAGTTCAACGATATTCTGGATGTGGAAACAGGCGGAATGCTGGAGATCTGGGCGGAACTGCTGGAAATTACCGGGGAGGAAAAATACAAGACTCTTCTCGAAAGATATTACAGGGAAAGGCTGTTTGATCCGCTTCTGGCCGGCGCCGATGTTCTTACAAACATGCATGCCAATACGACCATACCTGAGATACTGGGCTGCGCCAGAGCATATGAAGTGACCGGTGAGAAAAAGTGGCTGGACATTGTTGCGGCCTACTGGAAGTGTGCAGTGACGGAACGAGGCATGTTTGCCACCGGCGGGCAGACCCAGGGGGAGATCTGGACCCCGAAAATGAAACTCAAGTCCAGGCTGGGAGATAAGAATCAGGAACACTGTACCGTCTACAATATGATGCGCCTGGCTGAATTCCTGTTTCTGGTGACCGGAGAAGCCGGTTATCTGCAGTACAGAGAATATAACCTGTACAACGGCATATTTGCACAGACATACTGGAGAAAGGAAAAGGTCAATGGCGTAAACACGCTGCCGGACCAGGGATTGCTTACATATTTCCTTCCGATGAAGGCACCTGCCAGGAAGAACTGGGCAGGAAGAACGGATTCTTTCTTCTGCTGTCACGGGACGATGGTCCAGGCCAATGCGGCACTGAACCGGGGAATATACTATTCAGACGGAAACCGCCTGATCATAGGGCAGTATGTGGATTCTGAAATGACCACGGAAATAGATGGCCAAAAGGTCACGCTGCTCATGAAGCAAAACAGGAAAAACGGCGAGGCGGCAGTTTCGGATTCGGTAAATAACGGCCGTATCAGACCGGACGATCCTGAAAACGCGGGGAGCCTTCCAAAATCGGTTTCCTATATCCTGACATTGAAAACAGGGAGTCCGGTAAGTTTTTCAATTTTATTCAGGATTCCGGAATGGATCGCGGGGGAAGCCAAAATAGAAGCACCGGATGGAAAAGTATACAAAGCCGCCGCAAATACGGTTGACGGATCCGGGTTTTGTGAGATCCGGGCTGTATTTCATGATAACGACAGAATTAAGATTGATTTTCCGATAGGGCTGTCTTTTATACCTCTTCCGGATGACCCCGATACGGGCGCATTTCGATATGGGCCGGAGGTCCTTGTGGGATTATGCGATTCGGAACGTGTTCTTAAGATCACAGGGGACGATCCGGCAAAAGAATTTTCAAACGACAGAGAACGTCAGTGGGGGACGTATCAGATCTCCTTCAGGTCTGAGACGCAGGACCCCGGGATCACTTTGATACGGCTGAATGAGGTAGGGTATCAGGAATATCAGATGTATTTTCATGTATTGAAAAAAGACTGAGTTCAGCGGAACCCTGATCAACATCAGAAGGAATCCGTCCACGGACCAAAATCGTAAAAAGGCTTCCACCTCAGGGTGGGAGCCTTTTATGTGGATCAGAGCAATCGCCTGGCCTTCCTCATCGTTAAGTAATCCTGCACAAAAAATACAAAAATACGCGCGATTTCTACATTAGTTTTTCATGCCCCTCATTTTATACTCTGATTATCGACAGGAGGGAAGGACATGGAAAAGCACTACATTCAGACGGAGGCGGACCGCTTCACGCTGGACGGACAGACGGTTATCCTGCGGGGGTGGGCCCTGGGCTCCTGGATGAATTTCGAGCATTTCATGATGGGACTTCCCGGCACCAATTCGATGATCATCGACGCGTTTCGGGAAGTGTACGGGGAGAAGAATGCTTCGGAGTTTTTGGACAGCCTGCTGCAGTCCATGGTCGCGGAAAGCGATATACGTTATCTGAAGAGTCTCGGCACGAATACGGTACGCATTCCGTTCGGCTATCACTATTTCATGGATGACCGGAACCCCGGTGTTTTCCTTGAAAGCGGTTTTGAGAAGCTGGACAGGGTCGTCAAAATATGCGAAAAGCTCGGCATGTACGTTATCCTGGACATGCATTCAACGCCCGGTTCGCAGAACACGGACTGGCATTCGGACAATATCACGGGGCGGCAGTTGTTTTGGAAATACAGGTGTTTTCAGGATCAGGCCGTGTGGCTGTGGAAGGAACTGTCTTCCCGGTATGCCGATGACCCGTACATTGCAGGTTACGACATCCTGAATGAGCCCGGCTACGGTTTGACAGCGGAGGAGATCAACGGATATTACAGCCGTGTGATCACTGCCATTCGGGAAAAGGACAGGCATCATATTCTCTTCCTTGAGGGAACGGATTTCGGCAGGGACTTCACGAAGATCAAAGATCCCGAAGATCCGCTGATCGCATACACGGTGCATTTCTATCCTTTTGTCCTCGATGAGGATGTGCTTGATCCCGAGATGGATGCGGAAAGACGCAGGAAAATTTTCCGCGGGATATTTGAGAGACAGATCCGTGAGATCAGCGGCGCGGGACGTCCTGTCTGGTGCGGCGAGTCAGGTTATGAGATCCTGGACGGCAGGGAAGAGTTCTATGCGTCGCTCCTTCTTGAGAACATAGCGCTGTGCGAGGAAAAGGGAATATCCTGGAACCTCTGGACCTATAAGGATGCAAGGCGGATGGGCATAGTTGTGCCGCGGAAGGACTCCCCGTGGATAGCCATGAGGGAAGAGATCGCAGGACAATGGAGCCATGACAGGGAGCAGAAGACTTCCATGGAGATCACCCGGTATATCGGGGACACCTATTATCAAAGCATGGACAAAGCCCTGGCCTATGATCTGGATTTCCGGATCAGGTCCGTGCTGCACACGGTCGCTGTGGAACAGATCCTGAAGCCGTTTCTTCGGAAGACGCCCTGGGAGGAAATGAAAGATTATCCGGCAAGCTTCCTGTTTGAGCGGTGCGACAGAAAAAATATGATTACGGAAATGATCTCGGAACGGATCAGATCCCGGGAAAAGCAGTAAAGGTCAGAGAAAGTATTTGAAACATATTCCAAAGGAGGAAGGAAAATGAAAAAGAAACTGGTATCGGTTCTTCTTGCCGGCTGCATGGTCGCCGGTATGCTGGGAGGCTGCGGCAGCACCGCAACGGGCGGGACAGCTTCGTCTTCCGCGGCAGCCACGAGCGCAGCGGCATCGGCGTCATCCAGTGCGGCGCCTGCGGCAGCGACAAGTGCAGCGGCTTCGGCGGCTTCCAGTGCAGACGCGGCTTCCGCTGCGACGAGTGCAGCGGCATCGGCGGATGCGGCAGGGACAGCAGCGACGACGCTGGACGGGCTTGACGATCCTTTCGGCTATCAGTTTGTCGACAAGGATGTAAAGGCTAACCTGACTGTATATCGCTACTATGCGGATTCAGACAAGGATAACCTGGATTTTGCCATCACGAAAATGAAGGAAAAGTATCCGAATCTCACCTTTACAATGGAACACCGTACCGATTCGGACGGCTCTGCACTGCGTACCTGGGCTGCGGTCGGCGAACTTCCCGATATCTTTGAGATCAATGCCTCCGATGTATACAAGTCCCTCAAGGATGACGGCACCCTGTATCAGGTCGACAAGGAAGTGGAAGCCACAAAGTTCTACGATCTGTTTACCAACGGCGAAACGGCAAAGAAAGCCAGGACTGCTTCCGACGGCCATCAGTACGGTTTTGGCTGCGAGGTCAGCAACCTTGGAGAACTCTGGTACAACAAAGACACCTTCAAGGCCCTCGGCCTGAGTGAACCTACCAACTACGAAGAGTTCAAAAACACGATCAAGGTGCTGAAGGACAACGGGAAAGTGCCGATCGCTCTGTTCGGCGCCGAAAACTGGCCGGCAACCACACTGTTTTCACTGGCAAGTATTGCCGAAGGACAGCCGAGAGGTCTCGATGCCGTCAATGACGGGGAAGCCAAGATCACGGATGAGCCGTATGTGAAAGCAGCGGACAAGCTGACGGAGATCGCCGATCTGGGAGCCTTCGGAAAGAGCGCCCTTTCAACGAATTACCAGCAGGCTTACGAAATGATGTATTCCGGGGAGGCCGGTTATTTCCTTTCCGGCGCGTGGTTCTTCCTCACACTGGAATCCGACGGTATGGGCGACAAGGTCGATTACTGCAACTATAACGTGTTTGCTGACGATGATGTCAAGGAAGATGTCCGTTGGAATGCGCTTGGAGGTTTCCAGACCGAAGCCAAGTACTCTGTGAATTCAAAGCCGCCGTGCGGACTCGATCCTTCGACTGTCACCTATCTGGGACTTGAAATGGAATACTGGACAAGGGTCTCCGCGGGTGTCAGCGGTAACATGACGACTGTAAAGGGCAACTTCAAATTCACGGGTGGCGAAGGCTATCAGGACTATAACAAAAACTACAGTAATTACAAAACATTCACCAACTTTACCGGTGATCTGAGCAATGGGGATTTCGTTACTGCAGCCGACAAAGCCTGCCAGATGGTAGTATCCGGAAACTATACCAAAGGCGGAGAACTGATCGATGACATAGCGGGCAGCGGGTTCTGAGATCGCTGAAAGCGGGTGCGGCGGGAGAGTATCCTGCCGCACTTATTGCAGGTATGAAGAGGTCCTTTGATGAATTCGATTTTATTCAGGCACAATAAAAAATGGCTTGTCCTGTTCATGGCCCCGACGGTCGTACTCTTCTTTGTGATCGTCGTCATTCCCTTGTTCCAGACCTTTTACTACAGCTTTTTCAAATGGAACGGCATCCATCTCGGCGAATTCCTGGGCCATGAAAATTACAGGAAAATGTTTCATTCGCGTGAGATCAGTACTTCCATGATCAACAGCATTGTATATGCGATCTTCCTTGTGGTCTATCAGGTCGGGCTGGGAACGGTTTTTGCCTTTATCCTGACACAATCGAAGATCCGGGGGAAAATGCTGTTCAGAAACCTGTATTTTATTCCGGTTCTTCTGTCGGTCTCGGTCGTAGCCCAGCTCTGGATCCAGATCTACAACGGAGATTATGGTCTCATCAACCAGCTGTGCAAAGCATGGCATATCAGCTGGAGCCAGAACTGGCTGAATCAGAAGTGGAGTTCCCTGTTTGCCGTGGCGTTTGTCGAAAGCTGGAAGGGCATGGGTTATATCATGCTGATCATCTATGCCGGTATCCGCAACATTCCTGATGTATACAATGAGGCGGCCTGTATCGACGGAGCTTCGCCGTTCCAGAGATTCCGGAATATCACGCTTCCGCTCGCGGCTCCCACGATCAGGATCTGTGCGGTCATGTGCCTGACGAACGGCTTCCGCGCTTTTGATACGACATATCTCATGACAGGCGGAGGCCCCGGCATCTATACCTACAATCTGACGATCATGATGTATGACGCGATGATGGGGAAGAATGACTATGGCTATGGCAGCGCCATTGCAGCGCTGATCGTCGTGATCTGCGTGGGGCTCATGTACGTGATCAACCGTGCTACCAGAAAATTCGATACGATCTATGAGTAGGGGTATGGCATGAAACAGAAAGTCGGAAAAATCGTTATCTACATTGTACTGGTCGTATATGCGGCGATCTCGGTCTATCCGTTGATCTGGATGCTGCTGTATTCCTTCAAGGACAACAACGAGATCTTCGTGACGAATCCATTCGGGTTTCCGCGGATATGGCGTTTTGAAAACTATGTGAGCGCCTTCCAGAAATTCAACGTATTGACCTATTTCAGGAACAGCCTGGTCGTTGCGCTTGTAACGATCATTCTCGTGGAACTCTGCGCACTGATGTTCTGCTATGTCATTGCACGTGTCCATAACCGGGCGACCGCCTTTTTCCATTTTGTTGTTTCCTCGGGGATGTTCATTCCGATCCAGGCCATCATGATTCCTCTGGTCATCATGGTGCGGAGATTCGGTTTTACCAATTCCCTGTTTTCGATCATCCTGCCGTACACGGCCCTCGGACTGCCGTTCGCCTGCATGCTGTTTTACGGCTTCTATCTGGGGATCCCGATAGAACTTGAAGAATCGGCATTTATGGACGGCGCGAATTTAGGTACAATATATTTCAGGATCATACTGCCGCAGATGAAATCCCCGATCGTCGTGCTGGTGATCTATCAGTTTATGAGCTGCTGGAATGAATTCAATCTGGCGCTGATCTTCCTGACGAAGGACAACCTGAAGACGCTGCCTCTCGGACTCGTCAATTTCTGGAATGCGTACGAGGCACAGTGGGGGCAGGTAGGAGCCGCCATGATCATGGCCAGTGTACCTGTTTTGATCATCTATCTGCTGTTCAGCAGTCAGATCACCGATGCGATGTCTGCAAGCGGCATGAAAAACTAAAGGCAGGAAAAACAAAAGGATTTATGAAAAAGAGGATCCGCACGAAAAAGCATGGCACCATTCTGTCAAAGCTGCGCATTATCATGCTGGTTCCTTTTTTTGTGTTTTTCCTGATCATTGTCCTGGTGCTGGGCGTGCAGTACCGGGAAAAGTCGTACAAAGAGATCGAAGACCAGATCACCTATGAGGACGAAACCATTTCCCAGACGCTGGAGGCTAAAATCGAGAATGCCCAGAGCTCTGTGAATACCATGATCCTTCAGCTGAATGAAGTGCTGGGTGAGGAGGACCTGCATGGCGGGGAAGGACCTGCGGTGAATATCTCCATGCAGCGGAAGATCTATAAATGCATGATCAACACGTTCACGACTTTTTCAAATGCGGAACAGGTGATCATCGTATGGAACAACGGCGTGACCTGGTATGAGAACTGGATCGAGAATTACTCAATGCAGAATGACGGCCAGGTGCTGCTGAAAGAGCTGGACAGTCTCGGCGTGGGCAGAAGCGGGATGTGGCTCATGCAGCTGGATTCCTATCCGCGGACAGACGGAGCGGGACCATATTTTGCCAAAAAGTATGTGGATGTTGACAGCGGTTCCGCCCTGGGGTATGTCGTACTGAAGCCCAGCGGGATCTTTGCTTCCATGGACAGTGACAATGCGGAAAGGACGCTGTATCTTTTCGGCCCCTCGGATGAACTGATCCACAGTTCCTCCGCAGAGGTAATGGACACGTATACAGGTCTGCTGCGGACCGGAAAAGCCGGTGCATATTCGGAAGAACTGCGCAATAAGCTGCAGGAAAGCGACAGCGGCGCCGGACGGAACTTAGGCGAGATCTTCGGCGGGATCCCGGCGACCAGGAAAAACACCAGCGTGATCGACAAATACTGGACGCTGATCTCCGTCACCGACACCAGCGCGTCGATCAGTGACCTGAACCGGACGATCTACCGGATCCTGCTTCTGATCATTATTACCGCCTTCGCTATGTATTTTATTTTGAATTATTTCATGGGCAAACTGATCCTGCCGATCCAGAATCTTTCCGATCACATGGTCAACGCGCCTGACGAACTGCCCTCCCCTATCGCGGAGCTAGGAGAAGACAATGAGATAGGGATCCTCGTCAAACACTTCAACCAGATGGCGGAGAGAAACAAGGCGCTGGTCGATCTGCTGCTGGAAGAAAAAAAGCAGCAGGAGCATCTGAAATTTCAGCTGCTGCAATCCCAGATCAAGCCGCATTTCCTTTATAATTCGCTGGACACGATCTACTGTCTTGCCGAAATGGGACAGAATGAAGACGCGGCGCACATGACAAAATATCTTTCCGACTATTACCGGCATGTCTTGAGCAAAGGTATGGACTGGGTCCTGCTGACGGAAGAGATCGAGCAGACGAGAAGCTATCTGCAGATCCAGACGATACGCTACAGGAACCTGCTGGACTATGAAGTGGTGGTCAATGATAACGTGGAAGACATCAGGATCCCGAAACTGACGATGCAGCCGCTTGTGGAAAACGCGATCTATCACGGCATAAAGCCTCTGGGGAAGAAGGGCTCTATCAGGCTCCTTGTTTCACAGGACGGAGACCGGATCGAGATCAGGGTCGTGGACGACGGGGTCGGCATGTCCCGCAAGCAGTTTGAAGAGGAGATCGGAAGCGAACACCATCGGGAAGACGGCTTCGGTCTCTATAACGTAGCGGAGCGGCTCGCCTTTTACTACGGAAAGAACTGTTCCATCGAAATGGAAGACAGGGAAAGCGGCACCTCCATCCTGCTTCGGATCCAAGTGCCCCATGATGAGACCTGACCGAATTTATCAGCTGTTTTGCCGCTGCCTTGTGAGGATAAAGTATGTACAGCATTCTACTTGCCGACGATGAATCGATTTTCCTGGATTATATGCAGAAGATCATACCCTGGAGCCAGTACGGCTGCAGGGTGGATGGCTGCGCAGGGGACGGGAAGGCAGCTTGCAGATACATTGAGGAACACAGGCCGGATATTGCTTTTATCGACATCAGCATGCCGCTGGCAGACGGGATCGAGGTCTGCACCGCGGCAAAACAGGCAAATGCGCCCACCCGCCTGATCATCATGACGGCCCATGATGAGTTTTCTTTTGCCTATCGTGCGATCAAGCTCGGGATCGACGACTATCTGCTGAAGCCTTTCAGCAGGGAGGAACTGGTTGCTGCCCTGAAAAAGGCCATCGGTTCGATCAGGGGAGCTTCGGAGCCTTCGCCCGGAAGTGCGATCGAAGATATGGAAGAGGGATCGACCAAACTGGAGATCATGAAACAGGCGATCGACGATTATCTCCTCAGCCATTACAGGGATGCTTCTCTCAGTATGACACTGATTGAAAAGGATCTGGGTTTTGACAGCAGTTACCTCAGGAAAGTATACAAAATGAAGACCGGGATCACGATCATGCAGAAGCTGGAGGATATCAGGATCAACCGGGCAAAACAGCTGCTCCTTTCCGGCAGGTACCAGCATCAGGAGATCACGGAAATGGTCGGCTTTTCGGATCCTTTCTATTTCAGCAAAAGGTTCAAGCAGATCTGCGGCGTGACGCCGACGGAGTATGCGAAGAAACGGAGTGCGACGGAAGCACACGGCACAGGAAATAATAACCCGGTATAAATAAACGAAAGAATGCTATTTTTTACGGCCCCCGGAACAGGAATTGAGAGTATAGTTTAAAGAGAAGTTGAAAGAAAAAGGGGGGGCTGGATCATGTTTGATCGCATGCGTAGTTGCCTGACGGCGGGGATCGTTTTATTGTCCGCCGTCTTTTTATGCCCCGGAGCCGGACTGGCTGTGAAAGCGGCGGCTTCGGATCCCGCGGATACGCTGGTCATCGCTGCGGGAGCGGAGGCCGGGAAGCCTGTCGGCAAGTCTTCCTTCAAGGTCGGGAGCACGGGCAAAAGTGAATATGAGGTCGCCAAAACTTCCGCAGGAAAGTACTATCTGTTCGGCAGTGTCAAGGATGCTTCGGGCGTCAGCTATAAGGCGTACTGTCCGGGGGATTACGGAACTGGCTGGATCATCGGAAAGGGAGGGAAGTATTACAGGTTTGCAAAGCCGTTCTGTCCGCATATCAAGGGGTTCCCCGTCGGGATGGGTGCCTTTGATGTGGATCATGACGGCTCGTCCGAGTTTGTGATCGCAAGTCCCATTGAAGAAGGCACGGGCTCTTTTGTCGATTCTCTCCATGTTTTTAAATTCGTGAACGGAGCCTGTACGGACTATACCCTTCCGGTCGAAGACATTCCGGCCTGGAGATGGGACGATGGACCCGAGCCGGCTATCGTCACAATGCTTAAGGCAAAAACTTCCGTCAAAATGGCCAATGACGGGACGTGCACGTTCAAGGTCGGCAGCAGGACTTATTCTGAAAAGCTCACCTATTATGAGAGCCTTACGCCTACGCTGGGACAGGTCGTTGAGATCGGGACAGACGGAAAAACGGTCCAGATGGTCGTGGCCGTAGGTCTCGAAGGGACAGCCATGGTGCATTACTGCTGTCAGCTTGTTTCGAATGTGGGTTTTGCAAACGGCAGCTTTGTGATCAATTTTGTGAGTCTTCAGGGATATCCGGAGGAGAATTGATGAAAAAGAGTGGAATGCACAGCAGAACGGCAGCGTTGTGTTTTGGCCTGATCGCGGGGATCGCGCTGACGATGGCGCAGGGCGGTGCGGTGTATGCAAAGACCGCTAACAGTACGAAAAAGGCGGCGGCGAAGACCGTGTATCTGGAGACGAAGGCGACCAACTACGGCAGTGACGGTAAAATCTATGGATACGATAACTTACAGTATGACGCGGCAGGCAATAATATATCGCTGACTTCGACCGATGAAAAAGGAAACATATCCAGCATTACTTTGACAACCTACGATGTAGCCGGTCGTAAGACGGCGCAGAGCTATTCGTATTACGAGGATGGTGCAATATCGGAAACGGATCAGTATACTTTTCAATATGATGCAGCCGGCCGCTTGTCAGTGGAATTCTTCATGAAGGGCTCACATGAAGGCTACCACGAGTTTCAGTACGATGCTGCCGGAAATATGATTCACGATTATTATCACATACCGGAAGGGGATCTTTTACAGCATGACAGCAGGAATTTTGATTACGACACCAGGGGAAATGCCATCAGACAGTACTGGTTCGATGAGGACGGGAAGACAGTACTGGATATGCAGACGCTTGTTTGTAAGAATACATACAATAAAGCCGGTCGGAGAACGCGGGAAAAATGGTACGATTTTACCGGTTTCGTGGTAAGTGACACAGGCTACGCATATGATAAGGCAGGCAATTGTATAAAGGAAACGCATTATAACTCTGATGGTGAGGTAATTGAATACATTGTCTATCAATATGCAGCTTTCAGAAAATAGAGAACCGGCCGATTATCGATCTGTTACGGCACAGGGAGGCAGATATGTCAAAGAAAATTGCAATTTCCATGCGGATTTTACTGACAGGACTGGGGGTACTTTTCTGCATGTCAGTGTTCTGTGTTTTGCCTGTTCATGCGGCGACCTATGACGACCCGCCTATACTGCCTGTAGCAGGCGGCAGGTGCAAAAGCTTTGTGCGATATGACAGCGACGGCTCCGTAATGGATTCGACGGCGTATACCTACGACAAACAGAACAGGCTGATAAAGTACGATATTACGATAGGATCTGCCCATTCGGTTTATTCCTATTCATACAATCCGAACGGGACGAGAAAGCAGCGGACTTATGTGATGTCCAATCAGCCGGGCGCGATGGTAACTACTTATACCAACGATGCTGCCGGGCATGCTGTATTGGCAAATACCGTTGAAAATGGCTCAACATACAGGATCACCCTGAACACTGCCTATAATGCGGCAGGATTGAGGGCGGCCGCTATAGAGACAAGCGGAAAGCCCGGTTATACGGATACGGTCAACTATGCATGGCAGTATGATGCAACGGGACATTGTACGACGGAGGTTCGTGTTGCGACAAATGAGATGGACAGCGGGATTACGTTCTATACATACGATGCAGGCGGGAATCTGCTTTCGATCAGCAATTACAGTCTGACCGGCGCGCTTAATTCACAGATCATTTTCAATTATAGTAAATATGCATCTGCGAAGACAGTGAGTTATATGCAGACATCTGATGACGGTACATCGTCAGGCGTCTATCAGTACTGAATACTGGGGGGATATGATAATGAAAAAAAGTGTGATGTACAACAGAACGGCAGCATTGTGTTTTGGCCTGGTCGCGGGGATTGCGCTGACGATGGCGCAGGGCGGTGCTGTGTATGCAAAGACCGCTAACAGTACGAAGAAGGCGGCGAAGACCGTGTATCTGGAGACAAAGGCGACCTATTACTGGGGTGACGGTCAGATCTATGGCTATGACGACCTGCAGTATGATGCGGCAGGAAATAATGTAAATCTGACAGCGACCGATGAAAAAGGGAATTTACTGGGCGTCACATTGACCACTTATGATGGAACCGGTCGAAAGACTGCGCAGAGCCATTCGCATTACACCAACGGAGCGATTACAGGGACGGATCAGTATAGTTTTCAGTACGATGCAGCCGGACGTTTGTCAGTGGAATCATTTATAGAAGGAGCTCACGAAGGATACCATGAGTTTCAGTACAATGCGGCCGGAAATATGATCCACGATTACTATCATTATCCTGAAGGTACGATCGATTATAACGAAAGCAAAAATTTTGATTATGACGCAAAAGGGTATGCCAGCAGAGAGTACTGGTATGACAATGATGGAAAAACAGTAATCAGAGCATGTAACTGTAAGAATACATATGATAAGAGCGGCCGCAGGATCAGTGAGAAATGGTACGATGTTATGGGAGATCCTGACTCAGAAACAGCTTATAAATATGATAAGGCCGGAAACTGTATCAAGGAGACACACTACAATTCGGATGGGTCGGTTTATTACTATATCATTTATAAGTACGCCGCATTCAGCAAGTGACGGGCAGCGCAGAAATTGACCGGATGCAGGTAAAAACCGCAGTCAAAGACTGTAGGCAAAAGATCGGTCAAAAGCCCGGACAGAGACGATGCTTTCCATATGTTTTCGTGATAGAATGTCAGTGTATGGTTTTCAGTACAGTATTCCTGACAAAGGAGACAAAACAATCATGAAGCATTGTGCGAATTGCGGGCAGGAAATGGCTGATGAGATGAAGTTCTGTCCTTATTGCGGGACTGCGGCGGTTGCGGCGGCAGCGTCCGAGGCGGCTGCTTCCGTGGAACAGGCAGAGACAGACGGCATTCTGAATGCACAGGAAACCGTGGAAGCGGGCGGTGAGACGGTGGAATCTCAGGCCGGTGACGCGCAGGGCAGTGCCGGTACGCAGGAAAGCGCAGGCGCGCAGTACAGCAACGCGCAGAACAACGCGCAGGGAAATCCGTATGCGCAGTATACGCGGAAAACGAACACAAATGAGATCCCTGAAAATAACAGGACTGCCAGCATTCTTTGCTACTGGCTCTCGTTCCTCGGCTGGTTCATCGCATTCATGATCGCGGATCGCAAAGATCCGTATGTCATGAAGCATCTGAACCAGGGGCTGGTGATCAATCTGTTTTCCATGCTCTGGGTGATACCGGTGATCGGCTGGATCTGGGAAGTGTTTATCATCGTCTGCCGTATTATCGGCACAGTGAACGCAGCGGAAGGAAAGAACGGGGAAGTGCCGCTGATCGGGAGCATACACATGCTCGATGAGGGAATGCAATAATCTGCGGAGGCCGCTGACGTTATGATCTATACTCTCAGAAATTCGGAGATCACGCTTCAGGTGGATACACATGGAGCGGAGATGGTTTCGCTTGTCAAAAACGACAGGGAATACCTGTGGGATGCAGACCCGGGATACTGGAACAGGACTGCACCGGTCCTTTTTCCGATCGTGGGGTCGCTGAAGGACGGCAGGTATCGCTACAGGAATACGGAATATTCCATGAAGCAGCACGGCTTTGCCCGTGACATGGACTTCCGTTTTGCAGGCGGAACAGCTTCCTTCCTGTCCTTCACGCTGCAGGACGACGAACGCACGAGAAAGATCTATCCTTTTCATTTTCAGCTGAAGATCGTGTATACGATACACGCAAGCCGTGTGGAAGTGCACTGGATCGTGCAAAACACGGACACCGGGCGTCTTTTATTCTCGATCGGCGGACACCCCGCGTTTTTCTGTCCGCCCGGCGGCGAAGGTGCGAGAAAAGACTGTGCGATCACGCTGCTGCGCGACGGAAGTCCGCTGACATCGGCGGAGATCCGTTACATTGAACCCGGCAGCGGCGGGCTCGTTTCGCCGAAAACAGAGCATATGGAACTCGATGGGGGCCGTCTGGTCCCGTCAGACGAGCTGTTTGCCCGCGACGCGCTGATCATTGAGCATCACCAGGCGGATACGGTCGCCCTTTCGGGGGCAGACGGAAAAGAGTACCTGAAGGTGTGTTTTGACGCACCGCTGTTCGGACTCTGGTCTCCGGCCGGAAAGAAAGCCCCGTTCGTATGTATCGAGCCGTGGTACGGCAGGGCTGACGGCACGGAGTTTCACGGCTCGCTGGAAGACCGCGCATATGGCAATGCCCTGGAACCGGGAGAGAGCTTTGATCGGGGATTTGCCATAGAACTGTAGATCATTTCCGGATGACCGGAAGAAAGGATGTACCTTTTATGAAGAAATATGTTTGCTCATTATGTGGTTTTGTGTATGACGAGGCAGCAGGAATCCCCGACAGTGGGATCGCAGCAGGCACGAAGTGGGAAGATGTGCCTGCAGACTTTGTATGTCCGCTGTGCGGGGCAGGCAAAGACGCATTCAACGAGGAGTAATTGCATAGGAGGGACATGATCATGGAAAACATTAAGGGCACACAGACAGAGAAGAACCTGCAGGCAGCATTCGCCGGAGAGTCCCAGGCAAGGAACAAGTACACGTATTTTGCTAGCAAGGCGCGCAAGGACGGATTCCAGCAGATCGCCAACCTGTTCGAGGAGACGGCCAACAACGAGAAGGAGCACGCCAAGATCTGGTTCAAGATGCTTGAAGGCGGCGACATCAAAGATACAGAGGAAAATCTGCAGGCGGCCGCGGACGGGGAAAACTACGAGTGGACCGACATGTATGACGGCTTTGCCAAGACCGCCAAGGAAGAGGGCTTTACGAGGATCGCGGCGCTCTTTGAGATGGTCGGAAAAATTGAAAAGACGCACGAGGAGAGATATCTGGCGCTGCTGCAGAATGTGAAGGACGGTGTCGTATTCTCACGTGACAACGATATGGTATGGCAGTGCAGCAACTGCGGCCATATTGTGATCGGGCCGAAGGCACCGGAAGTCTGCCCGGTCTGCGCACATCCGCAGGCATATTTCCAGATCAAAGCCGAGAACTACTGATCGGCAGGGAACGTAAACAGACTGTTGCCCCCGGTACGCTGTACCGGGGGCTTTTTATTGAAAGGCAACCTACTTCGGAGAATTTGAAGATTCTCCTTATGGAGAGAAACATGAAGATCGTGATCGTGAACGGGCAGAACCATGTCGGGAGTACCTGCCGGATCGCGCGTGACCTGGCGCGGAAGGTCGGCGGGGAAGTGACGGAATTTTTCCTGCCGAGGGATTTTGACGAGCCTTGTGTGGGCTGCACCGGATGTTTTATGAAGGACAGACACAAATGCCCGCATTTCGATAAACTGGAGCCGATCACGCAGGCGATCGACGCCGCGGACCTTATCATACTTGCAAGTCCTGTCTATGTTTTTCATGCGACCGCGCAGATGATGGCTCTCCTTGATCACTATGGCTATCGCTGGATCATACATCGTCCCGAGCCGCAGATGTTTCACAAGCAGGCGGTCTGCATAAGCACGGCAGCAGGAGGCGGTATGAGATCGACCAACAGGGACATGAGCGACAGCCTGTTTTTCTGGGGCATCGCGAAGATCTACAAACTGGGCTATGCGATCCGGGCGGTGAATTACGATTCAATCACGGAAAAGAGACGCGCAAAGATCGAGCGTGATACTGCGTCGCTCGCTGCACGGATCAACCGCGCATACGGCCATGTAAAGCCGGGACTTCGGACGAAGCTGTGGTTCTATATGGTGCGCTTTTTCCACAAGCAGAACAGGATCGGGGCTGACTGGGACTACTGGGAAAAAATGGGGTGGCACGCAAAGAAGAGGCCATGGCAGGGTGGATAAAAAATCCGCCTGTCTGAATTCAGGATCGGCCACTAAAATCATTCTTGTAACCGGTAATTAAATCTATATCTGATACAGGGAGGGTACAGGAATGAAGAAAAGCGCAAGGGAAAGACTGATCGCGATGTCGATGGCATCTGTCATGGCATTCGGTCTGGCAGGCTGCGGTTCCTCAAGCACGGGAGCAACAGCTGCAACGTCGGCAGCAGCGGCAGCAACGTCGGCAGCGGCGGCGACATCTGTTGCGGCAGCAGCTACTTCGGAGGCGGCAGCTGCAGCTTCCACGGCAGCAGCGGCGGCAAGCGGAGACAAGGTCAAGCTTTCTTTCTATATCTGGAGTGATGAGGAAAACTACATCACCAAGGTCGTAGATGCTTACAACGCTTCGCAGGACAAAGTAGAAGTCGACCTGAATTCGGTCGCCAGTGACGACTATGATGACAAGCTGAAGGTCATGCTCGCCGGCGATACCTCCGTCGACCTCGTCGATATCCGCGGCGTTGCGCAGATGACGACCTATGCGAACCAGGGCTCGCTCCTCGACATCACGGACAAGATCTCCGGAAGCAAACTCGATACTTCCAAGTACGGAGATATGTGGAAGACCAGTGATGTGGACGGCAAGTATTTTGCACTTCCCACCAGAACGACCTGCTGGGCACTGTTTTACAATTCCGATCTGCTGAAGGAAGCAGGCGTGGATGCACCCGGCCAGATGACATGGGAAGAGTACGTTGATTATTCCCAGAAGGTACAGGACGGATTAAAAGGCAAAACAGCTGCCGACGGCACGGCGATCAAGGCCGGCTACTGGGTACCGTGGATCTATCATTTCTATTCAGTCCAGCACGGCGTATATGTGGATGACAAGGACACCCAGTATCTGAAGAAGTCCCTGGAACTCCTCAACACACTGTTTACAAACGGCACACACTATTCTTATGCCGATGTTTCTTCCGGCACCTATGATTACATGTCCGAATTTGAAAACGGCCATACGGCACTTCTTCCGAACGGCGAGTGGTGCGTCAATATGCTGATGAACGCAGCAGCATCCGGACAGACCAGCGTGAACTGGGAAGTAGCTCCCATGCCGGTTCCCGAAGGAGTCGAAGACGGCACTTCCTGGGGCCAGTTCCAGTATGCAGCCATTACCTCCGGATGCCAGCATCCCGAAGAAGCCTTTGACTTCCTCAGCTATCTGTGCGGCTCGGAAGGCGCTGCGATCTACGCTTCCACCGGTATGATCCATGCATATTCTTCCGAAGATGCAAAAGACGCTCTGGTCAAGGCCAGCGGCAAAGAGTCTGTCCACTATCTGTTCGATGCCAAGAAAGTACAGGAACAGCCGAACACCAACGGATATGACGAATTTGTAAATGCATACAAGGAAAATGCAGAGCTTTACTTCCTCGGGGAAGAAGACATCGACAAATGCATGAGCGATTTCACGGCCCAGGCCGATGAGCTTCGTGCCAAAGCACAATAATACTCGAAGCCTGCAGACGCACCGGTGTGAAAACACGCGGAAAGCTCTGGAGGACTGACAGCCAGACAGCGGAAAGGGAAGATATATTCTGAACGGAATATCTTCCCTTTCTGAATGGGATGGGACAAATACATGAAAAGTAAAAAAGAAAAGGACAAACGCATCAGGGTGAAGTACAGGAAGAAGGAAGTGATCTCCGGCTATCTGTTTATCCTTCCGAGCCTGGCAATTTTCATGGTGTTCATGATCGTCCCCATTTTCATGGGGCTTTACATTTCTTTTACGGACTATGACGGATTCAAGAAAATGGATTTCGTCGGCGTGCAGAACTATGTGGACATGTTCAAGGACAGCTATTTTCTGGTCTCCTTCAAAAACAATATTTTCTACACGCTGTTCACTGTGCCGGCCACGCTGATCCTGGCGCTGCTCCTGGCCGTGGCGGTCAACAGGGGGATCAGGGGATCGGCTGTATTCAAGACTCTGTTTTTCTTCCCGTACATTACCTCCATGGTAGCGGTCGGTATCATCTGGACCCTGCTGTTCAACCCCACCGTCGGGCCGATCAACAACCTGCTCCGGAGCTTCGGGATCTCCAATCCTCCCGGCTGGCTCCTTTCCACAACGTGGGCGCTGCCGGCAGTCATGATCGTGACGGTCTGGAAGTGGATGGGATACTACATGATCATTTTCCTCGCCGGGCTGCAGGGTATTCCCAAGCAGCTGTACGAAGCGGCGGAAGTCGACGGGGCAGGGCGTGTGAAGAAGTTTTTCAATATCACGCTGCCGCTGCTTTCCCCGACTACATTCCTTGTGCTGATCCTTCTTATCATCAATTCCTTCCAGGTGTTCGACCTGATCAACATCATGACGGAAGGCGGCCCGGGGCGCGCAACGAACGTGCTGGTGTACCGTATCTACCAGGAAGGCTTCAAGTACATGCATTTCGGTTACGCATCGGCGGAGGCGTACTTCCTGTTCGCGATCATCCTGATCGTGACGGGCATACAGTTCTGGGGCCAGAAAAAATGGGTCGTTTACTGAAAAAGGACAAAACAGATGGAAAAAATGCAGAATAGCAAAGTGAAGACAGGGCAGAAAAGGAACCGGCTGGTCTCCGATATCGTACTGTTCATCGTACTGTGCCTTGTGGCAGTGATCATGGTCGTGCCCTTTGTGTGGATGGTCTCGGCCTCGTTCAAAAACAACAATGAGATCTTTCTCTATCCGATACGCTGGATCCCGAATCCGGTCAGGCTGAACAATTACATCAATGTCTGGACCCAGATCCCCCTGCTGAAATATTTCTCCAATACACTGATCTACTCGGTGATCGTCACAGTCGGCCAGATCATTACCTGCTCCATGGCGGCCTATGCGTTCGGCAAGCTTCGGTTCCCGGGACGGGATGCGATATTCCTTGTCTATCTTGCCACAATGATGGTGCCCTGGCACGCGATCATGATCCCGCAGTTCATTATCAACAAGAGTCTCGGCTTCTACAATAAGCCCGCTTCGATCATCGTCATGAATCTTGTCAGTGCCTTCGGCGTTTTCCTGATGCGCCAGTTCATGATGGGCATCCCGGACGACCTCTGCGAGGCGGGCAGGATAGACGGCTGCAGTGAGTTCGGCAACTTTTCCAAGATCATGCTGCCGCTGTGCGGCCCCGGCGTTGCCACGCTGACAGTTTTCGAATTCACCTTCATGTGGAACGATTACCTGGCGCCCATGATCTACCTGGACGACGACAAGTACAAGACGATACAGCTGGGGCTGGCCGGTTTCAGGTCCCTTTACAAAACAGATTACGGCCTGATCATGGCGGGGACGGTATGCTCGCTGATCCCGATCCTGATCATTTACTGCGTTGCGCAGAAATACCTGATCGAGGGCATTGCATTCTCAGGGCTGAAGGGCTGAGCTGCTGTAGATGGACGAGCGCTCTGCCTCGAACTGCTGCATGGCTTCGTCCAGAGATTCTTTCCCGTAAAAATATTTTTCAGCCTGCTGGAAGTAAGAAACGATGCATTCCTGGTAGCCCCTGACGGGCGGCTGTTCGATGTATTTTTTGGCCTGCAGGAAGATGCGGGTGGACTCCTTGCCGGTGATTTTCAGATAGGCCTCGGTGATGTCGGCATCCTGGTAGGCAGGAAGAATGGCGTTCTGGGCATAGATCTCCGCACCTTCCTTGCCGCACAGGAACTGCATGAAGGTGTAGGCTTCTTCGGGATGGCTGCAGGAAGAGGAGATACTGACGAACTGGTACTGTCCGACCGTGGTCCCGGCATCTTCCCCGTCATCGATCGGCATGGGCGCGACTTCCCAGTTAACATCTGTTTTGCTGCTGATGAGTTCGTTGACCATCCATTCGCCCTGCGGTACCATGGCTACTTTTCCGTCCTCGAACTGCGTATAGACGTCGTGGTTCGGGTCATCGGCATTTTTCATATCAGAGAAGCTTACATGCGAACGGTCAGTGGCATAGAGACTCTGCAGGAAGGAGAGCGACTGGCGGGCATAGGTCAGGTCGTCGTCCGTGAGATAGCTCCCGTGCTGGAGAGCAAGGAAGTTGGGGATCCAGTCGACCCAGTAGCCGCCGTAGACTTTGCTGTCACCGGTACCGGAAGTAAGGCGCTTCGCCAGCGCAGCGTATTCGGCCCAGGTCATCTGCCCCGGAAAGGCAATGCCGGCCTTATCAAAAATGTCCTTGTTGTAGTAGAGTTCCCAGCAGGTCGTGCGGGAGGGGAGCGCGTAGTAGCAGTTCTGGTATAAAATACTGTTGAACATGGCCCCGTAGGCGGCAGCATCCAGCGTGCCGTCCTTGATGCCCTGTTTGACGCGGTCGGAAATATCCAGCACTTTTCCGCTTTCCACGAGCTGGATCAGGGAAGCCATTCCTTTTGTACTGAACAGATCGATCTTGTCCCCGCTGTCCAGGCTGGCTTTCAGATTGATCTCATAATCGCTCTCGGAAATAGAGCAGACCCGCACCTGTATGTCGTTATGCAGTGCATTGAAGGCATCTGCGGCCTTTTCGGCATAGGGCAGTTCGTCTTCCCAGACATCGTATTGCAGGGAGACAGGGGCGGCAGTTCCGGCTGTATGCGCAGCAGTGTCCGCAGATGTGACGGGAACGGCTTTTGCGCCGCACCCGGTGAAGCACAGAGAGATCATGCACAGTAAAGATACGGGAACGGAAAAGATGTTTTTATTCATACAGCTCCTTCAGGGGCGCGGGCAGGCTGATGTCATGTCTGCAGGACTCAGGTGACTGCGCAGCACGCTGTTTCGACAACGAAAAGAATAGCGGATTAAAGCCTGCGTGTCAAAACGCAGACACAGGGTGAAAGCATTGTTCTATTTTATTTTTACGATCATTGTGCTGATTTTATTCCTGATCACGAGAAACGATAAGAGAGGGACGGACAAGTACCTGATCACGGCCCTTTCCTTTTTTATGCTCGATATCGTGGCCCTGATCCTTTATTTTTCCAAGGATGCCTATTATTACAACGTCCTGAACCAGTATTTCTCGTTTCCGGAATCGGTGTGGAATATCCTGATCTTTTCCAATTTTCCGCAGTCCCTGTCGATACGGCTGATGAATGTGGCAACGCTCCTGTTCATTTATTTCAGCCTGATGTTCACCATGACTTTTATCACGGATATGCGCCTGTACCACGATCACAGGGCGAGGAATCTTCTGCTGCTGTACCTCGCGCTGCAGGGCGTTCTTTATGATCCGTGGGTCAGTGAGCGGCTGTATTACCTTTTCTGCGGTACGGTTTTTTCAGCAGGACAGGTACACCGGATCGCCGGGATCATCGAGATCGTCACGCGGGCGGGCAATGTCATTCTGATCGCGGGATCCATCGTACTGATCTTCATAGCCAACAGAAAAGTCTCCTCCTCCAACTTTTTCCGCATCTATGCCCTGGGGGAGAGCGTCTGCTATGCGAGCGTGGAAGTGGCTTATCTGTTTGTTTTCTGGTTTGCCCCCACGTTTCTTGTGAAGATCTCCAAGCTTGCGGGCTATCTCAACTATCAGCAGATACCGCTGACCGAGCAGGGACACAGTATGTACCGCATTTTTCCGTACTATCTTACGGCCGCCGGCATCGCGATCCTGTATTTCATCGTGATGGATCTCAGGCTGCAGCGGAAGATCGACGACAACCGCCTGTACATTTCCCGGCAGATCGATGCCGCAGACACGACGTCCAAGGCCTTCTGCCACTATATCAAGAATGAACTGCTGGCCATCCAGTCGGAGATCGACATGCTGGAAGTCAGCGATGAGAACGCGGAGACCAAACAGCAGATCCTGAAGGAATGCAGCAATCTCTACGACCGGCTCGATGAGATACACCGCAGCACGAAGATGTCCAGACTGACGCTTGTCCGGACAGACCTTCGGACGCTGATGGGCAGCATTCTCGAGCATATGAAGCCGCAGCTGAAGGACTGCAGGGTCGTGACTTCATTCCGGGACAGCATTCCGGATGTCATGGTCGACCCGGTGTTTTTCGAACAGGCGATCCAGAACATCATCGTGAATGCCCTGGATGCGATGCAGAAGGAAAGCGACAGGGAGAGCGTCCTGACGGTGCAGATCGAGGCTGTGAACAACTGGGTGCAGCTCTCGGTTTCCGATAACGGCACGGGGATCCCCGGAAAAGACCTGAACAAGATCTTTGCGCCGTTCGTATCCTCGCAGCCGATCAAGCAGCACTGGGGGATAGGCCTGACGGTGACGTACAAGATCATCGCGGTGCACGGCGGCAAGATCGAAGTGGTGAGCCAGGAACATCAGGGGACCACGTTCAAGATCCTCCTTCCTTCGATCCTGACGACAGGACAGAGCGTAAATAAAGTTGTGGAAATGTAAACAGACAGCGGACGGCTGAACCGAGACCCGGCAGAAATGCAGCAGGGGATCTTCGGAGGGACAAGATGGCAAAGATCAAAGTTCTGATCGCTGAAGATATGGAACCGATACGCCGGAGGTATGTAAAGATCCTGAATGCCGCCGAGGGTATCGAAGTCTGCGCTGATGTCGGGACCGGCCGGGAAGCAGTGGAACGGCAGAAAGACACGGATCCGGACGTTATCCTTATGGATATCGAAATGGAGACTGCGGACGCGGGGCTGCGGGCAACGCAGCAGATCTTTCAGAACGACAAGGATGTCAAGATCATTATTCTGACAGTCTACGAAGAGGATGAACTGATCTTCACGGCATTCCAGCTGGGAGTCTGCGACTACATCCTGAAGAATGCGGATCCGGAAGAGATCATCAACAGTGTGCGGTGTGCTTATGAGAACCGCAGTCCTCTGCGGCCGGAGATCGCATCCAAGATCCTGAGCGAATTCAAACGCGTCCGTTCCAGTGAGAGCAGCTTCCTGTTTGCGGTAAATATCGTGACTTCGCTGACATCCACGGAACTGGAGATACTCAACCTTCTCATCATGCACAAGAGCAGGGCAGAGATCTGCGAACTGCGCCACGTGGAAATGTCCACGGTGAAATCGCAGATTCACGAGATCCTGAAGAAGTTCAACATGAACTCTGCCGAGGAGGTCGTTGAACTGATCGAACGCATGAATCTGTACGATCTGATCTACAGCAAAGTGAACCACAAGACCTGACGGGCAGGGAGTTCAGAAATGAAGATGACCTTGAACGGGAACTGGAAGGTGACCTGGGTACCGTATAGGGAAAACATCGCTCATATGCTGGAGCCGGCATTCGTGCCGGAGGGGTGGCTTACGGCGCAGATCCCTGAGGATATTCATGCCACGCTCAGGCGTGCCGGTCTTGTGCGCGGGCATTTTTACGGAAAAGATCCCGCGGAAGACAGTTGGATCGAAGAGAAAGACTGGGTTTATTACAGAAGCTTCTGTCCGGATGAGGACGGACCGGAAAGCGGGCAGGAAAGAGGGCCGCTTATCATGGATTTCGAAGGACTGGATACATTTTCGGAGGTATATCTGAACGGGGAGTGTGTTGCCGGCGGAGACAACATGTTCGTGCCGGTCACGGCGGACGTGTCCGGGAAGGTCCGATTCGGACAAAGAAACGTTCTTCTCGTGCGGATCCGGAGCGCGGTAAAGGAAACGGAGGGTACGGATTATTCCGCCCTCTTTTCGCATATGGCCTTTGACAGGATACCGGTGCGGAAGGCACAGATGAATTACGGCTGGGATTTCTGTGAGAGGTCGGTCACAGCAGGGATCTGGAAAGAGGTCAGTCTGTATGACCGGCCTGCCTGCTGTATACAGGACTATTACCTGTATACGGCATCTCTGACGCAGGAAGAAGCAGTTCTTTATCTGCAAGCTACCGCTGCTTTCCGGGACAGAGAAGGGCCCGGACAGGAGAACGAGGAGGCAAAATATTCTTTCACGGCGGAACTTGGCGGTGAGGGCGGGTGTAAAGCGCGCGCAGAAGGCAGCCTTGAGACATTCCGCAATGGCATCCGGCTGCCGGTCTCTTCACCGGAACTGTGGTGGCCGCGTCCTTACGGCAAGCCATATCTGTATGATTTCACACTGACCCTGTACCGCGGGGACAGGCCGGAAGACTGCAGAAAGCAGAAATTCGGGATACGCACAGTGCGTCTTCTGCAGGAAAGGACGGCGGAAGGACGTTCGTTCAGGTTCATTGTGAACGGCAGGCAGCTTTTTATCCGGGGGAGCAACTGGGTACCGCTTGACGTGGTCTACACGGATATTCCGGATGACCGGTATGACGCGATGATACGTTATGCGGTCCAGGGCAGGCTCAGCATGCTCCGCATATGGGGCGGCGGCATTTACGAAAATGAACGGCTTTTCCGTCTGTGCGATGAGAACGGGATCATGATCTGGAACGACTTCATGTTTGCCTGCGGGATCTATCCGCAGGATGAATGTTTTCTCAGAAATGTTGCCGGAGAGGCGTCATGGGCGATCAGAAAATATCGGAACTTCACCTGCCTTGTTCTGTGGGCGGGCAGCAACGAAGACGACCAGGCTTACCAGTGGGGCGGACGGGCGGCAGAATTTCCGAAGGACAGGATCGGACGCGGGGTTCTTGCGGATGCGTGCAGAGAACTGGACCCTGACCGGCCTTATCTGCCTTCTACGCCTTACAGTCCTGATTATGGATGTTTTGGCGGGGAAGATCCGAACGCGGAACAGCAGGGGGACATGCACATCTACATTTTCTCCGGCGACCCGAAGGACGCGGACGACCCGGTCCGGGATCATCGGTATTATCGCAATATCCTCCGGTACAGGCCGCGCTTCGTTTCCGAATTCGGGTTTATCAGCCTGCCGGAGATCGACAGTTACAGACAGTATAACTTTCTGAAAAAACCGCTGGCAAACAGGGAACTGATCCGGCGCTGTGTCCCGTTTTTTGACGAGATCGCGGGAGATGACCGCAAGGCCGTGTACTATACGCAGCTGTACAACGCACTGGCCCTGAAGTACTGGATCGAGTATTTCAGGAGTCTGAAGGGAATCTGCGGAGGCACGCTCTACTGGAAATTCGACGATCCGCTGGCGGATACGGAACATAAGGAAGGGCTCTTCCCCACGATGATGTCCGTCATCGACATGTACGGAAGACCGAAGATGACTTTTTATTACACGATGCGTGCCTATGCCGATGTACTTGTCACCGCGCGGGAAACGCAGGAGGGATGGGATATTTACGGCATCAGTGAACTGACTGCCGACAGGGAAGGAACGCTGGAGATCACGCGGTTCGATCTCGGCGGACAAGCGCTGTACCGCAGGAAGAAAGCGGTAGTGATCGGGGCGGACCGTTCCACGCTGCTCTGCAGGATGAACCGATCCGAGCTGCAGGAGGCGGATCCTCTCGGTCAGTATCTTCGGCTCAGGTTTCTTGACAAAGACCATGTGTGTATCGCGGAAAACCGCTGCTATTTTGCGGACATCAGGGATCTGCAGGCACTGAAGCTGCGGCCTGCACGGATCGAGGTCTGTGCGCACAGAAGCGGACAGGAACTTATTGTCAGTCTGCTCTGTGATCGCTTTGCACCGGACGTGCGGCTTTTCATACCGGATACGGAAGCAGTGTATGAAGATAATTACTTTGCACTGGATGCGGGGGAAACGAAGACGGTTCGTGTCGGCATACGGGAGAGCGGTGATCTGCGGGACAGGGTACTGTGCGTGGAAGCCGTAAATGCGGAACCGGCAGTTGTGCCATTTGGCAATATGCAGGAAACATAACAGGTAAGATCTTAGAGGAGGCGCAGATTGAGCGATTTTGTTTTCAGAAACGGGAAAGGGGAGGCTGTTTTTCCGGTCGGACTGCAGGCCCATAATTCATCCACAGGGGAAGCTCTTCTCGGAAGAGCCATTGAGGCAGTGCGCGCCGTGGGAGGCAACTGCCTGGAAGCGCCTGTCTACTGGTATCTGATGGAACCGGAGATGGACAGATACGACTTTTCACATGTGAAGGACCTGATCTGCAGGGCTAGGGAGGCCGGGCTGTATCTGATCATCCTCTGGTTCGGGACCAGCAAGAACGGTCATCCCAATTACGTGCCGGAGTATATAAAACTGCACCCGGAGACATATCGTCCGGCGTACGGGTGCGACGGGGCACCGCTCGAGGCGCTTTCCGTACACTGCGGGCAGACACTGGAAAGAGACCGGAAGGCGTTCTGCAGACTGATGGCATTCCTGCGGGATTTTGATTCGGAGGAACGCACGGTGCTCGCCGTGCAGGTGGAAAATGAGATGGGGTACGGCGGCACGGACCGCGACTATGGGGAGGCTGGAGAAAAGGCCTATCTTGCGCCGGTCCCGGAAGCGCTGGATGGCATTGCGACAGAGGGGAGCGGGTTGGAAGAGCAGGAGACACGCGAAGGGCTCTCCCCCTGGAAAAGAAGGTTCGGCAGGTATGCCGGGGAAGCGTTTTCCGCCTGGTATACGGCCCGCTATATCGAAGCCATTGCGGAGGCCGGAAAGCAGGTCTTCGAACTCCCGATGACGGTGAATGTCATGGTGGGCGAGAACGGGTTCCGGGAAGCCGGGCTCTGCTACAATGCCGGCGCGCCGGTCAGCCGTATGCTGGACATCTGGAAGAAGGCAGCGCCGGCGATCGATGTGATCGGACCGGATATTTACAGGGAGAACCGCAGTGTTTACGAGGAAATCTGCCATTCCTACGACAGGGAGGACAATTCCCTTTTTGTGCCGGAATCGCCCGTGCAAGGAGAAGCCAATGCCCTGAACCTTATCCTTGCCGCCGCTTCCGGCGCCATCGGCCTGTTCTGCTTCGGGGCGGAGCAGCTGCTCGACGGGGAAGGAAATGTCAGCGGGGACAGCAGGGAGATCGCCGTTACCCTGAAGACGGTGGCGGCCATGGCGCCTCTGCTGTTAAAATATCGGAAAACCGGGAAGATCCATGCATTTGCCGAAGAAGAATTTGAACCGGATCGTTACGTCCGCATACCGCCCTGGCACGTCGTCGCGCACTTTTCCCGATATCTGCGCATGAATTACGGCTATTCGCCCGCAATGGAAGACGGCACTCTGCAGACCGGGCAGATCAGGGGCAGGGCGATCCTGGTGCAGACGGGAGACGACGAGTTCTATTTTGGCGGCACGGGTGTTGCCCTGGATTTCGTAAGGATCCCGGAAGCCGGCGATGAGCGCGGCTATGCGCACATGAACTCCCGCGCCTGTTCACAGCTCAACTTCCTGTCCGTGGAGGAAGGGCATTTCGAAGATGGCGCCTGGGTGTGCGACTTCAGAAGAAACGGGGACGAAACAAATTTTTCCCAGTATGTCCTGAACGGGCAGGTGATCCGCATCCGCCTCAATCCGGCAGCCGGGCGGCCCTGACACGAGGTGACGGAGATGGAAAACGGAAAGCGGTTTGTCAGCGTCAGCGGTACGGATTTTGTAAAAGACGGGCACAGGATGCTGTTCAACGGGATCGGCATCGGCTCGTGGCTGAATATGGAACATTACATGCTGGGGATCCCCGGGACGGATGCGCAGATCAGACGCACATTCGCATCGGTTTTCGGAAGCGACTTTGCGGAGAAATTTTTCGACAGATTCGTGTACGACTTCATCACGGAAGAGGATTTCAGCTTCCTTCGCCGGCACAGTATAAATCTGGTCCGCGTGCCCTTTGACTACCGGCTTTTTATCGACGATGAGGATACGCAGCATGAAAACCCGAAAGGCTTCGCTTATTTTGACTATCTGATGGGGCTTGCACGCAAATACGGGATCTACGTGCTGCTCGACCTGCACTCGGCGCCGGGCGGCCAGAACCCGGACTGGCACAGCGACAACGGAACAGGGTACACCGAATTCTGGGAGTACGATGTTTTCCGCAGGCAGGTCGCGGCTCTGTGGCGCCGGATCGCGGAGCGCTACGGACAGGAGGAATATCTGCTCGGCTACGATGTCCTCAATGAGCCGTTCATCATACCCCAGCTGCTTGAGGAAAAGGAAGACGCGGAGGATATGGCATCCGGCCTGACGGTGCCGGATGCGGGAAAACTTCTTGCTAAGTTTTACGGAGAGGTCATTGAGGCCATACGCTCGGCGGATCCGGAGCACATCATCTTCCTCGAAGGAGATCACTTTGCCTCGGATTTTGACGCGCTGCGCGGGATAACCGACGGGCAGACCGCGATGGAATTTCATTTTTATCCTACGGTCTGGTACGAAAATCTCTATGACGAAGACATCGGTACCGGGTACCGGCAGCAGAAATTCGAGGAAGTGATGCAGAAGCTGATCGCGAACGCTTCGCGGTGCGGCAGGCCCATCCTCTGTGGCGAGGCCGGCTACGAGATCGTGACGAAGGGCTTTGACAGGACGTTCCCTCTGATCAGGGACACCATCAGCCTGTTTACAAAGTACGGGCTGTCCTTTACCCTGTGGTCCTACAAGGATGCGGATTTCATGGGCATGGTCAGGCCAAAACAGGATTCTCCCTGGATGCGGCTCTGCAGGGAGGTGAATGCTTCCTGGGACCATCACGCGGAGTCGGACAGGGCGCAGGCAGCGGTCGCGCGGCTCTGCGACGAGTTCTTTCCGCAGGCGACCAGGGCGGATCGCTATGTTTTGACGTTCCGGGAGAGGGCGCTGCTGTACCAGCTCGAGGAAAAATACATCCTGCAGCCGATCCTTACATCCTACGGCAGGGAGAGGATCATGGAGCTGCCCGCGTCGTTCCGGTTTTCGGAATGCGAGTACTATGAGCGCTTTGCCGATCTTTTCACGGCAGCAGGCGGGAGGATCGGAGGCTGAGCGCGCTGGGTGCATGCTTCGATTCCAGGCTGAGCGAAGGCTGGGTGCATGCTAGGCGCGGCGTTGGCCGATTCGTGGCCGGAAAAGCTCCACCGCGGACAAATCAGGCTTTATTTGGGAATACCTTTGCCGCGGACAAATCAGTCTTTACCTGGCAATTAAAGAGAAGACGCGGTCGTGTCCGCAAAACAAAAACACCTTGCTAAATCCGCGGAATCATGGTATTTTATGAATGTTAATTAGTTTTGCAGAAAAGTGGACTTCAGAAAGTCCACTTTTTCTATGTCCGGGCACGGATAACAAAAGGAAGGCTTGATGAAGCAGAAAAAGGCGAAAACTTCCGGGAATGCCGGAACTTCCGATGCAGGAACCGGGGGCGCTGCGAAGACACCGCGGCAGACAAAGCCCGGTAACGGCGGAAAAGCCCGCGCTTATGCGGAAGCCGTGGAGAAGATCCTCGCCCCGATCGCGGAAAGCAGCGGGGTGCGCGTCTACGACGTGGAATACGTGAAGGAAGGCGGAGAATTCTTCCTGCGCGCGTACATAGACAGGGACGGCGGCGTCACCATTGGGGACTGCGAGAATGTGAGCCGCGCGCTGTCGGATGCGCTGGATACGGCCGATCCCATTCCGGATGCCTACACGCTGGAGGTTTCGAGCCCGGGACTCGGGCGGACGCTCACCAAAGACAGGCACCTTGCAAACAGCATCGGGCAGAAAGTCGAAGTGAAGCTGTACAGGCCGCCGGAAGGCTCGAAGGTAAAGGAATATGAAGGTACGCTGACCGCGTTCGACAAGGATACGGTCACCATTGAGCCGGAAGCCGCAAAGACAGGGACCCGCGCAAAGGGCCGGAAGACGGCAGGACAGACAGCCGCCGCGCAGCAGATCGTTTTTAACAGGAAGGATATCGCGGCCATCCGGCTGGCAATCGATTTTTGAAAACGGAGGACAAAATGAGCAGCGAATTAAAAGATGCAATGGACGCATTGGAAAAAGAGAAGAACATCAGCAGGGACGTTCTCCTCGGGGCGATCGAAAATGCCCTGATGTCAGCCTGCAGGAATCAGTTCGGCAAAACTGATAACATCCGCATCGAGATGAATCCGGATGACTGCAGCTACAAGATCTTTGCGGACAAAACAGTTGTCGGGACCCAGGATGAAGTGATACAGCCCAACGAGCAGATCGCCCTGGAGGACGCGACGGCGATCGACCCGACTGCGGAAGTCGGCAGTACCGTTGCAGTGCCGGTGAACAGTAATTCGCTCGGCAGGATCGCAACGACCAACGCGAGGAACGTGATCACACAGAAGATCCGCGAAGAAGAGAGGATCTCTGTTTACAAATATTATTCGGCGATGCAGAAGGATGTCGTGACCGGCGTCGTGCAGCGCAGGATCGGCAGCAATTACAGCATCAACCTGGGCCGCGCGGACGGTTTCCTGCCTGAAAAAGAGCAGGTGCCGGGCGAGCATCTGCGCCAGAACGACCGTATCAAGGTCTATATCGTAGAAGTACACAACAACACCAAGGATTCCAAAGTGCCGGGAACGCCGAGGATACTGGTCTCGCGTACGCATCCGGAACTTGTGAAGAGGCTTTTTGAGCAGGAGGTCGCCGAGATTCGCGACGGCACGGTCGAGATCCGTTCCATCGCCCGCGAAGCGGGAAGCCGCACCAAGATCGCCGTCTGGTCCAACAACCCCAACGTCGACCCGGTCGGCGCCTGCGTAGGCGTCAACGGTTCCCGTGTCAGCAACATAGTGGATGAACTGCACGGTGAGAAGATCGATATCGTGAACTGGGATGACAACCCGGGCAACCTGATCCAGAATGCGCTGTCTCCCGCCAAGATCGTGGCTGTTTTCGCCGATCCCGAGGCGCGTACCGCCAAGGTGGTCGTACCGGATTATCAGCTTTCACTTGCGATCGGCCGCGAAGGACAGAACGCCCGTCTTGCGGCTAAGCTCACCAATTACAAGATCGACATCAAGAGCGAGACGCAGGCCAAGGATGCGCCCGGCTTCCGCTATGAAGACTACCAGGAAGACGGCGAAGGCTACGAAGGCGACGAGGACGAGGAGATCGAGTACGTCGACGAGAACGGAAATCCGGTCGACAAAGACGGCAATCCGCTTCCTGCGGAGGATGGCAGTGAAGAGAGTGCCGCGGAGACCGGGGATGCCGCCGCTGAAGAGATTCCTTCCAAAGAAGGAGAGGCCGCTGCTGAAGAGGCTCCCGCAGAAGGCGGGGATGCCGCGGATGAAAAGGCTTCCGACGGGCAGGAAACGCCTGCGGACGCCGGCAACTGATCGGATCGATCGGGGGAGAGACTGGATTTGGCTGAAAAAAAAGTGCCGTTGCGCACCTGTATCGGGTGCGGACAGTGCAGGACAAAGAAAGAACTTGTGCGGATCGTACGCAGGCCGGACGGCAGCGTGGTACTTGACCGGACAGGCAGGGAAGCCGGGCGGGGCGCATATTTATGTGATGACCCGGCCTGCTTTGAAAAGGCTGTCAGGAAGAAGTCGCTGAGCCGTGCGCTGGGCGTACCCATACCCGAAGAACTCCTGAATGAGCTGAGAAGCTCCGGAGCCGGGAACGAAGCGAAGGCGGATCCCGGAGGGGGCTGCCATGCAGGATAGAGTGCTTTCCATGCTGGGGCTCGCCGAAAAGGCCGGAAAGATAGTGAGCGGAGGCTTTTCTACGGAAGAGGCCGTGCGGAAACGGCAGGCAAAGCTCGTCATCCTGGCCGGCGATGCCCAGAAAAACACAGTCAAAAGTTTTGAAGATAAATGTAAATACAGCAGGATCCCGCTGCGGTACTACAGCACGAAGGAGATCCTGGGACACGCGGTCGGCAGGGAAGACCGTTCGTGTATGGCGGTGACCGACAACGGTTTTGCCGCAGTGATCATGAAGCTGCTGGATAGCGGAAACGAAGAGAGAGGCTGCAATGTCGAAAATCAGAATCAGTGAACTCGAGAAAACAAGCGGAGTAGACAGAAAGGACATCATTGCCTTCCTGAATACGCAGGGGATCGAAGCTAAAACGGCAAGCAACAGCATCGATGAAGATGCCGTTGCCCTGGTGACGAAGCATTTTGCCAAAGCGTCCCCGGCGTCCGCAAAGCCGGCACCCCGAACCGCACCGGTGCCCGCAGGAACGGTAAAGAAAGCCGCGCCTGCGTCCGGTACAGCGGCCGGTAATGTAAAGACTCCGCAGGCGGCAGCCCCGGCAACCGGGACGGAAGCTCCTGCGGCAAAACCGTCAGTACCCTCCGACAATACAGCAGCGCCTGCGTCCGGTACAGCGGCCGGTGTCCAGGCAGTAGCCAAAAAGAAAAAGCGCATCATTATCGTGACGGCCGGCAACGCCGGGAATCACGGCACGCAGCAGGCACATCGTCCGGCAGGCGGTTACACGTCGCCGGCTGCCCGCTCCGGCGGACAGGAAAGCTACGGCAGGAACCAGCGCACCGGCAGCGATCGCGGGACTTTCAGTACGCAGGTCCACCGTATCATCAAACCGAAGACAGCGCCCTCCCAGATGGAGGTCGATTTCCATAAGCCTACCGAGGCTGACCGCAATGCAGAGGCAAAGCGTATCCAGGAAGCGGAAGCCAGGGAAAAACAGGAAGAGACTGCAAAAACCGTATCGCAGGCGGCGCAGCCTTCCATGACGGAGGCTCCTGCAGCGGAAGTGAAAAAAGCCGTTGAGACGCCGGCCGCAAAGGCTCCGGTATCCGGAGCGGCGGAGGCATCGGCAGCAAAGACCGCAGAGACTCCTGCAGCCGGGAAAGCGGAAATGCCGGCAGCAAAGGCTCCGGCATCAGGGGCGGCGGAAACACCGGCTGCAAAGGAACCGGCCGCAAAGGCACCGGCAGCTGCGAAAACGGCGGAAACCGCCGCGGAAAAAACAGCGGCAGCTCCTGTCGAAAAAACGGCAGCGGCCGATACCGCTGCAGCAAAAACCGAAGTTTCCTCAGCCAAAGCACCGGCTGCCGGGACGCAGTCGGCTGCTCCTGCGGGCAATACAGCCGCAAAGGAAGGACCCAGAGAAGGGTCTTCCGAAGCAGCCGGGACAGCATCTGCGGGCCATCAGAGCGAAGGCAGCCTGACGCAGGGCACTTCGGGCAGACGGATCTATACGAATACAAGACCTTCCGCCGACCGTGGCTACGGCAATCGCAGCAGCCAGGGCAGCGGAAACGGCAGCAGTTACGGCAACAGGAACGGCAGCAGTTACGGCCAGGGCGGCGGGAGCAGCTACGGCAATCGCAGCGGGAGCAGCTACGGCCAGGGCAGCGGGAACGGGAGCAGCTACGGCCAGGGCAGCGGGAACGGGAGCAGCTATGGCAACCGCGGCGGGAGCAGCTACGGCAACCGCAGCGGCAGCAGCTACGGCCAGGGCGGCGGCAGCAGTTACGGCAACCGCGGCGGGAGCAGCTACGGCCAGGGCGGCGGCAGCAGTTACGGCAACCGCGGCGGGAGCAGCTACGGTCAGGGCGGCGGGAGCAGCTACGGCAACCGCGGCGGCAGCAGTTATGGCCAGGGCGGCGGAAGCAGCTACGGCAATCGCGGCGGCAGCAGTTACGGCAACCGCGGCGGGAGCAGCTACGGCCAGGGCGGCGGAAGCAGCTACGGCAACCGCGGCGGAAGCAGCTACGGCCAGGGAAGACCCGGACAGGGAGGCTATGGCAACAGGCGTCCCGCAGGACCCGGCAGGGGACCTGCAACGGGCGGCGACACGTTCGTGAAAGATGCGGAGAAGCATCGCGACGAAAGCAAGCGCCGGATCGGGCAGGAGAAGGATCGGCGCAACAGGAAGGATCTGGCGTATGAGGAGCAGGAGAAAAACCGCCCCGGACGCTTTATCCGCCCCGAAGAAAATCCCGAAGCAAACCAGGAAGAGAAGATCAAGACCATCAGCGTGCCTGAAAAGATCACGGTGCACGACCTTGCTGACCGCATGCATATGCAGCCTTCGGAGATCATCAAGAAGCTCTTCCTTGAGAAGAACCAGATCCTTACGCCCAACAGCGAACTGACCTACAAGGAAGTCGAAGATATAGCGATCACCTACGATATTCTCTGCGAGAAAGAGGAGAAGGTAGACGTCATCGAGGAACTCCTGAAGGAGGACGATGACGATGAGAAGGATCTGGTGCGCCGTCCGCCCGTCATCTGCGTTATGGGCCATGTCGACCACGGCAAAACATCCCTCCTCGACAAGATCCGTTCCACGCACGTGACCGACCGCGAGGCCGGCGGCATTACCCAGGCGATCGGCGCCTACACGGTGAATGTTAAGGGACGTACGATCACCTTCCTCGATACGCCCGGCCACGAAGCTTTCACGGCCATGCGTATGCGCGGTGCGAATTCGACGGATATCGCAGTCCTCGTCGTCGCAGCGGATGACGGTGTCATGCCGCAGACCATCGAGGCAATCAACCACGCCAAGGCGGCAGGCATCGAGATCATTGTGGCAGTGAACAAGATCGATAAGCCGAACGCCAATGTCGACCTGGTGAAACAGGAACTGACAAAATATGAGCTCGTCTCCACTGACTGGGGCGGAACCACGGAGTTCGTGCCTGTTTCGGCAAAGACGGGACAGGGCATCGACGATCTGCTGGAGACGATCCTGCTGACGGCGGATATCCTGGAACTTAAAGCGAATCCGAACCGTCTCGCGAGAGGACTTGTACTCGAGGCAAAACTGGACAAGGGCCGCGGACCTGTTGCGAATATCCTGATCCAGAAGGGCACGATCCACATCGGCGACTTCATCTCCGCCGGCGCCAGCTACGGCAAAGTCCGTGCGCTGATCGACGACAAGGGAGAGATGGTCAGGGAGGCCGGTCCTTCGATGCCTGTCGAAGTGCTCGGCATGAACGATGTGCCGATGGCGGGCGAGGTGCTCGTGGCGCACGACAGCGACAAGAGCGCGCGCAGCTACGTGGAGACTTTCCGCACGCAGCACAAGGAAGACCTGCTTGAAGAGACCAGGATGAGAATGAGCCTGGACGATCTCTTCAGCCAGATGAAGGAAGGCAAACTCAAGGAATTCGACGTGATCATCAAGGCCGATGTGCAGGGCTCGGCAGAGGCGCTGAAACAGAGCCTTGTCAAGCTCTCCAACGAGGAGATCGTCGTGAAGTGCATCCACAGCGGCGTAGGCGCCATCAGCGAGTCCGATGTTTCGCTCGCTTCCGCCTCCAATGCCGTCATCATCGGTTTCAACGTACGGCCTGATCCCGCAGCCAAAGCAATGGCTGATACCGAGGGCGTCGACGTACGGCTGTACAAGGTCATTTACGAAGCGATCGACGCAGTCTCCGCCGCACTCAAGGGCATGGAGGCACCGGTCTACGAGGAGCAGGTCATCGGCCACGCGGAAGTGCGCCAGCTGTTCCACGCTTCCCAGGTCGGCAACATTGCAGGCTCTTCCGTGACCGACGGCGTGATCCGCCGCGGCTGCAAGGTCCGCATCACACGCGGCGGCGACCAGATCTTCGAAGGGAGCCTCGCGTCCCTCAAGCGTTTCAAGGACGATGCGAAGGAAGTCAAGGAAGGCTTTGAATGCGGTCTCGTATTCGACGGCTTTGACGCCATACAGCCCGGCGATATCGTAGAGGCGTATGACATGGTGCAGGTCCCGAAGAAGTAACGGACGGATCCGGCACAGACAAAGGATAAACATGAAAAAAGACAGTATTAAAAACAGGCGGATCAACGACGAGGTGATGCGTTCCCTCTCGGATATTATCCGCAATGAGATGAAAGATCCCCGTGTCAGTCCCTTCACCAGTATTCTGCAGGTCGAAGTCGCTCCTGACCTCAAGACCTGCAAGGTCTGGTTCACGGTCCTCGGCAGCCCCGAAGACGGCAAACGGACGCTCGAAGGCCTGCGCAGTGCGCACGGCTTTATCCGCAGCGCCCTAGCGCGCGATGTCAATCTGCGCAATACGCCGGAGCTGACGTTCCTGCTTGACGATTCGATCGCATACGGCGTCGAGATGTCGAAGAAGATCGACGAAGTCATTGCGGCCGACCGCGAAGCGGAAGCGGCCAGAGGAGAAGAAGAGACCGGAGAAGAGGCCGGAGAAGAGACCAGAGGAGAAGATACAAATTGAAGATTTATGATGAAGTAAAGAATGCCGCTTCGATCGCGGTCTCGGGGCATGTCAATCCCGACGGCGATGCGGCGGGTGCCACCGCAGCCATGTACCTTTTCCTGAAAAAGGCCGTGCCCGGAGCAAAGATCGTCGCCTTCTGCGGCGAGATGGGCGACACGCTGCGGGAGAACCTGCCTGCTGCGGAGGAGTTCTGTTTTGACGGCATTACGGACGTGGAAAAGTTTGACGTCTTTATCTGTCTGGATACCGCGGACGACCGTCTCGGCGCCGCACAGAAATATTTTCACACGGCGCGCAAAACCGTCAACATCGACCATCACAGGACCAACACCGGCTGCGGCGACGTCAATTACATCGTTCCCACGGCCAGCAGCACCTGTGAGCTTGTTTACAACGTGATCGACGACAGCCTCATCGACGAGCCGATCGCGCGGGCACTGTACATCGGCATCATTACGGATACCGGTGTTTTCAAGTACTCGAACACTTCGCCCCGCACGATGGAGATCGCCGGCTGCCTCATGAGCCATGGCGTCGACACATCGACGCTGATCGACGATGTTTTTTACCGCAAGAGCTATCTCGAGAACCAGATCCTTGGCCGTGCGCTGCTTGAAAGCGTGCTTTTCAGGGACGGGACCTGCATCTTCAGCGTCCTGAACCGCCAGACGATGGACTTTTACGGCGTCGGGCCCAAGAATATGGAAGGGATCGTCAGCCAGCTGATGCTGACGGAGGGCGTGAAGTGCGCCATTTTCATGTATGAGACCGAGCCGCTCACTTACAAGGTGAGCATGCGCTCGAACGGCGAGATCAACGTCGCGGACATCGCGGCCTTCTACGGCGGCGGCGGCCACTCGCGCGCGGCCGGCTGCACGGTGAATGCAACGTACCGCGATATCATCAACAACATTTCCGACAGCATCGACATCCAGATGAGGCGCTCGGGCGAAACAGCAGGCGCGCGGAGCTGACGATGCTGAACGGGATCCTGAATGTCCGCAAGGAAGCAGGCTGGACATCGAACGACGCCGTTGCAAAGCTGCGCGGCGTTCTGCATACGAAAAAGGCAGGGCACACAGGCACACTCGATCCCGATGCGGAGGGAGTGCTGCCTGTGTGTTTTGGCAGTGCAACGAAGCTCGTCGGCATGCTCACCGACTGCGACAAGGAATACGTCGCGGTCTGCAGGCTCGGCGTACGCACTGACACCCAGGATCTGTCCGAAGGCTCCGCCGTTCTCGGAGCGCTTTCCGATGAACAGGTGGAGGCGGTGCTTTCGGGCGTGCCGGGCAAAACACCGGAAGAGGTGATCCGTGCGGCCGCTGCCGGTTTTGTCGGGGAGCAGCTGCAGGTCCCGCCCATGTATTCCGCCAAGAAGGTGGCCGGGCACAAGCTCTATGAGTATGCGCGGGCAGGGAAGACCGTGGAGCGGAAGGGCGTGCCGGTCAGCATCCGGGAACTTGAGATCCTCGGGATCGAACTGCCGCGCGTGCGCATGCGCATCCGCTGCTCAAAGGGCACCTATATCCGGACCCTCGTCAGCGACATCGGGGACAGTCTCGGCACGGGCGCCGCGATGGAGTCGCTCCTGCGCACGCGCGTCGGGGAATTTGCCCTTGACGGCGCACTGCGCATCGGAGAGATCGAAGCCATGGCAGAAGACGGTACCATTGCCTCGCATATTGTGCCGGTGGAAGCGTGTTTTGCCTCCTGTCCCGCCGTCCGCACCCGCGCGGGTGCAGACCGTTTCCTGTACAACGGGAACGTGCTGCACGCACAGGACCTGGAAGAAGGCGGGGAGGAGAGCTGCTGCGGCAGCGGTCTTCCGGCGGGGCGCGTGCGGGTATATGACTCCGAAGGCAGGTTCTGCGCAGTCTATCAGGCGGAAGCGGCGATCGCGGCCGGCGCGAAGGCCGATGCAAAGAATGACGGAGAGGCCGGTCCGGAGAGCGCTTCGGGAACCGGGGCGGAAGCGGCACCCCTTACGCTGAGAGCGGAGAAGATGTTTTTACAGAACTGATCGGAACTGCGCACCGAAGACGGCGCGCAAGAAAGCGGTCCAGATGTCCATGCAGATCATATCCGGTACAACAAGGTTCCGCATCCCGGGGGCAACAGCCGTCGCGATCGGAAAATTCGACGGCGTGCACCTCGGCCACCGCAGGCTCCTTGACGCCCTGCTGCGGCAGAAGGAGCAGGGACTTTCGCCGACCGTCTTCACCTTCGATCCTTCTCCGGCCGTGCTGTTTGGAAAGCCCGGCAGCCCGGACGCACAGGAGCTTACGACGCGGGAGGAGAAGCGCATGATCTTTGCCCGCATGGGCGTCGAGACCCTTGTGGAATATCCGCTGGACATGGTGACTGCCTCGATCCTTCCGGAAGAGTTCATCTGGCGCATCCTCGTCGAACAGATGCATGCAAAATATATCGCGGCGGGGGAAGACCTTTCCTTCGGCTCCGGCGGCACGGGGGATTTCAGGCTGCTGGACGCCCTCGCACCGTGTTTTGAATACCGTACCGAGGTGATCGACAAGGTGCGCAGGAACGGGACGGTCATCAGTTCGACCGCCGTCCGCGAGCTTGTTGCGAAGGGCTGCATGGAAGAGGCCGCGGACCTCCTCGGCGGGCCGTATTCCGTGCTCGGCGAGATCGTGCACGGACAGAAGATCGGGCGCACGATCGGCTTCCCGACCCTGAACATCGTCCCCACGCGGAATAAGCTGCTGCCGCCCTACGGCGTCTATTTTTCGGAGGTGCGCTTCGTCGGGGACGGGGAAGAAAGCGGGGACGGGAACGAAGGCAGGATACACGCGCAGCCGAAGATCTACCGCGCTGTCACGAACATCGGCGTGCGGCCGACCGTGACACAGCATACGGCGACGGAAGAGACCGCGCGGAATGAGGCTCAGGAAACCGCCAGGTATGATTCGCAGGAAGCGGCGCAGCAAAGCGCGCAGGGCTCCTGCACGGTGGTGACGGTCGAGACCTACCTGTATGACTTCGAAGAAGACGCATACGGCAGGACAGCGGTCTGCTCGCTTCTTAAGTACGTGCGTCCGGAGAGGCGTTTTGACTCGCTCGATGCGCTGAAGGCGCAGCTCGCGCTGGACATCGCGGCAGGCCGCGAATACAACCCGCAGCGCGAAAAATGAATTCTTTACATTGGATGTTACGCATGGTATGATTCAAATGCTGTGTTTTGACAGGTTTTTGTGTCACGACCTCTGCTGCGGATCCGGATGCTCCGACCGTTCCCCGGCAGCAGGCGCATCGCCGAAAAGGCAAAGGAGAGAACATGATCTCAAAGGAAAAGAAGACAGAAATCATCAATGGCTTCGGCCGCAAAGAGGGCGACACCGGTTCACCGGAAGTGCAGATCGTCGTTCTGACCGAACGCATCACCGAACTGACCGAGCACATGAAGAAGAACCCGAAGGATTTCCATTCGAACCGCGGCCTTCTGAAGATGGTCGGTAAGCGCAGAGGCCTGCTGGATTACCTCAAGAAGAACGATATTGAAAAGTATCGTGCACTGATCGAGAAGCTCGGCATCCGCAAGTAATACACAGAACACTGAGAGACGGCCGTAGACCGGTTTTCCGGGATATGCCGTCTTTTTGTTTAAGGGACAGAGTTTTATGGACAAAGGCACCGGGTACCGGCGCCCTGACGCAGACGAGACGAAGAAGGAGAGAAAAGAAGACATGTACAAAACGTATGCAATGGAACTTGCAGGCCGTACGCTGTCCGTAGACATCGGCAGAGTCGGGAAACAGGCCAACGGCTGTGCATTCATGCACTATGGCGAAACGACGGTGCTCTGCACCGCGACGGAGTCCGCCGCTCCCCGTGAGGGCGTGGATTTCTTCCCGCTGAGCGTGGAATATTCCGAAAAAGCTTATTCGATCGGGAAGTTCCCGGGCGGATTCAATAAGAGAGAAGGCAGACCCTCCGAAAACGCGATCCTGACGAGCCGCGTCATCGACCGTCCCATGCGTCCCCTGTTCCCTAAGGACATGCGCAATGACGTCACCCTCGAGTGCCTTGTCATGAGCGTGGATCCCGAGTGCAAGCCGGAGCTTGTCGCCATGATCGGCGCAGCTCTTGCCACCTCCATTTCCGACATCCCGTTTGCCGGTCCCTGCGCGACCACACAGGTCGGCCTCGTGGACGGCAAGCCCGTCATCAATCCCGGCCAGAAGGACTGGGACACCGGCGACCTGCGCCTGACGGTGGCTTCCACCGCGGACAAGGTCATCATGATCGAAGCCGGCGCGAACGAAGTGCCTGAGCAGGACATGCTCGCCTATATCTACCAGGCGGATGCCGTGAACAAGCAGATCATCGCGTTCATCAACAAGATCGTCGCGGAAGTGGGCAAGCCGAAACAGGATTACATTTCCGTAGCCGTTCCCGAAGAAGAGTTTGAAGCGATCCGCAAGGTCGTTACGCCGGAAGAGATGGAACAGCTTGTTTTCACCGACGACAAGCAGACCCGTGAGCACAACATGGCGGATGTCACCGCGAAGCTGAGAGAGGCTTTTGCGGATAACGAGGCGTATCTTGCCAACCTCGGGGACGCCGTTTACCAGTATGAGAAGAAGACCATCCGCAAGATGATCCTCAAGGACCACAAGCGCCCCGACGGACGTGAGCTTACCCAGATCCGTCCGCTGGCTGCGGAAGCCGATATCATCCCCAGAGTCCACGGCAGTGCGATGTTCACCCGCGGACAGACCCAGATCTGTGACGTTGTCACGCTGGCTCCTCTGAGCGAGGCCCAGAAGGTGGAGGGACTCGATCCCAACATCACCGAGAAGAGATACATCCATCAGTACAATTTCCCCGCGTATTCCGTCGGCGAAACCAAGGTCTCCAGAGGACCCGGACGCCGCGAGATCGGACACGGCGCACTTGCTGAAAGAGCCCTGATCCCCGTGCTGCCTTCGATCGAGGAATTCCCGTATTCCATCCGTGCGGTATCCGAGACCTTCGAGTCCAACGGATCCACTTCGATGGGTTCCACCTGCGCATCCTGCATGGCCCTGATGGCAGCAGGCGTGCCGATCAAGAAACAGGTGGCCGGCATCAGCTGCGGCCTTGTCACGGGCGACACCGACGATGATTTCGTTCTGCTCACCGATATCCAGGGTCTCGAAGACTTCTTCGGCGACATGGACTTCAAGGTGACCGGTACGCATGACGGCATCACCGCCATCCAGATGGATATCAAGATCCACGGCCTGACCCGTCCCATCGTCGAAGGCGCGATCCAGAGATGCAAGGACGCCCGCGAGTACATCATGCAGAGCGTCATGACCCCCGCCATTGCCGAGCCCCGCAAGGAAGTCGGCAAGTATGCGCCGAAGATCATCTTCACGCAGATCGATCCCGAAAAGATCGGCGACGTGGTCGGCAAGCAGGGCAAGGTCATCAACGAGATCATCAAGCGCACCGGCGCCCAGATCGACATCGAGGACGACGGCAAGGTCAGCATCTGCGGCAGCGACAAGAACGCGCTTGCAGAGGCCAAGAAGATGGTCGACATCATCGTCACCGACTACGAAGAGGGCCAGATCCTCGAAGGCACCGTTGTTTCGATCAAGGAATTCGGCGCGTTCGTTGAGTTTGCACCCGGCAAGGAAGGCATGGTCCACATTTCGCGCCTTACGAATCACCGCGTGGAGCACGTGGAGGATGTCCTTTCCATCGGCCAGCATGTCACGGTGAAGTGCATCGGCAAGGATCGCATGGGCCGCATGAGCTTCTCGATGAAGGACGTACAGCAGCATCAGTAAGCATCCACAGGGGACCCGGCGCAGACGGCGGCTTATCAGGCCGCGTGTTTTGCGCCGGGTCCCTTTTTGTCGTCTGCACACAGCGGGCGTCCGGAGCTGCCGAAAGCTCCGGGACAGGCGCCCGGCTCAGCCCGGGGCAAACCCGGCACGATCACGGAGAAGGATCAGTTATGGCAAATACAACATTAAGGGACGAGATCTCGCGCCGGCGGACTTTCGCCATCATCAGCCACCCCGATGCCGGCAAGACCACCCTGACGGAAAAATTTCTGCTGTACAGCGGCACGATCAACACCGCCGGCAGCGTAAAGGGCAAGGCAACGGCAAAACACGCCGTTTCTGACTGGATGGAGATCGAAAAGCAGAGAGGTATTTCCGTTACCAGCTCCGTACTGCAGTTTGAGTACGAGGGCTGCTGCGTCAACCTGCTCGATACCCCCGGACACCAGGACTTTTCGGAGGACACCTACCGCACCCTCATGGCAGCCGATTCGGCGGTCATGGTCATCGACGGCAGCAAGGGCGTTGAGCCGCAGACCCGCAAGCTGTTCAAGGTCTGCGCGATGCGGCACATCCCGATCTTTACCTTCATCAACAAGATGGACCGCGACGCGCTCGACACCTTCGAACTGCTCGACGACATCGAGAAGAACCTCGGCGTGGCCACCTGTCCGGTCAACTGGCCGATCGGTTCCGGCAAGAATTTCAAGGGCCTTTTCGATCGCGAGCTGAAAAAGATCATCACCTATTCAGACACGCTCAAAGGCACGAAGGAAGGGCATGAGGAGCACATCCCGCTGTACGGTGAGACAGACAAAACATCTCCCGCTCCCGGGGCTGTGGCCGCGATCGGACAGGAGGCAGCCGACAGGCTCTGCAGCGAGATCGACCTGCTGGACGGGGCGAGCGAGGAGTTCGACCTGGAGGAAGTCAGGGCCGGTATGCTGACGCCTGTGTTTTTCGGTTCGGCGCTGCAGAATTTCGGCGTCGAGATCTTCCTTTCGCACTTCCTGAAAATGGCAATGCCTCCGACGGCGCGCGTTTCCGACTGCGGGCCCGTAGACCCGTACACCAGCGGTTTTTCCGCTTTCGTTTTCAAGATCCAGGCGAACATGAACAAGGCGCACCGCGACCGCGTGGCCTTCATGCGCATCTGCTCCGGACGGTACGAAGCCGGGATGGATGTAAAGCACGTGCAGAGCGGCAGAGTGCAGCGGCTCTCCCAGCCGCAGCAGCTGATGGCCGAAGACCGCAAGGTGCTTTCCGAGGCCTATGCGGGCGACATCATGGGCGTTTTTGACCCGGGCCTGTATTCGATCGGCGATACGTTCTGCCTGCCTTCCGAGAATTTCCGCTACGAGGGCATCCCGACGTTCGCGCCCGAACACTTCGCGCGTGTGCGCCAGGTCGATACGATGAAGCGAGACCAGTTCGTCAAGGGCATCATGCAGATCGCGCAGGAAGGCGCCATCCAGATCTTCCAGGAATACAACACCGGCATGGAGGAGATCATCGCGGGCGTGGTGGGCGTCCTGCAGTTCGACGTGCTGAAATTCAGGCTCGCCAGTGAATACAATGTGGAGATCGACCTTGAAGTGCTGCCCTACGAGCATATACGCTGGGTCACGAGCAGGGACACGGATATCAAGGAGATCGTCGGAACGAGCGACATGAAGCGCGTCCGCGACCTGAAAGGCAATCCGCTGCTGCTTTTTGTGAATCCCTGGTCCGTCCAGATGGTACTGGACCGCAACAAGGGCCTGACGCTCGCGGAATTCAACAGGTAAGCGCATCCGGTACGGCCTTCGGACGTATGGTACACTATGCAAATCCGGCGGATAATGATAAAATCATTTTGTCCGCAGACGCAGTATTTATCAGATGATGCGGGAGTTTTCGGACGCCTTCGGCTTTTCGGACGTCTACAGTTTTTCCGGTCTATGAAAGGAAAGGTTGAGCGAAATGGCAGACGAAGAAATCAGGGATATCGACAGCAGCGCGGCACAGCCTGTACAGCAGGCGGGTGAAGAAGCGCAGGAAACTGCAGCGGAAACTGCTGCAGACGCACAGGATGTGCGGCAGGATGCACAGGCCGGCGCGGATACGGAAGACACTGCGAAGGAAGCAGCGAAGGACGCGGCAAAGGATGCGGATGATCCGCACGCGGACGATAAAGGCTGCGGCAGTGATGACAACATCGGCACGATCCGCATCGCGGACGACGTCGTTGCGATGATCGCGGCCTACGCCGCGAAGGAAGTGGACGGCGTTTCTTCCATGGAAGGCGGCCAGGCGAGGGATTTCCTCGACAAGGTCGGTGTAAGGAGCCAGACAAAAGGCGTCAAGGTCGAAGTGAATGAGCACAACGTGAAGGTGGCGCTTTCCATCAATATGGGCTACGGCTACAATATCCCCGCGACCAGCAGCAAGGTACAGGCACGCGTCAAGCAGGCGATCGAAAGCATGACGGGTCTCCATGTGACCGACGTCAACGTCCGCATCGCGGGCATTTCCATTCCGTCCGAAGGCGACGTGAAGAAGGACTGATATGTACAGACGTTCCATCCGTGAACAGATCTTCAAGCTGCTGTTCCGCGTCGAATTCAATCCGGAAGAAGCCATGCCGCAGCAGGAAAACTATTTTTTTGAAGCCGGGGATGTGACCTATTCCGCAGAAGACCGAGAGGAGATCTCGGCAAAATACGAGAATATCGTTTCTCGTCTCCCGGAGATCGATGCGCAGCTCGAGAAGGCTTCGCAGGGCTGGGAACTCAGCCGTCTCGGCAAGGTGGAGCTTACGTTGCTGCGTCTCGGCGTCTATGAGATCGAATACGACGACCGGATCCCGGAAGGGGTCGCGATCAACGAGGCCGTGGAACTGGCCGGCAAATTCGGACAGGAGAGCGCACCCGCATTCGTCAACGCAGTACTCGGAAAGTTCACCGAGGAAGGCCGGAAGAAGGCGGAGAAGGCAGAGAAAGACAAGACGACCGAGATCGCAAGGAAGGTCGAAAAGGCCAGCCGGGCCGGCAAGATCGTCAAGGTCGTGAAGTCGGACAAAACAGGGGGCAACAGGCCCCGTCACGAAGGTGCGAAGGTCATTATCGTAAAGCACTGACGGTGCACTGAGGACATTCAGACAAAATGCAGGTCCCGGATTGTTTCCGGGGCCTGTTGTGCGTTAAGGAGGAAAGTTTGAAAGTGCCGCCGATGCAGCACTTTCAAACCGCAGCATCGGTGCTGACGCACCGGCTGCCCATTTCGGAGAACCTGATGGTTCTCCTCATGGAGGTTAATATTATGAACAGCGATCTGGCGATCGTCAGGGGAGTCACGTTTTATTTTCCGGATATAAAGAGGAACAAGGAACTGTCCGACGCAAGTCTTTTCGCCTCCCTCAGGGCGATGCAGGAATCGAGTGCCGCCAACACGGCTGTCCTTGCATTCCCGGCGTGGCAGGCCACTGCCCATGCGACTTCTTTTGACTGGCAGGACCAGGTGCCGGGCGACGGTACGCTCACGACTCTGATCCGCAGAGCGAAGGAAGAACTGGGCCTCCGGGTCTTTCTAAAGCCCATGATCAACGTGAGCAACGGGGACTGGCGCGCGTACATCAATTTCCTCGGGCAGGGTGCAAAATGCGAGGGCACGTGGGAAGAGTGGTTCGAAAGCTACGGCGCTTACATGCTGCATTTTGCGGAGCTGGCCGAGCGGACGGGCTGCGAACTGCTGTACATCGGCTGCGAACAGGTCATGTCCGAGAGCCGCGAAGACGACTGGCGCAGTCTCATCGCGCAGATCCGGCAGCGTTACCACGGGCTCCTCACGTACAACACGGACAAGTACCGCGAAGAGTGGGTGACATGGTGGGACGCGGTCGACGTGATCTCTTCGAGCGGCTACTATCCGGAAGGCAGCTGGCCGGAGAACCTGAAGCGTATAGAACCTGTCGTCAAAAAATATGACAAGCCCTTCTTCTTTGCGGAGTGCGGCTGCCCGAGCCGGCGCGGAGCGGGTGCGCTCCCGAACGACTGGACCAGGATGGGAGAAAAGGACTTCGAAGAGCAGGCGCGCTACTACCGCGACATGCTCAGCCATATGGAAGCGGCGCCGTGGGTGCGGGGCTGCGCTATCTGGGCCTGGTCGACGGAGGACGCGTTCTGCTCCGGCGACAACGACGACTACAGCTTCTTTGACAAGCCTGCGGCCGCCGTGCTGAAGGAAATGTACGAAAAGTGGTGAACGGCAGCACCGGCCTCTCCACTTTTCCCGGCTGCCGATAAAGGATATAATATTTTTATTATGCCTGCGCGGCGCGGGCAGAGGGTAAGGTGTATGGCAGCGAGAAGTGTTTTTTCCGTATCGCAGATCAATACCTACATCAAAAACATGTTTCGCCAGGATTACATGCTTCCGGCGGTCTTTGTGCGCGGCGAAGTGAGCAACTGCAAATATCATTCTTCCGGGCACATTTACTTTACGCTGAAGGATGCCGGCGGCACGCTGAATGCCGTGATGTTTTTACGTGACCGCGCTTCCGGACTGAAGTTCGAGATGCACGAGGGCGACGAAGTCGTCGCGGCAGGTTCTATCGACGTCTATGAGAAGACCGGCAGCTACCAGCTGTACGCAAAACAGATCGTGCGCGACGGCGCCGGCCTCCTGAATGAAAAGTACGAGCAGCTGAAGAAAAAACTCGAGGAAGAGGGGATGTTCGACGAGCGCTACAAGCAGCCCGTGCCGAAATACATCCACACCCTCGGCATTGTCACCGCCCCCACCGGGGCGGCTGTGCAGGATATCATCAATATTTCCAGGCGGCGCGATCCCTGGCTGCGCATCATCCTCTACCCGGCGATCGTGCAGGGCGCGGAGGCACCCGCCAGTATCGTGAGCGGCATCCGCGCGCTTGCCTCGCTCCCGCCGGCAGACCGGCCGGATACCCTGATCATCGGACGCGGCGGCGGCTCCATAGAAGACCTCTGGGCCTTCAACGAGGAGATCGTGGCGCAGGCGGTCTTTGACTGCCCGATCCCGGTCATCTCCGCGGTAGGGCACGAGACGGATACAGTCATCACGGATTATGTGGCGGATCTGCGCGCCCCGACACCGTCGGCGGCAGCGGAGCTCGCCGTGTTTGAATACAGCAGGTTTACGGCGGACCTTTCCGCATACGCGCAGGGAATGACCGATTCGATCGGCGCCCGCATCGCTGCCGCGAGGCAGCAGGCGGAGTCCTGCAGGCGGGAACTGGCGCACCTTTCACCGGCCGTGCAGGTCCGTGAGCGCAGGATGTTTCTGTCGCAGAGCGCGGATACGCTGAAGATGCGCATGGATGCGTCGCTTCTGCGGGCAAAACACGTTTCGGAGAGTATGTCGGCCGCACAGCTTTCCGCGGCCATGGCGGCAAAGATCGAAAAACGCCGCCACACCCTGCAGCTTTGTGCATCGGGCCTCGAGGGGCTCTCGCCGCTGCGGCGGCTGTCCGGCGGCTACGGGTACGTGTCGGATGACAAAGGGAAGGCGGTCACAAGTGTTTTGACTGTAAAGGCGGGAGACCGCCTGCAGATCCGGATGCGGGACGGCAGGATCACAGCGGAGGCAAAGACATGGGAGACATGGAAAACAGAGACATCGCAGACGTGACAGAAGGACAGGCCGGAGCGGCAGCCGGACCTGCGGAGGCCGGCAACAATACGGAGGCCGCAGGCGGCGCAAATGGCGGAAACGCAGGCAACACGGAGACTGACAGCAGCGCGGACGGCGGCATGACCATCGAGGAAGGCTTTGCAAAACTGCAGGAACTGATGGACAGGATGCAGGATGACAGCGTGCCGCTCGAGGAGTCGTTCAGGCTGTACGAAGAAGGCATGAAGCTGGTCAGATACTGCAGCAGCCGCATCGACACGGTGGAAAAGAAGGTCGAGAAGCTGAATGCACAGGGCCGGCTCGAGGATTTTTAAGGGTGGCACCGGCTGTTTTGCCGGAGGAGGACGGATGATGAAATTTGACGAGATGCTGGCGGAACGCACGCAGTACTGCGGCGAGGTCGTGAAGAGCTATCTGCCCGGCACGGAAAGCGAAGTGCCGGAGGCTGACGCGGCTTCGGAGGACGCCCGGGAGATCGAGGAGATCTACGGCGACCGCAAAGCATACTGCGCGCGGGTCATTGAAGCAATGAATTACAGCGTGGAAGCCGGCGGCAAGAGACTGCGCCCGCTGCTCATGCTCGCGGCCTACCGCATTTTCTGCGAGGGCTCCGGGGACGGGTTCACGCAGGAGGACGAGGACATCGTCGGGCCGTTCATGGCGGCGATCGAGATGATCCACACCTATTCGCTGGTGCACGACGATCTGCCCGAAATGGACAACGACAGATACCGGAGAGGCCAGCTCACGACGCACGCAAAATACGGCGCAGGCATGGCTGTTCTGGCCGGCGACGGACTGCTCAATTACGCCTATGAGCTCGTCGCATCCACACTTGCGCTGGAGCAGGACCCGGAGCTCCGCGAACGCATGGTCAACGCGCTTTTCATCCTTGCCTCGAACGCCGGGATAGACGGCATGGTCGGCGGACAGTGTGCGGACCTCATGGCGGAAGGGCGCGGCGCGGACGTGGGTGAAGACGAGCTGATGTACATTCACACGCACAAGACGGCCTGCATGATCGAAAGTGCGCTGATGACGGGCGCCGTGCTCGCGGGCGCGCCGGAAGAGGATGTCAGCAGCCTGTATATGATCGGTGAGGATCTCGGGATCGCTTTCCAGATCCGCGACGATATCCTGGATGTGGAGGGCAATGCGGGGGAACTCGGCAAAGATGTGCACCAGGACGACAGGGACAACAAGACAACCTATGTTTCGCTGTTCGGCATGGACAAGGCCAAAGAGGACGTACGGGCATATACCGACGAAGCACTGGAGCTGACCGACAGTCTTTCCGTTTCCAACGAAGAGGTCGGATTCCTGAAACAGCTGATCCTCGAACTGGCCGGCCGGACAAAATAGGATACATCTGCAGGGCGAAAACATGGCGAATTTGCTGGATTCCATAAAGAAGACAAACGATATCAAGAAGATCCCGCCGGAGAAGTGGGACAGGCTGGCGCAGGAGATCCGGGACTTCCTCGTGAGCAATGTTTCGAAGACGGGGGGACACCTGAGCAGCAACCTGGGTGCGGTGGAACTGACGATGGCACTGCATCTGGCGCTGGATCTTCCGAACGATGAGATCGTCTGGGACGTAGGACACCAGAGCTACACCCACAAGATCCTGACCGGCCGCAAGGAGGATTTTCCCACGCTCCGCAAGTACGGCGGTATGAGCGGTTTTCCGAAGCGCAGCGAGAGTCCGTGCGACGTATTCAATACGGGGCACAGCTCCACTTCGATCTCCGCCGGCGTCGGGCTCGTCAAGGCACGTGACCTGCAGGGGCAGAGGCACACGATCGTTTCCGTGATCGGCGACGGCGCGATGACGGGCGGCATGGCCTACGAAGCGCTGAACAACGCGGCCAAGCTCAAAAGCAATTTCATCATCATCCTCAACGACAATGAAATGTCGATCAGCCCGAATGTCGGCGGTATCTCGAATTATCTCAACGACATCCGCACGAGCGACAGTTATATTTCCCTGCGCGACAAGATCTATTATTCCATGAACGACAGTATGCCCCAGGCGGTCGACCGCATCCGCCGCGCTAAAAATTCCCTGAAACAGCTGATGATCCCGGGCATGTATTTTGAAGACCTCGGCATCACCTATCTCGGGCCGGTCAACGGCCATAACATCAGGGACATTATCCGTGCGGTCAACGATGCAAAACAGCTTAAGAAGGCGGTTCTCATCCATGTGATCACGAGAAAGGGCAAGGGCTACGGACCTGCGGAAAAACATCCCGCGCGCTTCCACGGCACAGGCCCCTTCGACGTGGCTACAGGCCTTCCTGAGGGGCACAAGGACAAAGCGGACTGGACCGATGTTTTCTCCACGGTCATGATCAAAATGGCGCAGCGGGACCCGAAGATCGTCGCGATCACGGCAGCGATGGCGGACGGCGTCGGCCTGAAGCGCTTCCGGAACATTTACCCCGACAGGTTCTTCGACGTCGGGATCGCGGAGCAGCATGCGGTGACCTTTGCCGCAGGACTCGCAGCGGGCGGCCTGACGCCCGTCGTCTGCGTATATTCCTCGTTCCTGCAGCGTGCGTACGACCAGATCCTGCACGATGTCTGCCTGCAGCACCTGCACGTTATTTTTGCCATTGACCGGTCTGGTCTCGTGGGCGCGGACGGCGCCACGCACCAGGGCATTTTCGACCTGTCCTATCTTTCGAGCATTCCTGACATGACCGTGATGGCGCCCAAAAACAAGTGGGAGCTGTCGGACATGATGAAGTTTGCGGACAGGTACGACGGTCCCGTCGCGATCCGCTATCCGCGCGGCGCCGCATACGACGGTCTCGAGGAATTCCGCCCGGATGTGCGGTACGGAAAGTCGGAAGTGATCTATGAGGAGGAGGATATCCTCCTGTACGCAGTCGGCAGCATGGTGGAGACTGCGGTAAAGGTGCGCTCTGCCCTGAAGGACAGGGGGCTTTCCTGCACGCTGGTGAATGCGAGATTCGTGAAGCCGTACGACACGGAGATGCTCGATGAACTTGCGCCTTCCCACCCGCTCATCGTGACGATGGAGGAAAACACCGTAAGCGGAGGCTTCGGTGACAATGTGCTCCGCTATTTTGCCGAAAAACAGATGGACAACCGCATCCTCAACATAGCCATCCCCGATACCTTTGTCGAGCACGGAAACTGCGATATCCTGCGACAGGTCACGGGCATCGACGAAGCGACCGTTACGGCGCGCATCCTCACCGAGTGGGCGGGGATCGGTGAAAGGCGCGGAAAGTGAAGACCAGGCTGGATATCCTTGTCACGGAAAGCGGCCTTGCGCCGTCGCGCGAAAAGGCAAAGGCGGTGATCATGGCCGGTCAGGTGTTTGTGAACGGCCAGCGCGAAGACAAACCCGGCGCGGTGTTCGATGCGGCGACGGCTGCCGTCGAAGTGCGGGGGGCCGCGCTGCCCTACGTGAGCCGCGGCGGCTTAAAGCTGGAGAAAGCACTGCGCGTGTTCCCGATCGACCTTAAGGGCCGCACGTGCCTCGATATCGGCGCATCGACAGGCGGCTTTACCGACTGCATGCTGCAGAACGGCGCTGTCCGTGTCTTCGCGGTCGATGTCGGCTACGGACAGCTCGACTGGAAGCTGCGCAGCGATCCCCGCGTCATCTGCATGGAGAAAACAAACTTCCGATATCTCATGCCCGAGGGCCTTCTGGAAGCCGCGGCAGCCGCGCGGAAATCGACGGATGCGGCCTTCCGTGATCCTGCGGATCTGTCCACCGGCGATCCGCTGCTTCCCGATTTTGCTTCCTGTGACGTATCCTTCATTTCGCTTTCGAAGATCCTTCCGACGGCCTTTGAGGTGCTGCAGCCCGACGCTGAGATGGTCTGTCTTATCAAGCCGCAGTTCGAGGCCGGCCGCGCGCGCGTCGGAAAACACGGCGTCGTCCGGGACCCGAAGGTGCACGAGGACGTCATCCTCGATGCCCTGGGGTTTGCAAACGCTTCGCACTTTGAGGTGGCAGGACTCGACTGGTCGCCGATCCGCGGCCCGGAAGGCAATATCGAATACCTGATGTACCTTCTGAAAGGAAAAACAGCAGGCCATGTTTTGACTGTCTTCGGTCCTGAAGAAGTGAAGAGGATCGTAGCCGGGGCTCATGCAGAGCTGGAACAGGAGAGCGTATGAACAGGTTTTTTATCATCTCGAATCCCAACAAAGACCCCGGCGGAAAGATACAGCGTGAGATCACGGATTATCTGACCTCCAGAGGCGCCATCGTGCAGGCGGCCGAGACCGACGATGGCAAGGCGATCCGTGCTTCGCGCGCAGAGTGTTTTATCGTGCTCGGCGGGGACGGAACGATGCTGCAGGCCGCGCGCGTCACGGCGACAGGCACGGCGCCGCTCCTCGGCATCAACCTGGGGAACCTGGGGTATCTTGCCGAAGTCGATAAAAGCAGCTGGCAGAGCGCGGCCGACAAGCTGCTCGCCGACGATTTCGAGGTCGAGGAACGCATGATGATCGACGGGCGGATCACTACGGAGGCCGGAAAAACAGGGAGGACGAACTGCGCGCTGAACGACGTCGTCATCGCCCGCCGAGGGTCGCTCCGCATCGTGCCGTACAACGTCAGCATCAACGGGCGCTTTCTGAACGGCTTTGAAGCGGACGGCATGATCGTCGCGACGCCGACGGGATCGACCGGCTACAATCTTTCGGCAGGTGGCCCCATCGTGGAACCGCAAGCGCAGCTCCTGGTCCTTACGCCGATCTGTGCGCATACCATGAGCCCGCGCAGTATCATTTTTTCGGCGAACGACTGCATCGATATCGGGATCGGCACCGACCACGACGGATGCAGGGTCGAGGTCGAAGCAGATTTTGACGGCGGCCGCAACGCGCGCAGAATGCACAGCGGAGACACGATCCGTATCGTACGTTCGGACCGCACGGCAAGGATCGTAAAGTTGAGCCGTATCAGCTTCCTGGAGACGCTGCACCGGAAAATGGCGGAGTAAGGGCGGACACGCCGGCGCGTCCGCTGTCGGATCCTTCGTATGCCTGTTGCATATTTCGGGGACCGGGATGTATAATTATGCGTATGTTTTGCATAAATGCACATTTTAAAGGGGATCCCATGAAAGAGGAAAGACAGGGAAGGATCATAGAGATCATTGAGAACCACGACATTGAAACACAGGAAGAACTGGCCAATGCGCTGCGGAAGGCCGGTTATGACGTGACGCAGGCCACGGTGTCGCGCGACATCAGGGAGCTGAAGCTGACCAAGGTGCAGCTCGGGCACGGGCACCAGAAATATGCACTCATGGAAAACAGCTACGGCCAGATCGGCGGCCTGTCTGTCAAATACGTGCGCGTACTGAAGGAAGGCTTCATGTCTGTGACCCAGGCGCAGAATATACTGGTCATCAAGACAGTGGCAGGCATGGCCATGGCGGTCGGAGCGGCTCTGGATGCCATGGAAATGCCCGGGATCGCCGGCTGCATTGCAGGCGACGATACGATCTTTGCCGCAGCCAGGTCTGCCGGGGATGCCGTCGATGTCATGCGGCGCATTCTGGAGCTGACAAAGAAGTGAACCGGATGAACCGCACCGCTCCACCCACCTTCTGCCCGGAGAGGCCATAGAAGGAGGATTATGCTACGCAGTCTGCATGTCAAAAATCTGGCGCTCATCGCCGAAGAGGAGGTCACCTTCACAGATGGCCTGAATGTGCTGACCGGAGAGACCGGTGCCGGCAAGTCTATCCTCATCGGCTCGGTGAATCTGGCGCTCGGCGCGAAGGCCGACCGCACGCTGATCCGCACGGGCGAGGAATATGCGCTAGTGGAGCTTGTTTTTTCCATGGACAATGAAAAACAGGAAGCCCTCCTCAGGGAGATGGACCTGCCCGTCGAAGAGGACGGCATGATCCTGGTCAAGCGCAGGATCCGGGCGGACGGAAGCCTTTGCACGGTGAACGGCGAGAATGTGACTCTGCGGCAGCTGCGCGAGATCGCGTCTCTGTTCATCGACGTATACGGCCAGCGGGAGAGCGGACTTCTGCTGCGCCGAAGCCGCCAGCTGGATATCCTTGATGAATTTGCAGGCGCCACGGCGCAGTCCCTGCGCGCCGAAGCCGCGGAGCACTGCCGCACCCTGAAGGCGCTCAGGACCGAGTGGGAAGAGAACGACCTCGATGCGGACCAGCTGAAGCATGAGACGGACCTTCTGGATTTCGAGATAGCGGAACTGGAGACCGCCGGCGTAAAACACGGCGAGGACGAGGAACTGGAAGAGCGCAGCCGCAAAATGTCGGCTGCAGGGAGACTGCGCACTGCGGTCGCTGCGGCGACGGAACTGACGGACGGCGAAGACGGCGCGGCGGACATCATTGGGCGCGCCTGCCGGGAACTCACGGCAGTCAGCGGCAGCGACAGTTCCCTCGACGAGATCGCCGGCCAGCTCACCGAGATCGACGGCCTGCTTTCGGATTTCAACCGTGCGGCTGCGGACTACGGCGAGAGCCTGAATTTTGACGACGAGGAATTTACGCAGGTCGGGGAGCGGCTCGACCTCATCAACCACCTGAAGGCAAAATACGGTGAAACGGTCGATGACCTCGACCGCGCGCTCGAAAACCGCCGCCGGCGCCGCGACGAACTCGGAGATTTTGATGCTTCGCGCAAAGCTCTGCAGCAGAAGATCGCACGGGAGGAAGAAGCCTATCTTTCCGTCTGCCGGAAGCTGTCTGTTCTGCGCGGTAAGGCAGCAGACGAGTTTTCGGCGCAGATGCGCATCCAGCTGCCGGAGCTGAACTTTATGCAGAGTGTTTTCCGCATCGAACTGACTGCAGACGAAGCAGGGGCACGCAGATCCCCGGATCCTTCCGGCATGGACAGCGTCCGCTTCCTCATCTCCATGAACCCCGGGGAGGAAGAAAGACCGCTTGAAGATATCGCGAGCGGCGGCGAACTGTCCCGTATCATGCTCGCCCTGAAGACTGTTTTTGCAGGCAGGGATGACATCCACACCTTTATCTTCGACGAGATCGACGCCGGGATCAGCGGGCAGACCGCCTGGAAAACAGCGGAAAAGCTGGGTCGCCTTTCGGCCGACCGGCAGATCATCCTCATCACGCACCTGCCGCAGATCGCGGCCATGGAGGACACGCACTTCCTCATAGCCAAAGACAGCAGCGACGGGCGTACCTTCACGCATATCCGGCGCCTTTCCGAAGAGGAAAGCGACAGCGAGCTGGCGCGTCTTCTGGGCGGCCTTCAGATCACGGACGCCGTGATCGCAAATGCGCATGAAATGAAGACGATGGCAGCGGCGGCAAAGAAAGCAGGAAGCGCAGCGGGCACAGCGAACTGCTTGGCAGATGCAGCGTCAAAGCAGCAGAAGAAAGCAGGGAAACAGGCAAAGTGAGCAAAGAAGACGCAGAACGCGGCAGGAAAACCGGCAATATACGTGCGGAAGACGAAGATCTCAGCAGGATGCGGGCGGAACTGGAAGAGCTGTATAAAGGCTTTTCACAGGTCAACTTTGACGACCTTCCGCAGATCGACCTGTATATGGATCAGGTCACCACTTATCTCAGCAGTCACCTGCAGGCGCTTACACGCCGCCCGGATTCGGACAAGATCCTGACGAAGACGATGATCAACAACTACGCGAAGGCCGGAATTCTGATCGCACCAGAAAAGAAGAAGTATACGCCGGACCATATGATGCTCCTGCTGATCATCTATTTTTACAAGAATTTCCTTTCCATCAATGACGTGGCGGAAGTCCTGCAACCCCTGAAGGACGCCTGTTTCACGGAGGAGCAGCAGACCGGCCGGCAGCCCAGAAAATCACAGGGAAAGTCCGGGAACGGCAAAAAGCTGGCTCTGGAGGATGTTTTCGCCATACTTGAAAAAAGCGTCACGGAGCAGCTGGAACAGAGCCGCCTGGATATTGAAAAACAGATCGCGGAGAGTGAAAAGGCCGTGACCCCGGAGAACCTGCAGTCCGATGCCGGAACGGATACGGAAATGCTTCGGAAATTCGACTGTCTCTGCCGCATCGCTGCGGATATTTACTGCAAAAAGCTCTATATCGAGAAAGTCCTGGATGAGGAGACGCAGCACTGAGGCGCGGCGTATTAAAAAGGTAATCGCAAGGCAGGCGAGGCAGACAGGCGAACAAAGCAGATATGCAGTTTTATTACTTTTACATAATTATGGTATAATCTATTCGACACATGCATTCTGATGTCAGTATCTGTAAACAAAACGGAGGGTTATTGTCATGGGACTGATTCAGGCAATAGGTTCAGCAATTAGCGGTTCACTGGCGGATCAGTGGAAGGAGTTCTTCTATTGCGACGCAATAGGACAGGACACACTGATGGTCAGAGGACAGAAGAAGCTCGGCAACGCACACCCCGGTTCGAATACGCGGGGAGATGACAACATCATTTCCAACGGTTCGACGATCGCAGTAGCTGACGGACAGTGCATGCTGATCGTGGAACAGGGCAAGGTCGTGGAACTTTGCGCACAGCCCGGCGAGTTTACATGGGACAGCTCGACAGAGCCCAGCATTTTCTGCGGCAACCTCGGCCAGGGCATTCTCGACACCTTCAAGCAGATCGGCAGACGTTTTACCTACGGCGGCACGACCGGCAAGGATCAGAGAGTCTATTACATCAATACCAAGGAACTGATGGGCAACAAGTACGGCACAGCGAATCCGGTACCGTTCCGTGTGGTCGACCAGAATGCCGGCATGGACCTCGACATCGGTGTTAGATGTTTCGGCGAATATTCCTATAAGATCGTGGATCCGATCCTGTTTTATACGAATGTCTGCGGCAATGTGACAACGGATTATACGAGAGACACGATCGATTCTCAGCTCAAAACAGAGCTTCTTACCGCTCTGCAGCCGGCTTTCGCAAAGATCTCCGCTATGGGCGTCCGTTACAGCGCGGTTCCGGCACATACGACGGAAATGGCCGACGCGCTGAACGAGGAGCTTTCCGATAAGTGGAGCAAGCTTCGCGGTATCAAGATCGTATCGTTCGGTATCAGTTCCCTCACCGCTTCCGAAGAAGACGAGCAGAGGATCAAGGATCTGCAGACGGCAGCTACGCTCAGGAACCCGGCTATGGCGGCAGGCGCTCTTACCGCGGCACAGGCACAGGCAATGCGCGATGCGGCCAAGAATTCAACGGCAGGCCCGGCAATGGCCTTCATGGGCATGAACATGGCCGGCAATGCAGGCGGCATGAATGCACAGCAGTTCTATGGCCAGGCTCAGCAGAACGGCCAGAACATGAATCCGGGCACCGTATATCCGACGGCAGCCAACGGCGGTTTTGGCGCGGCAGCAGGCGCAGTGGCAGGAGCAGCAGGCGCGGCAGCGGGACAGCCCGCACAGCAGGCAGCACCGGCCGGCGACAGCTGGAAATGCCCGAGCTGCGGCACGGTCAACAACGGCAGGTTCTGCACGAACTGCGGCACCGCAAAGCCCGCAGCACCGGCAGTTGCCAAATGCCCGAAGTGCGGCTATGAGTACGACCCGGCGAATCCGCCGAAGTTCTGCCCGAACTGCGGCAATAAGCTGCAGTAAGTTTCATTAACAACAATTCCATGTATCATTCACCGGGGGACAGGCCCCGGGGACAGGACTGCACGATGCAGGCATTGTCCCCCGGGCCCGTCCCCCGCGAGGTTACGGGCCGCCGTAAAGCGTGCGGTCCCGCGAGGTCATCAATGAGTATTTACGACAGTCTGAACAAAGAACAGCAGGAAGCATGTTTTCACACAGATGGACCGGTCCTCATCCTGGCGGGTGCAGGCAGCGGCAAGACGCGTGTCATCACGCACCGCATCTGCTACCTGATCGATGAGATCGGCGTGAACCCTTACAATATTCTGGCCATTACTTTCACGAACAAGGCGGCCGGCGAGATGCGCGAACGTGTCGACAAGCTTGCCGGGTTCGGCGCGGAGAGCATCTGGATCTCGACGTTCCATGCGATGTGCGTCCGCATTCTGCGGCGTTTCATCGACCATATCGGCTATGATACGTCGTTCACGATCTACGACACGGACGATTCGAAGACACTCATGCGCGGCCTGATCAAGCAGCACGGCATCGACCCGAAAACGCTCAAGGAGAAGGACGTCCTGAAGGCGATCTCCTCCGCGAAGGATGAACTCATCACGCCGCAGAGATTCCGAGAGGAGCATACCCAGACTTACGTCGAGAAACTTACGGGGGATCTGTACGACGAGTACCAGACACAGCTGCGTAAAAACAACGCGCTTGATTTTGACGATCTGCTCATGAAGACCGTGGAGCTGTTCCGTGCCGACGAGGAAGTCCTGAAATACTGGCAAAACAGGTTTCGTTACATCATGGTGGACGAATACCAGGACACGAACAATGCCCAGTTCGAGCTGATCCGCCAGCTGGCCGCTGCTTCGCGCAACCTCTGCGTGGTCGGCGACGACGACCAGTCCATTTACAAATTCCGGGGCGCGAATATCCGCAACATCCTCGATTTTGAGAAGATCTATCCGGACGCCTTTGTGGTCAAGCTCGAACAGAACTACCGCTCCACCCAGAACGTGCTGGACGCTGCGAACGCCGTCATCCGCAACAATGCCGGGCGCAAGCAGAAATCGCTGTGGACCAAGCGCGGCGAAGGGCACAAGGTCCATTTCCGCGCTTTTGACACCGCGACGGACGAAGCGGCTTTCATTGCCGAAGACATAGGCGACTGCATGCGCCGCGACCACGGGCTGAAATACGGCGATTTTGCCGTGCTTTACCGGACGAACGCGCAGGCCCGTGTGCTTGAGGAATGTTTTGTCGGCAATTCCATGCCCTACGATATTGTGGGCGGTACGAATTTCTATGCGCGCAAGGAGATCAAGGACCTGCTCTGCTACCTTAAGACCATTGCCAACGCATCCGACGATCTTGCGGTCGAACGTATCATCAACGTGCCGCGCCGCGGGATCGGCGAGACTTCCATCGAACGCATGAAGGACCTGGCCCGCAGTGAGGGGACGGGGCTTTTTGCCGCCCTCGAGCTTGAGACCGAACGCAAGACGCTCGGCCGGGCCACCGCAAAGATCGCCGATTTTGTCTCCCTCATCCACAGCTTCCGGGAAGCACCGGCGCAAAACAGCAAAATCAACGGCGAGGGCAGCGGCGGAATCAGCGGCGCAGTCAGCAGCGGAAATGACAGCGAAGACGCCGACTACGGGGCGACTGCCGGCCCGCTCGAGCTGCTCATCAAGAGGGTCATCGACGGCACGGGCTATGTCGAGGAACTGAAAAACAGCGACGATGAGGATGCCGACGACCGTATCTCCAACATCGACGAACTGGTCTCGAAGGTAGTTTCCTACGAAGAAGGCTTTGAGAGCGAGCATCCCGGAGAAGTGCCGACACTGAGCGGCTTTCTTGAGGATGTCGCACTGGTGGCCGACATCGACGAGGTGGACGGGGACAGCGACCGCGTCCTGCTCATGACACTGCACAGCGCAAAGGGACTGGAGTTTTCACACGTTTACATGGCAGGCATGGAGGACGGTGTTTTTCCGGGCATGATGACGATCGCGAACGGCGGCGAAGAGGAGATGGAAGAGGAACGCCGGCTCGCCTACGTCGGGATCACGCGTGCCAGGGATGAACTCACGCTCACCTGCGCGCGTGCCAGAATGCTTCGCGGCGAAACACAGTACAACCCGGTCAGCCGCTTTATCAGGGAGATCCCGGGGGACCTCCTCGACGGCAAGGTGCCGGCGGCGAAGCCCCTCTTCGGGGACGGGGACGACGAGGACCGCGAAGATGACGGGCCTTTTGCCGGGTACCGCGGAGGAAACGGCTACGGCAGCCGCGGCTACGGGCAGCACGGCGGCCGCTACAGCGACGATTTTGAGAGCGTACGCGGCGGGCGGACCTTTGTGACATATGCGGGGCAGCCAGGCGGAAGCGGTGCGCGCGGGGGCAGCGCGGACGACAGATCCCTTCCCGGGTCCGAAAGCCGGCCGAAGGCGGTTCTCGGAAAGACGCGCACTTCGGCGGATGCACACAAGCCTTTCATAGCGACGGCGAGCAGCAATTACCAGAAGCTCACGAAGGGGAGCCAGGTAGAACAGAGCGAGATCGACTACGGTGTCGGCGACCGCGTCAGCCACGTCAGGTTCGGAAGCGGCACGGTCAGCAGGATAGAGAAAACACCGCGCGATTACAAAGTCACAGTGGAATTCGACGAATGCGGCCAGAAAGTCATGTACGCCGCTTTCGCCAAACTGCAGAAGGAAAAATAGGAGGTTTTATGGCTACGGATACCGGTCTTTCGCTGCGCAATCAGGTCATGTATTGCGTTTTTGTACGGCAGTACAGCAAAGAAGGCACATTCCGCAAAGTTACCGAAGACATTCCGCGCATCCGTTCACTCGGCACGGACATCGTATGGCTCATGCCCATTCATCCGATCGGCATAGAAGGACGGAAGGGCTCGCTCGGCAGTCCGTACGCGATCTCGGATTACCGCGCGGTCAACCCGGAATACGGCACGATGGAGGATTTCCGCGAGCTCGTCGACGCGATCCATGCGCACGGCATGAAATGCATCATTGACGTCGTTTACAAACACACCTCGCCGGATTCCGTACTGCTCAAAACACATCCGGAGTGGTTTTACCACCGCGCCGACGGCACACCGGGCAACCGGATCGGCGACTGGACAGACATCGTGGACCTCGATTATTCAAAGAAGGGTCTGTGGGAGTATCAGATCGAGACTCTGCGGAACTGGGCCCGCATCGTGGATGGCTTCCGGTGTGACGTGGCCTCGCTCGTGCCGCTTGCATTCTGGCTTGAAGCGCGGAAAAAGGTCGCGGAAGTACGGCCCGGCGCAATCTGGCTGGCGGAGTCCGTGGAACCTTCCTTTGTCTGCGAATGCAGAGCCGGAGGAATTTCCTGCCTGTCCGATTCCGAACTCTATAATGCATTCGATATCACGTACGATTACGATATTTATTGGGATTTTGTCGACTGCCTTTCCGGGGCGACTGTATCTGCAGATGCAACAGGCGCTGCCGTGTACGGCGCTGCAGGTCGTGTAGGACTTTCGCGGTATGCCCAGCAGATCGACCGGCAGGAGGGCATTTACCCTGACAACTATGTCAAACTCCGCCTTCTGGAAAATCATGACCGTATGCGGGCAAAACAGCTGATTCCGGAGACATCGGCGCTCCGTAACTGGACTGCTTTTCTGTTTTTCCAGAAAGGACTCACGCTTATTTACAATGGGCAGGAGATGCAGGATCGTATCCATCCCAGTCTGTTTGACAAAGATCCGGTCGACTGGCATACGGGGGAAGAAGATCTTTCTGCTTTCATGAGTACGCTTGCAGCGTTGCGCAAAACACCGGGCATTGCGGAGATTTTCAGGTCCGGTTCTTATCACGTGGAAGCAGCCGGGGAGGATGCACTCCTTGCTGAATACAGCTTGTATTCTGACCGTCTTCATTCCGGTAAGGCTGCAGAACAGGATCAGGGGGCATCAACCGGAAACATTGTGCGGCTGTTGGGCGTCTTTCACACGAATGCAGCCAAAGCGCCAATGAAAGTATCGCTTGCAGACGGTATTTATACTGATCTTCTTACACAGCGTCCTTATCGGGTTGAATCCGGAGTCCTTCAGACTTTCGGTGCACCGGCAGTTTTCAGAGTCTGATCTTTTAGTGCGGCGGGTACCCAGAACACCCGACAGCGTACTTCAGGTACGCTGTCGGGTGTTTTTGATTTTGTCCAAATTCAATGCCTCATAGTTATCATTTGTTAATGAAATTATTGACAGCGGCATATAGAATACAGAATAGTATGCAAAACGAGGCATTTCATGACAGAACGCGAAATCTTTTTCAGAAATGTGCTGGGTCTTACAGATCCCGTTCTTATTAAAAATCTTATCGAAAATACTCAGCCAAAGCTGCTCAAAAAAAGGGAACTGCTGCAGAATGTAGGGGATGATGTGCCTTACCTCTATCTCCTTTCCACGGGACTTCTGCGCGGTTTTTTCTATGACAGCGAGGGACATGAGATCACCGACTGTTTCGGCTACATACCGGGCACACCTGCGGTAGCCTGCGCTGAACTTAACCGGACTGCACAGATCGGCATTGAGGCACTGGAAGACAGCGCTCTTTATTCACTGCCTTTTGAAGTGGTTTTGCCGCTTATGGAGAGCAACCAGCAGGTGATGGTCCTGTACAACAGGATCCTGCTTCATTCCCTGCAGGAACAGTGGGAAAACAAGATCATGCTGGCGCAGGATACAGCGCCGCGCCGCTACCTCTGGTTCAACGAAAGATATCCCGGGCTGATCGACCGTGTGAGCCATAAATACATTGCTTCGTTTTTGGGCATTTCACCTGTGCAGCTTTCGCGCATCCGCAGAGCGATCAGAGAGCAGAAAGTACAGGATTCAGCCGATCTTTGACAGCTGCCGGATGCAGCTGTATCAGGATAAAAACAGGAGAGGGGAAAAGTAAATATGAAAAGATGGATCAGCAGGCTGACAACGGCGTCGTTGACGGCTGCTATGGTGCTGTCGCTGGCACCTGGCGCGGTGTACGCCGAAGGCGTAAACGCAGCAGGTATGGCAGCTTCGGCATCTTCCGAGCAGTATGCAGCCGCAGCGGACTCCGGGGAAACGGCGGAAGAGGCGGCATTTACAGCAGGTTCTGACGAGGCTGCAATCGAGGCCGGTTCCGGCGCAGCGGCGGACGAAGCGGCAGTCGAAGCCGGTTCGGAAGATGCGGCACCAGAGGCAAGTTCGGAGGAGGCTGCATCCGAAGCAAGCTCGGAGGAAGCAGCGGATACCGCGGCTTCTGTCGAGAAGGTCACCGCATCCTCAACGCAGCTGGCTGCGCCCACGGTAAGCTGGGGAGGTGACTATAACGACAGTTCTTATGAGCATGAGACGGTAACTGTAACGACAGTGGCAAACTGCACGGAAGGATATACAGTGCAGTTGTACAAAGACGGAACGCTTGCTTATAATACAGTTTTCAAAGCGACCTCAAGTGCCGATACGAAATTCGTTGTACCTGTCGGTGCGCAGATCAATACTACGGGAAAGTATCAGGTGCGTGTACAGGCCAAGGGCAATACAGAAGCAGGTTATCAGGACAGCGACTGGGGTGAATCGGAAGAATGGGACTACACGGCACCTGATAAACTTCAGCAGCCGGCTCCGCCGACGTGGGAAGAGGGTCAAACGGGAAAATGCAGTATCTTTGTCCCTGATTCCGGTGCGCAGGGGTATCTGCTTGAATTGCTTAGAGATGGCGAAGTTGTAGGTACCTCTATAGGCTATACCTTCTGGAAAAATCCCGAAGACTTTACGGGACGTATGACGAAGGCCGGTAAATACAAGCTTAGAGTCCGGGCCCTCAGCGGAGACCTGACAAAATATGCAAACAGTGATTTTTCTGAATTCTCTGCGGAAGTGGATTTTTCGACCGGCAGCACATCCGTCAGGGAAGATATCGATGCCGCAACCGCAGCAGTGAACGCTGCCACGGATACTTCGTCGGCAGTTTCAGCACTTAAGGCACTTACCGATAAGGACTCCGCAAGCAAGCTGAAAGGCGCTATGCTGTCCGAGTCAGCAGTCCGGAATAGTCTTGCCGACCTTGAAGCTGCTTACAAATCAAAGATGGGCATCACACTGGACAGGACGGTAAACAGCGATCTGAGTGATGTTTTGACTGCTGATACAAGCAGGATCACTATTCTCGGGGCAGCTCTCAATACCACGACAGAAGCGGCTCAGCTGCATTTGAGACTGCATAAGCCGGATACGGATCTTTCAGCCGGTCTTCCGGACATTTACTATAATGCCGTGCCTTGCAGCATTGATCTGGAAGGCATCAGCAGTTATATGTCCGTACCGGTATACGTCACGATGCCGGTTCCGAAGGGCGTCAATAAGGACTGTCTGGTCATTCTCGACTATGCTGACGGAAGCACAACCTCTTATACGGTTATTGAGCCGACCCTGAATGCAGACGGCACGATCAGCTTTATCATGGACAGTTTCGGTGACTGCGTTTTTGCGGATAAGGGGACTCCGTTTACGGATCTGGGGAGCAGTGCCTGGGTCAACACAGCTGTCTCGTATGTATATGGCAAAGGTCTCATGAAAGGTACGTCCGACACGACCTTCAATCCGACCGGGACGCTTACCCGCGGCATGTTTGCGGCGATCCTGTACCGCACAGCCGGCAGTCCGTCGGTTACCTATACACAGAAATTCAGCGACGTTCCATCCGGAAAGTACTATTCCCTGGCGGTCACCTGGGCAAGCAACAGCGGCCTGATCTCAGGCTACGGAGATACGGGAAGGTTCGGGCCGAACAATAACATCACACGCGCGCAGATCGCCAAGATCCTGTATCTGTATGCAAAGTCGAAAGGGTATGACCTGACGGCGGATGCCGATCTGTCCGGGTTCGCGGATGCGTCAAAACTGAAAGGCAACTTCGTCGTCTACATGAAGTGGGCTGTCAGCAAAGGCCTTATTTCCGGTGCGACCTCGGGCAGTGAGAAATATCTGAATCCCGGCAGCAGCGCCACCCGCGCGCAGTGTGCCAAGATGATCAAACAGTTTTTGATCAACTGCGTAAAATAATACAGGGACAGAGAGCAGGTACCGGAGAGGCACCTGCTCTTTTTGACCGCTTCTGTGACGCCGCATCCGGATGCAGTATATCCGGCATGTATGAAAAAGTATTTGTGCGGTATTTGCGCAGGCCTCCGCAGCCTGTGCAAAATCCGACAGAAAATAAGTTATTTATTACAGTGATACAGAAAAGTCAACGTTTGAAAAATCATTGAGAAATTCCAAGCGTATAATATTCGTAATTTCATTTATGATCACGGCATTACTCAATAACTATGCGGGGGCAGAAGCATGAAAAGGAGACTGGCAGGCAGGGCGCTTGCTGTTGTTTTGTCAACAGCGATGGTATTCACAACGGTTCCGTCTTCGGTATATGCAGAGGGAGAGAACGCAGGCCAGGGGACGGAAATGCAGTCGGCAGCCATAACCCCTGAAGCACAGGAGGCTGAGGAAGAAGGATCGGTGGTATCCGGTACTTCCGTATCAACATCCGAAGAAACAGCTGCTGCAGAAGAAACTGCAGCAATATCGGGTACCTCGGGAACTTCAGCCACAACCGATAATTCTGCATCCTCTGCCGCATCCGCTGCCTCTTCTACATCTTCCATAGCCGCAGCATCCGGGACATCTGCAGGGATCTCTGCTTCCGATAAATCTTCTGAAGTTTCTGCTTCCGACCAATCTGCAGCAACCGCAGTTTCAAAGGCAGCAGTTGAATACGCGATCATCTATGACGGAAATGCAGGAGACGATGACCTGACAGATCTTCCTGTGCAAAAGGAAAATTCCGATAATTCGAAGATCTCGGCAGATATACCGGGGAGAGATGGGTATGTTTTCAAGGAATGGAATACGGAGAAGGACGGAAGCGGAAAAGACTATCAGCCGGGTGATTCCGTCGATCTCACGGAAGACCTTACTCTGTACGCGCAGTGGGAAGCAAAGGTACAGGAGAAACTCGGCAGCACGGACAGCGAATGGTACAAGGATTATTCGTATTCGGTTAACACAGATGCAGATGGCAATAACAGACTGGTAATAGGCGAATATACCGGCAATCTCAACGGCTTGTACCAAAGCGAACTTTATGTGCCGGCCAAAACAACGATCGACGGCGTAGAATACACAACTTCAATAACAGGGTATAACCCTGTCGATCATGGAATGGGTTGGGGCTCTACTTTCGAGGGCATATGGTACAGTGGGCGTCAATCTATTACAAAACTGGTTTTTGAAAAAGGAGTTATTTTTACCGGAAAATGCAGGACTATGTTTGCAGATATGGGCAAACTTACAGAATTGGATGTCAGCGGTGTAGACACAAGCAACGTCACGGACATGGCCGGTATGTTTAATGAATGCAGCGAGCTCACAAGTCTGGACGTCAGTGGTTTTGATACTTCCAATGTAGAGAATATGGCCGGTATGTTTGCCGGTTGCAAAAAACTGCAGAAACTGGATGTCAGCCAATTTAATACCAGTAAAGTTACTAGTATGGGGAAAGATCCAGGTATTGTCTCTTCTCAAAATTTTTATGGGATGTTTGATGCTTGCGAAAGTCTTACTTCTTTGAATGTCAGCGGTTTCAACACAGAGAATGTTACAACTTTTGGCGGCATGTTCAAAGACTGCAGCAAACTGCAGTCACTGGATCTTAGCCATTTTGTCACTGCCAAGGCGGGAACTCTGTATGATATGTTCAATGGCTGCAGCAGTCTGAAGACAATCAAGATCGGCAATATGGATACCGGGAATGTAGTCTATTTTGATAGGATGTTTGACGGCTGCAGCAGCCTCGAGTCGCTGGATGTCTCCACATTCAGAACCACATCGGCTCAGTATATCGATTATATGTTCAACGATTGTTCTTCCCTGACGTCACTGGACCTTTCTAACTTTGATATGAAATCGCTCAGCCTGACAGATACCAGAGGATATCCAAGTTCAACATTCACCACGTTCCATTTGCTGGATGGATGCACAGCTTTGAAAGAAATAGAAGTTCCCACGCATCTGAACAGTTCGATCAGCAATGCGCTTCCCTCAGATTTTTATAAAACCGGAAGTGATGGCAAAGCTGATCTGGCAGCCGGAGTATTTACTGCGCTTCCGACAGGCCTTGAAACAAGCATCAGTCTGGTGAGGAGCGATGAAATATCATCGGGGGTCGAAGGAGCAGTCAGCATTGCAGTGCCTTCCGGAAAAATTGCGGTCCGGGTATATGCCGAAAACGGGGAAGTATTAGCCGGTGCGGACGTAGGTATAACAAAAGCGGACGGAACATCTGCGGGAGAAGGAAACACCGATGATACAGGCAGTTTTTTCTGCGAAACATCCGGCAAGGTCAAGATCAGTGTTACCAAAAATGGTTATTTCAGCAAACTGGTGACGCGTACTTTGAGTACAGGAACAGCAACCTGCATCACACTGCTCTCCAAATCTGCACACAGTTACAGTTGCTGCAGCATCATGTTAGACAATGAAATCGACATTCAATCAGAGAAGAAGGCGATCAGGCGCGTAGACGGGGGCGTCCTGGACAACCAGATCGTCGTGAATATCGAGAAGGCAGATACGGCAGCCGATATCTCATCTTATGCTTTGTTACAGGATGGGAAAGTAATCACCAATTCGAGCAGTAATACCCTGACCGTCAACCTGGAGGCAAGTGACAAGATCGAAGCCGGAAAGAAGATTTCGGTATGTGCATATAATTCTGACGGCAACAAGGCGATCACGATCGATACACAGTTGAGCATTCTGGAATCAGAGTCTGATGGAAGTTTGACAATCGGAAAAAGTATAGACTTTACCATTCCGGATAATGTTCCAATCCTGGGTGGAAATGAAATGTCATTCGATACAGATGTGAACAGTCCTATTGACGTGGAAATATCAGAGAATAAAATCAAGATCTATATCGGTAAAAACACCAAAAAAACCATGGAGGAATATCAAAAAACAGTGCTGAATGGCGCTGATTACGGCTCTGATGCGGATCTGTATGATATCTTCAGTGACCGGTGTAATTATCAGAAACTGTTTGGCGATCAACTCGACAGCACGGGCGAAAAGGCAACTGTCGCGGGCTTCAGCGTCAAGCAGCAGGTTTATGGCTATGGCGAAGCATATTTCAGTCCGAATACCTCACGTTCGGTTGTTACATGTAAGATTATTTACAAAATAACCGGTTCCGGTTCACACACATGGTATTGGGTTGTACTCGTGCCGCTGTATATAGATATCAGCGGGGAGATTTCTGATGAGGTAAGCCTGAAAGGTGTTTTGACCTTCGGGGACGGCCTGGAATCCTATAAGTTTTCCGGGGCAAACAAGCTCAGTACTTCGCTTACACTTTCTGCCGGCGCCGGATTCAAGGGAAAGCTGGATGTGGAAGCATCCGGAACGGGAGAAATAGACTGGGAAATCAGTCTGAATGACGGCAAAAGTACGGTAGATGCCGAATTGTCAGCCAAGGTAAGCGCTACTGCGTTTCTGTTCAGCTATGAATATGAACTTTATGACCAGACCTGGCGATGGTACCCCCAGGAAAGCAATTCTGCTGAAAAGTTAGGCGCAGACGTCAGTGACACTGACAATTATAAGCTGATGTCCCGTGACTATGTGCACGGTTCAGGCTCCATGGAACGTCTTAACGCATCGGGCAGCGGAACTTCGGGCGCAGAAGCTGTTTTGAAAGGCATCTATCCCATGAGTAAGCCCCGGCTCGTCTATTACGGCGGGAAACAGTATCTGTTTTATCTGGATGACGTTTCAAGCCGCGGCAGCGCGGATCGCACGGCACTTTACTGCAGTGTGGACGGCGGCACCCCGTTTATCGTGCAGAATGACAAAACAGCCGACTTTGCCTTCGATTGCGCAGCAGGGAGCGATGGCGTCTATCTTGTATGGCAGAATGCCACAAAGACTTTCGGGAACTCCGTAGACAACTATGATTCCTATGCATCCGCAATGAAACTCAGTGCGGCAAAACTCAGCGGCAGCACGGTTTCGAAGACCTGGACGATGAACACGACGTCCGGTATTGCCCCGATGATGCCTTCACTTGCCATAGATGGGAGCGGCGTGACGGCGGCGTGGGTAGAAAATGCATCGAATTCCATGTCCATGAAGGGCACCAATGCTGTCATGACAGAAACGGTCGGCGGTACGTCGGCTTCGAAAATGGCGGAGACAGACAAAACTGTGACCGGACTATCTCTCGGGCTTCTCGGCGGAACGCCTACCGCAGCCTGGACGGAAGATACAGACGGCGATCTTACGACGACTGCTGACGAGGAGATCTACGCAGTCCAGGGAACGACGGTGACCCGCGTCACAAGCAATGATACGGTGGATTCTGACCCGCAGTTCGCCTCTTACAACGGAGGCACGCACTTAGTCTGGTTCACCGGTTCGAATTATAATGCGATTGACAGCCTCGGGGGGACGGCTGCAGGGCTCCTCAGTGAAGACAATGCCGCAGCCAATGCGGACTACATGATTTCAGGAGACGGAACAAACGGTCTGCTCACCTGGTGGACAGAGGATCGCATCAACGACCAGGTAAACAGTGTACTGTATCAGACGCAGTGCACGGGCGGGGCGTTCGGTAGCGTGCAGCAGATCCTGAATACGGAAAAGCGGCTGGGATCATATTCGACAGCCTTCGATGGATCCGGAAACGGGAAGATCGCCTATACGCTGAAGGACGCGATCGGGGTCGCTGGTGAGACGGATCTTTATGTCGACAGTACCGCAGCGATCGCAACGGCAGCGATCGGGAGTCTTGTGTTCGATCCGGATAAGTATGTTTCCGGATCGGCGCTTCCTGTCGCACTTACCCTTCAGAATACCGGCAGCGCAGCCTCGGATGTGACAATAAAGCTCCTTTCCGGTACGACCGTGAGTTGGAGTGAGGACCTCGGAGGCATGGCGGCGGGCGCGGAGACATCCTTCGATCTTTCAAACGTGAACGTCGGAGCGGGTGATTACAACCTGGCAGTCTATACAGATGGTGTGCTTACGGATGAAAGTGACTTCCGAGTCGGCGATACCAACCTGAATGTCGTGTCCGGTGATTACTATTCCGGGACCGATTACTTAACGGATGTGCGCGTTCTCAACCGCTCGAAGATCGCGACCGGCGGGAAACTCACGATCACGGCAAACGACAGCAGCAGCACGGAACTTTACTCGACCGACCTCGCCACACTTGCAGGCGGAGAAACAGCTTCCTATACAGTCAACCTGACCGACCTCTTTGGAAAAACATCCGCGAAGAGCGCAGTCCTCAATGTTACCGCGAGTGAAAGCGAGTCAGAACTCGGAGACAACACGATAACGCTCTATGCCCCGGATGCCCTGGACGATCTGGTGTCGGTATCGCTGGACACGGGCGGTGCCGATCTCAATGTCGGGGAAACAAGGCAGCTGACGGCTACGGTCACGCCTTCGGACACCGGATCTTCGGTGAGCTGGACGAGCAGTGACACCTCGGTCGCTACGGTGGATTCGAATGGCCTGGTGACGGCAGTGGCTACCGGTACAGCGTCCATTACAGCTACCTGCGGGGACAACTGTGTGGCCGGATCATGCAGCATCAACGTGGCACAGCCTGCAGGAGCAAAAGTCAGCGTGACCGGGGTAAGCCTCGACAGCAGCCAGGTCACCGTCGGAGAAGGAAAAACAAAACAGCTGAAGGCAACGATCACACCGTCTGACGCGACGAACAAGGCGCTGGCCTGGGCGACAAGCGACTCCGCAGTGGCAAGTGTTTCGTCTGAAGGTCTAGTAACGGCGAACGGCACAGGAACCGCAACGATCACTGTAAGCACAGCGGATGGTACATTTACAGACAAGTGTGCAGTGACGGTCATTGCGAACGTCGATCCTTCAGCACCGCTGCCGTTCACAGATGTGCCTTCGACCAAGTGGTATTACAGCAGCATACAGTATGTTTACCAGAGAGGTCTGATCACAGGCGCGACTTCGACGACCTTCAATCCGTCGAGCAACCTGACCCGCGGCCAGTTTGCGGCGATCCTGTATCGTATGGCGGGCAGGCCGGCAGTGATCTACACGGCAAAATACAAGGATGTACCCGACGGCAAGTATTATTCGGCTGCGGCAATGTGGTCGAGCAGCGACAGTGTCGGTGTGCTCTTCGGTGACAGAAATTCCAGCGGCCAGTCTGTGGGCTACTACCGTCCGCTCGACAAGATCACGCGGCAGGAGATGGCGGCTGCGATGTATCGGTATGCAAAGTATAAGGGCCTGGATTCGACGACGAGCGGAGATATTTCCGGGTATCCTGATGTTTCGTCCGTGAGTTCCTGGGCTGTGGCCGGCATGAAATGGGCAGTCGGGAACGGCATCATTACAGGGCAGAGAAAGTCTGGTGTCGCATACCTGATGCCAAGGGGCAATGCCACGAGGGCGGAGTGCGCCGCGATCATCAAGAGGTTCTGCGAAAAGTTCGGGCAATAGAAATGACCGATTATTACCGATGAGAGAAAGGCTATACTCTATTAACTATGCGGGGCAGAAGTATGAAAAGGAGACGGGCAGCCTCCTTTTCTGCTTATTGCCGCTTTCTATTCATACTGACCGTTCTAACCGCTTCTAACCATTTTACTTTGCATTCTCGGTTAGAAAGAGCATGAGAGCAACATCCCTGTGTGGTGGGTCAATATGAACGCGGAGAGCATCACAACTGAGTTCAAGAGAGAATATACTGACGACATTAAAAAAACAGTCATTGCTTTTGCAAATACATCACCGCCTTCATGTCATATAAGACGCGCGAGGTCGAGGGCAAACGCATTGTTGCAGTCAACGTACAAAAGGGCACGGCGTTTCCATGTCCCGCAATAACCGACTCGCCAATATTTTTTACAGGTTGCACCTGATCGAAGCTTACGGCACCGGCATGCTGAAGAAAAAGGTGTGCTACCACAAGCGCAAAGAGCAGCTGGCCATTGAGTTGCTGGACGACGGGGATATCCGCAAGCAGGGAAGCGGCAAGACTGTCAGGTATTCCTCTGTTAAATGACTTGAAGAGCAGTTTCCTACAACATATCCAACGCTGTCAATACTCAAACAAAGCAGACGGACAAAATCGCTCGAATCGGTATCTGCTTTGCTCGGCTTTGACTTGAAATAAGAAGCCTCATTAACAAATGATAATGAAAATCCGGCCGGAGGCATATAAAATCATATTTAATTTGTGGGAGAGCCGATGACCGGCTATTCGGATTTGTTCTGGGGTAGATTATGCGAATTGCGATTTGTGACGATGACACTGCTTCGGCGGAGGAACTGAGGCAGGAACTGGAGAAAACAGCGCCAAACCAACAGATCAATGTTTTCACATCGATGGATGCGTTCATGAGTCTGTCCGGAGAATGCAGCTACGACGTGATTTTCGTGGACGTCAATTGCAAAGCTGAGAAAAGCGGGATCGGCCGCGCAGAAGATCTTTATGTGCGCTGCCCTAAAGCACAGGCTTTTATCGTGACCGGGCATGGGGACAAGCATTCACAGCGAGTGTTTCTTTCCAGATCCAATCTCTGCGGCTATCTGGTAAAGCCTATAGAACCGGAGATCCTCTCCAACCTTCTGACAGAAGTGCAGGAAAACATGGCTTTGCGATCCGAAGCAAAGCTCATCATCCGGAACCGCGGGGCAGCACAGGCTGTGCCGTATTCGGAGATCCTGTATTTCGAAAACCGCGGGCACAAGGCCGTTGCCTGTCTTCAGGACAAAACATATGAAATCAATGACAGTCTTGAGTCTGTCAGAAGTGTTTTGCCTGCGAACTTTCTGAACTGCCACAAGAGTTATTCGGTAAATATGGATCATATCAGGATTTTCAATGACAGCAGAGTTATTCTGACCAACGGCGCGGAAGTGCCTGTCAGCAGGGCGAGGTTCGCGACAGCCCGCAGTCTGTATTTCCGTTACACCAGGCAGTCGGCCCGGTCGGAAAATTAATATACGCATTGCACGTCTATTTGCAAATTCGGCATTTTCAATGCCCATTTCTGAATGAAACAACCGGAATCACAGGCACACAGGTAAAATTGAAAATCATAAGTATTTGTCCGCTTTTTCACGCGATGTCTGCAGCTTCCAGCGCAATGCAGACAGTCGTGAAACAGCGGCATTATTTGAAGAGGGGGAAGAGGTATGTGCGGGAAGCTTACCGGAAGGCTCTTTGCTGTTGTTTTGACAGCGGCAATGGTGTGTACGTCGATTCCGGCGACGGTTTATGCAGAGGGGCAAAATACCGCGCAAAACGGCGATGCTGCGGTGACCTCCGGGACCACGGCAGTAGCCGATACCGCAGCTTCTGAAGAATTCGCGGCAGAAGCAGGCTCATCTGCTCCGGCAGACGAAGCGGATACATCATCCTCGATTTCTGATACTTCTTCGCAGGAAACCACATCGTATACGATCACCTATGAGGCGAATACAGAAGACGAAGTGACGGATCTGCCGCAGGAAGCAGCAGCTTCCGGGGATGCGGTTCTGGCGAAACAGATCCCCACGCGCGACGGATACGTCTTCGGCGGGTGGAACACGGCAGCGGACGGCAGTGGAACTGTATATCAGCCCGGGGATACGATTTCTCTTTCGGAAAATGTCACTCTATTTGCGCAGTGGGAAATTGAGAAAGTGGCGGTGGATACTGCCACTTCGGGGAAGTGCGGAGATAATCTGACATGGAATTATGATGCGGATACGAAGACCCTGACGATCAGCGGAACAGGGGAAATGTATGACTATTCTGAGAAAGATTATGTTGATGTGAATAAAGTGATAAAGAAGGTAACGACAGCTCCCTGGGAAATGGCATATCGAGACACATCGATTACTTTGAAACTATCAAGTGGTGTAACGAAAATAGGAGCATATGCCTTTCGAAGCTGCAAAGGCTTTGTGGGAAAACTTACGGTTCCCGACAGCGTAACGAGTATAGGAAAGTATGCTTTTTCAAGTTGTAATTTTACAGGGGACTTAGAGATTCCTGACAATGTAACGGACATAGGAGAAAGTGCTTTTGAATTTTGTGATTATCTGACAGGTGATCTTAACATACCGAACAGTGTAATAAGTATAGGCGATCTTGCTTTTCAATATTGCATCGGATTTACAGGGAACCTGACGATTCCGAACAGTGTAAAGAGTATTGGGCCGTATGCCTTTGCGGATTGTGCTTACCTTACAGGCAGCCTGACGATCCCGGACAGTGTTACAAGTATCGCAATGGGGGCCTTCTATGATTGCAGCGGACTTACAGGAAATCTGACAATTCCGGCAAGTGCTTCAAGTATAGGCAAGTATGCCTTTTATAATTGCAGCGGTTTGACGGGGAGCCTGACCATTCCGGAAAGTGTTACAGATATAGGCGATGAGGCTTTTTACAGCTGCAGTGGCTTTACAGGAAGTCTGAAGATTCCGGACAGAGTAACAACAATAGGTAACAGAGCATTTGTTAATTGCAGCGGTTTGACAGGAAGCCTGACCATTCCGGACGGCGTAACAAGTATAGGTGAGATGGCTTTTGGATACTGCAGCGGCTTGACAGGCAACCTGACGATTCCGGACAGTACGAAAAATTTAGGTGCATATGCCTTTTCTGGCTGTTCCAAATTGGCAAATATTTTAATTACGCAAAGTGCTGTTACTTTAGGGCAAAATGTGTTCAGCACCGGTTATCCTTCGGATACGCAAATGTCACAGATTGTGATCTATGGTTACGCGGGCTCAACTGCAGAAGCGTATGCAAAAAAATATGACATTCCTTTTAAAGATGCCAGGCTATGGCCGGATGGTGTCCCATTCACCGATGTCACTACATCCATGTGGTCTTATGCGAGCGTGCAGTATGTCGCGAAGAGAGGTCTGATCACAGGAACATCTGCATCGACCTTCAGCCCGTCGAGTAACCTTACCCGCGGCCAGTTTGCGGCGATCCTTTACCGTATGGCAGGCAGGCCGGCAGTAACCTATACGGCGAAATTCAAGGATGTACCGGACGGCAAGTATTATTCCGCAGCGGCAATGTGGTCGAGCAGCGACAGTGTCGGTGTGCTTTTCGGCAGCAGAAATTCCGGCAGCCAGTCCGTGGGTTACTACCGCCCGCTCGATAAGATCACACGGCAGGAGATGGCCGCGGCGATGTTTCGGTATGCGAAGTACAAAGGCCTCGATACGACTGTGAACGGCGACATTTCCGGATATCCTGATGTTTCGTCCGTGAGTTCCTGGGGTGTGGCCGCCATGAAATGGGCAGTCGGAAACGGCATCATCACCGGGCAGAAAAAGTCGGGAGTTGCATACCTGATGCCGAAGGGGAATGCCACAAGGGCGGAGTGCGCCGCCATCATCAAGAGGTTCTGCGAAAAGTTCGGACAATAAGCAACGGTGAAGCAGTGGTGCCCGTTTGAAGCTCACGGTGCCGGTTCAGGAAACCAGCAGCACAAGGCAGACCGTTGTGAAATTACGACAACTTATATCGAGGGGGAAAGAGGTATGCGCGGGAAGCTTACCGGAAGGTTGATGGCTGTTGTTTTGACAGCGGCTATGGTTTTCACGTCGGTTCCGGCGGCGGTATATGCAGAGGGGCAAAACACTGCACAAACCGAAGAGAATGAAGTGACCACGGAGGTGTCGGGAACTTCTGCTTCAACAGCAGAACCTGCTGAGACAGCCGGTACAGGTACAGCTTTGGCAGCCGGCGATGTTGCGGCGACTTCACAGACCTCCTCAGGAACATCATCAGAGGCTGCGGCAGATGCAACTACAGAGGCAGATACAGGAGCTTCTGAAGAAGCCGCGACGGAAGCCGATACAGCAGCTTCTGAAGAAGCCACGGCAGAAGCAGGCTCAGCTGCTACGGCAGACGGGGCGAATACATCCTCATCTGTTTCTGCTTCTTCCAAGGAAGCCTCAGCGTATACGATCACCTATGAGGCGAACACAGAGGACGAAGTGACGGATCTGCCGCAGGAAACAACAGCTTCTGCAGATGCGGTTCTGGTGGAACAGATCCCTACACGTAGCGGATATGTTTTCAGCGGTTGGAACACGGCAGCGGACGGCAGCGGAACAGTATATCAGCCCGGGGATACGATCTCTCTTTCGGAAAATGTCACTTTATTTGCGCAGTGGGAACTCGAGAAAGTGACTGCAGATACGGCCACTTCGGGAAAGTGCGGAGACAACCTGACATGGAATTATGATGCAGATACAAAAACCCTTACGATCAGCGGAACAGGGGCGATGTACGACTATGCAGTGAAAGAGTATGTCGATGCAAATAATACAACGAAATATGTAACGACGGCTCCCTGGGAAATGGCATATAGTAATTCCTCTATTGTTTTGGACATTTCGAGCGGAGTAACGAATATAGGAGCATGTGCCTTTCATGGCTGCGGAGGCCTCACGGGAAGTCTGTCAATTCCGGACAGCGTAATCGACATAGGGAATAGCGCCTTTTCCGACAGCGGATTCACAGGCGGTCTGAAGATTCCGGACAGCGTAACCGACATAGGGGATTTTGCCTTTTCCGACAGCGGATTCACAGGCGGTCTGAAGATTCCGGACAGTGTAACTAAAATAGGATATTCTGCTTTTGATAGTTGCACACATTTTACTGGGAATTTAGCGATTCCTGACAGCGTTACAGAAATCGGTGAGTCTGCATTCAATAATTGTATGGGGTTCAACGGAACGCTGACAATTTCAAAAAACATATCAAAAATAGAGCGCCGCACTTTTTATAATTGCAACAACCTTACGGGAAGCCTGGTAATTCCACATAACGTAATCCGTGTTGACGACGAGGCCTTTTTTAATTGTAGACATTTTTCCGGAAACTTATACATTTCAGATAATCTACAGTATATTGGCAGAGGTGCATTTGAAGAATGTACAGAACTATCTGGTGATCTCACGTTTAATGACAATGTTTTATATATAGGCGATTATGCATTTTGTTGTTGTCGTGGTTTTACAGGTAAACTTACTCTGCCAAATGAAATAATAGCAATAAATGCGGAAGCGTTTGCCGGATGCCAATTCACTGGTGAATTGAAGTTGCCGAGCAGCGTTACTTCGATACATGTACGTGCGTTTGAAGGCTGCAGTGGTTTTACTGGCAGTCTGAATATACCAAAGGGTGTGACGGAGATTTCGGGCAGTGCTTTTGCAGATCGCAGCGGTTTTACTGGGGAACTTGTGCTTCCTAATAGTGTTATCACAATAGGTGATTATGCATTTGATAATTGTATGGGACTTACCGGAAAACTTGTGATCCCTGAAAGTGTTACCAGTATTGGAGACTCCACTTTTAAAAATTGCAGTGGACTGACTGGTGATTTGAAAATACCAGATAGCGTAACAGATTTAGGATGTTATGCTTTTTTTGGATGCAGTGGATTTGACGGGCATCTTATAATTTCAGACAGCATTTCAGAATTAAAATATGGTACTTTTGCAAATTGCTCGGGGTTTACCGGAGAATTAAAATTACCAACGAGTATAACAAGTATAGGTGGAAAAGGATATGTAAAAGAAGGGGAAGGAGAGTTTGAAGGTTGCAAAGGTTTCACAGGAACTCTTTCGATTCCCTCAAGCGTTAAAGAGATCGGTTGTCGGGCATTTTATGGTTGCAGCGGGTTCAACGGAAATTTGAAACTGGATGAAAATTTATCTGTAATTAGTGATTGGGCCTTTTGGGGATGTAAAGGGTTCGAAGGAAATCTATATATTCCAGATAGTGTAAGCAGCATTGGATCTGATGCTTTTGCATATTGCAGTGGATTCAATAAAAAACTGACGTTGTCGAATAATTTATCAGAGATAAAGGAGTCTACTTTTATTGGCTGTAGTGGTTTCACTGAGGATTTGGTTATACCAAACAGTGTAGAGACCATTGGAAATTATGCATTTTCTGATTGTAGCGGTTTTAATGGCAAACTTATCTTTTCAGATAGTGTAACAGATATAGGAGTGGAGGCATTCAAAGGCTGCAGCGGATTTACCGGAGATCTTAAAATCCCAGACAGTGTTGTTAATATAGGATATAGTGTTTTTTCAGGTTGTAGCAGTTTTAATGGATGTCTCAAAATATCTGAAAATCTATCAAGTTTACCATTCGATGCTTTTTACAATTGCAGATGCTTAACTGGAGGTCTGTTAATACCCCATGGTGTAACAAGTATAGGAGGCAGCGCTTTTGCGGGCTGTAGTGGCCTCGCAGGCAATCTGTCGATCCCAGATAGTATTACAAAATTAGTTTCCGGTGTATTTGAAGGCTGTAGCGGTTTTACCGGAAGTTTATCTATTCCGTTTAACGTAACCAGCATTGAAGAAGACGCTTTTTCAGGCTGTATCGGTTTCACCGGCAGCCTTGCGATACCGGACAGTGTAACGAGTATTGGTAAAAATGCCTTTTCAGGCTGTACCGGCTTCACAGGCAGCCTTGCGATACCGGACAGTGTAACCAGTATCGAAGATGGTGCATTCAGTGGTTGCAATAAAATTGACACTGTGATAATAGGCAAAGGAATTGTGTCTATTGGAACTGAATATGACAATTGCACATCATTAGCCCAAATAGTAATTCCGGCATCTGTAAAAAATATGATATTTGCTTTTGGAAACATCAGCAAGAATTGCATTATTTACGGCACTGCGGGTTCCTATGCCGAAACCTATGCCGCAGAGCATAAGTTTACGTTTAAAAACCTGGACGATTTCGATGGTGGAAATCCGTATCAGTTCAGGCCAGGTTCCCTATCTGATAGCCAATATAGCGGTTTCGGATACGTTACGGACAATCCGGCGGACAGTCTGACAGTAAATGGGGCAACTTATAAGGTCGGAAGCACGGTAGTGATGACACCGGGACTGTACCTTCATCAGTATGTTTTGTATAGGTTGGACGAATCCAACAACATTAACGGCATCTGCACAGCCCCATGCGCAAGAGGAACACTGCAGAGATATAACAGTGCTGATAATTCCGTAACTATTGATGGGGTAAAGTATTTTGTCAACAGTCTTACGGATTCATCTACAATTTCAAAGATCACGGCGAATGCGGGAAAGAAGGTCAAGTTCTATTACAATGTCGGGGGATTTAACAGCAAGACCGGCCTGGTTGATCCACTGCAACTATACAGAATTAACAGCTGCGATACGATAACCGGGAAGATGACTTCCCTGGATGTCCTTGGAACGGAACCTGATGCATACATTGACGGGAAAGCCTATGGCGTTTCAAATGATGAAAAACTGCTTTCCGATTTGCAGAAAGCACAATTTACGGATGTAATTTGTGAATTGGAAGACGGGAAAATTACTTCTGTTTTTCAATTGGGCCAGATATGGGAAGGCCTTTCCTGCAGTGTAGATGTTTCACCGCAGTCGATCAAATATCAGAATGGCAGTTTCAGCAGTGATACTGCCATATGCAAAGTCACGGTGAAGAATGCCGTTTCTTCTGCATTCGGCGGTGATGTCAGCGCATTAAAGGATAACTCTGCATTTGATGTGACTGTTGCAGGCGGGAGCATCAAAAGCGGCAATATGAACATCTGCGGTTTTCAAGGGGCGGAAACTACGTCGCTTCCTGTTTCCGGAACAGTCACGCTGCATGCGGGAGAAAGCATTACATATCAGGTATCGATCACGCTCAAGAGCGGGTATAAGCCTTCGACGGATACAGAGAGCGCTGATATTACATGTACTGTAAATGGCACGCAGAACGGGACTGACAAAACATGTTCAGGATCCGGCAGTCTTAAGATCACGAGAGCATCGTCGGCAGGTGATGATTATGAGCCGACGTCCGAGAACATCTCATATGCTCAAAGAGCTTCGGATGCAATACACAGTGTTTCGACCAGCGGTTGGCTGTTTACAAAAGACACGGTCGAATGGGGATGGGTACTGGAATCATATCTTCAGCCGGATCAACTCAGTATGCTGACGGATACTTTTCTTTGCGAACTTGCATTGCAGGGAGCAGAAGAAGAGACATACAGGAATGCGTTGAAGGAAAAGACAGGCGCTAATCTGGCAGAGACTTTGATGGACAAGGTTCTTGGTGACTGGAAGCCCAAGGTCGGCGCAGGTTCAATAAATTCTGTATGTAAGGTTCGAATTGAGACGAAAAAATACGGGTATATAACCGTCAACATTTCGTGTGACGGAATGGCGTATTCATTTAATGGTGATTATTTTGGAAAATTATGTACCATTAAATATACGATCGTTCAGGACAAAGCGGATGCGAAAAAGAACAAATATCCATATCAAAGCGGGAGCGGGTCATACGTTGACGTCAATCCGGAGAAGTTTTTCAGTCAAGTCCAGAACGTTGCACTGAGTGAGATAAAGAGCGCATACAATACTGCCTGGGGAAGTAATGCGAATCTGGTCGCCAATCAGATTTTCGGACAGACAGTGATGGATATCCTGAAATGCACCAAATACAAAAATCCATCCGGACTTATGTTCCAGGTGATCACTTACCCGACAATGAAATGCGTCAGCCGCTGTCCTATCAATGTGTATTTGTATGACACTGACGGGAAACTGTGCGGCGCTATTGAAGACAATAAAGTAATCAAAACAGGAGATTTCTTTACGCTGTCAGTGGATGGAGAAGCGAAGACTGTAGTCACTGACGGAAACTATAACGTACAATTTATTTCCACTGATACAGGCAGTATGGAAGTGGAAATATCGGAATATGCAGGCCCTGGCCGTCTTATCAGGACACTTTATCTGGATGCAGTTCCTCTTGAAGTCGGAACCAGCTATAAAGAGAAAATCGGGGAGGACTGTATAAAAAATGCAAGCGACTATAGTCTGACATCGAATAAGAATGTCGTCATTGAGCCGGATTCTGTTATTTCAGGGGGAAATGAATCCGGCATATATGCTTCGTCGAATGTCCAATCTTTGACATTGAGCAAAACATCTCTTCAGATAGGAAAGGGAGAAAGTGCGGTTCTTAGCGCTTCCGTGCTTCCCGACACGGCAAAAGATCACACCGTATTCTGGAAAAGCAGTGATGAAAGCATCGCTACCGTGGATGAGAACGGAAAGGTCAGTGCAGTTTCTGCCGGTACTGCGCATGTCGATGCATTGTGCGATGGTATTACAGCAACCTGTAACGTCACTGTAACCGAGAGCACAGATCCGGGCACAGATCCGACAGCCAAATTGCCCTTTACGGATGTACCTGCAACCAAGTGGTATTACAGCAGTGTGCAGTATGTTTACCAGAAGGGAATCATTACCGGCACTGGTAAAACGACCTTCAGCCCTTCCGGTAACCTGACTCGCGGACAGTTTGCGGCGATCCTGTATCGTATGGCGGGCAGGCCTGCAGTGACTTACACGGCGAAATATAAGGATGTGCCCGACGGCAAGTATTATTCGGCAGCGGCAATGTGGTCTAGCAGTGACAGTGTCGGTGTGCTTTTCGGTGACAGAAATTCGAGCGGTCAGTCTGTGGGCTACTACCGTCCGCTTGATAAGATCACGCGGCAGGAGATGGCGGCTGCGATGTATCGGTATGCAAAGTACAAGGGCCTCGATTCGACTGCAAGCAGCGATATTTCCGGGTATCCCGATGTTTCGTCCGTGAGTTCCTGGGGTGTGGCCGCCATGAAATGGGCGGTCGGGAACGGCATCATCACCGGACAGAAAAAGTCTGGTGTGGCATACCTGATGCCGAAGGGAAACGCCACCAGGGCGGAGTGCGCCGCAATCATCAAGAGGTTCTGCGAAAAGTTCGGGCAATAGGAAGTCGTCAGTCGTTCTTTGCCCGGGACAGCACCCTTACCGTGTCATTTGACAGAGAATAAAAGTGTGGCTAATATATACTTGTAATTTATATTAGCCACACTTTTGAGGCGGGAGGCTGAGCCATGTACATACCACGCACCCTGGAAAAGACACTGAGAGATACCGGAAAATCATTCAGGGCGGTGCTTGTGACGGGCCCCCGGCAGGTAGGCAAGTCGACGATCCTCCAGCATCTGTATCCGGATATTCCTTACATCACATTCGATGATCCAATCATTCTCAGCAGAGTAAAAGAAGAGCCCGGTCTGTTTTTCCGTGACTATCATCCCCCGGTCGTACTGGATGAGGTCCAGCACATTACGGAATTATTTCCGTATATCAAAATGCAGTGTGATCAGGCTGATCAGAATGGACGATTTTTTCTGACAGGATCACAACAATACCGGATGATGAAGAATATTTCCGAATCACTCGCAGGGAGAGTCGAGATCCTTGAATTGCAGGGCCTTTCGCTGCGTGAACTGCAGGGAATTGACTATACCGGGCACTTTATCCCGACGGACGAATACCTGGAATCCAGGAAAAACAGCAGTTTTACCTGCCCTGACATTTGGAAGGTGATCTATACCGGCGGATATCCGGGTATGCAGCAAAAAGGAATGAACGGGCAGCTGTTTTATGGCCCTTATGTACAGACCTACCTTGATCGTGATGTGAATGACCTTCTGCGCGTGAAGGATAAAATAAAATTCACACAGTTCCTGACGGTCATGGCTGCGCGTACCGGGCAGATGCTGAATTATGCCAATGTGGCAAATGAACTGGACATCAGCCTGCAGACAGTAAAGAACTGGACTTCGATCCTGGAAGCTTCGGGAATCATCTGTTTACTGCAGCCATATTCCAATTCTGCTTTGACGCGGGCGGTTAAAACACCGAAGCTGTATTTCAGGGACACGGGACTGGTATGCTATCTCACGAGACAGCTGACAGCGGAAATGGCATCTGTCAGTGCAATGGCAGGAAGTCTTTTCGAGACCTTTGTGGTTTCGGAAATCGTTAAATCATACGCAAATGAGGGCCTGGATTACCGCTTTTACATGACCTATTACCGCGGAAAGGATAAAAACAGGGATACGGAGATCGACCTGATCCTTGAAGAAAATGATACGCTATACCCGGTTGAGATAAAAATGAGCGCAAACCCCAAGCTCAGCATGACAGATAACTTCGATGTTCTCGATAAAATCGGATCGAAAAAGAAAGGCAGAGGTACCGTCGTCTGCCTTTATGATAAAGTCATACACCTCAATGAGAAGAACATTGCACTTCCGGTTGAATATGTCTGAATATTACATTTAACCTGCTGTTTATTTCAAAATCACGGAAAACCGGCATATCTGAAATTCATAAAGGTATAATGAAAATAAATTTGATCCGGAACGGAAATTGTACGGTTTATCAGAGGGGGCAGGGATATGAGCAGAAGATCGGCAGGGCGTGTGTTTGCTGTCATATTGACAGCTGCGATGGCTTTTACTTCGGTACCGTCGGCGGTTTATGCAGAAGGCGTAAATGCAGGGCAGGGACCGGAAGTGCAGCAGGCTGCGGAAGGTGACGGAAGTGCAGCCTTAGCGGCAGGTTCCGGGGCTGCAGCATCCGGAGAGGCCACGGTATCAGCGGAAGCCGCAGCTTCCGGCGAGGCTGCGACATCAGCGGAAGCCGCAGCTTCCGCAGAAGCTGCCACATCCGGAGAAGCCGCCACATCCGCGGAGGCTGCAACCTCCGGCGAGGCCGCAGCATCTGAGGAAGCGACAACGTCTGCAGAGGCTGCGACGTCCGAAGAAGCCGCAACAGACGAAGAAGCAGCGACGATCGAAGCGCCGCAGCGCGTAAGCGCAGCTGCGGATACGACCTGGCAGAAGGACTATACATACGTGCTTTCCAAGGCGGGCGCCGCAAGGGATACGATCAGGCTGTATCAGTACAACGGCAGCGCAACGAATATTTATCTGCCCGGCACGGCTGTGATCGACGGGAAGACTTATTCAACCGTGATCGGCGGTAACTACGAATCCGACCCTGATACCGGAGATGGATACTACCAGAGCATCTGGTGCGTCGATGACATTTCGGATATTGATTCGCTTACATTCGGGAAAGGCGTTTTACTCGCAGGCGGAGAGGATTCCGCAGGTGTTTTTGCGAATATGATGTTCAGTAACCTTGATCTCACGAATGTGTCCACCATGCCGGAGGATCCCATAACAAGCATGCGTGACATGTTTGCAGGCCCTCTTGCAGGCAAGCTGACCATGGGAAGCTCGATCGATACATCCAAAGTGACCGATGCAGCGGATGCGTTCCTGGACTGTGATTTCAGTTCCATAGACCTGAGCGGACAGGACTTTTCCTCCCTGACAAATATGGAGGAAATGTTTGCAAAATGCGGTGCGGCATCGATCACCATGAACCTGAACTGTAAAAACACGGTCGATGTAAAGCGCATGTTTTACCAGGCGCACAGCCTTCAGAAGTTTTCCTTCGGCGGGCCCGCTGTTTTGACTGCTTCGAATGCGAGCGAGCTGTTCAGCGGCTGCTCATCGGTAAGTTCGATCAATATGAGCAATCTGGACACTTCAAAGGTCACGGACATGGAGGACATGTTCTACGGCTGCAGCAAGCTGGCTTCTCTCAACCTGACCGGCCATTTCAGCACCGCGGCCGCGCAGAACTTCAACCGCATGTTCAGCGGCTGCACAGTTCTGCAAAACATCAATTTTGACGGTTTTACCACGCCAAGCCTCAAGAGTGCGAGCAAAATGTTCGAAAACTGCAGCGCTCTTGAAAAGATAGACATGAGTAAATGGGATGTTTCGAATGTGCAGGATTACACCGACATTTTCAAGACGATACCCGGTGTGAGCGTGATCAAAACACCCCTCAATATCCCGGACAACGCAAAATACCTGCTGTACGGCAGCGGATACGGCAGCAAGACCTGGGACTGGTACTATGCAGACCCGGATACGCTGGAGTTCTATGAGGACAGCCGGAACGACACATCGCTCCTCTATCCGGCATTTCAGCAGACATCGAGCTACACTTTGAAGCGGTGGAAATACAATACGCCGTTTGCCGTCAACATCAAGGGTGACGGTATCTCGGACGGCAGGGTCGTTCTGAAGCAGGGGGCTTCCGTGACACTTACGGATGACATTCTGCCGGCAGCGGCATCGCTTGAGACCGATGCGGAATGGTCCACAGACGATGCGGGAGTGGCATCCCTTACAGCAGGCAGTAACGGAACGGAGGAACTCAGCGCGAAATCCGAGGGAACCGCCACGGTTACCGTCAAGCTTGCAAACGGCGTGACCGGAACGCTGACGGTCGTTGTTTCGGACACGTCAGTATCGCCTTCCTCTGTCAGCATAACCGGAGACAGTGTCAGTGACGGCAAAATATCGGTCCCGGTCGGTGAATCAACGACGGTGGTGCTGAATGCGCAGATCCTTCCGCAGACAGCGACCGTGGATACGGGGATCACCTGGTCGACGGATAACGCGGGGATCGTTTCGCTCGGCAGCACAAGCGGTGCGAAGACCAGGGTCACGATTTACAGCGACACGACCGGCACAGCCACGATTACGGCAAGCACGGCCAATGGCAAAACAGCGAAGCTGACCGTAACTGTCGCGGAGCAGGTCGGATCGTTTACGGATGTGAACAGCTCGCAGTGGTTCTACAGCAGCGTGCTGTACGTTTACAAGAGAGGACTCTTCGCAGGCACTTCCCCGACGACCTTCAGTCCGCGTGAAAACATATCTCGCGGGCAGGTGGCTTCGATCCTCTATCGTCTGGCCGGCAAGCCGGCAGTCATCTACACGTCGAAATTTAAGGATGTGCCGGATGGAAAGTATTATTCAGCGCCGGCAATGTGGTCAAGCAATGCGTCGGTCGGCGTACTTTTCGGCAGCAGTACTTCAGGCTATTACCGGCCGCTCGATAATATCACGCGGCAGGAGATGGCTGCGGCGATCTACCGGTATGCAAAGTACAGAGGTCTCGATACATCCGTGAGCGGTGACATTTCCGGATATCCGGATGTTTCATCCGTGAGTTCGTGGGGCTCGGCTGCCATGAAATGGGCGGTCGGAAACGGCATCATCGCCGGCAAGAAGCAGGGCAGTACCTACTATCTGGTGCCGCGAGGCAATGCCACGAGAGCGGAGTGCGCCGCCATCATCAAGCGTTTCTGCGAGAAGTACGGGCAATAACAATAATTCATTAGTTTGGAGAGCAGTCGGTGCGGCGCACCGGCTGCTTTTTTATATGAATAAACAATTTTTACATTTGTATGACCATTTTTGCATATGTCTTATTTCCATATCAGGAAGAGAATAAAATAAAAAAAATATATTATATAAATTTCGGGGAGCGGGGGGTTATGTGATGAAATCAAGGTTTATCAGGAGAATGCTGACTGTTTTGCTCACAACGGCTACGGTATTATCGACGATGCCGATGCAGGTCATGGCCGAGGAAGGCGCAGAGACTGCAGAGACTGCGGAGGCAGAGAACGCTGTTACCGCAGGGAGCGTTGACGCGCAGGATGAAAACAGTGCAGCCGGAACAGATCTGTCATCGTCAGGAATATCTGCCGTCGACGACAATGCGTCGTCTGAAGCGTCGACCGGGTTGAGTACCTCGGATGCAGGCGCGACCTCTTCTGCAGAATCGACATCCGAATCTTCCGTATCCGTTACCTCTGCAGCAGCCGCAGATTCCGATACTGCCGCTGAGTCTGCGACCTCATCATCCCAGGCAGCAGTCACTTATACGATCACCTATGACGGAAATGCAGAAGATGCTGCCGGTATTCCTGATGCACAGACGGTCAATACCTCTGACACTTCGGCTTCTGATACAGAGAGCACAGCAGAAATCCCGGAAGGTATTTCTGCCGTGCTCTCTTCTTCGATACCGCAGAGAGCCGGGTATACTTTCGCATCCTGGAACACAGCGCAAGACGGCAGCGGAAAAACATACAAGCCGGGTGACACGATCGAGGTTACCGCGGATATCACCTTATTTGCGCAGTGGGAAGCGGAGCGCCTTGTGCAGTCTGAAACTCCTGAAGTGACCCGCGCAGCCTGGATATCGAGTCTTGTCAGTACCTTCGGAATGACGGTGGAGGAGGACAACTATCCGGACAATTACTACAGCGATATCAGTTCGTCGGACAGCTGCTATAAAGATATCATGGAAGCCGTTGAATTCGGCCTGATCAGCCTGGAAGCGGGCGCACCTTTCGAACCGGATGCTGCGGCAACCAGAGAGTTCGCAGCGGTAACAATGAACCACTGCCTGGGATACCAGTTCAATGGCTCGTCCTACACATACAGCGACTATACAGATGTGGCGGAAGAAGACCGGGCCAGCGTTCAGATTGCGGTAGATCAGGGATGGCTGTCACTTACTGACGGAAAATTTCTTCCGAACGAACCGATCACGTCCGCAGAAAGCACGGCCATGATTGCCGACGCGCAGAAGGTTCTTGACACAAGGAAAGCCCCTGTAAGTGATTCCGGAGTCGAATTTGCGGATGGCGTCATAGTGATCCCCGATGGAACGGATGTTTCATGCGATGCAGACAATAATATTGTTGTCATAAACTGTCCGGTCAGTATTTCGTCAGGGCGGATCTTCGGTTATTGGATCAACGGGATTCCGGGAGCAGGTAAAGCGTCATCCGTTACAGTCGACGGTGACAAAACAATTATCAAAACGACGACGGAAGGTTATACATATTCCGACTGCTTTAAAAAACTGAATATTTCCGGAGACAGCGGCCTTTATGAATCAAGTTATTCCCCTGCAGAAAATACTACGCTGACAACAGAAAGCGGAGACAGGGTAAACATTGATGTATCTGATTACGAGATTGAGAAACTTGGAGGTGCAGGAGACTCCAAGATCACAAAAGAGATCCACATCCACCCGACTTTTTCTGTCAATGGGAGTAATGTCGAAACATCGTTCAGCATTGACATCGTTAATATTCACATACCATACAAAATCGAACTTCTTGATAAATATGCATATGCGGAAGTGGATGCCGATATTTCCATGAGCGGCAGTATTTCGATTGACGGTCTGGAGGGTATGAATACGATACCGATCGGCGAATTCACTACCGTGTTTGGCAACGTGGTACTGGAAATGGCCTACAATGCCAGCGGTCGCATCACGCTTCAGTGGAAAGGCACCATGGGACTCGGAATGGAGATATCCGACGGCAAATTCCGACTGATCGAGAATTTTGAAAAGAAGGAGTTTTCACTTGCGGCCGAGGTAGATGTAAAGGCCGGCCCGCGGCTTAGCTGGGACTGCACACTTCTTCACGGCTCAAATGGCATCAGTGCGCAACTTTATGCCGAGGCCGGAGCAGAACTGAAGTATCTGATGAAGGCCTATGACTCCGGCACGCCCCGGATTTGTCAGACCATGATTGCATGGCTGTATGCCGATGCAGGAGCCAGTGCAGAATGTTTTGATAAATCCTGGAGTGATTCCTGGGTGCTTTACGACGCCAGCAACAGTCCTGTCAGATCCTATACGCATGTGGAAGACGGCGTGGAAGTTTCTTCGTGCTCACGGGGCGATTATTATTGCGGCAATACTTCTCTGCATCTTGACAAGTATACCTACAACACATCGCGTTTATCCAAATACCATACCGCAGTAACAGGCAAGTACTATGATTCGGCCACCAGTTCCGTCGTGAGCCTGTTCAAATACACACTCAGCACCGATCCGGACGACGGGTCAAAACAGGTCGCGACGATCACGGGATACAATGGAAGTGTTACCAATCTGTACATACCGGCGGAGATCGACGGATACAAGGTGACGAAAATTGGAAAAGGAGCTTTTGCTGAATGCAGTTTGATAGGAACGATATCCATTCCGGATTGTGTAACATCCATTGAACAGAGAGCGTTTGAGGATTGTACCTCCCTGACAAGCTTAACTTTGCCAAAATCGCTGAATAATCTGGATGGAAATGCGTTTTATGGATGTTCGGCGCTGTCATCAGTTTGGATTCCCAAGAGCATTACCAGATGTGGAAATATAAATTATAGTTATCAAGGACCATTTACAGATTGTGGAAAATTGAATGATGTAAAGTATGAAGAAGGAATCACGAATATCCCCGGTTATTTATTTGATCGATGCTCGGGTTTACAGAGTATTACGATCCCGGATACTGTTACGGAAATAGGACCTAATGCATTTTCAAATTGTCCAGGACTTGCAAGTGTAAGTTTATCTTCGAATTTGACGAAGATAAGGAACAATGCATTTGCTGAAGATAGTTTGATAGGAACGATATCCATTCCGGATTGTGTAACATCCATTGAACAGAGAGCGTTTGAGGATTGTACCTCCCTGACAAGTTTAACTTTGCCAAAATCGTTGAATAATCTGGATGGAAATGCGTTTTATGGATGTTCGGCGCTGTCATCAGTTTGGATTCCCAAGAGCATTACCAGATGTGGAAATATAAATTATAGTTATCAAGGACCATTTACAGATTGTGGAAAATTGAATGATGTAAAGTATGAAGAAGGAATCACGAATATCCCCGGTTATTTGTTTGATCGATGCTCGGGTTTACAGAACATTACGATTCCAGATACGGTAACAGAAATTGGCCATTGTTCTTTTTCATTTTGTTCAAAACTTACGGATGTAAAATTCTCTGCAAATTTAACAAAGATAGGAAAAAGTGCATTTTATGAAGATCCATTACTCAGTACTGCGGATGTTCCTTCCAGCGTTAAAGATATTGAAGACAATGTTTTCTATGAATGCTCTTCACTTAAGACATTCTCTTGGCCTGCAACAGGAACATCCATGGGAGACTATGTTTTTTACGGCTGCTCTGCTCTGACAGATGTCACTTTGCCGAAAGACAGAGTATATATTAATTCATATACTTTTTATGGTTGTAGTTCTCTTGTAAGTATTAATTTGCCAAACAGTTTACAGCATATTGAAAACAATGCTTTCCAGAACTGTACGAAACTCAGTACCATTACGATTCCCGGAAGTGTCCTGACGATCGACAACAGTGCTTTTCAGAACTGTGATTCACTGGTCAAGGTGGAGATCCCGAACGGCGTGCAGACAGTCGGAAACGATTGTTTCTATGACTGCGACAAACTGACGGATGTAACGGTAGCGGATTCGGTTACCAGTATCGGCACAGAGGCATTCAAGAGCTGCGATATTCTGGCTAATGTTAAGCTGGGTACCGGATTGACAGAACTCAAGGACAGCACGTTCATGGATTGCCCGAAGATCGTGTCGATCGTGATTCCGTACTATGTGACCAAGATCGATGCCCAGGTCTTTAAAAACGATTATGGTCTGACCGACATTACGCTGCCGCGGGCTCTTGCTTCAATCGGAAATGACACATTCAGTTATCCGGGAAAAATGACGATCCACGGCATCAGCGGAACCTACGCCCAGACCTACGCCAATTTAAAAAGCATCAAATTTATTGATACATCAGTACCGGTGACTTCCGTAACTGTGACACCGACTTTAACAACGCTTTTTCAGGACAAGACGATCCATCTCTCGCTGTCTGTACAGCCCGCAAATATGACGGATTCCATCGTATGGACATCCAGTAACGAGACTGTGGCGACCGTTGACACCAGCGGAACCGTAAGCGGGAAGAGTGCAGGTACAGCAACGATCACAGCAACTGTCGGGAGCAGGAAGGCCACATGCAAAGTAACGGTTGTTAAGCCGGTCACCTATATTTATATCAAGGCAGATAAAAATGCACTGACCGTCGGAGAGACCCTGCAACTTCACGGTTATTATTCACCATCGGATGCAAGTAGCAATATAGCATATTGGTCTACAGACAATGCGGCAGTGGTAAAGATCGACAGGAACAGCGGACTGGCGGTGGCAGTAGGGGCGGGAACAGCCGTCATCACGATCACACCCAAGATCGGTGATTGCAAAGGAACATATACGATCACTGTTACCGGGGGATCCGGAGACGGACTGCCTTTCACTGACCTTGGCACCAAGGATTGGGTCCGGACAGCCGTAAAGTATGTTTACAGCAATGGCCTCATGTCCGGCACCTCGGCTACGACCTTCAAACCGAATGATTCCCTGACGCGCGGCATGTTTGCGGCGATTCTCTACCGCGTGGCCGGAAAGCCTGCGGTTACTTATACAAGTAAGTTCAGCGATGTGCCTGCCGGAAAGTATTATTCTTTGCCTATTACCTGGGCAAGCAATACCGGCCTGATCTCAGGATATGGAGATACAGGAAGACTCGGGCCTGCCAATAATATCACCCGCGGTCAGATCGCCAAGATTCTGTACCTTTATGCAAAGTCGAAGGGCTACGACCTGACAGCGACTGCTGACCTGAGCGGCTTTGCCGATAAAGATCTGCTCAAAGGCAACTTCGTCACCTACATGCAGTGGGCGGTCACCAAAGGCCTGATCTCCGGTTCCACTTCCGGAAGCACCAAATATCTGCATCCAGGCGACAGTGCCACCCGCGCGCAGTGCGCCAAGATGATCAAACAGTTCTGTGAGAACTGCGCAAAATAAGCAATGTGGGAAACAGTCAGTATCACCGTGAAATTTCAAAAAGGGGAAATATATGAAAAATGGAAGTGAATGTCATTATTTTGCAAAGCTGCTGTCAATTGTTCTTACAACAACGGTAGTGATTGCATTTTCAACAGGGATTTCCTTTGCTTCGCACGCTGAAGAAGAGATAATGTCCTCCGACCCGGCAGAATTCTTGGAAACTGATTCATCGGAGACTGCTGCATCCGGCACCCTGGTAGCAGCATCGGCAGTTTCAGCAGAGGAAGCGTCATCAGAGACAGTACCGGGAGACACCGCATCATCAGTAGCTTCAGCAGAGGAAGCGTCGTCAGAGGCAGTCTCGGGAGACGCCGCATCATCGGCAGTTTCAACAGAGGAAGTATCGTCAGAGGCAGTCTCGGGAGACGTCGCATCGTCCGCTGCTTCAGCGGAAGAAGGAATATCCGAGGACGCACAGGATCGATTGGCGGCATCATCCACCAAGCCTGTTCTAACGACACCTGTCGTCGAATGGGGTGGGATTCAAGACGGAGAACAATTTGGAAATCAATATGTTACCGTAACTACCTTTGATGATATAAAGACCACAATTTCTTTATCAGTATATAAAGATAATGTTCAGTTGTATTGTTTATGTAATACAGTGACATCCCCTGGTAAATATGTATTTTTTATTGGCAATTTGATCAATGGATCCGGAACCTATTATTGTCTTGCTTGGTTATCATCGGATACTACATATCGGGATAGTAATGCCGGTGTCACAGAAACATGGAAATACGAAGAACCGGCAAAACTTTCTACACCTGAAGCTCCAAAGTGGTCTACAAAGTATCCGAACTGGATCAGTTTTACCATACCGGATGATGCGTGTGGGTATGTAATAAAGACATATAAAAACGGAAAAGATACACACTTTGATCGTGTTTGCCCTTCTTTGACGAGCAAGCAAATTATGGCTAATCTTACGGATGATATGTTGGCCGACGGAGAGTACACTTTTACCGTCAGGGCGTTGAGCGGCGATTTCACAAAGTTCGGAAACAGCGATGAATCATCCTTTTCCACACCCCATGCTTCGACGAATCAGAAGGGCCAGTTCAAAAGCGATCTGTCAGCGGCAGTCAGTGAAATGAAAGCCGCCGGCGATGCTCAGACAGCCTGCACTGTTCTGGAGGAATTCACACAAAAATATTCGTGTAGTGATATTGATGGATATTTATCTGTTGACAATGATCTTTGGAACGATGTTGCAGCCTTAGAGACCTCTTATTGCGAAAAGGCAGGAATTTCCATAGTAAAAACAGTCGACAGCGAACTGAAAGATCTGTGGCCGGATGCTGCCGACAGGATCATTGCGACCGGTGCGTGCCTGAATGTAACGGCACCGCAGCAGACAGCGCAGCTTACTGTCGGAAAACCGACCATGACGCAGAATATGAGCTCTATATATAAAAATTGTGTGCAATGCCACATCAGCTGCGGCGGAGATTCATATACTGACCGTTTTCCCATACAACTGACAATACCGGTTCCCAAAGGCGTTGCCACGGATGATATTCATGTTTTGTATGATATCAGTTCTGACAGCAATGCAAATATAGATGCAAAGTATAATGAAAATGGCACGACTACATTTGTTTTACCTTTGAAAAAATATGTGTCCTATTATTACGGGGATTATGTTTTTGCGAATGAAGATAAAACGCAGATGCTGCCTTTCTTAGATCTTTTCAATACAAAATACTGGGTCTGGGAAGCGGTTCGGTATGTTTACCACAACGGTCTCATGTCCGGCACCACGGCTACGACCTTCAAACCGAATGATCCCCTGACGCGCGGCATGTTTGCGGCGATCCTCTACCGCGTGGCCGGAAAGCCTGCGGTTACTTATACAAGCAAGTTCAGCGATGTGCCTGCCGGAAAGTATTATTCCCTGCCTATTACATGGGCAAGCAATACCGGCCTGATTTCAGGCTATGGAGACACAGGAAGATTCGGGCCTGCCAATAACATCACCCGCGGCCAGATCGCCAAGATCCTGTATCTGTACGCAAAGTCGAAGGGCTATGACCTGACGGCGACCGCGGACCTGAGCGGTTTTGCCGATAAAGATCTGCTCAAAGGCAACTTCGTCACCTACATGCAGTGGGCAGTCACCAAGGGCCTGATCTCCGGAACGACTTCCGGCAGTGTCAAATATCTCAAGCCCGGCGACAGAGCTACCCGCGCGCAGTGCGCCAAGATGATCAAGCAGTTCTGCGAAAACTGCGCAAAATAATACAGGAAGGAACCGACTCGATGAAATCAAGGTATGTCAGGAGAATGCTGACTGTTTTGCTTACAGCGGCTACGGTATTATCGACGATGCCGATGCAGGTCATGGCCGAAGAAGGCACTGAAATTTCCGCGAGCGATTCGGCAGTAGAGCCCGAGACTGCAGGGACTTCTGAAAGCGGTGCAGCAGCGGAGCCCGAGACTGCGGCGACTTCTGAAAGTGATGCTTCAACTGAGGCCGGGACCGAAGCTGTTCCCGAGAAAGTCGCTTCATCCGAAAGCGAAACCGCGGATACTTCCGATACATCCGATTTTGAATTCAAAGATGGTTATTACGAACTTCCGTATGACAGTCAGGTGCCGAGTGCAACACAGGACGCGGACTATTCGCCGGAGACATCTGACGGGGAACGTTTGCAGGCATCGGTTTCGTACATACCGTCACTGTCCGGCATGCCGGGCGTGAGAAATCAGAACCCGTTCGGAGACTGCTGGGCCTTTGCCGGCATTTCCCTGGCAGAACTCAATATGATCAGGGAGCACGGAAGCAGTACCGGCATTGATCTCTCCGAACTGCAGCTTGCCTATTTTACCTATAACTTTAACAAGGGCATATCGGATCCGCTTGGCGGGACGGAAGGAGATACTTCTGAATGTGCTTCGTCCGAAGGCTTTCTGAATGCCGGCGGAAACCTGTCCTTTGCTGCGCAGACTTTACTGAACTGGTCCGGCGCGGAGAATGAAAGTGACGACCGGTATCCGTCTTCCTGGACGAGCGGATCGACGCTGGATTCCTCTCATCAGTACGGAAAAGACGCCGTGCATGTGCAGGATGTTTATGTTTTGCAATTGAGTACGGATGCGGAACTGGCCAAAACATATATTTCGGAATACGGCGGCCTGGCCACCGCTATGTATGTGAACCGTTCGTACTTTCAGTCAGGGACGAACGCCTACTACTGCCCGACCCGGTATTCGACCAATCATGCGATCTCGATCGTGGGCTGGGACGACAACTTCAGCAAAAGTAATTTTAAAAACACACCCGACGGGGACGGCGCATGGCTCGTGCGCAATCAGTGGGGCGGAAGCGGGTACGGTTATTACGGCTATTTCTGGCTTTCATACTACGACAAGAATCTGACGGATGCCGCATATGTTTTCAGGGCCGAGCCGGCAGATAACTATGACAATAATTATCAGTATGACGGAAACATTCTTTTTTCAGGCACCATGGGGTTTGGAAGCAGCTCACTGGATGCCGCAAGTGTTTTCCAGGTGCATGCAAATCCGAACGGATGCGAGCAGCTGCGGGCCGTCTCTTTTGAAGTGCCGTCTGCGACCAACCTGGACTACACCGTCCGGATCTATACGGGACTCACCTCAGGCAATAACCCGAAAAGCGGTACCCTGGCTGAAACCGTTACGGGCAAAACTGTCAGCGCCGGTGCATACACTGTGCCCGTAGACAGCATTACTCTAAACGAGAACGAGATCTTTTCTGTCGTTGTTTCTCTGTCCAAATCTTCCGGCACGGTTTCAATCGGCACGGAAAGAAATTACAGCGATGAAAACATTAAATGCGTTGCCAGCGCAAAACAGGGAAGAAGCTTTATCGGCAACGGGTATGGCTACTGGCTGGATATCGGTCAAAACAGCGGCATTAATGTGCGTGTCAAGGCATTCACAAAAAATGTGGCTTCCGTACCTCTTAATGGGATTTCTCTCAATAAGTCGGCACTGCAGCTCCAGGCAGGCGATACTGCTTCTCTATCGGTGAGCTATGACCCGTCTGATACGACGGATGACAAGACGGTCAGCTGGCGGAGCGACAATACATCGGTTGCCAAGGTAAGCGATAACGGAACGGTCACTGCTGTGGCCGCAGGGACTGTAACTGTTACTGCATCGACATCGGACGGACTGCACAGTGCCGCATGCACAGTCACTGTCACGGAACAGGCAGAGGATAAACTGCCGTTTACGGACGTAAATAAGACGGACTGGTTTTACGGCAGCGTACAGTATGTTTACAGCAACGGTCTCATGGCCGGCACCTCGGCTACGACCTTCAAGCCCTATGATACGCTGACGCGCGGCATGTTTGCGGCGATTCTCTACCGCGTGGCCGGTAAGCCTTCGGTTACTTATACAAGCAGGTTCAGCGACGTGCCTGCAGGAAAGTATTACTCCCTGCCTGTTACCTGGGCAAGCAATACCGGCCTGATCTCAGGTTATGGAGACACGGGCAGATTCGGGCCTGCCAATAATATCACCCGCGGCCAGATCGCCAAGATCCTGTATCTGTACGCAAAGTCGAAGGGCTACGACCTGACGGCGACCGCAGATCTGTCCGGCTTTTCCGATAAGGATCTGCTCAAAGGCAACTTCGTCACCTACATGCAGTGGGCGGTCACCAAGGGCCTGATCTCCGGAACGACTTCCGGCAGTGCCAGATATCTAAGGCCCGGCGACAGCGCCACACGCGCCCAGTGCGCCAAGATGATCCGATATTTCTGCGAAAATTGCGCAAAATAACAGTAAAATAACAGCCCGATAAAGTCTTTTTGAACATAAATATCAAGAGTATAATGCTCTTTATATTAATTCAGAAAGATATTTATGAGGGAGATCAGATGTTCAGGAAAATCGCGGGAAGAATAATCGCGGCAGTGCTGGCTGGCGCCATGGCTTTTACCATGGCGCCTTTGGCTGCTTATGCATCCTCAGCCGGCATGCCTGCAGGAGATACAGTCGAAAGCGCTGAGGAGTCCGCCTCGGTCGGCACATCCGAAGAAACTGCTGAGGAGTCCTCTTCGGTCGGAATATTCGAAGAAACTGCCGAAGAATCCGCTTCGACTTCAACGTCAGAAGCAGCCGTGGAGGAATCCGCCTCAGCTTCAACATCAGAAGAAGACGCAGAGGAAACTTCCTCGGCTTCGACATCAGAAGCAGCCGCGGAGGAATCCGCTTCGACTTCAACGTCTGAAGCAGCCGCGGAGGAATCCGCTTCAGCTTCGACATCAGAAGAAGTCGCCGATTCGTCAGACAGTGGCGCTGCCGGCCGGTATACGGTTACCTATGTAGATGACATGACGGAGCAGGAGCGGGAGAGGATCGAAAACGCTGCGGCGGAGCGCCTGCATTCCTCCGGCGGAACGGACAGTTCTGATTCACTGTTTTATCCGGAGTGCGCACCGCTCCGTTTCACAGGGATCTGCGTCGACGATGGAACTTCCGCTCAGGACAGTCAGCAGGGCAGCTCGCAGGAAGAAAATGTTCCCGAACGGGTCCAGGCCACTTCCCAGAACACAGGCTACTACTATACGCAGCTGAGTGCTCCTCAGAAGGCGGCTTACAGGGCTTATATGACCGAAGCGGCAAATCCCACATCCACTGCCGTTATCAGTATCAGTACCTCTGACGAGGTGACAGAGGACGATATGCAGGTCGCCCGTTATGCCATCGAATATGACAGGCCGGATATCTTCTGGTTCGGGTACAGCTATAAATTTTCCTATGGATACGGTAGTAACTATATCAGCGGTTTGATTCCGACCGACGTATACAGTTCAGAGGACAAATACGAAGCTGACGTAGAAAGATATAATAAAGCCTGTGACAGCTTCATGTCGGGGATCGACACCTCGGAACCGCCCGCAGCCGTAGCCATGAAGATCCACGATAAACTGATATCCTGGGTAAGTTACGATTACGAAGGGGCCGGTTCCTCTACTGATATCTGGCCGCACACCGCCTACAATGCGCTTGTTTTGAAAAGCGCGGTCTGTGACGGCTATTCGAAGGCATATGAGGCGCTGCTCTATCGGGCGGGCATTACCGTGACGCTCATAATCGGTTCCAATCACGCGTGGAACAGTCTGCAGCTTGGCGGGGACTGGTATGAAGTCGACACTACCTGGGATGATCAGGATTACACGGAATTTCAGTACAAATATTTCAACCTCACAACTGCGGGCATGTCGGCCGAGAAATCGGCACATACGCGCATTACGGATGAAGTTGCACCGTATTTTCCGACAGCGTCGGGCACGCATTTCAGCTACAGCTACATGAAAGACTGCGGGAAAACGCTTGACGCCGGAATGACCTCCGAGGGCAGGGAGATGAGCCTCGGAAAGCTTGTCGGCGGCACTCTGTCTCTGCTGAGCGTTGACACGGGAGCCACCAGCTGGGAACTGAAGATCTGTGAAAACATGAGCGGTTCCCTCGGTGCGATCGACAAACTTCTCTGGAAGGCGACGTCCTCACTGAATGCAGGCACGGCCCTCAGCGTGACATCGGCGTGGACGCGCCCGAAGCCTGTTCTGACAGTTACAATGAGCAGTACTTCCGGAGATATGAGTCTCAGTCTGTCAGTCGAGTTCGATAACGGTGCGTTCGGCAGCCTGAGCTGTGATCTGCCTGTAAGCAGTGCGGCGGATGCGATGCCGTTTCTGGATCTCGGGAGCGGTTCGTGGGTCAGGTCGGCGGTCTGGTATGTTTACAGCAATGGCCTCATGTCCGGGACTTCGGCCACGACCTTCAGACCGAATGATCCGCTGACGCGCGGCATGTTTGCGACGATCCTCTATCGTATGGCCGGAAAGCCGGCTGTCACGTATTCGGCCAGGTTCAGTGATGTGCCTTCGGGAAAGTACTATTCCCTGCCTGTCACCTGGGCGAGCAATGCCGGCCTGATCTCGGGCTATGGTGATACGGGAAGATTCGGGCCTGCTGACAATATCACCCGCGCCCAGATCGCCAAGATCCTCTACCTGTATGCAAAGTCGAAGGGCTACGACCTGACGGCGACCGCGGACCTGAGCGGTTTTGCCGATAAGGATCTGCTCAAGGGAAACTTCGTCACCTATATGAAATGGGCAGTCACCAGGGGCCTGATCTCCGGAACGACCTCCGGCAGTGCCAGATATCTCAGGCCCGGCGACAGCGCTACCCGCGCCCAGTGCGCCAAGATGATCAAAAATTTTCTCAGATGAGCACAGATGACAGGTGGATGCCTCTATGGAGTCTTTAAGGATCGCGATCTGCGATGATGAAGCAGCTGCGGCGGAAGAACTGCGCGAAAAACTGAAAGCGCTGGAGCCGGATGCACTGACCTTTCCGTTTACCTCGATAGAGGCTTTTATGGGAGCGCTCGATGAGGCGCCCTTTGATATAGTATTTATGGATATTGAGTGGAACGGGCGGAAAAGCGGGATCGACTATGCTTCCGGACTTTATGAGCGTTTTCCTGATCTGCAGGCCATCTATGTGACCGGGTACGGAGAGAAGTATTCACAGCGTATTTTTCTTTCCCGATCCAATCTTTGCGGTTATCTGGTAAAGCCTGCCGATCCGCGGTTCCTGTCTGAACTGCTGGACAAGGCAAAACAGAATGTCATGGCCGCGTCGGATGCAAAACTGCTTGTACAGAACCGCGGCATGGCAGAAAACGTGCCGTATTCCGAGATCCTGTATTTTGAAAACAGGGGGCATAAGACCCTGATCTTTCTGGACAGCCGGACACTGGAACTCAACGAGCGGCTCGAAGTGCTCCGGAAGACGCTGCCTGCGAACTTTGTCGACAGTCACAAGAGCTATACCGTGAATATGAATTATATACGGCATTTCAACAATGATGGCATTACTTTATTCAATGGTTTACAAATTCCTGTGAGCAGGTCAAAATATGCGGAAGCCCGCGAGAAATATTTCAGGTATTCTGGACAGCGGGTATAATTTCAGAAATTCCGGACAGCGGATACAGCAGGAGGAGAGGCATGATCTTCTGGGCAAACTATCTGATAGGCGGTGTCCTCCACCCGTATATAATGGGGCTGCTCCTGGCTTTTCTCCTGAAACCGCGTTTCCCGGCGCTGCCGAAGCCGGTCACAGCGCTGCTGGTAGCGCTCACCCTGGCCGTACCGACTTTCATCAGGGCAACGCATCCCGGTACGGCATTGTATACCGTAGTCGGCTTTATTCAGATCGGCATAATCGTCTGCTGTCTGATCGTTTTTTATAAAGATATCTGGTGGAAAAAGCTGCTGGCGCTCCTGCTTTTCATGAGTATGGTCAACCTCTCAGGCAACATTGTAAACGGGGCCCTGACAGCGCGCGGCGTTCCGAACGATGTTTCCTACGCCTCCTTCGCGATGTTTCTGCACCAGACGCTGACTTGCGTTTTGTCCGTCATACTCTTCATGATCCTGATGCTTGTTTGGAACGTAGTCTTCAAAAAAGCTGTTATGCCGCATAACACATGGATCTTTCTGCTTTTTCCCCTCAGCCAGCTTCTTATATTCTGGAATCTTTCGGATACGCTGCCGGGCGCGAAGAAGGCAGACCCCTTCTTTATCACCGGCGCTGTCCTGGGGTTTGCTGCCGACATCGCTTTCTTCTATGTGCTGTTTTCCGAAAGCGAGCGCGCGGAACTGAAGCGTCGCGTCGGTGAACTGGATCACCTGTGGGCTGTGGAAAAACAGCATTTCGAGAATATCGAGCAGCAGGACCTGGCAATCGCGAAGATCCGGCACGATATCAACAACCAGCTCACAACAGCAATGTACCTGAACGAACATGGCGCCGCAGAGAAGTCAAAACAGCTGCTTCAGCAGATACAGAGCACGCTGCGGGCAGTCCCGGCCGGCAGGTGGTGCGGAAACCAGATCGTGAATGCGGTTTTGTCAGAGAAGGAAGCTGTCTGGAAAGCAAAGGGGATAACGCTGCTGAATGCTTTGGATATCGATGAACTTCCGGCCATACAGCCGGTTCATCTGTGCAGTGCTTTTTCGAATCTGCTCGACAATGCGATCGAAGCGGCTGCCGCCTGCCCGGAGGGCCATAGGACAATAGAGGTCCATGCTGCCAGACAGGGCGATTATCTGCAGATACGGGTCTGCAATTCTTCGGCCAGACCGGCAGGCAGGCTGCAGCCTGCCACTTCGGCGAATGCACACGGCCACGGGCAGGAGATCCTGAAGAGTATCGCGGCGATCTACGACGGCTCATTCCTCACGGACTGGAAAGACGGGATCTACACGGCGATCCTTGCGCTGGATCTGACATGCGGATGAAATGCCCCACCTGGATGCGCGCAGCGTTTTAGCCGCGTTATGTACCGCTGCGCAAGGACAAGCAGTGGAAACGTGCCCGCCAGGCTGCATGACGCCGTCCCAAAAGAAAAAAGGTAGAGAATTCCGTGTTATAATAATTTCAAAGTTCGTATTTTTCTGGAGAAAGAGGGTACAGAGTATGAGGAGATCACATCTGGATCGGGCGGCATCGCTTCTGTTGTCATCTGTTCTTGCTGCCAGCGTAACGATCAGCTCTATGCCGCTGAGTGTTTTCGCGGAAGGCAAAACAGAAAACGAATCTGCGGTTGCAGCGTCTTCTTCATCCGGTGAAGCTGCCGAGGAAGCAGCTTCTGCGATCAGCGAGGATGCCGGAGAATCAGAAACTGCAAACGATGCCGCTGCCTCTCCTGACTTTGATGCTGCGGCACTCGAAAGCTCCGACAATTGCTATCAGATTGGCTACAAAGCGCACGGCTTTACACTGACAGACATCGGATACGATAAATCTGTGGCCGCGCTGAAGCTTGTTTTTACGCATGACAACACCGGCGCACAGATCGTTTTCATGCTGAATGACGATCAGAACCGGGCTTTCGGCACGGTCTTCCAGACGGCACCGACCGATGACACGGGCAAACTCCATATTCTTGAGCACGCAAGCTGCGCCGCCTGTGACAAATACCCCGGCAATGACGTTTTTTTTGACATCACGAACAACTGCTATATCACAGATATAAACGCAATGACGGGCGACAACGCAACGTCTTACTACGTGACCTCTCTGGATGCAAAACAGCTGGCAGCCGTGACAGATTTTTACATGAACTGTGCTTTTCATTCAGCGATCCTGACAGATGAAAATTACTTCAAACGTGAAGGCTGGCGCTATGAACTGAGCGACAAGAATGCTGATCTGACCGTAAACGGTATTGTCCTGAACGAGATGAAGGGTGCCGCTACCATAAACCAGGAGACCATGAATGACATCCAGAAGACCCTTTTCCCGGATACGCCGGAACAGTATTGTGCCGGCGGAATACCGTCTGATATAACTGACCTTACCTATGAAGACCTGATCGCTTTCTACAAACAGGCATATCAGCCGTCCAACTGTTCGACGCTCTTTTATGGAGACATCAACGTGGATTATTATCTGCAGGTTTTCAATGATGACTATTTTGCAGGTTATTCCAAAACAGATACAAAGTCCGGAGCGACACAGGAGCAGCAGCCTTTCGATGCTCCTGTCAGTGCGTCCTTTGACTATCCGGTTTCGGAGGATACGGAAGACACCGGGTCGACAATCGCTTATACGGTCGCAATGCCGTCGGATCTGGGGTATATCAACGAAAGAACGCTTTCTATGGCTGTTTCCCTTATGGGAGATAATTCCAGCGAACTGATGACTGCACTGAACGAAAGCGGTATCGGCAGCAGCTACGGAGTTGAAGATACTTATTTCGGCCCGCAGTACGGTATCCTGTTTTATGCGGCGGGTGCCGATCCGTCTAAGAAAGATGATTTCAAGAAGATCGTACTGGACAGCGTCTCAAAAATGGCCGGCGATGGTCTGAACCAGGATATGATCGACAATGTATACAGAGGAATAAAAAGGTCAGAAGATCTGGCCAGGAACAATTCGGACGTGGGCGCCCAGCTGGTCGATAAATATATGTCATCCGTCAATGACAACCGTCCGGAGGAACTTGATCCGACCGACAGCTATCAGCAGGCATATCTCCAGGCCAGGAGCGGCGCCTGTGAAAAGCTGATGCAGTCTGAGATCGTCGATAACAATCTTGCGGCACTTGTTACGGTCACTCCCAAGCCGGGGCTGCTCGAGCAGAACGAAGAGGCGGAGCAGAAGAAACTGGCTGACATCAAAGCGGCCATGAGCGATGAGGAGATCGATGACCTCGTACAGGAAACGGCTGAGTTTAACGATTGGCTTGCCAGGGGGACGAACGAGGATACACTTAAGAAACTGCAGGTCGTCAATGCACAGGATCTTAAGACCGATAAAGAATATTACAAGCAGACAAAAAAGACCGAAGACGGCATGACGATTGTGACAGCAGACGCGGGGGCCGGGAATATCTCCGAAGGCGCATATCTTCTTGACCTGTCCACGCTTTCCGACCGTGAACTGGAACTTCTGGAACTTTACACCGGTATGCTCGGTCTCTCCACGACAGACCACAGCAGTGAAGAGCTGTCTGTTTTGATCGGGAGATACCTTTATCATTGTTCTGCTTACGTGGCAGGGGTAACGATCGGTGACAAAACCGATCCCTGTCTGCTGCTTTCTTTTTTCTCAGATCCGTCAGAAGCCCGCAAAGCCGCTGATGTCGGACTTGAAGCAACATTCCGAATGGATCTGGATGACAGTGACAACATCGATGCACTGTCGATGAAAGTAGACGATGCCCTTCAGCAAATGACGGACCCGGAGAAGATATTTGATGAGTTTTCCATTCTCACATTGGCTGACAGCGATCCGGAGAGCGCGATCAATGCAAAACTGAGCGGACCGGCATATTACGGCTTCCTTGAAGATTATGCAAAATCTCTGTCAGAAGACCGTGATTCCTGTGTCAGTGAGATGAAAGCCCTGATTGAAAAAGTATCGGCTATAAGAGAAGGATATATATTGGTTTCAGGCGACGGTACTACGAATGATAAATTCGCATCCGATATGCTGGAAAGCCTGAAATCCATACAGTCTTCAGAAGCTGCGTCAGCAGCCGACTCTGCCGGCACGGCTGAATCTTCGGAGGAAGCTGTAACAGCTGATTCTGCCGATACAGCGGCATCTTCGGAGGAAGCTGTAACGGCTGATTCTGCTGACTCAGCCGAATCTTCGGAAAATGCCGGCACGGATATCACCCTTAAAAAGAGTTCAGGCGCTCTAAACCAGGACAGCAGTGACAGCCGGGATAACAAAAACAGCAAGTCGGTAAGTGAGAACAGCGCTACTGCAGCCAGTCCTGCGGACAGCAATCCGGGTACAGCCGACAGTTCAGCCGACGACAGTTCTGCCGGTCAATCGGTGACGGACAGCCTCGGTAGGAGAGCTTCGATCAGCATGGTCAACTGCCTGGATAAGGGTATGGAGACATCGTTCGCTGAACTGGCTGCTTCATCGGCTTCATCGGAGGATACAGCTGTACAGGACAGCACAGCAAAGGGAAGTCAGACCATAACCGATGAACAGATCAGCCAGGCCGGGAAGGAAGCAGTCAAAACGATCCAGGAGATCCTGAGCCAGTACAAGGGATCGGGAGATGCCGGAACGGACGAGGAGATCGAGAAGATCCAGTCAGTACTGCAGGAATATCTTGATGAAGCGAATGCTTCCGACGCTGCGGCAGCGGATGACAGCGCGGAGAGCGTTGAATCCGCGGCAACGGATGACAGCGCGGAGACTGCTGAATCTGCGGCAGCGGATGACAGCGCGGAGACTGCTGAATCCGCGGCAGCGGATGAATCAGTTCCTGCGGACACCTCGGAGGATGATACTGCGATCGATAAGGGTGTCGTTTCAAAACTGGTCGGCATTGAATGTAATACCAGTTCTACCTACGTTATGGATTCCTACAGAAACATGGAAAGCAGTGTAGAGGATAACGCGTACAGCACCATAGCCGCCAACGTGCTTTCGGATCAGTATCTGCTGCCGGTATATCGGTACGGTCTCGGTGCATACAATGCAGCAATGGTCGGAACAATACGAGGAGAGATGATAGCCGAGCTGTACAGGTCATCGCAGGGGACGACAGATTTTATCAACGGCCTTTCCGGTTTGCCGGATACGCTGCGCGATCTCGACATATCGGAAGAAAAACTGAATGGCTACAAGCTTTCTTTACTTTCCCAGGCCCTTACGTCCTCTGGCAATCTGAATGACGGTATGTCGCAGATCTTCAAAGATCTGGCGGGGGTCTCAGAGGAAATGACCAACAGTTATTACGAAAGTGTCAGGAACGCCACAACCGATGATATGAAAGGAGAGGCAGATCTGCTGGCAGACAATATCAGCAACAGTACGGTATACGTAATAGCATCTTCCGCTTATATCGAAGCACATAAAGACAGCTTTGATGAAATTTATGACATGAGATAATCGGTTTGAAAAGTGCATTCAGTTTATCTGCGAAAGAGCTCCGGGGTAGAAGCTGCCCCGGGGCTCTTTCTGTATTGCACAAAAAATGCCGTTTTATAGTCAAAAATGGAAAGGCAGAAGGGACGGAAAGTGAGAAAATAATATTATAGTTATTTATATTACAGAAAATATTATTCAAAGGTGGAACATCACAGAATCAGGTGGCCATGGCGAGAAAAAGGAAAGCGGCAAAGATCAATGTACTGCTATATGGACGTGATGAAAATTACCTTGATGATCTCGAAACGATCATCCGGAAATGCAGATTTCCTCAGTCACCGGAACACGCAGTATCTGCGGGTAAGACAACAGGACAGGTGAATCTTTCTGATTTTGAACTGGTCCCGATGCGTGTGCATGACAGGGATGAGATGCTGGAAGTTCTTTCTCGGGAATCGATCAGCCTAGCAATTCTGGAAGTGGAGTATCTAGCCCGACAGGTGCCGGGCACCGATTCCTGTGATGATCTCGGACTGGCACGTGACCTGCTTGTCCGACAGCCGGGATGTTTTATCATCTTCACATCCAAGGACAGCAGGTATGTCCAGGATGTATATGAGGTCAGGCATCAGGCTTTTATTTTCAAACGCAGTCTGGGAAGCCGTCTGCCGAATGCGATAGCCCGCATTCTGCCGGCTGCAGTCAGCACAGCCCCTGCTTCCGGGCACAGACTTGCCGTCCGCAGTAAAGGTACGATACACCTTGTGGAGGAAAATGAGATCCTCTATATCGAACATCATGGCCGAGAAATAAACCTGAGGCTGGCAGACGGCACTTCAATAGCGGCTTACGAGCACATTGAGGATATTCTCCGGAGGCTTGACGGATGCCGTTTCTTTCAGTGTCATAAAAGCTACGCAGTCAATCTGGATGCTGTTGTTTCGCTGCATGGCCAGGTCTTTCACATGATAGGAGGCGCAAGCGTGCCGGTCAGTCGAAGCAAGGCGGCAGAAGCAAGGAATCTGGTAACACCCTGATCTGTATGGCTGAGAAACAGTCGCCATGGATTTAAATTACAAATGTATAATATATGAGCAATGTCATATAATAACGTATATGAAAATCATTCATAAATCCGGATCATCGGTACGACAGGATTGAATTTATAAACCGACACAGGGGGAACCGTGAGAAAATCAGAAATATCTGCATTGATCGAAGAGAGCCGCCAATGCGTCCTTCATTACTGTTCCGGTGATTTTGATTATCTATATGACAGAATAGCGGCAGATGCGCTGTGGATCGGGATACGTGATGAGAATTACTGCAGCGGCCGGGAATTTGTCATGAACTGTATACGGAAATATCCGCCGATCCCGTGCAGACTGACGGAATTTTCTCTTTACCCGCTCTGTCAGGAAAATCATATCTGTGTGCTGGGCGGAACGTGTGCACTGGAATGCAAAAACGAACCCGATAAACACTATGTGATACGTATAACCATTGTCTGGAAGCAGACCGGCAGTTTTTATTATATTGAGCATGTTCATGATTCCGTACTGGGAGGATCACTTCCGTATATGGACAAAGCGGTATCGGTAAAGGAAACCGTTTCGACAAGAAAAACTGCTCCGGCTAAGACCGGAGAGGCTGTTGAAGTGCAGAAGAGACGGAACGCGATCGCCGTCCGCGCCATGGATGATAAAGAATACAGCATTGCTCTGCGTGATATTGAATTTGCAGAAGCGCGTGATCACAACACCCGTATACGCACTGCCAGTCTTGACATCGAAGCTTACATTGAATGGAAAGATTTCATAAAAACAATACGCACGGACGAGCAAAACAGTCCTTTCATCCAGGTGCACCGCAGTTATATCGTCAACTGCCGTTATGTGCGTATTCTTTCAAGGAACGGTCTGGAGATGCATGATGGAAGTTACATTCCTGTTCCGACGAAACGGTATACGGAAGTATATGCCAAATTGCAGGAGCGCATCACTTCTGATAAAATATGATTTTAAAGAAAGTTTCAGAAAGGCCCATATGAAAAGTTTTCTGATCAAAGATACTACCAGAGAAGAGCGGGAGAAGATCATCGCAGGCTCGCTGGACTGCGGCGGGAAGGGCTGCGAGAACTGTTCCTCCTGCTGGCTTGGCGGCGGAAGTCCGTTCGAAATGTACCAGCCGTATATCGACGGTGAAAAGGAAATTTCAGAGATCAACGCAGAATACAATGCTAGGTATGTACATGGCTGAGGATCTTTCGCAGGCCCGGATACGCACACTTGCCGAAGCGTCACTGAGGGCGAGAGAAGCGGCCTATGCCCCATATTCGCACTTTGCAGTCGGCGCCGCGGTGCTTTCCGCGGAAGGTACGGTCTACAGCGGCTGCAATATCGAAAACGCCAGTTACGGTGCCTCCAACTGCGCCGAGCGGACGGCTGTGTTCAAAGCTGTCTCCGAAGGGACGCGCACGATCACGGCGATCGCCATTGCAGGAGGACCGGAACAGGAAAAACAGCCCGCATCCTTTTGCCCGCCCTGCGGTATCTGCAGGCAGGTGCTGCGGGAATTCTGCGATCCTGAACGCATGACGGTGATTTTGGTAAAGTCTCCTGAAAACTGGAAAATAATGAAACTGTCTGAGCTTCTTCCCGAAAGCTTCGGCCCCGGATCGTTATTTTAGATCCCTGGTCCGGCATTCCGGCACATCTGCTTCACCAGTATATCGTGTACTTGCAGTAATTATCATGGAATGTGCAGCCGGACAGGTCTGTACTGTGTCCGTCGTAGAAAGTCCCGTCTTCTCCGTAAAAATCCGTGTCGTAAATGGAAGCGTTGGTTGTCGAGTAGTTGCCGCAGTCTCCATGGATCGCACAGTGCCGGACCTTCAGATTATCCGAGGTAATGTAATTTACGTTGGTCGGGGCGTACTGAGACCGGAAGCAGAAATATTGTCCGGAATAGCTGTTGGTTTCCCCATAGATCGTTGAATACTGGATCGTGATGTTTTTACAGACCTGGTCGCTCTGGACGGCTCTGTCCTTCATCTCAGCAGCACCGTTGTCATCGGGTTCAATGTTGATATTGCACTGCGGTGCCACGCCGTCACTCGAATGCATGATACAGTCATTGATGGTGACATTGTCGGCATCGACGATGGAGACGTTGGTCCGACGGTTATCCTGAAGACGGCAGTTGTCGATCGTGATATTGTCACAGCCATACAGTGTGTCATCATCGTTGACAGATCCTAGATAAATGCCGTCTGCCCAGTTTTTGGTGATCGTCATGTCGGCAATGGTGACGTTTGTGCTGTCATAGAGATTGATGCCCATTCCGCCTTCACCGCTTGTTCCTTCGTGGATGTACCGTTCTCCGATCAGTGTGCCGCCGCTTATGATGACATTGTTCATGTTGCTTGCTTTGATCACCTGATAATCTTCCCTCGAGGTGCCGTTCACTTTCAGTATTGCGGAAGAATTCATGATAAGCCGTGCATTGCTCTTCAGATAAATGCCGACTTTGCTGTTTGTGAGGTCTATATTGAAGGTACCGGAGGGCACGTAGACAGTATCCAGGTCGCTGCCCGTCGTAAACAGTTTTTCGATCGCCCGACCAAAAGCTGCCGTGTCGTCTTCGCCGTCATTTGCGACTGCACCGCAGTCCGTCACATTGACCGTCGTCCCGGAGACCTGAATATTTTCGGTGTACCTAACGATAATGGCAGCGCATTCCGCTCTGGTCGCATCATTGTTCGGGCAAAGGTAATAGGTCCCCGACTTGTTTTTTCCCGTGAGGACTTTGAAGTATACGGCCCATTTGAGAGGCCTTCTGGCAAAGGGACGTACATCCGGCATATCCGGGTAATTGTATATGGGAGCATATTCACCGATATCAGATCCCTTGTAGGTGGCGTACCGGTACATGATCGCCGCCATCTGTGCCCTGGTGATGTTGTCGTCAGGACTGAATTTTCCGGAGCCGGTGCCTGCGATGATCCCGTTTTCACTGGCCCATGTCACAGCGAGAGAATAGTATTCGCCGTCCGGCACATCGCTGAAGATCTCCGAATAGCTGACGGCGGGACGCCCTTCCAGCCGGTAGAGGATCGCGGCAAACATGGCTCTTGTAATGTTTTTATCCGGCCCGAATGTCGTAGCGGAAGTTCCGGTCATGAGGCCTTTCTCAATTACTTTTCTCACACTTGGCATGTACCAGGCATTTACATTGAGGTCTGTATAGGGAAGAGAACTGCCGTCCCTGCTGATACAGACTCCCAGACTTTGAAAAGGAATGCCCTTGTCATTGGCGTACTCTTCAGCCTCGGAACCGGTATAGCCGCAGATCGTAAGACCTTCGAGCGGGGTATCGGAACTGCCGCTTTCCGCAAAGGCACAGCTGCCGATCTCGGACACGCTTGCGGAGATACGTATTCTGGCAAGCCTTGTACAGCCCTCGAAAGCATGGTCACCGATGCTCCTTACGCCCTCTTCAAGCGATACGGAGGCAATGCCGCTGCAGCCTTCGAAAGCGTATCGCCCGATGGAAGTGATCCCGTCAGGAAGAGAAAGCGTTTCTATCTCAGTGCGGTAAGAACTCCAGGGGACAGACGGGTCGCTGCCGGTGCTTTCATTTGTATCTGACTCCGCAGCCTGTTCCAGCACAAAATCGTACATGTCGCCTGTTCCGCTGATGGTCAGGGTGTTGGCATCCGGATCGTACGACCAGGTAAGGTCGTCGCCGCAGTTTCCGGACAGGACAGCTTCCTGTTTGTTTTCTTCCCACTGTGCATAGAGGGTGATGTCTTCTGTGAGGGAAACAGAAGCGGAAGGCTTGTATTCCTCGCCGCTTCCGTCTTTCTGCGTATTCCAGGCAAGGAACGTATAGCCGTCGCGTGTCGGCACGAGAGAAGAGATGTCGGTTTCTGTTTTATCATCGGTTGCCGATTTCGCGACGGTCTGCTTTTCAGGTACGGCATCGACGCCGTCGGCGTTTCCGTCATAGGAGATGCTGAATTCTTCCGTGGCTTTTGTCGCGGAAGTGTCGCTTGCGGCAGGCGTTGAGGCCGCAGAAGAGGCCTCTTCGGAAGTGCTTTCGGACGCACTTTCCGAAGTGCTGTCGGAGGCATTTTCCGAAGCGCTCTCCGCGGAACTCCCGGACGCACTTTCCGAGGCACCTTCAGAGGCGTTTTCAGGGCTGCCTATGGAAGAACCGGCCGAGGACGGAACGGAAGTTGCTGAGGCTGAGGACGCGGAGCTCTCCGCTGCGGGTTCAGCGGCTGAAATTACGGGAGCGTCGCCTTCTTCTGCGTATACCGGCAGCGGCACGGATGTTAAGACAATTGCAGCGGCCAGCATAAGAGCCGCTTTTTCAGCTATCAGATTCTTCATTCGATATCTTCCCGATTGTGTTGAAGACAAAACAATGTTTCCTATTATACATTCAAATTCTCGTTATAGCTGCGATGAACCGAAAAGTTCACAGTTAAATAAATGATCCGGCCGTTTACACGGCCGGATCACTGCTATTGAGAATATGTGAAGATGGAGATTTATCTCCATGCTGCTTCTTCTTGCCCATAACCATCGTTGAAATTACAATGGGTTATTTCTGTTTGTCCGGGACGATAGATAAGTTTTCCGCCTTTATTATAAAAATTCGTGTCAGAAATAGTGGAATTTAGTGTCGAATATGTACCGCTGTCACCGTGTATAGAACAGTGCCTGACCTGTAGATTTTTTGAAGTTATATAATCGACATTATCAGGGTTGTGCTGTGAGCGGAAACAGAAAAATTGTCCATCCGTGTGACCGACATCACCGTAAATTGTCGTATATTGTATTGTAATGTTATTGCAGACCTGGTCACTTGGAACAGTTCGTAATGAAAGATCTTCTTCGCCGGTGTCATTTGGTTCAATGTTGATGTTACATCGCGGCGCCACACTTTCACTCGTATTTATCATACAGGTCATTGTGCAGTCGTTGATGGTGACATTGTCGCCATCGACGATGGAAATATTGGATCTGCGGTTATCCTCAAGCTTGCAGTTGTCGATCGTGATGCCGTCGCAGCCGTACATGGTGTCGCCGTCGCTGACAGATCCGACGAAAATACCGTCTCCCCAGTTTTTCGTGATCGTCATGTCGGCTATGGTGACGTTTGTGCTGTCGTAGATGTTGACGCCCATTCCGCCCTCACCGCTTGTTCCTTCGTGGATGTACCGTTCTCCGATCAGTGTACCGCCGCTTATGATGACATTGTCTATTCCGCCGCTTACCCTGAGCACCTGGTAGTCATCTTTTGAAGAACCGGATACTTTTAGAATTGTGGAAGAATTCATGATCAGGCGGGCACCGGTCCTGAGAAAAATGCCCGTTTTGCCGCCATTATCGCTGAGGCTGATATTGAAAGTACCGGAGGGTATGTAGACCGTATCCTGTCCGCTGCTTATGTTAAGAGAATTAATTGCCCGCCTGATTGCATCCGTGTCGTCCTTATCGTCATTTGCAACCGCATTGTACGGAGAATCCGTCACATTGATCGTTGTGCCGGAGACCTGAATGTTTTCGGTATACCTTACGATAATGGCAGCACATTCAGCCCTGGTCGCATCATTGTTCGGGCAGAGGTAATAGGTCCCCGATTGCTTTTTACCTGTGAGGACTTTGAAGTATACGGCCCATCTGAGCGGCCTCTTGACAAAAGGACGTACATCCGTCATATCGGGGTAATTGTATATCGGAGCATATTCACCGATATCGGACTCTTTGTAGGTGGCGTACCGGTACATGATCGCCGCCATCTGCGCCCTGGTGATGTTGCTGTCAGGGCTGAATTTCCCGGAGCCGGTGCCTGCGATGATCCCGTTTTTACTGGCCCATGTCACAGCGAGAGAATAGTATTTGCCGTCCGGCACATCGCTGAAGATCTCCGAGTAGCTGACGTCAGGACGCCCTTCCAGCCGATAGAGGATAGCGGCAAACATGGCTCTTGTAATGCTTTTATCCGGTCCGAATGTCGTGGGGGTAGTTCCGGTCATGAGGCCTTTCTCCACTACTTTTCTCACACTCGGCATGTACCAGGCATTTTCATTGAGGTCCGTATAGGGAAGAGAACTTCTGTCCCTGCTGATATAGACGCCGAGACTTTGGAAAGGTATGCCCTTGTCATTGGCGTACTCTTCAGCCTCGGAACCGGTATAGCCGCAGATCGTAAGGCCCTCGAGCGGGGTATCGGAACTGCCGCTTTCCGCAAAGGCGTTGCTGCCGATCTCGGACACGCTTGCAGGAATGCGTATTTTGGAAAGTCTTTCACAGCCCTCGAAAGCATGGTCACCGATGCTCCTTACGCCCTCTTCAAGCGATACGGAGGCAATGCTGCTGCAGCCTTCGAAGGCGTATCGCCCGATGGAAGTGATCTCATCGGGAAGAGTGATCGTTTCGATCTCAGTCCTGAAGGCACTCCAGGGGACAGACGGGTCGCTGGCGGTGCTTTCATTTGTATCTGACTCCGCAGCCTGTTCCGGCGCAAAATCGTACATATCGCCTGTTCCGCTGATGGTCAGGGTGTTGGCATCCGGATCGTACGACCAGGTAAGGCCGTCGCCGCAGTTTCCGGACAGGACAGCTTCCTGTCTGTTTTCTTCCCACTGTGCATAGAGGGTGATGTCTTCCGTGAGGGAAACAGAGGCAGAGGGCTTGTATTCCTCGCCGCTTCCGTCTTTCTGCGTATTCCAGGCAAGGAACGTATAGCCGTCGCGCGTCGGCACGAGAGAAGATATGTCGGTTTCTGTTTTTTCATCGGTTGCCGATTTCGCGACGGTCTGCTTTTCAGGTACGGCATCGACGCCATCGGCGTTTCCGTCATAGGAGATGCTGAATTCTTCCGTGGCTTCTGTCGCGGAAGTGTCGCTTGCGGCAGGCTTTGAGGCCGCAGAAGAGGCGTCTTCGGAGGCCTCTTCGGAAGTGCTTTCGGACGCACTTTCCGAAGTGCTCTCCGCGGAACTCCCGGAGACACCCTCCGATGCGCTTTCCGAGGCGTTTTCGGAATCTGTGGCGATGGAAGAACCGGCTGATGATGAAACAGAGGCTGTCGACGCGGAATTCTCCGCCCCGGTATCAACGGCTGAAATTTCGGAAGCAGAGGATTCGGAAGAATATCCGGAAGAAGATTCGGAAGAAACGGTTTCGGTCAGAAGTTCCTGAGACGAGGTCTCCGTACCGGAAGTATCACCTTCCTCCGCATATACCGGCAGCGGCACGGATGTTAACGCGAACGCAGCGGCGAGAATGATCGCCGCTTTCTTTCCCACTCTTTTTTTCATTCAGCACCCCCCGAGGATTGCATGAAGATAAAATAATATTTTCTATTATACATTTAAATTTCCGTCATGGCAGCGCAAATCAAAAAGTCTTACAGAAAGAAGCAACTTTCAGCCGGGAGATCCACAGACTCTGCGGTTCGTGAAAATGGGATTGAACGGCCGTCCATTCGGATTTATGATTTATTCAGGCCATCGGCCGATACGGTTTTGATTTTCCGGTAACGAGAAATAGACTTTATCAGTGCGGAGGTAGTTTATGGCAGCAGGACAGTGGTATGCGATTCTATCGTCAAAACAGCTGAAGAAGGACCGCCCGGTCGGTGTCACGCGGCTTTCCATGAAACTGGTCCTGTGGAGGGAAGCCGGCGGCCGGATCGGCTGCATCGCGGACAAATGCTGCCACAGAGGTGCTTCGCTTGCATGCGGCAAAACAGCAGGCGGCCGCGTTGTCTGCCCGTTCCACGGCTTTGAATATGCTTCGGACGGCAGGGTGGTATGCATTCCCGCCAACGGCAGGAACACACCTGTGCCTGATAATTTCCGGGTGGCTTCCTATGAGGCGCGCGAGGCGCACGGCTTCATCTGGATCTGGTACGGCGAGCCCGTGGAAAAACTGCCGGAGATCCCGTTTTTTGAAGAACTGGAGAGCGGTTTTGACTACGGTGAATTCTGGGAAAACTGGAATGTGCACTACAGCAGGGCAATAGAGAACCAGCTGGATGTGGTGCATCTTCCGTTCGTCCATGGGACGACGATCGGACGCGGCAACAAGTCGCTGGTGAACGGGCCGGTCGTAAAGTGGTCGGGCCTGCGCATGACGTATTATGTGAAAAACAGCCTGGACAGCGGGCAGAAGCCGGAAACGCCGGAAGAGATCGCGGACTATGAGAAACTGTTCAGCCTGCAGCTGCAGATGCCGAATCTCTGGCAGAACCGGGTCTCCGATAAACTGCGGATCGTGGCGGCATTTGCTCCGGTGGACGATGCAAACACGATGATCTACATGCGGTTTTATCATAAATTCCTGACGGCGCCTGTCCTGACCCAGCTTATGGGCGCGTTGGGAAATGCGGCAAACAGTGTGATCCTGCATCAGGACAGGCGCGTGGTCCTGACGCAGCTGCCGAAGAGAAGTACGCTGCGGGGCAATGAAAACCTTGTACAGGGCGACCTGCCGATCATTGAATTCCGAAGCAAAATGCAGGATATGCCATATTAGGCAGAACTGCAGGGAGAGAAAACAACTTGAAGACAGCATATACAAGTGAGGAAGCGGGAAAATTTCTTGCGGCCATGAAGGAAAACAACGATGTAGTGCGGATCGTGGATCCGGAGAAACGCATCGTTCTGCAGGGAGAAAACGGGAAAAACGGCATTGAGACAGCGACGACCTGCCATGCGATCTGGGGCAAGTGCGAAAGATGCGAGAACTGCACTTCCCTGCGCGCGAAACAGACAAAAGGCACGGCCTATAAAATGGAGATCATGAAAGGCCATACCTACTGGGTGCAGTCCAGTTACATTGAGATCGACGGCATGTCCGGTGTGGCGGAGTTCGTAAAGGACGTGACGAACGGTCTTTATATGGACTCCGATCAGCAGGACAGGATCGGGCATCTCATTATGAACTACAACCAGAGCCTTATCACGGATCCGCTTACGGGTGTTTACAACCGGCGATTTCTGGAAGAGAGTTTTCTGCCTTCCCTGCAATGCTGCCACGATACCGAAACAACGGTCAACCTGGCTTTTCTCGATATGGACGACTTTAAGACGATCAATGACCGGTACGGACACTCAGCCGGCGACCAGGTTCTGAAGGATGTCGGTGGTTTCTGGAAACTGCATTTTGATTCCCGCGAAAAGAATCACGAATGTCTGGTGATCCGATACGGCGGAGATGAGTTCCTCATCGTCGTCTGCGGCATGTCGCAGGAGCAGTTTGAGCTCCGCATGCACTGCTGTTACCAGGAAATGCGCAAAATATGCTATACTTCGGAGACGACGCGCTTTCCGTTCGATTTTACATACGGGACGAGTTCTACCGAAGAGATCGGGCAGGACTGGACCTGGGAAGCGCTCCTCAAGGCGGCGGACTGCAATATGTATCGCCTGAAGACAGAGAAAGCGAGGTTCGATCCGTTTGCTTCCACAGAGGAACTCTGACACACCGTGTCTGTTTGAAAAGATCTGTTCGGCCGTGATCCTGGTGATTGCGGCAGTCGCCATGGCTGCCCTTTCCTGGATGGCGGTCAGCAGCAGCTGGATCACGCCGACCCTGGATCAGGCGGATTCCCAGGTGCCGAAATACACGTCCGATCTTATCCCTTTTCATTTCCTTGCATTCCTGCTGATCCTCGCAGTGTTCTGGCTGCTGCGGAAAGCTTTGGCGCGGGATTCGAAGCTGTTTTCGGCAGCGGTCCTGGCAGCGATGGGTGTCTTCGGCGTACTCTGGGTGCGTTTCTCTCATACGGCGCCCCAGGCGGACCAGCTGGATATCGTGGTGTGTGCGCAAAACATGAAGCACGGTATTTTTGATTCGCTGCAGAAGGGCGGCTATCTCGGCGTATACCGGCAGCAGCTGGGCATGGTCACACTGCTGCGGGCGTTTCTGCAGATCTTCGGGTACGACCATTACGAATCCTTCCAGTATTTCAATGTGATCTCACCGATCCTGCTGTCACTTTCGGGACGGCACATCATAAAGCTGCTCTGGAAAAGTCCGCGTGCGGCGAATATTTATCAGCTCATGCTTGCGTGCTGTTTTCCCCTTTATATTTACATTCCTTTTGTGTATGGAGATCTGCTTTCGCTCGGCCTGATCTCATGCGCCATCTGGGGCATGCTGGAACTGCTCGTGAAGTTCCGCCCCTGGCTGTGCGTACTGACTTCACTGATCATCGGACTGGCGATCCAGCTGCGCATGAACACGATCCTGTTTCTTATTGCAATGGAGATCTGTCTGGGTGTACTGGTGTTTTCACGCAGGTCCTGGAAGATCCCGGTAATGATGGCTGCATTCTTCCTCGGATATTTCCTTACGGCGAAAGCGATCACGCTGGCATATGAGCGCTATGTTCCGGAGGACAGCAAGGCTATGCCTTCCATTCTCTGGGTCACGATGGGTTCACAGGAGGGGTACGAATACAACGGATGGTACAACGGCTACAACATCCATACCTACGAGGACAGCGGCTATGATCCTGACACCGCATCTGAAACGGCAAAAGCGGATCTGCAGGGCAGGATAGCGTACTTCCGGGCAAATCCGGGCTATGCGAAGGACTTTTTCCTCAGCAAATTTGCGAGCCAGTGGAGCACCCCCATGTACCAGGCACTGGTACAGAACAATTTCTTTGCGGAACCGCCGACGGGGATCGCGGATTATGTCTATTATGGGGCAGGGCGCAGCCAACTGGATGTTTTCATGAACTATTATCAGTCCTACATTTATCTTACGCTGCTGCTGTATACAGTGTACCGGCTGGTCCGGCGGAAATTTGAGATCGTTCCCGACCTCCTGCTCGTCGTATGTATCGGCGGCATGCTGTTCAGCCTTCTGTGGGAGGCACGTGCCCGCTATGTGCTTCCGTATTTTCTGATGATGCTGCCGTATTCGGCTTATGTTACGGACAGGATTTGTGTAAGGACAGAGGGAATCCATCCGCGTCCGGTGCGGCGCAGAACTTAAGGCCCGTTTCGACGCAGAACTTAGGGCCCGGTTCGGCGCGGACTTGCCGCATTCACCACCGGATGGTATAAATGAATAAACAGGTCTATGGAGGTAGAAATGAACGATAAGAAAAAGGCTTTGATCACAGGCGTAACGGGGCAGGACGGTTCCTATCTTTCGGAACTTCTGCTTCAGAAGGGATATGAAGTGCACGGTATCATGCGCCGGAATTCTCTTCCCAATACCTCCCGGATCGACCATATTCTGGAATCGGAAGTGAACGGCAGGACCTTTTTTCTGCATTACGGCGACATGACGGATACCAGCAATCTGAACAGCCTGGTGCGCGGGATCCAGCCGGATGAAGTATACAATCTGGCAGCCCAGTCTCACGTGGGCATATCCTTTGAAGTGCCGGAATATACGGCGGAAGCGACCGGTGTCGGCACGATCAAGTTGCTCGAGGCGATCCGTTCCTATGCGGGGAACGCACGTTTTTATCAGGCCTCCACATCGGAGCTTTTCGGCGGCATCCCGGAGACTGCGCCGCAGAGCGAAAAAACGCCGTTTTATCCGAAGAGCCCATACGGAGTGGCAAAACTGTATTCCTACTGGATCACGGTAAACTATCGGGAGTCGTACAAGATGTTTGCCTGCAACGGGATCCTTTTCAATCATGAATCTCCCCGCCGCGGCATCAACTTCGTGACCAGGAAGATCACGCTTGCCATTGCAAATATACTGGCCGGCAGGCAGGATCATCTGTCGCTCGGCAACATGGATGCCAAGAGAGACTGGGGCTTCGCCGGAGATTATGTCGAGGGCATGTGGCGCATCCTGCAGCAGGAGAACCCTTCCGACTATGTGCTGGCGACCAACGAGACGCATACCGTGCGGGAATTTGTGATCGCCGCATTCCGGGCCGTAGGCATCGAACTTCGTTTTGAAGGCACCGGTGCGCAGGAAAAAGCCTACTGTGCCAAAACAGGGAAGCTTCTGGTGGACGTGGATCCGCGTTTCTACCGCCCGGCCGAAGTGGAGTTTCTCTGGGGCGATCCTTCCAAGGCAGAGCAGAAGCTTGGCTGGAAACGCAAAACAGATTTCCTGGCGCTTGTTGAAATGATGACGGATGCGGATGTTTTTGCAGCCACGGGTAAACACGCAGCCGAATTCAGAGTCTGAAGGGACGTCTGACGGGTATAGCGCTGCACTGTGATCTGCCGCAGGAAGTACCGCAGGGAATTTGCCGGAAAGTGTGGAATTGCAGCGCCTTTCATGCTAAACTTGCGATAAGGCTCCGGAGACGGAAAAGTACCGGAAAGGATGGTGTTTGATATGTCAAAGGACAAGATGGAAGATCTGATCGAGATGAGTAAACTGGGAGATATTCTCGGAAAGAAAGACAGCAAGACCAATCCGCTGGTAGTGCTTCTCGCCGTGATCGGCGGCGTTGCTGTGGTTGCGCTTATCGCATATGCGGTTTTCCGGTTTATGACACCGGATTATTTCGACGACTACGATGACGATGAAGACGAGGAATTTGAAAGCGACGAAGATGAGGAAGATCCCACCGGCGATGCGGTAAAAGATGCGGTCAGGGAAGCGACAGAAAAGGCATAAGCAGACAGCGATCTGTCTGAGAAACATGAGGCGAAGCGGCTTGATGCTGTTTCGCCTTAATTCATGCCTTCGCAGGACAGGCAGGGCAGAGATTTGAAAAAAGGCGATATCGTTAGCGGCATTATTGAAAAAGTAAATTATCCTAACCGCGGGATCATGCATGTGGAAGGTCTGCCCGTTACGGTGAAGAACTGTGCACCCGGACAGAAGCTGGAAGTGCGGATCACCAAGAAATACAAGGACAGGGCCGAGGGAACCATGCAGCGGCTGCTCGAGCCGTCGCCGACAGAACGGCCTGCGCCGTGCCCGCAATTCGGGACCTGCGGAGGCTGTACCTGGCTGAACCTGCCGGTCGAAGAGGAATGCAGGCTGAAGGCGGCGCAGGTGAAAAGCCTGCTGGATGCCGCAGTCTGCGGCAGGTCTTATGTTTTTGAAGGCATCCTGAAAAGTCCTGTGGAATTCGGATACCGCAACAAAATGGAATTTACGTTCGGGGATGGTTACAAAGGCGGACCGCTGGTCCTGGGCCTGCACAGGCGCGGGAGCAATTTTGATCTGGTATCGGCGGCCGACTGTGTGATAGCCGGCGCGGACCAGCGCGCGGTACTTGTGGCCACGCAGAATTTTTTCGGCGAAATGTTCGACCGGAAAGAGATCACTTTTTACCACAGGATGGCGCATACCGGATACCTGCGTCACCTGCTCGTGCGCCAGGCGGCGCACACCGGCGAAATGCTGGTCGACCTGGTCACGACCTCGCAGGAAGAACACAGCGATGCAGTTTCGCAGTGGTGCAGCCTGATCCGCGCGCTGCCGCTTTCCGGGAAACTGGCCGGGATCCTGCACACGCGTAACGATTCTCTGTCCGATACGATCGAAGACCAGGGGACGGAGGTTCTCTGGGGTACAGACTGTTTTTCGGAAGAGCTGCTGGGCCTTACCTTCACGGTCACGCCTTTTTCCTTTTTTCAGACGAACAGTTACGGCGCCGAAGTGCTCTATGACACGGCCCGCAGATACCTGAAGGAATGCATGGAGGACCAGCCGCAGAATCAGCCGCAGGGGCAGCTGCCGGTTGTGTACGACCTGTACAGCGGCACCGGCACGATCTCACAGCTGGTGGCTCCCGTCGCACGCAAAGTGATCGGCGTCGAGATCGTGGAAGAGGCCGTTGAGGCTGCGCGCAGAAATGCTTCCGTCAACGGCATCGGCAACTGCGAATTCATAGCAGGCGATGTGCTGAAGGTGCTGGATGAAATTACAGACAAGCCGGACCTGATCATTCTTGACCCGCCCCGTGACGGGATCCATCCCAAGGCGCTGCCGCGCATTCTGTCTTACGGCGTACGCTGCATTCTCTATATTTCCTGCAAGCCGACGAGCCTTACAAGGGATCTGGCTGCGATACAGGAAGCGGGCTATACCCTGCGCAAGGCTGTGTGCATCGACCAGTTCCCGTATACTGCGAACGTGGAGACGATTGTCCTCTTGTCCAAACTTGATCAGATGCCGATTGATTATATCCATATCGGGATCGACTTAGAGGACGAAGACTTCACAGATGCCGAAAAAGGCTCATTTTGACGATATTCAGACGTTAATTTACAAAGAGTTTCACAGCATGAAAGTTCTCCTGCAATTCAGAAAAGTTTTATCGAATCGTGTAATAAGCGTGAACAAAGCTCGCAGTATAACAAAGAGCCGGTGTTTCAATCCCCGGCTCTTTGTGTATAAGCATTTTCAAGAGATTTCATTATGCTTCCGGCCTTTCGACAAGACAATATGATTTGAAAGGAAGGAAGCATTTATGAAAATTGAATATTTTAAAAGATACCTGTTCCTTGGAGCAGGTTTATTTGTAATGTCTTTTGGCGTCGCATTTTCCATTAAGGCAAACCTTGGCACATCCCCTATTTCCAGCGTTCCATATGTGATAAGCCTGATTGCACCGATCACTGTGGGCGAGGCAACGATAGTCATGCACTGCGTGTTTATTCTTTTACAGGTTTTGATCCTTGGAAAGAGGTATCAGTTCATTCAATTAATGCAGCTGCCGGTAGCCTTTATTTTTGGCTTTATGACAGATTTTGCGGTTTGGCTGCTGGGCGGAGTGTCATATTCATCTTATCCGATGCAATGGTTTTTATGCGCAATGGGGATCGTAATGGTTGCTGTAGGTGTCAGCATGGAAGTTACGGCAAATGTCGTAACTTTGGCAGGCGAGGGACTTGTGCTGGCTATTTGCAAAGTTGTTCCTGTAAAATTCGGTGATATGAAAATGTGTTTTGATGGCATTCTGGTAGGATCGGCAGTCCTGATCGGGATCACAGCAAAAGGCACATTGCTGGGTGTGAGAGAAGGCACAGTTGCAGCAGCAGTGTTTGTGGGTCTGCTTTCCAAAAAAATCTGCAGGCCGATGATGAAGCTGATGGATAAAGCGATAAATATAAAACAGAATTTCAGTTAAACTTCAGGTTTGACCAGACATCGGAAGGAACAAGTGCGATATATGTCTTTCCCGGGGCAATCGTGATCTCTTTTCCGCTCAGATCATAATATCTTGTGATATCTGTTTCCTTTGCCTTCGCCCATGTGACCGGGATACATTTGCCGCCGTTAACATAGTAGCCCACACCAAGGCCGATACAGTTATAAATAAGATAGCCGTTCTTATCGAGCTGACTGAATTCAGTGTCCTGCAGGATCACATTTGTGAAAGACGTTTTCTTTCCGTCTTCGGCGTCCTTATGCAGGCTGCCGTATTCGTAGTAATCATATTTTCCGCTGTTGTAGATCAGCTTCGACTGGTTGTGGGGGAACGGAAGACTGATCTTTGTTGCGGGGGCTGCGTCCTTTCCAAAACTGACTTTTCCAAAGTTGAAGTGTGTTTTGTCTGTGTTCCGGTATTTGTCGTAATTTGTGCTGTAGCCCTTAGCCCTGGCTCCTTTTGCAACGTCTCCGGTGAGCACGTACTCTGTAAATTCATGGGCCTTGCCATTGTTTATGCGTCCGAAGATCCCGGAAATATGTTCAGCCCAGCCATATTTGAAATACTGGTTATTATAGTAGGGACCGCCGTCGTGGCAGAGAAGAGCGTTCCATTCTGAGGCGAGCATCACATTGGTAGGACGTGTGCTGCGGACGGAACCGATACGCTTGATGGATGTCCAGTTTTTGTAGAGCGCCATGAGTCTTGTGATTCTGTTGTTGGCGGTACTGTTCATCATTTCGTAAACGACATCTGCTTCTGACAAGCCATAGTGCGGAAGGGCTGTCTGGTCGTTGTCGATCATGACAGCAATAGGACGCTGCTTGATCAGGGACTTACTGATCGCTTCACCTGTCAGTTCGCTCAGATAAGTTTTGGCTTTTTTCGAGGATGCCGCTGTCTGTGTCTTTGCCGTCTCAGCTTTTGCAGCTGTCTCCGCCGGATTATCAGCGGAAGCAGCCGTCTCCGCTGCAGCCGCGGTATCTTCCTTTTTTGTATCAGCCGGAAGCGAACCGGATGCGGTAACGGCGGATGAGGTGGCGGCACTTTCTTCAGTCGTGATTTCATTTGCGTCTGCAGCTGTTTCACTGACGTTTGATACAGCCGCGGTTGCGTTGACGGATGTACTTTCAGTACCAGTCTGAGCAGGAACCGTATCACCGCCGCAGCCGGTTGTGAAAATTGCTGCAGCAAGAGCGACAGAAGCGATTGCAGCGACAGCAGGGTTGGATCTCTGCGACTTATTGTTATGATTTCTCATTTCAGGACCTTTCCCGGACTTACAGCGAGTCCGATGACTTAACGATATCTATTGTAACTCACAATGCCAAACTGCAAATCCGATAAGTTATATTAATTCAAATAACAACTGCTGTCTGTGGTATATTAAAAAAGTAAGGATCATTTAGGGCAAAGGTTATCGCACATATTACCAAGAAACTCGCGACGGTATCCCAGTAGAGTCGCAATACCGACGGTTATGAAGCGGGTGCCCTGACGGCACATTGCAGAAAAGAGAAATTCCATGCATATCAAAGACAGATCCAGGACTTTCGGTGTTTTGGCAGCATTGCTTTCGGCGATGGTTATGGCGGCAGGTGTGCCGGTCAATGCGGCATCGGCTTCCCAGGGTACGCCGATCATCGGTCTCACACCCGGAGCGGGTTTTGAGGAGGAGAGCGGGGGTATAGGCTGGAAACTGGCGGACGGGAGCAGCGCCAAAGACAGCTGGCTTTCCTTCGGAGGTCATGAGTATTATATAGACCCGGATGGATACATCCGGACAGGTACATATACCCTGGATCATGAGACATATCAGTTCCTGGCGGAAGGCAGGGCTGTTCCGGTCGGTACAGACAGCACACAGCCGGTGACGGAGGACCGGGATCGCGCGGCACTCAGGCAGAAATGTGACAGGATCATCGCTTCGGTGACAACGCCGGATATGAGCAAAGAGCAGAAACTGCGTGCAGTATATGACTGGGAGATGAAGGCCTGCGGCTATAAAAGAAATTCACAGATACCGTCAGGAGATTTCACGCCGTCCTACGCGTTGCAGATACTGACCTCGGGGCGCGGCAACTGCTTCAGGTTTTCCTCTGCCTTTGCCTATCTTGCAAAAGATCTGGGCTTTGAATCCGTGATGATCACGGGCAAGTGCGATTCTCTTTCGAGAAGAGGCACCGTAGCGCCGCACGGATGGCCCATGGTTTATGATACGGACGGCTGGTACATCTTTGATCCGGACATGGAGGATGGCACCAGCAACGGGCACGCAAGTTTCTGGAAACGCACATACGATAATTATCCGCTGCGGAAACTGTATCCTGAAAAGCGGTATGAGATCTACTTTTAGCAGATGAACTTCGCCCGGGCAGTCCAGGAAGGCAAAACGAACATGTAACTTAGACAGTGCGTCCCACGCAGCAGTTGGTGTAAAATAAAATCGGCAATAAATGTAAATGTCAGGGAAGGGAGAAACCGCATGGCTGAGCCGGGCAACCACAACGGGATGATCACGGATCATGAGGCACTGAACCGGATACCCTCAGGGGTCGGTGTCTATGATCTGAAAGACAATATTATCGAGATGAAATATCTGAACGACGGTTATTACCAGATGATCGGATCGAGGCGTGAGGACCGCAGCTGCTATTTCGGAAATGCTGCAGCGCGTGCTATACATCCGGAGGATCTGGTAAAACTGCTGGAGGAAGCCAATTCCTCTGTCCGCGAAAAACGCCTTTTTGACATACGTTTTCGTGTTCTGAACGGATCCGGTGACTATATCTGGATCGGAATACGGGCAAATCATGTTTCACTGGATGACAGGACGGAACGCTTTTTTGCCGCCTATTATAATGTCGATGCCCTGGTCAGCAGGCAGAAGATGCTGGAGACGCGCGAAGATGAGATGAATTCCGTCATCGGAAGCGTGCCGGGCGGCGTGGCTGTTTTTTCATGCTGCGGCGAAAATATAAGGATGGAATATGCCAACAACGGGTTCTATGAGCTGCACCACGGGAGCCGTGAATACTGGCGGAGGATGGATCCTGATCCGACGGGCTGGCTTTTACCGGAAGACCGCAATCTGTTTTGGAATGAGTTCACCAAGGTAAGGGATGGGATACAGAAACTGGGCAATGCCGCGTACCGTATCATCGGGGAAGACGGTGATCTGCACTGGGTCAACAACCAGTTCCGTTTTGCATACAGAAAAGGGGATACTTCCTACTACTATGCCTCTTTCACGGATCTCGATGCGCTCAAGGCAGCGGAGCAGTCAAAGAATGAGATCCGCAGAATGTATGAGAGTGCCGTTGAGGAAGCAAAACTTGTCGTATGGGAATACGATCTCATCAACCACCGCATCATCATGGCGGAAAATGAATTCACGAAATATGACTATCGGAAATTCGGGCTCCCTAAAATAACCGAGAATGCGCCGCAGGCTCTGGTACCTTACATCGACGACGCCAGTGTCGATGTTTTTCTTGAAATGTACAGGAAGATAGAGTCCGGTGAACCGGAGGCATCCTGCGAAGTCTGGTACAAGCTGAATACCGCGAAAGAACCGCGGTGTGAGCGGATCTTTTACATGAATGTGTTTGACGCCGCCCACAAGCCGGTAAAGGCGTATGGGATAGGACAGAATATCACACAGCAGAAAATGGCGCAGGCTGAGTACAACCGGCTGCGGGCACAGCTGACCGGAAATCTGAAGGACATTGTCAGCAGTACGCAGCTGAATATTACCAAAAATGAGTTTATCAGTTCCTACAGCCCTTATCCGGGGGTCGCGGAATCTCTCACACGCAGGACGGCCGATGAACATTTTGAAGCGGCAGCATCGGCCATTGCCAATGAAAAACTGCGCAGGGAGGTAGTGGACGAATATGTCTGCTCGAAGCTGCTTTCGCTGTTTAAAAACGGGACAATGCAGCTTGAAAAGACTTACCCGGTGAGAACGTCAACGGGCGGTATCATGTGGGTGCATACCATTACCCAGCTGATGCAGAACCCCGGCACGGGGGACGTCGAGGCGATCACTTTTTCGAAAGATATTACCGAGGAGAAACGGACGCACGAGATCGTCAGCCGACTTTCCGTTACCAGCTGCGATTTTATCGGGATCATTGATGTCAGTGAGAAGTCATTTATCATACATACCGAAAACTGGGACTGCACGGATGTCACAACAGGAAATAAATATGATTATGAGACAGTAAGGCAGCTTCTTGCGGGCACCTACATCGCTCCGGAAAGAAAACAGGGCTTTCTGGCTGAAAGCGATCTGGAAAAGCTGGCAGCTTCGCTGGAGGAAAAAGGACAAAGCATCATCGCCTATGACTATCTCGATGCTTCCGACGGCAGTGGACCGCTGAAGAAACAGATCGTTTTCAACTGGCTGAATGATGAGCGGAGAGAAATGCTCTGTATCCAGCAGGACGTCACTGCCGCGTATCTCAAAGAGCAGGAACAGATCGCGGCCCTGGAAAAGGCAAAACTGGAAGCGGATAAAGCCAACGAGGCGAAATCCGTATTCCTTTCCGGCATGAGCCATGACCTGCGTACGCCGCTCAACGGTGTGCTCGGCTTTACGTCGCTGGCGCTGAAAGAGAATGATCCGGCCAGAAAACAGGAACTTCTTCAGAAAGTCGATACGTCGGGCAGGCTTCTGCGCGATCTTATCAATGATACGCTGGACCTTTCAAGGATAGAGAGCGGGAAGGCCCGGGTCGAAGCGGAAGCGGTCATGCCGGACGACCTGATACCGGCTGTAACGGTTGCACTGAAGGCCTCGGCCGAGCTAAAAAACATCCGGTACAACACGGACTTTGATATCGACACCGCCTCTCCGGTATGGTGCGACAAGCTGAAGGTGCAGAAAATCGCGCTGAACCTGATTTCAAACGCTATCAGGTACACACCGAAAGGGGGAACGGTCAGCATCGCTCTCCGCTCGGAGAAGAGGAATGAAACGGCCAGCTGCTATATTCTGACAGTCAGCGATACCGGGATCGGTATGAGTGAACAGTTCCTGGAGCGTATGTATGAGCCTTTTGCACAGGAAAAGAGATCCGAACTGATCATGGAACCCGGCACCGGACTGGGACTCTCCATAGTGAAAAGCTACGTGGACCTGATGGGAGGGACGATCAGAGTCGCAAGTAAAGTGCATGAGGGCACATGTATAGAGGTTACGATACCTTACAGTACGGAAGACAGGCAGCCGGATCAGGCAAGAGAGAATGACGCGGCTGCGGGGACCCTTGCAGGCAAAAGGATCCTGTTATGCGAAGACAATCAGATGAATACCGAAATAGCCGTTATGCTGCTGAAGGAACAGGGAATGCTGGTGGAAACCGCTGAAAACGGAAAAGCCGGCCTGGAAATATTTTCGGCTTCTGAGGAAGGCTGTTTTGACGCCGTTCTTATGGATCTGCGCATGCCGGTGATGGACGGCTATGAAGCCGCCAGACGGATACGAAAACTTCCGCGGAAGGATGCACAGCTGGTCCCGATCATTGCCCTGACGGCGGACGCGTTTGAAGAAAGCATACGGGAGTCCAGGGAAGCGGGTATGAATGCCTATGTGACAAAACCGGTCGAACCGCAGGAACTGTACAGTAAACTTCTGCAGTGCATCGGCGGGAAAGAACAATAGATTCTCGAAGATTCTGAACAGCGATCCGATATCGCCGGCAATCGGCAGTCAGATGGGGAAGAACGCTATGTGTAAGATCATTCAGTATCTGTTTGGAAAAGAACGTCCTTTTCGACAGCTGTTGTTCAATATTATTTCCGTGATCGGTTTTGCGGGCGGGCTGATCTCCTTCATAGTATCGCTCATTACAAAACTGCCGGTACTGCAGGATGTGATCGTATTTACTGCGCTGCTGGTACTGATCCTGTGCATTTACCTGGCCAATGCGAAGGGAAAACTTCAGCTGGCGTCGACTGTGATCATCGTCATGATCACCATGCTGCTCATGCCTGCCATGTTTTTTACCGGCGGCGGGGTTTACAGCGGCATGCCGTCCTGGTTCATCATGGGGATGGTCTTCACGTTTCTCCTGATAGAAGGAAAGCTCTGCTATATATTGCTGGCACTGCAGGGCGTAATTTATACCTTGTGTTTTCTGGCGGCATATTATCATCGCGAATGGGTGCAGCCTTTTCCGTCTGAATCCGGTGTTTATCTTGACGCGGTGCAGAGCATGTTTGTCGCTGCCATGGTCATAGGTCTGATCATTCGTTTCCAGACCAATACCTATGAAAGGATGCTCCGTCAGAGCATCGAGCAGAACCGGCAGCTGGAAGAGGCCAAAGACACGGCAATGCGTGCCAATTCCGCAAAAACACAGTTCCTGTCCCATATGTCCCACGATATCCGCACGCCGATCAACGGGATCATCGGTATGCTGGATATTGCGGAAGACAGTCCGGATGACCTTAAGAAGCAGGCGGAATGCCGCGAGAAGATCAGGATCTCTTCCAACCATCTGCTTTCCCTGATCAATGATGTACTGGACATCAGCATGGTCGAGAGCGGTAAAGTAGAACTCTCCGATGAGGTTTTCGATATCCGCACTCTCGTAAAGGACTGCATAGCCATCATGGGAGACACGGCCAGGGAACGCGGCATCTCCCTGGAGGTACAGCTCGGGAAGATCGGGCATCCTTATCTGTATGGCAGCCCGCTGCATCTGCGCCAGATCATCATCAATATCGTCGGCAATGCACTGAAATACAACCAGGAAGGCGGCAGGGTCGCGGTGAGCCTGGAGGAAACGGGCAGCACGGAGGAAAGGGCAGAGATGAGGCTCTGTGTCAGGGATACCGGCATCGGCATGTCAAAGGAATTCCTTGCACACATCTTTGAGCCGTTTACGCAGGCGGACAACGGAGCACGGACAAAATACAGCGGCTCAGGCCTTGGTATGTCGATCACAAAGGGCTTCGTGGAGCGGATGGGCGGAACGATCACAGTAGACAGTGCAGCGGGCGTCGGCAGTACTTTTACGGTCCTGCTTCCTTTCCGTATTTCCGAGGAGCCTGCAAGGGTCGAAGAGAGCAAGCCGGAGAGCGATTCGATCGATGGAATGGAGATCCTGCTCGTCGAGGATAACGATCTCAATCTGGAGATCGCGCAGTATATGCTGGAACATGCCGGCGCGCACGTCACCTGTGCCCGGAACGGCGAGGAAGCGATCAGACTTTTTGCTGCTTCGGAGGAAGGAAAGTTTGACTGCATACTGATGGACATCATGATGCCGGTCATGGACGGCCTGGAAGCGGCCCGCAGGATCCGCGCCCTGGGGAGGACGGATGCGGGAAAGGTCGCGATCGTTGCCATGACCGCAAATGCGTATGTTGAGGATGTTAAAAAGACACGCGACGCAGGTATGGATGAACATCTGGCAAAACCCATCGAAAAAGCCACAATGTATCATACCCTGTCTGTTTTATACCGCCGCAGACATCCGGAGCAGCACTAGCAGGCGTTGAGTTTTTTATGCTGCGAGTTTAGAATACTTGTAAGAAAAATGCGATCAACTGCATTTATTGAAAATGCACTGTAATCGGAGGATATCACTATGGGGCTGTTTGGTTTTGGAAAAAAGAAAAAAGCGGATGATGAGGAAGACGAAATGTCGACCATGGAATTTGCCCCTTTGGACAGTACGGAAAAAACCGGATCGGATGAGAAACAGAATAGTACGGAGGAGGGATCCTCCCCCGCTTCTTCTGAATTGAATCTGGATGCGCTGAAGGATGCTTTGACCGGGATGGCGGACAAAGAAGACGAAGAAGACGAGGAAGATGGCAAAGAGTCGGATTCCGATGAGGAGAAAGAGCCGGCTGCCGGGGTAAAGGAACTTACCGAAGCGCAGGAACCCGCTGCAGAGGAAAAGAAGTCTGCTGAGAAGGAGCCGGCTGAAGAGCCCGCTGCCGAAGCGGAAGAACCGGCAGCAGCGGAGCAGAAGCCCGCTGAGAAGATGCCGGCAGAAGAACCCGCTGCCGAAGCGAAAGAATCGAAAGCAGATGAAGAGGAGAAGCCTGCCGTTTTGTCTGCACAGGATACGGCAGATCTGGAAAATGAAGTGGCAGATGCCGTCGAAAACGGGGCAAAACAGCCGCTGCGGGAGACGGAAGAGCAGCCGTCGCAGCCGGCTGTCCGGTCAGATGACGGCGGGGAGCAGGAGGACAAGTATCTGCTCAGGGCAGGGAAGGCCGCCGAAGGGCTGGTTGCTCAGTCCGAGCAGGATATACCGGCCAAAGAACACAGCAGCAGGGAACTGAAAAAGATGTCCCGGCTGGAACTGATCGATGTCATCTATGCGCTTGCACAGAAAAACAAGACTCTTGCCGCTGCGGCGAAGGACAGTGTTTCCGCTGCGGGAAGCGCCGGAGGAAAGGGAGCTGTCACAAGGCAGCTGACGCTGGATGCGGAAGCGGCGAAGCGGAAGCATGCAGAAAATGAAGCGCTGGCAGCGCAGGCGGATGCTTCCAGGCTGAAGGAAGAGAACGCTTCTTTAAAGGAACGCCTGGAAAGCGTGACGGCAGAGCTGCAGAAGATAGAGGAAGAAGTAGTCAAGCAGAAGACGCGCCAGGGACGTGTCGCGGAAGCGGCCGCGGAACAGGCGCGGGCAGATTGTATAACGGCCAGAAACGATGCAGCCGCAGCACGGAATGAGGCTGCAGAGGCCAAAGGAGAGGCGGCCGCCGCGAAGGCGGAAACGGCAAAGGCACAGGAAGAGGCGGCCTCCGCGAAGGCGGAAGTGGGGAAAGCGCAGGAAGAGGCAGCTTCCGCAAAGGCGGAACTGGCGAAGTCACAGGAAGAGGCGGCCGCCGCGAAGACGGAAGCCGGGAAAGCGCAGGAAGAGGCAGCCGCCGCAAAGGCGGAAGCCGGGAAAGCGCAGGAAGAGGCAGCCGCCGCGAAGACGGAAGCCGGGAAAGCGCAGGAAGAGGCAGCCGCCGCAAAGGCGGAAGCCGGGAAAGCGCAGGAAGAGGCAGCCGCCGCAAAGGCGGAAGCCGGAAAAGCGCAGGCAGAGACAGCTGCCGCAAAGGCAGAACTGGAGAAAGCTCAGGCGGAAGCCGACAGAGAGAGGGAAGCACTGAAGGCGAGCAGACTGAGTGCGGAAAGCATGTACCAGGAAGTTCTTAAGAAGCGCGACGAGGCAGAACAGCTGATCGCGTCAGCCAGGCAGAAAATCACAGATGCCGACAGCGAGATGGCCTCCGTACGTGAAAAGAACGCTGCGGCGGCACAGGAACTGCAGAGTGCGATCGAGAAGAGACAGAGCGCTGAACAGGAACTTAAGTCGGCTCGGGAAGAGCATGAGTACGCAAAGCGCGAGTTTGAAGCGGTGAAGAAGAAACAGGAGGAACTCAGCGCAGAGGCATCAAAGTATGAAGGCCTCAGCCAGGAAGAGATATTCCGCGGAAAACTCAAGGAACTTTCCAACATGGTGCGGGAAAACCCGGAGCTGAAGCAGTATCTGCATCGCTGATGTCACTGCGCTTTCATAAGGTCACCGGAGGTACCGTAGCATGAGTTCAGACAGCAGAGGAAATGATCAGGATATCGAGCTTCCTTCCCTCGAAGAGATCGAGGAAGAGAGAAAACGTATCCTGCATACAATGAACCGGAGAAAAACAACGATACTGGCAACAGCCGTTGCCATTGTCGTTGCGATCGATGTTCTGTTAGCGTGCCTTCTGACAGGCGTACTCAGCTGGAGCAGCCTGTTCGGTCATTTTGCCTGATCAGGATCACAGGAACGCGTCTGCGTCGTTTTCTTCGTATTTTACATCGCAGTATTTACAGCGGTAGATCTCGCGTGCTTCGTCTGCCAGGTAGAAAATGTGCGGAAGTTCCGGCTCCACAGCCGTGATGCAGCGCGGATTCGTGCAGCGGATGACACCGCGGATCTCTTTGGGCAGTGTGAGCACTTTCTTTTCCACGATCTCGCCGTCCTTGATGACGTTGACGGTAATATTGTGGTCAATGAAAGCCAGGACATCCAGGTTGAGCGTATTGATGTCGCATTCGACTTTCAGGATATCCTTCTTTCCCATCTTTTCACTGCGCGCATTTTTGATGATCGCCACCGGGCAGTCGGCCTTGTCCAGGCCCAGGTGACGGTAGATGGACATTGCTTTGCCGGCCGGAATATGGTCCAGAACAAAGCCTTCTTCGATCTTGCCTACATTCAGCATACATACCTCCATGAGGAGAATCTTCAGATTCTCCGAAATGGGCGGCCGGTGCGAAGCACCGTTGCCGCGATTCGAAAGTGGAGCATCAGCGACACTTTCGGATTAATGCCTCCATGAGGAGAATCTTCAGATTCTCCGAAATGGGCGGCCGGTGCGAAGCACCGCTGCCGCGATTCGAAAGTGGAGCATCAGCGACACTTTCGGATTAATACCTCCATGAGGAGAATCTTCAGATTCTCCGAAATGGGCGGCCGGTGCGAAGCACCGTTGCCGCGATTCGAAAGTGGAGCATCAGCGCCTGAAAACTCAGTGCACCGTAATGTCCAGAAGCGTGAGTATCGTGGCCATGCGGATCATGACGCCGTAGTGCACCTGCAGAAAATAAGCGGCACGGGGATCGTTGTCCACTTCGGGCGCGATCTCGGTGATGCGGGGAAGCGGGTGCAGAATGTAGCAGTCGCTCTTTGCCATGGCCAGCTTGCGCTCGTCCAGTATGTAGAAATCCTTCAGGCGTATATAGTCCTCTTCGTTGAAAAAGCGCTCTTTCTGTACGCGTGTCATGTACAGGATATCCAGTTCGCCGATACTGTCTTCGAGCATCGTGACTTCCTTGTAGGGAATGCCGCGGTCGCGGAGCACGTCGGTCACGTAGTCCGGCATGCGCAGCTCGGGTGGAGAGATGAAGACAAAACGGATATTTTCATAGCGGCACATCGCGGATACGAGGGAGTGCACCGTGCGGCCGAACTTGAGGTCGCCGCAGAGGCCGATCGTCAGGTTATCGAGCCCGCCCCGCAGTTTACGGATCGTGGTCAGGTCCGTCAGCGTCTGTGTGGGATGCTGGTGGCCGCCGTCCCCCGCGTTGATGATGGGGATCGTTGCATACTGCGCAGCTACGGTTGCCGCGCCTTCCTTGGGGTGGCGGATCGCGGCGATGTCGGCAAAATTCGAGATGACGCGGATGGTGTCTGCGACGGTCTCTCCCTTGGCGGCGGAAGAACTGTTTGCATCCGCGAAGCCCATCGTCCGGCCTCCGAGGTTCAGCATGGCTGTCTCTATGGACAGCCTGGTACGTGTACTCGGCTCGTAAAACAGTGTGGCGAGTTTCTTGCCCTCGCAGGCGTGCGCGTACTTTTCGGGGTGTGCTTCAATGTCGTCCGCGAGCAGGAACAGCCTGTCCAGTTCCTCCTTGGAAAAATCCAGCGGTGTCAGCAGATCGCGTTTCATGAAAACTCCTTTCTTTACCGGGGTTCAGACCGGGATGTCGAAGTCTATTTCTTTTTCCTGCAGGAACCGTATGACCGCACGGTCCCAGATGCCTTCTTCGCTTTTATCGAGGGTGAAGGCGGAATGGCCGACGCCCGTGAGGATATCGGCCTCCTGCCCGTCATAGCGGATCGTGAGGACGAGCGAAGAGACGGAACCTGCGGAAGGCCCGGCGCCGGATCCGGCGGTCAGCGTTGCGGCGATGTACTCCGGCTTCAGGTGCAGCACGAGGCAGAAGCGGACAGGCGCGCGGCGGCCTTTGATGAGTTCGCGGCAGAGCGGACGCACTTCGCTCCAGGGGACCATTTCCCACGGGCGCACTGTTTTGTCATTCCATTCCTCTTCGGTGTAAAAGTCACGGTTCAGGCGGCCGTTCAGTTCCCAGGCGACGGCGGTCGTGATCGAGGCTTCCTCCAGCAGGAAGGAGTCAAAACATTCTCCGGACAGGAGTTTTCCCATAAAAGGTCCTAATTGTCGGATGCGGATCTTGATCATGCGGGGAACCTCACTCTGACAGCCACTGCATCTGTTTTCGCACCAGGCCCGCGTAGTGCGGGGTGGTGCGGACTGCAGTGCCGTCATCCATTTCTATGCGGAACGGGGACACTTTCTTCACATGCGCCGTGTTGACAAAGCCGTTGGCGTCGTGCGTCGGGACAAAATACGGATTGCCGGTCACGGACATGAAGGTGACGTAGGCCTGGCCGGGCACGACGATCTCGCTGCGCCCTTCGAGGGAAAGCCTTACTCTCGTGTTGTAGCTGTCGCTTGTTGCACAGATGATATCGTGCGGCTGGACATAGACCGTTTCGCCGAGCGCCAGACTGCGCAGTTCGATCAGCGGTACCTTTTTCATGGCCAGCGGGCCGATCTCGTCGATCATGGTGCGGAGTTCCTCTACGAGGATGGGCTTGCGCAGAGTGCGGAGATGGCGCGGGTACGGGATGCTTTCCCGGCGCTTTTCGATCTCGGCTTCGTAATCGATCGAAGAGGAACACAGGACGAACCAGCCTGCGGCACCGGATTTCTGCAGCTCGCAGACCAGATTCAGCCCGTCGTTCTCCGGGTCGGAGGTCATGTCTATGAAGAAAATATCGTACATGGAAGCCGACGGCATGATGGCTTCCCTGCTGCCGTAGGAATCTATGTAGTAGGCCTCGTCCTCTGTTTTGCGCCGGTCCGATTCGCGGCTGAGCAGTCGCTCGGACTGGTGCCGGTCGGCAATGTTGTCATCACAGATGGCTATATGCATTCTTCTACTCCATGAGGAGGATTTTCAAATCCTCCGAAACAAACATCGGCGACACTTCGTGCCGCTGCTGCAGCCGGTGCGTCAGCACCGATGCCACTGTCCGTCAGTTGATGAAACTGACAGAGAAGGACCGCAGGCAGATTACCAGCAGTAAAACCTGGCCCAGCAGGATCGCCGGGATGCCGATGAAGAATGCGGGCTTCCGGTTCTTGTGGCGCAGGATGAACATGGCGGCAAGCGCCCCTGCAGAGCCGCCGAGGAGTGCCAGGATGAAAAGTACAGCCTCAGGTACGCGGAATTCGTGGTTGACGGCTTTCTTCTTATCGAGCGCAAAAACGCCGAACGTTATGAAATTGAGAAGCAGGAAATAGCATATAAGAAACAGCCTCACGCTCATGCGGACTCCTAAAAAACGACCTCTTACGCAGAGAGTGCATAAGAGGTCGCGTAATCTATGTGCTATTGTATAGCAGGTCGCCGTTTTTTTGAAGTTTATTTCAGGCTCTGCATCTTCATGGCGCGGATCTTGCTGGAAAGGCCGAAGAGGTTGATGAAGCCTTCCGCGTCATGGTGGTCATAAAGTTCGCCGGTCGTAAAGGATGCGATGCTTTCGTTGTACATGGAGTAAGGAGAAGTTTCGCCGGCCTTGATGATGTTTCCTTTGTAAAGGTAGAACTTCACTTCGCCTGTCACGTACTGCTGGGTGGACTCGATGAAAGCCTGCTCTGCTTCGCGCAGCGGGGTGAACCATTTGCCTTCATAGACGAGGCTCGCGAATTTGGAGCCGATCTCGTTCTTGAGGGCGTAGGTCTCGCGGTCGAGGATCAGTTCCTCGAGCTGCTGGTGCGCGGCATAGATGATGGTGCCGCCGGGAGTTTCATAAACACCGCGGCTCTTCATACCGACCACGCGGTTCTCCACGATATCCACGATGCCGATGCCGTTGGCGCCGCCGAGCTTGTTGAGCTTGCGGATGATGTCGGAAAGCTTCATCTTTTTGCCGTTTACCGAGGTCGGGAGACCTTTTTCAAACGTCATGGTGACGAGCGTCTTTTTGTCGGGAGCCTTTTCGGGCGTCGTGCCGAGCACGAGCATGTGTTCATAGTCCGGGCCGTTGGCAGGATCTTCCAGTTCCAGGCCTTCGTGGGAGATATGCCAGAGGTTGCGGTCGCGGCTGTAGCTGTTCTTGGCGGAGAAGGGAAGATGAATGCCTTTCTCCTTGCAGTACGCCATCTCGGATTCACGGGAATCGAACTGCCACTTGGGATCGCGCCATGCTGCGATGATCTTCAGATCCGGTGCGAGTGCCTTGATGCCGAGTTCAAAACGCACCTGGTCGTTGCCCTTGCCGGTAGCGCCGTGGCAGATGGCTGTGGCGCCTTCCTTGCGTGCGATCTCGACGAGTTTCTTGGCGATCAGCGGGCGGGCCATCGAGGTGCCGAGAAGATACTTGTTTTCATAGACAGCGTGTGCGCGGATGCAGGGAGCAATGTATTCGTCGCAGAATTCGTCGATGACATCCAGTTCGTAGAGCTTGGAAGCGCCTGTTGTCTTGGCTCTCTCCTCGAGATTCTTCAGCTCGGAATCCTGCCCGACGTTGATGCAGACGGCGATGACTTCATAATTATAGTTTTCCTTCAGCCAGGGGATGATGGCGGTGGTGTCAAGGCCGCCGGAATAGGCGAGGATGATCTTTTCCTGTTTTGCTGCGCTTTTGGTGCCCGATGCGGATTTCTTTGCTGTCATTGTGTTTTCCTCCATGCAGTGCTGTGTGCCCCTGAAGCAGTGTATAGTATTGGCAGGGGCTGTCACATCTTCCTGTGTTCTGTGTGTGAAATGACTATACAACAGCAAATATGCAAATGCAAGTGAAAATTTATACATTTTTACCGGATTTTTGAAGCAGTATATGTGCAAATAAAAGAACCGTGCTAAAAAATCATGTTGCATAATATGCAAATAGGATGTATATTCTAACGAAAAGCTGACGAAGAACGGGAAAGGACAGACCATGGTAAAAGCAGGGATCATAGGGGCAACAGGGTATGCGGGTGCCGAGATACTGAGACTTCTGGCAAAACATCCGCAGGCGGAGATCGCCTGGATCGGCAGCAGGAGCTGTGCCGGTCGGAACATTGCGGAGGTGTACGGAAATCTGGCAAAACAGGTCGATCTTGTCTGTATTGACGACGACACGGAAACAATGAAGGAACAGATCTCGGAACTGGCCGGGCAGGTGGATGTGATCTTCACCGCGACGCCGCAGGGCACATGCTGCTCGCTCGTTTCGCCACAGCTGCTTTCCCATACGAAGGTCATCGATCTTTCGGCGGATTTCCGCCTGTCCGACGTGCAGGTCTACGAAAAGTGGTACAGGCTGCAGCACAAAGCCCCCGGGCTGCTGCCGCAGGCGGTCTACGGGCTCACGGAACTGTACAGGGAAAAGGTGAAGAACACGCAGCTGCTGGCAAATCCGGGATGCTTTACGACCTGTTCGATCCTGACGGCGTATCCGCTCGTAAAGGACGGACTGATCAGACCCGAAACGCTCATCATCGATGCCCTGAGCGGCGTGTCCGGTGCAGGGAGGGGAGCCAAGGTGGCCGACCTTTACTGCGAGGTCAACGAAAATGCCAAAGCATACGGCGTCACGACGCACAGGCACACGCCGGAGATCGAGGAGCAGCTGGGGAGAGCCGCGGCAGCAGGCGCGGACGGGAACATCGCGGACGTTGCGAAGGGCGAGGAGAAGAAGCTGGCGCTGCAGTTTACGCCGCATCTCGTGCCGATGAACCGCGGCATTCTCGTAACGGCGTATGCGGACCTTGTGCCGGACGCGGACGGCAATTTCCCGGAGGAGGAAAAACTGCGCGCTGTCTATGAGAAATACTACGCGGGCGAGAAATTCATACGTCTGCTGCCGGAGGGCGCCGTGCCGGAGACACGTTTCACAGAGGGCAGCAATTACGTGGACATAGGCATCAAAGAGGATCTCCGGACGCACAGAGTGATCATGATGGGGGCGCTCGACAATCTTGTGAAGGGCGCTGCGGGGCAGGCGGTGCAGAACATGAACGTGATGTTCGGACTGCCGGAGGATGCAGGCCTCGACATTGTACCCTGTTTTCCGTAAGGGAAGAAGGCCGGGAGATCCGGCATGGAAAAGGAGCGGCAGTCAATGAATGGAGTCAGGATCTGTCCGATGGAGATCTCGGACTATGACCAGGTATATAAACTCTGGCAGTCGATCGACGGCTTCGGGATCCGGAGCATCGACGATTCCCGCGAAGGAGTGGAACGGTTTCTCGGACGGAACCCGGGCCTCAGCGTAGTCGCAAAGAGCGGCGAAGACGGGAGGGTCGTGGGGGCGATCCTGTGCGGAGAGGACGGCAGGCGCGGCTGTCTTTACCATGTGTGCGTGAACAGGAGCTGCCGCCTTGAAGGCATCGGCACCGCCATGGTCACGCAGTGCATGCACAGTCTGCGGGCGCGGGGCATCAACAAGGTGTCGCTGATCGCGTTTACGCGCAACGACATCGGCAACACGTTCTGGAAACAGATCGGGTGGACAAAGCGGGAAGACCTGAACTATTATGACTTTACGCTGAACAGCGAAAACATAACGCGTTTCATCAATGCGGGCGCGGCCTCGGAAAACCGCAGGGAGAACTGAAGATGCAGGATACGGACAAAACAGCGAAGGATACAGGCTTTTCAAATGGAACGGCTGTCAGGACGGAAGGCGGCGTCACGGCGGCAAAGGGCTTTTCCGCAGCCTCCGCGGCGGCGCATATCAAATACGCCGGGCGGGACGACATGGCGATGATCTACAGTGAAGCGCCGTGCACGGCTGCCGGCACCTATACGAGCAATGTCGTCAAGGCAGCGCCCGTACTGTGGGACAGGGCGATCACGGCTTCCGGGAAACCGGTGCGTGCGGTGGTCGTGAACGCGGGCATTGCAAATGCCTGCACCGGGGAGGAAGGCATGCGCATCTGCCGTGCGGAGGCGGAAGCGGCCGCAGGCCTGCTCGGCATTCTGCCGGGAGAGGTGCTGCTCGGATCCACCGGCGTCATTGGCATGCAGATGCCCGAGGACAGGCTGCAGCAGGGCATAGGGCAGCTCGCAGGCGCACTTGCGCATACGCAGGAAGCGGGCACGGCGGCGGCTCGAGCGATTATGACGACGGATACGGTGAAAAAGGAACTGGCCGTTACGTTCAGGACGTCGGACGGCGCCCTTGTCACGCTCGGCGGGATGAGCAAGGGTTCCGGCATGATCATGCCGAACATGTGCACGATGCTGTGCTATGTGACGACGGATGCGGCGATCGAGGCTCCCCTGCTCGACAAGGCCATGCATGCGGTCGTGGCCGATACCTTCAACATGATCTCGGTAGACGGCGACACTTCGACCAACGATACGTTCCTGTGCCTCGCAAACGGTCTTTCCGGAAATGCGGTGATCAGCGGGGAGAACGGGGACTACTTCGCCTTTGAAAATGCGCTGCGGGAGCTCTGCACGGAACTCGCGCGTACGATGGCGGGCGACGGCGAAGGAGCCACGAAGCTGATCGAGGCGAAAGTCGTGGGCGCCGATACCGTGGAACATGCCAAAACACTGGCAAAATCAGTCATCTGTTCCAACCTTACGAAGGCGGCGATCTTCGGAGGCGACGCGAACTGGGGCCGTATCCTGTGTGCCCTCGGGTATGCGGGCGTGCCGTTTGATCCGGACAAAACAGATCTCCGGTTCATGGATCCGAAGGATCCGGAATATGCCGGTCTCCTCCTGTTCACGAAAGGCGCGCCGGCGGACTACAGCGAGCAGACGGCGGCATCCCTTCTTTCCGGAAAGGAAGTCGATATCGTCTGCGACATGCACATGGGCGAAGCAGAAGCCGTGGCCTGGGGCTGCGACCTGACATACGATTATGTGAAGATCAACGCGGATTACAGGAGCTGAGGCGTGACAAGCATCTCGCTGCATGCAGTGTTCTATAAGAAAGAGGATCCCGGCGGGACAAAGCCCGGCCGGATCTTTCTGCTTGCCTTCTGTCTGGGTCTCGCCGTCTGGCTGCCGTGGTTTCTGTGCTTTTATCCCGGCGTGCTGACGCCGGATTCCGTCTGGCAGACCGGGCAGGCCATGCGTGTGTACACCTACCAGGACCAGCATCCCTTCCTGCACACTCTCATGATCCAGCTGTTCTGGCAGCTCGGCAGCCGGGTCTTTGCCGGCGCGGGATTTTCGGTGTCCGCGCAGCAGATGACGAATGCCCAGATCAATGCGGGCGTCGGCACTTACATTGCGGCACAGCAGATCCTGCTTGCCGCATGTTTTGCGTACATTCTGATGCTCTGTGCAAAACACGGCGTACGCAGGGCGTGGCGCGTTTTCCTCTGGCTCTTTTTCTTCGCGGTGCCGTACAACGCGCTCTATTCCGTCACGGTCGTCAAGAATGTACCGTTTACCGCGGCGGTGCTGACTTTTGCGGCTTTTCTGTACGAACACACGGAGAGCGGGCAAAGGTGGACGGCACGCGGCAGGGCTGTGCTGGCGGCGCTGGGCTTTCTGTTTTGCCTGCTGGCATCGAACGGTTTTCCGGCCTTTGTGTTTTTTGCGGTATGTTTTGCGATTGCAAAGCCCCGGGAATTCCGTAAACTTGCGCTCACCTTTGCCTTGACGGCCGCCCTGGCGCTGGTTTTCAAGGGGCCTGTCGAGAGAGCGTGCGGCGTCGAGAAGGCGGATGTGAGCGAAGCGCTGTCCGTGCCTCTGCAGCAGGTGGCGGCCGTGATTTTCTTAGACGGGAAGATCTCGGAGGAACAGCTTGCGGAAGTGAATGAGATCTTTGACACGGCGGTCGTGAAAGACGCGGAACACGGGTACAGGCCGGAACTGGCGGATCCGATCAAGGACGCGGTGAAGGCAAAAGGAAACAGCGCGCAGCTTACCGCGCACCCGCTGCGCTACCTCGGGCTCTGGTGGGAGATCGGCACGGCAAACCCCGGGATCTACGCAAAGGCCTGGCTCGGACAGACGGAAGGCTATCTGTGGCCGCACATCGGGGCAAAACAGGATTATTCCACCGAGGTCATGCAGAACAGCCTCGGGATCACACGGAACAACTTATGGTCGAACAAAGCCATCATTGTGCTGTATAATTTCCTTACGAACTTCACGAAGGTCTACGTGCATCTGTGGAGCACGGGATCTTCCGTGTGGGCTGTGCTGGCGGGGGTTGTCATCGCCGCCGCGCGGAAAAGACCGCGGTATGTTTTTGCGCCGTTCCTCGGCGTCTGGCTGACAGTGCTTGCATCGGCGCCGGTCTCGAGCGATCTGCGGTACATCTACTGTATGTTCCTGGGGTTCCTGCCGCTGCTCTTTGAGGCCTGCGGCGGGTCGGAAAATTCTGAATCGCAGCAACGGTGCTGACGCACCGGCTGCCTGTTTCGGAGAACCTGCGGTTCTCCTTATAGAGGTGTAAACATGACGCTGTGCGCCGATGCGCCCATCGTCATGTCGCAGCAACGGTGCTGACGCACCGGCTGCCTATTTCGGAGAACCTTCGGTTCTCCTCATAGAGGTGTAGAATGGCAGAAGCAACGCATTTGAGCAAACAGCAGGAAGAGGCGCAGGCCAAGGCAGAGGTCCTGATCGAAGCGCTTCCCTACATACAGAAGTACAACCGCAAGATCATTGTGGTAAAATACGGCGGGTCGGCGATGAAGGACCCGGAGCTGCAGCGCAATGTCATACAGGATGTGACGCTGCTCAAGCTGGTCGGCTTCAAGCCGATCATCGTGCACGGCGGCGGCAAGGCCATCAGCAACTGGGTGGAAAAGACCGGCGGCGAGGCTAAATTTGTGAACGGCCTGCGCGTCACGGACGAGCAGACGATGGAGATCGCGGAGATGGTGCTCGGCCGGGTCAGCAAACAGCTGGTCACAATGGTGGAAGAGCTCGGTACGCGCGCGGTCGGCATCAGCGGCAAGGACGGAAGGCTCCTCCACTGCGTGCGCAAGTATTCGGACGGGCAGGACATCGGCTTCGTCGGCGACGTGGACCGCGTGAACCCGAAGATCCTGCACGATCTCATCGACAATGACTATCTGCCGATCGTCGCGCCGATCGGCCTGGACGACGATTTCAACACGTACAATATCAACGCGGACGACGCGGCCTGTGCGATCGCCAAGGCTGTGCACGCCTACAAGCTGGTCTTCCTCACGGATGTCGGCGGGGTGTACCGCAATTTTGAAGACAAGAGCACGTTCATTTCAAGGATGTCGGTGGCCGAGGCGGATGCGCTGATGGGCAGCGGCGTCATCGGAGGCGGCATGCTGCCGAAGCTGGCCAACTGCACCGATGCCGTGCGCGCGGGCGTGGACAGGGTGCATATTCTGGACGGCAGGATCCCGCACTCCATGCTCCTCGAGATCTTTACTGACAAGGGCATCGGCACCATGTTTTACAACACGGACAGGAAAGAGGCAAATTCATGACAGCAGACAGGAATACGGATGCGGAAACCGGAAAAATGGCAGCGCTCATTGAAGAGGCTGAAAAGGACCTGCTGCATACCTACAACAGGTACCAGATCGTGCTCGACCGCGGCGAAGGCATGTATCTTTTCGACACCGACGGGAAGCGCTACCTGGACTTCATGGCCGGTATCGCCGTCTTTGCCTTCGGATACGGGGACAGGGATTTCAACGATGCACTGAAGGCACAGATCGACAGGATCATCCACACTTCGAATTATTTTTACAACGAGCCGGCGATCTGCGCGGCAAAACACCTCAAGCAGGTTTCCGGTATGGACCGCGTGTTTTTCACCAACAGCGGCGCGGAATCCGTGGAAGGCGCGCTCAAGGCGGCCGTCAAGCATGCCTACCTGAAAGACGGCAGGCACGACCATGAGATCATTGCGATGGAGCATTCCTTCCATGGAAGGACCTACGGGGCGCTTTCGGTCACCGGCAATGAAAAGTACCGGGACCCGTTCGGCCCGATGCCCGGTGATGTAAAGTTTGCCCGCATCAACGACATCGACTCTGTGAAGGCCTGCATTTCGGACAAAACATGCGCCCTCATCATGGAAGTCGTGCAGGGCGAAGGCGGCGTCATTCCCGCGACTTCGGAATTCCTGCGCGAAGTGCGCTCTCTTGCGGATGAGAGAGGCTTCCTGCTGATCTTCGACGAAGTGCAGTGCGGCATGGGCCGGACAGGGAGCATGTACGCATGGCAGAAATACGGCGTGAAGCCGGATATCATGACGACGGCAAAGGCGCTGGGGTGCGGCGTGCCGGTCGGCGCGTTCCTGATGACGGAGCAGGTCGCCGGGAGTTCCCTTGCAGCCGGAGACCACGGCACGACCTACGGCGGAAATCCACTGGCCGCGGCTGCGGTCTGCAAAGTGCTCGATCTTTACGAAGAGCGGCACATCGTGGAACATGTACAGGAGATCTCGCCTTATTTTGAAAGCAGGCTGGATGAACTGAAAGCGGAGTTCCCCGGCATCATAGACCGGCGCGGGGCGGGCCTGATGCAGGGCCTTGTGTTTGACAGGCCGGTAAAGGGCATCATTGCCGATGCGATGGATCACGGCCTCATTCTGATCAACGCGGGCTCAGACATCATACGTTTTGTGCCGCCGCTCATCGTATCCCGGGAGAATATCGACGAAATGCTGCGTATACTCAGACCCTGCATTGAGAAGGAGTATTCCAGATGAATCTGCGGACACGCATTCTGTCAGGACTGATCGTACTTGCGCTCCTGGCGGGCCTCATCTATATTGCGATCGCGTTCAATACCTCAGAGGAAGACAACTCTCCGGAGCCGCTCTTTTCCACCAAGACGACGCTGAATCTGTGGTACAACGACGACGCCCTCACGGACTATCTCAACGAGATGGCGGTGCAGTACAACGAGTCCCAGAATGACTACCGCGTGGTGCCGCAGCTCCAGGACGGTGTGGACTACCTGGACAGCATCAACAAGACTTCCATTGCGGGCACGGACTATCCGGACATGTACGTTATTTCCAACGATCAGCTGGCCAAGGCGAGCCTTGCGGGCCTTGCGACGGAAGTGACGGACCGTCAGAGTTTCGCGGATAACGTCATCTTCCCGCAGACCGCCATCAACGCAGTGACATTTGACGGCCAGGTCATCGCCTATCCGTTTTATTTTGAGACGGCAGCCCTGCTCTACAACTCCACATACCTGAAGTCGATGGCCGATTCTCTCGGACAGTCGCTTTCCGACACGGTTCCGGTGACGGTGCAGGATATCATCAAACTGGCCAACAACTACAATGCGCCCGAAGGCGTTACGGACATTTTCACCTGGGACGTCAGCGATATTTTCTACAATTATTATTTTCTCGGCAGCTTCATCGATGTGGGCGGCGCAGCCGGCGACGACCCGAAAACGATCGACATCTACAATGCCGATGCGATCCAGGCCCTGGCGGTCTACCAGCAGCTCGGCCAGTATTTTTCGCCGGACACCAAAACAAAGTACGAAACGATCCTCGACAACTTCTGCAGCGGCAAGGTCGTCTTCACCACGGCGACGACGGACGCGGTGGAGAAGATCAAACAGGCCGCGGATAAAGGCACTTTCACGGGAGATTACGGCGTGACCAAGGTGCCGGACATCACGGACAGTCTGAAGACAAAGGGCCTTTCAGTGACGCAGTGCATTGCCGTGAACGGCTATTCGGAGCAGCAGGATGCCTGCAACAGCTTCATCCGCTATATGATCTTCGATCACAATACCGATTTTTATGACCGGACAGGCAAGGGGATCGCGCAGAACGGCTACAAATACAGCGACAGCCATATGACGGATTTCTTCAATGCGTATGCGGACTCCACGCCGATGCCCAAGATGCGGCAGACCGGGAACTTCTGGATGTTCATGGAAAACACGTTCGCACAGGTGTGGGACGGCGCGGATCCGAACGATTCGCTGAAGAGCCTCTATGAACAGACCATGGTACAGATCACGGGCAATAACGACTTTACCTGTGAAAAGCTTGCGGATCCCGCAAAGATCGATCTGAACGAAGGACTTACGAACGACGGAAGCGGCGACTGAGACATTTCCGGTGTAAAAAGGATGCCGGATTTAAATTCCCGTTTTCCCGGCAGAACAAATCTGCTATGATGAAACTGCACACGGCGGGGTCCTCCCGATGCCGGCAAGGCGAAGGAGGAGCGTGTGAAGATAGCGGATACATTTCATACAATGGCAAAAATATTTGCGGGCAGACCTGGGAAAACGGCAGGTCTGCTCGTTGTTGTTCTGGCGGTGGACCTGCTGTTTCCGGCGTGCGGAGATGCCGGGGAGATCAGCCTTTCGGAGTATACGGCGGCGTCCGCGTCAGCTGCATCCGGCACAAGCCTCTCCGGCGGATCGGCAGGCCGTGGCATTCCGCAGGCAGCGGCGGGAGAAACTGCGCAGGCAGCCGCCGGTGAAAATCCGTCGGTATCAGCGGGCGGCAACGTACCGGCAGCGGCAGCGGGAAGCGCTTCGTCTTCGGAAGGAGACACTGCGGCGGACATCAAGGTCTACGTCTGCGGCGCGGTCATGAAGGAAGGCGTCTACGAGCTGCCGGCGGACGCCCGCGTCTGCGATGCGATCGGGATGGCAGGCGGTTTCCGGGAGGATGCGGAGAAGTCGTACATCAATCAGGCCATGCTCCTGCACGATGCGGATCAGATCCGCGTGCCGACGGTGCAGGAAGCCGCACAGGAATCCGGTCAGGCGGCAGGAGCGGCTGCCGGTTCGGGAACAGGGGGAAATGCCGGCCTGTCGGCGGGGCAGGAAAGTGGGGCAGCAGCCGGCGGCGTGTTGCCCGGTGACGATTCCGCTGGCTCTTCGGGTTCCGCGGGGCAGAAGACAAACCTCAATACGGCAACCTCCGAGCAGCTGCAGCAGATCCCCGGCATCGGTCCCGCAAAGGCAGCCCTGATCATCGCCTACCGTGAGCAGCACGGGTCCTTTGCCTCGCCGGAAGAGATCATGAAGATCAGCGGGATCAAGGAAGGCCTGTATACAAAGATCGAGCCGTTCATCTCAGTGAATTGAAGGCTTTTATCGCCCGCCCCTTGCCCCCGTCCTGCCGGTTGTCTATAATTGAGAAAGGCGTAAAGCCTGAAAAAGAAAGGAAAAGGCGGTTCGATCATGGCAAAGATTCTGGTCGTGGATGATGAAAAACTGATCGTAAAGGGTATCCGTTTCAGCCTGATGCAGGATGGCTACGAGGTGGACTGCGCATACGACGGGAAAGAAGCGCTGGAAAAGGCCAGGACCGGGAATTACGATACGATACTCCTTGACGTCATGCTGCCGGAAATGGACGGTTTTGAAGTCTGCCAGCAGATCCGGGAGTTTTCGGATGTACCGATCATCATGCTGACGGCCAAGGGCGAGGATATGGACAAGATCCTGGGACTCGACTACGGCGCCGACGATTATATCACCAAACCATTCAATATCCTCGAAGTCAAAGCACGCATCAAGGCAATCATGCGCCGTACGGAGGCCGTGAAAAAGGCCGGTGAGAAGCTGGCTCAGCAGGAACATGCCAAGGAAGAATACCTGGAAAACGGCGACATGAAGCTCGACTGCGACAACCGCAGGCTCTATGTGGCCGGCCGCGAGGTCAACCTTACCTCCAAGGAATTTGAACTGCTCGAACTGCTGGTCCGCAACCCCGGCAAGGTATATGGCCGTGAAAAACTGCTGAATGATATCTGGGGCAGCGATTTCCCGGGCGATGTCCGCACCGTGGACGTGCATATCCGGAGACTGCGTGAAAAGATCGAGTCCAACCCTTCCGAACCTAAATATGTACAGACAAAGTGGGGCATCGGCTATTATTTCCACAACCAGGCCTGACAGTACGTGCGCCGGGGCTGAGCCGCCTAGAACGAAGGATCCTGTTTGAAAGAAAAAATCTTACGGTTTTACCAAAATTCACATTTTCTGCGCAGCATGAAGACGCGGATCTTTTTCATTATCTTCTTTGTCGGCATGATCCCCTGCATCATCCTGCACTACAGCATCGTTTCCAGTTATGAGAGCCGCGCCGTCAGCGTCCGCACTTCCGATGTCAAGCTGCAGATGAAGGTGCTGGCCAACCATCTCATTACCTACGGCTTTCTGGAAGATTCGGAATCCGATACGATCAATGCGGAACTTGCGCAGTTCTCTTCACTCAACGACGGGCGCGTCCTTGTCATCGACGACAATCTTAAGGTCATCAAGGACACGTACGGCATTTCGGAAGGGAAGACGATCATCACCGAGGAAGTCGTAAAGTGCAGGCAGGAAGGCTCCAAAGCCATTGCATCCACCTATGACAAAACAGACGGCTATATCGAATGCATCACGCCGATCATCGAGACCACTTCCCTGGAATCGGGCGATTATACGGACAGCGGCACACAGGAAGAGAACGTGAAGGGCGTCCTGCTCACTTCGGTTTCTACGGATTCCATCATGGCCACGAAGGAAGTCCTGAGCCGGCAGGCGCTGCTGCTGGAGATCATCATGCTGCTCTGCGTGCTTTCGCTGGCGATGGTCCTGTCGCAGGTGCTAGTGCGTCCGTTCGACCGTCTTTCCCATTCTGTCAGCGAAGTCAAGGCGGGCTTCCTGACGGAGATCCCTCCGGAGAATACTTACCTGGAAACGGAAAACATCATAGAAGCCTTCAACAGGGTGCTGGCCCGCGTAAGATCGCTTGACGACAGCCGCGAGGAATTCATATCCAACGTTTCGCATGAGCTGAAGACGCCGATGGCTTCCATGAAGGTACTGGCGGATTCCCTGCTGTCGGAGGAGAACGTTCCGCCGGAAATGTACCGGGAATTTCTTACGGACATCGACACGGAGATCGACAGGGAAAACAAGATCATCGGCGATCTCCTCAGCCTTGTTCGTATGGACAACCGCGATGCCAGACTGGTCATTACGAACGTGGATATCGGCGCACTGACGGAGATCATCTGCCGCAGGGTGAGGCCGCTGGCGCGGATGCGCGATATAGAGATCACGCTGGTCTGTGAGCGCAGCATTACGGCGGAAGTGGATGAACTCAAACTGACAATGGCGCTCACGAATCTTATTGAAAATGCGGTGAAGTACAATCGTGATCACGGAAAAGTCCTGGTGACCGTGGATGCGGACCATCAGAATTTCATGATCCGCATAGAAGACAACGGCGTCGGCATGCCGGCTGATTCACTCGAACATATCTGGGAACGCTTTTACCGTGTGGACAAGTCGCGCTCCAGGGAAGTGGGCGGGAACGGCCTGGGCCTGGCCATTACCAAGAATGTGGTGCTCCTGCACCGCGGAACGATCTCAGTCTCCAGCAGGCAGGGCGAAAATTCCGGATCGACTTTTGTTTTGACGATCCCGCTCAAGAACATCGACAATCCGCAGGAATCCGCAGCGCTCGGCATGAAGGGCGCGGTGCCGGGAAAGGCGGCGCGCACCGAACTGCCGAAACAGCGGAGCCATCACAGGAAAAAGGACGCCGGCAGGAAAAAGGTCAGCTCCGACACCAGGGAATTCACGCAGCAGGAAATACGTGAGATCGAGGCGGCAGTCACAAGTGCCGCCGCATCACAGCCGTCGGAAGGACAGCAGAAGGCAGACAAGGCGGAGAAGGCGCACAATGAACAGCAGACTTCGAAAAAAAAGTAATTGCTTCATCCTGCTCCTGGCTGCGGTGCTGATGCTTGCAGGCTGCGGCGGGCAGCAGGAACAGACGGATACGCCGACGATCGGCGACACGCGCAGCGACGGCACGTACGAGATCTACTATATCAACAAGGATACGACGTCCATCGTGGCGAAGGACTATATGCCGACTGCCAAGACAAGCGGCGCACTGATCGACGAGCTGGTCGAACAGCTTTCCGCTTCAAAGGAGCCGGTGAACTTTCAGCCGCCGATCAGCGGCTTCGGCCTCCTTGGTCACAATATGGACAACGGTGCCCTGACGCTCGACGTTTCCGACACCTTTTCCACGCTGGAGGACCTGCGGAGTATTCTGGTGCGGGCAGCGCTTGTCGATACGCTCTGCCAGATCCCGGGCGTAAAAAGTGTTTCGATCACCGTGAACGGCAGCGTGCTCAAGGACGCTGACGGAAACGCGGTGGGCAGCATGACGCCGAACATGTTTGTCGTAAATCTCGGCAAAGACATCAATTCGTATGAAAAGACGAGGCTCACGCTCTATTTTGCCAACAAAGAAGGCGACGGGCTCATGGCCGTAGGGCGCACTGTCGTTTACAACAGCAACATTTCCAGGGAAAAACTGATCGTGGAGGAACTGATCAAGGGGCCGAACGGCGACAACATCTATCCCACGATCAACCCCGCAGCCAAACTGGTCAGTGTGACGAGCCGTGACGGCGTCTGTTACGTGAACTTCGACAGCGCTTTTCTCGATGAACCCTACAGCATCAAACCGGAGACGGCGATCTATTCGCTCGTGGACTCCCTGACGCAGGTGGCCGGCATCAGCAAAGTACAGATCTCGGTAGAAGGCGGCACATCTGACAGCTTCATGGACCAGATCCCGCTGCAGACCGTGTTCGAACGCAACCTCAATATCGTGGAATGAAAGGCATCGTGACGTAGCCGGCACCGCAGCATAACAAGCACTTCCTTTTCTTTCAAACGCGCCTATGAGAAGACCAGTCTGTTTTGCTTCTCTGATCGTAGCGGCGGTCGTCTTTCTTTTTCTCAGGGCCTTTCCCGTACAGCAGCTGTCATATGAAAAATACGACGGGCAGGTCATCTTCCTCACAGGGAGAGTCACTTCAAAAGAATATCGCAGGAATGCGGCGGGTACATGGACCCTGGCCGTTGCGCTGAAAGAGATCGGCACCGGAGAGGCGCCGGACGGCTTTCCGTTCCCACAGGATCATGCGGAATACCGCGTGCTTTGCGTACTCGAGTCTGAAGCGGAGCAGCTGCGGCAGACCGACGAGCGCACAGCGATCGGTTCCCGCATCCGCGTCTGCGGTACGCTGCGGTCTTTTCCGAAAGCGACGAACCCCGGTGAATTCGACAGCCGGCTCTACTATCAGATCCTTCAAACGGAGTTTCGCCTCCTGCATATCAGGATCCTCGGGACCACGCAGGGCGCAGACCCGTTCGCAGACCGGCTGTACCGGCTGAAGCGGGGGCTCTGCGCGGTGCTGGACCGATGCTGTACGCAGCGGGATGCGGGCGTGCTCAAAGCCATGCTGCTCGGAGAGAAGGGCTTTCTTGACACAGATCTGAAGGACCTCTACAGCCAGGCCGGTATCGTGCATATTCTCGCGATCTCCGGGCTGCACATCACTCTGCTCGGGATGGGACTGTTCAGGATCCTCCGGAAGATTCGGCTGCCGCTGCCTGCCGCCGCTGCGGCGGCTGTCACTGCGATGGTACTGTACGGCCTCATGACGGGGATGGGAGGATCGGTTTTCCGGGCTGTGTTTATGTTCGGCATGCGCCTGACTGCCAGGCTCCTCGGGAGGACGTACGACCTGCTGACGGCCGTGACGCTGGCAGGCCTCCTCCTTCTGCTTTCCCAGCCGCTGTATCTGTATCACAGCGGATTCCTGTTTTCCTTCGGCGCAGTGCTGTCCATAGGCCTGCTCCTTCCGGCGCTGCCCGGGAAGGCCGGCAGGGCGTGTGCCGTACCTCTGGTGAACCTCCCTGTCTATCTGTCCTTTTACTATACGTTCCCGCTGTATTCGATCCTGCTCAACCTGGCAGTGATCCCGCTCATGAGCCTCCTGATGGTGTCCGCACTGGCGGCACTGGCCGCCGGGAGCCTGTGGATCCCGGCCGGCAGAGCCGCGGGCCTCGGCGCGCACGCTCTGCTGTACTGCTTTGAAAGTCTCTGCAGGCTGACCTCTTCCCTGCCCGGCAGCAGTCTGATCCTCGGAAAGCCGTATACACCCGAAATGATCCTCTATTTTGCCATGCTTGTCCTGCTGGTCCTGTTCTCAGAACGCTTTGAAGGAAAAATATATGATGGGCTGCGCCGGGGCGGGCGTGACCTGCGGGCTGACCGCCGGATGCGGCGGAGGATCGCAGCCGCCAAGACAGCCTGGACAGCGCTGGCCGTTGCAGTGCTTACACTGCGTTTTTCAGGAGGACTGACGGTCAGCTTTCTCGATGTGGGGCAGGGCGACGGCATCTATATCGAAAGCGACGGTTTCCGGATCACCATAGACGGAGGAAGCTCGAGCAAAACACAGCTCGGGAAGTACCAGCTCATGCCGTTCCTGAAGTGCAGAGCCGCCGGCACGGTCGATCTGGCCGTCCTGACGCACGACGACAGCGACCACTGCAGCGGGCTCATTTCACTGCTGGAAAGCGGATACCGGATCCGGCAGGTGGCGCTGCCTTTTGTCGCCGAAAACCTGAAGGGAGAAAACTACCGGAAGATCGAACAGCTGGCGGCGCAAAGAGGGATCCCGGTCCTGTATCTGCAAAGGGGCGAAAAACTCGAAAGGGGCAGGCTCACGCTCTGTGTCCTGCATCCCGCGGTCAAAGACGGGAAGGCAGAGGCTTACGAAGACCTGAATGAATCCTCGCTGACACTGCTGCTCACCTACGGCAGATTCAGCGCCGTTCTGACGGGAGACCTGGAAAAGGAAGGCGAAGAGGAGTGCCTGCGGTTTATCAGGGAAGAGTCGGCAGCAGGCAGCCTTCCGGGCCTTGCTTCGCACCCGGTCGACGTTCTGAAGGTCGGACACCACGGCTCGAAAAATGCCACGTCCGAAGCCTTTCTGGAGGCTCTTGAGCCCTCCTTTGCCGTGATCTCCTGCGGAAAAAACAACCGCTACGGGCATCCTGACCCGACGGTCACGGAACGCCTTGAAGAGAGCGGCGCAAGGATCCTCGACACGAGGGAAAGCGGCGAGATCGAGTTCCGGACAGACGGGGAAAGACTGAAAGTTACAGAATTTCTGCAAAAATAGTTGTTTTGACAGGGAAAAGACTATCCGTTTGGCTAGTTCCATTGTTGATGAGTTTTTAATATCATAGAAGCATTTAGGAGATGTCTCACCAATATAAGACACGGAGGATCGAGATGAAAAGGTTACTGAAAGTTCACGGAATGCAGATGGCTGCCGCTTTCCTCATGACGCTGGCATTCATCCTTCTGCCTGCAATGCCGGCGAAAGCTGCGGCTGATACGGTGACTAATGTTCCAGTTCCAGCCGCTAATCCTATCTTTACCGTGACCGGCGGGAAAGCGGGGGATGATTACTCTTTTTATAATAATACTTTATGGCTGACACCGAATGAACCGCTTGAGATCTCCATGGCACCGGGAGTCAGCAATACAGCCGCCAGTATAAAGGAAGACACCTCGTCCGGAAGCAAGAATATCACAGTCACGTTGAATGACATCCACCTCTCGGGCGACGGAAGCATGTTTTACCTTGGAAGCGGGACCAATACCGTAGTCCTTAAGGGAAATTCAGATATTGAAAATACACATGGCGGCACGCAGGGCGTATTCTATTCAAACGGACCTCTCACCATCAAAGGCACGGGATCGCTGACACTGACAGATTCCACTTCCGATGTATCTGCAGTGCAGTGTGGCGACGCGCTGCAGATCGGCACAGATACGGATGCACCGCATATTACTGTGACCAATACGCAGGGCACCTGTATCGGAGGAGGCTTCAGTGACAGCAGCATAAGTATCTCCGGCGGAAAAATCGACTGCAGCGGCGTACGTGCCATTAATTCCGCCGGCAGCGTGAGTATTTCCGGCGGCATGCTCAAACTCACTTCGGATTATTCGGAAATTCAGGGGAATACGGTTTCCATTACCGGAGGCCTGTTCGCTGATGGTGATCCCGCCGGGGTTATCGAAACAATGCCAAGAGGACGGATAACAGCCGACAAGACGCCGGACGAAGGGCATTATGTGTTTATAAATACGGATGCTGCCACAAAAGACACCTATCCTGTAAGAGTGGCCGAAGGTTTTATGATTACGCTGGACCAGCAGGGGGCAACTGTTTCCGGTACGACTTCGGTGCCGTCAGAGAAAGGATCTCTGATATTGCCGGACATCCCGGACATCCAATATCGGCCCAGTAAAACAAAATGTAGATTCGGCGGGTATTATGCCGGAACTGACGGCAGCGGAAAACAATATTACAATGCGGACGGGACACCGGCCGCAAAAAACGATCTTACTCAGGATACTACGCTTTATGCGTACTGGATGGAAGACTCGGTCCCTGTATTTACGACCCAGCCTTCGGATCAGGTAGTAGACAAAGGGGATACGGCAACCTTTACAGTGGCTGCTTCCGGAATTCCGGCACCGGATTTTTATCAGTGGGAGTATAAGTTGGCTGGAACTGATAAATGGCTAATCGTAATGGAGGGCTCAGGTCGGAATGATACAACGTACACCACGCCGAAAACGAAGCCTATCATGGACGGTTGCCTGTACCGTTGCAGAGCCCACAATTACGTTGGCTCGACATACAGTGAACCGGCGAAGCTGTCGATCCGCATGGCTGTACATCTGGACCCGGGCACAGACTATACTTTCAGAAGTGAGGAGGAAGGCTATACCGCCCAGGAGGTCCTTACGGAGAATGTCATTAATGACGGAGGCCAGTCAACAGGGAAACTGCAGATCAGCCTTTCCGGACAGGACAGCTCGGCCTTTGAACTTTCCACGACAGAGATAGAAGATATTTCGCTGGGCGGAAGTACGGATTTCAGTGTACAGCCGAAATCAGGGCTTTCGGCAGGAACCTATACCGCTACCGTTACGGTAAGCGGGACCGGTATTCCTGATCGGAGTTTTAATGTCAGTTTTACCGTCAGTACAGGGTACACGATCACGCTTGATCAACATGAGATCACGATGGAAGCAGGCGATTCCTGGCACCTGAACGCAACGGTTACTCCATCTTCGGCAGCTTCTCTTCAGATAGTTTGGGGATACTCCGATGATAGAATTGCAACGGTTGACGATAACGGTAATGTAAAGGCAATTGCTGAAGGTGAAGCAGAAATAGCAGCTATTTTATTTGACAACAATGTTCGAAAGGCAATTGATACCTGCAAAGTAACTGTTAAACCATCTTCCGGCCCGGGTAAAGATATTCCTTCCGGAACAGTTGGAAAGGAATACAGCGTGACTCTTAAGGCAGACGGCACAGGGCCGTTTACATGGTCACTGGAAAGCGGTAGCCTTCCCGATGGACTGACAATTGACGGGGATACCGGCGTGATCAGCGGTACGCCCGCTGCAAAAGGAACCTACACATTTACAGTGAAAGCGACCGATTCTACCGGTGCTGTCACGGAGATCCCCGTCACCATTACTGTGGCGGCAAAGACTGCCGATGTCACACCGGCTCCGGCCGCGCCCGTATGCACACACCCGAATATTGCATGGGAAACGACGAAGGAAGCAACGGCAACGGATGACGGCGAGATAGCATACCGCTGTCCGGACTGCGGCTATGTGGAGCAGAGGCTTCCGGTTTCCGGCTATACCGTGTTCATTGCGAACGCCTGCAGGAGCATAAAGGATGCCAAGGCCAACGCGACCGTAAAGATCACCACGGACCGCTGGATGAGTTTTCACCGTTCGGTCATTGAGCAGCTCGCAAAACGTCCGGACGTCACGGTGGACCTTACATACAGATACAAAGGGAAGAACTACGGGATCACGATCCCGGCGGGGACGGACCTCGGCAGCTGCCTCGACAAAAACGGCTACATCGGTTTCCTGTATCTTGCGGCCAGGCCGGGTGTAACGCAGAGTGCAAAATAGTCTGCATACATTTACAGTGTCGAAAGACAGGACCTGCCGGGACACCGGCAGGTCTTTTCTGTCTGCCGGAGGACCCGGATCCGCATTGACTTGAATCTTCCATCAGGTATAATAACGATAGAATTTTTCAGCTTTTTCGGAGGCGGCATTGACGGATACAGGCGAAAAAAGAAGAAACGGCATATGTCATTTCCTGATTGTGTTCGCCATTCTGTTTGCCGGCTACTGCGTGTTCCTGAACCAGTCCATCACATCTGACAATGTGACGGATTATATGCTGGGGTACGGGACGCTGCACAGCACCGGACTGATGAGCTTCTGGCGATTTACGGACGACGGAAGGTTTGCGCTGTACCTTTTTCAGTTTTTTTCCTGGTTCACACAGATCTTTCATGTTTCCAAATATGAGAACCAGTGGGTCCTGCAGCTTTTACTGCTGCTTATGATGACGTGGGCGGTAATGGTGGAAGAGCAGATCTTCGGCCGTTTTTTCCGCGGCAGGACAGCTTCGGCCGCAGTCACGGCATTCTGCATCCTGTTTTTCCTCAATCCCATGTTTCTGGAACTGTTCATCTATGTGGGCTATGAGCATGGTGTGGCGATCCTGCTGGCCCTCTATGCGGTAAAGGCATATCTGGACCGCCGGTACCGGCGCTGTGCGCTTTTTCTGTTTCTCACAGTCATCAATTGTCAGATGTACGTGGAATTTTTCCTGATCGTTCTCGTCGGGGCACTTTACCTGCAGTCATGCCGGGATACACGGCAGCATGACATATTCAGAGAAGGCGCGGGGGCAGTCGCGATCGCAGGGGCAGTATCTGCAGCGGATCTGCTGCTGATCAGGCTGGCTGTTCTCACAGGGAACATCAGGGGTGAGAAAAACGTGATCCATGTCGGGAAAAGCCTGGCAGATCGCCTCTATAACGCGATCGTATGTACGAAGATCACGCTGGTGGACGGTTTCGGCTTCTTTCCGGAATGGATGCTGGCCGCCGTCATATTACTGCTTTTCATACTGTCTGCGATGGTAATGATCCGCCGGAAATGCACCTGCAGACAGGTGGCGGGTCTCGTCCTGTTCTATGTCTTTGAGATCCTGCTTGCCGCAGCCATTTACATGATCTCTGACAGATGGGCCACACCCCGCATATCGCTCGCGTTTTTTGCAGCCCTGTCGATGTTTTTCCTCGTTGCCTGTTATCAGGCATCGCAGGCAGGGCCGCTGCCGGGCAGGGCACTTACGGTATTGTTTGCGGTGCTGGCAGCAGCGGATATCTATGCCACCCATACCAAGACGATGGATGTATACATTTCCAACAAACTGGACATGCAGGTGATCTCCCAGACGGAAGCAGAGATCGAACGGTACGAGAAGAAGAGCGGCATCAAGGTAAAATATGTCGCGATCTGCAGCTCGGCGCAGGTGCATTACTATTCCCCGCTGCTGAATATGCCTTCCACCGGCTACGCGTATGACCGGACGATCCTGTACGATTCCTGGGGACGCGTCGATACGCTCAACTATCTGACAGGCAGGGATTATACGGAGACCGCAGTCAGTGAAGATGAGTACCGGCAGCTTTTCGGAGACAAAACCTGGGATACCTTTATCCCGGAGGAACAGCTGATCTTTGAGGGAGACAGATTGTACTGGGCGCTGTACTGACAGGGACGGACAAAAGACAGATGGAGAAGGTATGAACGAAAACGTGATGTCGTACAAAATAACAGACAGCCTGCCCCGCTGGATCGTCAGACTCATGTACGCAGTCGGGGCGGTGATCTTTGTTTTCTGCCTCATTGCCCTTTGCGTATACAAAAAGAACTATCTTGCGCTTCCCATTGCTGCACTGCTGATGCTGTGCGCACGCCGTGCAGCCTCCGCGGTCCGTACCGACAGCGATGCCGCGGCGCTGCGCATCGTGATCCTGGCCTCGCTGGCCGTCTATACACTGTATGACATCCTGGTCCCGGCCGTACCTGACAACGACTACAGACTGATGATGGAGAGCGTGTCTTCGCTGCATGACGGCACCTTCTGGAACCGCTGCAGGGACATCACGGATTATTTCTATTATTACAATTATCAGATAGGGTACATGCTGTACATGTATCTCATCGATCTTGCGGCACGCGGGAACCTTGTTGTGTTCAGGGGAGCGGAGGCGCTCGTCCTGACACTTACGAACGTCGTTTTCTATAAGCTTGTACGGACAGCCTGGCCCGTGAGGAAATCTCTTTTCTGTGCGCTGGCCTGGCTGTTTTTCCTACCGGTCATACTGGGGTGCGGTGTCATCAACAATCAGCATCTGTCGGCTCTGTTTCTTATGCTTTTCCTGTATCTTCTGGCGAGGAAGGAACACCGTCTGTCCGGCTGTATCCTGGCGGGCGTCTGCATCGCATTTTCCGTTATTTTCAGGCCCAGTGCGCTGGTAATGATCTACGGATATGCTCTGCTCATGGGCGTGATGATCCTGACGGACCTGACGGTACGAAGGGGACAGAAAGGGCACGACTGGAAAAGAAAACTGGCGGAGCTGGCGCTCGTTGCCGCTTCCTATGCGGTCGTCTATTACGGATTCAACGCCATACTGATCCTGGGTTTCGGAACGCCGTACGGGGTAGGCTCCAACCCCTCGGATGCGGTCAAGTTTGTGGAAGGGCTGAACAACACCCGCGGGACTGTGACAGGGTATGACGGACCGGGCGATGCGCTGTATTATGATCTGCAGTCCATGGGTTTCGACTATGAGAAGTACCGTATCACCGCTAAAGAATTCCTCCTGTCACCCGGCGGCATAAAGCCGGCATTTATCCTGAAGAGACTGCTCTATTATTTCGGGGATGTGGACAACATGTACGGCGCCATAGGAATACTGGGCAAATACACCGAGCCCCGGACACTTTTCGTGCTTGTGCTGGCGGTGGCCGGGATCGCCATGTACATGATCTCCCTGGTATTTACAGCCGTTTCGGTCTTTGCGCACAGAAAAATGAGCGGGGCATTCTACTATTACCTGCTGTTCTCCGGCGCGCATATCTTTATCGAAAGCCAGACACGGTACAGGTACGAACAGTATATCTTTCTCTATCTGATGGCCATGCCTGTCCTGTATGACTGGTGCACCGGCAGGCGCGGGACTGCCCTGAAGGAGCGCTTCGTGTCCTGGCGGAGCTTCTGCAGGGAGAGGACACTGCCGGACAAGAAGACAGCAGGAGAGGAGAAAAACTGACGGGAGCGGTCCTGACAACTGTCATTCTGGCGGCTTTTACAGCCGGTGTGGCGGCATTCCTTTCATCCGGGCGCAGAGAAACGATGCCGGATATAGAGATCTGGGCGCTGTCTTTGGCTTCGGCAGTCAGTCTGGTTATTTTTTGTGCCTGCGCGCTTACCATGCTGCAGCACGGATCTTTCGGCGGCACGGCTGCGCTGTCGGCTGTCATGACAGCCCTGCTGTGGGGGGGACTCCTGCACAGGAAGACGATCCGCTGCCCGCGTCCTGTTTTTTCGAATATCGACAGGGCGGCGATCCTGATCGCGCTTGCAGCTTCCCTGTTCGTCGCTTTTCAGAAACCGCTGCAGTATATGTGGGGCACGCGGGACTTCGGCATTTACATCATCGACGCGGTGCATATAAGCAAAACAGGGTCCATGCAGTATCTTTCCGACGCTGAGCTGGACGCGCAGAACGGGGAACTTTCGGGATTTGTGCAGCAGGGCTATCCTGCCCTGTTTTCTTCCGAAGCGGACGGCATCAGTGAAAGCAGCAGCCGGCTGAATCCGCAGTTTCTGCCGATGTACCCGGCAGCTCTTTCGCTGGGATATGAGATCGCAGGCTTTGACGGCCTGTTTCGTGTCAACGCATTTCTGGAGTTCTTTTCCCTGCTGCTGTTTTACTGTCTGCTGCGAAGATTCGCAAAAGAACGGTTTGCCCTGGCAGGCCTGCTTTTCCTTACACTGAATCCCGGGCAGATCTGGGCTGTCCGGAATACGGGGAGCGAGATCCTTACGCAGCTGCTCTTTCTTTTTGCGGCCTCTCTTTTTTACGCGGGAATGCAGGAAAATGACAGACTTCTGGCGGCGTTCTCCGTCGCGGCCGCAGCGTCTTCCTTCTTCTGCCGCATAGACTGCTATCTGTTCGGGATCGCATGGTGCGCTGCGGCTGTCCTCATGATAGCGTACAGGAAAAGCAGGGCAGGGGAACTGGTACTGCAGTCGGTCTTTATCGCAGTGGCGGCAGCCCTGTCTCTCTGGTACGGATTTACCTTTCACTATCATTATTTCTGGGAACACTGGTATATGAAGCAGGTGCTGATGTGGCTGATCCGGGGCTATGCGGCCGTGCTCGTGTTCACACTGGCCGCGGCTGCGCTGACCGGGTGCGGGAAGAAGGCGGTTATCAGGCGTGCGGCGCCGATCCCTCGGGGTCTGGCCCATTTGGCTGCTTCGGCTGCGGCACGGCTGCGCGCCGGAAGGAAAAACCGCCGGTTACTGATGGCGTTTACGGCGCTCACGGTCCTTTACCTGTATTTTGTCAGGCCTCTTTGGATTCCGGATTTCAGGGGTGACAGTCTGCGGGAATACGGCTGGTATTTCTGCGCGCTTCTGCTGATCCCTGCGGTCCCGGGCTTCGCAGACCTTGCGGCAGCAAAGGGAAAACAGGCGGAAGGGGTCCTGTTTTTTGCGATCGCAGGCACGGCCAGTGTGCTGATGTATACGATCGATCCCGCGATCGGGAGCGATCAGCCCTGGGCCAGCCGCAGGTGGGTCCCGGTGAATTTCCCGTTCATCGCTTTCCTCGGGGCATTGGGCTTTCGGACGGTATTGTGCTATCATATTGGAAATCGTGTGCAACTGGCGGGCAGGATCCTGCACGCAGCGGGAGCGGTTCTTCTCGGAGCTGTGTATGTGTGTCTGCTGTGGCAGGGCAGGCTGCTGGATATGCACCCTTTTCTTACGTCACTCGATGCACAGTATGCAGAGAGGGCGGATTCCCTGTCTTCGGGAGAGCTTTATGTTACGAACAGTAAACAGACGGCTTCCGTGCTCCGCTTTGTTTATGACAAAAAGGTTCTGCTGACCTCCCTGGCGGATACGCCGTCTGCGGAAGCGGACGACGAAGCCTGGCAGGCAGCGCTGAGATCCTATCTTGACGGGCACGGCAGCCTGTATTTTCTCGGCAGGCCTCCTGCGGTCGAAGGCATCGAGGCAGAGCAGATCGATACCTTCGTGATCGGCGGCGAATATACGGATCCGGTGGTCGGGGCCTACCCGACCGGAATACAGGACTGGTCTGCGGACTGCTCCCTGTATCGTCTGACACTTTCCGGAAAGGAAGCCGGGGATGCCATGTCTGAGACCGGAAAAACAGAAAAAGGAACGGAATGATGAACAGACCTGAACATATTGTCATAATCGGTCCGGTATATCCGTATAAGGGCGGCATTGCCCAGTATACCGGAATGATGTACAGGAACCTTTCAAAACAGCACGACGTCCGCATGATCTCCTTTTCCAGGCAGTATCCGAAGATCCTGTTCCGCAAGGAACAGAAGGACCCTTCCAGCGATGCTTTCAAGGTGGAGCCGGTCGAGTATATGCTCGATACGGCGGATCCGGGAAGCTGGGCAAAGTGTGCGGAGAGCATACGCAGCCGCCACCCGGACCTCGTGATCTTCCAGTGGTGGCATCCGTACTTTGCTCCCTGCTACCAGAGCATTGCAAAACATCTCGGGACGGCGAAGATACTTTTCGTCTGCCACAATGTTTTTCCCCACGAAAGATTTCCGATGGACCGCGTGCTCACGAGAAATACCCTGCAGCACGGCGATATGTTCATCGTACATTCCGCGCAGGACGGAGAGGATCTCCGCACGATCCGGAAAGATCCCCTGTACCGCGAAGCGGTGCACCCCACCTATGCGACGTTCCGGCAGTCAGGGATCACCCGCAGCGCGGCGAGAGAGAAACTGCACCTGCCTGCGGACGCGGAACTTCTGCTGTTTTTCGGACTTGTCCGTCCCTATAAGGGACTCGGCTACCTGATCGATGCGATGCCCCGTATCCGCGAGGCGAGACCGAAGGTAAGGCTCCTGATTGCCGGAGACTTCGGAAAATACGGAGATCAGTACAGAAAGCAGATCGCGGACAGAGGCATTGAAGCTGTGACAGACGTGCATGGCGGTTATCTGCAGGACAGTGAGGTCGAAGATGTCTTTTCAGCGGCCGATCTCGTGGTACTGCCGTATACATCCGCGACGCAGAGCGGGGTCGTACAGACTTCGTTCGGATTTGAAAAGCCGGTCGTCGTGACGAAGGTAGGCGGACTCCCGGAAGTCGTGGAAGACGGCAGGACCGGCTACGTGGTGCAGCCGGAGAATGCGGATGCGATCGCCGATGCTGTCATACGCTTTTTCAGCGAGGGCAGGGCAGATGAATTCATGACCGCGATCCGCCAGGGCGCGGGGCGCTTTTCGTGGGACAGGATGACGGAAACGATCGAAGAACTCTGGGGAGCGGTGAAATGAAGAGATTGGTGGCAGTGACCGGTGCGACCGGTTTTATGGGAAAACGTCTTGTGCAGGTGCTTCTGGACAGGGGATGCGAGGTCAGGGTATTCGTACGCGACCGCACCAGGGCAGTCGAGGCCTTTGGCGAAAAATGTGAGATCGTCACAGGGGATACGACAGATCCGGATTCTCTGAAAGGTGCTTTCGACGGCGTCGATACGGTCTATCACCTGGCGGCGCTGATGGGGCACGACCTCCCCGGCGAAGCGGCATTCAAAAAGTTCCGTGCGGTAAATGTCCAGGGGACGAAGAACGTGGCAGCCGAATGCCGGAAAGCAGGCGTGAAGCACTTTATTTTCATCAGCAGTACGGCGGCGATGGGACTGATCGAAGACGTTGCCGTGGTAAATGAGGATACGCCCTGCAAACCGTATACGCCTTACCAGGTTTCCAAGTATGAATGCGAGCAGTATCTGCTGCAGGAATTCCGGACCGACGGGTTCCCTGTCATTATCGTACGCCCTTCCATGGTCTACGGACCCGGGTACAAGGGCGACTTTCTCACGATGGCAAAACTCTGCAAAAAAGGTTTCTTCCCGGAGATCGGGAAGGGGCAGAATCTTTCGCCGGCCCTGTATATCACGGACGAGATCGAAGGTCTTGCCCTGCTGCTGGACAAAGGGGAGCCGGGGCAGATCTACCTCCTGTCTTCGGAGAAATCCTACTCCCTGCACGAAACGGGGGAGATCATAGGGAAGGCACTGGGCAAAAAAATACATTTTGTTCCGGTCTCCACGGGTTTTATGCTGTTTTGCGCAGGAGCCATGGAAAAGATCTGCGGACTTGCAGGGAAACATTCCCCCGTAACGCGCAGGAATATCCGTTCCGTGGTCACCGACCGCGTGTTCAGCACGGAGAAGATCCGGGCCCTCGGCTTTCGCCAGAAGGTCGGCCTGGAGGAAGGCCTTACGAATGCGGTGCACTATTTTGTCGAACAGCATTATCTGTGATGCTGCCGGCCTGTGATTTGTGATAAGGAGTCTGTTCTTATGGGAGAAGAAAACAAGCAGCGCCAGGAAGTGGAAGTTTTCGGCGTCAACTATGAGCGCTATGCGCTAGGGAATGTGAACCGGAAACTGGCGAAACAGCTGTCCGTGAAGACCGTTGCCGAACTGCCGGCTATGGGGCAGAAGGCCTGTCCGAGCCTTTATTCGCTGGGATTCGGCATGGCAGGGTGCGATGTGACGCTGATCAACGGGGACGAAAAGTACAAGAAAGAGTGGGATAAACTGGGGATCGGCGACCGTGTGCGCTTTGACCATTTTGACGATATCGCACATACCGGCTATGCGGATAACAGTTTTGACTATGTATGGAACGATGTCTATATCCCCATGGACAAGGACCCCGAAGCTCTGATCGATGAAATGAAGCGCATCTCGCGCAGGTATGTGGCTATCTTTTCCGTCAACGCGGGGAATGTGGGCTTCCCGATCCATTCCACCCTGCATAAGATCGAGAAGATCCCGTGGACACACGGAGACAAGCATTATGACCGGCGAAAATTCGTCGCGAAGAAGATGGAAGAGCACGGCCTGAAGATCGTGAAGCGCGGTTTTGTCGATACGCCGGTGTGGCCGGATTCCCTGGGCTTCAGGGACATGCGGCTGCACAAGAACAACATTCGCTTTGACAATGTCGACTGGGTGACGCCTTATACGGATATGATCGCGAATGACAGCGTGCTGCCCTGGATGAAGCGTATGTACGGCATCTGGGAGTGTATGCCGATGGTACCTGGCATTAAAACGCTGTACTCACATCTTTTCTATATTATCGGGGAAAAATAAGGAGCAGCGCAGATGCCGGTCACTGTCGGAACGGACGGAACAGAAGAAAATGGGAAAGACGGGAAAAAAGGCGGCAGGAGTCGGCTCATTAAGGCTGCCGGCACGGTCATTACCCTGCTGGTGATCTTTTTCATCGTCCGCCGGCTTCTGAGTTTCAGGATCGATTACCGGAGCCTTTTCAGCGGCAGCAATGTGCTGTACATTATCCTCTATTCGCTGCTTTTCGGACTCAATATGTTTGTGATCTGTATCCCCTGGCTCACTTTTCTCCGCATTATTACGGGGCGCAGGATCTCTTTTCCGGACGCCGCCTGGATCTTCAATAAATCCAATATGATGAAATATCTGCCCGGCAATGTTTTCCAGTTCGTGGGGCGGGATGAGATCGCACTGCGCTACGGCCTGAGTCATGTGGACGTTTCCTTCGCGACGGTCTGCGATGTACTGCTGATCGTGCTGGCGGATGTGATACTGGCGCTGCTCATGTACTGGCGCGGAGTGGTGAGATGGGTGGAAAAATACGGCGGAAGAGGATTATTCTCGATTTCCGTCGTCGCGGCAGTCATTTGTGCTATATTTATCATTGTATATTTGAAATGGAAAAGAAAAGTGAGGAGCTATCTTGCCAAGCTCAGGAAGCTGTTCCTGAACAGGAAGGCTGCGCTTGAAGTAGCCGGCTGCCTGGTGTTTTATCTGGTCCTGAACACGCTGGTGTCTGTCCTGTATCCGCTGGTGCTCACACATATCGTCGGTATCGATGTGCCCGAAGGCAGTCGTATCATTACGATGGGAGCCTACCTTCTTTCCTGGGTAGCGGGATTTATCGTACCCGGCGCACCGGGCGGCATCGGCATACGTGAAGCGACCATGACGCTGCTTCTGGACGGTGTCATCCCGACTGATCAGGCGCTGCTGGGATCTGTGATCTTCAGGTTTATCAATGTACTTGGGGATTTCGCAGGCGTATTCCTGTCCTTTTTCCTGATCAAATTACAGAAGGGAAACACACATAAATGAATAAGCAGGATTTTATCAGGTACCTACTGCCGAGGATCACGCTTTATAAAATGAACCGGAACTGGAGCAGTCCTTTTACGCTGACCTATTCGGTGACGGCAGCCTGCCAGTCAAGATGCAAAACATGTCAGATCGGCCATATGTACATGGAACATCCGGAACGCGCCGAACAGGATCTGAAGATCGATGAAATCGAGAAAATCTTCGCGTCGATGGATCCGGTATATTTCTTCAATATGAGCGGCGGCGAGCCGTTTCTCCGCAAAGACCTTCCCCAGATCGTCGAACTGGCCTGCAAATATCTGAAACCGCGTGTGATCCACACGCCTACGAACGGCATCCTTTCCGAAAAGATCGAAGCCAACACAAGAGAGATCCTCAGGATCGTGAACGCATACGACCCGACGGTTCCTTTTACCGTAAAGCCGTCGATCGACGGCGTCGGAAAACTGCATGATGAAGTGCGCGGTGTGCCCGGAAATTTTGAAAAACTTACCGATACGATCAACCGGCTGAAAAAGGTGGAGGAGGATTATCCGAATTTTCATCTGGAACTCGGCACGGTCATTTCTAAATTCAATATCGATCATCTGGATGAGATCGAAAATTACGTACATTCGCTCGGTGTCGAGAGCTACCGCAATGAAGTCGCGGAGCGGCGCACGGAATTCTTCAACCTGGAGGATGACATTACGCCGGATGCCGAAACCTACAGGCGCCTGATCACGGAGTTTGCCCGCAAGATCGAGGAAAATGTCGGGAAAAAGAAGGATCTTGCCAAAATGACGGAAGCACTGCGCGTGGTATATTACGACCTGGCATCGCAGATCCTTAAGGAAAACAGGCAGGTGATACCGTGCTATGCCGGGACGAGCAATGCCCATATCAATTTTGACGGCGGGGTGTGGCCCTGCTGTGTGCACGGTTATTTCAGCCAGATGGGGAATCTGCGCGACTATGGATATGATTTCAAAAAACTCTGGCATTCGGAGAAGGCCGCGGAGGTACGTAAGTCGATCGCAGCCAAAGAGTGCGCCTGCCCGCTGGCAAATCAGGCTTATTCCAATATCATCATGGATCCCGGCATGCTGATGAAGGCTTATAAGAAGATGCGTGAGTTCCAGAAACAGTAGTAGGGGGAAAGCAGAATGATCGGCAGTCTGAAAAGCAGGACAGCCCTCTCTGAACTGCCAGGGAGGATCAGGGATACGCTACGGAACGCATACCGGAGACTGACGGAAAATACCGGACTCAGTGCTTTTTTCCTGTTTTTCCTGACCTTTTCGTTTACAGCTTTGCTGACATGGTTCCTCCCGTATCCCTACCTCAGCGACGAATATGTGACGATGGGGGAGGGCATTTCCCTTTTAGTCAAAGATTTCAATGTAGACCTCAGTGTCGGCGGGATGCAGATGATGCAGTCCTACTATGGCTACGCGACTCCTCTCCTGTACGGATGGGTGTACGGGCTGACACATGACATCATTACGGTCTATCGCGTCGCTCTGCTTCTGAATGCTGTCTTTGCGGGCGGTATGGCCGTCCTGGCCTACCGCATTGCGGGCCGCCTGAAACTGACGCCGGACAGGGCCTTTATCATCAGCCTGGTGACAGGCCTGTACCCTGCCTACATCACCCAGTCCATGCATGCCTGGGATGAGACAGCGCTGTATTTTGTCAACTGGCTGATCCTCTATCTGCTCGTTCTGTATGGTTCACAGACAGAGACCGGGAAGCAGGTGCTGACTGCGGTCCTGCTCGCCGTGTCCTCGATGCTGGCATACATGATCCACGGACGCGGCATTGCGCTTCTGATCGCGTCGGGCGCCGTATTCCTTGTGATGACAGTCAGAAAGAGGGATAAGCGCAAAGGGGCGCTGTGTCTTGCGGCCTTTCTCCTGCCGATCGTCTGTATGTATTTTGCAAATGCGGCGGTCAGGCAGTACATTATCAAAGATGTTTTCAAATACGGAAATTCCGTCGTCAGGAATACCGGCACACAGATCGCCACATACAATGCAATGGATTTTTCCTTTACCGCTATGGTGGCATATGTGCGCACGATCCTCGGACAGCTGTACTATTCTGTCTGTGCCACCTTCGGATGCATATCCTTCTGTTTTGTGGAGACGGTACGGGAATTCAGGAGATCGCGCCGTGAAAAGGACAAAACGGAATTAAATACCAGCCGGATCATTATAACTTATATGTTTCTGATGTCGGTTCTGACGGTCATTATCGTGACGGCCTTCTTTTCCACTACGATGGTCTCTGCTTCCGCGAAAAGACTGGAATACTATTTTTACGGACGTTACGCCGAGATCTTCTGCGGTATGAGCGTGTTCTTCTGCCTGGCCAGGATGGCCGGGCCGGAGGAGAGCGGAAAAACAGCCGCCGCCGGAAAAGTACGGAAGGCGGGCAGGGAAGAAGCATGGGGCATCGGTATTTCCCTGCTGGTGCTGGCAGCGGGTTTTGTCATCAACGGACGTACCGCCACGGACCGGCACATGCTGCAGAACTGCTGCCAGATCCAGGCGATCGCTTCGTTCAGCCTGCTGGATAACCACACATATATGTCTCTGCGACGCCTTGCACTGTTCACGCTGCTGATCATGTTTATGATCGTGATCCTGCGCCGGATCCTCAGGAAAAGGCCGGGACTGGCTTATATGATACTGTGCTGTCTGTTCATTTACTCGAGCCTGTATGCCGCCGTGAGATGGGAGTATCCCGCCAGCGAGGCGAGTTATGACCGCGTCAGCAATTTCCGGAGTTTTATTTATAAGGCGGACGGCGCAGGCATTGACATCGGGCAGATCTATGCGCTGGATTACGGACAGCCGAAATACGATGCTCCTTTTTCGATCCCGAATCACAGCATACGTTTTCTGGAGACAGAAACGATCGGCTATGAAGGACTCAGCGGGCTGCAGGACGGGAGCATTATCATTTCGGGAGATGACAGGGGGCTCGACAAGCTGTTTTCAAACTGCTATGCAGTGAATATCAGGGGCGAGATCATGATGTGGGCTGTAGGCGACAGCCTGGCCGAAGAACTGCGCAGTGCGGGCTGGAAATGCTATCAGAGAGAAGACACGATAGAGACCTACAACGGAGACAGCCTGAAGCTGGAAGGCAGCAGGGTGACCGGAAACCTGAAAGCGTGTCTGCTGGCACCGGGAAGTACACAGACAGGACCCTATGATCGGCTGTATCCGGGCACTTACAAGGTGACTGTCAGAGGGAAAAACCTGGACGTCCTGAGCTATTCGGCGGGGTATTTCGGCGGCAGGATCCCTCTTACGATCTCAGACCTGTCTGTTTCGGATACAACTGCCGAATATACGCTCCATGTCCCGTTTATCTGCTCGGACGTAAATATGGATGCGCAGAACAACTCCCAGGAATATGCGGAAGTGGAGAGCCTGACGACGGAAAAGACAGGCGGAACGCAGAGAATACCGCTTTCGGAGGCGGGGACGCTGGAAATTGCCGTTAACAGGTACAGGGTAAGCAATTACAGTTCTCTGTTTTACGACAACCTGTCGGGGGATAACGTGCTGATCGGACAGATGAACGCGGTGATCGGCGCGGGCAGCACGCTTACGGAAACCGGGCTTCGCCTTTGCAAAGGGAATTCGACGATCCTGGTGTATGTGAATGACCCGGATCACACCGAGGTCAATGTGGAAGGACATGCGGCGATACAAAAACGGACAACAGACAGTGCCGTGGAGATCGACGTGTCCTGCAGCGAGTCCTGTAATGCGGACGTGACGATCAGAAACAGCGGCTCTTCCGCGCTGTGGTTCGGCGAACTCGATGTCGTAAGAAAAGAGTAATATGTGATCATGGAGGAAGTAACATGACGCTGTGCGCCGATGCGCCCATCGTCATGTCGCAGCATCGGTGCCGGAAAACGGCCCCGGCTGCCCATTACGGAGAATCTGAGGATTCTCCTCATGGAGGAAGTATGAAACTGATCATTCAGATACCCTGCTACAACGAGGCAAAAACACTGGAGATCGCATTGAATGATCTTCCGAAGCATATTGACGGGATCGATACGATCGAGTACCTGATCATCAATGACGGCAGTGTGGACAACACCGTTGAAGTCGCCCGCAGGTGGGGCGTTCAGCACGTCGTGGATTTCAAGAAGAACAGGGGACTTGCGAAAGGGTTCATGGCCGGTCTGGATGCCTGCCTGGGATACGGTGCGGACATCATCGTCAATACGGATGCTGACGATCAGTACAACGGGGAAGACATTGAAAAGCTGGTGCGGCCTATTCTCAACGGCGAGGCAGATATTGTGATCGGCGCAAGGCCGATCGACGACATTCCACATTTTTCAAAATTCAAAAAGAAAATGCAGCATCTGGGAAGCTATGTTGTCAGCAGGGCAGCCAGCATCAGTGTGCCGGACGCGCCGAGCAGCTTTCGGGCCTTCAGCAGGGAAGCGGCTTTCCGTCTGAATGTGACCAATGACTACACCTATACCCTCGAAACGATCGTGCAGGCAGGGCGTGAAAAGATCCCGCTGATCTCGGTCCCTGTCCGTACGAACCCGGAGCTGAGGCCTTCCAGACTGTTCAGCAGTATCGGCAGCTACATGAAAAAATCCATGGTCACGATCATCCGGGCCTATATCATGTACAAGCCGCTGACCTTCTTTACTTATGTCGGGCTCGTGCCGTTCCTGATCGGCCTGATCCTGTATATCAGGTACCTGTGCTATCTGACGGCAGGGCATACCCAGTCTCTCATCCTGGGGAGCACGCTGATGATCATGGGATTCATTACCTTTATGATCGGGATCTGCGCGGATACGATCGCTTCAAACCGGAAGATCCTGGAAGGTATCCAGGTGGAGAACCGAAGGGCACACTTCGGATGGATGCTGCAGAAAGAGCAGGATGAGATCAGGAATGCCGCAGCCGGTGCTTCCGCAGCAGAAAACAGAGCAGACAGACAAGCGTAGCGCACACGGCACTGACGGCCGCACCTGCAGACAGTCCCGGCGGGACAAAGCGGAGATCCACAGTGGCCGTGCCGGAGCCGGACGGCGTTTCTGCAGGGAGTGAAAGACAGATCCAGGCACCGGCTGCCTGGATATTCTTTATTCTCTTTCCGTTAATTTCAGCGACCCAGCCTTTTTCAAAAGGAATTGCCAGGATGAGACTGCCGCTGTCTGCCGGCACTTCGATCTTCAGATGGGAGGACGAAAGCTTTGTGATGCGTCCGGCCCTGTCTTTCAGTATCTCCGCATCTTCTTCCAGCACGTCAGTATTTTCCGTCACGAGGGAAACGGAACCGAAATCGGCGCTTTTCATATCCGAACCGTGCGCGTCGATCCGCAGGCTGATCGGATCTCCTTTGCTGAAACGGCCGAGACAGAGCACTTTGATATTCGAGGCGTTTCCATATCCTCCGACTTCCCGTTCTCCGCAGGTCACTGTCATATCCTGTGCGCGGTCCCTGAGTCCGTCCAGATAGAAATAGACAAGGCCGGAAGCAGCGGCACTGGCGCTTATGTTCTCGGTCACAGTGCGGGACGCCGTATCCTGTGTCACCTCCTGGGTGGAGATGAAGGCGGGCGTAAACAATGCGCCGTCTTTTGCAAGCGTTTCCTCCGCCGAGGACGGCATATCGGCATTTGTCAGCATGTCCGCGATCTTCTGCTGGAAACGGAACGGGTCGTCGTCAGAAGAAAGAGAACTGTCCGCGCTTCTTGCGATCGTGTCAGCCGATGCGAAGGAAGTGACGGCGATCGGAAAAGCATTGCCGTTTGTTTTGACATCACCGTTCTGTAAAATGTACTTTATGCCCAGGATGCTGTCTGCCGTCTTCGTGTCAGAGCCGTCATAGTCCGTGTAAAGCCCGTTGTAGTCGAAGCCGAGATGCTGAAGGAACAGACGCGTCGAGTAGCGGTCTTCGGAACCGTAGTGGACGATGCCGTTATAGGCAAACTGCATACTGTCGTTCTGTTCGCGGGGCATCAGGCTGGCGATGCGGTAAAAACCGCTGTCAGCTGTCTTTACCTTATCGACGAGGCTGCCAAGTTGCGTGACGGAGGCGATAAAGGCTTTCCGGCCGGTCATGCGGATCGATTCATTGCGGTATACGAGCGCGCTGTTGGCACAAAGATCCAGTGCGTGCAGGAGCAGCAGCGCCGTCAGTGCGACAGCCGCGGCGCGGCGCCGGGAGCACCGGGCAAAGCCGCCGGTCAGCGCGCGGCGCAGCAGCAGGAGACCTCCCGAGAAAGCCGCCGCCAGGACAAGGTTCCAGACCTTGCGGACGGTCGGGAGCCAGGGCGCCGGATAAAGGAGAGCCGCGGCAAGCAGGAGAAGCACCGGCAGCAGCCGCGGTTCGGGGTTCAGGGATGCCGTGAAGGCAGCCCGGCAGGCGCAGCAGACGAGAAGGAAAACAAAGAGGAAAGCATAGCGGTACGGATAGCCGAGTGGCGCTGTGCCGCCGTGCCATAAGAGGTCGAGCGGGACAAAACAGAAGCTCAGGAAAAGAAAGGCCAGCAGGATGCCGGCGGCAGCTCTTTCCCTGCGCGGGATACGGCGGGAACAGAAGTACAGACAGGCGAACAGCAGGACAGCTGTGCCGCAGAAAAGGTGAGGCTGTCCGTCCATGACCTGGGAGGCATCAAAACTCAGTGAAAACAGGCGGGAGAGCATGGGACGTGGATCCCGGAAGGCCGCGCCGGTGAAAAGTGCCCGGAAGGTATTCCCGGACACGTTTTTATTGCTCGCGCGCAGCTCCAGGTAAGCCGGCAGCATGACAGCCGCGGTGAGCCCTCCGCCAAGTACCGTGGAAGCACACCAGGCGGCAAAGCGGCGCAGGGAGACAGTCCGCAGAAAAAGCAGGCGGAGGAGCATGCACAGGCCGGTGAACAGCAGGACCATACAGGCAATGTAATAGTTGACATATACGGTAGCTGCCGTCAGCAGGACCGTGCGCAGGAAGGCCTTCCGGGAGCTGCCGCTAAACCGCAGGGCGGCATCGAGCAGCAGGGGAAACAGGACCACGGCATCGATCCACATACTGTTGGCTGCGTTGGCCGACATCCAGGCGGACAGGGCAAAGGCTGCGGAGAAGGGGATCGTGCAAAGGAGAGAGATGCCGGAGGCGCTCCCTGCCGCATGGCGGCGCAGGAAAAAATTGACGGTGGCTGCAGCCAGTGCCTGTTTTGTGATGAGAAGCCAGGTGACAGCGGACGGCAGCAGAGTGCGCGGCACGAAAATAAACGGCAGCAGCAGAGGACTTGTCAGGTAGTACGCAAAAAAGCCCGGCATTCCGCCGCCGAGTCCCTTGCTGAAGGAATAGAGAAGATCGTTGCTGGTAAAGAACACCTGGCGGTAGTAGGAATAAAAATCGACGTACTGCCGCTTCATGTCGTTATAGAGAAAAGTGCTGTCCCCGAACGGCGCGATGTGCAGAAGGACAGCAAGCAGCAGAAGACAGAGGAAGGCAGTCAGGAAAGCCGCCGCATCCTGTACCGCAGGACGTGAAGCCGTTTTTTTCAGAGAAGTTTTCATGTCTTTCAATATAGCGTATCCGGTGCGGGATTGCGAGAGAAAGTATTATACTGTACGCATGGAAAACATATACGGCTGGATACCGCAGCACCTGGGAAACAGAGTGCTGCTCCATACTTTTGAAGCGCTACGGCGGGCGGGGGCGGCAGCCGCAGTTCTGCCGTCCGTGAAGCGGCGCAGGATGCGGAACGGGCAGGCGCATTTTGAGGCAAATACACACACGGCGCAGACACTGGCGGCCGGGTACCTGGAACACCAGCGGCAGCTGTCGGGTTTTGTCTACGGAAAAACAGATCTCGCAGCTGCGGGCTGCGAGATCATCGCCATGTACGACCTGCTGCTGCACCTCGGGAGGAAGGAGCCTCTGCCTGCGCTGATCCGCGAGGCGGAGAGCGCCGGTATGGTGCGCGGCGCCCTCTGGGGCACTTCGCCGAAGGCGGTTGTCAAGGCACTCTCAAAGCGCGGACTGACCGTACACTGCGCGGTGAAGGAGCCGGACTTTGACGAAACGCTGAAAACGTATGACAGTTTTCTGCTTACTCTGTATAATGATGAAAAAGATCTGCGCCGCATGGTCCATACGGTACTGGTGACCAGGGAAGGCGACGGCCTGTTCTGTATCCACAATGCGCAGTGCGACGGCGCCCTCACAGCAAAGGCGCAGAATATCAGACAGCTTATGGCAGCGTTTCCGGGCGGCCGCGCCAAAGCCATACTGCTGGCAGGAGTGCGTATCTGATGGCCTATCAGGGTTTTCACGGCGACAAGGGAAAAAACGATTTTCTCGACAGGCAGAAAAAACTGAATGACGAGATCGCAGCGGGCAGGTTCAGGGGCGCTTATCTGTTTTACGGCGCGCAGGACTACCTGCGTTTCCAGAACCGCGACAAGCTGAAAAAGGCATTGCTCGGGGACGGCGATGTCTCCATGAATTTTGCCGAGTTCCGCAGTGACAGCTTCACCGTGCAGCAGGTCGTCGAGGCAGCGGAGACGGTGCCGTTCTTTGCCGACCGCCGCGTGATACTGCTGGAGAATACGGATCTATGGACGAAGGATAAAAAAGCCGAAGGCGAGCGCCTGGCCGCTTATATCGGCACGCAGCCGGAGACCACCGTGATCATTATGTCGGAGCCTTCCGTGGACAAGCGCCAGAAGCTTTTCCTGTCGTTCAGGAAGAACGGGGAGGCCTTCGAGTGCGGAGAACTGTCGGACCGGGACTACCGTTCCTGGGTCGTGAGAAGATTTGCCGCGGAAGGAAAGGCGATCCGCGAATCCGCATTTGAACTGCTGCTTGCCTACGCAGGCAGCGATATGCTGAACATGTCTTCCGAGATCGCCAAGGCGGTCAGCTATGTGGGCGACAGGAAAGAAGTGACGGAAGAGGACATCCGCGCGATCTGCTCCCGGCAGCTGCAGGACCGGATCTTTGACATGATCGCGGCGATCGGCCGCAGGGACAGGGACGGCGCATTTTCGTGCTACATGGATCTGGTGGCTCTGCAGACGCCTCCGCAGGTCATTCTCTCCCTGATGGAACGGCAGTACGGACAGATGCTGAAAATGAAGGAAACTCTGCAGAAAACACCGGGCATGTCCGTTTATGACGCTGCTGCGGCAGACGGCGTCCCCTACGGAGCTGCCAGGCAGTATGCACCGTTGCTGCCGTCCGTATCGGCTGCCGTTCTCAGGGCCGCGCTGGAACGCTGCGTGAACGCCGATGCCGCGTATAAAAACGGAAAGTATACCGACCGCCTGGCAGTAGAGAAGACGATCGTGGAACTTACAGCCCCTGTCCGGAAAAGATAAAGGACCGGGCGCAGGAAGGATCGGAATGGAGAACAGAGAACCGAAGCCGGGTGAGCAGTACAGGCATTTCAAGGGAAAACGGTACCGTATCGTGACGCTTGCGGAGGATGCGGAGACCGGCGAACAGGAAGTCGTCTACCAGGCCCTGTACGGCGACGGCAAAGTGTGGGTGAGAAATCTCAGCGAGTTCACGGAGAAACTGGACAGATCCGTATACCCCGCAGCGACCCAGGAATACAGGTTTGAAAGAGAAGAACCGGCGGAAGGGTCTGCAGGGCCGGAGGAAGCAGTCCGGCACGGTTCCGGGGATGGAGCTTCCGCCGCGGCTGCCGCGGACAGCAGCGCTGTCACAGCCCCGGAAGAGGGAACATCGGGTCTCGACCCCCTCGTCGAGGAGTTTCTGGACGCGGGAAGCACAGCCGAAAAGCTGAATATTCTGTCAGCACTGCACTCCCGCATCACAGATGACATGATCGATACCATGGCTATGGCTTCCGGCCTGGAGATCGATCGCGGTGACCTGGAATCGCGCTGGGGAGATCTGCGCGAATGTCTTCTGACGATAGAAAAGTATGAGCAGAGCAGAGACCGTTACAACAGCTGAGCTTCAGGCAGAGCTGGCGGCCTGGTACAGGAAAAACAGGAGAAGTCTGCCCTGGCGGGAAGATCCCACGCCCTATCACGTGTGGGTGTCGGAGATCATGCTGCAGCAGACCCGCGTGGAAGTGGTCAGGGATCACTATCTGCGTTTTATCGCGGCGCTTCCGGACCCCGCCGCCCTGGCGGCAGCCGGAGAAGAGCAGTATCTGAAGCTCTGGGAAGGGCTCGGTTATTATTCCCGCGTGCGCAGTCTTCACAAGGCAGCCTGCCGTGTCATGGAAGTGTTCGGCGGCCGCATTCCCTCCGGAATCGCAGAGCTGCGCAGTCTGGAAGGAGTCGGCCCCTATACCGCGGCGGCGATCGCTTCGATCGCTTTCGGTGCGGAAACGCCGGCAGTGGACGGCAATCTGCTTCGGATCTTTGCGAGGCTGACCGCCTACGCGGACAACATCCGGACGCCTGCGGCCGGAAAGAGCGCGGAAGCTTATTACCTGCAGCTGATGAAAGCTTCCGATCAGCTTGCGGGGGGCGACTGCAACCAGGCGCTGATGGATCTGGGCGCGTGCGTCTGTGTGCCAAACGCCAGGCCGAAATGCGCACAGTGCCCGTTTGCAGCTGTCTGTATGGCGCATCTTTCCGGACGTGAGGAAGAGTATCCCAGGGAACCCGGCAGGAAAGCGCGGCGCATCGAAGACAGGACCGTGTTCGTGATACAGACAGACGGCAGGACACTGCTGCATAAACGCCCGGCCAGGGGCCTGCTGGCCGGCATGTATGAGCTTCCCAACACTGCAGGGCATCTGGCCGGAACGCAGGCGGCTGCCTACGTCAGGTCGCTGGGCTTCGAGCCTGTCCGCATGCGCGGGCTGGGAGAGGCAAAGCATGTCTTTACGCATCTGGAATGGCATATGACGGGGTATGCGGTGTTCGTGGACGAGGCGTGCACGGATACACTGCAGCTGCCTCCGGACCTGCTGCTGGCGGACAGCGCCGAGATCCGCGACAGATATTCCATCCCTTCGGCATTTTCTTATTTCACCGCTTATGATAATATTAAAAAGCCCGGGTGAAGCTGTATCATTCAAAACACGGCAACGGCCTTCCGCACATACTGCCCGGCCTTCGGAGGAACAAGTTTGAAAGTGCCGCTGATGCAGCACTTTCAAACCGCAGCATCGGTGCTGACGCACCGGCTGCCCATTTCGGAGAACCTGACGGTTCTCCTCATGGAGGAACTGAAATGAAATTACTTTCCGTTACGATTCCCTGCTATAATTCGGCAGCGTATATGAGCAAATGCATCGACTCCCTCCTGATCGGCGGAGAAGACCTGGAGATCATCATCGTGGACGACGGTTCGACCGACGACACGGCAAAGATCGCCGACAGGTACCAGGTGCTTCATCCCAACATCGTGCGCGTTATTCACAAGGCCAACGGCGGCCACGGCTCAGCGGTCAATGCGGGCATCGAGAACGCCACCGGCCTGTATTTCAAAGTGGTGGACAGCGACGACTGGGTGAACAGCGCTTCCCTAATGAAGATCCTGAACTATCTGCATACGGCTGCCGGTACGTTTCCCCAGCTCGATATGCTGATCTCCAATTATGTTTATGACAAGGTAGGGGAAAAACGTCACAAAGTGATGCAGTACCGCCAGGCGCTGCCGATCGAGACACTGTTTACCTGGAATGACATCAAAAAGTTCCACAAAGGGCACTATATCCTGATGCATTCCGTCATTTACCGCACGGGTCTGCTGCACGAGTGCGGCGTAAAGCTACCCGAGCACACCTTCTACGTGGATAACCTGTATGTGTTTATCCCGCTTCCCTATGTCAAGAACCTGTATTATATCGATACGAATTTCTATCACTATTTCATAGGCCGTTCCGACCAGTCGGTGAACCAGAATGTCATGATCTCGCGCCTGGACCAGCAGGTTCGTGTGAATAAACTGATGGTGGATTACTATACGGAGAAGGAGACCAGGAACAGACTGACGATGTATCCCCGCCTTTCCGATTACATGTATAACTACCTGGAGATCATCACAGCCATTTCCTCGGTGCTGGCGCTGTGCTCCTATACAGAGGACGACATGGAGAAGAAGGCGGATCTTTGGGAGTATATCAAGAGAAAAGACTTCTGGCTGTACCGCCGGCTGCGCACGGGAATTTTCGGCATTTCCATGAACCTGCCCGGAAGGGGCGGCAGAAACCTGACGGTAAGCGGCTATAAGGCCGTCCGGCATTTCTTCAATTTCAACTGATACCTCAGTCGGCTTTATCGAACTGTATGCCGCTTTCGGCTGATATAGCGGCTTTACCGTAATTCTTCGTAAAGGTAAAACCGAAGCGGAAGCATGCGATCGCAGTGGGGACCGCCATCAGGCAACCGCACATCACGTCAAAAACGGAATGCTGCTTGATGAATATCGTGGAAAGAATGATCGCTGCAGCGAGCACCACCGCAAAACTGCGGATTGCCGCGGGATGTTTCATACGTGCATTCGTATGCAGTGCACCGGCAGCGATGATGATGGAATAGTAAACGTGGATGCTGGGGCAGACATTGGTCGGCGTGTCCGTCGCGTAGAGCGCCTGTATCATTCTGGTGAAGATATTGTCACGCGGCATGACTGTCGGACGAAGGTACAGGATATTGGGCCATATGGTCGAGAGTACCAGGAAAAACAGGGAGCCCATGACCATCATGGCTGCACAGCGGTGATAGGTCTCGCGGTCATACAGATATAGCAGCACCATCCCCGCTACGACGAAGGCAAACCAGCAGAAATACGGCAGTACGAATACTTCAATAAAAGGGATTCTGTCATCGAGAGCCGTGTGGATGACCGTATAATGCAGGCGGTTCACATGCTCAAGCAGATAGAACCAGACAAAATAGACCACGGTATACAGAAAGAGCGGGCGGGCATCTCTTGTGTAATCGATCACATAGGCAAGCTTTTCGCGAGGTGTTCCGCGGCCGCGCAGCCCGTGCGCTTCTGAAGCCTTTACGGCTGTTATGTTTTTCTTGCCGGAAGAATGCAGCATATTGCCCGTTCCCTTTTCTTTCGCTGCCGTATGGCAGGCGGAACGAAGATCTTTTCCGGGATCCCCGGATCTCCATGAATCTTTGATCTGACGGTGGCTATTTTAAAGCCGGCAAAATCTTTTTACAATGAGGAAAGTGCCGAAAACAGGCGATTTAAGAGAAATTTTATATACAATCTGAGCAGGAAGTCATTTCTCAGCCGCTGCGGCTTTGCGCGCGGAGCCGGAGCGGTCAATGATGCGCATGGGGTTTCCCACGACCAGGCAGTCGTCCGGCACATCCTTGTTTACGACGGCGCCGGCGCCGATCTCGACGCGGCTGCCGACCCGGATGCCGCCGAAGACGATCGCATTGGTGTGGATCTGCACATCGTCTCCGAAGACCGGGTCCTGGATCTCCGGGTGCCCGGGCATGGCATGACCCAACCCGATCGTTGCCCCCTGGTGCACGGTGAAGCGTTCACCGGCGGTATACGGATGGATCACGGCATAGTTGTGATAAATGCGAAAGCCTCCGCCGATCCGCCCGTGGATCTCAATGGTATCCAGAGGCCGTACAAACCAGCGGCTGATGTGCCGCAGAACGGTGGAGCGCTCCGTTCTGTAATAGAATACATTGCGGAACGGTTTTACATAAAGCAGGCTGTAGTTCAGTGCGCCGACGCCGGTATGGCTGCAGGGGATCTCTTCCAGAACGCGGGAGAGATCGCTGTCGATCGTTTTCCGTTCCGGCGAAGAGACATAGAGGAGATCGGCCGGCAGGAGCCGCAGAAACTGTATGTAGGAAAAGAGCACATTTTTATTCATATCAGCTCCGGATCCTCCGGAATGAACATCGGAAACACCTCGTACCGATGCCGCAGCCGGTGTTGTTTCAGGAAAGAACGGAACGCCGTGTGCGGGACGGAGAACGGTTTCATTATACTAAATCGGGTCTCTGTTTTCCATCCGCGCCGGGAAGGAATATCCGGCCGGCACAGACCGGAAAAGAAAAGTTACGGCTGCCGGGGCTCCCAAATATGGTATTTTTATGAGTTGCAGGCACAAGCCTCAGATGTTAAACTGATGGGCGACGGTGCATTAACGGCTTGAAAAACAAGGAGGCAGCGATGTATTCATTGGATGAGGTGAGGAAGGAAGACCCCGAGATCGCGCAGGCTATTGCGGACGAGATCGGACGGCAGAATGACCATATCGAACTGATCGCATCGGAAAACTGGGTGTCCAAGGCAGTCATGGCGGCCATGGGCAGTCCGCTGACAAACAAGTATGCAGAAGGCTATCCCGGACACCGTTATTACGGCGGCTGCCAGTTTGTGGATGTTGTGGAAGACCTGGCCCGTGAACGTGCAAAAAAACTGTTCAACTGCGAATATGTCAATGTACAGCCCCACTCCGGCGCACAGGCCAATCTGGCCGTGGAATACGCCGTTCTCCAGCCGGGTGACACGCTGATGGGTATGGATCTCAGCCAGGGCGGTCACCTTTCCCACGGCAGCCCGGCAAATATTTCCGGCTCCTATTTTCATGTTGTGCCCTACGGCGTGGACGCCAACGGCTTCATCGATTATGACAAGCTGAGGGAACTCGCTATGGAAGCGCAGCCGAAGATGATCATTGCGGGTGCATCCGCGTATGCCCGTACGATCGACTTCGGAAAATTCCGCGAGATCGCAGATGCCTGCGGCGCAGTCCTTATGGCAGACATCGCCCATATTGCCGGTCTGGTGGCTACGGGGCTGCATCCGAGCCCGATCGGCGTGGCAGACATTGTCACGACCACGACGCACAAGACGCTGCGCGGACCGCGAGGCGGCATGATCATGGCCAACCAGGACGCCGCAGACCGTTTCAAACTGAACAAGGCTATTTTCCCCGGTACGCAGGGCGGTCCTCTCGAGCATGTCATTGCAGGCAAGGCAGTCTGCTTCAGGGAAGATCTGCAGCCGGAGTTTGCAGTGTACCAGAAGCAGATCCTCAAAAATGCGCAGGCACTCTGCAAGGGACTGCAGAAACGCGGCATTTCGATCGTTTCAGGAGGCACGGACAACCATCTGATGCTGCTCGATCTGACGAACTTCGATCTCACGGGCAAAGAAGTGGAAAAGTGGCTGGACGATGCCCACATCACCGCAAATAAAAATACGATCCCCAATGAACAGAGGAGTCCTTTCGTTACGTCAGGCATCCGTCTCGGTACACCCGCAGTCACGACACGCGGCCTGAAGGAAGACGATATGGACCGCGTTGCGGAAGCCATATCTCTTGTTATCACAAAGAAGGAAGCCGGTGTCCCGGAGGCACAGGAGATCGTAAAAGGCCTGACGGCGAAATATCCGCTGGACAGTTTCCTGGAATAAGGTGAGAGGCTGCTCCGGATCAGGTCTGCTGCAGTCAGGTGATCTTGGCATGCGTCTTTTCCAAAACACAATCGGCAGGTTTGAAAAGCTGTCGGACCGGTGCATCTGTGTGATCATGTATTTTACACAGCTGGTCCTGCAGCTTATTCCTGTTGCTTTCATGAAATATCCCATTCTTTCGGATGAGTACGCAACTCTGGCGGAAGGCGTTTTCCTGAACAACGGGAAAAACTGGGCACTGACACTGCATGCTGCCGGTTTTGACAGATATTACGGATACGGCTATGCGGCATTCACCTGCCTGGCTTATCACTTTACGCAGGACATGCGGGTCATCTATCTGCTGACTCTGTGCTGCAATGCGGTCCTGGTCTCTTTTATCCCGCTTATCTGCTACCGGATCGCCGGGCATTTCCTGCTCCTGCCAAAAAAGGAAGCGTGCACTGCGGCTGTTCTGACCGGCATGTATCCGGCTTACTGGGTGCTTACAAAGTACGCGATCAATGAGTCTCCGCTTTACCTGCTTGTATGGGTCATCCTGCTGCTTCTGCTGGAGATCCGGGAAACGGGCAGCCTGCGGAAGCAATGTGCATACAGCGCACTGACAGGCCTTCTCTGTATCTATTCCTACACCGTACACGGCCGCGGGCTGGCGCTGATCGCAACGGGTGCACTGGTACTCGTCATCATACTGTCCGCAAAAGGGCATATGGCGAAGCGTGTACCTGCCCTGTTGTGCTATCTGCTTGTCGTACTGGCAGGCTACGCCGTACATGACGGTATCCTGCACCATCTTGCAGCTGACCTTTTTGGCAAGAAAATTACGGAACTTTACAACACCTTTGCCAACTATGTGGCGAACTTTGAACTGCCTCCCGTGACGCCGGGAGCAGTGGGCCGCGTTTTTGCGGCGGCAGGGGGCATGTGTTTCTATATGGTCTGTGCCACGTACGGACTTTTTCTGCTGTTTTTGATCGTTTTGTTCAGGAAACGCCGGGAGATGTTCAGGATAGCAAGGGCCTCCGAGGAAGAGCAGCCCGAACTTGTGATGTACTGGTATATTCTTATACTGTCCGTTGTCACGGTCGGCCTTACCCTGCTGTCCTTTCTTCTGATGTACATGAAAGACCGGGTGTATTCCGGAGAGTTCTGGTTTTACGGGAGATACTGCGAAGTGTTCTGCGGACTTCCGGTATTTGCCGGTCTGGTGCTATTACTCCGTGGGAAAGACACCTTCCGGAAAGGCGATACGGCAGCAGTTGCTGTGATGACCGGCATCCCCTCTGTACTGATGCTTGCTTATACAGGACCCAAGATTCTTTCCATGAAGCGGAAGTATATCAGCTATTCCATGACGACCGGGGCTATGCCGTTCGGAGGTTTTCAGGCAGGGGAAGATCCCGCATACGGCAATTTTATTGCACTTGTGGCCTTTACGGCGGGGCTGGCGATCCTTGTCTGGGCTCTGGTCTTCCGGAATAAAAAGAAGATACTGTGCGTTCTGCTGGCGGCTCTTTCCGTTTACTCTTCACTGTATTCCTGGAATCGCTTTGTGTACCGGGCCAGCAGCGAATACTATGAATATTCCGCATTCCTGGACAGGTACGGGCGGGAGGAAAAAGAACTGGGCGCGGAGTATCCGCGCGTGTATGTCCTGAATTCGAAGACCCCCAGACTGCGGATCAAGTTTGCACTGGCAGACTGGGATGTGATCTATACGACAGACAGGAGTGAGGTCAGGGAGAACAGCATCGTTGTATGCGACAGGCAGACCGATCTCGGAAAGAAATTCCGTTACATCCGCAAAGTCAATACGGGCAATGCCGGGAATGAGCAGGACTATGTCTGGGTTTACGGCCGCGAACTGATCGGGCAGTTTAAAAACAGGGGGTATGAGCTCTACAATGTGAAAAAGTGATTGACGAAGAGCCCAGTTGTGTACACATACGGATACAATACAGGCAATTTGCATATATTTAGCGAAAATACAGACAATTTAGATATTATAAGAAAAATTATTGACAATTATCGAGCCGCAGGCTATTATCTAGTTAAAGAAAGGTCAGTGGAATTCCTGAAGAGGAAACCAAAGGACTGACGAAGCGACTCGCAGGTCGCAACCAAAGAGGAAAGGAAGGTACACTCCGCCGGCACACAGAATGTTCCAAAGCATTATAACAAAGGTTCAGTCAACAGATCGTTATTCTGACTCAAAGACGTGATGAAGATCGTGACCGGATCGTCTGAAAAGCAGCAGGGACTGAAGATCGAGGAAGCGAGTTCAATGGGATCTCTGAGGAGATCACCGGGATGAGGACCTTCCGAAAGATGAACAGTCGGAGCTCCGCCACAGCGGTACCGCGTCAGACATCACAAGTACATAACGTACAAAGGTAAATGAGGCTGAATGACGAGAAGAAAAACGGAGGTGCACTCCATTGGAAAGTGAGTCCTTGGAAGCAGTAAAGTAGGAGGCCATTGCGACGAGAAAGCAATGGCCTCCTGCTTTTACTGTGGGGCTTTTGTAGTGGGACGCAGCGGATTATGCTATATTATGTTCAACAGAAGGCGCCGCTGCTGACATTCGGGCCGCCTGACCTGCGGAGGTTCTCAGATGACCAGGTTCTTTTCCGGAATATCGGAACGCTTATCGCTGCACCGGCTTGCAGCTGCTGCAATTCTGTTCCTTGTCCTGTCTCTGTGCCCCATTCTGTGGATCTCTTTTTACGGATACGCATCCGGTGACGATCTCGGATACGGTTTCTACGTAAAGCACGTCCTGGAGGAAGGCGGAACGCTGCTCCAGGTGCTGTCTTCCGTATGCGGCGAGATCCGCAATGCCCGCATCAGCTGGCAGGGCACCTGGTCATCGATCTTTCTGTTCTGCTTCGAACCGAGCGTTTTCGGGGAACGCTTTTATACGCTGGTTCCCTGGATCGCAGTCTTTTTCTTTCTGGCCGGAACAGGCGCATTCCTGCATACAGTCCTGGTCAGGCATGCCGGGATGGGCAAAGATGCGTTTGCAGTCCTCTTCTCGTCGCTTGCTGTTTTTTCTCTCCAGTATCTTCCTTACATGCGCGGAGGGATCTTCTGGTACACTTCGGTCGTTCACTATACCGTGCCCTATGGAGTGGCGCTGCTTTGTCTGTCGGCGGCATACGGCTGTCTTTATAAAGACAGGAAAATGGTACCGCTGTGCATCGGCGCCGCCTACCTGGGAGGCGCAGGGTATCCGCCCATAGTACTGCTGGCGGAAGGCCTGTTCTTCCTTATCCTCTACGGACTTTACAAGGCTTCGCACGGCATGGCGGAAATGCGGACGCGTGCGCTCCGGCTCCTTCTTCCTCTTGCGCTGCTGCTCACCGGGTTTGCAGTGAGCGCTACCGCACCCGGCAACCGCGTACGCGGAGGCAGCGGCTTCGGACTGAATGCCGGAAGTCTCCTGAAGACACTGACGGGGTCAGCCGCGGAAGGGATCACCGGGAGCCTTTGCGAGTTCCGGAGAGTGCCGGTCCTGTTTTTCCTTGTCATCATGATCGTTTTTGTGACAGTGCGCGATGCGGAAAACTGTGAAAGTGACCGCAGGACCGGTCCGATGCAGCCGGCTGTTGCCACGGTGCTGTGTTATCTTTGCACCGCCGGCGTCTATGCACCGGGCATTTTTGCGGGGACATCCGTATCGGGCGGACTGCCCGATACGGTGTGGTTCGTATTTCTCCTTATGCTCACAGTATGGCTTGCTTCCGTGACGAGGTGGCTGGTTGCGCGGGGAGATCTGAAAGGCCGGCTGCCGGCCGCCGTCAGGGTCCCGGCGGTATTCGTTTCGCTTGCGGTCTGTCTGCTGTTTGCAGGAAGAGTGACAGCCGGCAGCGTGGATGCCGTCTGCGTACGCTTTGCGGCCAGCGGGGAACTGGCCGATTATTCGGCGCAGATGAAGGAAAGGATCGCACTTCTGACTGACCCTTCCGCAGAGGACGTGACGGTACCGGAGATGAATGACCAGCAGGGGCCTTTCATGTGCATGCCGCTGGTGCGCGATACCGAAAATTTCGTAAATAAAAGCACGGCTGCCTTTTACGGTAAAAATTCCGTGACAGCCGTGCCGAGAGACGAATATGAAAAGCAGAATCACAGTTAACCGAAGGATCCCGGTTACTTCAGATTACGAAGAACCTTCCGGTCACGAAGAACCTTACGGTTCCATGGCGGTTTCAGGCGACTGAGTCCCGCCTCCGCGGCCTGCTTTTTCCGCAGCCAGATTCTTCTGCGCCGTGGAAAGCAGAAGCTTGATACGGTTCAGCTGATTGACTTCCGAAGCGCCGGGGTCGTAGTCGATCGCCGCGATGTTGGCGTTCGGATAGAAACGCCTGATCTTTTTGATGACCCCTTTGCCGATGATATGGTTCGGCAGGCAGCCGAAAGGCTGGATACAGACGATGTTCGGCGTGCCGCCTCTGATCAGTTCGATCATTTCTCCTGTCAGGAACCAGCCCTCGCCGGTCTCGTTGCCGATGGAAACGATCTGTTTTGCATATTTTACAATGACGTCTATCGGGACGAAGGGCTCAAAGCGGGCGGACTTTTTCAGGGCGCGGTTGATCGGAGAAAGAAACAGCTGCACCACGTTGATGCCGAAGCGGCTCCACCGTGCCGTACGCTTGCTTGTTCCGAGTTCCTTTGCCTTGAAGATCTGGTTGTAGAAGCAGTAGAGCATGAAGCCCATAAGATTCGGTACTTCTACTTCCGCACCTTCCTGTTCCAGCAGATCGACCAGATGGTTGTTGGCAGCCGGGGCATATTTTACCAGGATCTCCCCCACGATGCCGACGCGCGGTTTCCGCTCTTCCCGGATCGGCAGCGCGTCGAAATCACGGATGATCTCGATGCACATACGGTGTACGGCGGCGACATTCGGGCCTTTTACCCGTGTCAGGAAGTCGGTGCACTTTGCCACCCAGCTCCGGTGCAGCTCTTCCGCGGAGCCTTCCTTCAGTTCATAGGGGCGGACACGGTACAGACACTTCATGAACACATCGCCGAAAACGCAGGCAAAGGCTACGCGTACCAGTGTTTTAAGATCCAGGCTGAAGCCCGGGTTGCTTTCGAGCCCGGAGAGATTGGCCGAGATGACAGGTACCTGTTCGAGGCCGGCCTTTCTCAGTGCGCGGCGGATGAATCCGACGTAGTTCGAGGCGCGGCAGCCGCCTCCGGTCTGTGTCATGAGGATGGCTGTTTTGTTTGGATCGTACGCACCGGATTCCAGAGCGTACATGATCTGTCCGACGACATAGATGGAGGGATAGCAGGCGTCGTTGTTCACATAGCGCAGCCCGCAGTCGATGGCCTTCCGGTCGTCGCCGCCGAGAATGACGAAATTGTAGCCGCAGGAGCGCAGAGCCACCTCGATCAGTTCAAAATGGATCGGCGACATCTGCGGGCAGATGATCGTATATTTTGCGTCGTGCATCTCCTTTGTGAAAGGCACCTTTTTAATGGCGGAGGAGCGTACGGTGCGCTGTGCGTGTTCCCTTTCGCGGATACGGATCGCAGCGAGCAGGGAGCGCACGCGGATGCGGGCGCTGCCCAGGTTGTTGACTTCGTCGATCTTCAGGCAGGTGTAGATCTTGTCGGAACCGGACAGGATGTCGTTCACCTGGTCGGTCGTGACGGCGTCGAGGCCGCAGCCGAAGGAATTCAGCTGTATGAGGTCCAGGTCGTCGCGCGTCCTCACGAAACTGGCCGCCGCGTACATGCGGGAGTGGTACATCCACTGGTCGAGCACGGTGAGCGGACGTTCCGGCAGGGCAAGGTGCGAGATCGAGTCCTCGGACAAAACAGCGATATCGTAGCTGTTGATCATCTCGGGGATGCCGTGATTGATCTCGGGGTCGATGTGATAAGGTCTGCCTGCCAGCACGATGCCATGGATATGATGTTCTTCCATGTATCGGAGCGTCTCTTCGCCTTTGGCCTGTATATCCCGGCGGCAGGCAGCCATTTCTTCCCAGCCGGCGGCTGCTGCGGCTTTGACATCCGCGGCAGGTATGGAGGAAAATTCATTGACGAGCGCTCCGGTCACCGTGTCCAGCGATTCAAAGGACAGGAACGGGTTGCGGAAGTCCACCTGCCCCGAGGTGATCTCATCCATGTTGTTCCGGATGTTTTCCGAATAGGAAGTCACGATCGGGCAGTTGTAGTGGTTGTCGGCGCCCTGCACCTCCTTCCGCTCATAGAACAGGGCGGGGTAGAAGATGAAGTCGACCTTCTGGTGGATGAGCCATTCCACGTGGCCGTGCGCCAGCTTGGCCGGGTAGCACTCCGATTCGCTGGGAATGGATTCGATGCCCAGTTCGTAAGTGGCGTGTGTGGAAAGCGGGGAAAGCACGACCCGGTAGCCGAGTTTCCGGAAAAACACCGCCCAGAACGGATAATTCTCATACATGTTGAGGACGCGGGGGATACCGACGGAACCGCGAGGCGCCTTGTCGGCTTCCAGCGGCTCATAGTCGAAGATACGCTTCAGCTTGTATTCGTAGAGGTTCGGAATGCCCTTGGAATTGCGTTCCTTACCCAGGCCGCGTTCGCAGCGGTTGCCGGAGATGTACTGGCGGCCGCCTGTGAAGCGGTTGATGGTCAGGCGGCAGTTGTTGGTGCAGCCCTTGCACTTGGCCATGGAAGTCTCGAACTGCAGGTCTTCGATCTGCCTGAAGGTGAGCATCGATGTTTTGACAGGGAAGCCGTTGTTCTCTTCGACAGCCTGGCGGTAGCGCTCGCGTGCGATCAGGGCCGCACCGAACGCGCCCATGATGCCTGCGATATCGGGGCGCACGACGTTCGCGCCGGAGATGCTTTCGAAAGCGCGCAGCACGGCGTCGTTATAGAAAGTACCGCCCTGCACGACGATGTTGCGGCCGAGCATGGAGGCATCCGAGACCTTGATGACCTTGAAAAGCGCGTTTTTAATGACGGAGTAGGAGAGGCCGGCGGAAATATCCGCGACGGAAGCGCCTTCCTTCTGCGCCTGCTTGACTTTGGAGTTCATAAAGACCGTGCAGCGCGTGCCGAGGTCGATCGGATTTTTGGCAAACAGCGCGGCCTGTGCGAAATCCTGTACGGAAAGATCCAGGGATTTGGCAAAGGTCTCGAGGAAGGAACCGCAGCCGGAGGAGCAGGCTTCGTTCAGGGTGACCGAATCCACCGCGTGGTTGCGCAGGCGGATGCACTTCATGTCCTGCCCGCCGATGTCCAGGATACAGTCCACCTCCGGTTCAAAGAAGGAAGCGGCATAGTAGTGGGCGATCGTCTCCACTTCGCCGTAGTCGAGCATGAAGGCGGCTTTGAGCAGCGCCTCGCCGTAGCCTGTGGAACAGCTGCTGACGACGTGCACGTCTCTGGGGATGATGGAGTCGATCTCGCGGATCGAACGGATGGCCGTACGCAGCGGCGAGCCGTTGTTATTGTCGTAGAACGAGTAAAGGAGGGAACCGTCTTCTCCGACCAGTGCCAGCTTGGTCGTCGTGGAACCGGCGTCGATGCCGAGATAGCAGTTGCCGTGATACTTTTTGAGGTCGCCCTTGGTGACCTGGGCCACGGAATGGCGTTTCCTGAATTCCTCATAGTCCGCTTCGGATGCGAAAAGAGGCTCCATCCGCGCCACTTCAAAGCGGAATGAGAATTCCTTTGACAGGCGTTCCTCCAGCGAAGGCAGGGAAAGGGCGCCTTCGGGTCCGGCTGTCATGGCGGAGCCGATGGCCGCGAACAGGTGGGAATTGTCCACTTCGATGGTATGCTCGGCGTCCAGCTTCAGAGTGCGCACGAAAGCTGCCCTGAGTTCCGGCAGAAAGTGCAGCGGTCCTCCGAGGAAGGCCACGTGGCCGCGGATGGGCTTGCCGCAGGCAAGGCCCGAAATGGTCTGGTTCACGACGGCCTGGAAGATGGAAGCAGACAGATCTTCCTTGGTGGCGCCGTCGTTGATGAGCGGCTGTATGTCGGATTTGGCAAAAACACCGCAGCGCGCCGCGATCGTATAGAGGGACTTATAGTCTTTGGCATAGGCGTTGAGTCCTGCCGCGTCGGTCTGCAGGAGCGAAGCCATCTGGTCGATGAAGGAGCCGGTGCCGCCTGCGCAGATCCCGTTCATGCGCTGTTCCACATTGCCGGCTTCGAAATAGATGATCTTGGCATCTTCTCCGCCCAGTTCGATGGCGACGTCCGTTTTGGGGGCAATCTCCTGCAGGGCCGTCGAAACAGCGATAACCTCCTGCGTAAAGGGAATCTGCAGGTAATTTGCCAGCGTAAGGCCGCCCGAGCCGGTGATCACGGGACTGACGGATATTTCACCCAGTTCGTCGCAGGCTTCCTTTATCAGGTCGTGGAGTGTAGCGCGGATATCCGCGTGGTGCCGTTTGTAATCGGAGAACAGGAGTTTGTGGCGGCTGTCCAGGACCGCGATCTTGACGGTGGTGGAGCCGATATCTATACCAAGAGAATAGCTTTCTTCAGACATCCGTTAACCTCAGAATCAAAAAAAACACAAGATATACATTCTTATATGTTATATATCTACAAGATTACGTGCATAGGGATTATAGAATGTTGTTCTCCCAAAAGTCAACGAGACAAGGCACCGCCAAATATTAAATTACGGTAAAGCATGCTATAATGCACGTAAACCGAAGAAAGGCAGCAGCTCTGATGGATAAATTCGAACGCAAATATGGAAAGTATGCTATAAAAAACCTTTCGCTGGCCCTGATCCTGTGCTACGGGTTCGGCTACCTCATCCAGATCGTCAACAGCGGCTTTCTCAACTGGCTGTCGCTGAATCCGTACGCCATTCTGCACGGGCAGATCTGGCGCCTCTTTACGTGGATCATCGTCCCGCCGGACACGTCCAATCTGTTCTTTGTGGCGATCATGCTGTTCTTTTACTACAGCATCGGCACCGCGCTGGAAAGGACCTGGGGCACCTGGCAGTACAATGTCTATATTTTTTCGGGCATGTTTTTTACGGTGATCGGCGCTTTCGTGTTTATGGCGCTGGCCTACCTGTTCCAGGGCAGCATTATCGGCGCCCTCGGCCCCTCCGTCTATTTTCCCGCCATGGCGAAGTACTTCAGCACCTACTATGTGAACATGTCCATTTTCCTGGCTTATGCCGTGACATACCCTGACATGCAGGTGCTTTTTATGTTCATTATCCCCCTCAAAGTCAAGTATCTCGGCATTCTGTATGCCGTTTTCATGGTGGTCGAGGTGGTACAGGCGGGGTCCGTCCTGCGCCTGCCGATCGCGATCGCGATCCTGGCTTCCCTCTTCAACTTCTTCCTGCTCTGGCTGCGGCTGCACCGCAGCAGCCTGGATCCCCAGCAGAGGCGCAGACGGGCGCAGTTCCGGAAGGCGGTACAGAACAGGTCTGCCGGAAATACTGCCGGCAGCGGCAGACAGGGCGGAGAGCAGACAAAACAGCAGACAGACCGGAGCACAGGGCATTATCACTATCCCGGCGGCGCACTGCACCGCTGCGCCGTGTGCGGAAGAACGGACATCACAAACCCGGAGCTGGACTTCCGCTACTGCACCAAATGCGAAGGTGACTACGAATACTGCAGCGACCATCTGTTTACGCACATTCATGTAAAAAAGGGCGACCGCAGCAGTTTCGATGCACAGGGGCATGTGAAGAACGGCGCGGGAGTCGCAGATGAACAGAATTCCTGAGATCATCCACTATTTCTGGATCGGCGGCGCCAAAAAGCCGGATCCGGTGCTGCGCTGCATCGCATCCTGGAAAAAATTCTGCCCGGACTGCCGCATTATGGAGTGGAACGAGCACAATTTTGACTTTACCCGCAATGCATATATGCGGCAGGCCTACGAGGCAAAGCGGTGGGGATTTGCCACCGACTGCGCGCGTCTCGATGTCGTCTATGAATACGGCGGGATCTATTTTGACACGGATGTGGAGCTGATCGCCGATCCGTCCCGGCTGTTCGGGGAAGAGGCCTTCATCGGCTTCGAGGACGCCGGAAACGGAGAGCTGTACGTCAACACAGGGCAGGGGTTCGGCGCGGCGCCCGGCAATGCCCTGATCGGCAGGGCCAGGGACCTTTACGACAGGCTTTCCTTCGTGCGGGAAGACGGATCGCTGAATCTGCTCACAACGCCGTATTACACGACCATGACGCTGCGGCAGTACGGACTGGTACAGGAAAACAGGGACCAGGAGCTGCCCGGCATGAAGGTCTTCGCGACGGATGTGTTTTGTCCGAAGAGCTACGTCACCGGGGAAGTGCACTGCACCGGACGCACGGTATCGATCCACCATTTTGACGCTTCCTGGCAGGACAGTTCTGTACGCAGCGCCGCCCTGCACAGACAGAAAGTGCTGACAAAATACGGCCGGAAACTGGGACAGGGCATTCTCGTGGCGGAAAGCGCGCGAAAGAACTACACGCCTGCGCAGCTTCTGAAGGCAGTGCCGGCTGCCGCGGGCAGGGCAGCAGGGCGGAAGCTCCGGAGCCTTGCGGTGACGGTGCCGTTCTACGGCCGTCTGCTGTCGGGAAAAGGAAACGCAGCCGCAGGTCCGGCGCCCGGCTCTTTACCTGCGGAGGAAAACCCGGATGCGGGCTGCGAAATGTTTTCCCTGGCCTGCCGCAGGCAGCTTGCGCCCCTGCATACCGGTTTTTACATTCCCTGCACCGGAGAAATACAGGAAGCGCAGGGAGACAGGAAACAGAAGGAAAGCAGGGTCGTCTGCGGAAACGCCTGCTCCGGGGAAGGCCGTCTGTTCGGGATCTGGGCACCCGGGACGGACCTCGCCGCCTGGAAGGGGTCGGTGCTGATGGGCGCCGGACTGACGGCGGAAGACCTTTATCCCGATGCGGCCCGCAACCGTATGCTGCGCGCCGTGCTTTCAAAGAGCGGGATCCATTCGGTGCGCGACCGCGCTGCGGAAAAGATGCTCCGGAGACTGGGCATCCCCAATGTACTGTATACCGGGGACCCGACGCTGTGGGATCTTACGCAGGAGCAGCTGCAGGCCATTCCCCGGGGGAAAAGCGATACAGCGGTATGTACGCTGTCCGCCGCCTGCCGGGACGTCGAAAAAGACAGGGACATACTGCGGACTTTGCGGGAAATCTATGCGAAGGTATTTTTCGTACCGCTGTCTTCCGGAGATGAGAAATATTTTGAGACCCTGGGGCAGGAAGGCATTGAGTGTGTGCCGGCCGGCAGCCCGGAAAGCTCCATCCTTCCGCAGAATGGCAGCTTCGACTGTATCAGCACTTCGTTTTATGCGGCTGTGAGTGCGCTTCGCGGCGGACACCGCACGCTGTTTATACAGACCGGGAAGAGCTTCGGCCCCGCGGCGGCGGATGCCGGCATGGCGCTCATACGCAGGGAGGATGCACAGTATTACCTTGCGGACAGGCTGCGTACGCAGTTTGAAACGAAGATCACGATACCATGGGAAAACATCGGGAAATGGAAGAATCAATTCGGGGGAAAGCCTTGAGGATCGGCATTATCACCTGGTTTTACTATGAAAACTACGGGACCAGGCTGCAGGCCCTGGCGCTGCAGCACTATCTGCGGGATCTCGGGCATACGGCTGAGCTCATCAACTTTGTGCCGCCGGAATCCAGGGTGAAGGGATACAGACCCAGGCAGAAACTGTCCGAGAAGATAGACAGCCGCATTCTGCGGAGGTACAGGCAGAAGGCAGCCAGGGATTTTACGGCACAGATCCGGGAGAAAAGCGAAAAACTGGACGCCTCACTCCGGAGACTGTGCCTGCTTTCCGAGCCGGCAGAGGACGATGAGAGTTTTATCCGTATCTGCAATTCCTACGATCTGCTCATCTGCGGCAGCGACCAGATCTGGAATCCATACTGGTTCCACCGGTACTATTATGCGGACTTTCCGGAGATCCTGACGCCGAAGATCTCGTATTCGCCGAGCATCGGGATAGATGTGACCGATGCGGCACAGGCAGACCGGATCAGGGAGGCAGTCGGAAAATTCGCAGCGCTTTCGGTGAGGGAAAAAGGCTCGGCTGACTGGCTTTCCTCGCTTACGGGAAGGCCGGTCGCCTGTACGGCAGACCCGGTACTGCTGCTGCGGGCATCCGAGTGGGATGCCCTCCTGAAACTGGAGGACACGGCGGAAGAACCGTATGCAGCCGTCTATTTCCTGAGTGACAGCAGAAGACACTGGAGGGCGGCGGAGAAATTCTGCACCGGCAAGGGCCTGAAGGCGGTCGTCATTCCGGCGCAGGGGCGTTCCTATTACGAACGGGGAACGATCGCGGCGGATGCCGGCGTCGAGGACTTTGTGAGGATCCTGAGGAACGCGGAATACGTCATCACGGATTCCTATCACGCGTCTCTTTTTTCCGTCATTTATGAAAAACAATTCCGGGTCTTCGAGCGCTTCCGGCCGGACAGTGAGTCCTCGCAGAACCGGCGCATAGATGATTTTGCGGAAATGTTGGGACTGCAGTCCTGTCTGCTGCGGTACGGGACAGACAGTCTTGATTTTGCGGAGCCGATCCCCTACGGGAAGGTCCGCGCGCTGAAGCGGGCCGGGATAGAAGAATCCGTACAGTATCTTCAGAAGGCGGTGCAATGCAGATAAATGATGAAAACAGATGCTCAGGCTGCTCAGCCTGCGCGCTTGCCTGTCCTGCCGGATGCATAGAGATGAAACTATCGGAAGAAGGCTTCCTCAGGCCCTGTATCGACGCCTCAAAGTGCCTGAACTGCGGCCTGTGCCGACGGATCTGCATTTATGGCGGAAACCGGGCAAAGCCGCTCGACAGCGGCACGCTGTACTCTGCGTATGCGGCAGACAGCGGGCTGCGCGGGAGTTCCTCCTCCGGCGGCGTGGCTGCCGTCATGGCCCGCCAGGCGATCGGAGAAGGAAGCTTTGTCTGCGGGGCAGTCTACGATCTTGCAGGGCAGTGTCCCAGGCACACGGTCTGTTCGTCCCTGCAGCAGGCCGAGGCACTGCAGGGCTCCAAATATCTTCAGAGCCGCTGCAGGGAAGGCTTTGCGGAACTGATTGCAAAACTGCGGCAAAACAGCGCGGCAGAGGCCGTTGTGTTCGCGACGCCGTGCCAGGTCGCCGGCCTGGATGCCGTACTGACGCAGTTCGGACTGCGGCAGCGGGTGATCCTGATCGACAACTTCTGCCACGGGGTCCCCACTTACCTGCTCTGGCAGAGATATCTGGAAGAGCTGGAAAGGAACCGGCACATCCCCGCAGAAAGCATTGAAAAGGTCACCTTCCGGGACAAGCGCATTTCCTGGCACCGGTATTACATGCACATATCGGGCGGCGGCAGGAACTACTGCGAACCTACGGCACGGGACAGTTTTCTGTCTGTTTTTACCGGCTATATGGTAAACCAGAGGGAATGCCTGGACTGCCGCTTCCGCAATGCGTCCGCAGCGGATGTGAGGCTCGGTGATTTCTGGGGCAGGCGATACCGCGGCACCGAAAAAGGATATTCCATGATGCTTGTTTTGACAGAAGCAGGAAAGAAATTCTGCGACCGGCTGGACGGCATAGAGCGTATGGAAGTGCCTGTGGAGGAGCGGAAGGGACAGCAGCACGAGGACTATCCGTTCCCGCGTTTTTACGACAGGACGATCGCCATGCTGAAGGCCGGCGAGATGCCGGAACGCATTCTGGAGCTGTATGTGCCGGAACGCAGGCGGAAGCAGAAACGGCTGCGCTCCTGGTTCAGCACGGATCTTCTGAAATACCTGAAATACAGGAATAAACAATGAGCAGGCACCGGCTGCCCATTTCGGAGAATCTGAAGATTCTCCTCATGGAGGTATTATGGACGAAACGAAGAAGGAACAGCTTTTTCTGCAGAAACTCACGGAGGTCATCCGGGAGGCCAAACAGCAGGGCAATATGGTGACCCGTGAGGAACTCGATGAGGCCTTTTCCGGACTCAGTCTGGAGGAGGGGCAGATGCAGCAGGTGCGGGACTACCTGCAGGCGGAGAAGATCGGCATCGGGCAGCCGGTTCCTGCGGAGGAACTGCTGACGCAGGAAGAGCACGACTACCTCGCTGAATATACCGAAACGGTGAATGCGATCGGACAGCCGGATCCGTCGGAACTCGAAGCGCTGGAGCTGTCAGCCATGGCCGGGGAGAAAGACGCCCAGGACAGGCTGGCGGAGGTCATGCTGCCGAAGGTCGTGGATATTGCGAAGCTGTATGCAGGGCAGGGCGTGTTTGTGGAAGACCTGATCGGCACGGGCAACGAGGCGCTGGTGCGCGGCGTAAAAATGCTTGCTCCGCTTGAAAACGCCGGGGAAGCCGAGGGCATGCTGGCAAAAATGATCATGAATGCCATGGAGGATCTGGTCGCCGGCAACCTGGATGAGAGCGCAAAGGGTGAGGAAGCGGTCCGGAAGGTGGAGCGCGTTGCTCAGAAGGCGCATGAACTGGCTGAAACACTGGGCCGGAAGGTGACCGTTGACGAGCTTGCCCGCGAAGGAGAAGTGACAAAGGACGAGATCCTGGATGCTGTCCGTTTTTCCGGCACGGCGATCGAAGATCTCGAAAAATAGCGCAGCAGCGGTGCCAAAAAGCGGCACCGGCTGCAACAGCGGCACGAAGTGTTGCCGATGTTCATTTCGGAGAACCGTTGGTTCTCCTCATGGAGGGATATATGGAGATCGGTGCAGGGTCGCCTGACAATTCGGATTTTAAATATGAGATGAACGATCTTACTGTGTTGTATTACGGTGCCCGTTTTACCTACGGTGAGATCCTGGAAGACAAGGCCACGAACTTTAAGCTCAAACATATTCTTTCCGACTATGTCCTGAAGGAAGTGACACCGGACACCACGCTGGAAAGCCATTTTTACTACATGCAGAAAGGATCGGCTTCCTTTCAGCTCTATGAGCAGCTGAAGACGAAAGTGCGCATCAGCGAGCCCTGCGAGAGAAAGAAACTGTTCGGCGGGACCGAACAGGTATTCCGGGAACGCATCTGTACGCTGGAGGAACTGACGTCTGTGCCGCCGGAGGAAAAAGAGCGCAGGGGCATACTGGTCCGGGAGATACAGATCAGCAAACTGGCACTGATGGCCTTCACGCTCTGAGAAATTCTCAGGGCATTTTCTGTATGCTGCCGCGGATCGCTGCGGCTTTCGGCTGCACAGGTTGTTTTTACGGCAGGCTCATATTATACTGAAATCCGGTTCGGAAAATCTTTCCGCTCCCGCGCTTCTGCGGTCCTTCCGCAGCGCGGGCACGGCCTTTGTTCTGATCTGCGGCACATCTTATTTTGTTGACAAAGAGCAGCGTTTGTTCTATGATTTCACTCAGGAATCGAACAAATGTTCTGCATCGACACGGTCATTCCCACAAGGAGAAAAACAATATGAGCAATCTGGACCATGATGAAAAACTCAAAGCACTTGACGCTGCAGTCATGCAGATCGAAAAGCAGTACGGCAAAGGTTCCATAATGAAACTCGGCGATCCTTCCACGCAGATGAACGTCGAAACGATCCCTACCGGTTCCCTGAGCCTGGATATTGCACTGGGGCTCGGCGGCATACCGAAGGGCCGTGTTGTGGAGATCTACGGACCCGAGTCTTCGGGCAAAACGACACTGTCGCTGCATATGATCGCCGAAGTGCAGAAGAGAGGCGGCATTGCGGGCTTTATAGATGCGGAACACGCACTGGATCCCGTATATGCCAAAAACATCGGCGTGGATATAGACAATCTGTACATTTCCCAGCCGGACAGCGGCGAGCAGGCACTTGAGATCACGGAGACCATGGTACGCTCCGGTGCCATCGACATCGTCGTCATCGACTCGGTCGCGGCACTTGTGCCAAAGGCGGAGATCGACGGGGAGATGGGCGATTCCCACGTCGGCTTGCAGGCCAGGCTGATGTCGCAGGCCCTTCGGAAACTCACCGCCGTCATCAGCAAATCGAACTGTACGGTGATCTTTATCAACCAGCTTCGTGAAAAAGTCGGCATTCTGTTCGGAAACCCCGAGACAACGACCGGCGGACGTGCACTGAAATTCTATTCTTCCGTAAGGCTGGATGTGCGCAGGATCGAGTCCATCAAACAGAGCGGAGAAGTCATCGGAAACCGCACGCGTGTAAAGGTCGTGAAGAACAAGATCGCGCCGCCCTTCAAAGAGGCGGAATTTGACATCATGTTCGGCAAGGGCATTTCCTACACCGGGGATGTACTGGATCTTGCAGCTAATCTTGACATCATCAATAAGAGCGGTGCGTGGTACACCTGCGGCGGGGAGAAGATCGGGCAGGGCCGTGAGAACGCCAGGCAGTATATGGAAGAGCACCCGGAATTTACTGCAGAGATCGATGCAAAGGTGCGGGAGCACTATGGCCTTGCACCGGCAGCAGAGCCGGTACAGCCGGCAGCTGCAGCGGATGCTTCCGCAGCGAAGCCAGACAAAAAGGCAGACAAAGCCAAAAACTGATCCATGCCGGGAAAAGACATAGTCGTGAATGCAGGCACCAGACTCCGTTTGAGGGGGCCTGGCGCCTGTATTACTGTCTGTCGGGGGAAGGAAAAGGGGAAAATGAATCTGAAGGAAAGGATAGACTCCGCTGCAGATCCGGGAGAACTCAGGAAACTTGCCCTGTACAAATGCGGGGAACTGCTCAAGGGACAGGACTATACGGAACAGAGGTTGCTGCGGAAGCTGACGGAGAGCGGTTTTCCCGAAGATACGGCCAGAGAGGCAGTCAGTGCCATGGCCGAGGCACACTATATAGACGACCGCAGGTACAGTGAAAACTACGTAGCCCTGCATCTTCGGGACCGCAGCAGAAAGCGCATCGAACAGGAACTGTATGAAAGGGGCATAGCGGAGGACCTGATCGAAGCAGCGTTCCGGCATGCGGAATGCGGGGATACCGGAAAAGAAGGAGAAAGCGGAGAAGAGAGCGGCAGTATCGCCGGTATGGAATACCGGCAGATCAGGCGTCTTCTGGATAAGCGGGGGTTCGATCCCCGTACGGCAACGTGGGAGGAAAGGCAGAAGATCATGGCCTCCCTGTACAGGAAGGGATACCCGCAGGACCTCATCCGCAGGGCGATGGAACCGCAGTAAACTGGTGCTGATAACGGCTTTTCATGTTAATATGTAAAACATGAGACTGCGCAGGTTCCTGCTGTGGAATAAAAATATAACGCGCAATGCGACGATCTGGAATTTCGCAGGGAATGTGATCCTGTCGTGCCAGTCGGTATTGATGCTTATGATACTGACACGCACGGCAGGCCTTGCTGCATCCGGCATTTTTACGATCGCCTACGCGGATGCCAATCTCTTTCTGAATATAGGTAAATTCGGCATGCGGACGTACCAGGTCTCGGATGTCGACCGACGGTTCTCCTTCCGGGATTACATTGCTTCCCGCAGGGTGACGACTGTCCTCATGATGGCCGTGGCTCTGATCTATGTGTTCTGGGCGTCTTTTGCAAATGATTATCCGGCGGAAAAGACGTCCATCATCATCTGGATGCTTATTTTCAAGGCCCCGGATGCGATCGAGGACGTTTTTTACGGAGAGTACCAGAGAAGAAACCGCCTGGATGTGGCAGCGAGGTGCATGACAGTGCGGCTTGCCGTTACCACGCTGGTGTTCGGCCTTGCGATCTTCCTGACCAGAGATCTTCTGCAGTCGCTGATCTGTTCCAGCGCTGTCACCTATGTTCTGCTGTTTCTGCTGCTCTTTATTACCGCGGCTCCTTTTTCGGCACAGAGCAGGCAGAAGTCCGGAACAGGAAACTATAATACCCTGCTGAAGGAATGCTTTCCCCTGTTTGCGGGAGCTTTTCTTTCCCTCTATATCTGTTTTGCCCCGCGCTATGCGATCGATGCCACACTTTCCGACGATCTGCAGGCATACTACGGATTCATTTCGATGCCCACATTTGTGATCGGGCTCCTGAACAGCGCTGTTTACAGTCCCTTTCTTTACCGGCTGTCCTGCCAGTGGAACGACGGCAGGATCGCAAGATTCAGAAAACATATCCTGATGCAGGTGGGGTGTGCCGCTGCGATCACGGCGGTATGTATGGCGGGTGCCTGGTTTATCGGCGTACCGGTCCTTTCCTGGATCTATGCTTCTGACATTTCCCGGTACAGGCGGGAAATGATGATCCTTCTGCTCGGCGGCGGATTCCTCGGCATTTCCGATTTCCTGTGTGCTGTTCTTGTTATCATGCGGAGAATGAGCGCGGTGCTTACCGGATATACGCTGGTAGCCGTACCTGCGTTGCTCTGCACCAATGTGATCGTCAGAAAATTCGGGCTTACGGGAGCTTCTTATACGTATCTTGTTCTTATGGCGGCAGTCTGCCTGTGCTTTACGGTGACTCTGCTGTGGGGCATGGAAGAAAGAATGCGGTCCGGGACTGCTGCGGGAAGGCGCAGGGGTTGAATGTACTGCAGATGCCGCGGGCTGCAGCTCTTTCACGGAAAAATCCCTGCCGGACTGTGAAAAGTATTATGATGTCTTTACGGATACAGCCGTACTGCCGGGTATTCTGACAGCAGCCGCGTTTCAGAACAGCAGTGCGGACCGGTATATCGGCAAAAGGAGCAAGGGACAGTATGAATACGATCATGTTCGGGGCGGCAGGATTTATCGGCACAAATCTGGCGCTGCGCCTCGCAGACAGGGACGACGTAAAGCTTACGCTCGTCGACGCAGACAGGAGCTACTTCTGCCGGGACCTTACAGAGAAGGGAAGCAGGATCACTTTTCTGGAGGGAGACTTCCGGCCGGATACGGATTTTGACACTTTTCTGCAGGGACAGGACGTCGTGTTTCACCTGGTCAGCTCCACCTCACCGTCCACGGCCAACAGGGCGATTGCGGATGAACTTACGGCCAATGTCATTTCGACAGCCGGCATGCTGGATGCCTGTGTGCGCTGCGGGGTGAAGAAAGTGATCTTTTTCTCATCCGGGGGGACAGTGTACGGCAAGGATGCGCCGTGTCCGATCCGGGAAGACACTCCCACGTACCCGATCTCTTCCTACGGGATCCAGAAAGAGTCGATCGAGAAACTGCTGTATCTGTACAGATATCTGCACGGACTGGATTACAGAGTGATCCGGCTGGCAAATCCCTACGGCCCTTACCAGAGGCCGAACGGTGTGCTGGGCGTGGTGACAACTTTTGTCTATAAGGCACTGAAACAGGAAAAGATCACCGTCTACGGGGACGGGTCGGTCGTCAGGGATTTTATCTACATCGACGACGCAGTGCGCGGCGTACTCAATATCGCGGGGGAGCGGGGACGGTATGACACCTATAATCTCGGCTCCGGGTACGGTACGAGCGTGCGGGAAGTCCTCGAAACAATAGAAAGGGTACTGGGCCTGCCGCTGCAGGTGGAGTATACGGAAGCCAGGAACGCGGATGTGCCGGTCAATGTCCTCGACACCTCGCGTTACGTGAGTACCTTCGGTGCCTTGAATCCGGTTTCCCTGGAAGAAGGCATCAGGAAGACGGCCGAATTCCTGAAGCGCGAATACAGGATCGAAGAGTAGAGGCAGCGGTGCCAGATGTTCATTACGGAGGAGTTTGCTTTATGAAGATAGCAGTTGCAGGAACCGGGTACGTGGGATTGTCGCTGGCGGTGTTGCTTTCGCAGCACAACGAGGTGACTGCGGTGGATATCATTCCCGAAAAGGTCGATATGATCAATGAAGGAAGATCGCCGATCCATGACGAATACATTGAGAAGTACCTGGCTGAAAAGAAGCTGGACCTGAAGGCAACGACGGACGGGGAAGCCGCATACCGCGACGCGGAATACATCATTGTGGCTACGCCTACGAATTACGATGCGAAGAAAAACTTCTTTGATACATCGGCTGTCGAGGCAGTGATAGCCCTGGTGACGAAGGTCAATCCCCGGGCATATATTGTGATCAAATCCACCATACCGGTCGGATACACGGACAAGATCCGCAAGGCGGCCGGAAACGAAAACATTCTCTTCAGTCCGGAATTCCTGCGGGAGAGCAAGGCTCTGTACGACAACCTGTATCCGTCCCGCATCATAGTGGGAACGGATCCCGCGGACAGCAGGCTCCTGAAAGCGGCGCAGACCTTTGCCGGACTGCTGCAGGAAGGCGCGATCAAGGAGAACATTTCCACACTCTTCATGGGCTTCACCGAAGCGGAAGCTGTCAAACTGTTTGCCAACACCTATCTGGCACTGCGGATCAGCTATTTCAATGAGCTGGATACTTATGCCGAAATTAAGGGGCTGGATACGCAGATGATCATCAAAGGTGTCTGCCTGGATCCACGCATCGGCGACCAGTACAACAACCCTTCCTTCGGCTATGGTGGGTATTGCCTTCCCAAGGATACGAAACAGCTGCTTGCCAATTATTCGGATGTGCCGGAGAACCTGATCCAGGCCATTGTGGACAGCAACAGCACGAGAAAGGATTTCATAGCTGACCGCGTACTGGCAAAGGCCGGGTATTTCACGGATTCAGGGAGCATGGACGAAGGCCGTGAAAAAACCTGCAGGATCGGTGTGTACAGACTGACCATGAAGACCAATTCCGACAATTTCCGTCAAAGCTCGATCCAGGGCGTCATGAAAAGGATCAAGGCCAAGGGCGTGAGCGTGATCATCTATGAGCCGACGCTGGAAGACGGCACCACATTCTTCGGAAGTCCGGTCGTGAACGACCTTGCGCGTTTTAAGGAAGAGAGCCAGGCGATCATTGCCAACCGGTACGATGCCTGTCTCGATGATGTAAGGGATAAGGTGTACACCCGGGATATGTTCGGAAGAGACTGAGTATGGAAAAGAAAAAGCTCTATCTGCTGACAACGGCATTTCCTTACGGTACGGGAGAAAAAACATTTATAGGCCCGGAACTTCCGCATTTGCAGGAAAACTTCCGGGTCACGATCATTTCCGGCGCCACGGAGCGGGATCTGAACGACAAGGCGGACAGGACCGGACTGGATCCTGAGATCTCCCTTTTTCACATAGATACCGTCGTCACGCGTCTTCCAGATAAATTATGGGGCGGACTGCGCGCGGCTTTCAGTCCTGTTTTTCTCGAGGAAGCATTCCATATCATCCGCTCCGGAAAACAGGTGGGCGGGCGTCTGCACTGGGCGCTGGCCTATCTGACAGCGGCCTTCCGGTTCCGGGACGGCGTCCTTTCCGCAGGTATTGCGGACGGCAGTGAAGACAGCATATGCTATTCTTACTGGTACGATCTGCACATGCTGGGGATGCTTCTTTCCCGCAGGCGGTTTCCCCGTATGAAATTCGTTACACGTGCACACGGCGCCGATCTGTATAATGAACGCGCGGAGTACTCCTGGCAGCCTTTCCGCTCTTTCATGGACAGACATCTGGACCGCGTTTTCTTTATTTCGGAAGCAGGGCGCAGATACTACATCGATCATTTCACGCACCGCGAAGATCCCCTGCGTTACCGGGTCTGCCGACTGGGACTTCCGGAGTTCGGAAAAACTGCACCGTCGGGCACGGCACCTTCGGGCGGGACAGAAGCGGAGACGGACAGCCGCAGGAAGAACTCTTTTCTGCTTGTCAGCTGTTCCACACTGCTTCCCCTGAAGCGCGTGCAGCTCATCGTGGAAGGCCTGGCGCTGCTCCCTCCGGAGCTTTGTATCCGCTGGGTGCATTTCGGGGGAGGGCCTGAGGAGGAAGCGCTGCGCAGGCTGGCTGCGGACAGACTCGGCAGCCACAGGAATATAACCTGTACATTTACAGGCGCTGTCCCGAATCGTTCCGTAACGGATTTTTACGGAACGGAGCGGCCGGACTGCTTCATTACGACCTCATCCACGGAAGGTATACCTGTTTCCGTGATGGAGGCGGAAGCTTTTTCCATGTGTGTGATTGCCACGGATGTCGGCGGCATGCGGGAAGCAGTAGACGGGAATGGCATACTGCTGCCTTCCGATCCGTCGCCGGAAGAAGTGGCGGCAGGAATCGCTGCATTGTACGGCAGGTCCCCTGACGAACGCAGGAAAATGGGAGAGCGGTCGCTTTGCCTGCGGCGGGAAAGATTTGACGCTGCCGCCAATGCCGCCGCGTTCACGGCGGAACTGCTGGCGCTGGGGCAGAAGGAAAACTGAGATCCAGAACAGGTGTGCGGAGCTGAGGCGGATGTCCGGACTGATAAGTGTTATAATACCCATTTACAATGCAGAAAAAACACTGGGAGAATGCCTGGACAGTATCCGGGCGCAGGACTTCACGGATATGGAAGTCATCCTTGTGGACGACGGATCCACAGACGGGTCCGCGGCTCTGTGCGACCGCTGTGCGTGCGAAGATGTGCGTTTTAAGGTGCTGCACAAGCAGAACGGCGGTCTGGTCAGTGCGAGGAAGGCCGGTATCGCCGCAGCACACGGCGCATACACTGCTTTTGCGGACGCCGACGACTGTCTGTGTCCGGACCGAATCTCTTCGCTCTTCGAAGCGGCAGGCGGCAGTGCCGATATGGTGCTTGCGGGCTATACGGGATACAGGGAAGGACAGAAGGACGTACCGGACGCGGCCGTTGTGAATGAGGCGGCTGACGGCAGGTTCGGAAGGGCGGAGATCGAAAGTCTCATACTTCCGTGCATGCTTTGCACGGGACGCGTTTTTCAGCCCGGCGTCATCGCTTCCGTGTGGACAAAGCTGTTCCGGACGGAGCTGCTGCGCAGGGCCCTTGCTTCCGCTGACGAAGCCGTGACGATAGGAGAAGACGCTGTCCTTACATACAGGTGTCTCCTGGAGGCAGATGAGGTCGTGGTGCGGAACGACCTTACGGGTTACCGCTACCGTATCGTACAGACGTCCATGACGCATCACGGAGACCGGCGCTATGCTTTCCACATGGCGCATCTGTTCCGGAACCTGGAAGATACGCTTTCAGAGGGCCTTGCCTCGCACCCGCAGACAGCGGATGCCATACGCGGAAAAACAGAAGCGCAGATCCTGCAGTATGAGCTTCATAAGCTTCTGCAGGGCAGTGTTGCGAATGCCGATGCGCTGAGCGGCGGAAACAGATGGCGTACGCTGCGGGAGGTTGTCCGCTTTTTCGGCGGACTGGGCTCGGATCCGCAGCAGTCTGCCGTCCTTAGGAAAGCCGCTGCCAGGAAAGAACTGTTTGAGGAATGGCAGTCGAAAGCGGTCGCAGCCCTTGTCGCGCGAAAGACTTTGTCTGCAGCCATTATTGCGATCAGGAAAAAATAACGGAGAAGATTTCCCATGAAGAATTTCAGGAAAAACTGGAAGAAGATGATGTATGTTCTGACACCGCAGCAGAAAAAACTCGGTGCGGTGCTGCTGCTCATGTCGTTTGTCGGCGCCCTTTTTGAGATGCTGGGCGTTTCCGTCATCATTCCGCTCATGGAATCCATGATCACCCCCGAGAATCTGCTCAAAAACAGATACGCACTGATTCTGATCAATCTTTTCCGCGTGCGTTCGTCTGCGGGCATCGTTATCCTGATGTGCGTATTCGTGTCGCTGATCTATCTTCTTAAGAATCTTTATCTTTCGTTCCTCTCCTGGGTGCGTGCAAGGTACGCTTCCAAGGTGATGCGTGAACTTTCCGTCAACGTGATGAGATCCTATATGAGCCGGACCTACCAGTTCTTTCTGCTTACCGGCAAGGGAGATCTTTACCAGGGGACACAGACGGATCCCAGCGGCGTGTATTCCATCCTGTACGATGCGTTCAGGATCGCGGCGGAGATCCTGACGATACTCTGCATTTTCCTCTACCTGTTTTATACCGACCCTGTAATGGCACTCAGCCTGCTTGTTCTGGGGTCCCTTTGCGCGGTCATTATGCAGGCCTTTTTCAAGCCGCTCATGCAGAAGCTCGGAAAAAAATACCGCAGCTACAACACCCGGGTCAATAAATACATGCACCAGTCCTACGAAGGGATCAAGGAGATCCTGGTGACCAGGCGGCAGAATTATTTTGTCAGGCAGTATGAGGAAAGCTACGCCGGCTACCAGAACGCGTTCGTCGGGCAGACAGTCGCCTCGGAAACGCCGGCCTACATCATAGAAACGGTGTGTGTGGCCGGGATCATCATGGCGCTCGGTACCCGGATCAACGGGATGGACAATGTGACAAATTACATTCCGGCGCTTTCCGCTTTTGCGTTTGCGGCCTTCCGTATCATGCCTTCTCTCGGGCGTATCACCGCATCGGGCAACAACCTGATCTATTTCCTTCCCAGCCTGGATGCCGCCTATACCAACCTGCACAGAATGGCGGAGATCAGGGAGCAGCTTTCCTCGGAGGCGGATGCCGCCTGCGAAAAACAGGTGATGCGGGACAGATTCTGCCGGAGCATCGAAATAGACGGCATTACATGGAAATACGAAAATGCGGACAAGCCGGTCCTGGACGGACTGTCGCTTTCCATTCCGCGCGGCCGGTCCATAGGGATCATCGGAGAGTCCGGGGCAGGAAAATCCACGCTGATGGATTCCATCCTGGGCCTTTTCCGTCCGCAGGCGGGAGCGATCAGGATAGACGGCATCGACATCCGGAAGGTCCCTGAGGCCTGGTCCAGGCTGATCGGCTACGTGCCGCAGTCGGCGTATCTCATGGACGATACGGTCCGCAACAACGTGGCCTTCGGGATCGAAGCCGGAAGCATCGATGACGAAGCGGTATGGGCCGCGCTCAGGGCAGCCCGCATCGACGATTTTATCCGCTCCCTGCCGGACGGCCTGGACACCTCCATCGGCGACCGCGGGGCCCGGCTTTCCGGCGGACAGAGGCAGAGGATCGCTATCGCGAGGGCTCTGTACCTGGATCCGGACATCCTTATTTTTGACGAGGCGACCTCGGCACTTGACAATGAAACGGAAGCGGCAGTCATGGAATCCATCGACGAGCTGCACGGCACGAAGACCCTGATCATCGTGGCACATCGGCTGACCACGGTGGCCGACTGCGACGAGATCATGGAGATCGCGGGCGGAAAAGCCATCCGCAGGGACCGTGCGGAAGTCCTGGGCCTGCAGAACGAAGCGGCAGACACCGAAGATTAGCAGCAGGCGGCAATGACGCTGTGCCCTGTTTGCGATATAATACAGAGAACCTGGCACACGAGCACAGGGGGAGGAAAAGGATGCAGGATAAGATCCTCGTCATGATCCCGGCTTACAACGAATATCTGAACCTGCCGCAGGTGATCTCCGAACTGCAGGAAAAATGTCCCGGATACGATTATGTCATCGTCAATGACGGTTCTACGGACAGTACCCGGAAACTGTGCAACAGCAGGCACTACAATGTCCTGGACCTGCCTGTGAACCTGGGACTTGCGGGAGCGGTGCGCGCCGGGATGAAGTACGCCAATTACTACGGGTACGACTATGCCGTGCAAATCGACGGCGACGGGCAGCACTGCCCGGAGTACATTGCGGAGATGATCGCCCGCATGAAAGAAACGGGTTCGGACATCGTCATCGGCTCGCGTTTCAAAACACAGAAAAAGCCGTTCACCATGCGGATGCTCGGCAGTCATATGATCTCCGGTGCGCTCTGGCTGACCACCGGGGGCAAAAGGATCAGCGATGTGACAAGCGGCATGCGGCTGTTCAGCAAAAAAATGATCAGGCGGTTCGACTACGGGATGAATTACCGCCCGGAGCCCGATACACTGGCCTATCTGCTCAACCACGGCGTGAAGATCGAGGAAGTGCAGGTGAGCATGCGGGAACGGATATCGGGCAGGAGCTATCTTGGTTTTTTCAGTTCCATAGGCTACATGGTCCATGTGCTGTTCAATATTTTCGTGGTACAGTGGTTCAGAGAGGGATGATACCGCAGCTGCGGATCTTTCCCTGCAGGCGCAGACACTGCGGCAGAGGTGGATATGACAGTCGTATTACGGGTTCTTCTGCTTTTGGCATCGCTGTTTACCGCATTCATGATCATGCGGAAAATACGCAAGTGCCGGATCAAACAGGAAGATACACTGTTCTGGATCGTTTTTTCCGTGATGCTTGCGCTCCTGGGCATCTTTCCGGGGATCTCGTACAGTATGGGCGCGCTGCTGGGGATACATTCCCCGGCCAATTTCGTATACCTTGTGATCATCGCGCTTCTCGTGGAGAAGCTTCTGTCTGTTTCCATTCAGGTGTCCATGCTGGAAAGCAAGGTGGAAGTGCTTTCCGCTGAGCTTGCGATCCGCTGCAAGGACCTGCAGGATCACGCTGCGCCGTCTTCTGAAAAGGAGCCTGCAGCGGATTCCGTACCCGGCGGGACAGAAGACAGGGACCAGGAGAAAGACGGGGAAAAATAGGACGGAGAGGACCGGATCGATGCAGCAGAGTCAGGCACACAAGACGAAATATGCGGCGGCAGATCTGACCTTTGCGATCTGCGCCTACAAAGAGAGTCCCTGGCTGGAGGACTGCATCCTGTCCGTCAGAAAAAACGACCCGTCCGTCCATGTCCTGATCGCAACGTCCACGCCCAACGACTTGATCCGCGGGCTCGCGGAGAAATACCGGATCCCGCTGCATGTTAATGTGGCTTCCGGAGAGGGCGGCATAGCCGCGGACTGGAATTACTGCTACAGCTGCGCGGAAACGCGCCTCGTGACCATCACGCACCAGGACGATGTGTATGCACCGGCCTATGCGGAACGCGTCACGGCCTATCTTGACAGGGCGGCGGCGCCGCTGATCGCCTTCACAGATTATTCGGAGATCCGGGAAAGCGGAACGGTCACGGACAGCCGGATGCTGCGCGTCAAACGCAGGATGCTGAGACCGCTGACACGGCCGGAAGCCTGGTCTGCAGTCAAAACAAGGCGCCGCATTCTTTCCTTCGGGAACCCCGTCTGCTGTCCTTCTGTCACCTATGTAAAGGAAGCTCTTCCGGAGATGCCGTTTGCCCCGGGATACCGCAGCAATATCGACTGGCAGGCCTGGGAAAAATTTTCGCGCATGGAGGGAGATTTTGTCTACTGCCCGGAGATCCTGATGTCTCACAGGATCCATGAGGGGTCGGCAACTTCCGAGATCATTGCGGACCACGACAGGACGAAGGAAGACCTGGATATGCTGCGCCGCTTCTGGCCGGAGCCGGCAGCGCGGTTCCTGGAACTGTTTTATCGTGCCGGGGAGAGGCAGAATGCCGCCGGACCGCACACGAAGGGCGGCGGACAATGATCAGGGTGAACGTCACGGGAGGACTGGGCAATCAGATCTTCTGCTACTGCTGTGCGCGGGCCCTGCAGGAGGAGACCGGGCAGGAGATCGAGCTGAACACCTGGGAACTGAACAGATACGAATCCTTCCGGGAGTTCAGCCTTTCGGATTTCCGGCTGAAGGAGCCGGTCCGCATCTCGGACAGCGAACTGCCTTGGTATGCCCATCGGCGCAGCCTGCGCGGGGCACTGCTCCGCAGGATCTCGCCCGAACTCATGAAGAGCAGCGGGATACGGCACAATTCCCACATCTGGTATCAGCTTTCCTATACGGAATTTCCCGCTCCCGACCCGGAAAAGGACATCTGTCTCGGCGGCTACTGGCAGTCTGAAAAATATTTTTCCGGATGTCTTCCGGCGCTGCGCAGCGAACTGCAGCTCACCGATGCCGCGAGGGACGCGTTCCCGAAGGATGCCGCAGCCCTGGAGAGACAGATCCTGGACAGCAGGTCCGTCTGTATTCATGTGCGGCGCGGCGATTATATGAAACTGGGGTACGGCGTCTGCGGAACGGCCTATTACCGGGAAGCAATGCGCCGGATGGAAGAGAATGCGGAAGACATCACGTATTTTGTCTTTTCGGACGACCCGGCCTGGGCAAGGGAAAACATCGTACCCGGCCGTACGACGGTTTATGCCGCGGTACACCGCCCGTCCTGCGACCTGTATCTGATGAGCCGCTGCCACGATTTCATTCTGGCCAACAGCTCCTTCAGCTGGTGGGCGCAGGAACTGAACCCCTGCAGCGGCAGGCGCGTGATCGCGCCGGCAAAATGGCATACGAAGCTGGCTGTCAGGGACATCTGGAAGGAAGACTGGGAGAAGATCGACGTATGAGCACTGAGATTTCCCTGATCATTGATATTTACAACGGCATGCATTATCTGCGCCCCTGCCTGGATTCTGCGCTCCGTCAGTTTTTCGACGGCTATGAGATCCTCCTTGTGGACGACGGCTCCACGGATGGCTCGGGGGCTCTGGCGGATGAATACTGCGCTGCCCACCCCGAAAGGATCCGGGTCATCCACCAGGAGAACAGGGGACTTGCAGGCTCCCGCAACACGGGGATCCGGGAGGCCGCGGGAAAATACATAGCATTTGTCGACCAGGACGACGAGCTGGAGCCGGATTATCTCGACAGGCTGCACAGCGCGGCGGCCGGGCAGGATGAACCGGCTTACGTCGTCTGCGGCTACACCAGGATCGACGGAAACGGGAAAGCGGTCGACGAGAGAAACGTCCTCAACTGGACGGAAAAACTGGACGACGGGAGAGAGCATGTTTTCACCTATACGGCATGGGGAAGGCTGTACAACAGAGATTTTCTCCTGCGCAGCGGACTCTGGTTCATAGAAGGCGAAGGGTTCGAGGACGGGCCGTTCAACATCTATGTGAATACAGCTGCTCCGAAGACGACGGCGCTCGGATATATGGGGTACCGCTACCGCGTGAATGAGACCTCCACCATGGCGATGGTGAAAAAAACGGGGATGCACGACAACGACAAGGTCATGAAGATCCCTTACCGGGGGCTGGAGAACACGATCTGCCTGCTTCGCAAAAACTTCGGAAACAGGTATGATGACATTCTCTGCTATGAGATCGTGCGCAACCTTACGGGGCTGCTGTTCCTGACGGCGGAGACGAGCTCGGAAGCAGAGATCAGGAAGGCGGCAGATTTTTCGGGAACGCTGCTGCGGAAGTATTTCGGCGATATCCGCGACAACCCCTACCTTGCGATCGGACGTCTGAAAAAGTTTCCTCTGCCGTACAGGATCTCCGTGGCCTGGTTTGCCGGAGCCTACCGCAGAAAGAGGATCTTTGCCTACGCCATGTTCTACAGACGCTTCCGTTTCCTCGGACGGCTGAAAAAGGCCTGAGCGGAAGGAGAGGACGGAAATGGATCAGAACGGGAAAGCACGGAAAAAACTGCTTTATCTCTGCACCTATGACCTGACGGTACCGACGTCCATCGGGGTGAGCAAAAAGATCCGCGCGCAGAGGCGCGTGTTTTCGTCGTACTTTGAGGTGTCCTACACCTGTTTTGAAAACGGCCGTTTTGTGATCAGAAACGAGGAAGGGGTCCAGCAGGACCTCGGGAAACCGGGATTTCCGGGCCGGGTACAGGCGGTCGGAAGACTCGCGGACTACTGCCGGCTGCCGGGAAACTGTCCGGATCTGATGTACTTCCGGTACACGCAGTCGGACCCGAACGTGCTGCGCTTTCTGAAGCTTCTGCAGGAGAGGGGCAGTACGGCGCTGCTAGAGATCCCGACCTGGCCGTATGAAAAGGAGTACTGCGACAACTTCCCCGATTATATGAGCCTGCAGATCGACAGGCTCTGCCGGGGACAGCTGAAAAAATACGTCCATGTCATCTATTCCTACGGGGCAGTCCCGGACCGGATCTTCGGCATTCCGACCTGCACACTGCAGAACGGCATCGATCTGGAGGACCTGCCGGAAAGAGTGCCGGTACCGCACGGGGAGACGGTCTCGCTGATCGCGGTCGCTGTTTTTGCAGACTGGCACGGCTATGACAGGTTTCTTGCCGGCATGGGGGAATATTACCGGAACGGCGGCAGCAGGGATATCCACCTGGACCTTGTGGGCGGCGGACCTGCGCTGGAAGGCTACAGGGAGCTCGTCAGCAGGGAAAAGCTGGAGGAGCACGTGACATTTCAGGGCTTTCGTTCGGGCCGGGAACTGGACAGGCTCTACGACAGGGCCGATATCGCGGTTTCCACGCTGGGCTGTCACCGCAAGGGTATATACGGCTCGATCAGCAGCCTGAAGGACAGAGAGTACGGCGCCAAGGGACTTCCTGTCATTACGTCGACGGAGATCGATATTTTTCCGTCGGCTCAGTATGACTTCATCCTGAAGGTGCCGGACAACGATTCGCCGGTAGCCATGAAAGAGGTTCTGGCGTTTGCGGACCGCATGAAGGAGCAGAAGGATCTGTCCGGCAGGATCCGGGCTCTGACGGCGGAAAAGAGTGACATCGGTATTACGATGCAGCCGGTCATCAGGGAATTTCTGGGAAATGAGCAGGGAAAGGCGGAAAAATCATGCATGTGATCTTATTGTCAGGAGGCTCGGGGAAACGTCTGTGGCCGCTGTCCAATGACATACGTTCCAAACAGTTCATCAAGATCTTCAGAAAAGAGGACGGCACCTACGAGTCCATGGTACAGCGCATGTACCGCGGGATCACGCAGCAGGACCCCGACGCGACGGTCACCATAGCAACTTCCCGCGCGCAGGCCTCCACGATCCGGAACCAGCTCGATGACAGGGCCGGTATTTCCATTGAGCCCTGCAGGCGCGATACGTTCCCTGCCATCGTGCTCGCGGCGGCCTATCTGCACGACGTCTGCGGCGTGCCGGAGGAGGATCCCGTCGTGATCTGCCCGGTCGACCCGTACGTGAAGGAAGATTATTTTGCCATGCTGAAGGAACTCAGCAATATGGCGGCAGAAGACGATACGAACCTGGTGCTCATGGGAATAGAGCCCACGTATCCGAGCGCCAAATACGGCTACATCATTCCCGAGGACAAGGAGGAGAAGAGCCGCGTAAAGGCATTCAAGGAAAAACCTGACGAGGAAACGGCAAAAACATATATAGAAAAGGGCGCACTCTGGAACGGAGGCGTCTTTGCCTGCAGGCTCGGGTATCTCCTCGAAAAGACGAAAGAGATCCTGGGGATGTCCGGATACTCCGGACTGTTTGAGAAATACAGCGAACTGGAGAAGATCAGTTTCGACTATGCCGTGGTCGAAAAGGAGCCGCGCATCGAAGTGCTGCGCTTCGGGGGACAGTGGAAGGACCTCGGCACCTGGAATACCCTGACGGAAGCCATGCAGGAGCCGGTGATCGGCAAGGGCATGATGGATGAAAGCTGCAGCAATGTGCATATCGTGAACGAGATGGACGTCCCGGTCCTGGCGATGGGGCTGCACGATGTCATCATTTCCGCAAGTCCGGAAGGGGTGCTCGTCTCCGACAAGCACGCTTCCAGCTATATCAAGCCCTTTGTGGACGGGATCGACCAGCAGATCATGTTTGCGGAGAAGTCCTGGGGCAGTTTCCGGGTACTGGACGTGGAAGAGGGGAGCCTGACCATCAAGGTCACGCTGAATGCCGGACACGGCATGCATTACCACAGCCACGAGCACAGGGACGAGGTATGGACGGTGCTTTCGGGCTCCGGCGAGGCCGTACTGGACGGCAGCAGGCGCAGCATAACGGTCGGCGATGTCCTGGTCATGAAAGCGGGCTGCCGGCACACAGTCAGCACGGAGTCCGGCCTCACCATGATCGAGGTGCAGATTGGCAGTGCGATCAGCGTCAACGACAAGCAGAAATGGCCGCTGGAAACAAACGGAGGTATCCATTGATCATTGATGCACTCAACTGGGCCTGGATGGCGCTGGCCTGCTTTCTCACAGGAAAAGCGCTGCTCCTGCTGTTTTCAGGGCTGACGGGATACCGTTTCCGCGGTATGGATGCTGCCCTTGCCGCCGGCACGGTCGCGCTTACGGTGTACAGCGAAATCTTCAGCCTTTTCGGAGGCGTGGGAACAGCGGCGGGTCTGCTGCTTGCAGCGCTGCTCGTGCTCTGTGCCGCCGTGCTTCTGCGTACGGGAACGAAAGAAACGCGGAGAACGGACACAAAGGCCTTCTTCGGCGCCGTCCGCACCCTTCCGGTTCCGGCAGCCGCGGTCATTCTTCTGCTGTTTTTCTGGTTCCTTGCAAGGTCGGCCATGACGCCGTCCACCTATGACGATTACCTCTATCATGCGCAGGCCCTGGAATGGATCGAAAAATACGGGGCTGTCCCGGGACTGGGCAACCTGCACAGCCGTTTTGCCTACAACAGCGCCTTTCTGTGCCTGCAGGCTCTTTTTTCCTGGAGGGACCTTACGGGACAGAGCCTGCACACAGTCAACTCCTTTTACGCCTTTCTGCTGTCTGTCTTTTGTGTTTCCGGTTTCCGCTTCTTTTCGGCGGGGCACACGCTGCCGGCGTATGTTCCCACCCGCTCCGAACTGCTGCGCGGCTGCGCACTGGTCTGGCTGTTCAGCGATCCGACGGCTCTGACGGGGCTGGACACGGATCCCCTCGCGATGATGGCAGTTCTGTATCTCTTCATCAGGTGGTCCGACCTGCTCGAACAGGGAGAAAAGGACGCTGCTCCGTACGGGCTCCTTTCGGTGCTCGCGGTGTCTGCCTGTACCATGAAGCTTTCCGCGGCGCCCCTGCTGCTTTTCAGCCTGTATCCGCTGGTTCTGTTCCTCAGGGCCCGCAGGGCAAAACAGATCGTTCCCTGTCTTCTTTCAGGCGCCGCCGTCGCCGCGCCTTACCTCATCCGCAATGTGATCCTGTCCGGGTATCTTCTGTATCCTTACGCGGGACTCGATCTGTTCCGTGTGGACTGGAAGATGCCGCTTTCCGTCGTGACGAATGACCGGCAGGGCATCGTGATCTGGGCAAGGTCCCTGAACAGCCTGTTCGCACAGGGAAAAACATGGGCCGAGGTGCTGGCGATGCCGCTGCGCAGCTGGTTCCCCGTCTGGTTCCGGAGTCTTTCCCATACGCAGGAACTGCTGTTTGCGGCTGCGGTCTGCATGACCGTGCTCTGGGCGGTGCGCATGCTTCTGTTTCTGCTGCGCAGGGTGCTGCATATACCGCACAGTGCACTTCCCGGCAGCGATGACTTTCTCTGGGGTATGGCAGCTGCCTGTTTTCTGTTCTGGTTCTTTACGGCGCCTCTGATCCGCTACGGCAGTCTGTACCTCTGCATAGTGACCGCCTGCGGTGCCGGGGTGTATAATAAACACCTGAAACGCGGCGTATTCCTGCTATGGCTGCTGCTGTTTACCCTGGAGATCTCGGGGCTTCCGGCGGGCGCCGTGTTCCGGCCGGAAGATTACGGTGTCCTGGAGGATACGGCGGTCACTGCGAACGAAGTGACAGACGGAAACGATGCGGACGCCGCGGTGACTGTTTATACGCCCGTGGACGGAGACCGGACTGACTATGCCCATTTCCCGTCTTCGCCGTCCGCCTCGGACCTGCAGCATCTGAGACTGCGGGGCCCGGACATCAGGGACGGTTTCAGATCGAATGCCGAATAGGCGGAATGCGCCCAAGATGGATAGAAAGTGGGATCTGCGCAAAACATCATATCTTGCGGTCGTCCTGTTTCTGATCAGCCTGATTCCGGTTCTGCTTGTTTTGCCCTGCGTCTATCCCCAGGCTGACGATTTCAGTTACGGACGGGAGATCTATGCGGTCTGGAGATCCGGACATTCCGCGTGGAGTGTGTTTTTACAGGCCTTTGCGACAGTGAAGCGCTACTATACGACCTGGCAGGGGACCTATACTTCGATCTTCCTGATGGCACTTATGCCGGCTTCCTTTTCAATGGCGGCCTATCATGCGGTGCCGCTCGTTATGATCGCCCTGCTGACCGTGTCACTGTACTGCCTGCTGCGGGAGCTGCTGTCCGGATGGTTCGAAATGCCCGGATGGTTCGTCTGCGGGGTGACTGCCGTCCTGGCTTTTGCCATGATCCAGGGCATGCCTGACAAAACGGAGGCATTTACCTGGTACAACGCAGCCATACACTACACAGGCATGGAATCCCTGTGGATGTTTTACATGGCCTCGCTCTTTGCCGCGATGCGAAAGAACAGGGCGGGGCGGAAGACGGCGCCGGTCCTGCTGAGCTGTGCGCTTGCTTTTCTTGCGGCGGGCGGCAATAATATCACGGTGCTCTTTGCTCTTCTGGCAGATGCGCTGCTGCTGATTTTTCTGTTGATCTTCAGAAAACGGTACGGACAGTATTTCCGGCCGGCATTGCCGTCCGCGGTGTGCCTGGCCGCCGGCGCAGCCGCAAATTTTCTCGCACCCGGCAATATGCAGCGGCTGTTATATTCGGGAGGCAACGACTGCAGCGCGCCGCTGACGGTCCTGCGCGCTCTTGAGACGGGAGCCCTGAAAGCGGTACGGTGGTGCGACGGGCTCACAGTCATGACCGTTGTACTGCTGCTGCCTTTTGTATGGTACCTTGTGCGGACCCCGCAGATACGCAGGTACCGGTTCCCGCTGCCGGGGCTCGTCGCCTTTTTCAGCTGGGGCCTGTATTCCGCACAGTTTGCACCGGATATTTTCGTGAACGGGAGTGCCGGGATCCTGCGCACGCAGAATGCGATGCGCATCAACTATTTTCTGCTCCTGTTCCTGAATACTGTCTATTTATCGGGCTGGATCCTCAGGATCTCCGGGGAAAATGCCGGCAGCCGGAAGACAGAGGAGAGGATCGTACAAAGGCCCGGCAGATTCTATGCGGCTGCGCTGCCGTGTTTTGCCGTCGTTCTTGCGGTCCAGATGGCCATGAATCCGACCTGCTTCACCTCCTCAGCGGCGGCTGTCGATCTTCTGAACGGCACTGCCGTTCGGTATGCGGAGACGATCCGGTACGATCTGGCGATCCTGGAAGGCAGCGACCGGGAGGTCATGCTCAGGAAGCCGGACTGCCAGCCTTCGATCCTTTACACGGAGGAAGCCGACGAGTGGAGGGCCGGGACTCAGAAATACTACGGAAAGGACAATGTATCCTGGCGGTGAACGGACAGACCGCCGCGGATAAAGGAAACGACCGGGGAAAGCATGGGAAGATCCTCTGCAGGACGTATTTTCATCGCGGTATGGTGCGGCACGGCGCTGTTTATGGCGCTGTACTGGATCGTGCGCCTTTCCGGCGTCACCTGCTATGACGAAAAAGTCCTGGAGAGCAGCGAAATTACCGCGGACGGCGGCTATCTCTATACGGCCGGCATGAACGGGATCAGCGAGATGGCTTTCTGCCTCGACGAGCAGGATCCTGGCGGGGAGAATTACCAGTATCCGGACGAACTGTACCAGAGCGTCGGGATCACCGTCAGCAGCGAGGACGGGGAACGGATATCCCAGAATCTTTTCATCGGGCAGAATCTGCGCCCCTTTGCTTTCACGGACAGGGTGAAGCTTGAGAAGGAGATCCGCCTCGAACAGGGACAGCGGTACCTTGTGGAGGCAACTGTCGGCGGAGAGCGGACGGAAGCGCTTACGGTTGTCCTGTACGGGAACGGACACTCGACACTGCCGATGTATCTCGCTGTCTGTGCGGCGGTCCTGCTCCTGCTGGCCATGGTCTTTGCCTTCCTGGCGGGCCGGAGCGAAAAACATTTTATCCTGCGCTTTATTCTGCTGGGCCTGTATTTCAGCTTTCTTTCGGAGTGCGTCATGGTGCCGCTGTGCGTCCCGGATGAACCCACGCACTTTATGGATGTCTACAGCATTTCCAACCGGATCACGGACAGGCTGGGACTGGAAAGCCGGATCTCAGGCTCGCCGGAACCGCTCGATGTGACCGGCGAAGGAGATTCCCTGAACATTACGGAGAGCGGCCTGACAAGACTCAGGACGAACATGGATCTGCAGGACACCTGGAATTTCTGGACCGACTGGTCGTACGGGAACGTCACGGGAAGAGTGAGCGACTGCAGGTTCCAGTACCGCCCGTGGCAGCTGCACAATACGCGCATCTCCTATGTGATACCGGCGGCGGCGCTGACGGCGGCGCGCTTTGCACATGCCCCCTGGCAGGTCATTCTGCTGGCCGGCCGGATGGCGAATGCGCTGCTTTTCATTCTGGCTGCTGCGCTCTCCATGCGGATCTGTCCTTCCTTCCGATATCCGGCTGCAGCGGTCGCGCTGCTGCCTTCCGTATCGTTCCTGGCATCGTCTTTTTCCTACGACGTGTGGAACCTGGCTTTTGTGCTCCTGTTTTTCAGCGTCTGCATGCGCTGCAGGGAGAGCGCGGAGGGAGTGCGCTTCCGCGATCTGGCGGCCATGGTGGTCTGCCTCGCGCTGTTCCTGCCCGTGAAGTTCATCTACTTTACGCTGCTGGGAAGCGTCCTTCTCATCCCGCGCAGGCAGTGGAAGGACAAAAGAGTGGTGCGGGGATCCGCGGCAGTCATACTGGCGGCCGCGGCATTCCTTGCGGTCACGCGCGGCCAGGAAGTGCTGTCCTATCTGACCACGGGCATGATGGATACGCGCGGACAGGCGGAGGGCGCACAGTCCTATACGGTGTCCTATGCGCTGCAGGCGCCGCGGCATACGGCCGGTCTTTTCTTCAATACGCTCTGCAGCGGCTTTGACAGGAATCTGGTCAAGTGCCTGGACGGAGAGTTTTTCAGCAACTATCTGCCGGATCTTCTGACAGCCGCGCTGCTGCTGCCGTTCACCCTGCTCATGGCCCTGCAGGAAAAACCGCAGGAGGTGGGCAGGAGAGAGCGTGCCGTTTCAACTGTGATCCTGCTTTCCGGCTGGTTCGTGACGCTTGCGGCCATGCTCTTCCTTTTCAACAATGTCTCGGACGACAGGGATGCCGTGATCGAGGGCCTGCAGGGCAGGTATTTCCTGCCTTATCTGCTCTTTCTGCCCATGCTCCTGAACAGCGGCAGGCTCAGCGGACTGCGGGACCGTATCCTTTCACGCGTCGGGAGTGCGGGCACGGACGGCGGGACTGCCGGGGATGTACCGGACGACCCCGCAGGACGCCTGCAGCGCTTTCTTCTTTGCGGCGTCGCCGTGGCTTCGACGATGATCCTGCTGGCAAAATTCATACTGCTGTACGAGGGCAGATCATAAACGCGGGATGACCGCGGAACAGGCAGTCCCGGAGATGCCGGGACGGCGGAAGGAAACCGTAGGATGGGAGCAGGCAGCATAGCAAAACAGAAGGAAACAGCGGAAGAGGGGGTGCTCAGCGTCTCCGAATATATCTATCTGCTGTTTCTGGCCGTGTTTCTTTTTACAAAGGGAGTGGGTCTGTATGAAGGGCAGCGCACCTACAGCGTCCTGATCGCCGTCGGCCTGCTGCTGTATATCCTGAAACTGCTCACGACGCGTTTTTCCGTCTTCGAATGTGCCTGGGCAGCCGCCTTCATGCTGCTTTCCGTGCTGGTCGAGCGGAATTCCGGTGAAAAGGGCCTGTTTCTCTATTTCCTGATCCTGACCGGCATGAAGGGCGTCTCCACAAAAAGAGCCTTCCGCACAGGGACCGCCGTGCTCACGTTTTCCTTCCTTCTGGGAACGCTGCTGACGGTCACAGGCCTCAGGCCGGAGGTCCTGCTGCTCCATTACAGGAAGGGAATCGGCAATATGGTGCGCCATTCCCTGGCTTTTCCGCATCCGAACGTCCTGCATATCTCCTATATGGTGATCGCCGCATTCTGGCTCTATATGGCAGGAGTGCGCAGCCGGCGCGGCACGTGGACGGCAGCGCTCCTCGTCCTTCTCGGGAACCTGTATATTTTCCTGTATTCCTTCAGCTTCACCGGCTTTCTCGGCACGACGGTCTTCGTCATGTTTTATCTGCTTCTGAGCCTGCGCCCGCAGCCCGGCAAAGCCGGAAAAGTGCTGCTGCAGCTGGTGTTCCCGGCCTGTGCGCTGTTTTCCGTGGCGGGTCCGGTCCTGATAAAAGGCAGGGCATTCGACATCATCAATTCCCTCGTCAATACGAGGTATCACCTGTCCTACCTGTACCTGACGCAGGCGCCGCACACGCTGTTCGGGACACGGTTCCGTTTCGACGATTACCACATCACGCTGGATTCCTCCTATACACTGGCGTTTGTCTATTACGGCATCGTTCCCTTTGCGCTTCTGTGCATCCTGTTCTGCCTGACGATCCGGGATGCCCTGCTCGGCGGCCGGAGGATCGAACTGGCGATCCTTCTCGGCGTATCGGTGGCGGGGATCACGGAGCCTTTTCTGTTCAACGAGAGCATACGGAACCCGGCCTATATTTTCATAGGTGCGTATCTGTACCGCCGTTCGGAGGAAGTGCAGGCAAAACTTCCGGCATTCTGGCAGAGGGAGTTCCGGATCCTGAAAGCGGGGGAGAGGACGGTCCCCCCGGCGGCTGATGCGGCCGGCTTCCTTTCCGCCCGGTTCGGGTGCATCGCCGGGGAATGGAAGAGAAAAAAGACCGGATATGCGGCCCTTTTCCTGCTTACGGCACTGGCGGTCATGCTGGTCTACAGGTTCTGTGTGAAAATGCCGGAAAAACTGTATGTGGACCGGAACATCGTGTACCGGAGCGAGACCGTCAGGGAGGAATATCTCTCTGCGGAAGAGGTGCGGGCGCTCCGCGAAAAGGGCGACTTTGTGCTGCAGTGGCCGGGACCGGACAGTCCCATGGTCGCATACGAAGGCAGAACGGCCGGCATCGAATACTGGCGCAGGGACCTGAACGCGGGCGTGCGCGGCGGAATGGCAGCAGCCGTTCTGGCGGCGATTCTTATTCTGCAGTTCAACTGCTATAATAGGACAGGATCAAAAGAGGGGAGAGCCGGCGGACGGAGACGGACGCACGGCGGAAGGAAGAAATGAAGAAACAGGTCGGTAGCGGCGGCATAACGGTGCTGCTGCGGGAAGAATACCGGAAACTGAAAGAGGTCACGGGTACCGGCGGGGTCCTTTGCATAGCCCTGATCCTGCTCTGGTGCTTCCTGACGATGTACTATGCCGACATCACGGTCACATGCAGGTTCGGCCTGACCTTTCTGGACTCCCTGTTCGACGGGAAGCCGTTCAGTTTCTATGCAAATGCACTGTCCTCGGGCATAGCGCCGGAAGGGGCGGTCTACGACATCGGCATCTATGTGATCTTCGGGATCTTCGGCCTGCCGGTCTGGATCCTGGAGAAACTGGCGGGCGTGAGTGCGCTTTCGGTCGGCAGTCTTCTGTGGTTCAAGCTGCTGGTGCTGCTTTTCCTTCTCGACTGCGTGCACAGCGTGGCAAAACTCGGGCGGGAGATCGGGCTGTCCGAACGGAATGCCACGGCAGCAGCCGTGCTGGCGCTGCTCTCCGCAAATATGTTTTTCCCGACCATGGTCGCGGCGCAGTACGATGTCCTGCCGCTGTGCTTCATGCTGCGGGGCATGGAGCTCTGGATGAAGCACGACCGGCGCTGGCTGCTCCTGTTTGCGGTCTCGATGACCATGAAGCCGATGACGGCGCTGACCCTTCTGCTGCTCGTGCTGCTGCGTGAAAAAAATGTCCTGCGCATCCTGCTGCAGATGCTGGAGGGCTGTTCTCTGATGCTGCTCTGCAAGCTGCTCAGTTCCGTCAACCCGGCATACGGACAGAGCTCCGGTCTGTTTCTGAAGCAGAACCTGCCGCAGATCCTGGGGGCCGGCATACAGGGCGGGGACGGCAGCATTTCCCTGTTCGTACTGTGCACGGCCGCGGTCTGGCTGGCCGCCTATTTTCACGAGGGCACCGGGGACGACCGCGCGGAGAACAGGCATATGCTGCTCCTCGGCTACTGCATGTGGCTGTCGTTTGCCCTGTTCGGGCATATGCTGCCCTACTGGGCAGTCTACATCGTGCCTTTTGCGATCCTCACCGCGTTCACCTGCGGGAAGAGGACGGACGGGGCACTGCTGGCTGACATGGCCGGAGAGGCGGCCCTGACGGGAGTCTGGGTCATGCAGTATTCCTGGGTGTACGGGGGCGACACTACGTACAGCTACCTGCTCCTGAAAAATTTCTGCGGCAAAGTCCTGGCAGGAGGAGACGGCGTCAAAGTGGACGGGCTCCTGCGCAGAATGCACATGGAGAAGCTGCAGCCCGGCGTGTATGCCGCTGCCGCCGCATGCCTGCTCTCTACAGCTGCCGTGGCTTTTCTGCAGCAGCGAAGGGCCGGAAACGCGGCGGGCGAAACACAGGAGGAGCCTGACAGGTGGCAGATCCGCGGGCGGCTCCTGCTTCTGTTCCTGTGGATACTGCTCACGCTGGCGGCACTTGTTTTGACAAACAGGGGATATTGAGGGCGAAGAAGTGAAAAGGAAGAAGATCAGCGTCATAGTACCGTGCTACAACGATGAAAAGAGTGTGGTCAGCCTCTGCGCGACCGTGAGGGAAATGTTCGGCGGACCGCTCAAAGACTACGATTACGACATCATCTATGCGGATGACGATTCCGCGGACGGCACGCGGGCAAAGGTGCGGGAGCTCTGCGCGGCGGACAGGCATGTGCGGGCCGTCTTCAACATGGCCAACTTCGGCTTTTCGAGAAATGTTTTTTCCGCACTGCAGGAATCGGACGGCGATGCGGCCTTCCTTGTTTTCGGAGACCTGCAGGACCCGCCGGAGCTGCTGCCGGAATTTGTCAGGAAGTGGGAAGCGGGCAGCAAGGTCGTCGTCGGGCGCAAGATCGCCAGTGACGAGAGCCATATCATGAACTGGTGGAGAAACTGCTACTACAGGGTCATACGGGCGCTGTCGGAGAAGCCGCAGATCGAGGAATTCAACGGTTACGGACTGTACGACCGCCGGTTTATCGAAGTCCTGCGCAACATCGGCGACGTGCAGCCGTATCTGAAGACTGTGGTGTCCGAGTACGCGCCGGACTGCGCATCGGTGGAGTACCGTCACCATAAGTCGGGGCGCGGCCGCTCCAATTTCAATTTTTACAAAAACTATGACTTCGCCATGGAGGGCATCACCTCCTCCACCAAGAAGCTGCTGCGGGCCTCCACTTACCTCGGGGCAGGGTTAGGCATCATCAGCGTGATCTACGCACTGTATGTCCTTATCCGGAAGCTGACGAGCTGGAATACCTACCCGGCAGGCCTCGCTTCAATCATGATCGGCGTCTTTATCCTGGGGTCCGCGGAACTTTTCTTCATCGGGATACTGGGGGAGTACGTGCTCAGCATCAACACCCGCACCATGCGCAAGCCCCGCGTCATCGTGGACGAGCGCATCGGCTTCGACGAGGAGCCGGAAAAGACGGACGATGGAGGACATTAAGCAGATCGTCAAGAGCATACCCGGACTCGGCAGCGCCGTTTCCTCTCTGAAATGGCGCGAGCGCAGGGTCTCGTACGGGCCGGAAAATCCGGACCGCACTTTTTATGTGATCAGGCGGCATGCCGAACACGGGGGACTTTTCTCCTTCGTGTCGACGAACCTGGGAGCGGTGGAGGAAGCGGTCTCCAAAGGCTATACGCCGGTGATCGACATGATGAACAGCCCGAATCCCATGCTGCGGCCGGACGAAGTCGGCCGCGTCAACGCCTGGGAGGACTATTTCCTGCAGCCGTGCGGCTTTTCCCTGCAGGACATCGCCAGGTCAAAACACGTGATCCTGGGCAGCATAGAGCCTCCCGCGCGTTTTCCGGACTACGATATGATGGAAGATCCGGCAGAGCTGGCAGGATGGCAGCAGAGCGCACACAGGTACCTGAAGCTGCAGCCGGCACTGAAGCAGCAGGCGGACCGCTGGTATGCCGATACCTTCGGCGGAAGCCGGGTCCTCGGCGTACTGTGCCGCGGGACCGATTACGTGCAGAAAAAGCCTTACCGCCACCCGGTACAGCCGGATACGGAAAGCGTGATCGAAAAGTGCCGCGAGGTGATGGCAGCGCAGAAGTGCGAATCTGTCTATCTCGCCACGGAAGACGAGGAGATCTGGGAACGTTTCGGGGAAGCCTTCGGCGACATTGTACACAGCTTCCAGAAGCACCGGTTCCGTACGCAGCAGGGACAGAACATCAACGATGTGGGCAACGGGATACTCGGACCCAGGGAGCGGAATACGGAGTATCTGATCTCCGTCGCGGTACTGTCGGACTGCACCTGTCTCACCGCAGGCGCGGCGAGCGGGACCTACGGCGCGCTGCTCCTCACGAAGGGCTATGAATATCAGTATGTCTTCTGCCTCGGCAGATACCTGTAGGAGCGGCGCATGGTGAACGCGATCTATCTGACATCCAGGATCTATCCGATGAACAACGGAGGCACTCTGCACGACTACGGAAACTGCACCTTTCTTTCCGGTCTGCTGCGCCTGACCGTTTTTTCCTGTCTCGATCCGTCCGCCGACCGGGCCGCGGCGCAGGCACGCTTCAGGGACGAACCGTTTGCCTCGGAGTTCTGCACCCGTCCGGACCGCGCGCATTCCATGGAGTATGTCCGTGCGAGGCTCCGTCTCATCGAGCCGGTCGACACCGACCTGTACCGGAGGATCGAACAGCTTGCGGAGAGGGAACGCACGGGGATCGTCTTTTTTACGCTGAAGATGAGCCTGTATGCGGAAAAACTGAAGGCGGCGCACCCGGCCCTGCACCTGATCTGCATCTCACACAACAGCGAGTACGTCAACATACGGGACGATCTGAAAAAATACGATACATCGCGCGGAACGGGGCGCCTCAGGCACTTCTCCAAAATGCTGCGGGCACGGTTCTTCGAAGCGCAGGAGAAAAAGGCACTTTCGGAATCCGATTTCGTGTTCAGCATATCGGAGAACGACAGCAGGCGCCTTTCCTCCCACTACGGGATCCCCGCCGCCCGCTTTGTCACCTGCAAGCCGATGATCCGCTTCCACAGCCCGAGGGGAGACGCCGATTCAAGGACATACCGCCACAGCCTGCTCATCGTCGGCAACATGAACTGGTATCCTACAGCTGCCGGTGCCGTGCGCTTTGCAAAGGAGATCTTCCCTGCACTGCTTGCGGAGGATCCGCAGCTGCGCCTGTACATCGTGGGCGCAAACCCGGCGCCGGAAGTGCAGGCGCTTGCGGGCGGCGGGGCAGACAGCCCGGTCATCGTCACGGGCTTCGTGCAGGACGTCGACGAATATTATGAGAAATGCGATATTGCCGTGGTGCCTGTCCTTACCGGGACCGGTGCCAAGATCAAGGTGCTGGAAGCGCTGGGAAAACATATCCCGGCGGTGCTTACCGCTTATGCGGCGGAGGACTATCCCGGGTCGGAGACCTGCGCGCACGTCGCCCCGGCCTTTGCGGATCTGCTCCCGCAGACCCTTTCCCTGATGCGGGAGGAAGCGGAGCGCATACGCACGGAAAGAGCGGAAGAGCAGTACTACAGGGAGTATATGTCTGACAGCGCGTCGGTGCGCGCCTGTATCAGGCGGATCACAGAGGCGGCCGATGAGTGAACTGACCGAATACATGAAGGCCTGCAAGAGGATCCTGCAGCAGGACAGGCCGAAACAGCCTGCGGAGTGGGACGGCATCTCCTATGTCAACTGGTGGGACGGGGCAGCGGAGGAAATGTGGTTCTCGCGCTTCCTTTCGCACCGGCTGCCGGACCGCACGAAAAATGTGCGCTTTTACAGTGTATTCGGCCCGAGAAGGCGCCTGCACGACGGCTTCCGCGGGGCCAGGATCTTTTATTCCGGAGAGAATGTGGAGCCGGGGCGCCTCTGCAAGAATGTGCGCATGAACAGAAGGAGCGCGCTGTATTTTTACGGCCACAGGGTCAGGACCTACGGCGACTATGCGCTGCCGCTCATGGATCTCTCCCTTGGATTCGGACACCGGACGGAGGACAATTACCTTCGCTTTCCGGAGTGGATCCCTTTCACGTTTGAACCGGAAAGCGGTCCCCGGGAGGTCAGGGAGCGCGTGGCGCAGATCAACGCTGCCATGCCCCGCAGCGACGCCGCGGGGGCCCTGCTCCTTGCAAGCCACGACGATTTCGGGACCCGGACCAGCATCGCCGACGGCCTGACCGGCATCCTCGACATTACCTACGGCGGGAAATTCCGCAACAATTCGAATGCCCTGAAAACGCGGTTTGAAGACGACAAGCTGCGCTATCTCCGCACGTTCCGCTTCAATATCTGCCCGGAGAACACCGACACGGAGGGATACTGCACGGAAAAACTGTTCGATTCCTTCCGCACCGGCACGATACCTGTCTACAACGGTTCGCACAACGATCCGGAGCCGGGACTCGTCAACAGGGATGCGGTGGTCTTCTGGGATTTTGACGGAGACAATGCGGAAAGCATCCGCCTCATCAGGGAACTGGATGCTGACGACAGGAAAAGAGAGCGGTTTCTGAAACAAACGCGCCTTACGGACGCGGCAGCCGACTATGTCTGTGAGGAACTGGAACAGCTGAAGGAAAGGATAAGGGCGCTCACATGAAAATACTGATCGTGCGCACTTTCCCCGGCAGACTGGATCCGAAGGCCTACAACGTGCAGGAGACGGGACTTGCAAAAGCCCTTGTGCGCGCAGGGCACAGCTGCGGCATCGTGTTTTACAACGGGCGCTCCCCCTCGGAAGAAGAGAGGATGCCCGAAGGCTATACGGTGTACCGGATGCAGGGCCGCAATTTTCTGAAGAACGGTATCATGCCCGGGATCGACGAACTCTGCAGGGATTACGATGTGGTCCAGGTGCATGAGTACGACCAGATCCAGAGCTGGCGTCTCTATGCGGGCCGCAGCGGCATACCCGCCGTCATTTACCACGGGCCTTACTACGATGCGTTCAACAGGGGATACAACCTTAAATGCGCGGCTTTCGACAGGCTGTACCTGCCGCGCGGCAGGAAAGGCTGGCAAAACACGCCCTGTCTGGCCAAGAGTCCGCAGGCGGCGGACTTCCTGCGCACGAAGGGTTTCCGGAACGTCGTGCCGGTCGGCGTGGGACTGGACACTTCTCCGTTCGGAACGGAAGGGACCGCGCTGCGTGCGCCCCGCGGTTCCGGGACTGTCGAGATCCTGTATGCGGGAAAGATAGAAGCGCGCAGGAACACGCTTTTTCTCGCGGAAGTGCTGAAAAAGGTCGCGGCAGGAAGCCGGGACGTGCACTTTACGATCGTCGGGAAGGGAGAGGGAAAGTACGCGGAAGAAGCCGGGGAGGCACTGCGTCCTCTCGAGGAGAAAGGTGTCCTTACGCGTCGCGCTTCGGTGCCGCAGGAAGAAATGGGCGCGCTTTACCGCAGTACGGATATTTTCCTTTTTCCGTCAAACTACGAGATCTTCGGAATGGTGCTGCTGGAGGCGATGTATTTCGGCTGCGCCGTCGTTTCAAGCTGCAACGGAGGCGCGTCGACGCTGATCGGGGACGGCGGGAACGGCATCGTGCTGAAGGATTTCGATGCTGCCGTGTGGGCGGAGCAGGTGCTGGCGCTGGCGGCGGACCCGGAAAGAAGGAATGCGATGTCGGCGGCCGCGCAGGCTGAGATCAGGGAACATTTCACATGGGATGCCCTGGCGCCTGTTTTTCTTGAGACTTACCGCGAAGCAGCCGGCGGTAAAGCTCCAGATGCCGGTCCGTCATCTCCTCGATAGAATAACGCGCGCGGACATATGCGGAGATCTGCCGGCGGTCGTAGCTTTCATAGCCGGAGATCATGCGGTCCAGGCAGTCCGCAAGGCTCTGCGGGTCTCCGGCCTTAAAGAGCAGGCCGAGGCCGGGGGCGGAGAGGATCTCAGCCGGGCCTTCGAGGTCGGAGGCAATGCAGGGGAGCCCTGTCGCCAGAGCTTCCACCAGCGCGATGCCGAAGCCTTCGTAGCGGGAGGGCAGCACAAAAATATCCGCCGCGGCGAGGAAAGCTCCGATATCGTCCACGCTGCCGAGAAAATGCACGCGGTCTTCCAGATGTTTTGACCGGACGCTTTCCTGCAGGGAACGGAAGGCCTCTTCCTGCCCTTTGGCCGCGGCACCCGCAAAGTCACAGCGCAGGGCCGGGTACCTTTCGGCCAGCAGGGCGATCGCATCGAGCAGGACGTCCTGTCCTTTTTTTTTCGGGAAAACACGGGCCACGTTTACGACCCGGATGGCATCCCGCTCGCGCAGAGGCGGCCGGGAGGGACGATCGCAATATTGGAATTTATGCGTGTTTATGGCATTATATATGGTAATGACGCGGGCCGGATCCATGTGTCTTGTCAGGATCTCCGTCCGCACCGATTCCGAGATCGCGATCGTCTCGGAGCAGAGCCGGTTGGCGAGGAAGATCTTGGCCCCGGAATAAGAGGAATAATTGCCGCTGTCGTGCACCGTGTTGAGGATGGCAAGGCGCGGATGGAAGAGCTTCGCGGTGAGGGAAAACAGCACGCAGTTGATGCCCTGGCAGTGCAGGATGTCGATGCGGTATCTGCCGACAGCGTCGGAAAGCGCCTTCATCGTGCGGGGGGAGAACTTCGAGCCTGCCGCGCGGCGTAGCCGCAGAACCGTCACCTCCGGGGAAAGCCGGGATAACAGGGACTCCGTGATGTCGTCGTTGATGACACACAGGTAAATGTGCTGCCCCCGTCCTGCCATACAGGCGGAGAGGTCGATCAGAAGGCGCTCTATGCCTCCCGTATTGAAGGAAAAGATCAGATACATGATATTCATGAGGTTTATTTTACTACCTGGATATGCCCCGGCACAATGCCGGCTGTAATGCAGGCGGAGCGGAGAGTGCGATGGACGAGCTCAGGAAGCTGAATTATATTTTCACAAAGAAGCAGAAGCAGGAGAGCCTGCGGCTGTTTTTCATCATCGTCATCGGGACGGTGTTCGAACTGCTCGGCGTTTCCACGGTCATGCCGGTCATCAACGCGATCACGGATCCGCAGAAGCTGCTGCAGAAGCCTATGTACAGAGCCGTCTACGACGGCCTGGGACTGAAAAACACGACGCAGCTCATCCTCCTGCTGATCGGCCTCCTGATCGCCGTCTATCTCATCAAGAACTTCTACCTGATCTTCATGTACCGCCAGCAGTATAAATACATCTACTCCAACATGCGCATGCTTTCGACCAAGATGATGCGCTGCTACCTCGACCAGCCGTACAGCTTCCACACCCGCAAGAACAGCTCCGAACTGCTGCGCAACATCAACCAGGACACCGCGGACTTTTTCGGCACGATACAGGCGTTTGTCCTGCTCTTTACCGAGAGTCTCGTCGTGGCGGTGCTGGTCATCTACCTTGCGATCAAGGACAAATCGATCACGGCGGCAGTGGGCGTCATCATGCTCATCCTGATCCTGCTTTTCCGGAAGACCTATAAGACGAGGCTGCTGAAGATGGGCGAGAAGAACCGCCACTACGAAGCAGAGGTCAACAAGTGGGTACAGCAGGCCTTCGGCGGGATCAAGGAAGTGAAGGTCATGAACAAGGAAGACTTCTTTTATGACCGCTATGACGCGGCTTACCAGGGCAGGGTGCGCAGCGAATACACCTACCACACCATGACCACGCTGCCGAAGCCGGTCATCGAAGCCGCCTGCATGTGTTCGCTCCTTGGGGCGATCGCGATCAAGCTGATGCGGGGCGTGGATCCCACCTATTTTGTGCCGACCATTTCGATCTTTGCCGTGGCGGCCTACCGGCTGCTGCCTTCCTTCAACCGCATCACCGAATACATGGGGACGATCGCCTACCAGAAGCCGGCCATCAATGCGATCTACAAGGACCTGAAGGAGATCGACGAGCTCAACGCCCGGAAAAAGGAAGAGGGCGCGGATGACGGGCAGAAGCTGTCGCTGAATGCGTGTATCCGCATCAGCCATCTTTCCTTCCACTATCCGGACTCGGAAAAAAAGATCCTCGACGATGTTTCCTTTGACATTCCCAAAAATATTTCGGTGGCGTTCATCGGCAAGTCGGGCGCCGGCAAGACCACCCTGGCCGACCTGATCATGGGCGTGCTGGATCCCACGGGAGGCGAGATCCTGGCGGACGGCACGCCGATCCTGGCCCATCTGCGCGCGTGGCACCATACGATCGGCTATATCCCGCAGAACATTTACCTGATGGACGACACGATCGCGAACAACATCACGTTCGGCGTTCCGAGCGGTGACGTGGATGAAAAGAAGCTGCGGCGCGCCGTTGAAAGGGCACAGCTGTCCGACTTCATCAGGGAACTGCCGGATGGCCTGGAAACGCCGGTGGGAGAGCGCGGTGTGCGTCTCTCCGGCGGGCAGAGGCAGCGTATCGCGATCGCGCGGGCACTTTACAATGAGCCGGATGTCCTCATCCTCGACGAAGCCACCAGCGCACTCGACAACGAGACGGAGAAAGCGGTCATGGACGCCATCGATGCGCTGCACGGCGAAATGACGCTGATCATCATTGCCCACCGGCTCTCCACGATCCAGAACTGCGATGTGATCTATACGATAGGCGACGGCAGGGCAGTACCGGGGAAAGCAGATGCGTAAAAAGGCAGGATACATTTCGGCAGCCATCCTTCTTACCGTATTCGTGCTGCTGTGGTTCGGACGTGCGTGGAAAGGCGGGACGGGCTATGCGGTGACGGCCGTGGAAACGGAAGACCGCACGTTTACGGCCACCTTTGACACGCTGTACAGGATCAGTGTCTGCAGCGGCGACGTTTCCCTGTACGGACAAAACAGGACCGCAGACCTTACGGTCGTGATCAGGGACAGCGGAGGAAAGCCCTGCGGCACGCTGCAAAGCAGCGGCGCAGCCATTCACGCGGACGGATATTCTGACCCGGACCAGACCGGTTTCCGGGGTTTTCCGGTGCAGCTGGAAGCAGGCGGGCAGTACACGCTCGAGTGCACCGTGACGGATGACAGCGGCATCGACGCCGGGGAGCTGACTTTCCTGCTGTACGGCAGGCAGGCGGACCGTTCGGCAGCGGGACGGGCGCTTATGGCGGCCGCGGCCCTTCTGCTCCTTGGCTGTATGTTTTTCATGTACAGAGAAGCGCCGGGCCGGAGCGGAGCTGACGGATACCGCACCGCCGCGGTACTTTTCACGCCGGTCTTTTTCCTGCTTCTGCTGCTGTACCTGCCATCTGTGCCGATGTTTACGGCACCGCAGGAACGCAGCGCCTTTGCGCAGGAATATGCGCTGTCGAACGCTTTTACGGGGCGGCCTGTTTCGGATACGGACGGTCTTGTCTATGTAGACGAGAGCGGGATACGCTTTAACGATTCCTTCAGCTACGGCCTGCCGCTGGACCGGTTCTGGTTCAGCGGGGGAGGAAGTGTACGTATGCCGGACAGGGTGAGTGCCCTGTACAGCCTGCTCACGGGCACGGATCCGGTGACGGATCTGCTCTGCGTGCCCGGCGCGCTGCTCCTCTCGCTGCTGCGGCTGCTGAAGGCTCCCTACCAGGCGATGATGCTTTCCGTACGCATATTGCATGCAGTCCTCACCTGGATGATCGCGTGTTTTGCCATCCGTACCTGCCTGAAAGCGGGCAGGCCCCGTGCCGCGATGTTTGCGGAAGGCATGTTCCTGCTACCTTCGGTGATGACAGGCGCACTTTCCTATACCGGGTCGGGGATCCTGCTGGCCCTGTGTACGCTGTATGCAGCCTGCTGTCTGCAGGCCGTGCAGCAGGGCAATGCGGAGGCCTGCGCGGCGCTGCCTGCGGCCGGACGCCGGTATGCCCGGACGGCGATCCTGCTGCTTGCGGCAGCCGTTTTCGTCCGCTATGACCTGGCGGTGCTGCTGCCGCTGTTCCTCGCGATCCCGGACGGATGTTCCGTGAAAGGCGGGAGAGCGGAGAAAAAACTGTCCGCAGCGGCGGTCTGCGCTGAGGCTGCAGTCCTTTTTCTGTACAGACAGGGCCGGCTTGCCGGGCTCCCTGCTTCGGCAGGCGGCAGCCTCTGTAGGGGCGGCTTGAAGCAATGGGGGAAAGCTGTCCTGAATACGCTGTTTATGCGCGGAGATGTCTGGTTCCGCGGAAGTGTCGTAAACGCCTTTTTCATTGACTCCCGGGAGAGGATACTGACGGTCGTCATCCTGCTTTTCCTGCTGCTGTATCTGCGCAGCCGTGTGGGTACCGGCAGCAGGTGCCGTAAGGTCGCCGGCGGTTGCCGGGGCAGCGGAAGCCGGCAGACCGGCGGGTATACGGGAAAATTAGCGGCGGCGGCCGCCGGAGGGGTTCTGCTCCTTCTTACGGAGACGGTCTTTTCTTCGCAGGGCGGCGCGGAGGGAACGCTGATCCGGGGGATCACGGGAGCGGACTTCCTGCCGTATCTGCTGCTGCCTTTCGGAGCGGGAAGGCTGCCGGAAGCAGGCGGCGGCACAGCGTCCGGTGCGCCGGACGGAACAGATCGGATCCTCGGTGTCATCGCTGTGCTTTCGGCCGTTACAGCCCTGTACCAACTGACATAGCCAGGTCCGGGCAGGACATGCTATAATCGTTCGGATGCCGTACGTTGTGCACAGTGTCTTTGGCCGGGTGCGGTCCGGGGGAACGGAAGGCCTGCCCGCGGAGGAAACGAAGAGTCATGGACAAAGAACAGAAGTTTGTTTCCGTAGTTGCGTACATGCGCAATACCGGTGACGGCGCCGCAGTGTTTCTCGACACTGTGATGGGTGCCTGCTCTGCCATGTTCGAAAAATGCGAACTGGTGCTGATCGACGACTGCTCCGACGACGGTTCGGCCGAAGCGGTGCGTGAATACTGCAGGACACATTCCACTCCCTACATGGTGAGCATCCTGAAGACCAGCTGCCCGCAGGGCCTCGAATCCTCGATGAACGCGGGAAGGGATATCGCGATCGGGGATTACGTGTATGAATTTGACGACATGTTTGTCGACTATCCGGCGGACGTGATCGAAAAGGCCTACCGCAAGTGCCTGGAAGGCTGCGATATCGTTTCCGTGATGAGCGATGCAAAACAGCATGCCACCTCGAAGTGGTTCTACAATCTGTTCAACCTGGCCAACCGCACCAGGGAGAAGATCGGTCCGTCCACGCTGCGCCTGCTTTCAAGGCGCGCCATCAACCGCGTCAAGTCAATGGGGACCTACATTCCGTACCGCAAGGCGGTCTATGTAAACAGCGGCCTGTCCGTTGCGCAGATCGTCTATCACAGCACGCTGAAGGACAGCAGGTTCACGGTGCACAGCCACCGCGGGGAACGGGCGGGACTTGCGGTGGATTCCTTCATCTATTTTACGGATGTCATGGAAAAGTTTTCGCTGGTGCTCAGTTTTGTCTTCTTCGGTCTGGTGCTGGCGGTGATCGTCTACATTTTCGTGTCGCTGTTCACCGACAAGAACCTGATCTCAGGCTGGGTCTCCACCATGGGCTTTCTCTCCCTGGGATTCCTGGGCGTTTTTGCGCTGCTGACCATCGTGCTGCGCTATCTGTCCGTCCTCGTGAATCTTGTTTTCCGTCAGAAACGGTATCTGGTCGAGAGCGTGGAAAAAATATCCGGCGATTGAAAAGCCGGATGCAGGCAGGTGCAAATTGTCCGACAGCAGGAGATATGACAGGATCATCATAGGCGCGGGGCTCTACGGCATGTATGCGGCAAGGCTCTGCGGCGCGCGCGGAGAGAAGGTGCTGGTGCTCGAGTACGATCCGCAGCCCTTCATGCGCGCGACAACGGTGAACCAGGCCCGCGTGCACATGGGATACCATTACCCGCGCAGCCTGACTACCGCGTGCAAGTCGGCAGGCTACTACCGGCGTTTCCATGAAGATTTTCCCTTTGCGATCTTTGACAGCTTCGAGCAGATCTATGCGACCAGTGCGCAGTTTTCCTGGACGGATGCGGCCGAGTTCCGCAGCTTCTGCAAAGCCGCCGGGATACGCTGCGACGAAGTTGCCGCAGGACGTTTCTTCCGGCCGGGCATGTGCGACGGCGCATTCCTGACGGAGGAGGACACCTACGATGCCGCTGCGCTGCGGGATTATTTCGTGGACGAGACCGGGAGGATGCCCAACGTGGAGATCGTATTCGGCGCACGCCTTTCCGTGATCCTGCAGGGGAGCACCGAGTACACGCTGCGGTATTCCGTCGCCGGGGACGCGGAGCCGGAAAGAGTATACGAGGCGGCTTCGCCCTTTGTCCTGAATGCCGGCTATGCCTCCGTCAACCAGATCCTTTCGAGGGTGCACACTGGGGAGCGGGGGGACGCGGACGACAATTTCAGCCGGTTCGCGATCAAGTACGAGCTTTGCGAGATCATTCTGTGCAAAGCGTCCGATAACCTGAAAAAATACGGGATCACCGTCATGGACGGACCGTTCTTCTCCATCATGCCGTTCGGTCTCACCGGTCTCCATTCCCTGACCAGCGTGACCTTTACGCCGCATGCCACCTGCCCCGACTCTCCGCCGGTGTTTGCCTGCCAGGAAGGGACGGACTGCAGTCCGGAGCAGCTCGGCAACTGTACGGAGTGCCCGCACAGGCCCGTGTCGGCGTGGCCGTACATGAGCCATCTGGCGGACAAGTATCTGCGCCCGGAGTACAGCTACGGGTATACCGGTTCGCTGTATTCGATGAAGCCGATCCTGCGCAGCTCGGAGGTGGACGATTCCAGACCCACGGCGATCCGTGTGAACAGCAGAAAGCCCGGATTCGTCAGCGTTCTGTCCGGGAAGATCGACACGGTCTACGACCTGGATGAATTCCTGCAATGAGAGCCGGCTGCGGACAGCAGCGTAGGAAAGGAAATCTGCATGACGACGGAAATTCTGTTTCCTGTTTTGAATGAACATTTGCGCCTGGAGAAGGGGATCCGCAGGACAGTGGAGTATATACGGGACCATGTCGATGCGGAAAGGTACCCGTGCAGGCTGACGATCGTGGACAACGGCTCGGACGATGACACGCCGGAGATCGGGAAACGGCTTGAAGCGGAGTTCCCGGAGGTGCATTACCTCGGCATCAGGGAGCGCGGAGTCGGGATCGCGTTCCGCACAGGCGTGGAACAGAGCACGGCAGACATCGTGGGCTACATGGACATCGATCTTTCCACCGATATCCGCAACCTCGGAAAGACAATCGAGCTGTTTGATGCGAGGCCGGAGATCGACTATGTGAATGCTTCGCGCTTCGGGAGCGGCGCAGAGACCACAGGGCGGAAATGGTACCGGAAGATCACCTCCAGGGGACTGCTTTTCCTTCTCCGCACGCAGCTGAAAATGAGATCCTCCGATGCGATCGCCGGCTTTACCTTCCTGCGCAGGGAGAAGGCCCTGCAGCTCGTCAGGGAATGCTACAGCGACAACGGCTGGTTCTATATGATCGAGTTCCTGCTGCGCGCGGAGCGGGACGGCATGCGGATCCTGGACATGCCCGTGGACTGGACCGAGGATTACGATACGACCGTGCATGTCTGGAAAACGATACGCAATTACATGAAAAACATAGCGCGCCTGCGCAGGACCTTTTCGGAAGAGGACAGGCAGGGGAAAAAACACTGAAAGTGCGCCGGGGAAGGAGAAGTTTTGCTTAAGAGAGTTGATCTGACAAGAGATTTTGCAAGGCACAGGGAAGAATATATGGCGGCCATTACGAAGGTCTGTGAGGAGACAGCCTTTTCCGGCGGCAGATACGCGGACCGTTTCGAGGAAGAACTTGCCGGATATCTGGGCGTCCGGGCTGCTTCGTGCGTGAACAACGGAACGAGCGCGCTGCACCTGGCCATGCTTGCGCTGGGCGTCGGCCCCGGAGACGAGGTCATCGTACCGGCCAACACCTATATCGCGACAGCCTGGGGCGTCAGCTATACCGGCGCGGTACCGGTGTTTACGGACTGTACGGCGGACACCTGGGAAATAGACCCGGACGGGATCGAAGCGAAGATCACGCCCCGTACGAAGGGCATCATCGGCGTACATCTTTACGGACAGCCGTTCGATTTTGCGAGGGTAAAGGAGATCGCGGACAGGCACGGGCTGTTTGTCGTCGAAGACTGCGCGCAGGCGATCGCAGCGGAATTTGAAGGGAAAAAAGTGGGAGGGCTCGGAGACATCGGATGCTTCAGCTTTTACCCGGGCAAAAACCTCTATGCCTTCGGGGAAGGCGGTGCGGTCACTTCCAATGACCGGGCTGCCATTGACCGGATCAATGTCATCAAGAACCAGGGGTGCCGGGTGAGATACTACCACGAGACGCTCGGATACAATTACAGGATGGAAGGGATACAGGGGGCTGTCCTCAGCGTATCGATGAAGTACCTGGAGGGCTGGACGGCAAGAAGACAGCAGATCGGCCGGCGCTATCTTCAGGAGATCCGCAACCCCGGGATCGTCATGCAGGCACACCCTGCCAACACGACGCCCGTATTCCATCTTTTTGAGATCGAAACGCCGGATCCGGAAGGCCTGATCGCCTACATGAAGGAACACGACGTGGAATGCAACCGCCACTATCCGGTCCCCTGCCATCTGCAGCAGGCGTATGCCGCTCTCGGAGGACGGAAAGGGGACTGCCCGAATGCCGAAAAACTCGCCTCGCAGTGTGTTTCCCTTCCGCTGTTTCCGGAAATGACGGATGAGGAAGCAGAATACGTGATCGATCTTTGCAACCGGTACTGATACAGCGCAGGAAGGGGACGCAGGAGGGCAGTTTATGCTGGTCGTGATCCTCAGCTGGGCGTATATGCTGTTCCTGTGCCTGATCGCAGGCACAGGGCTGCAGGCTGTCTTCAGGCATACCGGACTTGCGTCCCGCAGCAGGGCAGCCGGCCTTACACAGACGGCCGTAACAGGGGCGGCCGCACTCACCGTATATGCCGAATACTACAGTATTTTCGGCGGCGTGAATACGGCAGCACATGTCGTCATGCTCGCCGTGCTGGCTTTTCCTGCTGTTTTATGCCGCAGGGAATTGCGCCGGCTGTTTCCGGAACTGCGAAGGATCTTTTTCTCAGGGGAAGGGATCCTGCAGACTGCTCTTATTCTGGTCATCGCTTTTTACTGCTCCCGGGGTCCTTTTCACACGGACACGGGGATCTACCATGCGCAGGCCATCCGTATCATCGAGGAGTACGGTCTGCTCAAGGGCATGGGAAACCTGCAGGAACACTTTGCCTACAACAGCAGTTACCTGGCTTTTGCGGCCCTGTTCACGATGAGCCGTATCCTGCCGGCAGCGCTGCATACGACGACGGGCTTTTTTGCCGCACTCGTTTCCTGCCAGGCGCTGCACAGACTCCTGCACCTGCGCCGTCACCGCAGCCGTCTGCAGGCAGCCGCAGCGGCTGCCGCGCTGCTTTATCTGTTCACGGATATCACGGGAAGCGTTTCGCCTGCCACGGATTACGGCACGATGTATTTTCTGCTCTATCTTTTCGGAGCCTGGATCGCCTGCGCGGAAGAGGGCGGCTCTGCGGAAGAAGGGGAGGCGAAGCTCCTGCGCTGCGGGCAGCTTTCCGTGCTTGCGCTGTTTTGCGTATCTCTCAAGCTTTCGGCGGCCTGCGCGGTGCTCCTTGCCCTGTATCCGCTGGCAGGCCTGCTGCGGCGAAAGAAAGGCCGGCATGTATTGCTGTCTGCTGCGGAGGGGGCAGTCTGTATTCTGCCGTTTCTGGTCCGTAATGTCCTCATATCAGGCTGGCTTTTCTATCCGGTGGAACAGATCGATCTCTTCCGCGTAGTCTGGAAGGTCCCCGCGGAATACCTGAGGACGGACGCCGCCCAGATCAAGGCCTGGGGGCGCTGTCTGTACGATGTGGAAAAACTCGGAGAGCCGCTGCAGCAGTGGCTTCCGGTCTGGTACCACGGACAGCAGAGCTATGAACAGATGCTGATAAAGACCCAGTTCATCGGCGGCGCCGCGCTGCTTTTTGTCCTGTGCAGGCGTCTGCGGCGCAGGCAGGTAAGGCCGGCGATTGCGCTGTATTTCATAACGCTGGCGGCAGGGATCGCATTCTGGTTCCTGACAGCACCCTTTATCCGCTACGGCCTGGCATTCCTGCTGCTTTTTCCGCTGTGCGCCCTGGGGGAGGCGGCGGAGGAACTGGAAAAGGCCGCGGGTGCCGGACACAGGAAAGCCGGCCTTCTTTCGGAAGGCGCGCTGTGTGTGCTCTGTCTGTGCTGTTTTGCAGGGTGGATCGTAAATTATGCCGGCGACGATCTGAAATTCATCCGTGAAAATGCAGGGGCGGGATACTATGTGCTGCAGGAGCCCTTTGAGGATTCGGAAACGGCGAGCGAGGAGAGGAACGGGTGCCGGATCTATTATTCGGTGAAGGGTACGGTAAACTCCTATTACCATTGCCCTTCCACCTGCTACCGATCCATGCTGGAGCGGACGGAACTGATCGGAAACACGATAGAAAGCGGGTTCCGGGCCAGGTGACTGCCGGTCGGAAACCGTCCGGAAGACGTTTGCGGAAAGCCTGCAGACCATCTGCAGACCGCGTAAACGTTTATTGACACCGTGCACATTTGCCTATAAAATAAAGAAGTTATAGTTTGCCTACAATTTCATAAGGAGGTGCTCCTGTATCATGTTGGGAATCATCATTGCGGTGATTGTCTCCCTCGTGATCGCAGTGCCGGCTACTTACGCAGTGACGTCGAGCTATCGGAAGAAACAGGCCGAAGCAAAGATCGGAAGTGCGGAAGAGAAGGCAAGGGCTATCATCGATGAAGCACTTTCTGCTGCTGAGACCAAAAAGCGTGAAGCACTGCTCGAAGTCAAGGAAGAATCCATCAAGACCAGGAATGATCTTGAGAAAGAGATCCGGGACAGAAGAGCGGAAGTACAGCGCAATGAACGCAGGATTCAGCAGAAGGAAGAGACAGTCGACAGAAAGTCCGACGCTCTGGAACGCAAGGAACAGGGCCTGATCACACGGGAAGAATCTCTGCAGAAACAGAAAGATGAAATCACCACTCTCAACGAGCAGAAAGTACAGGAACTCGAACGGATTTCCGGACTGACCTCCGAACAGGCAAAGGAATACCTTTTAAAAACTGTTGAGGAAGATGTAAAGCACGATTCCGCTGTCATGATCAAGGAAATGGAAGCGGAAGCCAAGGAAGAAGCCGACAAGAAGGCGAGAGAGCTTGTTATCAATGCCATACAGAGATGTGCGGCCGATAACGTAGCCGAAGCCACGATCTCCGTCGTGCAGCTTCCGAACGACGAAATGAAGGGAAGGATCATCGGCAGAGAGGGCCGCAACATCAGGACCCTGGAGACGATGACCGGCGTCGACCTTATCATCGACGATACACCCGAAGCCGTCGTGATCTCCGGTTTTGATCCGATCCGCCGCGAGGTGGCAAGGATCGCGCTGGAAAAACTGATCGTGGACGGGCGTATTCATCCGGCCAGGATCGAAGAGATGGTCGAGAAAGCCAAAAAGGAAGTTGACGCCAGGATCAAAGAAGAAGGCGAAGCGGCTACTCTCGAGGTCGGTGTACACGGTATCCATCCTGAACTTGTCAAACTTCTCGGACGCATGCATTTCCGTACCAGCTACGGGCAGAATGCATTGAAGCATTCCATTGAGGTAGCACAGCTTTCCGGCCTCCTTGCAGGGGAATTGGGCCTGGATGTGCGCATGGCGAAAAGGGCAGGTCTCTTGCATGACATAGGCAAGGCCGTGGACCATGAAATGGAAGGCTCGCACGTACAGCTCGGCGCTGAACTCTGCCGTAAGTACAAGGAATCGCCCATTGTCATCAATGCGGTCGAATCCCACCACGGCGACGTCGAACCGAACAATCTGATCTCCTGCCTTGTACAGGCGTCGGATACCATCTCGGCAGCACGGCCGGGTGCGAGAAGAGAAACACTGGAGGCCTACACCACCAGACTCAAACAGCTTGAAGATATAACCAACAGTTTTAAAGGGGTTGCCAGTTCCTTTGCTATTCAGGCAGGACGGGAAGTTCGTGTAATGGTAGTTCCTGACCAGATCAGTGATGCTGATATGGTGCTGCTCGCCCGTGATATTTCCAAAAAGATCGAAGCGGAAATGGAATATCCGGGGCAGATCAAAGTCAATGTCATACGTGAATCGCGCGTGACGGACTACGCAAAATGATCTTCAGATAAACAAAGACAAGAGGCGGCCATATCCCGAAGAAGGGTATGGCCGTTTTTTTGTCTTCCCGGTGTCCGTATGGAGACTGTCGGAACCGGCAGGGAGCGTGTTATAATGATGTCCGGTCCGGCGCACGGAGGAAACGGCAGGGTGCACAGAAAAGGCAGATTCGATAAGAAAAGACTGCTCCTTTCGGCGGGGGTGTTTTCCCTGCTTTTCATGGTGTACTCGTTTTTCCTGAACTTTTCCATGATCTCCGACCATATTTCCATGTACTACAAGGATCCCGGGATCTCGAAGGCTTCCTTCATATCCAGCTTTGCGGGCGGCAGGATCGGCAATTACGCTCTGCAGCTTTGCAGATATTTCTTCGCACTGTTCCACGTGTCAAAATATGAAAATCAGCTCGTACTGCAGCTGCTCCTTCTGATACTGCTGACCTGCACCCTTATGAAACTGGAAAAAATGACGTCGCGGTACTTCGGCGGCAGATACTCCGAAACGGTACAGCTCCTGCTTCTGTCGATCTGTTTTGTCAATCCGTATTTCGTGGAGACTTTTCACTATGTTGCCTGGGAACTGGGTGCCGCGCTGTTCATCTGTGTCTGTGCGGGCAGTTGTTTCGAAAAGAAAAAGTACCTGTGCAGCGCCCTGCTTCTGCTGCTTGTGATCTCCATATACCAGAGCTATGCGGAACTGTATCTGATCTTCGGCATCCTGCTCGTATTCCTGCGCGAAAACGGGAAACCCACCAAAGCGTTTTTCCGCTCTCAGCTGCAGCTCCTGCTGATCACGGTCGCAGCAGCCCTTGCCGATATTCTTCCGATCAAGGCCGCGGTGTACTTCGGCATGATCGGAGAAGAAGTCAAGCCGGTGAACATGCAGGGGGGTCTCTGGAACAGACTGTACAATGCAGCTGCCTGCTACAAGATCATGTCGGTGGACGGCTTCGGATATTTCCCGAAATGGATGCTGTTTTTTGTAACGGCAGCGCTTTTCCTGGCGGGGCTGGCCTTTATGCTGAAACGCAGGGCTTCCGTACCGGAACTGCTGCTGTTTGCCGCAGTCAGCGGGATACAGCAGTTTCTGACCATAGCCATTTACCTGATCTCGGGCTCCTGGGTGACCGGCAGGACCGGGTGGCCGTATTTTGCCGCCATGGCGGCTTCCTTCCTTCTGGCGCTTTTTGAGATACAGAAGACAGCGGCGGAATGCGCAGGACAGGGCGCGGCGGCACGGAAAGACGTGACCCTGCCGGATGCCGGGACGGCCGAAGACGGGAAGAGAGGGCTGTGGAGCGGAAGCAACTTTGTCTTTGCCGTTTTCCTGCTGCTTGCCTTCTTTGACCTGTATGTGACGGAGACAGTGGAAACAGACAGCTATATCGCCAATAAGCTGGATGAGCTGGAACTCTCCGAGGTCGAAGCGGAGATCCGGAATTATGAAAAACAGAGCGGCACGGAAGTAACGGAGGTGTCTGCCCGCAGAACGCCGGACAGCATGTATTATTCACCGCTTCTCAATCTCCATTCGGTAGCGACTACCTCCAACATAACCATGCTGTATAATGCATGGTCGGACGTGGAGGCCCTGAATTATTTCGAGGGAGAGTCCTACGCGGAATTTGAAATGACAGACGCCGATTACAGCCGGCTGTTCGGGGACCGTACCTGGAAGACATTCATACCGGAAGAACAGCTGGTATTTGAAGGCAGCCGGCTCTACTGGGCGATATACTGAGAGATGCGGGGCGGTGACAAAGCACCGGCTGCCCGCATTCGGAGGAACACCAATGGAAGGCAAGAAGAAAACGATCGATATCGTGATCCCCTGCAGCAATGAGCAGGAGTGCGTGCGTCTGATCCATGACAGGGTGCAGTCTGTTTTCTGCAGCCGGCTCACCGGCTATGAATGGCGGATCCTGTTTATCGATGACGGCAGCAGCGACAATACGCTGGAGGAGATCAGGAAGCTGGCAGGTTCCGACCCTGCGCATGTCTTTTATATTTCGTTCACCCGGCATTTCGGGAAGGAAGCGGCTGTCTATGCGGGACTTGAGCACAGCACAGGCGAATATACGGCGGTCATGGACTGCGACCTGCAGCATCCGCCGGAGATGCTGGCAGAAATGGCGGAGGCTCTCGAAAAGGAAGATTACGACTGCGCTGCGGCACAGAGAACGCAGAAGATCGGCAGACCGAGCATACAGCGTTTTATATCGGACGTATACTATCACATGATCAACTGGGTGACCGGTCTTAACTTTGTGCCGGGGATGACCGACTACCGCCTGATGAAGCGCCGCGTCGTGGAATCAGTACTGGAACTGCAGGAAAGAGAGAGGTTTCTGAAAGGCATCTATGCCTGGGTAGGATTCCGGACCAAGTGGATCGCATACGAAAATGTCGAACGGGCTGCCGGCAAGTCCAGCTGGTCCTTCAAAGGCCTCTGGAACTATGCAAAGAGCGGTTTCATGGCCTATGCGACAACGCCTCTCCGGGGCGTCGTCTGGCTCGGCATGGTGGGAGTCGCGGTATCTGTCGTGTACGGGATCACAGTCCTTGTCGATTCTCTTTCCGGTCTGCGGGCGTGGCAGGATACGACTACGATCATTCTGCTGCTCCTGTTCTTCGGCAGCGTGATCGTTACGATCCTCGGCATCATCGGGGAATATCTGGCCAGGATCTACATGGAAGTCAAGAAACGGCCGATCTATATCGGGAAAGAGACGAATATCGGAAAATGAAAAAAAACATACTCGCACTTTCCTGGAGGGATATCCGTTCCCCAAAGATGGGCGGGGCGGAAGTGCTGTCCCACGGGATGCTGAAAAGGCTGGATCCGGACCGGTATGAGATCACGCACCTTTCGGCTGCCTGCAAAGGTGCTCCTGCGGAGGAGATCATCGACGGCATCCGGTATATCCGAAGGGGCGGTATTTTGACCGTGATCTGGCACGCCTTCCGCTATTACCGCCGTAACAGGGACCATATCGACTACGTGATCGACGAGTGCAATACACACCGCTTTTTCACCCCCTTCTATGTGCCGCGCAGCAGGCGTGTACTGTTCATTCATCAGCTGACAAGAGAGATCTGGTTCGTAAACTGCCCCTTCCTTCCGGCCCTGCTCGGCTATCTTGCAGAGACGCCGATGCTGAAGATCTACCGCAGGAATATGACGGTGACGGTATCGGAATCCACGAAGCAGGACCTGATCGGCATAGGCTTTTCGCCGGAGCGCATTCAGATCCTGCACAACGGTATTGACGACGGCATCCGGAAGTATATGGAGGAGGAGATCCCCGAGGAAAAGGCCCCCGTGTTCATCTACATCGGCAGGTATGCCGCCTACAAGGGAATAGACATCTGTCTGTCCGCTTTTGCGGCTGCCGGAAGGTCACTGCCCGGTGCGCGCCTCTGGATGGCAGGCAAAGTGGACATGGACTACTTTGAAAAACATCTGAAGCCTGTATGTGAGAAGGAAGGCCTCACGTGGGCTTTCTCTCCGGAGCCGTCGGACAGCGATGTCACGCTGCTCGGCTATGTCAGCGAGGAGGACAAATACCGCCTGATGAAAAGGGCTCATCTGCTGCTGTTTCCGTCCCTCCGGGAAGGCTGGGGCATTATCGTCACGGAGGCGGCTCTTCTCGGAACGCCCAGTCTGGTGTATGATGCACCGGGGGCCAGGGATGCCGTGGACCACGGAAGGGCAGGATACCTTTGCGGGGAAAGAAATGCCGCTTGCTTTGCGCAGAAAATGATTGCTTCCGTGACGGATCTGCCGGAATATGAAGAGATGAAGGCTGCGGCATGTGCTTTTTCAAAAGACAGACTCTGGGGAAGCCCGGTCCAGCAGCAGGAAATCAGGGAACTGGAGGAACGGGTCTTTCCCTGATACGATACGGAAAGCGTTCCGCGAGGTAGCCGTATGTCTTTTACGACTTTTGCATTTGCTTTGTTTCTGGCGGCTTTTTATCTGCTCTATTTTCTGCTGCCTTCAAAGATCAGATGGGTGGTGCTGATTCCCGCGAACCTGATCTTTTATTGTGCGGCCGGCGTGAAGGAACTCCCGTTCATGCTGGCGGCAGCGGTCCTTTCGTACATCGCGGGGCGTTTCCTGCAGCGCGTCCAGGACCGCTATGCGGCGGAGAGAGAAAAACACAGGGGAACAGAGGCGGCGGCGGCCAGAAAACAGCTGAAGCAGGCGAAAGAGCGGCGCAGCCGCTTCATCCTGATCGCCGTCCTCATCCCGGTCATGGGGATCTGGGCCTTTTTTAAGGCCGACAGGACAGGCTCATTCACGGCGCCCTTTGCCATTTCCTACTACACGTTTATTGCGGTATCCTACTGCGCTGACGTTTTCCGCGGCAGGCACCGCTGCGAGACAAATTTTCTGAAGTTCTTTGCTTTTCTCACCTTTTTCCCGCAGATGGTGGAAGGCCCGATCAGCCGCTATGAAACCGTGGGAAAGGCCATCACGGAGCCGCACGGCTTTTCCTTTGACAGATTCGGGGAAGGCGTTGTGCGCGCCATGTGGGGCTATATCAAAAAGATGGTACTGGCAGACCGTCTCTGGAAGATCATTGCCTATGTCTACGGACTCGCCGACCCGACAGGTCCGCAGGTGCTCATGATCGTGCTGCTGCTTCCGCTGCAGCAGTTTGCCGATTTTTCAGGCTGCATGGATATCGCGCTCGGTTTTGCCCATGCCATGGGCATCGATCTGCAGGAGAACTTCCGGCAGCCGATCTTTTCCAGGTCGATCGAAGAGGTGTGGAGGCGCTGGCATATCACGCTGGGCGCTTTCTGCAGGGACTACATCTTTTATCCGGTCTCGCTCCTGAAACCGCTGGCCAGGGCGTCCAAGAAGCTTTCCGTAAAGCATCCGAAGGCCGGCAGACTGCTTCCGGTCCTCGTTTCCCTTACGGCTGTCTGGACGTTCATGGGGCTCTGGCACGGATTTGCGTGGAAATACCTGATCTGGGGCTGGATGAACCTGTTTTTCATAGCCGGCGGAAATATTTTCAAGGAGCAGTATGCGCATCTGCGGACGGTTTTCCGCGTGCGTCAGGATTCACCCGCGTACAGTCTGTTTGCGATCGCCCGTACCTACCTGCTGTTCGGTTTCATGGAGCTTGTGTCTGACGGCAGCAGTGCAGGCTCGGCGCTGCACTTTCTGCGCCGGATGTTTTCGGCCTCCGGGTGGCATGCCGGGGATACGGCCGGCGAGGCACCGGTCCTTGTTGGAACGGCGCTGCAGGCAGGGCTCGGGATACCGGATCTCTGGATCATTGCCGTGTTTACGGCGCTGTGCCTTGCGGCAGAGATCTGCAAGGAGCGCGGGAAACCGCCGCTGGCCCGCTTTTCCGGGTTGCCGGCCCTTCCGAGATGTCTGCTGGATACCGCGATGCTTTTCTGCATCCTGATGCTGGCGCTCACGGCTTCCGAGGCGGGTACCGGTTTTGCATACGCCAGGTTCTGAAAGAAAACGGGAATATGAGAAAATTTTTTGCAAAACATAAAAATCTGACCAGGGTCCTGCTGCTCGTTCTCATACTGTGTCTGACCGAGACCGTCTTTGAATTCTTTCTGGTCCCGAGGAGAACGGACAGGGAAGAGAGAGAGAATGCGATCCGCATCAATGCAGAGAGAGGACTTACTCCGGATACGCTGCTGCTTGGCAATTCGACGGCGTCCTTTGCCCTGCGTCCGGAAGTCTTCGATACAGAGCTTCACGGCACGGACTTTACGCTGAACCTTTCGAGCGGCCTGCGGAGTCTGCGCGGCATGTACTATTCGCTGCTCGATATGACCGCAAGGTACGACATAAAGACAGTGGTCATCAGTGTGGAGTATCTGCAGGTCATGGAACAGGCCATGTCCCCGGAAGCAGAGCTGCTGGTCATCGATGAAATGAAGGATCCGCGGTCGATCACGGAGGATATCCGCGATACCTTTACGGTGGAACAGCTGCCGTTCCTGCTGAAAAGTTTCCGCTACCGCACGAATATGCATGCGGCGGGAAAGATCGCGGGGGAAAAGATCGCGCAGTTTTCGGCCCGGGACAGTGAAGCCGGCGCAGCCGATAAACCGGCAGCGGCCGATAAGCCGGAGGCGACCGATAAGCCGGCGGCCGATAAACCGGCAGCGGCCCCGAAGGCCGCAGGTTCCGAAAAAAAGGAAGCTGCAGCGCCGAAGAAGGTCTGGCTTGACAACGGAAAGGTGGGGTTTGTAGTCAATCTGCCCTGGAAGGCCGACATGAAAATGACGTCTTATCTCGACAGGATGCTGGACCTGTGCAGGAAAAAAGGTATAGAGGTGTACCTCGTCAGCACGCCGCTGACGATGACGGCACTCGTCAATGCCGGGGACTGTGAACTGGCTCACGATGTCGTGCAGAAGGAGGCGGACAGGTACGGCGTTCCTTACTTTGACATGAACCTGATCCGTGACAGACAGCAGAAATTCCCGAACATTTACATGACGGATTCCGAGCATCTCAACATGGACGGCGCCAAAAAGTGCACCGGCATGCTGTGCAGTGCCATCCACTATTATCGCAAGGAAAAAAGTGACGGCGGGCTGCTCTACACCGGATACGGGGAAGCGAGGGCTGCTCTGAAGGGCATTCTCGGCGTGGATTTCGACACGGAGCCGACGGATGATGAAAAGGACCCCGACGCCAGACTCATCCGTGCGGACTGTGCGACGGCGGGAGATACGGAGACGGAGTACAAATACACGGTGCAGGCTGCCGGAAGCAAGTCGGAGACACTGCTGCAGGATTATTCCGCAAAGGCCACCTGTCCGCTGCCCGGGAAATATTCGGACGTGGACGAAACGCTGACCGTCTATGTGCGGAAAAAAGGCGATACGGAACCTGTCTGCTTCCGCTCCAAAAAGATCAATGAAGAGACCTGGAAAGACGATGCACACTGACGGTCCGGGCGTGCGGGGACAGCGGCGTACGGCAGAAGCGGACAAGGAGCCTGTTTTCTCTTGATTCGGGAAGCAGGTTGTTGTATTATATTTTCCGTCGTGATTGTATTCGTGGATACAATCATCCAGTCTTGTAAATAACGGGAACACACTCTGATCAGGAGGAAAGGATCATGTCGCTCGAACTTTCAGAAAAAGCCAGGGAAGTCAAACCTTCGTCCACCCTCGCGATATCCGCAAAGGCAAAACAGATGCAGGCGGATGGCATCGACGTCGTCGGCTTCGGCGCCGGGGAACCGGATTTCACAACGCCGAAAAATATCTGCGATGCCGCAGAGAAAGCGATCGAAGAAGGTTTTACAAAGTATACGCCGGCATCAGGGACCAATGAACTGAAGCAGGCAGTCTCCGAAAAATTCCGGAAATTCAACGGCCTTACCTATAAGCCTTCGCAGATCGTCATCAGCAACGGGGGCAAACACGCGCTGACCAATATTTTTACGGTGCTTGTCAATCCCGGTGACGAAGTGATCATTCCGGCGCCTTACTGGCTGAGCTATCCCGAGATGGTCAAGCTGGCGGGCGGCGTGCCGGTCTTTGTATACGGCGCAAAGGACAATGGCTTCAAGCCTACCGCACAGCAGATCGAAGCGGCGGTGACCGACAGGACGAAGGCACTTGTCCTGAACACGCCGAACAATCCTACCGGCATGATCTACACGAAAGAGGAACTGGAGGCGATCGCCGAGGTCGCCGTCAGCAGGGATTTCTATGTCATCGCGGATGAGATGTATGAACAGCTCGTCTACTGCGGAAAACAGCATGTCAGCATTGCCGGTCTCGGCAGCGCGATCTATGAACGTACGATCACATGCTCCGGACTTTCGAAGAGCTATGCCATGACGGGGTGGCGCGTCGGCTACATCGGGGCACCGGAAAAGATCGCAAAGCTGATAGGTGCCGTGCAGTCCCACCAGACCTCCAATGTGTGTTCGATCGCTCAGAAGGCGGCCGTCGAGGCACTGAACGGGCCGCAGGATTCCGTCGAAGCCATGCGGAAGGAATTTGACGCGCGCAGGCAGCACATGGCGGACAGGCTCGCCGGGATACCGGATGCGGACTTCCTGGTACCGGAGGGTGCTTTCTATTTCTTTGTGGGACTGGGCAGTGCCCTGAAGAAGAGCTATAAGGGAGAAACGGTCGGTACGGCCGCGAGGCTTGCGGAGATCATGCTGAACGATTTTCACGTTGTTGTCGTGCCCTGTGCCGATTTCGGCTTCCCGGACTATGTGAGGCTTTCCTATGCGACCAGCATGGAGGTCATCGACAAGGGACTGGACCGCATTGCCGCCTGCCTGAAAGCTCTCGGCTGAAGGCAATCCGGACACTGAAAGAGATGGATTCTCAAAGGAACGGGGACGCGTAAGGCGTCCCTGTTTGATTTCCGCGGGCAATGAGCCAAGGTCATGCCGGCATGATTTGGAAAACTGCATGAAATGGTGTAGTATGTTTTTATGCTTTTTGCGAAGCAGAATACAAAGGTATCGGGAAAGTATACGGAAGGAGCCTGCATGGCTGACGGGAAATATGAACGGCTGTCGCGCAAATTGGTACGCAAAGGGATCGTGATCGATGAATACATCGATACGATGTCCATTCCCAACGGCATGGTGGAAGAGTGGGATTTCATCGACCACAAGGGTGCCGCTGCCGTTGTACCCGTTCTGGATGACGGCAGGATCCTGATGGTGAACCAGTACCGCAACGCACTGGAGCGCATGACGGTCGAACTGCCTGCCGGAGGTCTGAAGACCCGGGAAGAGCCGATGAAGGAAGCGGCTGCCAGGGAACTGGAGGAGGAGACCGGCTACCGCTGTGACGACAGGGATCTGACCTTCCTTATCAGTGTGCGTACCACGGTGGCTTTCTGCAATGAACACATCGAGATCTATCTGGCCAGGAATCTGAAGCCCGGCCGGCAGAATCTGGATCCGGATGAGTTTCTGAACGTAAAGGCGTACACAGTGGAAGAACTGAAGGACATGATCTTTGCGGGCAGGCTGGAAGACGGGAAGACGATCGCCGGCATCATGTGCTACGTGGAAAAATATCTGAGATGACAGGGAGAACCGTACATGTCTTTTAAATATATCCAGGAGCTGCCTTCTCCGGCGGAGATCCAGTCCGAGATCCCCATGCCGGAGGAACTGAAAAAACTGAAGGCTGCCAGAGACAGGTCGATCAGCGCCGTGCTGACGGGAAAGAGCGAGAAGTTCCTGCTGATCATCGGCCCGTGTTCCGCGGACAACGAAGAGGCAGTGTGCGAATACGTTTCCAGGCTGGCAAAGGTCAATGAAAACGTGAAGGACAGGCTGATTCTGATACCGCGCGTCTATACGAACAAGCCCCGCACTACCGGCGAAGGCTACAAGGGCATCGCCTCCCAGCCGGACCCGGAGGGCAAAACAGATCCCAGGGCCGGCCTCATCGCCATGCGTCGCATGCATATCCACGCGATCGCCGTTTCCGGTCTGACGCCTGCGGATGAAATGCTCTATCCGGACAACTGGGGCTATGTAGAGGACATCCTGTCCTATGTCGCGATCGGGGCGCGTTCCGTCGAAGACCAGCAGCACCGGCTGACCGTGAGCGGCTTCGATGTGGCGGCGGGCATGAAAAATCCCACGAGCGGAGACCTTTCGGTCATGCTGAACTCTGTCTACGCGGCGCAGCATCCGCACGGCTTCGTGCACCGGGGGTGGGCAGTCGAGACGACGGGCAACCCGCTGGCGCACACGGTCCTGCGAGGGTCGGTCAACGCATACGGGCGGAGTTTTCCGAATTACCACTACGAGGACCTGTTCCATCTTTACGAGCTCTATGAGGAACGGAACCTGGTGAACCCGGCCTGTGTCGTCGACACCAACCACAACAACTCCGGGAAACAGTTCAGGCAGCAGATCCGCATTGCCAACGAGGTCCTCCGCAGCCGGCAGCAGAGCCCGGAAATACACAGCCTTGTAAAAGGCCTTATGATCGAAAGCTACCTGGCCGAGGGCTGCCAGAAGATCGGGGAAGGGCATACATACGGGAAGTCCATCACGGATCCATGCCTGGGATGGGAAGATACGGAACGGCTGATCTATGATATTGCGGAACACTGCTGACAGGGAAAATATCAGATATCGGGAGGGGACTCTGCTATGAAGAAGATTCTATTTGCCGCATCGGAAAGCGTACCTTTTATCAAAACAGGAGGCCTGGCGGATGTAGTGGGCTCCCTGCCCAAGGAACTGGATCCTGCGTTCTATGATGTGCGCGTCATCCTGCCCAAGTATTCCTGCATGAAGCAGGCCGTCAAGGACAGAATGCAGTTTGTTACCAGCTTCTATATGGATTTCAACTGGAAGAATGAATACGTAGGTCTGCTGACGGCGAAGGAAGGGAACGTCACCTTCTACTTTATCGACAATGAGTACTATTTCAGCGGGGACAAGGTCTATACGGACAGCCCGGTGTGGGAGATCGAGCGGTACGCGTATTTTTCAAAGGCGGTCCTTTCCGCGCTGCCTGTGCTGGATTTCCGCCCGGATCTGATCCACTGCCACGACTGGCAGACAGGACTCATCCCGGTCTACCTGAAGGAAAGATTCGCTTCCAATCCGTTTTTTGGCGGTATCAAAACAGTCATGACGATCCATAACCTGAAATTCCAGGGCGTGTGGGATGTCAAAACAGTAGCGGGCATCACGGGACTGTCAGCCTCCTATTTCACCCCGGACAAACTGGAATTCCACCGCGACGCGGATCTCCTGAAGGGAGGTCTTGTCTATGCGGACGCGATCACCACTGTGAGCCCGACCTATGCCGAAGAGATCAAGACACCGTTCTACGGCGAAGGCCTGGACGGTCTGATGAATGCACGTGCAAACAGCCTGCGGGGCATCCTGAACGGGATCGACTACGATACATTCAATCCGTCGGGCGACAGATATATCACACACCCGTACGATGCCATCAGTTTCCGCAAGGAAAAAGTAAAGAACAAGCGGGATCTGCAGCAGCAGCTGGGCCTGGAGGAGGACGACAAGGTCATGATGATCGGCATGGTCTCGCGTCTTACCGACCAGAAGGGCTTCGACCTGATCTCCTATGTTATGGATGAACTTTGCCAGGACGCCGTTCAGATCGTCGTGCTCGGCACCGGCGAAGAACGGTATGAGAACATGTTCCGGCACTTTGACTGGAAGTACAACAGCAGAGTGAGCGCCAACATCTGTTATTCCGAAGAACTGTCCCACCGCATCTATGCTTCTTCGGATGTTTTCCTGATGCCGTCCCTGTTCGAGCCCTGCGGGCTCAGCCAGCTGATGGCGCTGCGTTACGGCACGATCCCGGTAGTGCGGGAGACGGGCGGGCTCAAGGATACGGTCGAACCCTACAACGAATTCCAGGGCACCGGCACCGGCTTCAGTTTTACCAACTACAACGCGCATGAGATGCTGCGTACGATACGCTATGCGGAACGTGTTTTCTACGACCGCAAGCGGGAGTGGAACAAGATGATCGACCGTGCCATGGCGGCGGATTTTTCGTGGAAGAGATCTGCTGAAAAGTATCAGGAGATGTATGACTGGCTCATCGGCTGAGCAAGACGCTTCGGGCAAAAACCATATTATCGTCCAGGCCGGTATACTGGCAGCGGCGAGTATCATAGTGCGTATCATAGGTCTGCTGTACCAGGCGCCGCTGACAGCCATTATCGGTGACGAAGGCAACGGCTACTATAGCTATGCCTATAACATCTATACGATCGTGCTGCTGATCTCTTCCTACAGCATTCCCTCGGCGATCTCCAAGATCATGTCGCGGAAACTGGCGCTGGGAGAGTACCGCAATACCAACAGGATCTTCCATATCTCCATCCTTTATGTCTGTATTGTGGGAGGCGTTGCGGGCCTGCTCCTGTACCTCTTTGCGGGTGTGCTCGTGGGGAGCGGCTCCGCTCCGGTGCTGCAGCTGTTTGCTCCCACGATATTCTTCTTCGGCATTCTGGGCGTGCTGCGGGGCTATTTCCAGGCGCACTACACCATGGTGCAGACCTCTGTCTCGCAGATCATAGAGCAGATCGTCAATGCCGGCATGTCGCTCCTCATGGCCTATCTGCTGATCAGGTCCGTTTCCGGGAAGGACGCCACCACACAGGCGATCTACGGCGCGGCAGGCAGCGCGATCGGAACAGGCTGCGGCGTGCTGGCGGCACTGGTCTTCATGATCGTGATGTATTCGATGAAACGCGAGTATATCCGCAAAAAGGTCAGCGAAGACACGAGCGGGATACAGGATTCGGACAGTGCGATCCTGCTCGAGGTCATCCGTGTCGTCACACCGTTCATCCTTTCCAGCTTCATCCTGAATCTCACGACGTCCCTGAACCAGACTGTCTACTCCGATGTCCTCGAAAAGGTACGCGGCATTTCCCAGGCGGAGGTGACGATCCACTACGGCATTTTTTCCAGGAAGGCCACGGTGATCACGAATATTCCGATCTCGATCGCAACGGCCGCTTCTGCCGCCGTCATCCCGGATATCTCTTCCGCGTTTGCGCTGGGGGACAAAAAAGATACGTTGCGGCGCGTGCGCAATGCGGTGCGTATGACAGCGCTGGTCGCCATGCCGAGTGCCGTGGCGCTGGCTGTGCTGGCGCGCCCGGTCACCATGCTGCTGTATCCGCAGATGAATTCACTGCCGGAGGCCTCCAGCCTCCTTTCCGCACTGGCGGTCACGGTGTTCTTTTATTCCATTTCCACGGTGAGCAACGCGATCCTGCAGTCGATCGACCATATGAACCTCCCGATCGTGAGTGCCGTACTGGCGCTGATCGTGCAGACGGCCGCGCTGGTCTTCATGCTTGAGAAGACCGGCCTGGGCATCTATTCCCTGGTGATCGCGAGCGTCCTGTACTCCGTACTGATCTTTATTTCCAACGAGATCTTCCTGCACAGATACCTCGGGACCCGTGCAAACCTGGGGAAGCAGTATCTTCCCGTATTTGCGGCGTCCGCGGTAATGGGTATCGCGGGCTGGCTCGTGTATGCCGTCCTTCACGCACTGCTCACCGGCCCGGTGGGCATGGGCTCCGGCGGCTCGCTGCGGGGACTTTATTTTGCCAATCTGCTGGCTTTCCTGCCGGCCTTCTTCGTGGCACTTTATGCATATTCGCGTACGCTGATCCTGATCGGTGCGGTCACGGAAAGAGAACTTCTGGCAATGCCAAAGGGAGAGAAGATCGTGCGGGTGCTCCGGAAGCTGCACTGGTTCAAAACACAGGAAAGAAGATAATCGCAATGGCTTTTGACGGAATCACAACGGCCTGTCTGAGGAAGGAACTCGAAGAGAAACTGCTCGGCAGCCGCATCATGAAGATCGCGCAGATCGGCACGAACGAGATCGTGCTGACCCTGCATCCGGTGGCGGAACGGGGAGGAGGGCAGGCTAAGCTGCTGCTTTCCGCGGATCCGTCCCTGCCCCTGTGCTATATTACGACGGAAAACAAGAATGCGCCCGCTACGGCGCCGGCTTTCTGCATGCTCCTGCGCAAGCACCTTTCGGGCGGCAGGATCGTCGCCGTGGAGCAGCCCGGTCTGGACAGGATTCTGAGATTCACGGTCGAGCATCCCGACGAAATGGGAGATCTGGAGCGTCATACGCTCGTGATGGAACTCATGGGCAAATACAGCAACCTGATCTTTACGGACGAGAGCGACACCATCGTGGACAGCATCCGCAGAGTCTCTTCCATGATGAGCTCCGTGCGGGAAGTGCTGCCGGGCAGGCCCTGGTTCATACCGGAAACGCAGGGGCGGCGCAATGCGCTGGCCGAAACGAAGGAAAATTTCGCGGCATCGCTCTCAGGCAGCACCAGGCCGCCGGCATCCGTCCTGACAGGGACTTATACGGGCTTTTCCAATATAACAGGCGAGGAACTCGTACGCCGCGCGGGCATAGCGGACGACCTCAGCGCAGGGACGCTGACGGAACAGGAGACGGAGAAACTCTGGCAGACCTTTTCGGCATTCACGGAGGACGTGCGGAGCGGAAAGTTCACACCGACGGTCTACTTCAGCGCAAAAACGGGCGCGGAGGACGGCACAGCGGATACGAGGCTGCAGCCCTGCGATTTCGCCGCTTTCGGCATGGAGATCTATGGAGACCGGCCTTCCCGTGTTTTTTCTGACATGTCCTCGCTTCTCGAGTTTTACTATGCCGAGAAGAACCGGGATTCACAGATCAGGCAGCGCACTTCCGACCTGCGTCACATCGTGCAGTCGCTGCTCGAACGCGACGTGCACAAGTACGACCTGCAGCGGAAACAGCTGAAGGACACGGAGAAAAAGGACAAATACCGCCTCTTCGGAGAACTTCTGAATGCCTACGGATATGAGATAGAACCCGGGACTTCCTCCTGTGAACTGGAAGACTGGCACACAGGGCAGAAGGTGAAGATCACGCTGGACCCGCAGGCATCGCCTGCGGAAAATGCGAAAAAATTCTTTGCGCGCTATACCAAGCTCAAGCGCACGGAAGAGGCGCTGAGCGGGCAGACAGAGGCCACCCGTGCCGAGATCGCGCAGCTGGAGAGCATCCTTGTGGCACTCGGGAATTCCGCCGAGGAAGGGGATCTCGCCCAGATCAGGGAGGAACTGGAGAAGGGCGGGCTGCTGCGGCGGCACGGCGAGAGCACAAAGGGCAAGGCGGGGCGGACGAAGGTCCCGGTATCCAGGCCTTTCCACTATGTTTCTTCGGACGGCTTCGACATTTATGTGGGGAAAAACAACCTGCAGAACGATGAACTGACCTTTCACACGGCAGGCGGCAGCGACCTCTGGTTCCATGCAAATGACATGCCCGGGTCGCACGTTATCCTGAAGACCGGCGGCAGGGCGATGGAAGAGATCCCGGACAGCACATTCCGGGAGGCAGCGGCTCTGGCGGCCTACTATTCGAGCGGCCGGAACCAGGAAAAAGTGGAGATCGATTACGTGCAGCGGCGGGAAGTCAAAAAGCCTGCCGGTGCGGCACCCGGGTTCGTCATATATCATACGAATTATTCGATGATGGGGGACACGGATATTTCCGGCATACGGAAGGCCGGCGTATAATAGTCGGCAAAGACAGCACTGCCGCCGGTGCCGGAGCAGCGGTGAAGGCAGACAGCGTTCAGCGGAGGTCATGATGAAAGAGGACAACGCAGTACAGGCATTTTATCACACGGTTCGCAGCAGGCTCGGCCGTCTGCACAAGAATGAGAGGGAGAAGAGGAACGACGCCTATGTGAACGGCATGGACCTGGATCACGTGCCCCTTCCGGTCGAAGTGGAGATCGAGACCATAAACAGGTGCAACGGGATCTGCCCGTTCTGTCCGGTGAATGCCAATCAGCCGCAGAGGCCGTATGCGAAGATGACGGAGGAACTTTTCAAAAAGATCATCGCCGAACTGAAGGAGCTTGATTACAGGGGAAACTGTTCCCTGTACAGCAACAACGAGCCGTTCCTGGACGAGCGTATCATCGAATGGCAGAAATATGCCAGGGAGCAGCTGCCGAATGCCAGCTGGAGGCTGTTTACCAACGGCTCCCTGATGACACTGGACAAATTCAAAGAGATCATCCCCTGCCTGGATCTTATGACCATCGACAATTACAGCGACGAAGGCAAATGGACACCGGCCGTGCAGATTATCTATGACTATGTCGAAGCGCATCCGGAATGGAAGGATCACGTGCACTTCTGGATGAGAAAACAGAATGAAACGCTGAATTCACGCGGCGGTCAGGCTCCCAACAAGAAGAACAGGGCGGTGCGCAGCTACGCGAAGTGTGCGCTCCCGTTCCAGGAATTCATCATCCGGCCGACAGGCGAAGTGAGCCTCTGCACGGCCGATGCCCTTGGAAAATATACGTTCGGCGACCTTAACAGGAACACGATCCGGGAGATCTGGTATTCCGACAAATACGCCGAAGTACGCAGGGAAATGAAGAAAAACGGGCGGAAAAACCTGGAGCTGTGTTCACGCTGCGACCAGGTGGGCGGCGAAGTCTGACGGAAGTCAGTCATCCACATCGAACGCTTCCAGGCCCTTTTTATCGATGGTGCGGCTGTCACCGTGCTTTACGAACTGCATCGTGACAAAACTGGCTGCGGTAAACAGCGCCGCATAGATAAAGAGAACGTCATATCCGATGCGGTTCAGCAGAAAGCCGGCCAGGATCGGCGTAACAGTCTGTGCTGCCATGGAGAAGGTGTAATAGTAGCCCGTGAATTTCCCGATGTCGGAACCCTTGCACATTTCCACGACCATCGGCAGGGAATTGACGTTGATGGAGGCCCAGGCGACGCCTACCAGTCCGAAGAGGACGTACAGCACGGGCGAAAAGGAACTGCTCGCGAGCGTATATGCAAAGGCGGCGAGAAAGCATGCCGTAAGCAGGATGATACCGAAGAGGATGGTCTTTCTGCGCCCGACCTTCGATGCAATTTCACCGATCGGCACATACGATACGATGGCGCCGAGCGTTGCGATCGTGAGACAGACGGAAGCACTGCCGAGGGACATGTTCCACATGCGGCTTGCATAAGTCGTGAACCAGGTCTCGATCGCGTTATAGCCGATGAACCAGAGGGAGATGGAGATCAGCAGGAAAACAAGACTGCGTTTTACGGGTGCGGGCAGTACTTCATTTCCCTGTGCATCCCTGTCCGCGAGATTCTCCTCCGGGTGCGAGGCCTCATAGGCTTTCATTTCTTCGGCGATCTTCGGCTCGTTTATGGAGCGGGAGACGATGAGCATGGAAACGGCCATGATCGCGGCGACAACGGCAAAGAGCAGAAAATAGTCCACGTGCTGCAGGCCCTTTGTGCGGCTTGCACTGTACAGGACGGCCGCGATGACCAGATAAAGGATCCCTCCGACAGCGCCCATCAGATTGATGACGGCATTGCCTTTGGAACGCAGCGGCTTGGGTGTGACGTCCGGCATCAGGGCTACGGCGGGGCTGCGGTACGTTCCCATAGCCACGAGAAGGACGAGCAGTACGGCAATGAACAGGAACTGTTTCCAGGCTGCCGGCGCAGCGCTGTAGCTGTTGTCCAGGAGCGGCAGGAACAGCATGAGTACGACGGCAGACAGGGTGCCGGCCACAATGAAAGGCATTCTTCTGCCGTGCGGGCTCCTGCAGCGGTCTGAGAGAGAACCGAACAGCGGCAGCAGGAACAGGGCAAGAATATTGTCCGCGGCCATGATGACGCCGGAGAAGGTCTCGTTCAGATGGAAGGTATTTGTCAGGATCAGCGGGATGACACTGTTGTACATCTGCCAGAAGGAGCAGATGGACAGAAAAGCAAAACCTACGAGGACCGTACGTTTGACATTCAGCTTCATGGCTCTCTCCCTTGTGCCGGCGAGATCGGTTCCACAGGCGTCCGGCATCTGTGACTATTATTTTAGCATATGTCGCTGAGACTGCGCAGCAGCTTCGTATTTGCGCCCCGGTCCCGGGGGGGGGGGGCGATGCGCCATGCACAGCGGGCGGATGCGCCATGTCTTACAGGCGGAGTATTTATGATATACTCGAAACAAAACAGCGGCAGCGCCGGAGGCGGGACCTTCGGCCGGGGGCGGGGGATAATGAAAACAGGCAGCAGAAACAGTGTGTTTGCATGCATTCTTCTGTGTGTACTGCTGATGGCTGCGGCTGCCGGCACGGCAGCGTGCGGCAGCGCCGGAAAAGGAAAACTGAAGGCGGGCGTCAGGCAGGATGTAAGGTACTGGGGGTACAGAAGCCCTTCAGACGGAAATTATTACGGGCTGGAGATCGACCTGGCGAAGAAACTCGCAGAAAAGCTGGGGTATGACGGCGTTGAATTTACGGCCGTGACACCGCAGGACCGCGAGGAAAAACTTGCAGGCGGCACAGTGGACTGTGTGATCGCCTGTTATTCCATCACCGATGAACGTTTAGAAACATTGGATTTTTCTCCGCCGTACTATACGGACCACGGGCTGGTGCTCGTTGAAAAGTCTTCCCTGATCACGGAATTCAGGCAACTGTCCGGAGCACGCGTCGGGATCGTAAAGGGAACGGATGCCGGAGAACGGCTGAAAGCGGCAATGCGGCAGGACGGCCTGACCGGCAGTGACGGGAAGGGCGAGCCGGAGCTTGCGGAATACGATTCCTATGCGGACCTTGCACAGGCTCTTGAGACCGGCGAGGCCGATGCGGCATGCATGGACGGGAGCATTGCACAGGCCTACCTTTCGGAGGATGTCCTGGCACTCGATGAGACCATCTCGGAAGAGCAGTACGGGGTGGCGACCGTAAAAGGATCTCCGCTGAGCGACAGGATCAGCACAGCGGTCAGCAGACTGCTGGATGACGGTACGGTCAAAAAAATGATCGACAAGTGGAATTGAGGAAAGCCGCATAACTCCCTGTTCCGGGGGACGGTACCGGCTGTCCGATCCGGAGGATCCGAAGATCCTTCGTACGGAGGAAGAGCATGAAAAAGGAACTCCTGAGCAAGAAGATCAGGGCATATGGCGTGATGGCCGTTTGTCTGGCTGCATGCGCCTTTGTCTTTTCAGCGGTGAAGATTCACGTGCTTTCAGGCAACCAGTCCGCCGATATGCAGGTCATCATGAAGCAGGTGCCGCAGATCATAGCGGATGCCAAGCAGGACGCGCAGGATGTCACGGACAACTATGACAGAGTCTATGCGGCCAAGGCAGCCACGCTGGCCTATATGGTCCGGAAGGATACGGGATTTGAAGCAACCGGCGAAAAGCTTGCTTCGATCGCGAAGAATATGAATGTCAACAATCTTCTGATCATCCGCAGCGATGGCACAGTTGTCGCGAGTGCGGCCGATACCGCCGCCGACTTTTCTCTCGCCCGTTTCAACCAGCTGCGGGGGGCTTTCACTTCCTCCGACGGGAGATCGGCGGCTTTTGAAGTGACGGAAGGCCAGACAACGCGCCGCTACTACGGCGCGGCGATCGACAAAGATACGGAAGCGGTCGTCGAACAGGATCCGGCCGAACTGACCGAGCAGACGGACGGCGTTTATTCCTGGAAATCCGTACTGTCCGGCCTCAAGTGCGGATACAGAGGCTTCAGTTTTGCGGTGTCTGCGCAGGACGGCACTTTCCTGTGGTATCCGAAGGAAGAACTGACCGGTACGGATGCGCTGCTTTCCGGCATACGGTCGGAAGACCTGGAAGACGGCAGAACCGGGTGGATGACGATCGACGGGGAACGCTGCTACTGCGGCGTCTGCCGTATAGATGCCCTGAAAGCCTACGTGATCTGCGCCGTACCGTTTTCGGCCATGTTTTCACGTACTGTATTTACGGTCGTCACACTGGTCGCCGCATGTTTTGTCATTTTCTTCCTCGTCACCTTTTATTCGGTGGAAAGGGCAGACGAACTGCTCGAGTCGGGCACGGATCCGGAAAATCATGAAAAGGGGATGAGCAGGGAAGACATGATCCTCGCTGCCGAAAGGAACATGCGCGGCCGTATGCTGGGCATAGGACTTGCCGGTGTGGCTGCGGCCTTCCTGATCGGCTTTTATCTGCAGTCGCTCTCTTCGCTGTCCGCTGCCTCGATCTCAGAGAGAAACCAGACCGCGGTGCTGGAGGATACCCTGAAGACGAACAGTGCCAGCAGGGAGACTCTGAAGGCGGAATACGACAGGCGCTATCTGAACAAGGCAAAGGCGGCGGCCGATATTCTTTCCAGAAACAGCGCGCTGCGCACACACGACGAGCTGGCAGACCTGGCCAGGGTACTGGATGTTGAGTATATCATCCTCTTTGACAGGAACGGCAGGGAACTGACCGCGAGCAACGCCTATGTCAATTTCGTGATCAGCGACACACCGGGCGACCAGTCCTACGATTTCCGCAAGATCCTGGGCGGCGTGGAATACGTGATCCAGGATGCCCAGAACGACGAGGGAAGCGGGCAGTTCCGGCAGTACATCGGCTATATGCTGACCGACGCAGACGGAATGGCTGACGGACTGCTGCAGATCGCCGTGTATCCGGAACGGCTGGAGAAGATGCTGTCCGCCACCTCCATGAGCACCGTGCTGGGGAAAACAAGGTCCGCGGCGAACGGTTTTGCCTTTGCCGTTTCCAAGGCAGACGGCACCTTTTCCTATTATCCGGACGACACGCTCACCGGGCTGAAGGCATCCGACTACGGCATTACGGAACAGGAATGCAAAGGCGGCTTCAGCGATTTCATCACATTGAACGGCAGCAGATACTTTGCGGACTGCCTGGAAGAGAGTGACAACTACATTTTCCTGGCGGATCCGATGACGCACCTTTACGGAGACCGCCTGCGGTACGGCATGACGGCTGCAGTCTGTACGGCAGCCAGCCTGTTCGTTATCTGCCTGGTGATCATAGCCCTGTATACAGGCGATCTGCACAGGGAAGTCAGGGAGCTCAGGGAAGAAGAAACGCAGACCGCCGGCGGCGGTAAAGCGGCGGGCACTGCGGCCGGGACGACGGAAGCACAGCAGATGATCAGCGTCAAACTGCCGAACGGGACTGTGGCCAGGACGCGGTCGGCCTCCGCACGCTGGGCGGGCGGCCGTGAAGTATGGGAAGAAATGACGGCTGAACAGAAGACAGGGCGTGTTTTCTACATTCTGATGGCAGTATTTTCAGCCCTGATCTGCCTGTCGCTGCTGTTCAGGAACATCTTTTTCGGCAGCAATTCGATATTCAGTTATGTTTTGTCCGGGAACTGGGTCAGGAGCTGGAATGTGTTTTCACTGACCTCGGTGCTGCTGACGGTCTGCGTGGTCGGCACGATCGTAATGGCGATCAGCACGCTGCTGTCCGTGACAGAAAAATCACTGGGCCCGAAGGGGGAAACGATCAGCCGGCTCACGCGCAATTTCCTCAAGTACTTTGTGATCATAGGACTGATCTATTACAGTCTTGCGGCATTCGGTGTGGATGTCAACGCGCTGGTGACTTCCGCAGGCATCCTTACGCTGGTCATCGGCCTGGGCGCCAGGGACCTGATCTCGGATATCCTGGCCGGCCTCTTTATCGTGTTCGAGGGTGAATTCCAGGTGGGCGACATTGTGACTGTCGGGGACTGGCGCGGAACCGTACAGGAGATCGGCGTACGCACGACCAAGATCATGGACGCGGGCGGCAATGTCAAGATCTTTTCCAACAGCGCTGTCAGCGGTGTCATCAACATGACGCGCAGGCATTCCTTCTGCGTCGTCGACGTAGGCATAGAGTACGGGGAGTCCCTGGAGAGGGTGGAAGCCGTACTTGCAAGGGAACTGCCGCTGATGGCCAAAAAGTACGACGCCATCAGAGAAGGTCCTTTTTATAAGGGTGTCGTTTCTCTTTCAGACAGTGCCGTGATCCTGCGCATCATCGCCAAGTGCGATGAGGGAGACCGCGTGCAGCTGACACGAGACCTCACACGTGCGGTAAAACTGGTGTTCGACGCCAACGACATCAATATTCCGTTCCCGCAGGTGGTGGTCAACCAGCCCCCTGAGTTCCGGAAAGCGACTGTTAAGGAGAAAAAAGCGGCAGAGCGGTATATCAGCAAAGAGAAGGAAGCTTCGACCGACTTTGCCACGATCGACAACGACGGAAACTCATAAAGAGCGTTTGCCGGCAGGCGGACAGGATTGAACTTGACTTTGAATTCCACTGTCTTTAAAATGTGTCTGTATGTCTGAAAAGACGGAATGGGGCTGCACCATGGTTAAGAGCATGACCGGTTTCGGCCGCAGTGAGATCACGGAAGGCACGGGAAAGATCACGGTAGAGATCAAATCGGTGAACAACCGGTTCCTTGATCTGTCCATGAAGATGCCGAGAAAATTCAATTCACTGGAGGCACAGATCCGTTCTGAACTGAAAAACTACATACAGCGCGGCAAGGTCGATGTCTATATTACCTACGAAGATACGGCCGAATCCGATGTGTCCGTGAAGTACAACAGGAACGTGGCAGCGCAGTATGTGGAGAGTATGAAGGCGATCTGTGCGGACTTCGGCCTGGAAGACGATGTCAGGGTGTCGACGGTGGCCAGAATGCCGGAAGTGCTGACGACCGGGAACAGTTCCTCGGACGGGGAAGAACTCTGGGAAATGGTCCGGAAGGCCATAGACGGTGCAGGGCAGGCGCTGCTCGACGCGAGAACGCGGGAGGGCAGTTTCCTGAAGGACGATCTGCTCGCAAAGCTGGACGTCATCATGGAAAACGTGGACTTCATATCGGAGCAGTCGCCGAAGATCGTTGAGGAATACAAGGAAAAGCTTACGGCAAAGGTCAGCGAACTGCTTTCTGACAGCAATATGGATATGAACCGCATCCTTCAGGAAGTGACGATCTATTCCGACAAGGTCTGCGTGGATGAAGAACTGGTACGGCTGCGTTCCCACGTACAGGCTACCCGGCAGGAACTGGAGGGCGGACAGGACGGCGTAGGCAGAAAGCTGGATTTCCTGGCGCAGGAAATGAACAGGGAAGCCAACACGATCCTTTCCAAGACCGGCGACGTCGAAATATCGGCCAGGGGCATTGAACTCAAGACCGAGATCGAGAAAGTAAGGGAACAGATCCAGAATGTCGAATAATCTGATACATATCGGCTTCGGAAATATCGTGAATTCAGGGAAGATCATAGCGATCGTCAGCCCGGATTCGGCACCGGTAAAGCGTCTTGTACAGGAAGCCAGGGAACAGAAGCGTGTCGTGGATGCAACACAGGGGCGCAAAACAAAGGCAGTCATTGTCATGGACGGCGACCGGATCGTACTTTCGGCGCTGCTTCCGGACACGATAAGAGGCAGGGCACAGGCAGACGGGAATGAAACGGACGATATACCGGCACCGCAGCCCGGCTGTCCGTAACAGAAGGCAGCCTGTTTTGAACAGTTCACAATGCAGAGAAGGAAAGGAATCGTATAATCATGGCAATGTCACATCCCAATTATGTGGAACTGATGAATGTCGTCAACAAGGACGTGGAAGAGGGAGAAGCACCGGTCATCAACAGCCGCTATTCCATCGTCATGGCGACAGCCAAGCGTGCGCGCCAGATCGTCAACGGGGCGGATCCTCTGGTGGAAGCGGATCCTAAGACCAAGCCGCTTTCCATCGCAGTCGATGAGCTGTACAGGGGAAAGATCCAGATCCTCGGCAGCGACGACGCAGACAACGATGACACGGCTGCCGTTTCCCTGCAGACCGGTTCCGCAGAGTATTCGAGCATCGAGCTCGGAGAGGATGAGGATAAGGCAGAAGACGAAGAGGCCGACGAAAACAAGGATACGGACGAAGATGACAGCGACAACAACGAGCCGGATCCGGAAGACGAACAGTGAAGATCTATTTTGTTTCGCTCGGCTGTGACAAAAACCTTGTGGATTCCGAAAAAATGCTGGGGCAGCTCACAGACAGCGGATATGAAATCACATACGATGTGGAAACAGCAGATATTGCAGTCGTCAATACCTGCTGTTTTATTCATGATGCGCAGCAGGAAAGCGTCGATACGATCCTGGAGCTGGCGGAGCGCAGAAAGACAGGCAGTCTGAAGGCACTGGTCGTGACCGGCTGCCTTGCGCAGCGATACCGCGAAGAGATCGTACGGGATATACCGGAAGTGGATGCGGTGCTCGGCACAACAGCTGCCGACAGTCTCACCCGGGCTGTTCAGGATGCGCTGCAGAGGCCGGAAAAGGGGACCGGGGAGCGGCTGTACCTCGCGCCTCTCGACAGACCCGAGCGCGGAGGAAAGCTTGTTCTTGCGACTCCCGGTGCGGTGGGATACCTGAAGATCGCGGAAGGGTGCAACAAATGCTGCACTTACTGCGTGATCCCGTCCGTACGCGGCCCTTACCGCAGCATACCCGAAGAGGATCTGCTGTCGCAGGCTCGCATGCTGGCCCGCCAGGGCGTGAAGGAACTGATCCTGGTGGCACAGGAGACTACAGTCTACGGCGTGGATCTGTATGGAAAAAAAGCTCTGCCGGAACTGCTTTCGAAGCTTTGCGGGATCGACGGCATTGCCTGGATACGCCTGCTCTACTGTTATCCGGAGGAGATCACGGAGGAACTGATCGCGACCGTTGCCGCAGAGCCAAAGGTTCTGCACTATATCGACATGCCGGTGCAGCACGCCAGCGACCGGATCCTGAAAGCCATGGGAAGGCACACAAACCGGGCGGATCTGGAGGCTGTCATAGGACAGCTGCGCAGCGCGGTGCCGGACATCTGTATCCGCACTACCCTGATCACCGGGTTTCCCGGCGAGACAGATACGGACCACAGGCATCTGATGGCTTTTGTGAGAAAGATGAAATTCGACCGCCTCGGTGTTTTCACCTATTCCAGGGAAGACGGTACGCCCGCGGCAGCGATGAGCCCCCAGGTGCCTGCCCGTGTCAAAAAGCAGCGGCAGAAGGAGATTATGCTGCTGCAGCAGGAGATCGCGTTCCGCAAGGCACGCGGCATGAAGGGCCGGAGACTGGAAGCGATCGTGGAAGGCCGGCTGACCGGAGAAGAGGCACAGAGCGGGAACGGTGGCATTTATGTCGCACGTACCTACCGCGATGCGCCCGGCATCGACGGCCTGCTGTTTATTGATTCGGAACGGGAACTGTTGAGCGGAGACCTCGTACAGGTAAAGGTGACGGGGGCAAAGGACTACGATCTTACAGGAGAACTGCTGCCATGAATCTTCCAAATAAACTGACTGTTTTACGAGTGATCATGATCCCCTTCTTTGTGTTTTTCATGCTCTGTCCGTACGGCGGTCCTTACAGACAGTGGATCGCACTGGCCATCTTCATCGCCGCCAGCCTGACGGATATGGCGGACGGAAAGATCGCACGCAAGTACGGCCTGATCACGGACTTCGGAAAGTTCATGGATCCTCTCGCCGATAAAATGCTGGTCTGCGCCGCGATGATCTGCCTCGTCGACCTGCACCGCATTCCTTCGTGGATCGTCATCGTCATTATTTCGCGCGAGTTCATCATCAGCGGCTTCCGCCTTATAGCGGCGGACAAGGGCACTGTGATCGCAGCCAGCTACTGGGGAAAGTTCAAGACGACGTTCCAGATGCTCATGGTGATCCTCATGATCGCCGATCTCCCGGCCCTGTCCGTGCTGACACAGATCCTCATGTGGATCGCCCTCGCGCTGACAGTCATTTCGCTGGTCGATTATCTGTACAAAAACGCTTCGGTTCTCAAAGACGTAAAATGAAGCAGGCCAAAACATATGGATACTTTTGAAACGGCGGCAAAGATCAGGGAACTGCTCCTTGCCAGGGGGTGGAAACTGGCGACCTGCGAATCCCTGACGAGCGGCATGATCGCTTCCGAAATTGCGGAAGTGCCCGGGGTCTCCGCAGTCTATGAGGGCGGCTTCGTCACCTACAGCTGCGCGCAGAAGCATGCGATGGCAGACGTCCCGGAGGAAATACTCGGGAAGTACGGCGCAGTCAGCCGGCAGACAGCCGAAGCAATGTGTCTCGGCACTGCTCGGCGCACGGGAGCGGATATCGCAGTTTCCGCGACAGGCAATGCGGGACCGGATGCATCGGAAGGAAAGCCCGTAGGCATGGTGTTTATCGGCGTGGCTCTTCACGGGACGGCGACAGTAAAGGAATACCGTTTCCAGGGCACGCGGCCTGCGATCCGGGAAGCCTCGGCGGCTGCTGCCCTGAGCGATCTGCTGGAAACACTGGAGGGCGGCAACGGCTGCACTGTCAAAGGGTCTGAAGGCTCTTCCTTCTGAGGATGGACAATGAAAAAACTCATTTCACAGATACTCAAATTCGGTGTGGTCGGTGTGATCGCATTTTTTATCGACTTCTTCCTGTTCAAGCTTTTCACGTGGCTGGGCATTCCGTATCTCATCGCGAACGTGATGAGCTTTACGATTTCCCTTGTCTGCAATTACCTGATGAGCATGAAATTCGTGTTCACGCGCAGGGAAAACATTTCGAGGGGCAGGGAATTTGTCCTGTTTGCGATCCTCAGCGTGATCGGCCTTCTCATACAGGAGTTCATCCTGTGGCTCGTAATTGAGGTGATCTGGCCGGCCTGGCCGTGGCTTAATGGTTGGTTAAAGACACCAGACTCCATCGAGACCTTCACAAAGCTGGGCGCCACAGGCATCGTCATGGTCTATAACTTCATCACAAGGAAAATGCTGCTGGACAGGAAAGACGTGCCGGAGACAGAGACGGACGGCACCGCAGGTGCCGCCGCGGCAGACGGGGAGAGGCATGGAGACTGAGAAACGCTGCATCCTCGTGGGCGCAGGCCCTCTCGGAGAGACAGCGATCGACCGGCTGCCGGACGACATTGTGATCGCCGTGGACGGCGGCCTGAAATATCTTGCGGACCTCGGAATGCTGCCGGATTACCTGCTGGGGGATTTCGATTCGCTGGAGGAATCGCAGTATCCGCTGTACGAAGAGTATCGCCGGGAGCGCCCGGACCGCGTCATACGCCTGCCCGTTGAAAAGGACGATACGGATATGCACGCCGCGGTGAAAAAAGGACTGGAACTGGGCTGTACAAAGTTCCTTCTTTACGGCGCTGCCGGCGGGCGGATCGACCATACGATCGCCAATATACAGACCATGCTGTATGCCCGCAGGCACGGAGCGGAAGCCTACATGATCGAGGGCGGGACAATGCTGTTTGTGCTGGAAAAGGAGACCCGCCGTTTCCGCCGCGGGCTGGGCGGACTCTTTTCCCTCTTCAGCCTGGAAGGACGGTGCCGCGTGTCCATAGAGGGCATGCGCTACCCGCTGCAGGATGCCGTTATCACCAATGATTTCCCCATCGGGACCAGCAATGAATTCATCCCGGAGAAAGAGGCATCCGTTACTTTGAAGGAAGGTTCTGCACTGGCTGTTTACATCAGCGGCGGAGAAGCAAAACACAGGATCCCGGACTGAAGGGGACGGAGGTTGTTTTGATACATTTTCTGGCAAAACTTTTCATAAAAGACCCGGACAATACGAAAGATCCCGGCGTGCGTCAGAAGTACGGCGTACTGTCAGGGGCTGTCGGCATTTTTCTCAATCTATGCCTCTTTGCGGGGAAACTGATTGCGGGCATACTTTCCGGTGCGATCTCCATTACGGCGGATGCCTTCAACAACCTGTCGGATGCCGGCTCCTCCATCATCACACTGACAGGATTCCGGCTCGCGGGCGCAAAACCCGATCCGGAGCATCCGTTCGGTCACGGGAGGATCGAATACCTGGCAGGCCTGATCGTGTCCATGCTCGTCATCCTCATGGGTTTTGAACTGATGAGAACTTCCTTCGGCAAGATCCTGCATCCTTCGCAGACGACCTTCTCGCTGACAGTCGTCGTGATCCTGGCTGTTTCCATACTTGTGAAGATCTATATGTATGCCTACAACAGTTCGCTGTCGCGCAGGCTGGACTCCGTAGCGATGAAGTCCACGGCGGCCGACAGCCTTTCGGATACGGTCGCGACTTCCGCAGTACTGGCATCTACTGTTTTTACAAAGTGCACCGGTATCACCATAGACGGCTGGGTAGGCCTGGCCGTATCGCTGTTTATTATTTATTCCGGATTCACGGCAGCGGCGGATACGGTGAGTCCGCTGCTCGGGCAGGCGCCCAGTCCCGAATTCATTGCGGAAGTCAAAAAGGTCGTGATGAGCTACAGCGGGATCCTCGGGGTGCATGATCTCGTCGTGCACGACTACGGGCCGGGCAGGCGCATGATGTCGCTGCACGCGGAGGTGCCGGCCAACGAGGACATTCTCAAGGCGCACGATACCATAGACAATATCGAGATGCGGCTTTCCAGGGAGTATGGCATCGAGACGGTGATCCATATGGACCCGATCTCCGTGGATGACCCGGAGACCACGGAGCTGCGCCGCAAAGTGGGCGCGCTCGTCGAACAGCTCGGGAAAGGGTACAGCTTCCACGATTTCCGGATCGTGAAAGGCGATTCACACACGAATGTGCTTTTTGATGTGGTCATGCCCTACGATGCCAAACTTAGCGCGGATGAAGTCATTGAGGAACTGCGTGAGAAAGTGCGGGGGATCGACGTACACTACCGCTGCATCATCAATATCGACCGCGACTATGTCAGATGAAGTGTATTCTGCGGCATGTACAGCCGCGGAAGGCGCTGCGCATCCGGATTGAACGCCGGGCGCCGCAGTAGTACAATAAACGCGATGACGCCGTACCGCAGGTCGCTGCGGACGGCATGCAAAGCACAAAAGGAGCGAAACAGCATGGAACACAGACCGGTTTTACTGATGATCCTCGACGGATACGGACTCAGCGATATCAAAGAGCACAATGCAGTGGCAGAAGCCAGAACACCTGTCATGGATGAACTTGAAAGGGACTATCCCTTTGTGAAAGGCTATGCGAGCGGCATGGCGGTCGGACTGCCGGACGGACAGATGGGAAATTCCGAAGTCGGCCACATGAATATGGGTGCGGGCCGCATCGTGTACCAGGAACTTACGCGCATCACCAAAGAGATCCAGGACGGCGATTTCTTCCGCAATCCGGAGCTGCTGGATGCGATCGCGAACTGCAAAAAGAACGGCACGGACCTGCATCTGTACGGCCTGCTTTCCGACGGCGGGGTGCACAGCCACATCACCCATCTCTATGCACTGCTTGAAATGGCCAAAAAGGAAGGCCTCGACAGAGTGTATGTGCACGCGTTCCTGGACGGTCGTGATACACCTCCCAAGAGCGGTGTGGATTATATCCGGCAGCTGGAAGACAAGATGCAGGAACTGGGAGTCGGCAAGATCGCATCGATCAGCGGACGCTATTATGCCATGGACCGGGATAACAACTACGACCGCATCCTGTATGCCTACAAGGCTCTGACGGCAGGGGAAGGCATTACGGCGGGCAGTGCGCATGAGGCGATCGAACAGTCCTATGAAAAAGGCGAGACGGACGAGTTTGTCAAACCCACTGTCGTGCTGGGCGCAGACGGAAAGCCGACTGCCCTGATCAAAGACGGAGACTCCATCATATTCTTCAATTTCCGTCCCGACAGAGCGCGGGAGATCACACACTGCTTCTGTGATGACACGTTCGACAAGTTTGACCGCGGTCCCAGGATCAAAACAGTTTATGTGTGTTTTGCTGACTATGATCCGCTGATCCTGAACAAGGAAGTCGCGTTCAAGAAGGTGGAGGTCAACAATACCTTCGGACAGTGGCTCGCCGCGAACGGACTGAAACAGTGCCGCATAGCGGAAACGGAAAAATATGCACACGTCACGTTCTTCTTCAACGGCGGCGTCGAGAAGCCGAATCCGGGAGAGGACCGCATTCTGGTCAACAGTCCCAAGGACGTTGCGACGTACGACCTGAAGCCGCAGATGAGCGCATACGAAGTCTGCGACAAACTCGTGCAGGCGATAGCAAGCGACAAATACGATGTGATCATCTGCAATTTTGCCAATCCGGACATGGTCGGCCACACCGGCGTCGAGGCAGCTGCGATCAAGGCGGTAGAGGTCATCGACGAGTGCGTGGGCAAGGTGACGGCAGCCATGAAGAAGGCCGGCGGTACCGCATTCATCTGCGCCGACCACGGCAACTGCGAGAAGATGGTCGATGAAACGACAGGTGCTCCCTATACGGCACATACGACAAATCCGGTACCCTTTATCCTCTTCAACTATGAGAAGGGCTGGACACTGCGTGAAAACGGAGTCCTGGCGGACATTGTTCCTACACTGATCCAGGTGATGGGCATGCAGCAGCCGGCTGAAATGACAGGAAAGAGCCTGCTCGTAAAGGAAAACTGAACCGGCCCAGGACAGACAGGGCCTTGCATATCGGACAGGGAAGAGGCCGGTACCGGACAGCAGTGTCCGGTACCGGTTTTCTGCACCCGTCCCTATTTGTGTCCTGAATCCTTGTAAGTTCCGCGCCGCTGCGCTAAAATGGGCACGTTTGGACAGAATCGAGGCACGGAAAATGGGAAAGATCAAGCTCGCGGATCATACGGACAGCAGTAAGAAAAAGGACAGCGCAGCCGTCAGGAAGCCTGTGCGGAAGCCGGACAAAGGGCGGGTCATAGATGTTGTCTTCACAATTCTTGTAGTATTGAGCCTCCTGTTTGCCTGGGCGCCGCAGGTACGCACGATCCGTGCCGGAGAGATCGACAGTACGGTCACCGACTATCAGGGGAACGAGACAAAGGCACAGGTCTACTCCGTACAGTACACGACCGACGGCGGAAAGCAGAAAGCCAACACGGGCACGGGGACCTATCCCTGTGCGGAGATCCTGCTGCCCCTCGACCTGAGCCGGATCAGTGAATTCATGTGCGATGCCGACTCGGACAACGTATATTTTGACGTGAAGGCCGACGGCCGCACGCTCGCGCGCATCGACTCGGAAAAATACGACAACATGCGTCTTGTTTTTCCCTACAACGCCTATTATGTGGGAAAGACGTTCCCGGAGCTGCTGCAGCTCTATAAAGACAAGGGGTACCTGGTCATTTTTGCACTGAGCGAGGCAGGGAGCGAGACCATGTCGCCGGAGGTGAAGGACCTCATGTCGGGCATGGGCTTTACCGACACGCCTTCTGATGTACAGGGAGGCAGCGGCTGGATCGGTATCTGGAACGGCGGGAAAGTCGTCAGTACTGTTTCAAAGGCAAACGGCACGTCTTATGAAGATACGGTCGCCGGGCACAGCCTGAAGATCACGAGCACCGGTGCGGGGAGCACCATGCCTGCCACGCTGTCCCTTGACGGCTTCGATTACGGCGCAGGGCAGACCGGTCTTTGCCTGCTGGTCTACGATACGGAGAACAGCAAGCTGATCGATTCCTGCGAGTACAGCGCGGATGCAATGGCCACGCTGAACCGCAACAACCAGTTTTTCAAGATCATGTACAGGCCTGTCTATAAAAGCCAGTTCATCAGCCATGTGAATGCCGTCTATACGGCGGATGCGAATGTACGGCACGTCCTGTATACCCTGGCGGCGATCGTACTGGCCCTTCTGTGGATGAGCATACGTTCGGTGCGGGCCTCGATCCGGGCGCATAAGGAAGAGCGTAAGGCTATAGTCAGGACGCGGAAGATCCTGCTCAATGCGCTGATTGTCCTGGCGGGTGTGCTGGCAGTCGGCTGGCACTATCTGTACGTACAGTTTTCCGGAATTGAGATCCAGCAGCTCATATACCACGCCACAACGAACAACACAGGCACGAACTGGGGAAATTTCCTGCCTCTGTTTATACAGTTTGCCGTGGCGATCGCGATCGCGGTCGCGCTTTCCCTCATGCTCGGCAAAGTACTGCGGATGGGAGAGGATGCACTCGCCGGGAGCGGAGAAGACAAAACAAATGCTGAAGCCATGGGCAGCGACAAGCCGAAGGCCGGCGTTCCGCGAAGGGTGTGGGGCGCTTTTGCGCTGCGTACCGGGGCCTCGGCAGTCATGCTCTGCGCCATAGGCTGGATCGTTTACAGCTTCTGCGACAATTACAAGGTGTTTGATTACCTGGTCTCGCAGGCGCAGACGACGCAGCTCTATGACGATTACTATGCAGATGCGGCGACGACGAAGATCACTTTCCCGGAGAAGAAGAAAAACCTGATCTATATTTATCTGGAGTCCATGGAGATCACGCCGGCAGACACTTCGATCGGCGGCGGAAAGGCCTACAACGGCATTCCCGAACTGGCCAGCCTCGCTTTGGACAAAAACAACGACGATTTCAACGGCGACAGCGGAAAGCTGAACGGCGGCCTGATGCTCGGCTCCACAAGCTGGACAGTGGCCGGGATGGTGGCGCAGACTTCAGGTGTACCTCTCAACATCCCGTCGGGCGGCAACAAAGACGACGCGGAAGCGCTGGTCTCCCTGCCCGGGGTCACCTCCCTCGGTGACGTGCTGGAGGACAACGGCTACCACAACGTTCTGTTCATCGGCTCCGATGCCAATTTTGCCAACAGGCGCGTTTATTTTGAAAACCACGGAAACTATGACATTGATGATTACTACTGGGCGATCAAGCAGGGACTCATCCCGAAGAACTACTATGTCTGGTGGGGGTATGAAGACAAGAAACTGTTCGATTTCGCCAAGGATGAAGCCAATACACTGGCGGATTCCGACCAACCCTTCAACCTGACACTGCTTACGACAGACACGCATTTTTCCAACGGCTACGTTTGTGACGACTGTCCGACCACCTATCCGGATCAGTATGCCAACGTGATCGCATGTTCCAGCAAGCGGGTGGCGGATTTCGTGGAATGGTGCAGCCAGCAGTCCTGGTATGACAATACGGTGATCATACTTTCCGGGGATCACCTGTACATGGACCAGGCTTACTATAAGGACGCTCCTTCGGGGTATCAGCGGAAAACATATGTGACAGTCGTCAACTCCGCAAAAGAAGAACCGGCGGCGGAACGTTCGTACTGCACGCTGGATCTCTTTCCCACAACGCTGTCCGCAATGGGATGCACCATAGACGGCGACCGTCTGGGACTCGGCACGGACCTGTATTCCGATACACCGACCCTGACGGAGAAGCTGGGGAAGGATGCTTTCAACTATCAGCTGGGTCTGCGTTCGGACTATTATGACGACGAACTCGCACCGCACAAGAGCACTTCCAAAAAATAAGGATGTTCGGATCATGGCGCGGCCCTTCAGGAAAGGCGGCGCCGCTGCAGAAAAAGTCCCGGGAGCAGGCATTCTCCCGGGACTTTTTCTGTTTCCCTGCGGCGCGTAATGCCGTCCGGTAAATGTTAAAAATGCTGTGCGGAAGGATTGACAGCGCAGCATAAGTGTACTAACATACATAGTACAGTAAACACAATGAAAGGAGGATCGCGGAGAAATGCTTTTACAGCTGGACTACAAAGACAGCAGGCCCATTTACGAACAGATCAGCGACGGATGCAGAAAACTGATCCTGGCGGGCGTGCTTGCGCCGGATGAACCTATGCCTTCGGTCAGAAGCATGGCTATGGAGCTGTCCACCAATCCCAATACCGTGCAGAAAGCTTATGCGGAACTGGAGCGGCAGGGCGTTATATATACCGTAAAGGGCAGAGGCAATTTTGTGAGCGGCGATCTGAAGGCTCCGCTCGGAGCAAGAAAGGCCGAGCTGCGTGAGAAGATCGCAATGCTTCTGAAGGAAGCGGATGAACTGGGCATAGACCGGAACGAACTTCTGGAAGGGATGGTCAAAAAATGATTGAGACGTTGAATCTCGTTAAATCCTTCGACAGTGAAAATGGGAATAATTATCTCATTCAGGCGGTGAAGGATGTTTCGCTGAAGATCAGGGAAGAGGAGGTCTTCGGACTGATCGGTACGAACGGGGCAGGAAAGAGCACGCTCCTTCGCATGGTAGCCGGCGTCCTGAAACCGGACGGTGGCAGTGTGCTGATCGACCGGGAGCCGGTGTTCGACAATCCGGAGGTCAAGAAGCAGCTGTTCTTCATCGCAGACGACCCGTACTTTTTCCCCAACAGTACGGCGGAGGACATGAAGGAGTACTACAGCGGCGTGTACAGGGCGTTCAACGGTTCGCGCTTCGAATCCTACCTGAAGGATTTCGGCCTGGATCCCGACCGGCGCATCGCCAATTATTCAAAGGGCATGAAAAAGCAGCTCGCGATCCTCTGCGGTGTGTGCGCGCAGACGAAATACCTGCTCTGCGATGAGACCTTTGACGGACTCGATCCGGTCATGCGCCAGAGCGTAAAGAGCATTTTCGCAAATGATATGTCCGAGCGGGGTCTGACACCGGTCATCTCTTCACACAATCTCAGGGAACTGGAAGATATCTGTGACCGGGTAGGCCTGCTGCACAAGGGCGGCGTGCTCCTTTCCGAGGACATTGAGTCCATGAAACTGAATATCCAGAAAATTCAGTGCGTCTTTATGCGTGATGAGGATGAAAAGACAGCACTGGAAGGCCTGAAGGTCATGAACGTCGAGAAGCGCGGACGCCTGTATACGATCACGGTACGCGGGACCAAGGATGAGGTCACGGAGCGCTTCCGTGGCATAGAGACTGTGTTTTTTGAGATTCTGCCGCTCACACTGGAAGAAGTATTCATCAGCGAAACGGAAGTGGCAGGCTACGATGTCAGAAAATTCATACTTGCCTGAAAGGACCGGGAGGAACGGACATATGACACTCAATCTGAAGATCAACAATGCGGCAGCGGGAGACCGCCGGGATGCGTCCGGGAACGGGGCTGCGCGCGTCTGGAACAGCCAGACAGTGATATTGAAACGCCGTATCTGGCCTGCGCTGCTTTCCGTGATATTCTGGCTGTTTTATTTTGTGGCCGGCACGATCGCTGCCGTTACCAGGATACGTGACTATGCACAGATGTATGCATATACGGACAAACAGTTTTACTCCGAACTGTACGCTTCGGTCAGCAAGGTGATCGGCCTGCGCATGCCGGCCTATTACTTCACGGTCGCTCTTGCAGTTCTGCTGGCGGTACAGGGCTACAGCTATCTCGACAGCAGGCAGAAGATCGATTTTTATGAGAGCCAGCCTGTTTCCAGAAAGGAAAGGTTCCGCGGGATCTATCTGAACAGCATCCTGCTCTTTACGGTGCCGTACCTGATCTCCATGCTGCTCGGCATTCTGGTGGGGACCGGAATGGGTGCCATGCAGCCTGTGATCGTGGCGGAAACGTTCGTCGAGTTTCTTCGTATGCTGGTGCTGTTCCTCGGCGCTTATTCGATCTCCGTACTGGCGGTCATGCTGACCGGGAACGTGATCGTAGCCTGCCTGGGAGCTGCCGTGCTGCTTGTCTATGAATGGGCATTCAGCTATGAGATCGTCAGGTATTCAGGGAGATATTTCCATACCTTTTACAGCAACGGCAGAAACGCCGGCCCGCTGCTTTCGCCGGTCTTCAATTATACGTACGTCCTCAGTCTGCAGTATGCCTCGGATATCCCGGACAATGTGGACATGTATGGCGCCATGACGCCGAAGATGCTGCAGGCACTGATGAAGATATGCCTGCCGAAGGATCTCATCACGCTTGCTGTTTTTGCCGCTGTGACCTTCCTCGCGTACCGGTGCTACTGCTTGCGTAAAAACGAGAGCGCAGGACAGGCAGTTGTTTTTCCGGCCGTGCGGGTGATCATCAAGATCGCGCTTGCCGTACTCGGTGCGCTGGTCGTCGGAGACATACTGGCTTCGATATTCAACGAGAGCCGTTCCACGGCTGCTACGGCCATCCTGGTGCTGGGCATGATCTTCGGTGCCGCCGCAGTCTGCTGCGTCGTGGAGATCCTTTACAATTTCAATTTCCGCTCGGCTTTCCGGGGAGCCTGGCAGATCGTGATCGCCGTTGCGGCTTCTCTCCTTATTTTTGTCACATTCCGCAATGACCTCACCGGATACGACAGGTATATACCCAAGGCATCGGATGTGAGCTCCTGCGCGCTGTTCACGTACGACTACACTACGGACTATTACGGAAATTCCGGGACGATGATCGGCGACAGTGCGGAATTCTACCGCCGGTACATGAAACTTACGAATGTGACCGACGTGGAGGCAGTTGCCAGGCTCGCACAGGCTTTCACCGTCGACCAGTACAACAGTTCGCTGTCGGCATCCGGAACGTCTTCCGGTTCTTCCACTGACAGCTATCAGGCTGCTGTCCTGTACCGCATGAAGGACGGGAGATGCATTTACCGCGCTTTCCAGATCCCGGCGGATATCGATGCGGCAAAGATGGATGCCGTGACGGATACGGAAGAATACCGCAAGGGATTCTTCATGATCTACCACGATGAAGGCCTGCTTGAAAACATGAAGCAGAAAACGCTTCAGCTGACGTACAGTGCCGGATACAGCAGCAGGAACGCGTCAGGCAGCACTTACGCGGATTTCAAAGCAGCTTATGAAAAGGATATTCAGAATTACAGCTATTCCATGGCGAGCACCAGCAGCCTGATCGGCACGCTGACGCTGAGCGGAGAAAACGCGGCAAGCGACGGTGCCAGCTCACAGGTCATGTACCCTGTTTACCCGGGCTATGCGAATACGATCGCGTATCTGAAAAAGGCGGATCTCTGGGTGGAGCCGCAGCTCAGCTCGGATGATGTGCAGAGCATCACTGTCGTGAACTCGCACAGCGAGGTGTATGCCGACAACGCAAATTATCAGGGAGATCCTTCCGTAGCGGTGGATTATACCGACAGCGGTTCGATCAATGCCATACTGAAAGCGTCATATTCGACCAGTCTGTCCGGCGACTGGAAGAGTGCGACTGCCTCCGACCCAAACTATTCCATACAGATCACGCTCAAGAGCACGCATAAGACGGGTACGGCCATCGGCGAAGCCAGGGATAAGTCCGTCAGCATGAGCGGCGGGTATAGCGATAATACCGTTTATTATGTATTCTATACCGGTAAGGTACCTGATTTCGTGGCAAGCGATACCGCAATACAGTAAAGGGAGGTCAATATGCAGAGTACAGAGAATAACGTGCGGCAGGCAGCAGGAAACGGCGGTTCCGCAATGCCTTCCGTCATCATTTCCGTAAGTGTCATCATCAGCTGCCTGATCCTGGTATCGGGTTTCCTGCTGTATAAAAGCACGGCAGGGCACAGCATCAGCGCGACCGGGTCGGCGAGTGTGGATTTTGATTCCGACCTGATCGTCTGGAGAGGTTCCTTTTCGGCACACGATGACACGGCAAAACAGGCATACGCATCCATCAAACAGGATGCGACCATCGTCAAAAAATATCTGCAGAGCAACGGATTGTCGGAATCGGAGATCGTTTTTAATTCCGTGGATATCACGCAGCGGCATAACGATACCTACGATAATAACGGGAATGTTATTTCTTCGGTACCGGATGGCTATGACCTGACGCAGGGGATCGTCATCACGTCCTCCAACATCGATGCCGTGGAAAAAATATCGCGCGACATTTCCAGTCTTCTGGATTCCGGCGTGGAATTTGTTTCAAATCCTCCGGAGTATTACTGCACCACGCTGGACAGCGTCAAACTGGACCTGATCGACAAGGCGACCCAGAATGCCAGATCCCGCATTGACATCATGGCAAAAGATACCGGCGCGTCCATTGGAAAACTGCAGGATTCCACGCTGGGCGTTTTCCAGATCACGGCAAAGAATTCCGGCACTGACGATTACTCGTATGCCGGCTGGCTGGATACGACTTCCCGTCAGAAAACGGCGACCATTACCGTGAACCTCAGATATTCGCTGAAGTAAGAAAAAACTTGTCATCGTGACGGCTACGTGCTATGATGTCATCTGTCGATGCCGGCATTGTTAGCAGGCAGCGACAGAGCATAGTGAAAACTGATAGACTGGAGTTGTCCGAATGGGTGCATTACGTCTGATTTTGACAATCGTTCTGATCCTGGTAAGTGTTCTTGTGACTGCGGTCATTCTGATGCAGGAAGGCAAGGACCAGGGGCTTGGCGCGATCAGCGGCGCAGCGGAGACCTACCTCGGCAAGAACAAGGGACGTTCTCTGGAAGGGCGTCTGCTGAAATGGACTACGATCCTTATGGTTGCGTTCAGCGTGCTGACTATTCTGCTGGATATGAATCTGTTTTGATCTGATCGATGGTATGAATGGCGGCGCTCCGGTATATGGGGCGCCGCCATTTCTTATGTAAGGACATACAGGACACCGCCGTGAGCGGAAGAGTTCTGCAGCGCGGCGCGGGAAGGAAGTAAAATTGCAGTATAACAAATCTTTTGAAAAACAGGTAAGAAAAGAACAGAACGGCGCGGCCGGCGGAGGACGCAAGGACAGGCGCGAAAAGAAGAGCGGGCCCATCCTGCTGGAAGGTGTTTTCCAGAGTCATGTCAGGGGCTTCGGCTTCGTGACGGTGGAGGGTCTCGACCAGGATCTCTATATTCCCGTCGGGAAGACAGCCAATGCCTTTTACGGAGACCGGGTTTCGGTACGTGTCATATCGGGTGCGGACTCTGCCTTCGTACAGCAGGTGGAAGCCATAGAAGAGGCCGCACGCACAGGTGCGGCACTGCCGGTCGTAAAGACCGGTGCCGCGGGACGTCCGAAGGACGGACACCGCACAGAGGCGGAAGTCGTCAGCATCCTTTCACACGGAGTCACCAGGATCGTCGGCACCTACACCAAAGAAGAGCCGAACGGCTACATTACACCGGACAATACGCATATAGGCGTGGACATCTATGTGCGGAATGAGAACTCCCAGGGGGCAGTGACCGGACATAAGGTCGTGGCTGAGATCACGGATTACGGTTCGGCCCGTAAGAACCCGGAAGCCCGCGTGACGGAGATCCTCGGCCATATCGACGATCCGGGCGTGGACATTCTTTCCATCATACGTGCCAATGACCTGCCGGAAGGATTTCCGGACGACGTGCGCGCAGAAGTGGAAAATGTGCCTGACAGCGTAAAGGACCGCAAGGGGCGCGAGGATCTGCGGCGTGTCGTTACCGTCACCATTGACGGCGAAGATACCAAAGATATCGACGATGCGGTATCGCTCGTCAAAAAGGGAAAATGCTGGGAACTGGGCGTTCATATCGCCGACGTAAGCTATTATGTGACGGAAGGCTCTGCGCTGGACAAAGAGGCACTGAACCGTGGCAACAGCATTTATCTTGTGGACCGCGTGATCCCCATGCTGCCGCATGAACTTTCCAATGGCATCTGCTCTCTGAACGAAGGCAAGGACCGCTATGCGCTGAGCTGCATCATGACGATCGATGAAAAAGGTGAAGTGATCGACCATCGCATCACGGAATCCGTCATAAACAGCAATGCGAGACTGACATACACGGGTGTGCACAGGCTGCTGACGCAGGATGACAATACGGAAGCGGAAGAGCACCTGAAGGCGAGGCACGTGCGCTTTTATAAACAGCAGGCTGCGAGGATCGCAGCGATGCTGAAGGAAATGGAGGCACTTTCCCTCGTCCTTACAAAAGCGAAAGAAAAACGCGGTGCCATCGATTTTGAATTTCAGGAATCGAAGATCGTACTTGATGAAAAAGGCCATCCCGTCGATATCCACCCTTACGAGCGCAACGAAGCGACGGAACTGATCGAGAATTTCATGCTGGCGGCGAACGAAACGGTGGCGGAACACTGCTGCTGGCTGGGCCTGCCTTTTGTCTATCGCTCACACAGGGCTCCGGACCCCGAGAAGATCCGTATTCTGTCTTCTTTTATGAAGAACCTCTGGGTCGGGACCAGACAGGGAAGAAAAGGCATGAAGACAGGGCGGTATGCGGATGCCGGGACCGGCAGCGCAGACAGGCAGAAGGTGAAAGGCGGGAGTCTGTCCGGCGGACACGGCGATGTGCACCCCAAGCAGATCCAGCAGCTGCTGCGCATGATCAAGGGCACGCCCGAAGAAGCAACGCTCTCGCGCATGACGCTGCGCAGCATGCAGCAGGCTGATTACACGACAGACTGCGAAGGCCACTTCGGCCTTGCGCTGAAATATTACTGTCACTTTACTTCTCCGATACGCAGATACGCCGACCTGCAGATCCACCGCATCATCAGGGAAAACATGCAGGCGGGCAGCATGTCTGCCGACAGGCGCGCACATTACGGCAGCGTTCTCCCGTATGTGGCAAAACATGTTTCGGAAATGGAACGGCGCGCGGACGATGCGGAGAGACAGACCGACAAGCAGAAGAAGTGCGAATACATGGCCGACCGCATCGGTGAGGAGTATGAAGGTGTCGTTTCCGGCGTAACAGCATGGGGCATGTACGTCGAACTGCCGGATACCGTGGAGGGTCTTGTTCCCATGGCGGCGATGCAGGACGATTTTTACGATTTTGACGAAGAGCAGTATGTACTGCGCGGGAAACACACCGGAAAAGTATACGGACTGGGGCAGCATGTGAAGATCAAAGTCGCCGCAGCCGACACGGTGTCCCGGAACATCGATTTTGTGCCGGCGGAGTCGGAGCAGACACCGGATGCGCAGCACGGAGCAGACAGGCGTCCGGCGGATGCGCAGCACGGCAGAAACAGAAAAGCAGCGGCGGGTGCGCCGCACGGCAGCAGACAGCAGGCAGCGGATGCGTCGCACGGCAGAAACAGGAAACAGCCTGCAGAGGCAAAACACAGCGGAAACAGACGCGCATCCTCTTCGCGCGGAAGAAATACGGAGAAAGGCCATGGCAGCGGAAAAGGGCATCAAGCCGGTAGCAAACAATAAAAAGGCATATCACGATTATTTTATCCTGGAAAAGTATGAATGCGGCATCGAACTTTACGGCACCGAAGTCAAATCGCTCCGGGAAGGAAAGTGCAGCATCAAGGAAGCCTTTGTCGAAATTGAAAAGGGACAGGTGTACGTGAACGGCATGAACATCAGTCCTTATGAGCACGGCAACATCATGAATAAGGATCCTCTGCGGAAGCGCAGGCTGCTCATGCACAAGAGTGAAATACAGAAACTTGCGGGTCAGGTCAGCGTGAAGGGCTATACACTGGTCCCGCTCGAAGTGTATTTCAAGAACGGGCTTGCCAAGCTTGAGATAGGACTTGCCAAGGGCAAGAAGCTGTATGACAAGCGCGAGGACCGACTGAAAAAGGATCAGAACCGCGAAACGGAAAGAGACTGGAAGGTGCAGCTGAAAGGATAGGCAGGCCTGAAAATCATGAAGAAGACCACTGAAATATACATCAGCCCCAATTATCAGATCGGAGAGATCTCCCCGCGTCTGTTCGGTGCTTTTCTGGAACCGATCGGCACGATGGTCAATGGCAGTATGTATAACCCCGGACATCCGTCGGCGGATGCACAGGGCTTTCGGGGGGATTTCATGGAAGCCCTGAAGACTGCCGGACTTCCGGCGATCAGGATGCCGGGCGGTAACTTTGTGTCCGGCTGGAACTGGAAAGATTCGATCGGCCCGAAAGAGGCCAGAAAAACACATCCGGACCTTGCCTGGAGACAGTACTACACGAATGATGTCGGACACGATGAATTTCTCAGCTGGGCGGAGAAGATCGGGGCTGAGGCACTGTATACCTTGAATCTGGGCACCGGAAGCCTGCAGGATGCTGTTGATCTGGTCGAATATACCAACCATCCTTCCGGAACGACGTACTGGAGTTCCCAAAGGATCGCCAACGGCCATACTGATCCATACGGCGTAAAGGTATGGTATCTGGGGAATGAGATGGACGGGCCGTGGCAGACGGCTTCCTGGGAGAAAGACCCGAAGGGCTTCGGGATACTGACGAATGAAGTCTCCAAGGCTATGAAATGGGTCGACCCTTCGATCAAAACAGCGACCTGCGTTTCCTGTTCCCAGTTCCTTCCCCATTACCCGGAATGGGACAGGAAGGTGCTGAAGCAGTGCTATGAAACGACCGACTATATTTCGCTGCACCATTATCACGATGCTCCTCTGGAAAACATGGCAGCCCTTATGGGAGGGTCGCGCTACTACGAAAACTACATCAATACGGAGATCGCCCTTTGTGACTTTCTTCAGGCAGGCGCGCGCAGTCCCAGGAAGATCATGCTTTCCTTTGACGAGTATTCCACCATGGCGCGTCCCTGCAGGGCACTGCATCCCGGGACCGGCGGGCATGCGTTGTATGAGACCTATTACGATCCCAGCCCCGATAAGAAATATGTGCTCCACGACCCGGGTAACATGGATTTCCAGCCGTTTGAAGGTATGCTGCCGCAGATGCTTACAGCGCTGACAGACAGTTCCTGCCTGCTTGCCTTCATGAGGCATGCTGACCGTGTCAAAATTGCCTGCAATACGAACGGTATCCTGTCCCTTGCGGCAACGGACCGCATGCACGTATGGAGGCCTGCACAGTATTATCCTTATGAGGACCTGATCAGATATGCGAAGGGCATCTCCCTGCTTCCCTCGGTAGACACCGACAAGTTCGACATCCCGGGTTATGCGATCGATGACAATCAGCAGTACAGTACGCAGTACGGAATTCCTTTTATCGATACGGCAGCTGCCTGGAACAGCGCGGACGGGGAACTGAACGTGTTTGTCATCAACAGGGACTGGGAGAATGATCGGGAGATCAGACTGCACGCCGACCAGTTCCCCGGCTACAGATTCGTTGAACAGACGGAAATGTATACGGAGGATCTGAGCGCCGCCGATACGTTTGATGAGCCGGAGACCATTGTTCCGAGGCCTTCGGAGGACGCGGTGCAGAAAGACGGCTGCGTGGTTTCCCGGGTCAGGAAGCTTTCGTGGAATGTATTCAGATTTAAAGAAACAAAATAAGAACAGCCTCCGGAGAATTTTTCCGGAGGCTGTTTTCCCATTGAATTTCCCATGATGTTGAAAATCAGCGCATTTGCGCGCCTTTTGAGATGGAATAGGTGGGAGTCGAACCCACGTCCAAAGACCCATTCAGTGTACTTCTACTATCGTAGTCTGTTATACCGGTTTCCCGCATTCCCTCGTGCAATGAGGAAGCAGACAGCCTCAATGCGTCGGTAGCTTCATATTACGCCCGCAGTCTCAAAGCTTTGACTGTGTCGTTTCCCATATTGATTACGCCGTATCTGCCCGGTATGGGTACCGGACAGGCGACGCGCGGCATTAAGCCGCGAGTGCTAATTCGTTGTCGTTAGCGTTTGTATTTAGGTTTGCGTTTGACGCACAGCTGCGGATAGCTTCTCCACCTGCAAGACCCCTGTCGAAACCTTTACTATCCCGCAAGTATTTGAGCAAAGTGATTATAACACAGACTGAAAAGAGTGCAAGTAAATTCTCATTTTACCAATTGGTGGCAATATCAAGATGCGTAGCCGAGGAAGAAGAAAAGGCACCGGTATCAGCCACAATGCAGGTCCCCAGGCTGCTCTGGACAAGACTGCCGTAGGGATGGAGAGAATAGTCAGCTGCACAGAGAATATAATCGCCGAACATCTTGCAGCCGTCATCACGGATCCAGTAACTTCCGGGGTAGCCTTTGGCGGACAGACTGCTGACGATCTTTGTCATATCCATATTGTAGTAGGTCTCTTTGCCGCTAGGGCCGATGACTGTGCCTGCAGTAGCGGTAAGGGTCCCGGTTTTTCCGGCGAGAGCCTGTGTCGCCTGTACTGCCTGTGCAGCGGCTGCGGTCTGCGTTGCAGTCTGGAAACTGGCGGCAACTGCGGCTTCGCTTGCGGCATCTTCCTCAGCATCCTGGAGTACGGCCACGGCCTCTTCATCAAAGGTACAGAGACTGCCGTCCACATATCCTTCCACTCCGTTTACCGTTACATCCAGATAGGAGCCGGGAGCTTTTCCGAGGTAGTGAAGCACGGTGTACTTCGGGATCGTGCACATAACGACTGCACTGTCGGCAGGTGCAGTACGGAAAGCTGCATCCGAAAGGTTCCATGCATACTGCTGCTCTCCGGCAGCGTCTGCCGCCTGTACTGAAAGCCCGGGAACAGTACTGACCAGTATGGCCAGCAGCAGCGCTGCTGTCAAAGCCTGGATCCGGTATCTGTTTGCCGTATGCATTTGTATTCCGTTCTCAATATTCATAACGCCTCAGAAAAACAAATGTAACATTTATGAAACAAACTGAGGCTATTATAACAAACGTATTTCAGATTTCAATGCTCTTTTTTGTCCTATTTATTGAACAGGTCTGAAAGAGACTGTATATTGGCCCGGATCAGGCGGAATTGTTTTTTTGCGTTTTTGTGTATACAGACTGTTTTCGGATCAGGTGTCCGCAGGAGACGATACGGGACTGCCCGAAACGGTATCCGCCAGATTGACGCAGCTGTTGCCGATCCGGTCCAGATCCTGCAGGATCGCGCTGTACGAAGCCGTCAGGGAGGGGCTGCACTTACCCCTGCCGACGCGCTCCACGTGGGCACTGCGCATTTTTTCGTACAGATGCAGGATCCGGTCACGCTGCTCGTGTATATCCTGCAGAGCGGATGATTCTCCGCTTTGCAGCGCAGGACGGATCCGCGCATACAGATCGCTGAGCGACAGGGCGGCTTTCCGCAGATCCCTGAGCGCCTCCTTCGAGTAGACCTTCTTTTCCCGGCTGTTGGAAGCTATGTTTTCCAGGATCTCCAGACTGAGGGTGTTCATCCGGTCGATATCCCCCAGTATAAACAGAATGCCGGAGGCAAGAGAGGCCTGCTCCTCACTCATGACGCCGTCCGCGAACATGCTGGTGATCGACTCCGAGGTCTTCTGGTTCAGTTCATGTTCCTCAGAGGCTGTTTTTCGGGCACTGATCAGCGTTTCCCAGATGTTTTTCCTGGTCAGTCCGCAGAGCGCTGTGAACATATCCGAGACGAGAGCGGCACATTTGTCGATCTCACCGGCAGCCAGAGTAAGAGCGGCTGTGGGCTGGCCAATGATCTGGCGTTCCGAAAGGAGCGAGGGCAGGCCTTTTGAAAGAACGCCGGCGGGAGCGGATGTTTTGTCAGGGATCAGCCTCATGACGATCCGGACCATGACTGCCAGCAGCGGTGTCCAGATCAATACCATTGTCACGTTGAAGCCCGTGTGCGCATTCGCGATCTGGCGTGAAATGATGTCTGTTTCCGCGCCCTTCGGAGAGAGCCATGCAATGAATGAGGCATAGGGTTTCACGAACCACAGGAAAAGCATGGTACCGCTTAGGTTGAAGATGCAGTGGGCGGCTGCAGCCCGCTTCGCATCCCGGCTTTGCCGCAGACTTGCAAGCACGGCGGTGATAGTCGTTCCGATGTTGTCCCCGAGCAGGATCGGGATCGCTCCCGCCAGCCCCAGTACGCTGGAAACACCGTCCGGAGCAGGCTGGGAGGCTATGTTCTGCAGTACGGCTATGGTGGCGCTGCTGCTCTGCACGACAAGCGTCATCATGGTGCCGACGAGCGTGCCGAGCACCGGTGCGTCCGCGACCCGGTGGATGAGCTGCAGGAAGACCGGAGAAGAAGCCAGCGGTTTCATCGTGTTTCCCATGATATCAATGCCGAGGAAAAGTACGCCGAAGGAGAAGACGGAATCTCCGACGCTCTTTATGCGGCGGTTCCTGGCAGCCAGCGAGAGCATGAAGCCGGCGAAAATAATAATATAAATGTAGTCACTGAGTTTGAAAGCAATGATCTGTGCGGTCATCGTCGTGCCGATATTCGCTCCGAAAATGACGGAGATCCCCTGCGGCAGAGTCATGAGGCCGGCGCTGATGAAACCGATAACCATGACCGTTGTGGCGCTGCTGCTCTGCAGCACCGCAGTTACGAGGGCGCCTGAGAGTACCCCCAGCACAGGATTTTTTGTGAGGAGTGCCAGGATCTTTTTCATCTTTTCGCCGGCGGCTTTCTGCAGGCTTTCACTCATAACGGTCATGCCGTACAGAAAAAGGGCAAGTCCGCCCAGCAGTCCGAACAGCATTTTGACATTTTCGTTCATAACGACCTCTTTCCGGCATGCGAGCCGCAGTTTACAAGGCATTTACGCTTCTATCACTTTACTTTTACCTCCTCTTACGCGCTATCAGGGATATGTATGAAATATGTAAAATCCATGTAAAGCGGTGAAACTGAAAAACAGGCGTAATGACCGAAAATTTACTTTTATAATATAAAAATGTAAGAGAAAAATAAGTTGTAAAAAAAGATCAGTGATACAATGTTTAAATAAATACGATCAACAGACAAAGGAGGCATGCGAAATGTCATTTTTAGACAATTTATCCAACGGTGTAAAGGAAGCAGGAAAGGCAATATCGAGTACGACATCCAGTCTGTCCGGTCAGGCCAAGCTCACAATGGAGCAGAGCAAACTGAACGGAGAGATCGAAGAACACTATAAGAACATCGGGTCCAAGGTATATGAAGCACACGCGGCCGGCAGCGGAGAGCCGGATATTGCCGGTGAACTGAGTGCGGTCGATGCAGCGAAAGAGCGCATCAGGGCGATCGGTGAAGAAATAATTGCCCTGAAAGGGTGCCGGGTCTGCCCGTCCTGCGGTGCAAGCGTACCTCAGGACAGTCAGTTCTGTCCGTCCTGCGGCGCCAAAATGCCGGCAAAGCCGGTGGAACAAACGGCACCTGCAGGTACCGTGCCGCAGTTTTGTACAGAATGCGGCGCTCCGATAGAACCGGGCACGAAATTCTGCACGAAGTGCGGAGCCAGGATCGTCACACTGCAAGCGCAGGCAGCGCCGGCAGAGCCGGCACCTGCGGAGGAGGCGCCTGCAGCGCCCGCGGAAGCAGCGCCTGCGGAAGCGGTGCAGGAAACGGCACAGGCGGGTGGAAACACAGCGGAAGACTGGGATAAATGACCTGTGTCTGAAAATGGATCTTGATCAGAGGGAGACTGCCGCGGCGAAATGCTGCGGCGGTCTTTTTTTATGGAAAGGTGCGGATCTGCGGCAGAGAACTCCGAATGCAGACCTGTCCCTTCCTTGCGGGAGTCCCCTTTCTTTCACCGGAAAATTCACTAATAATAGCGATGTGCGGCGCCTCCGTCCGTCATAGAGTGGAATAAGGAAAGGTATTGTTGTAAGGACTGCCCGATCTGTCTTTTACTGCAGAGCGGTCATATGTATTCCGGGTCTATCACGGAGGTAACCTATGAAAAACACAGGAAACAGCAGAAAAATCCGTGCACTGCTGCTCGCCGCGGTACTGCTTCTGTCCGCCGTCGGCTGCGGCAGCAAAGACAGTAAGGCCTCTTCCGGACAAAGTGTTTCGGCTGCCGCAGGCGCGGCATCCGCAAAAGCTTCTTCCCCGGCAGTTACCGAAGAAGCGGAGGATGCGCCAGGAAAATATACCTGCCGCCAGGTCCTTTCAGGCGGGCTGGATGCTGGGGCCTCAGGGGAATATGTGGAACTGGAGAAAGGCGGCAAAGCTGTAATTCAGCTCACCGATACGCCATATGATGCGACTTATAAAAGAGACGGAGAAAACATAACCGTCACTGTCCAGGGAGACGACAGCACCGGGACGCTGAAGGGGGATGTCCTGACGCTTTCCATCATGAGCATGGATTACATCTTTGTGAAGGAAGGCAGGGATTATACGCCGGATCCTTCCACGATCGTCGGCTATACCGGCGACACGGCAGCGGAAGATGCGGCTGCTTCGGAAGATACGGACTCCGCCGAAAGTGCGGAAGCCGCTTCGAAAGGTTCCGTGTCCGGAAAAGGTGCGAAATCGTCCGCAGAAGGAAGCACAGACGCCGGAGAAGAGTATACGCCGGACGAGATCTGGCATGGACGCTGGATCGGCTGCATGTATATGGACGATGCCGCCGGCAGCTATTCGAATTATGAGGGAAAATATATCACCGCCGTCGCCAACATTGATGAAGAAGACGGGAAGGATTATCTTGATGTTTACCTTCCCGAAAACGGCTACAGCGAGGATGACAATACCGCTTTTCTGTCCATGTATATCGACCTGTTCGACGACCATTTCATGATCGATGATCAGGAGGGCTGGGTCACGAATATGACGATCACCAGTGAATATTTTCCTGACTACTATGTAATCTTCCTGCCGGACCACGGCAATCTCATCACATTTTCCAGTACCTATGCTGATCCGGAGGATCCGTCCGGGCACTTCCGCTTTACGCTGGAACTGCGTCCGAATGGTTCCGTGTTTGACGACAGCTACGACAATTTTCCTTCGGAGCTGCCCGATGCCTACAAGAGTTATGCAGATTATCTCGAAAGCGATAAATGTACAAAGAACGTGATCGACGGACTGACCGGTGCGATCGTGATCGACCGCGGCTCTCCGGTGTACTGTCCCGGCGTTTCCAAAGCGGAAGCAGGCGGTTCCGCCGGCGCAGCTTCGGAGGACGCAGACAAAACAACCGCGGATACGGGATCGGATGACACGGCTTCGGAAGGGGAAGGCGGAGACAGTATCACCACAGAATACGATTATATGGTGGACGGGCGCCTGACTTCACGTGACGGCTATTTTTCCCTGGTCGTGCCGAAAGGCTGGGAATACATGGGAGACAGCAGCGATTCCAACTATATCTATCTTTATACGGACGACGGAAATGAACAGATCGACATCAAGCTGGACTACCTGAACGGATATACCCTGAAAGACCGGGCGCATGAAGAGACCTACAGCACGGATACCTACGATTATGACAAGTCGATCAAGGAAGGCACTGCGAAGATCGACGGCAGGACTTTCTATACGGTAGGACCCAGTGTCAGTTACGGGACGACTTTTTACCACCTGTTTTCCGAGTGGAAGCCGGACCCGACCATGTTCATCAACATTGCGGTAAGGCTCAACGGGCAGGATGACAAGGCAAAAATGGAAAAGGTCCTGAAGAGTGCCGATTACAGGAGCATCATTTCATCGATCAGGATCAAGGACAAATAGGGATCGCCATATAGTCCGGAATGATTACGGGGAGGGTCCGTCCATGAGAAAAACAGTATCCCTGATGCTGCTGGCATTGCTGCTTTGTGTTTCGGGCTGCGGCAGTTCCGGGAATGATAACAAAACAGCGGCAGAAGCAGAGACGGCAGCGGCGGCCGCGGAAACGGCTGCGAAAGCAGCAGTACAGGCTGCTTCTGCAGCTGCAGATACCGCTGCGCTGTCCCGCACGATGCCTTCTGCCGCAGCGGTAAGCGGGGCATCCGCAGACGAAAACGCAGGTGCTGAGACAAAAGCGCCAAAGCATGCGCTCTCCGAAGAAATCAGCAGCGCAGACACCGGCGGCGGGGAGACCGGCAGCACAGACACCGGCAGCGGTATGGAACCGGAGGATCTGCTGGGGACCTGGTACAGGATCGACGGAGAGATCGAAGGAGATCTTGAGGATACGGCTGCGCAGGGCAGGTATTCCACGCTGACGGTCTACCGGAAGGAAGCGGCGGACAAAGACCGGTATATTTATTATGCGGATTATTTTGATGATGACCGGTACGACGCGACAGAGCAGTTTGAAGAGGTCCCTCTGAAGGTGGAAGACAGCCCGGTTTATCCGGATCTTGACAGCACATGGTGTTTTGCCTCGGAGACGATCCATACACAGGTCATTGAAATGCAGGAAGACGTCCGGCTGCAGGCCGGATTTATAGACAGGGATACGGTCATGGTCGTGCTGGACAGGTCCTTTCCGGACAGTGAGGATGACTACAGCGTTTCCTACAGCGGAAAGTTTGTGCGTACGGTTCCGGACTGCTACGGGCTGATCCCGGATGACCTCGTCGGCGACTGGGAGCATTCTTATACGGATAAAGCGGACGGAAGCAGGGAGAACGAGGACGGTTCAATGCTGTCAGTCCTTTATGACAGCGGACAGCTGACTGTCCGGCAGTATGGGTCGGAAGAGGATTTCAGCACCGGCTCTGCAGCTTCGGAATGGGCGGCATACGACGGACCTGTGTACAGACCTTCGGAAGATATGGAAACGACGGCATACAACCCGTACTGGAACCTGCGTGTTGACGGACCGGACTATGCATTCAATGAGAACTACTTTACATTGATCGACAAAGACACACTGCTGTGGGTGACCAGATGCTATGAGGAAAAGAACTGTCAGGGAAAACATCAGGCGATCCGCGCCGTTTATACAAGGCGATGAAAGGACGGAAGCCTGCGGACAAAAAGCTTCTTGGCGAAACCGGCGGACGGAAGCATAATAGAGATGATCGCAGAGGCAAAGGCCATGCAGTTCCTGAATAAAGGAGTGGCGATGATCCGCTGGAACTCTTCATTTTGGCGAAAGATCCTGGCAGGAGTGTTTCTTCTGGTGCTTGCGACGCTGCTGAAAATGCTTCCGCTGCCGCCGTCAAACGCTTCGGGAATGCTTCGCGCCATGATCCACCTGCTTTTACTGATGACCTGGGGGATCTCCATTCAGGAGAGGATCATCCAGCATTCCGTACGGCGCAATCTGTACATGGTTTACAGTATGATCGTTGTCTGGATCCTGATCCGAACCGTAAAATATCAGTTTACGGCGAAAGGAACACCGGAAAACAGGATCTTCTGGTATCTGTATTATGTCCCGTTCCTTCTGATTCCCGTCTTTTGTCTTCTGGCAGCGATCTGTATCGGAAAACCCGAGAACTACAGAATCCCGAAGAAGTACGACCTGCTTTTTCTGCCCGCGCTGTTCCTGATCGTCATGGTGCTGACAAATGACCGGCACCAGCTGGCATTCACCTTTCCGCACTTTGAAGAGCGCGGATATGCCGAATACCGCTACGGAGCCATATACTGGGCAGCGGCCGCATGGATTCTTATCCTCGGTCTGATCACCCTGGTCATGGTCATCCGGAAGAGCCATGTTCCCGGAAGCCTGCGGATCATCTGGCTTCCGATTGTGGTCTTCTGCCTCGGGCCGGCATACGCGGTCCTCTATTATCTTCAGATCGCCAACAGCGTATATCTGTTTTCAGACATGCCGTTCTTTTTCTGTCTGTGCATCGCGATGGACTGTGAGAGCTGGATACAGTCCGGTATGATCCTGTCCAATTCTCATTACGGCGAGCTTTTCAATGCTTCCGCCATAGCCGCGCAGATCACGGATCCCGAAGGCAGTGTCTGCTATATGTCAAAACGCGCCAAAATGATCTCCCCGGGGCTGATCGAAAAGGCGGAAAAGGCGCAGGTCCTGATCGATGATCATACCCGCCTGGGGAGCAAGGCGATCCCCGGCGGCCATGTCCTGTGGGAAGATGATATGAGTGCGACCAACCGCATCCTTTCGGAACTGCAGGCGGTCAGATCGCAGCTGTCCGAAAACAATGTCCTTCTGAAGGCGGAGGCGGAACTGAAGGCAAAACAGCTGAAGATCGACGAAGCCAACCGTCTTTATGACAGGATCGCACGCAAAACACAGAAACAGCTGAACGAACTGGATGAAATCCTGGAGGAACTTTCCGCGTCGGGGACGGAATTCAGGCGGAAGATGGAATACGCCTGCATTATCGGCGCGTATATCAAAAGAGCCAGCAACCTTGTCCTGATCGGAGAGAAGCAGGCGCAGATCCCCGTCCGGGAATTACAGCTGGGCATTGAGGAATCTTTGTACTATGTGCGGATGAGCGGGATCACCTGTGCCCTGCAGTGCAGTGCCGGCGACCGGATCGCAGCCGAAAAGGCTTCCATGATCTATGACTGGTTCGAGGAAGAACTTGAAAATGCGCTGCCCGGACTTACGGACCTGCAGGTCACGCTCTTCCAGGATGGCAGCCGCCTGACGGCAGGCCTCATCATGCGGCAGCCTGACGGCGTCGCGGATCCTTCCTGGCGGCGGGATGAACTGGAAAAATACGGTGCAAAGATACAGGAACGCGCGGCCGGGGATAGCCGTATGCTGGAACTTGGTTTCAGGCCTGCCGCCGGCGGTACCGCGGAGAAGGGAGGCAGATCATGATCCCTTTTTCCGAACTGTCTGCATACGGTAAACTGCTGGTAGGGATCCTTTTTCTTGTTGTGGTGTGTTTTGAGCTGCATTATCTTACGCACGCCGTTTATCTGCGCATGCATTCCGGCAGAGTCCTGCTCATGGCCTGCAGTTTTTCAGCGGGTTTTCTGCTTCTGACCATGCTCATGGAAGAATTTGAACTGAACTTCCGGAATACGGCGATCCGGAATGCGGTGCTGTGGGTCAAGGGGCTGCCGCTTCTGCTGATCCTGGCCGCCATTGCAGCCAGTGCAGCGCTGACAGCGGAAATGTATGTCAGTCTCAGCCGGTTCAGGGCCGCGCAGATCAGCGGGGAATCGGTCAAGGAAGCAATGGACAACCTGCCGACGGGCATCTGTTTTTCCCTCCGCAACGGAATGCCGCTGCTCGTCAACCGCAGGATGAGCCGCATTGCGCGGGCCTGTACGGGAGATGACATCCGCAACGGCGACCTTTTCTGGCAGGCACTGACAAAAGGAGAGGTCGGCAGGGAAGTGACCGTCCTGCAGCGCGGGGACCATCCCATGCTGAAATTTGCTGACGGAAGAGTTTTCGCCTTTCAGCGGACGGCAGTGGATGCGGCAGGCAAAACAGTTCTCGAGATCACGGCGGCGGATTCGACGGAGCCTTTTCAGCTGAGTATCCGCCTGAATGAAGAAAACAGGGCACTTGAGGCTATGAACCGCCGGCTAAGACAGTACAGCAGAAACGTCACGGCGCTGGTGCGAGACCAGGAGATCCTCGATGCGAGGGTCTGCATCCACGACAATATGGGCCAGGCCCTGCTGATGGCAAAATATGCGCTGAGCGATGAAAACGCCGACATATCGCAGGATACGCTGCTGTCGATCTGGAAGGAAAACGTGTCGCTGCTGCGCAAGGAAAGGACAGGCGGGCCGGAAGAGGATGTGTTCCGACAGTTCTGCGACGCGGCTGCTTCCGTCGGTGTACATATACGTCTGCAGGGCGAACTTCCGCTGCAGAACAGCGATGCAATGCGCCTGTTCGTCGCAGCCGGCAGAGAGTGCCTGACCAATGCGGTACGCCACGCCGGCGCGGATGAACTGACGGTTGCCAGTGAGCGGAACGGGGAGCTCTATCGTATATGTTTTGCCAATAACGGTACTGCTCCGCAGGGGACGATCCGGGAGGGCGGAGGGTTGTCCAGCCTGCGCCGCCGGATCAGCAGGGCAGGCGGCACGATGCAGGTTCAGTCAGAGCCGTCGTTCCTGCTCACAGTCTGTATACCCGCCGTTGACCTGCCGGGGGATCAGGAGGAAACACCATGACAAATGTTATGATCGTGGAAGACCAGTCCATGCCGAGGCAGCTGTTTGAACTGTTTGTCAATTCGAGCCCGGATTATCATCTGATGTATTCGATCGGAAATGCCGCAATGGCAGAGATCTACTGCATGAATAACAGGATCGATCTGATCCTGATGGATGTCTGTACGGCTATGGGGGAGAGCGGCCTGACAGCAGCGGAAGTGATCAAAAGGAAATATCCGCAGATCAGGATCATTATCGTCACGTCCATGCCGGAGTGTTCCTTTATCGACCGGGCCAGGGCGGCCGGTGTGGAAAGCTTCTGGTATAAGGAACTCAGCAGGGAATCGATCCTGGAAGTCATGGACCGCACCATGGCGGGGGAACACGTATATCCGGATGAACTGCCGCATCTGATGATTGGGGAAGCCGACAGCAGCGAATTTACAGGACGCGAACTGGAAGTGCTGCGGGAACTGACTTCCGGAGACCCCGATGAGACGATCGCTGCCAGGCTTCATATGTCTGTCTGGACGGTACGCAGCCACATCCGGCACATGCTCGAAAAAACCGGTTTTGAATCCCGTACAAAGCTGGCAGTGACGGCCAGAGAAAAGGGATTTGTGATGCACGACTATTGACCCAAATACACTAATTATAGCGATGTGCCAGCCTTCAGCCCGCCATAGAATTATTTCAGAGCACGGATTCTCAGTGACGGAGGTGAAGGACTATGGGACTGTTTGATAAAAAGTATTGCGACATCTGCGGAGAAAAGATCGGATTTCTCGGGAACCGCAAACTGGAGGACGGCAATCTTTGCAAAAACTGTGCTGCAAAGCTGTCGCCCTTTTTCAGTGAGCGCAGGCACAGCACACTTGCAGATATCCGTGAACAGCTCAGCTACCGTGAAGCCAACAAGGCCGCTGTGGAAGCTTTTCACGTGACGCGAACGCTCGGAAGCTCCACAAAGGTGATGCTGGATGAAGACGCAGGCAATTTTGTCATCACAGACGAAGGCGCCAAATGGAGGGATGCGAATCCCGACGTGATCCCTTTCAGCCAGGTCACCGGCTGCAGTATGGACGTCGAAGAATTCAGGAACGAACTGCATACGACGGACCGGGAAGGAAACAGTGTCAGTTACAATCCGCCCCGCTATGAGTACAGCTATAACTTCTACATGAAAGTCAACGTGAACTCGCCCTGGTTCGACGAGATCAAATTCAAATTGAACGGCGGTATGATCTCGGACCGTTATTCCGCTGATTACCGGGAAGCGGAAAACGAAGGACGGGAGATCAAAGAGGCACTGACCGAGGTGCGTGAAGGTGTACGCAGCAATATCGAAGCGGCGAAGGCCCCGAAGATCGCGGTCACCTGTCCGCACTGCGGCGCAACGACCATACCGGATGCCAGCGGGTGCTGCGAATTCTGCGGCGGAGCGATATCCGGCTGAGAGGTCATGAACTGCGGAAGCAGAGGGCAGGTTCCGTTGTGTTTTGAACAGTATTAGCAGGGATCAGCATCCCGAAGGAAGAGCAGATGAAAACTGTCAAAAACAGGATCGCAGAGAACATACATACAGGCCGGCACAGCGGGTCTGCCGCGGCACTTGTCCTGTCCGCCGTGATATTTTCCCTTACAGTCTTCGCTGCGGCTGCCGCAGTGCCGTCCGGATCCGTGGCGGCGGTTTCCCACGAGTCTTCCGGGAATGGGAAAATCTATAACAACGCCGGATATTTTGTCAAAAGCGGAGACAGGGTATGGTTCCGCAGATACGGGGCGGATGCACTGGAACATTCCGCGCTCTGGGGAGATTTCCTGAGTGGTCCGCAGGTGGCCGGGAAGTCGGAGATCTGCTGGTATGACGAAAAGGATAACAGTGTACATGAGGCCTTTGAGGATGCCGGATGCGGAAAGATCATCTGCAGCGGCGGAAGACTTTACCTCAGCGAGATCGTCGGGCATCCGGCGTACAAACTGTATTCCGTGAGGACCGACGGCAGCGGCAGGAAAGAGATCGGGGACGGACAGTACGTCTGCTGCTCCGACGACGGAAGCATACGCGTATCGGCCAATACGACAACGGGGAAAAACAGCGTTATGACGCTGACTGTCAGTGACGACAGCGGCATGATCGAAAAGTACGGCGGAAAAACGGATGTCGAATATCTTGCGGCGAAAAACGGCTATCTGTTCTATGAAGCGCATGACTTTGCGAAGAATCAGGATCTGACGATCTACTGCAGGAAACTTACGAAGACCGGAAAATCGGTGCGTCTCGGCATCGTGGACGATGTTGCGGAAGATTCCTTCCTGAAGATCGACCAGATCAGGATCAAGGAAAAAACAGTCTATATCTCCTATGAAAGCGATGCGGGTACGGCTGCCGTCTACCAGGGCGGCGGACTGATGAAAGGAACACTGGACGGCAAAGACAGCCTGAAGAAAGTCAAAACGTATGGACCGGATACAGCCGGCGTCCCGTACATTGTTCTGAAAGGCGAAACTTACGGCACGCTCAGTAACGAATCTTCCGATCTGTATGTGGATGGCACGGACGGCGGACTTTATCTGTATGACAGTCTTGGGGAAAGTACGCAGATCGCGGTTGTCTGCGACCAGTCCGGAACGGATTCGGCACAGAATCTGGAGGGTGCGGAGATCGTGGGGGACTGTGTCTATGGCATGCGGGATACGATGATCCCCGATGATGAGAACAGCGTAGGATGGCGGCAGGCTTATTCTCTTGTCTCCACGGAATATATCAGGATCCCGATCTTTGACGGCAGAGTGTATGTGATGGATACAGTACAGACGGGAGACGACGCAGCACCGGCACAGGACAGCGGGAAAACACAGAGCAAAATGCCTTCCCTGCCGCTGCGTTCGGGAGACGACGCAGTCGCCCTCGTAAAAATGTATCTCGATGATAATGCGGAATATGTGCCGTCCGTGATCGAGGTGGACAGCGAAACGGATGAGGTCTACACGGTGCACGCCTATGACGTAGTGGATGACGGCGGCGGGGATTCTCACACCGCCACGTATAACTGGTACGACGTGTACAAGGAAACAGGAACTGTCGAACCGGAGTTTTAGCGCAGCAACGGTGCCAAAGAGCGGCACCGGCTGCCCATTTTATGGAGGTGTGTTATGGCATTTTGTTCGAATTGCGGAGCGGATATGGGAAACGCGAAGTTCTGCCCGAACTGCGGAACGCCGGCCATGGTGCAGACTCAATCAGATCCGGCGGCAGCGCAGAGAGCCGCGGAGGAGCAGGCGGCAGCGCAGAAGGCAGCGGAGGAACAGGCGGTAGCACAGAGAATAGCAGAAGAGCAGGCAGCAGCGCAGAAGGCAGCGGAGGAACAGGCGGCAGCACAGAGAGTAGCAGAGGAGCAGGCAGCGGCGCAGAAGGCAGCGGAGGAACAGGCAGCGGCACAGAGGAATATGCAGCAGCCTCCGCCGCAGCGTGTGCAGAAGCCGGCGCCGGGAAGCCCGCTGAACATCAACGGACCGGCCAGGATCCTGATCATTGTCTGCGCAGCCTTTGCAGCGCTCGGGATCGTCCTTTCACTGATTCTGGGGAAAGGTACCGCATCTGCGGGACTGCCGGGTGGCTTCGGCGTTGGAAAAATAAGTAATCCGGCTGTCGGGAACTGGATCGGCAAGAGTGTCGAGATGAGCGGTGTGACGCTCGGCATGGAAGCGATCGGTGATATGTCCCTGAACCTGAAGGAGGACGGAAGCTGCGAATTCACCATGGATGGGGAGAAAACAACCGGAAAATGGTCTTTTGCGGGCAATACCGTGACTATTCAGGATTCCGATGCGGCAGCGGCATTCTCCGGAAGCAGCGGTGACGGAACCATCACAGCGACGCTGGACGGTGATACGCTGACGATGGAGGATATGCTGGGAAGCGGTATGACGGTCCTGCTTGCGAGGGAAGGCAGCGAAGCCGCCAGTGTTGCCGTATCCACAAGCCTTGCGGATTCTGAAGCAACTTCCGATGCGGCAGCGGCGGACAGCAGCGACACTGTACCCGCCGGCGGGGATGAAGCGGTTGAACAGGAAAGATGCAGGGAATTCAACGGTGACTGGTACGGGGTCCTTGAAATGACGAATGCCACCGGCGATTACGAATACATGGAAGGTATGACCTACGCCGTTATGCGTGTCAGCATAGATCCCGCCGATGCCGAGGCATCGACGGATGTTTTCCTGAGTGCATGGCTTACAGATCCGGCAAGTGACTTCCGTATGACCGGTTTATTCGGTGACGACGGGCAGCTTATGCTGTACGGGACTCTCTGGAATGAAACGCTGGATGATATGGTCTTTGAAAAAGACAGTGATTACAGCGATGGGAACATGTACTCCTTTACGACAGCTCTGAACAATGACTCCGGTTCCGTGACTATGAAATTTTATCTTGAAAAGTGGAATGAACCATGGGTCGGGAAAGGCAGTCTTGCCTTTACGGAAGACGATACGGATTTCTTCAGGGACCGGAATATCAGAGAGGTTGTCGAAAGCGGCTTTGGACTAGATTCTTCCGCGCTCCTTCCGGAGAATGACATCGGGACGTATTCGACAGAGGAAGACACAGCCGATACGGCAGAAAGCGATACGGTAACCGGCACAGAAGAGGATGACAGCGGTGAATCAATAAGTTATACAGCCCCCTCACTGGCCGCGTTTCCAAAGGCAGACCTGAAGAAAATTTACGATAAGCTGCAGAACGTGCCCACCGGAACCTCCTATGAGGACATCCGGGACAAGTACTTTAACGGTGTCGACGGACAGATCCTCTATGATCAGGACGGTATCACGCAGTACTGGTGGGGAGCGACAGAAGACCCTTCCATGACGGGCATCATCGTCATGGTGAATTCATCCGACAATACATACAATGGCCTGGCTACCCAGTGGAACCTGGAATAGCGGAAGGGAGGACTCTCATGGCATTTTGTCCGAAATGTGGAATTCAGGTGGCGGACGGGACCCTGTTCTGCCCCGGCTGCGGCACGCCGATCCCGCAGGCGGCACCGGCGCAGAACCAGCCATACGGGCAGCCGGTCTACGGGCAGCAGGTGCAGAACCAGCCATACGGGCAGCAGGCGCAGAACCAGCCGTATGGACAGCCGGTCTACGGGCAGCAGCCGCAGGGAAAAGCAACGAATGCTGCCGGCGAACGGAAAGCCGGCCAGGAGGCACAAAAAGGAATGGCTGTGCTGTCTTATTTTGGCTTTCTGTTTCTGATCCCGCTGTTTGCCGCCAGGGATGATGAGTTCGTGCAGTTTCATGTGAATCAGGGCATCGCGGTGTTCCTCGTGGAGATCGCAGCAAATATCGTCATGCAGACCGTCGGGAAGAGCGGCGGTATTATCGGCCTGCTTTTGTCCTTGCTGGCCTGGATCGCCTGTTTTGTCATGTTCATCTTTTCGATCATAGGCATCGTCCATGCGGCAAAAGGGGAGTACAGGCAGATCCCTCTGATCGGAAAGTGCACATTTATAAAATAGTGTTGAACAGTCAGCCCGGCGGACGGCGCCGGCTGCAGCCATTGAACCGGCACAGCGTCCGGAAGGCAAAGCAAACGGGGGATAAGGATATGCGTATCGGGAAAACGGAAGCGCTGTTTGCGGCGGTGATGCTTTCGATCGCAGCGGCGTTCGGAACCTGCAAAACAGATATTCAGGCGGCAGGCAGTAAGGCGAAGGGCCCGCAGATCTATATCACGATCGGAACGCAGTCGAACGGCGTGACAACGATCTATGAAGATTTCGGAAAGAGTTCCCTTTTCTATCTGTACGACAGCGGACTTTGGAAATGCGTTTCCCCGGAACCTGATAAATGCCGGAGCGGCCTTTATAAACGCAGCGGGGACTTTACGGAACTGTATGCGGGGAACTATGAGATCACGAACTGGGTCATTTATCCGGCGGACGATGTCGTAGAAGGGTTTGAGGACCAGAGCCCGTTCTTCTTTGTTTCCGATGTCTATGCGACAGAATCTGGGACAGCCGGGGAGCAGGATGCGGAATCGGAGGGCGGCGAGATCAATGAAGTCGCCGTCTCTTCGACCTCCGCGCTGGGGAAAGAGGCAATGAAACTTTATAAGCAGGGAAAGGAGGACCGCGCAGCGGCGCTGCGGGCGGATCCCTGCCTGCCGAAAAGCACATATTTCTGTGAGATAGAAAAGGGTGCAAAACTCGGCTCCCTCACGATGATGGGCGTAAACAGGGAAGTGTGGATCGACGGTACGGACACGGCATTGCTTTCGCTTTATTCCATCGATCCGGCATCTGTTTCGAACGATTACGCAATTGCGGATACAGACCGCCGGAGCGAAGCACTGATCCTGGGAAATAATGCAAAATATTCCATCATCGCATATGACGATAATGACGCTACGGCACCGACAAAACCGGTGGCCACGGATCAGAAAGGATTTCTTTCCGCTCTGAAAAAGAACGGAGGCAGTATGGATGTAAACATCACAACAGATGGTTATGAGATCACGGCGATCGAGCAGGTCTATGAACCATGATCAGCGGAAAGCGGGGCTGTCCATGAAAAAGCAAAGATGTGCCGCGTATGCAGTGACGATGCTCTCCCTGCTGCTGTTGTCCTGCGGAAAAGATGCAGTAACAGGGATGGGAGCGGCAGCAGCTTCCGGCGATACAGCCCGAACGTCGGCTGCTTCCGGCGACGCGGCTCTGACAAAAATGCTGCAGGATACATACTGGCTGATGGGAAACGATGCTTCCACCAACGCGGAAGAAAATGACGGCCCGTTCTGCGACCTGTCTCTTAACAAAGACGGCTCCGGAAGGTTCCGCCGCTGCAGCAGCGGACGCTTTGCGGTCGGCGGGGATTCTTACTGGATCGATATCAGCTGGAATGTTTCCGACGGCATACTGCAGGTGCGGGGAAGCGATACCGAAGATGCCTATGACTGTACAGTCGGACCGGAAAGCATTGCCTTTCGGGATGCGGGGGAAAAGATATATGTTTTGCACAGGGCGGATATGCCGGAGAAAGGCAATAGCGCCATTCCATGCGAACTTGCCGGTGCATGGCTTCTGACATCTTTTTCGAACGGCGATGGTCAAGAAGGAGATATGACGGGCATCTCTTCGGAAATCGACTTTTACGGAGAGATGGAAGCGGATTTCAGATGGGAAGAAGAGGAAGCGGAACAAACGATCGATCCCGGCCTGCAGGTAGAGGTGAAGGAAAACATGCAGCTGTATAAGGGCTGCCCGAACCGGTCCTGGAGTGCGGAGCTTGCCGGCTCGGTTAATTCGGCAAAGTATTTTGTCACAATTGTCGGAGATGAACTGCAGCTTCTTAAGATCGACACCGCGGAGAAAGAGGAGGATGGAACTTACGGACCTATGATCGCCCGTTATGAGCGGAACGCTCCGTACGGATGGGAAAACAGTGAGATCGGAGAGGAAGACGACTGCGATATTTCCGATGGCGGGCAGAACGCCGGCCTGTTTGATTTTCAGGTGTTTTTTACAGATGACTGGGCGGGGCATTACTCGGTGGTCGAATACGGGAAAGGCAACGGCAGTTCGGTTTCCTTTAACTTCAGTCCGATGGAAAACAATGTACCGTTTACGATCTTTACGATCCATCGCTATACTTCCGACAGCTACCGTGATGAGATGGATATGATCGGTGACAATCCGAAGGAACTCGGGAAACATGGAAAGTACTGGTATGTTGCTTCCACACCGCTGGATTATGCCGGAGGATACTATTCAAAGGATGAGAACAGCCTTTATCGGAAAATGTCGGAATTCTACGATGTCCTTGAAGACCACATCCTCTTTCTCTGGGACTGAGAGATCGCACCGCTTTTCGAAATGCGGACATAAATTATTTCTGGTGGCCGGAATGCTGCTCCTTTCCAGTCTGCCAGCCGGCTGTTCAAAGACTGCCGACTGTGTGAAGTGGGATGCTTCACCCTATTATGACAGCACGGCTGCCATGTTCCGTGAGATGTGTGGTCTGGTCGGAGGCAGCGAGGGCGACGTTGCGGCCGCGTACGGCGACAGGCGGAACGAAGGGTACGAGGATGCATACTATGTGACGGTTTTCGGCAAAGAGGAAACGGCTGTGGCCGATTACAAGTACTGCGGAGCCGGGAACAGCTGGAGGCAGGTCAGTGATTTCAAGATCTTCCTGCATGACAGCAAATCCTATTATATCGATTATAACGAGGCACTGACGGCGGTATTCGGAGACCCGGTATCCTCGGACCAGACGCCGTATGAGGGAGATCATGGCGTGACAGTGTGGAACAATTACGATCCCGGGAACGGCGGAGAAGTCCGGTTCTGCCATTCCGGGGACGGAGACTGGTTCGTCATTCGGAAAGCGGAATAAAGCGGACGTCAGCTCTGCTCCCGCTCATAAGCTTCTTTTTCCGCATCCATGATAAGAAACATCGCATTGCCCTCCGGTGCGATCCCCGGGGCAACGAAACAGGGCGCTCCGCAGACATCATGCAGAAAGCCGAAGCGGTCGACTTTCCGGCAGACCGCAGCATAGATCCTGTCCGCGGTTACCCGGCAGGCCGGCGGCAGCCAGTTGCCTGACAGGCCGCTGTATATGGCGGCAGCTGTCATCTGTGCCCCATTGACTTCGGTGAACGAAGACGGATCCTGCAGATCGTTGTGCAGCAGGGCGTCCGGGCCGAGGCAGGCCAGGATGCGGTCGATCAGAGCCGCTGAAAACTGCCGGAGTTTCTCTTTTTCCGAAGGCATCGTGTCCGGCAGAAGTTCGATCAGATGTGCAGCGCCGCATACAGCCCAGCCGTTCCCGACGCTCCAGAGCATCGGATCGGGATATCTTTTCTCCGAGTCGTTCCATATGTGGCGGAGCAGGCCGCTGTCGGGATCCTGCAGCAGCGAAGAGATGCCGAAATACTGGCGTACAGCTTCCTTATATTCTCCTGCGGCGGCGAGACAGGGCGGAAGCATAAACAGGGAATCCACCCATATTTCGCATTCGGGATATTTGTGATAGATCATGCCGTCAGCATTTCTCGGCGCCTTTTCAAGCGCCCAGTGCAGCAGTCTGTCCGCACTGTTTCTGAGAGAAGGGTCGCCTGTTGCTGCGGCCGCGATCCGGATGCCTTCCCCGCAGGCAAGCGGATCGGTCTCTGCTTCATTCTCTCCCATAATGGCCGGGCGGAAATCACTGTCCTGCCGGAGTACGGCCGAATACGCCATACGGATCAGCATATCTGTATCCCCGAGTTTCTGCATGGCCTGCATGGCGGTGCCCTGTTCCCAGGAATACCGCTGCATGGACAGCAGTGCTGCTTTGACCTTTTCCCTCAGATCAGCCATGTGTACGAGTCCCTCCTGTTTTCTGCTGCATTTCCCACAACAGAATAGTATCATGAAATCATGAGGAGGAGATCGACATGAATATGAATGCATTCTGGGGAATACTGATCCCGTTTCTTGGCACATCTGCCGGCGCAGGGAGCGTGTTTTTCCTAGCGAAGGAGCTGGGAGAAGGCGTTCAGCGCGCATTGACCGGGTTTGCCGCAGGCGTCATGACGGCAGCATCGGTATGGAGTCTGCTTATCCCGGCGATCGACCAGTCATCGGACATGGGAAAATTTTCATTTGTTCCTGCAGCAGTCGGCCTGTGGTTCGGCATTCTGTTCCTGCTGCTGCTCGATCACGTTATCCCGCACCTGCACCGGTTCAGTGAGAGCGCAGAAGGCCCGAAGAGCCGCCTGCAGAAAACGACCATGCTGGTCCTTGCAGTCACGCTGCACAACATACCGGAAGGTATGGCAGTCGGCGTCGTGTATGCCGGCTTTCTCACCGGAAAGGCCGGCATTACGGCAGCAGCTGCGCTGGCGCTATCGCTGGGGATCGCCATCCAGAACTTCCCGGAAGGGGCGATCATTTCGCTGCCGCTTCGTGCGGAAGGGATGAGCAGGCCCAGAGCTTTTGCAGGGGGCGTGCTCTCCGGCATCGTGGAACCTGTCGGCGCGGTGGTCACGATCCTTGCCGCGTCACTGGTCGTTCCGGCACTGCCTTACCTTCTGAGCTTTGCGGCCGGAGCCATGCTTTACGTGGTCGTGGAGGAACTGATCCCTGAAATGTCGGAGGGAAAACACTCGAATATCGGAACGTTGTTCTTTGCAGTCGGGTTCAGTGTGATGATGGTACTGGATGTCGCACTGGGATAATTAAAAGAAAGAAGGAGAAGTGTTTTGAATACGAATGAAAAGAAAATCTATCATCCTCTGGCAATTACAATGTGGGACTTCTCCTGGATAGAGCGCAATTGGGAAGGATCAGGCTATGAGAACATCGATGCTGCATTGGATGGCCTGGTTGAGCGGGGCTACAACGCGGTGCGTATTGATGCTTTTCCGCATCTGATGGCTGAGGACAGAAACAGAGAATGGACGCTTAAGCCGGTATGGTTTTCAAATGACTGGGGCAGCCCGTATATTAACAAAATCAAGCTTTACCCGGCGTTTACAGCATTTCTGGGAAAGTGCCGGGAACGCAATATAAAAGTCGCTTTGTCAAGCTGGTACAGGGAAGATGAAGACAATATCAGGATGAGAATAAACTCGCCTGAAAAAATGGCAGACAACTGGCTGACAGTACTTGATCTCATCAGGGGAGAAGGCCTTCTGGACACAGTACTGTATGTTGACCTCTGCAATGAGTGGCCGGGGGACCTGTGGGCACCGTTTTTTACCAATTTCCCCAAAGAATGTACCTGGGGGTATTGGTATACTGAAACAAGTATGCATTATATGAAAAGGGCTATAGAACGGATAAGGGAGAAATACCCCGACATCCCTTTGTGTTTTTCCTTTGACGGTCTCGACACAAAAAAATATGCTTCGGAAGATCTGTCATTTTTCGATTTCATCGAACATCACATCTGGATGACCAAATTGAATGACAATGAATTCTACAGATTCGTCGGACAGGATCCTGACGGAAGGTGGAATGAAACATCCTATCATTATCTGGTAGACAACAGTCAGAAGGTTTATCAGGAAAGGCCGGAATACTGGAAAAAGCTTCTGCGTGACGGAATAACCGAACTGGCCCGGAACGCAGAGGCACGCGGAATGATGCTTGCGACGACAGAATGCTGGGGCATCGTAGACTATAAGGATTATCCGCTGCTCCCGTGGGACTGGGTAAAAGATCTGTGCAGGATCGGTGTTGAAACAGCGCTTTCAACAGACAGGTGGTTCATTGTGGCAACCAGCAATTTCACCGGACCTCAGTTTGCGGGAATGTGGAATGATGTTTCATGGCATAAAGAGCTTACTGCGTTGATCAGATCCCATGAGATCCCGGAAGACAGGCTGGATCAAAGATTGCGCAATACTATTGAATACCGGTAAACCGCAAAGAAAAGTAACTATGGGACACAGCTTTCGAACTGTTCAGGAATATGAGGCACAATATGAAAAAACAAAGCAGGAGCAGAGACTTTTTGTGCGTGATCCTTTTTCTATCGATCTTCATGAACGGGTTCGAGGCCGCGGGATATCAGACCAGTCTTGGGAGCATCGGCCGGGAATATGCCCTGAATGCGGCAGGAATGGGGGTACTGGCTTCTGTGCAGCTGATCGCCGGACTGATCGCGCCCCTTGCATTCGGCCCGCTTGCGGACAGGCTGGGCAAGAAAAAGCTGCTCGCGGCATTTCTGGCAGTTGAAACAGCCGCATCCGTGGGGCTGGTGCTCTGCTCAGGCTACCGGGGATTTGCGGCCGGCATCTTTCTGATGGGGCTGTGCGTCAGCACCGTGCAGTTCCTCTCCATTGCAGCCATTGCTGACCTGTTTCCGGTAACAGGGAGCAGGAAGATCGGATGGATCACCGGCTTCTATTCACTAGGTGCAGTTATTGCGCCGCTTGTATGCGGATATTATCTGGAGAGGGGAGGATCCTGGAAGATCCTCTTTGTGTTTCTTGCGGCAACGGCCGCCATAGAAATGACGGCAGTGCTGATCCTTGATTTTTCACCGCGCGAAGTGCGAAGCAGCGGCGAAAAGCAGGCTTCGGAGGGTACATGGATCCTTTCGGGCATTCTTCTCCTGTGTGCGGTGATGTTCGTGTACGTCGGATTTGAGAACGGTTTTGCGTTCTTTATCGATCCCTATCTCACCGAAATCCTGCAGGCGGATCACGCCTATATCGCCCTTTCGCTGTTCTGGCTCGCCATGATCCCTTCCCGTATCCTGAGCGGGTACTTCAGCCATCGGAACAGGCAGATACTTACAGCCGCTTCACTGGGCGCGGCAGTGCTGTCCCTGATCATCGGAACAACGGCAGACGGTACAGCTGCCATTGTACTGTGCCTGCCTCTGGGATTTTTCTGCGGTGCGGTTTATCCGTCCGTGCTGACACGTTCCCTGGATTTTGCGGGCGGAAGGACTGCGACTGCCACCGGGATGATCACGGCAGCCACCGGGCTCGGCGGTGCATCGGTCACCCTGCTGACGGGGATCGTATCGCAGCAGTTCGGCCTGAAACGGGCCATGGTATCGCTGGCGGGTTTCCTGGTATTGGATATTCTTCTCGCGGTGCTGCTTCTTTTTGTCCACAGAAGTAAAAGCGAAAAAGAGCCGCACCGTCTGTAGAAGCCGGACACACAGCCGGGCGGAGAGTCTGACCGCTAGGGATCCGGCTGCTAACCTTTCTTCTCTTCCGGATAGCGGAAGATATAGCGGTTGTAGCCGCTTGCGGGAATATAGGACATATCCGCACCCGCCATACCATGGACCAGCAGAGATGCAGTGTAGCTGAGCAGGGAAACGGGGGCATCGGATGGATCCGCAGCATTCTTCAGGAGCCCGCTGTCACGGATTATGAGTTTATTCGGGAGATCTGTGAAGCAGGTGACTTCAATGAATGTTTTGTGCTTCGTTTTCCTGCCGGTATTCTTTTCCACAATGAGTGCGCAGGTCTCTTCTGTCATGAGCATCATGTTTTCCCTTGTTCCGGAGGACAGAGGCGTGCTTGCGAGCTCTGCTTCCATGACAGGAAGCAGTGTCTTCAGCGCGTCCTCGGAGGCGGGAATATCGTAGGAAAACTGGGAACGCAGGGCATTCTTATCGAGCAGCAGCGGAAAACTGAGACCCTTTGCAGAATGCCGCGCAAGGAACCAGACAGGGACAGCCGAAAGCCAGAAGCCGGCCGTAAATCCGATCCACTGGCCGGTCATCCCGGAAAGGGTGCCTGACAGGATGCCTGCGCAGGTAGGCATGATCAGCAGATAGAGCAGATTGATCGAAACAGAGAGCACGAAATGGTTCAGGCAGAGGCAGTAAAAGGAATATGTCATCATGATGGCGATTGGCAGAGCAGCCAGGGAGAAGATCCTGACTGCGAAGATACAGGGCACGAGGATCGTACGGTCGTCTATCGCAAACAGGGAAGGCACGAGAGGTGCCGCCGCGAAGAAACCTGCGCTGAGCAGGAGAGCTTCGAAAAAGCCGGTCCTGAGAGCGGCTTCTATGGAATTGCGAAGGCCGTGCTGATCATTCTCCGCCTGGTAGACGTTGACCAGGATGGAAAGTCCGTCTCCGAGCCCGTCAAATGCCGAGATGAAGAGATCCAGCAGGTTGAGCACCAGTGCAAAGATCGCAACGGCGCTGCTGCCGAAGCGGTGTAGCAGAAAAGCATTCGTAACGAAGCCCAGCACGGAAAGGAACAGCTGGGAAGAAGCTATGCTGAAACTGTACTGCAGGACGGAGAACAGGTCCTTCATGTTCATGTAAGGCCTGAAACGAAACCTGCATTCTTTTTTGAAAAACCATGGCAGGCTGATCCCGAGCTGCAGGAGACTGCTGATTACGGCAGCCAGGCTGATCCCTGCGATCCCCATGCTGCGGGAAAGCAGAATGGCAAGGGCAATGTTGGAAACGATCTGTACAAAAGATCCTGCGAGGCTTCTCTTTTCGCCGCCCTGGCAGAGAAGCATGCAGAAAAGAGTCCCGTTCAGTATCTGCGGCAGCGGAAGCAGGCAGACATAACCGTAATACTCAGCGGCGTAAGCCGAAACTGCCGGCGAAGCACCGCCCATGAAGGCTCCGGGAAGCAGGGAGATCAGCCAGAGCACGCCGGAGAGCCCCGCACCGAAAATGAATGACAGCAGGATACCCTGGCTGAAAAAGTGATTGGCTTTCTCCCAGTCTTCCTGTCCAACAGAGCGCGAGACCATGATCTCGGTGCCGGTGCTGATCAGAGTTGTGAAAAAGGCGATGAGGGAGATGAAAGGCGTGACCAGCGTGATCGCGGCCAGCGCATCTTCCCCGAACTGACGCCCGGCCACGACATTATTGCAAAGCAGTACCAGGTAAGAGGCCAGCATGGCGACCGTATTTGCAAGGAACACAGCCATGAACTTCACAGCAGCAAATGTTTTCCGGGGCCTGAAAAAACGCATCATGACGCATCTGCCTTCCTGTTGGAATGTTTTTCCTTAATTATAGTGCCGCCGGCGAAAAATGAAACAGAGAATACGCTCTGCAGAGATCCTTCTGCAGGCTTTTTTTGTGCTGCCTGAAAATAATCCGGATATCTGAAATCTTTTTCGGATTTCATGTAACCTTTTCTTTTTTCAACCGGTCAATATAGCAGAGGAGCTGATTGGCAGATCCTCAACACACACTGCGGACAAGCCGCAAGAGGAGGATATCATGGAAACATACACAATGAAGTGGGAGAAACGGAAAGATTTCTTAAAGAAGAGCTGTCTGATCGGGCTGATTGCCGGCATCATCGTTTCGGTGCTGCTCATTATCGTATCCGGTGGCATTCAGACGGGAAAGGATATCTGGGAAGCAGTTGTTTTTGTGGTAATCATGATCCTGTTCAGCATCGCGGCGACTTGCGTGATCCGTATGATGAAGAACGGAAGCAGTGAGGGTTTTGCAATCGGTGCGTTGGGCAGTTTCTGGGGCATGTGCCTCGGTGCCTTTTCCGGAGGGACATTCGGGTTTGTCGCCGGCTTTATCATGATGATCATCTACGGTCTCCTGTTTATCGCAGTGGCCTGCTTTTATGCCATTTATCTGCCGGTAACCAGTGTTTACTACTATATCCGTCAGAAAAACGAGAAATAACAGATCTGCGATGGCTGAAGCTTTGGCCATATTGCAGGAAGGGCCGGGATCTCCCGGCCTTTTTCCTGTCGAAAGGATCATGACATGGTCCGGCGATAGCGCCCCGGCGGCAGGCCGGTCGCCTTCCGGAAGACGGTACAGAAGTAATTGTAATCCGGGAATCCGCAAAGGCCGGAGATCTCCGCGACGGTAAGATCGGAGCGGTCGGCAAGAAGTGTCTGCGCCTCTTTTATGCGCAGATCCCGGATGTGTTCTGCGATGCCGGTGCCGTAGTTTTCGGAAGCGATCTTATAGAGGCGTGTCCTGCCGATCCCGAATTCTGCTGTGATTTTCCCCGGATCGAGCTCTTCCGTAAAATGTTCCTGTATGTACCGGTCGATCCGGACCGGCAGATCTTCCTGCCGCAGTACGATGATCCTGTCCAGGCAGAGATAGGAGGCGACTGCCTGCATGATGTGCGAGGAGGTCGTGATGAAATCCTCCCCGGTCAGAGGGGAAGCGAGGCAGGCCTTCTTCAGCTCCGTGCTGCTGACCGCATATTTCGCGCAGCATTTCCGGACTTCCTTCCATCCCAGCTCACGGGTCGCGTAGGAGAATACCTGGCCGAAAAACAGATAGCCGACAACGATATTGCTCAGCCGGATCGGTACGATGCTCTCGGTCAGGCCGGCGTGGCAGCGGTATGTGTAGGGAGATTTCCGGCCGGCGGCAGTGCGGCAGGCAGCATCATTGCTTGCGCGGCAGGCCGCATCGGCCTGAGGATCGCAGCGGATGCACCGGCAGATCGGTGTCATTTTCTCGGGCCAGGCAGCCAGTTCATGAAAATCCTCGTCGAACACGGTGATACGTATTTTCGTCAGCACATAAAAATCATGCAGCATTTCCTTCAGTTTATCCAGGTCAAAACTTGAGAACATGAGATCATGACCTCCGCTTTGCGTGACTCTGTTTTGTATTATCCTATCATTGCGGACAAAATCAAAGAAAATCGAACGGAAACCTATATATTCTGTGCAATATCAGGTAAAGAATATAAACAGAAACATAAAAAGACATATCGGAGGGAAGCATGAGGAAGGTGACTTTTGCACTGGCGTTCGCCAACAGGGGGTTTATGCCCGGAGAACTGATCTATGGCGCCCGCGACGACATGATCAGGGCCGTGACGGATGCAGGGTATGATTATATTGCGATGGATCCCTCACTGACGCGGTTCGGCGGGATCGAAACAAGAGAGGAAGGCCTGCTGTATGCTCAGTGGCTTAAGGAGCACGCGGGGCAGTATGACGGCGTGATCTTTTCAATGCCGATCTTTGCCGACGAAAACGGGGCGGTCACGGCACTGCAGGATGCGGGCGTGCCGATCCTGATGCAGGCCTATCCGGACGAGATCGGAAAAATGGACTTTGCGCACAGACGCGATGCGTTCTGCGGCAAGTTCTCGGTGACGGATGTTTTTACGCAGTACGGCGTGCCGTTTACTGTTCTGAAGCCGCACGTCGTACACCCGCTGTCACCTGTTTTTGCGCAGAACCTCAGGGATTTCGCGGCTGTCTGCCGCGTCGTGAACGGGATGAGGCGCTTCAATATCGGCAGCATCGGCGCAAGGACGACCGCCTTTAAAACGGTGCGCTTTGACGAGATCACGATGCAGAAATACGGGATCAACGTCGAGTCATTCGATCTTTCCGAGGTGTTTTTCAAACTGCGGAAGCTCGCAGACGACGATCCGAAGGTGATCTCGAAGACCGCAAGGCTGGAGAATTATACCGACTTCTCTGCGGTGCCCGCGGAAAACAGGATCACGCTGGCCAAGCTTTCGGTCGTGATCGACAGCTACATCGAAGAATATCATCTGGATGCCCTGGCGCTGCGCTGCTGGAACGAGATGGAGACAGAACTTCGCATCTGTCCCTGTGTTTTGCTTTCGGAGCTGAATGACCGCGGCATACCGGCTTCCTGCGAGATCGATATGTGCTCCGCACTCTGCATGCGCGCGATGGCGCTTGCGAGCGAAACGCCGACAGCCGTCCTCGACTGGAACAACAATTACGGGGACGAAGAGAACAAGGTGATCCTGTTCCATTGCGGCCCGGTTGCCCAGAGCCTGATGACAGGCAGGGGGCATGTCACGAACCACAGGATGTTTGACAAGACTGACCCGGGTTCCGGCTGGGGCACGAACGAAGGAAGGATCAGGGCGTTCCCCGCGACGATCTCAAACTGTCAGACAAAGGACGGGAAAATCGTGATCTATGCGAGCGAAGGCGCGTTCACGGATGATCCGATCGAGGATGCATATTTCGGCTGCGCCGGCGTATGCGAGATCCCGGGACTTCAGGACAAACTGATCCGGCTTGCAAGGGGCGGCTTCAAACATCACACTGCCGTCGGGATGGGCCATATGAAGGATGTGCTGAAGGAAGCTTTTACGACTTATCTTGGCTGGGACTGGGCCGAGATCGACTGAAACGGGGCAGCGGATGAAGATTGCCGGACTGGACATCGGGACGACCGGATGCAAACTCACGGTGTTCGATGAAGAAGGAAAGTATACAGACAAAGCATACAGGGACTATCCGGTACACCGCGGAAGCGTACATGAGATCGACGCCGGGAGGATCGCGGACGCAGTCTTTGCAGTGATCGGGGAAATGGCGGCAAAATATCACGACATTGCCTGGATCGGCATTACCAGCTTCGGCGAAACAGCCGTGCTTGTCGACGACAGCGGAGAGGTGCTGCTGCCGTCGATGCTGTACACGGATCCGCGGGGGAAAGAGGAGTGCGAAAAACTTATCCTGAAGTCCGGTGCGGGGGACGGGGACCGGGGCGGGCGCAGGATCGCCCGGATCACGGGACTTCACCCGCACGAAATGTACAGTCTCCCCAAACTCATGTGGATACGTGACCACGAGCCTGCGGCCTGGAAGCGTGTGAAATATGTCTTTCTCATTGAGGACTACATAGTCTGGAAACTGACCGGCGTGCGGCAGATCGACTATTCGCTGGCAGCGAGGACAATGGCGTTCGATATCGCTTCACTTGACTTCAGCGAAGAGATGCTTGTAAACGCAGGCATCGACAGGAGTCTCTTTTCAGAACCTGTGCCGATCGGCACTCCGGCAGGCCGCGTGCTTCCCGGGGCGGCGGAAAGGTCGGGCCTCCGTCCGGAAACAGTGATCGTATCCTGCGCGCATGATCAGGTCGCCGCGGCCGTCGGTGCAGGCGCATTCGACACAGACATCCTTGTGGACGGCGCCGGTACGGTCGAGTGCATGACCCCGGTATTTGCGGGACTTCCGGATCCGGATGTAATGTACGACGGGTATTATTCCGCTGTCCCCTACGTGATCCCCGGGACATACGTCTGCTATGCTTTTTCCTATACGGGCGGCGCGCTGATCCAGTGGTGTGCGGAGATGCTGGCCGGAAAGGAACAGGCGCTGGCAAAGGAGCGGGGGATCCCTGTCTACGGACTGCTCGAGGACGAGTACAGACAGATGGAGGACAGCGGACGGCGCAGGGCAGGATCTCCGACAGGACTTCTTGTTTTGCCGCATTTTGCAGGTGCCGCCACGCCATATATGGACACCGGTTCGAAAGGCGCCATCCTCGGACTTACGACGGAAACAACGGCGGCCGATATCTATCGTGCCTGTGAAGAGGGCGTGGTCTACGAGATGATCCTCAACCGCGAGCACCTTGCCGGCTCCGGACTGTCCTGCCGGAAGATCCACGCGACGGGCGGCGGTGCACGGTCGAAGGTATGGATGCAGATGAAAGCGGACATGCTGGGCCTGCCGGTCACCGCTCTTGCAACACCCGACGCGGGTACGGTCGGCTGTGCCATGCTGACCGGGATCGCGTCCGGCATTTTCAGAAGCTTTTCCGATGCCGCGGCGCACATGGTGGAGGAAACGGAAACCTATGAACCGATCCCGGCACGCCATGAAAAATATTTGCAGGTTTATGAGCAGTATCGTAAAGTGTATGCAGCAGTGCGGCCGCTGATGGGGGATATGCCGGCCGGCGCACCGGCTGACGGCGGGGAGAGCAGAGGATGAATCCTTATATCGGCCATGGGTCACAGCTGTACGGGATCGAAGAACACCGTCTTGTCGGCGGGAAGGGAGACGGTCTGCGCCTCCTTGAAGTGAACAACGGAAACGGGCTGGAGATGACGGTCTCGCCGGACCGCAACTGCGATATTGCGAGGCTGCGTTTCGACGGCGTCAACCTGTCCTATTTTTCTCCCTGCGGCTATGCCGCCCCTGCCTTTTATGACCGGGAGGGCACAAATTTCCTGAAGACATTCACGGCAGGTTTTCTCACCACCTGCGGACTCGAAGCGGTTGGAACGCCGTGTACGGATGAAGGAGAAGAGCTGCCGCTCCACGGTTCCATCGCCAACCAGCCGGCAGAGCAGGTGTGCTGGTCGGAAGAAGCGGATGAAAACGGAAAAGCACTTGTCATTTCGTCGGTCACAAGGGACGAAGTGATCTTCGGGCGAAAACTTGTACTTTCCCGAAAGATCCGCGTGAGCCTGGACAGGAATGAGATCCGCCTCACGGACCGCATTGAAAATACAGGCGACCGGCGCGAGCCGCTGGAGATCCTGTACCACATGAATATGGGGTATCCGCTGCTCGACGAGGACAGCGTAGTATCGATCCCCTCCGTGCAGGTCCTTCCCCGGAATGAACACGCGGCGGAAGACCTTGCCCGCTGGATGGTGATGGAAAAGCCGCAGGCGGGGTATGAGGAGAAGTGCTATTACCACCGTTTTGACGGGAAGACGGGCAGTGCGTCCATATGGCAGCCAAAACATGACGTGGGGCTGGAGATCACTTTTGATACACAGGAACTGGACAGCTTCGTCGAGTGGAAGATGATGGGCGTCCGCGATTATGTGCTCGGCCTTGAATGCGGCAACTGCTATCCGGACGGGCGCGACGTAATGCGGAAAAAAGGAATGCTGAAGTTTCTGGATCCGGGAGCCGGGGTCACTTATGAAGTGAAAGTCAGGCTGTTCAGGAAAGCATAAAGCAACCCGGCATATTCACAGCACACGTAGAGCCCTGCTGACATCTGCAGGCAGGGAAACAGCTGAATTAGAGGAGGAAAGGTATGCGAATTTACAGTGCACCCGATTACTATCATGCCAGCCGTATCGCGGCCAATATCATCTCTGCACAGGTCATCATGAAGCCGGACTGCGTCCTCGGCCTGGCGACCGGTTCTTCCCCGATCGGCGCCTATGAACAGCTGGTCCGCTGGTATGAAAAGGGCGATATCGATTTCAGCGAAGTGACGACCGTCAACCTGGATGAATATCGGGGGCTGGAGGAAAGCAACGACCAGAGCTACCGCTATTTTATGAATGAACATCTGTTTGACCACATCAACATCGACAAGAGCCGGACGCACATCCCCAGCGGAACGGAGCCGGATGCGGAGAAGGCATGCGCGGATTACGACAGTGTCATCCAGAAGTGCGGCGGGGTCGATCTTCAGCTGCTCGGTATAGGCCACAACGGCCACATCGGCTTTAATGAACCGGGCGTCGCCTTCGAAAAGGGGACGCATATCGTCTCGCTCTCTGAGAACACCAGACAGGCCAATGCAAGATTTTTTGACAATGACATGCAGAAAGTGCCTGCCTATGCCATCACCATGGGCATCAAAAATGTGATGCAGGCAAAGAAGATCCTTCTCATCGCCTGCGGGGAAGGTAAGGAGGAGATCATTAAGCAGGCCTTTACAGGACCGATCACGCCGGAGCTTCCGGCTTCTGTCCTGCAGCTGCATAACGATGTCACGATCGTCGGCGACCGGATGGCTCTCAGCGGGCTTATGGCTGCCGCTGACAGATAAGCCTGCAGCCTTCCGGTCGGTCAGGGTCTGGATGAAAAATCGGCAGACTTGTATCTTTTCCGATATTCTCCGGGCGTCATGCGGACATTCTTTTTGAAATGCCGGCATAAATGGGATTGGGAAGAAAATCCCAGGTAGGTGGCGATCTCTCCGTAGGTATAATCGGAATACACGAGCATGTTTTCAGCCAGGTGGATCTTTTCCTGAAGAATGTATTGAAGGATAGTGACACCTTCGCTTTTCCGGAACAGTTCGGACAGATAGTTCGGATTCATGCGCATCGTATCGGCAATGCTCTTCACAGTCAGTTTTTCGTGAAGATGGGAAAAAATGTATGTTTTGCATTTTTCGACGCAGGGCGATCCCGGTATACGGGACTGACCTGCGTTTTTATTTCCCGACTCTCCGGCAAGCTCGGCAAAACGCAGTTCAGCTCTGTGAGCCAGCTGCACGATGATCTCAGCGGTCGTGCTTTCTTCGATCTGCTGTACATAACTGTCGCACATGGTAAAGGCGATCTCAGGTGTTGTACCTCCGCGTATGGATGCCCTGCTGGCCAGTGCGATCAGGGCGATACAAAGGTCCTTGACATTGCGTATCCTGTTTTTGGAAAAGGTGCCGTAGGACTGGGGCTGCACGGAAGCCCAGCAGCTTTCAAGCATTTCAACATCCCCGGTTTCGATACTCTGCATCTCTCGTTGTTCTTCTTCATAAGAGTTATGGGAGCGGTTTTCTTCCTGGTTGTTGAAGACAGTATTCTGATATCTCTTCTGTACCTGGTTCTCATGCGGTCCGCTTTCTTTATCCGGAAAATAAACGTCCCTGCTGTTTCTTTCAGGATCGAAGCCATCCATCCGGAGATCCTCCCTTAAGGCGGCCTGTCAATTTACAGTCCGTATGCCGTTTTCAGAATCATTGTAGCAAACAACTGTGAAATGTGAAATGGAACTTTGAAATGTGATATAGATGGTGCGGCCGTTAACCTACAATCACAATCAAAGGAAAACCTTGATCTACAGGTGAACAGAACACAGCAGTTGGTTTTTTGGCCGGCCAGGACCGGCGGGGAGAACCTGACGGTTCTCTTCATGGAGGTGTAAAAATGAAGAAGCAGAAAGAAAAGTCACAGTTCCCGTTTTCAAAAAAAGTAATCTGGAATTTTTCTTCGATCTCGAATGGATTTCTTTCGATCCTGTTGGGATACCTTAACTACTACCTGACGCAGAACGTATTGCTGTCGGCGGCTTCTGTGGGCATCGTTCTTATGGCATCCAAGATCTTCGATGGTTTTACGGATCTGATCGCCGGGTATATCATCGAACGCACGAGTTCAAAATTCGGGAAAGGCAGACCGTGGTCGCTCTGTATCGCCATGCTCTGGCCCATAGTCATCCTTCTGTTTTCGGTCCCTTCCTTCTTCAGCACGACAGGAAAACTCGCATACGTATTCGTCTGCTATCTTGTCATTCAGTCGGTATTCCAGACACTGTATTCCTGTTCGGACACTGTTTATATGCTGCGTGCCGTGAAGGGTGAAAAGGACAGGGCGAATACCCTGGCGATCGGCGGCGTGATCATAACCTACAGCTGCACGATCCTTTCCATTCTCATGCCGGCAATGATCAAAATGTGGGGCAGCACCAGCAGCGGCTGGACACTGATCGCCGTACTGCTTGCCATCCCTTCGATCGCACTGCCTCTGATCAAGTTTTTTGTGATCAGGGAACAGCCGCTGGTCGATGAAAACGGAAAGCAGATCAAGGAAGACAAGCCCAGCATAAAACAGATGGTCAACCATGTTTTCCACAATAAATATGCTTTGATCCTGTTCGGAATGTGGCTGGTATTCCAGTTCGGACAGAACCTGAGCATCTTTGCACAGACCTATTTCTTTACATACAATATCGGAAACCTCGCGATCATGTCACTTGTTAGCATGACAGCTCTTGTCACTCCGCTGATCACCCTGGCAATACCGCCTTTTCAGGCAAAATACGGCAAAACGAATGTGATCAGGGTCGGCATTGCGATCAACCTGGTCGGAAGTATCATAAGAGCGATCTTCCCCACCAATATTCCGGTATTGATCGGCACCGCAGTGCTCCTGGCTGTCGGCATGCTTCCGCTCACCTATTTCTTCGGACTGTTCCTTATGGACGCAATGGATTACGGAGAATGGAAATTAGGATATCGTGTGGAAAGCAGTTATACGGCGCTGCAGAGCGTAGGGCAGAAAGTCGCAGCCGGTCTGGCCTCAGGTTTTGGCGGGATCTTTATGGGAATGACAGGATTCGTCAGCGGCAGCAAAACACAGACCGCAGGCGCCACCAACGGGATTTATATCCTTTTCATCATTGTTCCGATCGCTGTTGATGTGCTGGTGCTCCTGTTCCTCAGGGCATATGACCTCGACGGAAAGATCGATTCCATCAAAAAGGAACTGCTTGTAAAGCGCAGTGAAAAAGAAGCAGCCGCGGCGAAGACGGAATAAGACCGGCTTGTACGGCCCGGCGGGGAGAATCTCATGAAACAACTTTCATTTCAGGAAAACTGGACATTTGAGGATGGGAAGGGCGGATCGAAGAGGATCTCTCTGCCGCATGACGCAATGCTGGAAGCTGCCAGAAATGCAGAAGCTCCGTCAGGGAGCGGCGGAGCCTTCTTTATGGGCGGCCGCTATGAATATTCGAAGACATTCACGGCACCTGAGGAATGGAAGGATCAGGACGTGATCCTGGAATTTGAGGGGATCTATCCTTCCGCCAGGATAAGTCTGAACGGGATCGAGACGGGAAGCTGCAGCTACGGCTATACGGGGTACAGTTTCCTGCTGCACGATCTTGTCTATGGCGCGGAGAACACACTGAGAGTGACGGTCGACGACTCCCGGCAGCCGGACAGCCGCTGGTATTCCGGCGCAGGGATCTACAGACCCGTGTGGCTGTGGATCGGCGGCAGGACACATATTCTTCAGGATGGCATCCGTGTGACGACGCTCAGTACCGATCCGGCCAGGATAGCGGTCGATGCTGCATACACCGGCGGAGACGGAAAGACCGAAACGGAAGTTGAAATTGTCCGCTGCGGAGAAACAGTTGCCGAAGGCATGGGTGATCATCAGAAATTTGAGATAGATCATGCCGCACTTTGGGACGCGGAGCACCCGGATCTTTACGAATGCAGGGTATTGCTGAAGCGGGACGGGGAAGTCCTCGATGAACAGGCCGTTTCATTCGGCATACGAAAACTGAGCTGGAATAAAGACGGGTTCTTTGTAAACGGGAAAAGAACACTATTACGGGGCGGATGCATTCATCACGACAACGGGATCCTCGGGGCAGAAACATACAGGGAGTCTGAATTCCGCCGTATCAGCCGCATGAGATCGGCAGGTTTCAATGCGGTCAGGTCAGCTCACAATCCGATGTGCAGGGGACTTCTGGAAGCCTGCGATGTCCTCGGCATGTATGTGATGGACGAAGGCTGGGACATGTGGTATAAGCACAAAAGCCGCTATGACTATGCCTCCGGATTTGAAGAGCATTGTCTGGAAGATGCCGAGGCAATGGTCAGAAAAGACTTCAATCACCCCTGCGTAATCATGTATTCCATCGGGAACGAAGTCACGGAGCCGATGGAAGAAAAGGGCGTTGAAACGGGCAGAAAACTGGTCGGATCCTTTCACAGCAACGATCCCACAAGGCCGGTGACTGCAGGGATCAACCTGACGCTTCTGTATATGGCATCCATCGGAATCGACCTGACCGGCGGTTCCGGAAGCGAAAACAAAGAAAATGGCAACGGGATGGACAGCACTGCCTTCAACAAAATGATGTCTGAGGGCGGTGAACGTATGAACGCAGCGGCCGCGGGCGACGGCGCCGACAAGGTCTCATCGCCGATCCTGGATATCCTGGATATAGCCGGTTATAATTACGCATCTTCCAGGTATGCCGCGGAGGGAGAAAAACATCCCGGCAGGATCGTGGTCGGCACGGAGACCTATTGCTATAAACTGGCTGATAACTGGCCTCTTGTAGAAAAATATCCGTATCTGATCGGAGACTTCATGTGGACGGCGTGGGATTATCTGGGCGAAGCAGGAATAGGAGCCTGGACCTTCGAAAAGGACGGGGCAGCATTCCATAAAGGATATCCTTGGCTGCTTGCGGATACGGGTGCTTTCGACATTCTCGGCAATGACAATGCCGAGGCCGGATACGCATCCGTGATCTGGAAAGCCCGCAAAATTCCCTATATCGGTGTGGCTCCGGTCAATCATCCGGAGGAAGAACCGGCGAAGGCCATGTGGCGCGGCTCAAACGCGCTGCCATACTGGTCATATGCGCACTGTGAAGGGAATCCGGCACAGATAGAGGTATTCGGAGCGGGTGCGGAAGCGGAGCTGTTCATCAACGGGAAAAGCGTCGGAAGACAGCAGCTGGACAAAATGAAAACAGTATTTTCTGCAGCCTATACGCCGGGTGAATTAAAGGCAGTCCTGTATGATGCGGACGGTGCGTACATTTCGGAAAGTGCGCTGCGTTCGGCTGACCCGGGAACGAAGATAACGATACGCCGGGAGAAACAGTTTGTCCCCGAAGAAGGCATCCTGTACCTGGACATTGACCTGACAGGACAGAACGGCGAGATCGAATGCAACGCGGATAGGACGCTCTCGGTAAATGTCGAAGGCGGAAGACTGCTGGGGTTCGGCAGCGCGGATCCGCGCACCGAAGATTCTTTCTGTACCGGCAGTTATACGACCTGGTACGGGAGAAGCCTGGCTGCGGTTAAGAAGGATAAGGCACCTGTGACAGTGACCGTCAGGGGCGAGGGACTGAAGGATGCAAAGATCATTCTGTAATCCGGTAAACGGAAACTACCGTTACCAGTTCAACAAAGAACCGATGTCTGACGGGAAGATAACAGTAAACCGTGAGGCGGCAGATCCGACAGTGATCTTCTTCAAAGGCCGTTACTATCTGTTTGCATCTATGACGCTCAGCGTCTGGGTGTCGGATGACCTGGTCAGCTGGGAGGAGCACATGCTTCCGGAGGACCTGCCTCTTTACGGCTATGCCCCGGATGCGGAAGTCGCAGGGGAATATGTCCTTTTTACAGCTTCGGATGACAGGCACTGCAGCTTTTACAGGACAAAGGATATCCTGAAAGGGCCGTATGAAGAGATCCCTGAGAATTTTACTTTCACGGATCCCGATCTGTTCAGGGATGAAGACGGACGTTTATATTTTTACTGGGGGTGTTCGGATGAGATCCCGATCAGGGGCGTAGAACTGGATCCTGACAGCATGCTTCCGGTCGGACAGCCGGTCGATCTGGTCTGCAGTGATCCCTTCAGCAGAGGATATGAGCGTCTCGGAGAGGACAATACCATACTGCCGGTATCCGAGGAAGAACTGGAACAGAGGTATTCCGGTTTTCTGAAGACGCGCGGGAAGAAGGCAGAGGATGTACCGGAAGGAATGGCGAAAGTAATACGGGGGATACTGCGGCAGGCTCCTTACATAGAGGGAGTGTGGATGAGCAGGTTCGGGGAAAGATATTATCTCCAGTATGCTTTTGCGGGGACGCAGTACAACATATACGGCGATGGCGTGTTCGAGTCGGATCATCCGCTGGGACCGTTTCATCCCGCGGTCAACAATCCGTACTCCTATAATCCGGGAGGCTTTTTTCCCGGAGCGGGGCACGGATCTACTTTTTCGGATCCGTATGGAAATTTATGGCATGCCGGAACGATGCGGATCAGCGTAAACCATAACTTTGAGCGCCGCGTCGGAATATGGCCGGCGGGCATCGACCGCGACGGCGAGCTTTTCTGCAACCAGCGGTATGGCGACTGGCCGGTCTGTCCTGTAAAAGAAAAGAGAGACCCGTGGCAGAGACCCGAATGGATGCTGCTGAGCTTCGGCAAAAAAGCATCTGCTTCTTCCTTTGCCGCAGGGTACGGACCGGAAAAGGCCTGTGAAGAAGATGTGCGGACATGGTGGAAAGCCGCGGGCCCGGAAGATATTCCCTGGCTGCAGATCGATCTGGGGAAAGTCTTTGAGGTCGCGCTGGTTCAGGTCAATTTTGCGGATGATAAGATCGATGCGGCTGCTCCCGAAGGCTTTCTGCACAGTGCCGATACCCGCTGTATCGAAAAGCGAAAGCTCCGTACCCGATGGAAACTGGAGGGGTCTGCGGACGGACAGCAGTACATCTGCCTGCAGGATAAAACGCAAGCTGTCACCGATCTGGCACATGACATCGTCGAACCGGACCGGCCATTGCCGCTCCGTTATCTGAAATTGTCTGTTTATGAAGTCCCCTATGGAAGGAAGCCATGTATCAGCGGTTTTCGGGTTTTTGGCAGAGGCCGCGGAAACCTGCCGGAGAAAGCCGCATTTCTTGCTGCCAGGACCTCGGAGATCGATATGCAGATTGATATAGAAGACGATGATGCAGCCGGTCATCTGGTCCTCTGGGGACATCGGCCGGAAAAACTATATCACAGCCGTATGCTGTATAATCATCATATAAGGATAGGCGCTTTGGTAAAAGGCACGGAATACTATGTAAGGGTGGATTCTTTCAGCGAGAACGGGATCACGGAAGGAGAAGTGCAGAAATTATGTGTGAAAAGGATGCCATGAGGTCCTCTGATGTGATACCGGAGATCAACGGCCGATGCGTGTTTTGCGACGGAAGTTACTGTCTGCCGGAGACGTTTCTGCTGGAACAGGGCGGGTTTGCCCCTTGGTGTGTGCAGGCTTTCTGTGAGAGAAGCGGAAGAAAGTATCGTTTTACGGAGATCGCCGGAAAGACGGCCGATATCAGGCTTGTCCGAAAATCCGGCATTCCGGAGGAAGCCTATCAGATCGATGTGAGCAGCAGCGGCATCTGTATCACCGCTTCTTCGGAAAAAGGAGTTGTCCTGGCGCTGACAACGGTATCGGCTTTTCTTCGCAATGACACCGGACTTCGGTTTATGCAGCTGGAGGACAGTCCGCGTCTGGGATACCGCGGGCTGCTGCTCGACTGTGTACGGCATTTCTTCACGGTGCAGGAAGTGAAAAAAGTCATTGAAGAAATAGCATCAGTGAAGATGAATGTCCTGCACTGGCATTTGTCTGATGATCAGGGATTCCGGATAGAATCAGGAATCTATCCGGGACTTCATGAACAGTGCGGGAAGGAATATTATTCGCAGCAGGAGATCCGGGAGGTCGTGGAATTTGCGAGGATAAGGGGAGTGGAGATCATACCGGAAATTGATATGCCGGGGCATACTACCTCGATCCTTGCAGCTTATCCCATGTATGGCTGTACAGGGCAAAAAGTGTCTCTCGCAGAGTCCGGAGGGATATACCCCATTGTGTTGTGCCCGGGGAAAGAAGAGACCTTTGTATTTCTGGAAAACCTGCTGGGAGAGGTCGCTTCTCTGTTTCCTTCGGAATGGTTCCATATCGGCGGAGATGAGACGCCGGACAGAGAATGGAAGATCTGCCCGGATTGCCAAAGGAGGATGGAAGAGGAGAAACTCACCGGCACACGGCAGCTGCAGGGCTATTTTACCGACCGGATCAGGGAGATCCTGAAGAAGTACGGCAAGAAAACGATCTGCTGGAACGACACCCTGGAGGCCGGAAATTTCAAATGGAATGCAGAGGATACGAGGATCCAGTTCTGGAGTGTCCAGTATGCGGATACAATGCTTGCCTATATCGGCAAAGGCGGGAAGTATATTTATTCCGATATGTTTGAACTGTATTTTGACTATCCCTGCGGCATGACGTCGGAAAAAAGAGTCAGGCACTGCATACCGAAGATCCGCGGGACAGCCTGCACAGCCGGCGGCATGGCAGGGATGGAATGCTGCCTGTGGACAGAGCATGTTGAAAATAACGAAGCACTTGAAAAACGGCTGTTTCCGAGACTTTATGCCTTTGCGGAAAACGCATGGACCGGCATCGCGGACGACGGCGATTTCCAAAGAAAGCTTGCCGCTTATATCCTGCATGCAAAGAAACGCGGGATCTCCTGTCTGACCGTCGATGAGGCAAATCCGCAGGGAGAAGAGCGGAAGAGGGAGATCATGGAGTATACGTACATTATGAAATCGTCCATGTCCGACGAGGTACGGAAAACGACCATGGAATTCTCAAAGCCCGGCAAGGAATTCAATGACCGCTTTATGGAAAAGTTTTTCGGGGCGGAATGACAGAATCCAGTGAGGCATACGGATGGCCAGGATCCCGGAACTTGATTTCAAAATCGTGAAGGCAGCGCATTTGCAGGAGGATCTCAGCATGGAGATGATCCTTCTGTATATCGTGGACGGAAAAGCGCGTATCAGCGTCGGCGGCAACCGGATGAATTTCGGTGAGAACGGGATTCTGCTGATCGAGCCGGGCTTTCCCTATGAGATCGATTCTGCAGGGAAGAATGAAGTTACGATTGCGGAAGCAAGGTATTCTCCGGAACTTTTTTCCCGAGCCACCGGCTCGGAGAATATTTTACTCTGCTGCAACAGTGAAACAGACCGGATCCACTCCTATGAGGATCTGCGTACGATCTTCTGTGAGCTCATCAGATACTGGATCCATCGCCGGAACAGTATGTCCTGTCTCACGGCGAGCGTTCTTCTGAAACTGCTGGACTGTCTTCTTGAGAATCATGCAACGCATGAAGAGGGAGATGCCCCCGAAAGAAGGAGTGAGGATTTCAGGACCAGGGAGATCATCCGGTATGTACTGGAGAACTATCGAAGCGAAATCAGTCTTTCTTCCCTGGCGGAAACGATGTATGTTTCGACATCCACACTTTCCAGGATCTATAAAAAACATACGGGGATCTATTTTGCTGATTTTGTCGATCAGGTGCGGCTGCATTCTGCCATGCTGCAGCTGATGTATACAGACAGCAGTCTGACCAGGATCGCCCTGGAAAACGGCTTCTCAGGGGCATCTGTTTTCAGCCGGAAATTCCGGATGGCGTATGGCTGTTCACCCTCGGATTACCGCAGCAGGCATCGTGACGCAGCGGAGACGGAGCAGCACAGGAAAGAGCAGCAGGATAATGCACTGCTGCAGGAACTGGCGGAACGCCCGGCTTTTACCGGATCCGGGGACGAAGCCCGGGAACTGCCGGAACAGCGGGTGACCGCAGAGGGACCGGAAGAGCGGCAGGAGGTGCTGTTTTCCGGGAAGGACGGGGGGAAGCCGTTTACGCAGAAGTGGGATGAAGTCATCAATATAGGATCATTTCACGATGCGACGCTGGCAAATATCCAGTATCATATCCTGTATCTGCAGGAAAACCTGCACTTCAGATACGTCAGGTTATGGAATGTGTTTTCCCGGAAACTGCAGATCACAGACGAAAATGCGGCGGGGACCTATAACTTCAGCATGGTGGACCAGGTCCTCGATTTCTTCACGGAACACCACCTGAATGTCTATCTGGACATCGGACGGCGTCCCGACACCATCGTGCGCTCCGGCAGTGAGATCGTACATAAGGAAGAAGAGTACATTGTCTTTGAGGACAGAGGGTCCTGGGAAGACATGCTGCGTTCCTTCATTCAGCATATTATCCGCCGCTATGGCAGGGAAGTCGTCTCGGGGTGGATCTTCGAAGCATCCAGGGACGGTATACATGACAGTGAGGAGGCCTGCTATTATTTTGACGGCGGAAAGCCCGGAGAATATGCAGCCGCCTATGGCTTTTTCTGCCGGTTGATGCGGGAGGAACTGCCCGAGGCCAGGATCGCCGCGATCGGGGCGGTGATTTACTGGGACTGGGATTATCTACGCTGTTTCCTGGAGCAGTGCAGACAGGATAAACTGCTTCCGGATTATGTGTCGATCATACTGTATCCTTACCGTCCGTATCGGGAAGGCAAAACCGTAAGCAAATGGATCGCGGCCGATGCGGGCTCGGAAAGGGAGCAGGTCGGAATGATCCATGAACTGCTGGACAACGTCGGCATTCCGGATATGAAAGTATGCGTAAGCGAGTGGAACCATACGATCTCCGACCGGAATATCCTGAACGACAGTTCGTTCCGTGCGGCTTATTTTGCCGAGAAGCTGGGAGAGACCCGGGACAGCGTCGATCTCGTCTGCATTATGACAGGTTCTGACTGGATCAGCAGTTACGCGGATTTCTGCGGTATAGCAGACGGCGGTATCGGACTGCTGACCAAGGATACGATAGGAAAACCGGGATTCTTTGCACTGCAGCTGATGGAGCATATGGGCGATAACGTCATCCTGGAAAAAGAGCATGTTCTGATCACGCGGAAAAAAGACCGGGATTATTTTATCCTGTGTTCAAACCTGAAGTGGTTCAGCCAGCGCTATTTCCTATCCGGAGAGAATATCCGGCTGGAGGATGATCCGCTGAATATTCCCGGTGAGGTTTTTTCAGACCTGAAGCCTCTGAAAATCACATTCACGGTTGCCGATATGGAAGCCGGAAGGGAATACAACGTCAGGAAAAGGCGCATACGGGACGGAGAAGGAAGTATTCTGGGAGAATGGAAAAAACTGGGGTATGACAGGGAACTGACGAGCCAGGATATCCGGTATCTGCGGACTTCCTGCTATCCGAGGATGGAACTGGTGAGGCAGACGGCGGATCCGGAGAAAGGTGTTTTGTCTGTTTCCGTGACGCTGGACGCCAATGAAGTCGTCCTGATCCATATCTATTAATGGCAGAGGCCTGTTATGGCAGCCGTCTGATATAAAAAGAATATACCCTGCAATGCCGGCAGGATCGGGGACCTGCAACAAATGAAGCTCGTTTGTTGCAGGATTTTTTATGCCCTGAAAGCAGATCGCAACAAACAAAGCGTTTTACGGAATCATTGGAAAGCCCGGGTGAAAAAAGAAGTTTAGTATCATATTCAGAAACAGGCAGGACGGTCCGGACGCCCTGGGAAGAAAAGCATGAGTGCAGGCATATCCTGAATTCTCAAGGCATAAGGAAGGAAAAACATGGATAACTTTAAGAGAGCTTCAAAGGCAGCCGTCATCTGTTATGGCTTCGGCGATCTGGCATCCCAGTTCGTGTGGACATTTGTGGGTTCCTATCTTTCCATTTTCTATACGGATGTCGTTGGCCTCGGCCCCGGCGTGATCGCGGCGATCATGCTGATCGCGAGGATCTGGGACGCCGTCAACGATCCGATGATGGGTGCGATCGCGGAGAATTCCAAAAGCAGATTCGGGCGGTTCCGCCCCTGGATCGCATTCGGATGTCCCGCACTGGCGGTGTTTGCGGTCCTGACATTCACAAATCCCTTCAGCGGCAGCACTGCATCCGGTGCCGTATGGGCAGGCTTTACATACATTGCAGCGGGCATGCTCTATACACTGGTCAACATTCCGTACGGTGCGCTTTCGGGTGTTATGTCGGAAGATGCCAACCAGCGCAATGTCATCAATACATCCAGAAATATCGGCATGAATATCGGCATGATCATTGTGAATGCTCTTTCCGCCGGCCTGATGCTGAAGTTTTCAGGTGCCGGTGCGCAGGTCGCCACCGGACACGGATATATGATGACGGCATTGATCTATTCGATCATTTCCATCCCGCTGTTCCTGATCGTTTTCTTTACATCCAGGGAAGTCGTCGGCCGTACAGCAGCCCAGGAAGCGGCAAAGTTCTCGTTTGTCGAGACCATGCGCAATCTTTTCACCAATAAATATCTTATGATCGTATTCGCGATCATGGCAGTACAGATGACGGCTTTCATGGGAAGGATCGCGGTGACGGCATTCTACGTGATCTATTGCCTGAACTCTTTTACACTGATCGCGCTGATCATGACGATCCCCTCCATCGGTGCGGTGATAGGTTCCCTGTTCGTCCCGTTTTTTGCCAAAAAATACGGGAAGAGGAATGTCCTGATGATTTCCATGCTTATCCAGGCAGTGGGTCTGCTCATCATCTGGCTGGCGCCGTTCGACAATATTCCCATGGTCATCGCCGGCGATATCGTCTTCGGAGTATTTAATGTAGGCTTCCCGATGACACTTTCCATGGTGGCGGATTCCGTGGATTATATGGAACTCAAAAAGGGCGTTCGTACAGACGGCACAGCATATGCGACCTACGGACTGGCCACCAAGCTGGGCAATGCCATCGGCGGTGCAGTCGGAGTTCCGCTTCTTTTTATGGTCGGTTACAAGGCCAACGCCGCTCAGTCCGCGGAGACCATGCAGGGGATCAATACCATCGTAAACCTGATTCCTGCGATCCTGTTTATCGCTGCAGCGCTGATCTGTCTCTTCTGGAATATGACTGACCATGACGCAGACGAGATCCGCACGCAGCTCCGGGTAAAGCGCGGAGAACAGTAACGGCCTTTTCAGGGCGTCATTAGAAGGTATGTTGAAAGAGAGCGGGGAGAAGACTATGTCAGACATCAAAACATGTGTCAGCCTGTACAGTTTGCAGGATGAGTATCTGAATAAACGCATGTCACTTTCGGATATCATGCATTATGTAAAGGACTGCGGGGCGCAGGGGGTGGAGATCCTGCCGGACCAGATGATCAAAGGCGCGCCGGAAGCGTCACCTGAGACGATATCGGCATGGAACGCGCTCATTCGTGAAACAGGTCTTACACCGGTCATAGCAGATGTGTTCCTGAACACAAATCTTTATAAGAACCGGACACTTACGCACAGGGAATGCATCGGCCTTCTCGCAAAAGAAATCGCGGAAGCCCATGAAATGGGGATCCACCTGATCCGTTTGGTATCCATGGTTCCCTACTGGGTACTGGAGCCGCTGATGCCTGTCTGCGAGAAATACGATGTGGCGCTTGCCATCGAAGTGCACGCGGCCATGGCGTTCGATGTACAGGCCACCAGGGAATTCCTGGATGAAGTAAAGAGGCTGGACAGCAGATATGCGGGTGTTGTGATCGATACCGGCATCTTCTGCCGGCGGTTCCCGAGGGTGGTGCGTGCTTATGAGACGCAGAACGGCACCAGTCCGGAGGTGTTCGACTATATCGACACCTTATTTGAAGCGGGCACCGATCTGCATGCCGTACTCCGTAAAAATGACTATAAGTATCCGAATGAACTGCAGACGGCCTGTCGGACGGAGCATGACAGAATGTTCGTTCCGCTGTGCGACGGGTACGAGAATCTTCCTTTCTCGGTAATGGACGAATATATGCCATATATCAGGCACTTCCATCTGAAGATGTTTGAAATGACACCTGAAGGACCGGAATATTCGATGGATTACAAAGGATTGCTGGAATATCTTGACGCAAAGAATTTCCACGGCTACGTCTCCACGGAATACGAAGGAAACCGGTTCACACTTCCCGGTCATCCGATGCAGGAGAAGCAGCAGGTGGCGATGCAGCAGGCATATCTCCGGAAATGCCTGCAGGAAAAACACGGCGCCTGAGAGGCGGGAGGAAGCGGCGAGAATGTTTGACAATAATGTGTTCATAAAGGACAGCTGCAGAAATGTGGAAGAAAACGGCAGAACGACAGGCTATGAACTCCAGACACTGATCACTTATTACAGGGGCATTCCGCTCTCCATGCTGGAATATGTAAAAATTTCGGCGGACGGAACAGAGGAAGATCCGGAGAACATCCAGGTATCGCTGGACCGGATCGACTGGTTTACCCTGAAGGAAGCCGAAACGGTCACGGACTATAAATGGGAATATGGTGACCCGATGTATATAAGAGTCATGAAGGACGGCGGCCTGCCTGCGGGAAAGCATCGTGTGAGGCTGACGGTGGCGACAAGGACAGCTTATATACCGGTTCCGCTGGAAGGGATCAGGGAACGGGACGTAGTGATAAGCTGAAGACACAGAGCAGGTTCACAGGCAGTACAGATCAGGGGACCGTAAGTTTACCCCGCGGAGGAAAAACAGATGGCACAGAAAAAGGTACTTGGTCTTTCGTTCGGACGGAAAAACAAAAATACGGATATTATGGTAAAAGCTGCGCTGATGGAATGCGAAAAAGCCGGCTGCGACGTGCAGTTCATCCATGTGGATGACCTCGATATCAAACCCTGCACAGGCTGTATTTCCTGTGTTGTCGGGATGACGACCGGGCGGGGGAAGGGAGGCTGCCCGATCAAGGATGATCTCCATATCCTGGACGAAGCGATCATGGAATGCGACGCGCTGATCGCCGGATCTCCGACTTATGTCATGAGTCCCACCGGCCGTTTCAAGAGCGTCTGCGACAGGCTCGGACCTTCCCATGACATCACATTCCGCAAAGCCAGGTATGAAGAGGGCCTCGCAGCCGGTCAGCCTGCGGAACAGCTGCCCGATGTCCGCAGCTTTAAGAAAAGAGTCGGGGCTCTTGTTTCCGTCGGCGGTGCCATGACGAAAAACTGGCTGTCGTTCATGCTGCCGACCATGTATGAGATCACGATGTCCATGGGCATCGATGTGATCGACATGCATGAATATTACGGCGCCATGGCCTGCGAACATGTTGTCGGGAACGAGACGGAAATGGAGCGGATGCGTCAGACAGGACGGAATATAGCCGCTGCGCTTGTCTCTGAAACGGAAGAGGAACGGACAAAGTGGCGCGGGGATACCGAAGGCGTCTGCCCTGTCTGCCACTGCAGTCTGCTGTCGGTCCCGCAGAACAGAGCGGCAGATCAGGTGGAATGCCCGGTCTGCGGAATTACCGGCAGCCTGGTGGTAAAAGACGGCAAAATACAAGCGGAATTTTCAGAGGCGCAGAAAAAGCGGTCAAGACTGCATTGGGACGGAAAACTGGAGCATTCCACGGAAATCAAGACAAAAGCCGTCGGATCCGGACAGATCCCCGATCTGAAGGAGCGCCTGGAGCCGTATATCAATTACCTGCAGTAAATGCGAGGAAGCAGCTATAACAATGTGCAGAGGCGAGTGCAAAGCACCCGCCTTTTTGCGTACGGCAGCATGGGAAGCTGTTTGACAGGCTAAACGGTGCGTTTTACAATATATGTGAACAATGTTCATACGGGAGAACGATATGGCGCAAAAACTCGAAAATGCCCGGGGATCCCTGATGAAATACGGGAAAAATTTCCTGCTGCAGAACCGGGACGGGCTGGCAGGAAGATTCAATGTACGCGATCTGACGTCCGGGTGCGGGATGGCACTCGGAACCTTTTACCGGTATTTTGACAGCAAGGACGATCTGGTGCGGCAGATCATGATGGAAGACTGGATGAAAATCATGAGATCGATCGACTCTGAAATACAGAGTAGCCGATCCCTTTATGAGAAATTGAAGTTTATTTATGTTCAGATCTGTAATTTTGAACAGGTCTACCGGTATTCGGCAATGAACCTGCTCAGCCAGACGGAAGAGAACCGGGTCTTCAAGGAGAAGTGCCTTGAAGACCTGCAGAATAAAGTGGCGGATTTCCTGACGGCGGAGATAGACAGAAACGAATTGCAGCTTACGGCAAAAACAGATGCAGCTGCCTATCTGCTGATCCAGCTTATCAGCGCAACGGCCAGAAATCCCGCACTTAGTTTTGATGACCTCTGGCAGTGTATGAATTTCAGAGACATAAGTATTCGCAAAGCGGTGTGATATAAACTGTTTTTCAAGGAGAATCACTATGGAAAACTCCGCCAGTCCTTTGCAGCTAAGTACAGAATACCTGCGTCTGATCCCGGCTCGTGCAGGATTGTTCAGGTTTGAGGAGGAAAGCTGGCATCCGGTTTTCATCCACCAGTCGCTCTGCGAATTGCTGGGTGAAACAGAGGACAGCTTTACCGGGGAACTTGTTTCTCCAGCTCCGGCTTTTCTGCACCCCGAGGATGTGGAGAATTTCTCCCTGCTTTTTTATAAGGCATGTATAAGCGGCGGCCTTTTTCAAACAGTCGCCAGAGTTCGTACTGCATCCGGTAAGTACCGCTGGATGGAGATCAATCTGAACGTGGAACTGCACAGCGGAGGACAGAGCATGCTGTGCATACTGTTCAATGATGTAAATACCCGTATGGAACGCCAGCAGAAGCTGGATCATGTCTATTCACAGTTGCTCGGTGTGATGAATAACACACCCGGCGGGATCGTAGCTTTCGATACCATCAACAACCGTAAACTGATCCCTGTTTTTGTCAGCCAGGGGTTAGGCAGACTGCTTCGCGGAACGGAAGAGCAGCTTTCCGCTGTTTACAAGAGCGACCCTTATGAATGCATCCACCCTGACGACAGAAGCCAGGTTCTGCACACCGTGGAAGATTCTCTGCGCAACCTTTCAGGTTTTCAGATCAGTATGCGGCTCCGGACGATCGCAGGCGATTATGTCCGTGTCTCCGCTACGGCCACGGTGGATACGCAGGAGAACCGTAGAACGCTGTACATGGCCATTCTGGATATTTCTACCGATGCAGAGGATGTCCATATCCAGAAGCAGGTGCTGGATCTGTTTGTACGCAGTCATTATGAGAACATCTGCCTGATCAACGGAAAGCGCGGTGCCTATCGGGTGCTTACCTCAAATCATCTGAATGGGCCTTTTCTCACGGATCATGGGGATGATTTTGAAAAAGATATGGGAAAGCTGATCCGGACTTGTGTACTGCCGGAGGAGCAGGAGCAGATGCTCGCGCGCTTTCGTATCAGTTCTGTTCTGGATGAACTGGAAGAAAATGAGGACCTGGAATATTTCTGTACGGTTGAGACTTCTGAACATAAAAGAAAGTATAAAAAGTTCTGGCTGAGCTGGCTCGACAAGGAAACAAAGACCATCGCACTGGTGAGCAGCGATGTGACGGAGGAACATAACCGTTCGGAAGAAAACAGAGAGGCACTGCTTACCGCCATGCGCGCCGCCGAGCAGGCCAGTGCCGCCAAGAGTGAATTCCTGTCCCGAATGAGCCATGATATACGCACACCGCTCAATGCGATCATAGGTTATATTGAAATGAGCATGGAACAGGATATCTGTCCTGAGGTGCGCGATCATCTCTCAAAGGCAGAGGCTTCCTCACGCTTCCTGCTTGCGCTCATCAACGACATTCTCAATATGTCGCGTATTGAGAGCGGAAAGCTGGCACTTAAGGAGGCCGCCTTTAATATCGCGGAGTTTATGGAAGGTATCACTGCGGTCGTTTCTTCACAGTGCTCGGAAAAGCATATTGCGTTTGAATGTCATCTGGACGCCGGTCTGCATTCTGTCTATATCGGTGATGTGCTCAAACTCCAGCAGGTACTGCTGAATCTTGTAGGAAACGCGGTCAAGTTCACTCCGGAAAACGGAAAAATCTCCATCTCTGTCCGGGGAAACGCTTCAGGGTCCTCCGATCTTCTGTGTTTTGACGTGAAGGATACCGGATGCGGCATTTCCCCTGCGTTTCTGCCGCACCTGTTCGATCCTTTTGCCCAGGAAAAGCGTGCACTTGACAGCGAAATAAAAGGTACCGGTCTGGGCCTTGCCATCTGCAGGAGTCTGACAGAGATGATGGGTGGAACGATCTCCGTAAAATCGGAACCCGGCAGGGGTTCTGTTTTTACCGTCACACTGCCGCTGCGGATATCGGATTCCGTGCCCGGCGATGCGGCCGTGCTGCCGCAGCATAATGCAGAGGAGACATATGATTTTCATGGCAGCAGGGTCCTGCTTGCGGAAGACAATGCCATGAATGTCGAAATCGCAAAGTACCTGCTGGAGAAAGCCGATTTCCGCGTGGACATTGCTTCCAACGGAGAGGAAGCCTGTAAAATGTTTGCAAACTCTGATGCCGGAATATATAAGGCAATTCTTATGGATGTCCGCATGCCGGTAATGGACGGTCTCACAGCGACGAGGGAGATCCGTGCCATGCAGCGTGCCGACAGCGATCTTCCCATCATAGCCATGAGCGCCAACGCTTTTGAAGAAGACGTGCATGAGGCGCTGAACAGCGGCATGAATGCATATACGATCAAGCCGATCGATGTACAGCAGCTGTATGCAACGCTGCGCCGGTTTATCCCGCAGTAGAGAAGGAGGGCCTGAAATGAAGAAATTCATCAATAATCCGCAGGATGTGACAGATGAGCTGCTGGAAGGCTTTGCCGTTGCCAACCGGGACCTTGTTACCCTGAAGGAGCGTCGGCTGACTGTCAGTAACGCACTTGCGACGGCTGACCGTGTGACTGTCGTGGGAATGGGAGGCTCCGGTCATGAACCGGCCCCTGTCGGATTTGTCGGAGAAGGAATGCTGGATGTGGCTATTTCCGGGGATATCTTTGTCGCTCCGGAGGAAGACATTGCCATTAAGGCGCTGGAACTGGCGGACAGAGGCAAAGGAGTCATCTTTGTTGTGCTGAATCATGAGGGCGACCTGCTGACCGGTGAACGTGCTACTGCGGCCTGCCGGGCGCGCGGGATCGACGTACATGAAATCATCACCCAGGAGGATATTTCCAGTGCACCCCGCAGCCGCGGCCGTGACCGGCGCGGACTGGTAGGCTGCATTCTTTTATACAAGATCGTCGGAGCGGCAGCAGCCATGGGAAAGAGTGTCGATGAAGTTGCGGCCATCGGGCAGCGGTTTGCGGATCAGATGGCAACACTGACTGTCGGCGTCCGCGGAGCAACGCACCCTGTTACCGGGAAACTGCTGGCGGAGTTCGGAGAGGATGACATGGAGATCGGAATGGGCCAGCACGGCGAGGAGGGCGGCGGCAGGACGAAGCTGAAAACTGCGGATGAAACAGCCGAAATCATGCTGGATGCGCTGCTGCGGGACCTCCAGATCCGAAGCGGTGAAAAGATCATGCTGGTACTGGATGGAATGGGTGCGACCACGATGATGGAACTGTTCATTGTCTATCGCCGCTGCGCCTCTTATCTTAAGGAAAAGAATATTGAAATTGCAGCTAATTATGAAGGCAATCTGCTCACCGTTCAGGAAGCTGCAGGTTTTCAGATGTTTATCGCGCGCATGGACGACGAACTTCTGGCAATGTGGAATGCGCCCTGTAATACACCGTATTTCAAGAAATAGAATTCCGGCTTGTGCCTATTTTGTCTGAAAGGTGTCGTAATACCCGTAAACGCAGGAGTCATCTCCGGTGTCATTCATATCGTATCTCCCGGAATAGATGCTGCCGTCGGATCTTGTTTTGCCTCTGATCTGTGACATTCGGAAGATCAGGCCGACTGTAAAGGCAGGATCGCTTTCGCTCAGAGGCCGGGTCAGGGGGTTCCCGGCATCCAGGGCAGGATCATGTTCCGGATTGCAGAGAACAGAGAACGGAGCAGCGGCGATATACTGATCCCAGATGGCGGTAAGCCTTGGAAGCGTCGCCGCGTAATCAAAAATCGGGCAGGCATCATGATCTGTGACAGGCTGCAGATTGATGCCTTTTTCCGCGTCAGCCCAAACGCTGCCGCCGATCAGATCTGCCCGGCCCAGTGTATTCCTGTCATCGATCACGGTCAGTTTATTGCCTTTCAGACCATAGATATGTACATTTGCCACAGGATCAGCCTGAACGCCGTCACCGGTGGAGAAGTCCGATACACAGACAATTGCGTTTGCGCCGCTGCAAGCCCATGCCACCTGCAGAGTATCATCGCCGAACGTAAACCTGTAAGAGATGGGAACATTTTTATTGATCAGAACGGTTTTGCCGTTTTTTACCGTATAGATCTTTACATTCAGCATGTACGCGGAATTGATCCAATATACAAGCATCTCACGACTGCCGTCATTGTTAAGGTCGGCAAAACTGCGGCCAAGCATTCCGGTTTTGAACTTTGAATATATGAGCGGACTGTTTTCATCGAAGGTAAGGGAAAAGGTCATATCTTTTGGCACGGTCCCCTTAAGTTTGACGAGTTTATTGTAGTATGCCTGCAGGATCCGGTCGCCGGAAGGAGCCGCCGCATTGACAGAACAGCATGGGAAAACAAGAAGAAGTGCAATGATGACAGCAGCAGATATGAATTTTTTCATTCCGGCCCCCTGGTATGGATTTCATATTGCTATTAATTATACATGATTTAACGATAATGCTGCTGAAAGGGTTTACAGTTTTAAAAATCACTTTACGGATGAGATTTTGCCTGTCAGGTAAAATACAGTTGAAATTATGCAAAAAATAAATAAAATTAATATTATTATCCGTGGGAAGCGAGGCAACTTGCGTTGAAAGAAGAGGAACACACAGAACAGAGTCTCCTGAACGGCACGCTGCGTGAACTGATGCGTAATAACGAGGATTACTTTTTCTTCAAAGACGCAAAGCTTGTCTACCACGGCGGTTCGGAAGCATTCGCAAGGATGGCGGGCCTGGCCTCCGCCGCCGAACTGAGCGGAAAAACCGACCTCGATATTTTTCCTGCGGAAATTGCCAAAAAATATCGCCGTGATGATATACAGGTCCTGGAAAGCGGCAGCCCCATCAACGGCCTGGCGGAACGCCTGCCGGACGAGAACGGCAGGGAAAGATGGGTCAAAACATGGAAATACCCGGTCCACGATGAATGCGGACGGGTTATCGGGCTGTACGGGATCGGCAGGGATATTTCCGGTGAAGTTATTCTGCAGGAACAGGTCAAAAGTGCGGAAGATTATATTGACCTCCTCAGCCACATCCCCGGCGGCGCTTCCATTTTCCATATCCGCGAAGGACATGCATATCTGGACTATGCGAATGAAGGCTGCCTCTCTATCCACCATATAAAACAGACAGATCCGAACCGACTGATCGGCGTTCGCACGATTACCATGGTTTTTGAAGCCGACAGACCGGCGGTCATGGCGGAATTCGAGAGGATTCTGGAAAACCCCGGAGCGACAGGCAATATCAATTACAGGACGGTCGGAGACGATGGCAAACTCCACTGGGTCGGTCTGCGGTTCCGCACGGCATATGAGAAAGACGGATCCACGTATTATTATGCTGCCTATACCGGAATGGACAGGCAGAAGGCGATGGAAGAGTCTCTTGCCGAGAGCCGCAACGCCCTGAAGGAAGCGATGCTGAATACGGATCTTCAGTTTTTTACATACTATCCCGGACAGGGACGCTGCGAAAACCTGATGCTGAATGACCGCTTTTCACAGCTTCCGACTGTTTGGAAGCAGTATCCGGATGATTTTTTGAATTACACAAAGGTATCTCCTTCTGATGCTGAGGCCTACCGGGAGATGATCCGGGCGATCGACCGGGGGGAAGATCATGCCGAGTGCACAGTGCGTTTTGCATACAGCGGCGGTTTCATCTGGGAAAAGATCAAAGTTACCGCAGTACGGAACAGTGAGGGGAAGACCGTTCGTGCGCAGGGATATTCCGTAAATGTCACAGATAAAATAAACGCGGAAGAAAGGATCAGGAAGGAACGTCTGCGCCTGGATTCCAGAGAAAACGGCGTATTTGAATCCTACTCCTTCAACCTGACAAAAGGTTCCGCTCCGGAGATTCGGACCTCCGACCGGGAGACACTGTTCAGAACCGCGGCAAAGATCCCGGATGAAGGGGACAGAGAACGCTTCCTTTCCATGTGCAGCGCAGATGCGGTCTCCGCCGCGATCCATGAGGGACATTTCTTCAAAGTCCTTCGCTATCGCAGGCAGGTCAACGATGAGATCCGCTGGGTCTCTACGAGCGTTGAAGTACTGCCGGATCCGGAAAGCGGGGATATGATCGCCTTTTTCTACACCTCGGATGTGAATGACAAGGTCATCCGGGAAAAGGTCAGCGAGAGTATCGTTCACAGGGATTATGCCTGTGTTTCCATACTCAGTCTTCAGACCGGCGTTTACAATGTGCTTTCCGGGACCGACGAATATCTCCGCCCTCTGGATGGTATGCAGTTTTCGGATGCCCTGGTAAAAGCGGAAAATGAATTTGTGGCGGAATGTGATCTCGAACAGTATAAACGGGAACTTGCGCTGACTTCCATTACAACGGCGCTGGAAAACAAGCGCCTGTATTCGGTCTACAACCGCAGGCGGCAGGTAGCCGGACAGCTTCCGGGGAAGCCTCTGCGGCGTATGAAAAATGATATTTTTTATCTGGATGAGCATCGGGATGTTCTGGTTTTTCTCCTGACCGATGTGACGGAAATTTATGAACAGGAACGTGAAACGAGGGAAAAACTGGAAGCAGCCCTGATCGCAGCGAAACAGGCGAGCAGTGCAAAGTCCAATTTTCTTTCGCGGATGAGTCATGAGATCCGCACACCGCTCAACGGCATTATCGGCATGGACGCTATCGCTGCACAGTCCGTCGACAATCCTGAGAAAGTGGCTGACTGCGTGGCGAAGATCGGCCTTTCCGCACGGTATCTGCTTTCTCTCATCAATGACATCCTGGATATGTCACGTATCGAAAGCGGAAAGATGCTGCTGAAAAACGAGAAATTCATGTTCAGGGATCTTGTCTCCAGCATCGACATGATGATCAGCAACCAGACGAAGAGCAAAGGCCTTCATTACGAGTGTACTGTTTCCGGCGGGATCGCGGAGGCTTATTACGGCGATGTTATGAAACTGCAGCAGGTGCTTCTCAACATCCTCGGAAACGCAGTAAAGTTTACGAAGACCGGAAAGGTGACACTGGATATCCGGCCGGTTTCCCAAAAGGGGGAACAGTCGGTCATACGGTTCACGGTGCGCGATACCGGCATCGGCATTCGGGAAGATCATCTGGAAAAGATATTCTCACCCTTTGAACAGGAAGATACTACGACAACCACTGTATTTGGCGGCACAGGTCTTGGCCTGGCCATCACAAAGAATCTGGCGGAGCTGATGGGAGGAAGCGTCCGCGTGCGCAGCACTGTCGGTGTCGGAAGCGAATTTACGGTAGATGTACCGTTGAAGGAGGATACGGAAGCACAGCCGTCCTCCGGCCGGGAATTTCAGTGTGCACGGGAACCGGAAGCCGCAGACCCTCCTGAGACCCGATCGTATGATTTTTCCGGACGCAGGGTGCTCGTTGCGGAGGATAATCTTATCAATTCCGAGATCACCAGGACGCTGCTGGAAGAAAAGAACTTTACAGTCGAGACAGCGGCAAACGGGATGCAGGCGATAGAATTGTTTCTGAAACATCCGGCCGGATATTATGATGTGATCCTGATGGATATCCGCATGCCGGTGATGGACGGCCTGCAGGCAACGGTTAATATACGTCACTGTGACAGGCCGGATGCAAAGATCGTACCAGTGATCGCCATGACTGCCAACGCCTTCGACGAGGACGTGGAAAAGAGCCGGGCGGCGGGTATGAATGCACATCTGTCCAAACCCATCGATCCGGAATATATGTATTCCGTCATCAATGATGTATTGGACCATTCCGGAAATGCAGCAATCAGCTCATAGATTTTTCTGACTGTCACACTTCCCGAATAAAATGATTGACAAACAGGACAGCAGCTGACTATACTCAGTACCGCAATCAGAGATGGGGCGCATCGTGTGATGTGCTCCATTTTTTTTGAACTATTCAAAGACCGAAAGGAACATAATGATAGGAAAACAGGGAAACGAAGATTTTAAGAAGAAGAGCAGGCTTTCACGCGCGGAACTCGAAGGACGCAAGAAGATCGCTTCGGGGAAAAAGCGCGTTTATTCAGGCAGGAAGAAGGATGAGGACAGCTCAGCGCCCAGGCATTACGGGCATTCTTCAAAAAGGCCGGACAATAAAGGCGGGGACGGCAAAGGAGAAAGAGCTGCGTACGGCAGCAGAAGAAATGCGCGCAGCGGGAACAGGCTCTCTTCCTTAGCCGCTGTTGAAGCGGATATAGAAGCCATGAACCGCAAAGCCGAAGAAGAGGAGAAAAAACAGGCGGATGCAGTCCCCGATGAAGCTGATGCCGGAGAAATGCCGATGGGTTTTGACTCTCTTCCGATCTCCGAAGAGATCATGCGCGCCACGAATGAGATGGGCTTTGAGCAGATGAGTCCGATCCAGGCCCGCGCCATACCGGTGATGATGACGGGCAAAGACATGATAGGACAGGCCCAGACAGGCACCGGGAAGACTGCCGCCTTTGCGATCCCGCTGCTCATGAAGACCGATCCGAAGGACAGACAGCTGCAGGCTCTTGTGCTGTGTCCTACGCGGGAACTGGCGGTACAGGTCGCGGAGGAGATACGCAGGCTCGCAAAATTCATGCACGGGGTCAGGGTGCTTCCCATTTACGGCGGGCAGTCGATCGCCACACAGCTGCGTTCGCTGAAAGGCGGCGTACAGATCGTCGTCGGAACGCCCGGAAGGGTAATGGACCATCTCGACCGCCATACGCTGAAGCTTGACGGCCTTCACACCATAGTCCTGGATGAAGCCGATGAAATGCTCGATATGGGCTTTGTCGACGATATCCGCTCCATCCTTTCGACCGCCCCGCAGGAGCGGCAGACCGTCCTGTTTTCGGCGACCATGCCGCAGGCGATCATGGACATAGCGACCCAGTTCCAGAAGGATGCCGAGGTCGTACGCGTGGTGAACCGTGAACTTACGGTTCCCAAGATAGACCAGTTTTACTGTGATGTGCGGCCTGATCAGAAAACGGAGGCCTTGTGCAGACTGTTCGAAATGTACAGTCCCGAACGTTCTCTCGTGTTTTGCAATACAAGGCGCAAAGTCGATGAACTTACGGCGGAACTCAAGGGACGCGGCTATTTCGCCGAGGGACTGCACGGAGATCTGGACCAGAACCAGAGAGACAGGGTCATGGGCTCTTTCAGGAAGGGCCTGACCAACATCCTCATCGCGACCGATGTGGCGGCGAGAGGCATTGATGTGGACGACATTGAAGCCGTGTTCAATTACGACCTCCCGCAGGACGACGAATACTATGTGCACCGCATCGGCAGGACAGGGCGTGCCGGAAAAGCCGGGGTATCGTTTACTTTCGTCGTGGGCAAGGAAGTATATAAACTGCGTGACATACAGCGCTATTGCAAAACAAGGATACGGGCACGCAGCATACCTTCGGAGGACGAAGCCATCGCAGCCAGGGCTGACAGACTGCTGGACAAGGTGAGCGACTGCATAGAGCACAACGACCTAAAGGACATGATCGATGTCCTTGAAAACAGGATCAACAGCAGCGACTATTCGGCCATGGATGTGGCCGCGGCGCTTCTGAAGATGGCGATGGGCGAAAAGGAAACCGAAGAAAAAGAGATCGCCGACGAGGATTTTGAAAACACGGGTGCGGCAGAGGACGGCATGGCCAGGCTTTTTATCAGCGTGGGAAAAGCGGATGGCATCAGGCCCGGCGACATCGTGGGATCGATCGCGGGAGAGACCGGGATAGACGGTCACGTGATCGGGCGCATAGATATGTTCGATAAATATACCTTCGTCGAAGTGCCGAAGGAGAATGCGCGCCAGGTCATTGAAGCCATGAAGGCTTCGCGGATCAGAGGCAACAGTATCAGGATAGAGCCTGCAGGCAGGCCGGAACAGGGATGAACCTGTTAGGGCTGATTTTCCCAAGCTATTAGCGGTAAGGCAACTGTGAAGTGACCGGATAAGGGGCGGGTACGTTATGTACCCGCTCTTTATTTGGCCATTTCAGCCTGCGCTTTCCGGCTTATGGATAGTGCAGTCACATCAGTCTGTTCCTGAAACAGCTCTGGATAAAGTGCCAAATATCGGACTGCCATTCTGTAGTTATTTCACAAACAGGAAAGAGTTTTGTCAGCTCTATTGACAACGGAGCCGATAAATTATATAAATAGGTTAATCGCTTAACTGTTTATGCGATTAACCGCGCACTATTACAAGGATGGAGATCAAAAAATGAGCCGAGCCACTCTTAAGGATGTCGCTGAAAAAGCCGGAGTTTCAACTGCTACGGTGTCTTATGTTTTGAACGGTACAAAAAAGACGATCTCAGAAGAAACAAAGCATAAGGTCATGGAAGCTGTCCGGAAGCTGGACTATGTAACAGATATGAACGCAAAAAGTCTTGTGGTCAAGGATTCCAAACTGATCGGTGTGGTGATCCCGCAGACAGAAGGCAAGACCCATAGATTGTTCAGCAACAATTTCTATAGTGAGATTCTCAGTGCCATTGAGTATGAAGCACGTGAATCCGGATATCAGATCATAATTTCAGGCATGGATACGGATGAGAACTTTGTGCGTATAGCTCATCAAAGGAACCTGGACGGAGTCATAGCGATCGGTGTCTGCTCTGATGAACTGCTCAGTCAGTTTGAAAAGATAGATATTCCGGTTGTTCTTGTGGACAGTTACTGCAAATCAGCAAAATTCGTAAATATTCGGATCGATGATGCCTTGGGCAGCTACATGGCAACAAAGTACATGATTCAGCATGGTCATAAGGACATTGCGTTTATGTGCGGCACGTTAAAGGATAACGGTGTTATGCAGAAAAGACTTCAGGGATACAGGAATGCACTCAAAGAATCCGCGATCCCGTTTAAAAAGGCATACCTTTGTGAGGGCAAAGTGGATTTCCAAAGCGGAATGGAGCTTGCGCAGGATATTGTAAAAAATAACATGCCTGTTACAGCAATCGTAACTACAGCAGATATTCTGGCAATAGGAGCAATAAAAGGTATCAAAAGCGAAGGCAGAACGGTCCCTGAGGACTATTCCATTATCGGGTTTGATGACATTTCGATCTGTGATTATGTTTCACCCGGATTGACGACTGTCAAACAGCAGATTTCGGAAAAGGGGATCGGAGCCATGCACATGCTTTCCAATGTCATGAAGGGTGTAAAGGATCAGGATGATCTTGTACTTCCGGTCCATATCGTTGAAAGAGACAGCGTGCGAAGTATCTGACAGGCAGAGCGGGTAAAATTGTATGTACACATTATTGGACAACACCAGATCAGATCATGTTTATCAACTGAATGCCGGTATTGTTGCGACGATTGAAAGACGCCCCTGCGGAACTGCCGCGGAGATAGTCATTTCCGTTCCATACCGCTCCGTGTATGGGATGGGAGAGAAATTTGACGGACTGAACCAAAAGGGAAAAACAGTTGAAAATACTGTCATTGAGAAGTTTTGCATGCAAGGAAACTTTACGTACCTGTCGGTCCCCTTTTTTGTCACGGAAAGCGGAATAGGACTTTACGTTGCGACGCAGGAGACCACGAGGTTCGATTTCGGAGAGAAAATCATCTGCAGGGTCCCGTCGGGGGCAGGAGTGTTCATACTGACCGGAACCATCAGGGAAATGTTTTCCGATTATCTGCAGCTTACAGGAAAGATGAAGCTTCCGCCTCGCTGGGCATTTGGCCCGTGGATCTCGGCAAATCACTGGAACAGGGAAGAGGACGTTGACAGGCAGGTGAAATTGCTGAAAGAGTATCAGTTTCCCGCATCTGTGATCGTTTTGGAAGCATGGTCTGACGAAGCAACTTTCTATGTTTTTAACGGCGCTGAACATAGGACTTTTCAGAAAGACGCGGAAGTACACTACGAGGATTTTGATTTTTCCCACAGCAAATACTGGCATGATCCAAAAGCAATGATCCAAAGGCTTCATGAGGCCGGTATGCATCTGGTCCTGTGGCAGATCCCGGTATACAAGAAAATGAGTAAGGCGGAGGACCAGAGCGAACAGAACGCAGCAGACAGACAGTACGCTGCAAGGCAGAATTTATGTATTGCCAATAAGGATGGCACACCGTATGAAATTCCGCAGGGACATTGGTTTGAGGGCTCCTATATTCCGGATTTTACAAACGGGAAAGCAAAAAATTCCTGGTTTGGAAAGCGCCGCTATCTGCTGGATATCGGAGTAGACGGATTTAAGACGGATGGTGGGGAATTCATATATTCCGACAATATCTCCGCTGCAGACGGATCAGATGGCAGAACTATGAAAAACCGGTACTGTCAGGATTATCTGAATGCATATACAGAGTTTATAGGCGAAAACCGTGTCCTTTTCAGCAGAGCCGGATTCACCGGCGCCCAAAAGACGCCGATACATTGGGCCGGAGATCATCAGTCAACGAACGAAGAATTTGCATCGGTTCTCAGCGCCGGGCTTTCCGCTTCAATGTCTGGCATAACATTCTGGGGATTTGATATCGGTGGTTTTGCCGGACCTTTACCTACCGCGGACCTCTATCTGCGCGCGACCATGATGGCCTGTTTTTGCCCGATCATGCAGTGGCATTCCGAGCCTGACGGAGGACAGTTCAGCATGCTGATGCCTGGAGCGGAAGGTAATAATGAACGCAGTCCCTGGAATATCGGGAAGGTATACGGCGACCGGGCACTTGTAGATGAATTGCGTTACTTCCATTGGCTGAGGATGAATCTCCAGGAATATCTGTATAACAGTGCTTTATGCTGTGTAAAACAGGATAAGCCGATGATGCGGCCTCTTGTATTTGACTGGGAAGACGATCCAATGGCGGTGGAAAATGAGGATGAATATATGCTTGGCGAGAGTCTGCTTGTGGCTCCGCTGATGAAAGAGAACAGTCGTTCAAGAGACGTATATCTGCCGCAGGGAAAGTGGTACGGATTTTTCTCGCACAAAAGCTACCAGGGCAATGCTTTAGTGAATTCGAAAGAGGAGAGGTTTCCGGTATTCATAAAAGACGGAACCGGCGTTGTACTGGTCATGAACCATCTGGTTCCAACAGGTTCTCCCATGGACAGCCAAAGGATGGAGTATCACTTCATCCTTGCTGGAGAAAGCGGGCGCTGTTCATACAATATATCAGGTGATCAAATGGAATATGTCTGGAACGATTCCGGAGTCGTTTCAAACGTAGAACAGAATAACTGGGAGATCGTTACCTGAAACTGCTTATGATACATGGAGGGAAATATGAAAAGAGATGTCATGAGAAAAACTTTGGCAATGGGACTTACCATTGCGGTCACAATGGGGCTTGCCGCATGCGGTAGCAGCACGTCATCAACAGCCGGTACGGCAGACAGTATTTCTGCCACAGAAAAGCCTGCGGCTGCAGCCACATCACAGGCAGATACGGCTGCAACTTCGGCGGCAGCAGCCGCTGCAAGCACAGTATCAGCAGCGCCTGTTACAATTTCTTATTGCAATTTCAATGCTTCGGGCGGAAATGAAGAGACACTGAATAAGATGTATGAGGCATTTCATAAAGAGAATCCCGACATTACGGTCAACATTGAAACCATCGGATATGATGACTACTTTACACAGATGCAGACAAGAGTCGCCGGTGGTACGGCTCCTGACTGTTACGAACTGAACATTGAAAACTTTGCGGCTTATTCAAGCAAAGGGGTGCTGGCACCGATCACCGGTGTTGACACAGGCAATTTCAACCAGACGGCTCTTCAGGCCTTTCAGGTCGATGGCACCCAGTATGGCCTGCCGGGAGATTTCTCCAATGTAGTCCTGATCTATAACAAGGATCTTTTCGACAAGGCCGGGGTCGATTACCCTACGAGCGATTGGACGTGGGATGATGCACTGGCAGCAGCGAAGAAGATCCGTGCCCTCGGTGATGACTACTGGGGAATCTATGCGCCTACGACCTACAATGAATTCTTCAAGGAAGCGGCACAGTATGGCGGCAGCCTTCTGAATGAAGACAAAACTGAGTTTACCATCAATTCCGATAATAATCTGAAGGCAGCGGAAATGATGATCGGGAAAGTAACCGATTCCCATGTCCAGCCGTCGGACACCGATCTCGCCGGCATGGGTGATTCGGACCTGTTTGAAAGCGGTCGTCTCGGAATGGATATAACCGGAATATGGATGTTTTCCACATTCAAGGACGCGTGTGACTTCAATTGGGATTGTGCGGTAGAGCCTGGCGGAACACAGAAAGCGACGCATTTCTTCAGCAATGCGCTTGTGATCAATGCGAGTGCAGATGCAGATAAACAGGCAGCTGCGGCGAAATGGATCAATTGGCTGGCATCAAGTGATGAATCAGCCAAGATGAGGATCGCTGCATCCTGGAACCTTCCGGCAATCAGCAATACGGATGTGCTTGCGGATTATCTGAAACAGACTCCGCCCGATAACCGTCAGGCAGTGTTTGATTCGCTCAATTATCTGGTAACGCCTCCGATCATCGAAGACTACAGCCAGATGTCGGATATCATCAATGAAAAACTCAGTGAGGCAGCCAGCGGAAAAATAACACCGAAAGATGCTTTGGACCAGGCGCAGCAGGAGTGCCAGGAGAAAATCACTTTAAAGTGATCTGCGAATGGAGCAGGAATGCCGGCCCGGCCGTATCGCTGACATTCCTGTTTCTTAAAAGGAACGTGGCAGGTGTGATCCGATTTGAGAATTGCCGCAGGCAATGTGTCATAAGAGGTGTAAATGAAGACAAAAAAGAATAATGAAAGGATAAGCGCTGCACTGTTTATGCTCCCAAGCTTTATCGGCATGATCATTTTCAGTCTGCTTCCCATACTGATCTCGATATTTATCAGTCTGACGGATTGGAACGGGCTGGAGAAGCTCAGTCCTGCCACTATCAGTAAGGATTTTATCGGGCTCAGGAACTATACGGATATATTATCAGGAACCGAGTTCTGGAATGTGCTGGCGCATACACTCTACTTTATCGTACTATACATTCCTCTTGTTTTTATTGCTTCCCTGATTATTGCGGAGATCCTTTTTCAGGCCAGAAAAGGGGTCGGTGTATTGCGGGTCATTTATTACATACCGGTTCTGACATCCTGGGTTGCGGCCAGCCTGATATGGAAATGGGTACTCAGTCCTCAATACGGCGCTGTAAATCAGATTCTTGCGGCTGTCGGGATCAATGGGCCGAACTGGCTGACGGATGAGATATGGGCCATGCCGGCGATCGTTCTGGCCTCTGTGTGGAAGGACATGGGCTTTTATGGATTGTTCCTGCTCTCCGGGCTTAACGGTATCGATAATACATATTACGAAGCGGCCAGGGTCGACGGTGCAAATAAGGCAAAAATATTTTTCTCCATAACAATGCCGTTGTTATCTCCATCATTGTTTTTCTGCCTGATCATGTCACTGATCAATGCATTCCAACTGTTTCCTCAGGTTATGATCATGACCGAAGGCGGACCGAACGGTGCAACGCAGGTGATGGTCGAGCGCATTTATACCTATGGATTCAAGTATTTCAAAATGGGATATGCTTCCGCGTATTCCTGGCTGTTGTTTGTGATTATTTTTGCCCTGACACTGCTTCAGTTAAAAGGGCAGAAAGTATGGGTGCATTATGAGTCATAAAAAAGCGTTGCATACGTTTTTTTATTATCTGCTTTCCGTCCTGGTCGCAGTTATTGTGCTGATCCCGTTCTTCTGGATGATCTCCACATCCCTGAAGAGCAAGGGCGCCATTATGGCACTTCCTGTGCAATGGATCCCGAAAAAGCCGACGCTGAAGGCATATAAACAGGTGTTCACGATGTTTCCGTTTCTGCGGGCCATTCTGAACAGTCTGTTTATAACTGTCAGCTATACGCTGATCACGATCCTGTCTTCTTCCATGGCAGCCTTTGCATTTACGAAGATCAGGTTTCCATTTGCAGATAAATTGTTCAAGGTATATCTTGCATCCATGATGATCCCGACGCAGGTAACCCTGATCCCGTTATTCATCATTATGAACAGGCTCGGCCTGATCAATACATATCCCAGTGTCATCCTTCCTTCATTATTCAAGGCATTTGGAATTTTTATGCTTGTCCAGCAGCTTCGGACGATACCGAATGACTTTATGGAGGCCGCACGGATGGATGGGGCAGGACTTTTCAAAATATACTGGAAAGTCATTATGCCGTTGTGCAGCTCTGCAATAGCAACGCTGAGTATTACGACTTTCATGGACAGCTGGAACGATTATCTGTGGCCGCTGGTCATGCTGACCGATAAAAGCAAGATGACACTCACTTTGGCATTGAACAGTCTGAATGGACAATATGGAACTCAGTATAATGTACTGATGGCCGGAAGTCTTCTGTCGATGCTTCCGATCATTCTTGTATACATAGGGGCACAGCGCAATTTCAAACATGGCATGCTGGAAGGCGGCGTGAAAGGTTAAGGGAGAATGATCAGAAAATTTGTTTTTGGAACGCCAATCAATACGGATGCGACAGTTCTCCATATTCCAGCGGAAGATCCGCAGGATATCGGGGAAGTCATTCTTTCGGGAGACGGGTCGGAACTTTCCTGTAAGCTTGAAGAGCAGGACATTGTATATGGACTGGGAGAACAGGTTCGCGGGATCAATAAAAGGGGATGGTCTTATGCGAGCAATTGTGCGGATGATCCGCTGCATACGGAAGGCAAGCATTCTCTTTACGGTGCGCATAATTTTCTGATCATTGACGGAAGGCGTTGCTTTGGTCTTTTTATTGATGCGCCCGGAAAAGTGTGTTTTGACATCGGCTATACAGAGCATGAAAAAATGCTGATAACCATACCAGAGCCTGATTACGTTCTCTATTATATAGCCGGCGCTTCCGTGACTGAAATTGTCCGGGAGTTCCGGAAACTGACGGGGAGAAGCTATATTCCGCCAAAGTGGGCATTCGGATTCGGGCAAAGCAGATGGAGCTACATGAATGAAGAAGAGATTCGTGAACTTGTCAGGGAGTATCGGGATAACGGCATTCCCCTTGACAGTATTTACCTTGACATCGATTACATGGATCACTACAAGGATTTTACCGTAAATGAAGAAGCATTTCCTGACTTTCCGGGTTTTATCAAAGAAATGCAGAATGAGAGAATTCACCTGGTACCGATCATTGATGCCGGAGTTAAACAGGAAGCAGGATACTCTGTTTACGAAGAGGGAACGGCAGAAAACTGTTTTTGCAAAGACAGTGACGGTAAGGACTTTGTTGCAGCTGTATGGCCCGGAAAAGCATTGTTTCCGGATGTCCTGAATCCGAAAGTGCGGGTGTGGTTCGGAAATCACTATAAAGAACTGATAGACGCAGGTATTGAGGGCTTTTGGAATGACATGAATGAACCTGCAATTTTCTATTCAGAAAAGCGGCTTCGGAAAGTATTCGGCCAAATAGAAGCGTATAAAGGGAAAAACCTGGATATAAAGTCGTTTTTTGAATTTAAGGATCTAGTGGGTTCCCTCGATAACAACCCGGAAGACTACGCCTCTTTCTACCACGATATGGATGGTAAGAAAGTCAGGCATGACAGAGTACATAATCTTTTCGGGTTTAATATGACGAGGGCGGCAGGAGAAGCATTCGACAGACTTGCTCCCGGGAAACGCATTCTGATGTTTTCCAGATCCTCATATATCGGGATGCACAGGTATGGCGGGATCTGGACCGGGGATAACAGGGCATGGTGGTCACATCTTGAACTGAGTATAAAGCAGATGCCATCGCTGAATATGTGCGGCTTTTTATTCTGCGGGTCCGACATAGGAGGGTTCGGCGATGATACAACGCCGGATCTGATGATGCGATGGCTGGAATTCGGGATCTTTACGCCGCTGATGCGTTCACATTCGGCGCAGGGGACCAGACTCCAGGAACTGACAAGATTCGGCAATTTTACGCAGGATTATGCCAGAATCGTTTCGCTGCGGTATATGCTGATGCCTTATATCTACAGTGAATATATGAAGGCAGCCCTGAAGGATGCTATGTATATTCGCCCGCTGTCCTTTGAATATCCCCGTGATGAAAGGGCGAGGACAGTGGAAGACCAGCTGCTTGTCGGCGAAAGCATCATGATCGCACCTGTTTATCAGCAGAATGCCCTCGGCAGGTATGTATATTTACCGGAAAAGATGAAACTGTACAGGTTCAGGAGTGAATGTGACTATGATATTGAAGTCCTTCAGGCCGGTGACCATTATGTCAAAGCGGATCTTTGTGAGGTGCTGCTTTTCGTAAGACCCGATAAGCTCGTAATTCTGTCCCGTGGTGCAAAATCGGTCAGCCAGATCAATACAAATCAGCTTTACCTTATGGATTACTCTGAGAACGGGGCAAAATATGACTGGTACGATGATGACGGGGTGTCCAAGACTTATGCGCTGCCCCAAAACTGGCATACTGTCTGTCTGGATGAGAAAGGGACAGTGTCCATAGGCAATTACGAGGGCATGGTAAACCGGATCTGAGAAAAAAACCATCACTGCTGTGTATAGCAGCCTCCCGGATTTTTCCGGGAGGCTTTTTATATCCGCAGATGTTTGCGATCAAGCCGGCAGACCGGGACGCAGATGAAAGCATTAAAAAGCCCTGAAAGTCTTTGCTTACTGACTTTCAGGGCAGTGGGGCGGATGGGGATCGAACCCATGACCTCTCGCGTGTGAGGCGAACGCTCATCCCGGCTGAGCTACCGTCCCATGAACCGGTGTTTCGGCGGCACACAGCAGATCGTTACTGCGGCTGCCGCTGAGATGCTGTTATTATAGCACCGGCGTTCAAATTTGAAAACGGCTCTTTTATATTCAAAACATTTCGAATGCATATGGAAATAGTCTGACACATCTGCTATATTGTTCTCACGCGCCTTTTCGAAAAGCGTATGGCGCAGTGCCTTTTCGGCGGCACGTCTGTAACGCATCTTTTGCTTTTTCTTTCGCTTCTTACTGCCGCAGGTTCACTTCACATCTGTTTATTCCGGAGGTATTTCCATGAAATGCAATGTTTTTCCCTGTGAAAGTTTTTCATTCCCGGTCGACAGGGACGCTGTCGGCAGCATCCGCAATCCGAAGCAGCAGGAAAGGATCGCCGACCTGCTGGAGGATGTAGGGAAGCGTATGGAAGGGCGTTACGCTGAAAAACTCAGGCTCGAGAGCATTGCGGCGGAGGTGGGCGTCAGTTCCTGGTATCTTTGCAAAGTGATCAGGAAATACTGCGGTTCCGGCTTTTCGGATATTCTGACAGGAATACGGATCGCACATGCGGAAGAACTGCTGCGGAACGGGGAAGTGAAGCCTTCGCTTGTCGGGCAGTTCGTGGGGTACGAAGAGACCGGACAGTTTATCAAGGTATTCCACCGGATGACAGGACTTACGCCGCGCCAGTACAGGGATGGGCTGGCGATTGAAAGGAGCCTTGCGCTGGCTGAAACGGAAGGCCGGTATCTGTGCAGTGATGATACGGAAACGTACCCCGGACCATCTGTGTTATAATATGACAAATCAGGATCTTCAGGAGATGTCATAATGAATATTTCGATCACAGGCAATCTTGGGGCGGGCAAATCCAGTGTGTGTCATGAACTGGCTGAAAAAGGCTATGAGATCATCTCGGCGGGCACACTGTTCCGGCAGATCGCAGTCGAACATCACATGTCGGTGGAAGAACTCAACAGAAAAGCGGCAGAAGAGGTCAGTAAAAGCGGAAAATCCTCGATCGACGATATGCTGGATCAGCGCACGGCGCAGCTGAATGCCATGAAGGACGGCGCCGTGTTCGATTCCAGACTGGCATGGAATTTTGCGAAGGGCAGCTACAGGGTGTTCCTGACGGTAGACCTGGACGAGTCGGCGGCCAGGGTATTCGGAGATCAGAACAGAAGAGCGTCGGAAGCTTTTGAAACGCTGGAACAATGCAGGGCTTCCATCATCAACAGACAGGGACTTGAAAAAACAAGGTTCGCAAAGCTATACGGAATCAATTATTATGACATGTCCAACTACGATCTCGTGATAGACTGTACGCATGTCAGCCCGTCGGAGGCTGCCGACGAGATCGAGCGCTGTTACAAAAGCCGGGAGAGCGGCAGGGTCGAACTGAACCCGAGAAGTATCTATCCGACACATGCTTCCGAGGGACGGCCGGAAGATGCAGTTCCCGATGCAGCCGTACGGGTCAGCCCGCGATGCTGCGGTTGGTTTGCGGCGGAGGGAGAGCAGGGGCTTCTGCATGCCCTGCACGAAAGAAAGCGGTTTATTCGTGTAGTGGTCGATCCTGATGCGGCGGTAAGCGTGCTTACGCCCGGAGAATACAGGGTCTATGAGAAAGCCGGCGGTTTCCGGTACAGAAGGTATCCAGTACCGGAGGACGCGGCGCAGAAGACGATCTATGATTTTCCGCCGGTATCCGGAAATTCGAGGTGACAGACAATATTACAGCACCAGTCAATCGGGCAGCCGGCGGTTTCCTTTTCCTGTGGTGAGAACAACAGATCGCCCAGCGGCGGGAAAGAGGCAGAAGAATATCGGGTGGAAACAGCCGCTGACCTGGGCATCAGCCAAAGCTGTGCTGCAGTCTATACATAAAGGAAAAACGTTCATCGCTGCACTGGGCAATCAGATATGGTCCCGGGGAGATCCGGGTACCGTCATTTTACGAGATCATTCTTTATCCAGCCCGAACTCTTTCAGCAGCTGCTTTTGATAGGAAGGATCTTTTGCAGCTTTGATGATGTCTTCGGTACGGTCGGCACCAGCAAGGGCAAGAATCAGGCGGCTGGCTTCATTCCTGCCTTCTTCTCTTCCTTCTTCCCTCCCGAGACGGGTGGCAGCGGACATGTCACGTTCATAGCGTTCTTCGATCTCCAGCTGCTGCCGTATCTTTTCGTCTTCGGTCAGTTTCTTCAGTTCCACATGGACGTTCTTCATTGTATCGTTCTCTTCAGCCAAAATAGTCAGTTCCTCCCATGTCGTTGCGGCGAACAGCCGGGCAAAATCGTAAACAGGATCCTTTTTCTCTGCTTCCGGACAGTTCTTCAGGTAAGGTAAGCATAGCACAAAGATCCGGGCACTGTCATTGTAGATCTCATGCGTATGGCGGTTCATGAACAGAAATTCGGAATAGAGCTCATGCCTCCTTTCAGGAAACAGCGCGAAGTCCAGGATACCGATCTGTACGGCCTTTTTCATATCGCTGTAGTCTTCATTTCTTTGCAGATCGTTGGAGATCTCTTTGCAGAGATAAAAGAGGGAACGGTTCGTCCAGTCGTGCAGATCCCGGACCTGCATTTCGATATCGATCAGCGTATTGTCGTTCATACAAAGGCTGATGTCGAGAACAGGACGTTTATCGCTGATGCTTTCACCAAGCACGATGGGATTCAGGATCTGGAGACTCCTGACTTCTTCCGGATTAAGGGACAGGAGAGCGCAGAGCAGGCCTTTCAGGATGTCCCTGCGCTCCTGTAACAACGCGCGGAAAAGGTAGTCGTTGGTCAGACGGTAGGGCAGGGGACCGGATACCGATGAATTCCCGGCGGATGTTTTGGCTGATGCTGATACAGGTGAAGGTGTGGATGCAGCAGATGCAGCAGAGACATTAGAAGTTGAAGCAGCAGATGAAGACATAAGGACCTCCTTGCGATGTGATAGGTAGACGGGTATCAGTAAACAGAAAGATACAGAAGAGAGTATGTAACTGAAAAGCGCAGGTCCCGGCAGAATGCCGGAGAGACCTGAAGTCAGAATACCATGCGGGGTATGGAGATGTCTATTACTCTTTAGAATTTTAATTCTGCGTTTTACTGTTACATCCATGTATGTGGAGAGTGTATGCCTGGAAAGTGCATTCCCGTATAGTGCGGTCTATGGATCTTTTAAATTCTAAGGACATCGGTCCGAAAGACATATATCTGAAATAATTCTGATTAAAAGCCAATAGCCTGATATTTACAGTCGGAAAATACCTTATAATATAGATATCCTTGTTTTATAAAATTTAAATGCAATGATTTATTTTCAGCAGGGATTATAAATGTGATCTATGTCATTTCTTATAAACAGGGGGAGCATCATGAAATTCAATGACGAGAAGAAACAAAAAGAAATGCCATTATGGCGAAAGAAAACCCGTTACTGGATGGATGAGCATATTTCAAAAGGCCTGCGGGGACAGGTCATTCTGCTTGTATCGTTTATTACCGCAGTTGTATTGATTTTTGGCCTGATTTCGGCTGTTTCGAATCACGCCATCTCAACAGGCGAAGGAATCTGGAGCAGTCTGATGCACCTGATGGATCCCGGGACACTCGCCGGTGACGGTACATCAAACAGAACGTTCATCGTACTTATGCTCATCGTTACCCTGGTCGGAATCACGCTGTCCAGTACACTGACTTCCATAATCGACAACGCACTCAGTCATAAAATGCATGAACTCCGGAAAGGCAAATCCAAGATCATTGAAGACGGTCATACGGTCATTATCGGTTTTAACGCAGGTATTTTCAGCATTCTGAATGAACTGACGGAGGCAGCAGAAAACAACACACGTAAAACAGCAATAGTGATCGCTGATGATCAGGACAAGGAAGAAATGGACCAGGCCCTGCTGAATCATGAGATCTTCGATACCGAAAAGATCAGATTTATCTGCAGATCCGGCGACCTGATTCAAAACAGCATATATGATCAGATCTCACTGGAAAATTCCCGTTCCATTATCATCAATTATGAAGATGATTATGAGACCATGCGAATACTGCTGGCAGTGACAGAGTATCTGAAGGCCAAAGGAAAAACAGATCAGTGCCTCGTCACACTGGTACACGAAAAGCCGACGGAAATCGCCGTCAGAGGGATTCTGAAGGAATTCCCGAATGCCAGGGTTTTGTTTCTTGAAGGAATGCTCTCAAAGATCCTGGCGCAGGTGTGCCGCCAGCCGGGTCTGTCCTATGTCCTGGCGGAACTCTTCGATTATGCGAATTCGGAAATATATATTGAAAACAGAGGAAAAAACGGGAAACTTTTTCCTGTTGAAGGGAAAACATTTGCCAGTGTTTTGAACTCATTCAGTAACAGTGTGGCAATTGGCTATTGTCATGAGGAAAATGGGAAACTGGTGTCGAGGCTCGCACCGGATCAGCAGGAAATCATAGGAAAAGACTGCCGGATGATCCTTATTGCAAGGGATGACAGGATCTCAGTATTTACCGAGAAGAGCAGTACAAATGAGGATAATGAGACAGCGGCTCTTTCCAGACACAGAGAGCTGAAGCCTACAGAAATACATCTTCTTGTACTGAACTGGAACGAATCACTAACCTATACACTGAAATATCTGGCACCGTTTATCGACTGTTCCTGCGGCCGCTCCAGGATCATCATAGCTGCAGACACAGACTATCCGGAAATCGAGCAGACCAGGGCACTTCTGAATACAGGTACTGGGAATTCCGGCAGCCAGGGAATACCGGTGGAGTTTAAACTGTTTGGCAAAGAGTTTTACAGGCAGGAGACCATACAGGAACTGCTTGTCCGGAATGATATTACGAATGTGCTTCTGGTCTGTCCGGACGGAGACAACGCGAAGACTTCGGATGCCGCAACCATGAAGCTTCTGCTGCTGCTCAGAGACTGTGTTACAACAGCAGAGAGGAAACTCGGCAGGGAATTGATCATTACCAGTGAGCTGAATCTTGCCGATGATCAGAAACTGATGCAGATTACGGACATTAATGATTTCGTTGTCGGCAATGAAATTGCCAATAAGATTCTGGCACAGGTTTCGAATGAGCCGAATCTGGACGAAATATTTAAGGAACTGCTTACGGAAAAAGGCGCCGAAATATATCTGCGTCCTGTGTCCGACTATATCGGCATCGAGAGTTGCAAAAAAGTTTCATTCGGCACTATGACATCTGTCGTGATGCATAACAATGACGTGCTGATCGGCTGGACAAGACTTCAGAACGGAAAGAAAACATATGAGCTCAATCCGCTGAAGTCTTCTACAAATATATTTGATCCGGAACGCGAAAAAGATATCCGGACGCGTGACGAACTGATCGTCATATCACAGGGAATATAGATGTTGCCGGCACAAATTGCATGCCGGCAGTATATCAAAGCGCGATCCGCTTGTTTTAAGATTTGTCATACCGGTTTCAGAAATCTTATACGTATAAAAAAACCTTGTTGAATCCCGTTTTTGCCAGGATTTACAAGGCTTTCTAGGTCAAACATGCGGAAAATGGGACTTGAACCCACACGGTATTGCTACCACAAGATCCTTAGTCTTGCTCGTCTGCCAATTCCGACATTTCCGCATTTCTATTGGAAGGGGTCGTGTACACCTTCAAAAAAAGGATGCAGGAAAAGGGACTTGAACCCTCACTGTATTGCTACAACAGGCACCTGAAGCCTGCGCGTCTGCCATTCCGCCATTCCTGCACGCAAAGGATATGATACTCGAATCGATTTTCGATGTCAACACTTAAAAAACAAAAAAGGAAAACGGGCCGGAGCACAGAATAACCTATATGTAGACATTTCGGAAAGGCGTAAAAGTGCTGATCAGGGAAGAACTTGAAAACAGGGAAGAGGAGATCCTGGCCCCCTGGGCCAGTTTTTCTTCGCGCAGCAAAGGCAGGCTCCATCCCGAGGAACAGTGCGATATACGGCCTGTTTTTCAGAGGGACAGGGACCGTATCCTGCACAGTAAATCGTTCCGCCGTCTCAAGGACAAGACGCAGGTCTTCATTACCCCGGACGGCGACCATTACCGTACGCGCATGACCCATACGCTGGAGGTGTCCCAGAACGCGAGGACGATCGCCAAAGCGCTGCGCCTGAACGAGGATCTGACGGAAGCGATCGCTCTGGGTCACGACATCGGGCACACACCGTTCGGCCATGCCGGTGAACGCGCACTGAACCGCGTCTGCCCGGAGGGCTTCGATCACAGTGAACAGAGCCTTCGAACGGTAGATCTGCTGGAGAAGGACGGGGAAGGTCTGAATCTCACATTCGAGACCAGGGACGGGATACTGAACCACCAGACCAGCGGCAGCCCGTCTACCCTGGAAGGCGCGATCGTGCGGATCAGCGACAAGATCGCCTATTTTCACCATGACATGGACGACGCGATACGCGGCGGGATCATCCGGGAGTCAGACGTGCCGGACGACATTGCGGACGTACTCGGGCACAGCCTGAACGATCGTCTGGATACCTTTATCCACGATATCATCCGTACGAGCCAGGGCCGTCCGGTGATCGAAATGTCGCCGCAGGTGCAGGAGGCGGCTGTACGTTTCCGGACTTTTCTTTTTGAGAATGTTTACACGAACCCCGCGGCAAAAGGGGAGGAGCCAAAGGCGGAACATCTGGTGGAGACCCTGTACGAGTATTACCTGGCCCACATCGACAGCCTGCCTGCCAATCTGAAAAAGCGGCTGGACCTGGGCGACTCGAAAGAGCGCATCACCTGCGACTATATCAGCGCAATGACCGACCGCTTTGCGATCGACCGTTATGAGGAACTGTTCATTCCGCACAGCTGGCAGTAGACAGCGGCGGCAGACGGAGGCCGGGTTTTCCGCAATGCGGGGCCCGCGTGAATGTTTGTACTATCCCGACGAAATAATCGATGAGGTACGGCAGGGTAACGACATCGTGGATGTCGTCGGCCAGTACGTGCATCTGAAAAGACAGGGAGCGAATTATTTCGGCCTGTGTCCTTTCCATAATGAGAAATCGCCTTCCTTTTCGGTGTCGCCGGACAAGCAGATCTTCTATTGTTTTGGCTGCGGCAAGGGCGGGAACGTTATCACATTCGTCATGGAGTATGAAAACTGCACGTTCCCCGAGGCAGTGAAGGAACTCGCGGACCGCGCGGGCATACGGCTGCCGGAGGCGGAATACAGCGAGGAAGCGCGCAAAAAGGAAGAACGGCGGGCACAGCTCTATGCGGTGAACCGCGAAGCCGCCACCTATTATTACAGGATGCTGCGCTCCCCGGCGGGCGGTGTCGGCCTGAAGTATTTTGAGGACAGGAAACTCACCGCGGAGACCATGAACCGCTTCGGCCTGGGGTTCGCAAACGGCAGCAGCAGCGACCTGGTAAGGCACCTGAAGGGAAAGGGCTTTGCCGACGATCTGATCCTGGAGGCCGGTGTCGCAGCCTTTGACGAGAAGAGAGGTATGCACGATAAATTCTGGAATCGAGTGATCTTTCCGATCCAGGATGTGCAGAACCGGGTGATCGGTTTCGGCGGGCGTGTCATGGGGGACGGAAAGCCGAAATACCTGAATTCGCCCGAGACGCCGATTTTTGACAAGGGGCACAACCTGTATGCGCTGCACCTTGCAAAGCGCAGCCGGACGGAGCAGTTCATCCTGTGCGAAGGCTATATGGACGTGATCTCCATGCACCAGGCGGGCTTTTCGCAGGCAGTCGCCTCTCTCGGGACTTCGTTTACGACCGGGCAGGCACTCGTCCTGAAGAGATACGCAAAGGAAGTGCTGCTTGCCTACGATTCCGACGGCGCGGGCGTGGCTGCGGCCCTGCGCAACAGCGAGATCCTCGCGCAGGCGGGGATGCGGTGCCGGATGGTGGATCTGCGTCCGTACAAGGATCCCGACGAATTCATGAAGGGTCTCGGACATGAGGAGTTCCAGAAACGTATCGACAACGCGGAAAACGCCTTTTTTTATAAGCTGCGGCAGGCAGAGAGCAGGTTTTCCATGTCCGATCCTGCTTCACGTACGGACTTCTGCAGGGAAGCGGCGCGGGAACTCTGCCGTTTTGACGATGACATCGAACGCGAGAACTACATAAAGGCAGTGGCTGAAAAGTATTTCATCGACGCGGAGGCCCTGCGGAAAATGGTGGGAAGCTATGCGCTGGCAGGCAGTACCCAGGCACCGGTGCCCGTCGTGCGCCCCGCAAAGACGACCGGCCCTGCGGAGGAGAACGGCGAAGCAAAAGTGAAGCGCAGTCCCGGCAGCGAGGCGGCGTACAGGGCACAGAAATATCTGCTTACATGGATGCTTGAAAGTCCCGGCCTGTACAGGCAGGTCACCGGCTTCCTGCAGCCGGCCGATTTCACGGAAGGTGTGGTACGGCGCTGTGCGGAAAAGTTTTTTGCTCAGTCGCTGCAGGGCAAGACAGACGTGGCTTCCATCATCAGTCTGTTTGAAGAGGAAGCGGAACAGAACGAAGCGGCATCGTGTTTTAACTCTGTGCCGGAACTGCCGGAGCGCGCGGAAGACCGCGAACGTGCGCTGCGTGATTTTATACGGGCGGTCAAGGAAGACAGCGTGCAGAGAAGTGCGGAGGACGCGGACGATCCGGATTCTTTCGGGCGTATGGTACGTGCCAAAAAGCAGCTCGAGGTACTGGACAAAACAAAATTCACGCTGTAGGAAAAAACACCCGGAATGTGCAATACCGGCCGTAAGAAAGGCCGTTGATGCAGGAGCAAAATAAAAAAAGAGGAGAGCATTCATGGACGAGAAAGAACAGCAGGAAGAATTTGAGAAGAGGCTGCAGCTGCTGATCGCGCTTGGCAAAAAGAGCAAAAACATACTGGAACAGAAACAGATCAACGATGCCTTTGCGGATATGGACCTGGATAACGACCAGGAGGAATCAGTAAACAACACGCTCGAGCAGAACAACATCGTCGTCAACATCCCGGATGAAGACGTGGAGGTGGATGAGGACCTGGATGTGGACGCGCCTACAGACGCGGACCTGCTCGGAGAGGAAGAGGAGAACGAGAAAAACCTGGACCTCAACGTGGATGCGCTGGCCGAGAGCGTAAACATCGAAGACCCGGTGCGCATGTACCTCAAGGAGATCGGCAAGGTGCCGCTCCTGACGGCAGAGGAAGAGATCGAGCTGGCCAAGACGATGGAAGGTAAGGATCCGGAAGCGGCCAAGGCTGCAAAACAGCGCCTTGCCGAAGCCAACCTCAGACTGGTCGTCAGTATAGCAAAGCGTTATGTGGGCCGCGGCATGCTTTTCCTCGACCTTATCCAGGAAGGCAATCTGGGCCTGATCAAGGCAGTGGAAAAATTCGATTACCGGAAAGGCTTCAAGTTTTCGACCTATGCAACATGGTGGATCCGTCAGGCGATCACACGTGCTATCGCGGACCAGGCGCGTACGATCCGCATTCCCGTACACATGGTCGAGACCATCAACAAGCTTGTACGTGTGAGCCGTCAACTGCTGCAGAAACTCGGGAGGGAACCCACCCCGGAAGAGATCGCACAGGAAATGGGCATACCGGTGGACCGCGTGCGGGAGATCATCAAGATCTCGCAGGAGCCTGTTTCGCTGGAGACGCCGATCGGCGAGGAAGAGGACAGCCACCTCGGCGACTTCATCCAGGACGACAATGTACCGGTGCCGGCCGATGCCGCGGCTTTTTCCCTGCTGCAGGACCAGCTGCATGAGGTGCTCAATACGCTGACCCCGCGTGAACAGAAGGTCCTGCGCCTGCGTTTCGGACTGGACGACGGCAGGGCGCGTACGCTTGAGGAAGTGGGCAAGGAATTCAATGTCACACGTGAACGTATCAGGCAGATCGAGGCCAAGGCGCTCCGCAAACTGAGACATCCGAGCCGTTCCAGAAAACTGAAGGATTACCTGGACTGATATGAGTATTCGCCTTTCAAACAGGCTTACGGCAGTGGCCGGCATGGTCACGCCCGGCAGCAGGCTTTGCGATGTGGGCTGTGACCACGCCTGGGTCCCGGTCTTCCTTGCGGAGGAGGGCCGCATCCCGCATGCGATCGCGATGGATGTGGCAGAAGGTCCTCTTGGCAGGGCGCGCGAAAACATCCGGAAGGCGGGACTTTCGGACTGCATAGAAGCAAGGCTTTCAGACGGTCTCACGGCCTATGTGCCGGGGGAGGCGGATTCTCTCGTGATCGCCGGCATGGGAGGCATTCTTATGGCTTCCATCCTCGAAAAGGAGCCGGGAAAAACAGCTTCTTTCCGGGAGATCATTTTAGGGCCGCAGCGCGAGTTCGCGCTCCTGCGCAGCCGTCTGCGCGGCATGCATCTGGGGATCACCGGGGAAAAGCTCATCCGGGAGGACGGCAAGTTCTATCCGATCCTGTACTGTGTGCCGGGAGCTGCCGGTGTAAGTGCCGGTCTGCCGCAGCGGATCGAGGACAGATTCGGACCGTCCCTGCTTGCGGGGAAGGACCCTGTTTTGCCATATTATCTGGACAGGCAGCGGGAAATAGAAGAAAAGATCCTGCAGTCCCTGCCGGAAGGAGACAGAGCGGATGAGGTGCGGCAGGATCTTGCGGATATAGCACTGATCACGGCATATCTGAAGGAGGATGAACCTTGAAAATGTCTGAGATCGCAGCCGGTATCGAACAGTTCTGCCCGGGATCTTTTGCCGAAGACTGGGACAATACGGGGCTTCTGGCCGGGGATTCAAACCGGGAGATAAAGCGTGTCCTGCTGGCAGTGGATGCCACTTCCGCAGCCGTTGACCTGGCGGTACGGGAGCACTGTGACGCGCTGATCACGCACCATCCGCTGATTTTCAGGGACGGGATCAGACATGTGAGCGACGGGGATTACATCGGAAAGAGGATCGTGCGGCTCCTGCACAGCGACATCTGCTGTTATGCCATGCATACGAATTTTGACGTGATGGGAATGGGCGACGCGGCAGCTGATGCCCTGAAACTCACGGATCGTGAGGTGCTGAAGGTAACCTTTGAAGATGATATTTCCCACGAGGGCTTTGGGCGGATCGGCACCCTGCCGGAGCATATGACGCTGCATGAATGCGCGCTGTATGTAAAAGAGACCTTCGGCATTCCGCATGTGCGGTACTGGGGCGATCCGGAACAGCCGATCGTCGTGGCGGCCGTGCTGCCCGGGTCCGGGAAGGACGAGATCGAAGACGCGATCAGGGCAGGCGCGGATGTCATGATCACCGGCGACATCACACATCATGTCGGGATCGATTCCCTGGAGAAGGGGATCGCACTGATCGATGCAGGACACTACGGGATAGAGAAGATCTTCATGCCCTATATGAAGGACTTTTTTGCGCGGGAGATGCCGTCTCTCGAAGTGCTCACCTTTGATGCGGACGAAGTCTTCGGTGAAGTATAGGGAATGCGGCCCGGAAGGCCGGGCTGCAGCCGCACAGGATGACATGCGTGCAGGCAGCGGGAATATCGTTTATACTGGATATAGCAACAAAAACAGGAGGAGCCTATGCCGGCGCTGATGATAGACGGTTCCACAAGGACCTTTGAAAAGGGCACCACGTACGAGAGCATCGCGGAAGAGTACCAGGACAGCCACGACGACCAGATCGCGCTTGTTTTTATCAACGGCAAACTGCGTGAACTGGGCAAAAAGGTGGACCGTGACGGTGTACTTACCTTCGTTACCACAAGCACTCCCACAGGGCACAAGACCTTTGTACGGACTGCGGAAATGATGCTGGTGAAAGCCGTCATGGAACTGTACGGCAGGAACGTGCGCGTCAAGATCGAATTTCTGCTCGGAAACGGCTATTTCTGCTCAGTGAGCGGACTGGACGGGGAGCCGGACAGGGCTTTCGCCGAAAATGTGGAAAAGCGCATGCACGAGATCGCCGATAAGGCTATCCCGATCACGAAAAAGACGTTCCCCATCGACGATGCCGTCGAACTGTTCGACAGGCAGGGCATGGAAGACAAGGTGAAGCTGTTCCGTTTCCGCCGCAGTTCTACGATCAACGTCTATAACATGGACGGTTACTGCGACTATTTTTACGGCTACATGCTGCCCAATACCAAATATGTGAAGAAGTTCCATGTGCAGCCCTACAGGGGAGGCATCGTACTGGTACTGCCGACACAGGATCACCCGGACACGCTGGACGATTTCGAGAACCAGCAGAGCCTTTTCGATGCGCTGATCCTCACCAACGACTGGGGCAAAAAGGTAGACATCGAGACGGTAGGCGACCTGAATGAACAGATCTGCAAGGGCAATATCAGCGATATGATCCTCGTGCAGGAAGCCCTGCAGGAGCGCCGCATCGGGGAGATCGCGGGACGGGTCTACGACAGTGAGAACGCCAAGTTCATACTCGTCGCGGGGCCTACCTCCTCCGGCAAGACGACCTTTGCACACCGCCTTTCGGTGCAGCTGCGGTCCTTCGGCCTGAAGCCGCATATCATCTCGCTTGATAATTATTTTGTCAACCGTGAGAAGACGCCGGTGGATATCGACGGCAATTTCGACTACGACTGCCTCGAGGCCATAGACCTGGAGCTTTTCAACGAAGATATGGGTGACCTGCTGGACGGCCGGGAAGTCGACATGCCTGTATACAATTTCAAAACGGGGCGCCGCGAGTACAAGGGCAACAAAATGGTACTGAACGACGAAGATATCCTGGTGATCGAGGGGATCCACTGCCTGAATCCAAAGACCACGGAGGGTCTTCCGGATGAAAGCAAATTCCGCATTTACACCTCCGCGCTGACATCGCTCAATATCGATGATCACAACCGCATTCCCTCCACGGACGCCCGTCTTCTGCGGCGCATGGTGCGCGATGCGAGAACGCGCGGAAATGATGCGCAGGCAACGATCCGGACCTGGAAGAGCGTGCGGGAAGGCGAGGAGAAAAACATATTCCCCTACCAGGAAGATTCGGACGAGGTGTTCAATTCCGTCCTGATCTACGAGCTGTCCGTTCTGAAGCAGTTTGCGGAGCCGCTGCTGTTCAACGTGCGGCCGAACGAACCGGAACATCTGGAGGCCAAGCGCCTGCTCAAGTTCCTGGAATATTTTGTGGGCGTCGACACGGCGGCTGTGCCCATGAACAGTATCTGCCGCGAATTTGTGGGCGGCGGGTGCTTCCCTGTTTGACAAAACAGCGTTACTTTTGTAAACTCACACCTTGTGAGCAGGGCAGACGATCGCGGCTGCAGGTCCCGAAAGGGCGCAGGTGAGGAAAGTCCGGGCTTCACAGGGCAGGATGCCGGTTAACGGCCGGCGGAGGCAACTCCCGGGATAGCGCAGCAGAAATATACCGCCGTGCAGGTGCGCAGCATCTGTGCGGTAAGGGTGAAAAGGCAGTGTAAGAGACTACCGATTCCACGGTAACGCGGAATGCCATGCAAGCCCCATCCGAAGCAAGACCGAACAGAGGACAACGGCCGGCCCGGCCATGTTCTCAGGTGGGTCGCTCGAGACCGGCGGCAACGCCGGCCCTAGATAGATGATCGTCCAACGACATAACCCGGCTTATCGCCCTGCTCACAAGCAGACAGCACAGAGCCATCGCAGCGCTCGTCGGTGCGGATGGCTCTTTTATTTAAAGAAAGGAAGAACGAAATGGCAAAAACAAAGATCGACATTATTTCCGGCTTTTTGGGAGCCGGCAAGACCACGCTGATCAAAAAACTGCTGAAAGAGGCGCTTGCGGGAACGGAGGTCGTACTGATCGAAAACGAATTCGGCGAGATCGGTATCGACGGCGGTTTCCTGAAGGAGTCCGGCATTCAGATCCGGGAGATGAACAGCGGGTGTATCTGCTGCTCGCTGGTCGGGGATTTCGGCCGGTCGCTGAAGGAAGTCATGGAAAAATACCATCCGGCGCGCATCCTGATCGAGCCGTCCGGCGTAGGCAAGCTTTCTGACGTCATGCGCGCCGTGAGTGACGCCGCGGAAGGCACGGATATGGAACTGAACAGTGCCGTGGCGGTGGTAGACGCTTCCAGGGCGGGTATGTATATCCGCAACTTCGGTGAGTTCTTCATCAACCAGATCCAGTATGCGGGAACTGTCATTCTCACCCGTGAAGACAAGGTGGATGGTGATAAGCTGCGCGCCGCAGTCGAACTGATACGGCAGTACAATAAAAAGGCGACAGTGATCACCACGCCGCTTGAACAGCTGGAGGGAAAGCAGATCCTCGATACGATCGAGGGGGCTTCCGACCTGCAGGAAACGATGCTTGAAGAAGCAAAAAAGAATGCAGAGACCGGACACCATCATCACCATCACCATGATGCAGACGATGACGACGATGACGACGATGACGATGATGACGATGACGACGATGACGATGATGACGATGCTCATGACGGGCACCGGGAAGGCGGAGAAGAACATCACCACCATCATCATCACCACCATCACGATGCGCAGGAGGCTGCCGCTACTGACGGAGTGAGGCATCACCACGGTGAACACGATGCGGATGATGTTTTCACAAGCTGGGGGATGGAGACACCTGTAAGGTACACAAAGGAAGAGATCGAAAGCAGGCTCGCGAAGCTTACGGACAGCAGGTACGGGACTGTACTCAGGGCAAAGGGGATGCTGCCTTCCGACGACGGCACCTGGCTCCATTTTGACTATGTGCCGGGTGAGACCAGTGTACGTACAGGCACGGCTGATGTGACGGGCAAAATATGTGTCATCGGCGCAAATCTGGACGATCTCGGCCTGGACAGTCTGTTTGAAAAATAAACCGCGCGCGGCAGACGGGCGCGCCATGGATAAGGAGCGGCATGACACCGGTATATCTGATCAACGGATTTCTGGACAGCGGGAAAACAACATTTTTTGCCTATACGATCGGGCAGCCCTATTTCAGGGCAAAAGGCACGACACTGCTGATCCTGTGCGAAGACGGCGAAGTTGCCTACGGGCCGAAACTCCTGGCGGCTACGAACACCGTGATGGAAAAAGTCGAAAAGGAAGAAGATCTTACCCCTGCGGCCATGATGGCCCTGGATGCAAAATACAAGCCTGAACGCGTGCTGATAGAGTGGAACGGCATGTGGAACTTCAAGCTGCTGCGTCTGCCGCACGCATGGAAGATGGAGCAGCAGATCACGACAGTCGATGCATCCACCTTTTCCATGTACTTTACCAATATGAAGTCCTTGCTGGCCGAGCAGATCCGCAATACGGAACTGGTCATGTTCAACCGCTGCGACGGCATCCCACAGGAAACGCTCATCCGCTACAAGAGAAACGTCAGGGCGATCAACCAGAACGCGGAACTGATCTTCGAGGATGCAAACGGCGAGATAGACATGACGACGGAAGAGGACCTTCCTTACGATCTGAATACGGATCCGATCGTACTTGAAGGCCTGAATTACGGGATCTGGTATCTGGACGCCAGTGAGCACCCGGACCGCTATAAAGGGAAAAATGTCAGTTTTACCGCAATGGTTGCGAGGCCGCCCAAGTTTCCGGCGGGGTACTTTGTGCCCGGCCGTATGGCGATGACCTGCTGCGCGCAGGATATGCAGTTCCTTGGGTTCGGCTGCCGTGCGGAAGGCGCTGACCGCCTGAAGGAAAAGAGCTGGGTGAAGGTTACGGCAAAATGCGACCTGAGAAAGTTCGAGGCCTACGATGGGGAAGGGCTGGTACTCGATGCAAAGAAGGTCGAACCGACAGCAGAACCGGCACATCCCATCATAGATTTTTCGGCTGCGCAGTAACATGCAGCGCACAATAAATAAAATGCGGCCGTATGCAGCAGTAACGCTGCATACGGCCGCAGATTTTATAAGCATATCACAGGCAGGTTTACCGCCAGATGATCAGATCTCTGTGTAGTGCCGGCCGCAGTGTATAACGCCGCGGCTTTTTTCGGCTTTCTCCAGTTCCTCGTGCCGTTCGTGCGAACGCAGCAGGGACACGGTCCTGTTGTATGCACCAAAGGAGAGGCTGAACAGGGAATTCAGCTGCCCGACCGTTTCCTTGGTCGTATGGTGGTAGTATTCACCGCCTGCACGGAAAGCTTCTTTATGGTTCAGGACGCAGCGTATGAGATCGTCTTCGTTCCGTATCTCTTCAGAAATCTCTGTCCATCCCATGGCTGCCGAACCGATGCGATGCGAGTCAGAGCCGCCAAAACAGGGTTTGGAAAGTTCCCTTGCCAGAATGGCTGCGTCCGCGTTGCAATGCTGATATTCGCAGGAATTGAAGGTCTCGATAAAGTCGAACTGGTCCGCCATGAACGCGTTGTGCCTGCCTGCAGCGGCGTGTGTAAAACTCATGAAAGGCTCTCCGCAGGGATGCGCGGGTCCGAGAATACCGCCGCGGCCGTGGACGAATTCGATAAGTTCGGCGACCTTCATGCCCCTGATCTCCAGAACGTGCGGAGATTTTGCATCCGTCGGCATGACAACGAGAATGTGACCGCCGTCGCGCGTATCATATTCGATGCCGCGAAGCACGATAAAATCCGGGCTGAAGCCGTCCCGCACCTCTTTTTCATAATAGCGCCAGCCGCTGTAGGTGTCGTGGTCGGTGATCATGAGCCCGTCATAGCCTTTTTCCCTGCACAATTCTATGTTTTTACGAAGCGGAAGTGTGGAGTCCACGGAACCTTCCGCTATGTGGCAATGCATGTCAAATTTCATGATTCGCCTCATAATGCGAAAAAAGACCGGGCCGAAAGAGGGTCCGGTCCGGTCTGAATATCAATTGCGGCAGTAGATCAGGCTTTTTCTTCCTTACCGACCTTTGCTACTTTCTTGCTGAGGCGGGAAACCTTGCGGGAAGCAGTGTTCTTCTTGATGACACCCTTCGAAGCAGCTTTCCTGATCGTGGCTTCGGCATCCTTCATGGCAGCTTTGGAAGCTTCCTGATCCTTGCCTTCCACGGCGGCGTTGACTTTCTTGACGACGGTCTTGACGCCCGTCTTCACGCCTTTATTTGCCTCGCCCTTTTTGGCGTTCGTGATAACTCTCTTTTTGGCAGATTTGATGTTTGCCATTTTTCCCCTTTCCATGCCGTACTTACCGAACGGCATCGTCGGGCGGATCTGCATGTCCTGCCCGGCCTCTCCTGTTTTATTTATGTCTGCAGCAGTCTGCACAGAGACACGAACGTGTGCACCCGCATACGGATGTTATTTTAATGGAACAAAACAATGCTGTCAACGGAAATGTCAAACATCCGAGCGGGGAACACGCAATAAACATGATTCTGGTGTGTCTTTGATCGTTTGCCCCCGAAATAGCCCCCAAACGATCAAAAATGCTTCCGAAAACCTGTCTAGGCGCGGTAAAGATTATTTCGGGGGCCGAAAAGCCTTCGTCGCGAACAATTCAGTCTTTGAAAAGTAAAGCCGGGATGTATTCTGACAGGTAATGGCCGACTGGATCCTTGTATAACATCCGCCTGTGGGACATGGAGGATGCAAAGCTGACTAGTGGGTTGAACTGATCAGCCTGGTAAAATATCGATAAACGATAAATATATATTGAAATTCAATCACGTGCAGTGTATTATAACTTCAGCAAGAAGATGCGCAGGCAATGCGGGACAAGACGCAGCGGCTGTCGAGGCGTGTTTACAGCAAACCGGAATCATACCGGAGGAGAAGGAATCTATGAAGACAATCAATGATATTGCCAATAATGGGAAAAACGGAGCGGGAAATGCCGACAGGAGCATAATGCTGACCAGAATCGCCGTTATCATTCTGCTTGCGGTAAGTTTCGGACTTTCTGCGGCAGGCCCGTATCTCACAAATCTTTTTCTGAATGTGACGCTCCACGGGAAAATACGTTGCGGGGCTGCGGCCGGCGTGGCTTTTCCGTTCGTTCTGCTGCTCGGATATTGCTGTGCCGCGACCTTTCTTGTGATGCTTTTCGTTATGCTCAGATTCCTGAAGCGTTTGGAAACAAACCGGGTCTTTGTATCCGAAAACACGGAGGATCTGAGGAAGATAAGCCGCTGCTGCGCCATCGGCGCGCTGCTGACTGTTTTGGCGGGGATACTGCTTTATCTTCCCATCATCTTCATTGCCGCTGCCGCAGGATTTATGACTCTGGTGGTGCTGGTCATAAAGAATGCCTTTGAACAGGCAGTCATCATGAAGAATGAACTCGATCTGACGATATAGGGGGGACGGTATGGCGATAAGAGTAAACATCAATGTTCTGATGGCAAAACAGGATGTGGGGGCCGGGGATCTGGCCGAACGCATCGATCTGACGCCGGCTAACCTGTCGATACTGAAAAACAACAAGGCGAAGGCAATCAGGTTTTCCACTCTCGAGGCACTCTGCCGGGAACTGCACTGTCAGCCGGGGGAAATTCTGGAATATGTGCCTGAGGACAAGGATTGAAGCGGCTGCCGGCGGATGCGTTAAGGCGCAGCCAGGGAGCGTATTTTGCGGCACCGGGTGCCGATCACGGAGGTATGAGAGATTAATGAAAACCGCAGATCTTACGGCAGCACTGCTGAGCTGGCCGCTTGCTTATTTTTACACTGCATTCGTCCTTTTCGGGGGCGGAGCAAACGAACCCGGATATAAGACCGGGACATGGCTGATCTTTGCACTGCTTTTCGTATTGGCAGTCGAACTTTATGAATGCGTGTATGGAAGGAAGGCAACAGGGGAAAGCGTGTTTTTTGCGGTATGTCTGACAGCGCAGGGACTGGCCGTCAGACTGCACGGCTTCCACAACGACCCCCTGATGGTGTGGCAGTTCCTGCTGTATCATCTGACGGCGGTATACTACATACTGTCAAGGTCCGGAGTCCTTGCGTCAGGAAGAACGTCCTGTCTCATCTTCCTGGATGGTCTGGCGGGGATCATAACGATACCGTGGAAAAACATTCTGCTCAGGGCAAAGAGCGTTGCAGCGGCGATCACAGGCAGACCGGAAAAGAGGGGAAAGATCCATGCAGTGACCGTCATCAGTCTTGTCACGGCAGTTGCCGCTGGAACCTTTGCCTGGCTGCAGCTCTCGGCGGCTGATAAAAATTTTGCCGGCATAGCAGTTGGGTTCACGGATTTTCTGAACAGGATCGCAAGGGGAATCGGAGAAGAAACATTTGTTTATTTTCTGCTGTCGATTCCTGTCGGTGCCTGGCTGTTCGGGCTGACGGCCGGGAGTCTTAAGCTGAACGGAGCCGCGCCGGTAACGGAAGATAAATTTGCAGCCGATACCGCAGGATTCCGCAGGATGCCGGCATCAGCAGCCGCCATTCCGATTGTCACACTCTGCATAGTATATACCGTCTTTTTCATCACACAGGCGGAAGAATTTATCGGACGCATAGTGTCGGGCACCGGATATCCCGGCAATCGGATGCCGGCGCCAACGGCTTCAGAGTTTGCGGTAAACGGTTTCTGGGAACTGCTGAGGATACTTATCCTGAATCTGTGTGTTCTGCTTATTGCGGGCTTTCTCTGCGAGGGCGGGATCATGGGGAACAGGAAACTGAAGTTTGTTTCTGCCATGCTGGGAACGTTCGGGAGTGCGTTTGCGGTTCTTGATGCCGCGAAGCTTTATATGTACGTGCATCTCTACGGGTATACGGTGAAACGGGCCGTGGCGGCGTGGTGCCTTGCCATGCTTCTTATCTACACGCTGCTTGCCATTGCCAGGATCTTCAGGCGGTTCCATGCATTTCCGGCCGCGGTCTTCGTTTCTGCGGTATGTTTTGCCGTATTGTGTCTTATCAACGTTGAGCAGTGTGTAAATGCAGGGAATATAGGCAGGTACAGATCGGGCAGCGACGCTCAGCCGGATACCGGAGTGCTCATGGAGTGCGGGATCGATGACAGTCTTATGGGTCTTGGGAATACTCGTGAACTGGTAAATGCCGGATGGTGCGAAGGCAGGGCGGTCTGGGATCTGGTACCGTTATGGAAAAATGCAGTATGGACGGATAAAAACGGGGAGACAGCGGATTTCAGTGCCGCAGAAGGAAGCGGCAGCTACAGTATAAGCACGAAGGTCCACGGAAGCGTGCTCACACTCCGTTTTGAAAACGGGATCTGCACATCCGCGGACATAACATCCGCCTGTGGGACGTGGCGGATGTGAAGCTGCTTCGCAGCTTCAATGTCTTGGCCTGATTATGTTATAACATCCGCCTGTAGAACGTGGCGGATGTGAAGCTGCTTCGCAGCTTCAGTGTATTGGCATAATTATGATATAACATCCGCCTGTGGGACATGGCGGATGTGAAGCTGCTTCGCAGCTTCAATGTCTTGGCCTGATTATGTTATACTGAGTTCGGTTTCGACCGAAGTATGGAGAAAAGGCTGAAGAGAGGTATTTATGCAGGAAAACAATCAGAGCCATATACGGAATTTCTGTATCGTGGCCCACATCGACCACGGCAAATCCACACTGGCTGACAGAATGATCGAGATGACCGGCGTCCTCACGAAGCGGGAGATGCAGGACCAGGTGCTCGATAATATGGATATCGAACGGGAACGCGGGATCACGATCAAATCGCAGGCCACGCGTCTGGTTTACCACGCCAAAAACGGGGAAGAGTATATTTTCAATCTGATCGATACGCCCGGCCACGTCGATTTCAACTACGAAGTGAGCCGTTCCCTCGCCGCCTGCGACGGCGCGATCCTCGTCGTGGACGCAACGCAGGGCATTCAGGCGCAGACGCTGGCCAATGTATATCTGGCTCTTGAACATGACCTGGAGGTTTTTCCCGTTATCAACAAGATCGACCTGGCGAGTGCGCGTCCGGAGGAAGTCCGGCAGGAGATCGAGGATGTGATCGGACTGGGCTGCAGCGATGTTCCCCTGATTTCGGCTAAAAACGGGATCAATATCGACCAGGTGCTCGAGCAGGTGATTACCAAGATCCCCGCGCCGGTCGGAGACCCCGGCAACCCGCTGCAGGCGCTGATCTTCGACTCCCTGTACGACCAGTACAAAGGTGTCGTGGTATTCGTGCGCATCCGGGACGGCGTGCTGAAGCCCGGCATGAAGGTACATATGATGGCGACAGGGGCAGAAGAGGACGTTGTCGAGGTCGGGTATTTCGGGCCCGGACGCTTTATTCCCTGCGATGAGCTGCCGGCGGGCATGGTCGGCTATTTCACGGCTTCCATCAAGAACATCCGCGATTCCCGCGTCGGAGATACGGTCACGGAGGCGGAACGTCCGTGTGCGAAGGCACTGCCCGGCTATAAGAAGGCACAGCCCATGGTCTATTGCGGCATGTATCCCGCGGATACGCAGAAATATCCGGATCTCAAGGATGCGCTGGAAAAACTGCAGCTCAATGACGCCGCGCTGACTTTTGAGCCGGAAACTTCGCTGGCCCTGGGTTTTGGCTTTCGGTGCGGGTTCCTCGGCCTACTGCACATGGAAGTCGTGCTGGAGCGCCTTGACAGAGAATATGATCTCGACATTATTTCCACGGCACCCGGCGTTGTATACCATGTTTTCAAAACAGACGGCACAGAGCTTTCGCTGACCAATCCCTCAAATCTGCCGGATCCTTCACAGATCGAACATATGGAAGAGCCGGTCGTGAATGCGGAAGTCATGGTCACGACGGATTTTATCGGACCGATCATGCAGCTTTGCCAGGAAAGGCGCGGAAAGTACCTGAGCACGGAATATATAGAAAAGACCAGGGCTATCCTTAAGTATGAACTGCCGCTCAACGAGATCATCTACGATTTCTTTGATGCGCTGAAATCCAGGTCCAAGGGCTATGCTTCCTTTGATTATGAACTGAAGGATTACGAGCCGTCAGAGCTCGTAAAGATGGATATCCTCGTGAACAGGGAACCAGTGGATGCGCTCTCCTTTATCGTGCACGCGGACGGTGCCTATGAGCGCGGCCGCAAAATGTGCGAGAAGCTGAAGGACGAGATCCCGAGACAGATGTTCGAAGTGCCGGTCCAGGCAGCCGTGGGAGGCCGCATCATTGCGCGCGAGACCGTCAAGGCCATGCGCAAGGACGTGCTGGCCAAGTGCTATGGCGGCGACATTTCCCGCAAGAAGAAATTGCTGGAAAAACAGAAGGAAGGGAAAAAGCGGATGCAGACCGTAGGCAACGTGGAGATCCCGAAAGAAGCCTTCATGAACGTATTGAAACTGGACGATACAAACTGATGGGAGAGAGAGAGCTGTCACAAGGCGCAGCGGCGGCATATGAAAGAAAGGATCACACAGGGGCACTGTCTCTGTATATCCATTTCCCTTTCTGCGTACGCAAATGCGCATACTGTGATTTCCTGTCGGCACCGGCCGACGAGGAAACGCGCGAGGCGTATGTCGATGCACTGGCGCGTGAGATCAAAACTGCGGGAGAGCGTATCGCCGCACAGCAGCCCGGACACGTACAGTACGTGGATACGATCTATTTCGGCGGCGGCACGCCTTCCCTCATGACTTCTGCGCAGACTGACCACCTGCTTACCGCTGTTGCCATGTCCTTCCTGGTCGCGGACGACGCGGAGATCTCGGCGGAGTGCAACCCCGGCACTGCGGATCAGGAAAAACTGGCCGCATGGCGCAGCATGGGCATCAACCGTCTTTCGATCGGTGCGCAGTCCTTTCACGACGACGACCTGAAAAGACTCGGCCGCATCCATACGGCGGCGCAGATCGGGCAGACCTTCAGAGCGGCCAGGCAGGCCGGCTTCACCAACATCAGCATGGATCTGATCTCATCGCTGCCCGGACAGACGACAGGGAGGGCAAAGGAAGATCTTTGCAGCGCCATGGCGCTCATGCCGGAGCATCTTTCCGTCTACAGTCTGATCATCGAAGAGGACACGCCGTTCCGGGACATGTACGGCAGCAGGGAGACTGCTCCGGATCCGGCGTACCTTCCTCTTCCGGATGAAGATACGGAGCGTGAGATCTATCACCGCACGTGGCAGCTGCTCGAAGAAGGCGGCTACCGGCAGTATGAGATCAGCAGCGCCGCCAGGCCGGGATACGAATGTTTTCACAATATCGGATACTGGAAAGGGCATGAGTATCTGGGCTTTGGACTGGGGGCGGCTTCCCTGTACGGAGGAGCCCGCTGGAGCAATACGCCCGACCTGCAGGAATATACGGAAGCGATGTCTGCAGTGCCTCAGAGGGACATACGCCGTGAACTGTCGGTCCTGACAGAAAAAGACAGGCTGGAAGAGTTCATGTTTCTGGGACTGAGGATGACGGACGGGATATCGGAAGAGGTCTTCGCAAAGACATTCGGAAAAACAGCAGACGAGGTCTATGGCGACGTGATCCGGAAGCAGACGGAGCAGGGAATGCTGGAGCGCAGCGGAGGAAGGCTGTTTTTCACGGAACGCGGCGTGGATATAAGCAATACGCTCATGGCTGAGTATATGTTCTGAGGCACGGCAGACCGGATCCGGAAGGCCCGGCGTCACGGCAGTCTGCGTCCGCAGTTTGAATGACTGCGGTTTGACGCGCGGGACGCCGATGATTATAATCTTGGAAGTGTGCCTGTAAGGGCAGACCGGATCTTACCGGTGATCTTTTCAATTACCGCTTGGGAGGCTGTTTTGACAAAATCATTATCTGGCTGGAAATTTATCTTCGCTGCTGTCGCAGCGGCATTGTTTATCATACTGGCACCGCAGGCAGAGCTCAGTGTACATGCGGCTCCGGCTTCCGGGATCGACGTATCCGGTTTTCAGGGTACCATCAACTGGGTGCAGGTCAAGCAGAGCGGCGTGCAGTTTGCCATGGTGCGCTGCGGCAATTCCGTATACGGGCTGGACAGCAAGTTTGCATACAACATGGCGGCAGCCAATGCAGTCGGCATCCGCACCGGTGTCTACTGCTACACCTATGCGATGAATGCTGCGCAGGCCATGGTCGATGCACAGCTGATCGTCAGTGCATGCGCGCCATACACGGTGTCTTTCCCCATTGCGATCGACCTTGAGGACTCATGCCATCTTTCACTGACGCCGCAGCAGCAGGCCGATATCGTAAATGCCTTCTGCGCGGTCATTTACAATGCCGGCTATACACCGATGGTTTACACCAGCGCAGACTGGTTCCAGAAAAAGATGGGCCCTGTCATGTGGGACCACTGGGTCGCTTCGTACGGAGATACCTGCGCATATCCGGGTGCCTATACGATGTGGCAGTATTCGGATTCGGGGACTGTCAGCGGCATCAGCGGCAACGTGGACCAGGATTATCTGATTTATGACTATTTCAGCCGGATCAAGGCAAACGGCTTTGATGTAAGAGGCGGGAAAACATATTACTACAGCAACTACAAGCGTGTGATCGGACTGCAGACGATCGCGGGGAAACTTTATTTCTTCGACGGTCTCGGCGCAATGGCGACGGGATGGCTCGGCACCGGCACGGCGAAGTACTATTTTGACCCGGCGGACGGAGGCGCAGCAGCTTTCGGCTGGAAGACCATTGAAGGAGCGCGCTATTACTTCGGCGCCAACGGTCTGGTTTCGGTGGGCCTTACGAATATCGGCGGCCTGAATTACTTCTTTGGTGCCGATGGTGCACAGGTCACGGGGCTTGTGACTGCAGCCGACGGTTCGACCTTCTATTACGGGGAAAGCGACGGCTCCATGTCTGTCGGCTGGAGACAGATCGCCGGCGGCTGGTTCTTCTTCGGCGCTGACGGGAAACTGATCACGAACAGCATCTTTACGGACAATGCAGGCGTGCAGGTCCAGGTCAATGAGCAGGGTCTGCTGGTCGCACCGGCCGGATATACGCCGCAGTAAAAATGTGTTAATATCTGTTTTGACAGAGGTTGGCAGCTTTGATCGACATCAGGGAGATTCTCTTAATTGCAAAGGAACGCGGTGCTTCCGACATTCACCTCACGGTGGGTGTACCGCCCAAACTCAGGGTGAACGGCAGCCTCGTCACACTCGAGGGATATCCGAAGCTGCTTCCGAATGACACGCACGATATCGCCTACAGCCTGATGAATGAAAAACAGCAGGAGTACTGCGAGTCGCACGGCGACTGTGACCTGTCCTTTTCCATCCCAATGACGGGACGGTACCGCCTCAATGTTTTTCATCAGAGAGGTTCGCTGGCGCTGGCCATACGTCTGGTGGCGTTTGAGATCCCCACACCGGAGCGGCTCGGCATCCCGGGTTCCGTGGTGGACCTTGCCGGGCGCAAAAGAGGACTGGTCCTGGTGACCGGGCCGACAGGCAGCGGAAAGTCGACGACGCTGGCGTCCCTGATCGACGTGATCAACCGCACCAGGGAATGCAACGTGATCACGCTCGAAGACCCGATCGAGTATCTGCATCACCACAACAGATCCATCATCAACCAGAGAGAAATAGGGCTGGACGCGGATTCCTTTGCCGATGCCCTGCGTTCGGCGCTCCGCGAGGATCCCGATGTGATCCTGGTCGGCGAGATGCGCGATTTTGATACCATTTCCATCGCAGTCACAGCCGCAGAGACCGGACACCTGGTTTTTTCCACCATGCATACCAGCGGCGCGGCCAGTACGGTCGACCGCATTATCGATGTTTTTCCGCCCCATCAGCAGCAGCAGATCCGCATCCAGTTTGCCAGTGTCCTGGAGTGCGTCATTTCCCAGCAGCTCATTCCCTGCGCGGACGGCAGTTCCCGCGTAGCGGCTTTTGAAGTGATGCATGCCAACGGCGCGGTGCGCAATCTGATCCGCGAGGGCAAGTCCCACCAGCTTCCCACCGTGATCCAGACCAACAGACAGATGGGGATGATCACGATGGATGAGGCGCTGATGGATCTTTTCCGCAAGGGCACCATCACTTCCGACGCGGCCATCCAGTTTGCGCAGGACCCCGATGCTCTTGCCCGCAATATCAAAAACGGCAATTTCGAGATCTGAATCTCTGATAATCTGATTTTTCTTGCAGCATACGGCATTTTTGAAGCTTTTCGGCCGCTTTCTTTTTCTGTATCCATATCGCAGGCATATTGCCGCCGCAGCATTTCCGCGCTGTGACCGCGGCAGATCTTTCAGTCACATCTCCGGCATTCGCCGGCATCCATATTCAGGGAGGCACAGCTATGTTCAGCAGCATTACCACAGGTGCCGTTTTCGGCATCGAAAGTTTTCTCATGCAGGTCGAAACAGATATCACAGACGGTCTGCCTTCTTTTTCCATGGTCGGTTTTCTGAGCGGCGAAGTAAAGGAAGCGGGGGAGAGGGTCCGCGTCGCGCTGCGCAATGCAGGTGCCGCGGTGCCGAACGTCCGCATCACCGTGAATTTTTCGCCTGCCGATATCCAGAAACGCGGGATGGTCGTTGACCTTCCGGTGGCTGTCGGCATTCTGGCAGCCATGGACATTCTGCCGCAGCATTCGCTCCGGGGCATACTGTTTGCCGGAGAACTCGGGCTGAACGGGGAAGTCAAGCCCGTGCGCGGCGTGCTGCCGATCGTCAGAAAGGCGGCCGGGAGCGGGATCACGACCTGTGTGCTGCCTTTTGCCAATGCCGGGGAGGGGGCAGTCATACCGAATGTGAAGGTCGTCGGCATCCGGTCTCTGCGTCAGGTCATCCGCTATCTGCTGGAACCGGAGGAGGGAAGGGACAGGCTGATCGAGCCCTCTCACGTCGATATCGATGCGCTTTTCCGGGATGCAGGCAGGGACAGCCGTTTTGACTTTGCGGACATCCACGGACAGGACAGCGCGAAACGCGCACTGGAGGTGGCAGCGGCCGGCTTTCACAACACCCTGCTGATAGGCCCTCCTGGAAGCGGCAAGAGCATGCTGGCTAAACGTATGGCGGGCATCATGCCTCCCTTTACGCCCGAGGAGAGCATGGAAGTCTCTTCCATATACAGCGTGGCCGGTCTGCTGCCTCCGGGGCAGGCGCTCCTCACGCAGCGCCCGCTGCTTTCCCCGCACCACTCGATCACGCGCACGGCACTGGCGGGCGGGGGAGTCGTGCCGACACCCGGCGTGATCACCCTGGCGGACCGCGGTGTGCTGTTCCTGGATGAACTGCCGGAGTTCGGCAGGGAAAACCTGAATCTGCTGCGGCAGCCGCTGGAAGAGCGTGAGATCAGGATCTCCCGTATCAGCGGTACGTTCGTCTACCCGGCCAGATGCCTGGTGCTTGCCGCCATGAACCCCTGCCCGTGCGGCTACTACCCGGACCCGCAGAAATGCCGCTGCACGCAGGCGGAGATCGACAGGTACCAGTCGCGCATTTCGGGACCCATACTCGACAGGATCGATCTCTGTGCCGAAACGCCCCGCGTAAACGCAGACGCGCTGCTGCGCGGTAGGGAAGAAGAGCACAGTGCCGCTGTGCGGGAGCGTGTCATGAAAGCCAGGGGAATGCAGGAAGAGCGGTTTCGCGGCACGAACTTCCGCTACAATTCCGAAATGGACGCAGCAGCCGTGGAGAAATACTGTCCGCTCGGCAAGGAAGCGGCCCGCCTTATGAGGGACGTGTTCGAAAAACTGCAGCTGTCGGCCAGGGCATACCACAGGACGCTGAAGACGGCGCGTACGATCGCGGATCTGGAAGGCACCGACCGCATTACGGAGGACGATCTGGCGGAGGCGTTCGGCTACCGCGTAAACGAACACAGCCTGCGGAAGGCAGGTGCCTGAAAGGAAGGGAAAAGTTAAAAATGCCGCTGATGCAGCATTTTCAAAACGAAGCGTCGGTGCCGATGCACCGGCTGCACGATGGAGGTAAATATGGATATTTATGCATGCTGGCTTTCGCAGGTGCGCGGTCTGGGGAAAGCAACGATCCTTGCACTGCGGGAGGAGTGGATGACCCGGACGGGAAGAGAGGGAAGAGATTTTGCGGAGGACATACGAAAGATGTCGGAGAGCGAACTACGGGAGCTGTGTGCCTGCACTTTCGGAAAAGACGCAGGCGGCGGAGAGGAAGCGGAAACGGCAGCCGGCAGGATATCAGCGGCGGACGAAAAGGACGGAAAGAGCGGAAAGGTATACGCAATGCTGATGAGCGCCAGAAAGGAGAAGGAAGGGGAAGCCGCTGCCCTTGCAGAAGCCGCAGACGTCCGTTTCCTGTCTTTCGATGACCCGGAGTTTCCGGACAGACTGCGCAGCATTCCGAGGCCGCCGTACGGACTGTATGTGCGGGGACGGGTACCGGACAGCAGCAGGCCGACATGTGCGGTCATCGGCGCGCGCATGGCCTCGGCATACGGCAGGGAGCAGGCGAGGGCTTTCGGAAAGGCCCTCGCCGATGCCGGGATCCCGACAGTGAGCGGAATGGCCCGCGGCGTAGACGGCATAGCGCAGCGGGCGGCAACGGAAGCGGGAGGATGCTCGTATGCGGTGCTCGGTTGCGGTGCGGATATCTGTTATCCGCAGGAGAACGCTGACCTGTATATCGGTCTACTGCGGCATGGCGGGATTCTTTCGGAGTATCCGCCAGGCACTAAAGCGGAAGCCAGGCTCTTTCCGGACCGCAACAGGATCATCTCCGGGCTGTCGGACACAGTTCTCGTCATTGAAGCCCGGGAACGCAGCGGCACGCTGATCACAGTGGATGCCGCGCTGGAACAGGGCAGGGAGATCGCGGCAGTGCCGGGCAGGGTCTCCGACGCGCTCAGCTGCGGCTGCAACAGGCTGATCCGGCAGGGAGCGGCCATCGCGACCTGCCCGGACGATGTGATCGAGATGCTGCTGGGGGTACACAGGCGCAGCCAGGGAGAGGACCGCACTTATACGCGCGGCGAACTGGCTGCCGCGGATCTTCAGGAGCCGGAGCGCACGCTTTATGAGATCACAGGGGAGAAGGATTTCTGTGATACCCAGTACCTGCTGGACCGGTTTGAAGAGAAGCGCGGTCATGCACTGCGGGGCGCGGACATCCTACGCTTCATGACGATGCTGACAGTCAAAGGACTGGTCGGGGAAGCCGGGACCGGGATCTACAGCCGGATCCTGTAATACGGCCGGAAGCGCCGGCCGGCGGAAAGGTGTGCTTGACAACCGGCTCCGGTTTCCATTATTATTTGAACTATCGATAAAAGGGAGTAGCTGACTGCATGAAAATGCAGTGTCCGGATGCGACATACCCGGTGTAAAATCACCCGAATCCGGCCAGGAAGGCAACCTGTGGCAAGACTTTTATTACGGCGTCAGGCTGTAATAGAAGTCTTGTTTTTTTAGAACCGGAAGCAGTGCCGGAGAACGACTTCGGCCGCACGGTTTACGGAGGTGCAATATGCAGGAACTGAGCAGTCTGTTCGGAAACATAACCAACACGACCTGGCAGATGGCTGTCATGTGGCTGATCGGCGGCATGATGATCTATCTGGGGATCGAAAAGAAGATGGAGCCCACGCTCCTCATTCCCATGGGGTTCGGCGCCATTCTGGTCAATCTGCCGCAGTCGGGCGCAGTGACGCAGACGATCAACAGCGCCGTACAGGAAGGCCCCCTGAATTTTCTTTTCAGGGCCGGCATTTCCAATCAGATCTTTCTGCTGCTGCTGTTCGTCGGCATCGGCGCAATGATCGATTTTACGCCGCTCCTTGCCGCGCCGCAGATGATGCTCTTCGGAGCCGCGGCGCAGTTCGGTATTTTCTTCACGCTGAGTCTTGCCACGCTGTTCGGCTTCAGCCTCCAGGATGCGGCTTCGGTCGGCATTATCGGCGCAGCGGACGGGCCGACATCGATCTTTGTTGCCAACTACTACAATTCAAAATATCTGGGCGCCATCATTGTGGCGGCATATTCGTACATGGCGCTGGTCCCGATCATTCAGCCGCCTGTTATCCGCCTCGTCACGACGAAGAAGGAGCGGATGATCCATATGTCCTACAATCCGCGCAGCGTTTCAAAGAAAGCCAAGATCCTGTTCCCCATCCTGATCACCATCGTGGCCGGCCTTGTGGCTCCCAACAGCGTGGCGCTGGTCGGTTTCCTGATGTTCGGCAACCTGATCCGTGCATGCGGCGTGCTGGATTCTCTGTCGGAGACCGCGCAGGGGGCACTGGCCAATCTGATCACTCTGCTGCTCGGCATCACGGTGGCTTCCCAGATGCGTGCGGAAGATTTCCTTACGGCGCGCACGCTGCTGATCCTCTGCCTGGGGATGGTCGCATTTATCTTTGACACGGTCGGCGGAGTACTGTTTGCCAAGATCATGAACCTGTTTCTTCCCAAACAGAAAAAGATCAATCCCATGATCGGTGCCTGCGGCATTTCTGCTTTTCCGATGTCCGCGCGCGTCATTACGCAGATGGGACTGAAAGAGGACCCTACGAATGTACTGATCATGCAGGCGACCGGCGTCAATGTATCCGGACAGATCGCCTCGGTCATCGCCGGCGGGCTGCTGCTCACACTGATTCCGAAGCTTTAATGTGTTTTGACGCGTTCCCGGTGTTTCTGCCGGGACAGAATACGGGGATCACGGATCCCCCGGGGAGGTATATATGTCAGTATTCATGGAATCGCTCAGAGTCATGGGATTCGGCATGCTCGGTATTTTTACCGTTGCGGTCGTGCTGATGCTTATCATGTTTGCGATCACAAAACTTTTTCCGGCCGGCAGGGAAAATGAACAGGCCGGCGGAGACAGCTCCGCGGACGACGACTGAAGCGTCCGCTGTGTTCGGATATCCGGTCCCGGGGCCATGCGGCCCCGGGATTTTTTTGCGGCCGGCGGGCCGGGCACCTCTGCGGTGAATAATCTGACTCTGCAGTATTTTAATTAAAGGAGATTTTGTATCGAAAAACAGCCAATGTGAACAGGGCGCACAGATTGAATTGGCATAGACCTTGTGGTAAATTTAAGGCAATCGTTCTTTCCAACTTTGGGAGGGAGTAGTGCTATGCCCATCATTGAGTTCCTTATATTTTTCCCATTCCTTGCTGCCATCGTTCTGATGTTCATGAAAGAACCTACGGGAAAACGCGCTGCCTTTGCAACCTGCTGCAGTATCGCCATCATGGCGGTATGTATCGTACTGGCTGTGGAAGTGTGGGGCGGCATGACGCTGCCGGGCGCTGAAGGCAGTGCGAACGTGTTCCTCGTGGATCCGGAACTGTTCAACCTGCTGATCACGGCGGGCGAAGCTTTTCTGATGTGCCTGGTGATCTATTACGGCATCAGATACAGGAAGTATTACGTCATCCTGCTCTCGGCAGGGCAGACGATCCCGGTGCTGTGGCTCGACCTTACAGGCAAAACATCTGCCGCGGCCGCAGGACAGACGTATCTGCGGATCGATAACCTTACGGTGATGATGTGCCTGATCGTCGGTATCGTCGGCGGACTGATCTGCATCTATGCCAATGGCTACATCAAGGACTATCACAACCATCATACGGAGTTTCCGAAGCGCTCCAACTGGTTCATGGCCATGCTCTTTGTTTTTCTGGGTGCCATGTTCGGCCTTCTGTTTTCGGACAACCTCGGCTGGCTCTATTTCTTCTGGGAGATCACGAGCATCTGCTCGTTCCTGCTGATCGGCTACAACAAGCTGCCCGTTTCCATCAACAACTCGTTCCGTGCCTTGTGGATGAACCTGCTGGGCGGCTGCGGTTTTGCGGCTGCGATCCTGTATTTGGTGCTCAATCTGAACATCATCTCGCTTTCCCAGCTCCTGACCTTCAGCGGGGAAAAAGAGATCGTGCTGATCCCCGTCATCCTGCTGGCGTTCGCCGCACTTACCAAAAGTGCGCAGATGCCTTTCAACGGATGGCTGCTGGGAGCCATGGTCGCGCCCACACCGACTTCCGCACTGCTGCACAGTGCCACGATGGTCAAGGCCGGCGTCTATCTGCTGATCCGGCTGGCCCCTCTCATGAGCGGCACCCTGGCCGGCCTCATGGTCACTACGGTCGGCGGCTTTACGTTCTTTGCCGCTTCGCTCATCGCGATCACCCGCAGCGACGGCAAGGGCGTCCTCGCTTATTCGACGATCTCCAACCTGGGACTTATCGCGGCCTGCGCCGGGATCGGCCTGCCTGAATCCGTCTGGGCCGGTACGATGCTCATCCTGTTCCATGCCGTTTCAAAATCCCTGATGTTCCTGACCGTCGGCGCCGTGGAAAATGCCACGGGCAGCCGCAACATCGAAGATATGACCGGTCTTGTGGTGCGTATGCCCAAGATGGCTGCCGCCATGATCATAGGTATCTGCGGTATGTCTCTGGCACCTTTCGGAATGCTGGTCGCTAAGTGGGCAGCCCTGAAGTCCTTCGTCGATGCACGCAACGTCCTGATGATCCTGTTCCTGGCGTTCGGCAGTGCCTCCACGACGTTCTACTGGGTCAAGTGGCTGGGCAAGCTGTTCGCGGTCGTACACCATCAGGATCCTCTGCCGGATACGGTACACCGCGGAGAATGGGCAGCCATTATTCCGCTTTCCGCACTGGTTGTGGCGATGATGTTCCTTTTCCCTGTCATATCCCAGTATGTCATTATCCCGGTCCTTGCACAGATGTTCGGGGAGAAGATCAGTTCCGTCATCAGCCAGGGTGATATGGCCATTATGATCGTCATGCTGGTAATGATTGCGGTGCTGCCGATCGCTCTGCGGCTGGTGAACAAGATCAGGCAGGATGCCAAAGACAAAGAGACGCTGGTCTACATGAACGGCGCAAACAGCGGTGACGACCGCCATTTCATCAATTCTCTCGGAGAGCAGGAAAGCGATTCCATGAGCAACTGGTATATGGCGAACTGGTTCTCGGCTGAAAAGATCATGAAGCCCTGCCTGGCAATATCCTCGTTCATGATCATACTTTTCCTGATCTGGGCGATCACAGGAGGTGCTATCTGATGAATGCATACATACTTGGAGCAGTCTTCATCGTTGCGGCGCCACTCCTCGGCGGCCTGCTGAGCGGCCTGGACCGTGTTTTTGCAGCCCGCATGCAGGGCAGGCAGGGCCCACCCGTCGTGCAGCCTTTTTATGATCTGAGCAAACTGTTTCAGAAGCGCGCAAATATCGTGAACAGATATCAGGCGCTGCTGGTGTTCGGACATCTTGTTTTTGCAGCTTTCACAGCCTTCATGATCTTTTCCGGCGGAGATATTCTGCTGACACTGTTCTGCCTGACCCTGAGCGAGGTCTTCCTCTGCATGACAGCCAGCAGCGCCAACGGCCCCTACAGTTCGATGAGCTCACAGCGCGAACTGATGCAGATCATGTGCGTGGAGCCGATGCTCCTGCTCATGGCGATCGGATACTATCTGGCGACGGGAAGCTTCATGATCAGCGATTTCCTCAAGGCGGACACACCTGCCATTGTGAAGATGCCCGGATTCTTTGTCGGTTTCCTTGTCATCCTGATCGTGGAGCTGCGCAAATCGCCGTTTGACATCAGCAGTTCGCACCACGCCCACCAGGAAATGGTCAAAGGTATCACGACCGATATTTCCGGAAATATCATGGGCATGTCGGAACTGGCGGAATGGTATGAAGTTGCCATCATGTTTGCCTTTTCCGGTCTGTTTTTCATCGACAGGCATCCGATCTCCATCCTGTTCGTAGTGCTGGCCGCGCTTGCCGTTTTCTTTTTCGAGAATCTGGTGGACAACGTGTTCCCCAGGGTGAAGTGGGAGATCATGTTCCGCGTGTGCTGGGGCGTTTCTTTCGTCGCAGGCGGCGCGAACCTGTTTTTCCTGCTCATGATGCAAAAGTGACGCTGACGCGGTTCAAGGCGGACTGCATAAACCCTGCGCGTTCAGCGCAGGGAACGGAGGCTTTACAACTATGAAAATGTCAAAATCTCCCTGGCTGCTGCACTATGACGCATCCAGCTGCAACGGATGCGATATCGAAGTGCTGGCCAGTACCACACCCGTATACGACGTGGAGCGCTTCGGCGTGATCAATACCGGCAACCCGAAACACGCGGACATCCTGGTGGTGACGGGCGGCGTGAACTACCAGAACAAGCCGGTGCTGGAACAGCTTTATGCGCAGATGCCGGATCCGAAGGTCGTTGTGGCGGCCGGGATCTGTGCCTGTGACGGCGGTGTGTTCAAGGATTGCTATAACATTCTCGGCGGTATTGACAAGGTCATTCCGGTAGACGTATACGCACCCGGCTGTGCAGTGCGCCCCGAGTGCCTGATCGACGCCGTGGTGAAGGCCATCGCGATCCTCGATGAAAAGCGCGCCAGGATGAAGGCGGAAAACAAAGCCTGAAAGTGCGGCCAGTACCCCGCTTTCAGACCGCGGCGGCTACGGCAGCCTGACAGATACACGGAGGTGTAAATTCAGAATGAGACAACCAATACGCGCCGGCGAGATGATGATCTGTGAGATCGATCCGGACACCCTGCTGGATGAAGTGACAAAACTGAAGTATTCCGAGTGGCGCCTGATGCAGATCTGCGCGACCAAAACAGGAGAAGACAGTTATGAGGTCCTGTATACGTTCGGACACGGCTACCGCCTGCGCAGTATCCGCCTGAAAATCAGCGGAGAGGCAAAACTTTCCAGCATCACGAGCATATATCCGATCGCCTATCTGTATGAAAATGAAATGCACGATCTTTTCGGCATAGAGATCGACATGATCAATATCGATTTCAAAGGCGGACTTTTCCGCACGGGAGTCAAGGCTCCCTTCAAATAGAGGCTGGCGGGGCGCCAGAGAGCGGTTTCGGCCGCCCTATTCGGAGAACCCGAAGGTTCTCCTCACGGAGGAATCAATATGTCAAAAATCAGCGTTGTCCCTTACGGGCCGCAGCACCCGGTGCTGCCGGAACCGGTTCATCTGGACCTGGTCCTGCAGGATGAGAAGATCGTTTCCGCCATACCTTCGATCGGCTTCATCCACCGCGGACTGGAAAAACTGGTGGAAAAGCGGGATTACAAGGAAATGGTCTTCGTTGCGGAGCGTATCTGCGGCATCTGTTCGTTCGGACACGGCATGGGCTACTGCGAAGCGGTCGAAAACGTCATGAAGGTCGAGGTACCGGACCGTGCGAAATATCTGCGCACGATCTTCCAGGAAATGTCCAGGCTGCACAGCCATACACTGTGGCTGGGACTGGCTGCGGATGCTTTCGGCTATGAGAGTCTTTTCATGCAGACCTGGCGTATCCGTGAAAAGATTCTCGACATGCTGGAAATGGCTACCGGCGGACGCGTGATCTTTTCCATTGTGGACGTAGGCGGACTGCGCAAGGATGTGCCGGATGAAATGCTGGCTGAATTTGCAAAGCGTCTGAAGGACCTGAGGGAGGATTACAACAGGATCACCGCTGCGTTCCTGGAAGACGATGCCGTGAAGAGCAGACTCTGCGGGGTCGGTGTCCTGACGATCGAACAGGCCAATGACCTGGGCTGCTGCGGCCCCTTCCTGCGCGCCTCCGGCGTACGCAGAGACTCCCGTATGACAGACTATGAAGCCTATGCAAAACTGGATTTCGAGCCGGTCGTCTCCCATGACGGCGATTCCTATGCGCGCTGCGTAGTGCGTATCAAGGAGATCTATCAGTCGATCGACCTGATCGAGCAGGCGATCGCGCAGATCCCGGCGGGAGATGTCTGCACGCCTGTGAAGGGCATGCCGGACGGCGAGTATCTCGCCCGCGTGGAACAGCCGAGGGGAGAAGCACTTTATTACGTCAAGGGAAACGGCACCAAGAATCTGGAAAGATTCCGTGTCCGCACCCCTACTTTCGCCAATATACCGGGCCTTGTCGAAGTGCTCAAGGGCCAGGATTTTGCGGATGTCGGGACACTGATCCTGACGATCGATCCGTGCATCAGCTGTACGGAAAGGTGAGGTGCAGACAATGTCGATAGGTGTATTTACAAAAGAGGTCATTTACAATCTGTTTCACAAGCCAGCGACGGAGAAATACCCGTTCGTAACCAGAGAGTACGGGGAACGTACGCGCGGCCACATCGAAAACGACATGAATGCCTGCGTTCTCTGCGGCATGTGCATGATGCGCTGTCCGTCACATGCGATCAAGGTAGACCGCAATGCGTACACCTGGAGCATCAACCCGTTCAGCTGTGTGCAGTGCAGCTACTGTGTGGAAGGCTGCCCGAAAAAATGCCTTTCCATGAAAAACACATACACGACTCCGGACACCGCGAAAAACACCGTTACGCTCAAATACTCCGATGAGAGGATCAGGGCGGAGGAAGAAAAGAAGAAAGAAATGATCGCCAAGGCGATGGCTGCCAAAAAGGCAGCGGCCGAAAAAGCAGCCGCAGCCGCCAAGACAGCAGCGGAAACGCCGAAGGCTGCGGCCGGTACCGCAGGAACCACAGAAAAAGGCTGATGACTGAGCATATAAGAGTGACGGGGGCGGTACAGGGAATAGGGTACCGTCCCTTTGCCGTTAAAGAGGCGGTAAAACTGCATATCGGCGGCGAAGTGCGCAACGCCGGCGGCGTAGTGGAGATCACAGCCACCGGCAAAAAGGCAGCCCTGGATGAATTTGCGCGCAGGCTCAGGGATGAGGCCCCGGAAGGAGCTGCAGTGCTTTCGGTCGTGCGGACACCGCTGCCTGCACAGACTTTCGACGGCTTCCGCGTGGTGCAGAGCAGCGAGGATGCGGGCACTGCGAAGGAACTTCCGGTCTTTCCTCCGGATCTGGCCATGTGTACGGTCTGCGACAGGGAAATGAACGACCCTGCCGATCGCCGGTACCGTTACCCGCTCATCAGCTGTGCTGGCTGCGGCCCGCGTTTCAGCATCCTGAAAGCGCTGCCGTACGACAGGGAAAACACGACGATGGAAGACTTTGCCATGTGTCCGCAGTGTGCAGCCGACTATGCAGCCGGCAGGCGGCACTATGCCCAGACAGTATCTTGTCCTGACTGCGGTCCGCAGATGATCCTGTCACTGCAGGATGGTGCGGCAAGCACAGAAAAACGGGTGCGGTATACCGGTGAAAAAGCAATGAAACAGGCCTGCGCGCTTCTCAGGGCAGGCGGGATCCTGGCGGTCAAGGGCATCGGAGGCTTCCAGTTTTTCTGTTCGCCCTTTAACGGGCCGGCGGCCGAACGCCTGCGCCGTATCAAGGGACGAGAGAAGAAGCCCTTTGCGGTTATGTGTGCGGATATGGCGGAGATCCGCAGGATCTGTCCCGTATCGGACGAAGAGGAAGCCCTGCTCCGGTCGCCTGCGCGGCCGATCGTTCTTGTCGGCGACGGGCGCGTGTTCCCGTTTTCTCCCGCAGTCTGCGGCGACAGCCGTTACGCCGGTCTCTTTCTTCCGTCCTTCGGCGTACAGGAACGCCTTGTGAAAGAATGCGGACCGCTGATCGCGACCAGTGCCAATTTATCGGGACAGCCGATCCCGACGGACGAGAAGACTTATTTTGCAGGCATGGACGGCAGAAATGCGGCCGACAGTGAAAACAGCCTGCCGCATCCGGACGGCGTTCTGTATCACGGGCGCCGGATACTGCGGCCTCTTGACGATTCAGTGGCTTTTGTTTCGGCCGGGCGCACAGCCATGGTCAGGCGCAGCCGCGGATATGTGCCTACTCCCGTTTTTCTGCAGGAAAAGACTGCAGAAAACAGCGGCTCCGTTATCTTTGCGGCGGGCGGCGACCTGAAAGCAGCTTTTGCGCTGCGGCGCGGCGGACGGGTCATTCTTTCGCAGTATTTCGGAGATCTTGAGGAATACGCGAATCTGCAAAATTACAGAAAAGAAGAGCAGAACTATGAGACGATCTTCGGCGCCGAGCCCGGGGTGATCGTCTGCGATCTGCATCCGCGCTATTTTTCATCGGCTTTTGCGGCCGACCTTGCCGCAGAGAGAGGACTGCCGCTTGTCAAAGTGCAGCATCACCATGCGCATATCGCTTCCGTAATGGCCGAGCACGGCCTGGATTCCTGCATCGGGATCGCTTTCGACGGTACCGGCTACGGGAACGACGGTTCGCTCTGGGGAGGCGAGTTCCTGCTGTGCAGGGGCGCTTCGGCCGAGCGCAGGGCATCGCTGTCGCCGGTTCTTCTGGCAGGCGGAGACGTGGCTTCCGTACAGGCAAAACAGACCGCAGACTGCTACAGGTATGCGGCAGGTGACAGAAATATCCCGCCGCTTCTTGCAGGACTTCTGGAACACAGGATCTCGACCGCGGAGAGTACGAGTGCGGGGCGCCTGTTTGACGCCGCTGCATCCCTGCTGGGGCTGCGCGATGAAAACGGGTATGAAGGCGAGTGCGCGATCGCACTGGAAAATGCCGCAGCAAAGGCTGCGGAGATAAAGACGCCGAAGGAAGTCCTGCGGGAGATGCGTGTCCGCGGCTGGTTCAGGGAAGAAGACCTTGTAAAGAAGGGCAGCGGACGGATCCTGCTCGACCAGACGGCGTTCGTGCGTGCAATGACGGAAGCACAGGCGCACGGAGCGGACAGCCGGGAAGTAGCCCTGGCATTTCACGCCGCGCTGGCGTCGTGCTCTGTCTCCGTCTGCGAGGCGATCGCGGAAGAGAGCGGAGAACGCAGGGTCGCGCTCAGCGGAGGCGTTTTCGCCAACCGCATCCTGCGCGATGAAATGCGGGAAGGCTTGACAGAGCGCGGACTGGACGTGTATTTTAACGAGCAGGTGCCGATGAACGACGGCGGGATCGCTCTGGGACAGGCGCTGATCGCCGGCAGGGCTTCGGTACCTGCAGATGCGGCGAAAGCAGAGTGATGCCGGATGCGGCAGAAACAGCGTGACCGGTAATGGCGGAAATCAAAACAACCGGTCTGCGGAGGTGTTTTATGTGTGTGGCTTATCCGGGTACAGTGATCAGTGTCGGGGAACATACGGCGAAGGTGGATTTTTCGGGTACGCAGGTGGAAGCGCAGACCGGACTTGAAAAAGTGAAACCGGGTGACAGGGTGCTGGTCCACGCGGGCTGTGTAATGCAGATCCTGACGGAATCGGATGCCGATGCCATGGAAGAGCTGTTCGCGGAGATCGCGCAGATGGAGAACGGAGACCGGAATGGATAAGCTGGCGGAGATCAGGGACTTTCTGGCTGCTTACGATGGGCCGCCCGTACATATTATGGAAGTGTGCGGCACACATACGGCGGCAGTGGCGAAGAACGGCATTCCATCGCTCCTTTCTCCGTCAGTACACCTCATCTCGGGGCCCGGATGCCCGGTCTGCGTGACCGTGACGGACTACATCGACAGACTTGTGGAACTGGCAGAGACGCCGGAAAATGTCGTCGTTTCCTTCGGTGACCTGCTGCGCGTGAAAGGCAGCGGCAGAAGTCTTGCGGAAGCCAAAGCCCGTGGCGCAGCGGTGGATATGGTCTATGCTCCTTTGCAGATGCTGGATCTGGCGGAGAAAGATCCCGGGAGAAATTATATTTTCGCGGCCGTGGGTTTTGAAACGACCGCGCCTGTATATGCGCTTCTTCTTGAGGAGGCGGACCGGAGGGGCCTGGGCAACGTGCAGCTGCTGACGTCTCTCAAGACGATGCCCCGCGTCATAGACTGGGTCTGTACCGATGCACCGGGGCGTGTCGACGGCTTTATTGCACCCGGGCATGTATGCGCGGTCACGGGATATGAATGTTATGTGCCGCTGGCCGAAAAGTACGGCATTCCCTTTGTGGTTTCCGGCTTTTCGGGAGAGCAGCTGCTTGCCACGATCTACCGGCTGGTGCGTCTGCGCGGGCAGGCGAAGGTCGAAAATCTGTACCGCCAGGTAGTGAAGCCTGCCGGCAACCCGGCGGCGCTGGCAGCGATCGAAACATATTTTGAACCGTGTGATGCCGCCTGGCGCGGCATGGGTATGATCCGTGGGTCAGGGCTTGTACTTCGGAGCAGGTTCCGCAGCAGGGATGCGGGCAGTTCCGGCCTGGACGGCGACCACGCGGGAGAAGGCTGCTGCTGTGCACAGGTACTGACCGGCAGGATCGCGCCGCCGCAGTGTCCGCTGTTCGGAAAGGCCTGCACGCCGCAGGATCCGCATGGCGCCTGCATGGTCTCGCAGGAAGGCAGCTGTTACAATTATTTCATTACAGGCAGAGGCGCGGATGCCCGCTGACCGGGGATCGGCGGCAGGACCCGCTGGAGGAAGAATGCTCGAAGAAACGATCACAATGGCACACGGAAGCGGTGGAGAGTCCACCGGCAGGCTCATTTCAGAGCTGTTTGCAAAGAGTTTTCACAATGCCTACCTGGACAGGCTGACGGATTCCTCCGTCGTGCCGGTGCCGGCAGGCAGCGGTTCGATCGCCATGACGACGGACAGTTTTGTCGTTACGCCTTATTTTTACGCGGGCGGGGACATCGGCAGACTTTCGGTCTGCGGCACGGTGAATGATCTGCTCATGAGCGGCGCAACACCGAAATATCTCACAGCCGGTTTTATTCTGGAGGAAGGACTGCCGTCCGCGGATCTCGGGAAGATCGTGAATTCCATGGCGGCAACCGCTGCAGAGGCCGGTGTCATGATCGTGACCGGCGATACAAAGGTCGTGGAATCGCGCAGCGGAACAGGCAGGGGCGGATTGATGATCAATACCGCCGGAGTAGGTGTTTTTGAGGACGGCGTGCCCGATATGGGTCCCGACCGGCTCGAAGCCGGCGATGTACTGTTGCTTTCGGGAACGCTCGGCGAGCACCATGCCACGATCCTGTCGGCGCGCATGGGTATGGAAAACAGCGGGATCGAAAGCGACAACGCGCCGCTGACGGAGATCGTGAAAAACCTGAAGACATCCGGCGTGCGGGTCCGCGCGATGCGCGATGTGACACGCGGCGGACTGGCCACGGTGCTGAATGAGTTCGTCTCCGCATCCGGCGTGACGATCACGGTCGAACAGGAGAAGGTGCCGGTGCGGGAAAGCGTGCGAAGCTTCTGCGGTGTGCTGGGACTTGACCCGCTGTATATGGGAAACGAAGGCAAAATGGCAGTTGCTGTGGCAGGCTGCGATGCGGATGCCGCGCTGGCGGCCATGAAGCGGAGCCGCTACGGGGCGGATGCCGCAGTCATCGGGAAGGTCTCGGATCCCGGGGAAGGCGGAAAGCCGGTGCTGCTGCTGTCTACGGGGATAGGCGGCAGAAGGGTGCTGGGGCCGCTGTACGGGGAAGGACTGCCGCGGATCTGCTGAGCGTAGTATACTATTACGGCAAAAGCCGCTGCAGCGGTGCCGGAGAGCGGCACCGGCCGCCTGTTTCGAAGAATCTGACGATTTATTTGGAGGGAAACATGACACTGATCAAAAAGCCGGTCACCGGTATGAAGGACATTCTTCCCGCGGAGATGGAGATCCGGGATTACTGTATTTCCGTGATCAGTAAGACGTACGCTGAATTCGGCTTCTGCCGGATCGAAACTCCCTGCGTAGAGAGCATTGAAAACCTTACGAGCAAGCAGGGCGGGGATAATGAGAAGCTGATCTTCCGCATTCTGAAAAGGGGCGAGAAACTGAAGCTGGAGAACGCCTCGTCGGAGGCGGACCTTACGGACCTCGGTCTGCGCTATGATCTTACGGTACCGCTGGTGCGCTACTATTCGGAGCACCAGAGTGAACTGCCCGTTCCTTTCAAGGCACTGCAGATGGGCAATGTCTGGAGAGCGGACAGGCCGCAGAAGGGCCGTTACCGCCAGTTCATGCAGTGCGACATCGACATCATCGGAGAGCCGACTGACCTGGCGGAGATCGAACTGATCCTGGCCACCTCCACAACGCTCGGGAGACTCGGCTTCGGCGGCTTTCAGATCCGCATTAATGAGCGCCGCATCCTGAAAGCCATGGCGGCATACAGCGGCTTTCCCGCAGAGCGCTTTGATGAAGCGTTTATCATTCTCGACAAGATGGACAAGATCGGGATCGAAGGCGTGTCGAAGGAGCTGACGGAGAGCGGGTTTTCGGAGGACAGCGCAGCCAGGTACTGCGAACTTTTCCGCGGTCTTGACGCTGCTTCCGCTGCGGCCGGAGAGACTGCCGGTGCGCGTGCCCGTGCGGAGGCAGAGCTTTCGTATCTGGAAGAAAAGCTGGAAGGTGTGATCGAACCCGATGTCATCCCGAACCTGCGGGAGATCATGAACACGGTCGAAAAGAGCAAAAAGGCAGACTTCGAAGTCGTCTTTGATGCGACGATCGTTCGCGGGATGTCATACTACACGGGGACGATCTTCGAGATCGCCATGCCGGAGCTGGGGATCAGCTGCGGCGGCGGCGGACGCTATGACAGGATGGTCGGCAGATTTACCGGCACCGACGTGCCGGCCTGCGGTTTTTCCATCGGTTTTGAGCGCATCATTCTGATCCTTATGGAACAGGGTTTTACGATCCCCGGAAAACCTGAGAAAATCTGTTTTCTCCTGGACAAAAACCTGTCCAGGGAACGCCTTTCGGAGGCGATCGCCAAAGCACAGGCGGAGCGGGAACAGGGAAAACAGGTCCTGGTCGTGCGCATGAACAAGAACAAGAAATTCCAGAAGGAACAGCTTACGGCGCAGGGATATACTGAATTTCAGGAGTTTTACGCAGAAGCGCTGAAGTAGGGACCGCGGCGGAAAAGCGGTAGTCCTTTTCGGGCGCTTCGAGTTCCATATAACAAGCGGACGGAGATCCTTTTTTGGAGAGGATCCGTCCGTTTGTTCTGTCTATGGTAAAACTGTCCATTCCCTCGGAAAGGCCGCGGCCGGTGTATTTTACGTAAGCTTCGCGTATGGTCCAGAGCCGGAAAAACAGGTCGCGGCGCGCCGTTTCATCAGGGCATGCTGCAATGGCGCGGCTTTCGGAAGAGGGAAAGAAACGCTCCGGAAGGCCGCTGCGGAAAGCTGAGATCTTCTGCAGGTCCAGCCCGACGGGCCCCGGGATACAGACGGCAAGCGCACAGTACTTTCCCGAATGCGTAAAAGAAATGCCGGTATCCGGTGCGTCCTGAAGGTAAGGGCGGCCTGCGCCGTCCCTGAGGCACCGGCAGCCGGAAGGAAAAGCAGCATCGAGAAGCCGTTTTTCAGCTTCCGATTCAGCCGCTCTTTTGGTTGTCTTCTCAGATATCTCCGTGAGGTAGATCTGAACGGACAAAGAAGAAGTGCTTTGCCCCGGCATAAGTTCCCTCACTTTGCTGCCCGGGATCCCGGAGCGGGAGAAGAAGGTTTCGCAGGCTTCCCGGCAGATGCACCGGGCGTTTCGTCGTTCCGCACGGAGGACATGATCTCATCGGACTCGGCGGGCAGGATCTTTTCAGGCAACTTTTCCGGTTCCGGTTCCGGCTGCGGCGGCTGCGGCTCCCGTTCAATGGATGCCGGGATCTCGTCCGGCTCCTCCGGCGCGGGTGCCGGGAGATGGACCAGAACATTCATGATGCGGTTCTGGCGTACGCCCTTGACTTCCAGCCTAATACCGTCCTTGAGATCCACAGTCTGTCCGTCCTTGGGGATCATGTCTTCGGACATTTCGATGAAATATCCGCCGATCGAGTCGTAGCTGTCGGAGTGGAAGCCGGTGTGGAGACGGTCGTTCACGTCGTCCAGCTTGGCGCTGCCCTGTACACGGTAGGTGAGATCGTCGACCTTGATGATCTCATCGTTTATGATATCACCCACGATCTCCTCGACCAGGTCGGAAAGCGTGACCATGCCGACCGTGGCGCCGAACTCATCCACGACAAAGCAGACTTTCTGGCGCTTGCTCTGCATCTCGTCCAGCAGGTCGGGTACCTTCTTATATTCATAGGTATAACAGGCGCCTGCGCGGATGTCCGACAGGCGGAAGTGCGTCCTGTCGCCGGAAGCGGCCGCGATGTCCCGCACGCTTACGATCCCGGTGATGCGGTCGGGGTCTTCGCTGTCATAGACGGGAATGCGGGAGAAATGCGTGTTTTTCAGAAAATCCAGCGTTGCTTCGTAGTCGGCGTCTGACGGAAGGCAGTCCATGTCGGCCCGGGGCGTCATGATGTCCCGCGCGACCGTGTTGCCGAAGCCGAGTACGTTGTACATGATCTTCATTTCATCGTAATCCAGGACGCCGTCCCGGCGCACCTCACGGATGATGGAAATGAACTCGTCGTTTGAAATATGCGCTTCCGGGGCTGGCTTCACACGTACAAGCCGCATCAGGCCGTGAGAGAGGAAGGAGACGAGGTTCACCACGGGGGCGAGGACTTTCATCAGGAACCAGACGGTGTTTGCGGAGCGCAGGCTGTTGCGGTCGGTCTCCGCCATCGAGATCTCCTTGGGCGTGACTTCTCCGAACAGCATGAGCACCACGGTCAGAAAGACGGTAGCCCAGGACACGGCGTTGTCGCCGAAGGTGTGGATCGTGAAGGTGGTCATGAGCGTCGTGACGACGATGTTGCAGATGTCATTGCACATGAGGATGGTGCTGATCATGCGGTTGAACTGGTCGAGGATCTTCAGCACGGTTGCGGCGCGCGGATCATGTTTTGCCAGGCGTTCCATGCGGATGCGGCCGAGGGTGTTGTTGACGGCGGTAAGAGCCGTTTCTGAACCCGAGAAGAAAGCGGAGCCCATGATGAGCAGAACCATAAAGAATACTTCGATAACCGATGTGACTGTCAAATTTGCCTCCGAAGAGCCGGAAAACGTTAACTTTACTGGCCTGTATACCGGCGGGCCTTATAAAATAATAAAAAAACACGGCGCAACTGTCAAGGAACCCTTCCGGCAGGCCCCGGCCGGCGCGGCGAAAAATGTTTTACATTGCTGTTATCGGTGGTATAATGCCTTATGTTCGCGGGCTGATCCCGCATTATATCATCAGCAATAAGGAGATTTCCGGATATGAAGAAGAAAACTGCGATAATCGCGCTGGTCGTTACCATTGCTGCCATCATCGGTGCAGGCTATCTTGCACTGATCGGCATAAACGGCGATGGCACCGGCTCCATTTCCGACGTAAAGCTGGGCCTTGACCTGGCAGGCGGTGTCAGCATCACATATCAGGCGACGGGGAACACCAAGCCGTCGAGCGACGATATGGACGACACCAAGTACAAACTGCAGAAGCGTGTCGAACAGTACAGCACGGAGGCGCAGGTCTATAAGGAAGGCAATGACCGTATTGCCATCGAGATCCCCGGGGTCACCGATGCCAACGCGATCCTCGAGCAGCTCGGCAAACCGGGCTCGCTGTATTTCATCCGTCAGAAGGACGACAGCGGGACCGAGAACTACACCTATGATTCGGCTACCGGTGCTTATAAACTGAACAACAAGACGATCGACCAGATCGTCCAGAGCGGAGATGCGGTCCTGACAGGTACGGACGTCAAGGATGCGCAGGCCGGATACCAGAACGACTCCATGAGCAACAAGGAGGTCGTGGTCGAGCTTACCTTTACCGATGACGGCGCAAAGAAATTTGCGGATGCGACGACCAAGGCCTATGCGGCCGGAGAGTCGATCGGTATCTATTACGACGGAAAGTTCATCAGCGTACCTACCGTGCAGGCTGCCATCACGAACGGACAGGCAGTCATCACAGGGGAAAAGACACTTCAGGAAGCACAGAATCTGGCTTCCATGATCCGTATCGGCGGTCTGAAAGTCGAACTTGAAGAGATCCAGAGCAACGTGGTAGGCGCCCAGCTCGGCCAGAACGCGATTGACAGCAGCATCAAAGCCGGCATCGTGGGCCTTGTCCTGGTGGTCGTGTTCATGTGCGCAGTCTACTGGCTGCCGGGCGTGTGCGCCAGCATCGCCCTGATGCTGTACTGCCTGGTCATCATCCTGCTTCTCAATTTCTTCAACGTCACGCTCACGCTGCCCGGCATCGCAGGTATCCTGCTTTCGATCGGCATGGCAGTCGATGCGAACGTCATTATCTTCGCCCGTATCAGAGAGGAACTGGGCACAGGCAAAACAGTGCGCAGCGCCATGGATATCGGCTACAACAAAGCTCTTTCCGCCATCATCGACGGCAATGTGACCACGCTGATCGCCGCAGCTGTCCTGGGACTGCGCGGTTCCGGAACAGTAAAGGGTTTTGCACAGACCCTGGCTATCGGTATTATTCTGTCGATGTTCACGGCGCTGTTTGTCACCAAGCTGCTCATGAACATTGCCTATGCACTGGGACTTAAGGACGAGAAGTTCTACGGCATCGGCAAACAGAGAGAGCCAATCCATTTCATTGAAAAAAGAAAAATGCTTTTCCTGATCGCCGCAGCGGTCATCCTGTCCGGCTTTATCGCGATGGGCGTCAATTCCGCGAGAGGGAAGAACATCCTCAATTACAGCCTGGATTTTGTGGGCGGCACATCGACCACCGTCACCTTCGGCAGTGACATGGCGCTTTCCGATCTGGATGCGCAGGCAGTCCCGGTGTTCGAATCCGTAACAGGGGACGCCAATGTACAGGTGTCCAAGGTGTCCGGAGGCAACTCGGTCGTCTTCAAGACCCGTACCCTGACACTGGAAGAACGTGAAAAACTGAATTCCGCCCTGGAGTCCAAGTTCAGTATTGCGGAAAACGCGATACAGTCCGAGACCATCAGCTCGACGATCAGTTCGGAGATGCGCAACGACGCGGTATGGGCGGTCATCATCGCAATGATTCTGATGCTGGTCTATATCTGGTTCCGTTTCCGCGATGCGAGATTCGGTGTATCTTCCGTCCTGGCTCTGGTACACGACTGCCTGATCGTGCTGGCCAGCTATGCGATCCTGCGTATTCCCGTGGGCGGCACTTTCATTGCCTGCATGCTTACCATCGTAGGTTACTCGATCAACGCGACGATCGTTATTTTCGACCGTATCCGTGAGAATATCAGCATCGAAGGGCAGAATACCGATCTTGCGGCCCTTGCGGACAAGAGTATCACACAGACGCTGTCCCGAAGCATTTTCACTTCGTTGACAACTTTCTTCATGGTCCTTACGCTCTACGTGTTCGGTGTCAGTTCGATCCGTGAGTTTGCGCTTCCGATCGGCGTAGGCATCATCGCCGGTACATACAGTTCCGTATGCCTGTCTTCTTCGTTCTGGTACCTGATGCGTATGAGCCAGATGAAAAAGGCTGCAGAGCAGAAAGCCATCGCCGGGAACAAGGCCGTAAAAACCGGAAAGCAGGCCGCGGTAAAGACGACAGCCGGTACTGCTTCCAAGGCGGCATCTGATGCGGCGCACAAAGCCGCAGCAGACAAAACAGCAGCAAAGGCCGAGGCAGACAAGGTACAGAAGGCTGCGGAGACCGCTGCACAGAACGCGCAGACAGCAGCACAGGGCGCAGAGACCGAGGCGGCTGCAGCCGCCGGTGCGGTACAGAAGACTGCCGCTGCGGCTAAGAGCGCGGCAAAGAAGAACTATCCCAAGAAGAAGGGCTCCACGAAGAAGCACCGCTGATATTGAGCTTCAGCCGAGAGATCTATTTGCAGGGGATGCAGGAAATTGCTGCATCCCCTGTTTTATTCGAAGAAGCGGGAGAAAGCGGTCGGGAAAGGTGTAAAGTGCAATGGCAAAATGGATGGTCGCGGCCAAGAGGGCCGATTTTGATGCGATAGCCGGAGAATGCGGGATCTCACCTGTCCTTGCCAGGCTGATCCGCAACAGGAACGTGATCGGTGCCGGACAGACCCGGCGCTATCTTTGCGGGACAGTGGAAGACCTGCGGGATCCGTTTCTGCTGCCGGGAATGGACGATGCCGTCCGCATCCTCGGGGACAGGATCGCACAGGGAAAGAAGATACGGATCATAGGAGACTACGATGTGGACGGGATCTGCTCGGCATATGTTCTCTGGCGCGGGCTTACGGCACTGGGGGCGGATGTCGATTCGGTGCTGCCCGACCGCGTGACGGACGGCTACGGCCTCAATGTGCGCATGATCAGACAGGCGGCGGCAGACGGAGTGGATACGATCGTCACCTGCGACAACGGCATCGCTGCGACGGATGCTCTGCGTGAAGCGGCGATGCTGGGAATGACGGCAGTTGTGACGGACCACCACGAGATCCCGTACCGCACGCTCGAAGACGGCAGGACGGTCTGCTGCCTTCCGCAGGCGGCGGCCATCGTGGAACCGAAAATGAAAGCTGCGGACACCGGGAAAAACCTGTATCCGTTTCCGGATCTGTGCGGCGCTGCAGTGGCCTGGAAACTGATCTGCGGCCTGCACAGGGGAAACGCGCAGGACCCGCAGTCCGGCGAAACGGAAAAACAGCTGCTGGCATTTGTGGCTCTGGCTACCGTGTGCGACGTTATGCCCCTGCAGGATGAAAACCGTATCCTCACCCGCTGCGGTCTGAAAATGATCCGGGAAACTGACAACATGGGACTGCGCGCACTGCTCGAGACGACGGGCCTTTCGGGCAGGGAACTGACGGGATATCATGCCGGTTTTATTCTCGGCCCCTGCCTGAACGCTTCCGGAAGACTGGACAGCGCGGAACGTGCCCTGCGCCTTTTCAGGGACAGCAGCGGAATGGAAGATGCCATGAGGACCGCGCAGGAACTGAGAGATCTGAACGAGAGCAGAAAGGGCCTCACTTCGGAAGGGCTGGACAAAGCCGTTGCCGCGGTAGAGGAAAGCCCTGCGCCGAGGGACAGGATCCTGGTCGTGATGCTGCAGGGGTGCAGGGAATCGATCTGCGGCATCATTGCCGGCCGCCTGAGGGAAAAATACTCCCGGCCGGCATTTGTTTTTGCGGACAGTGCGGAAGACGGCATGATCAAAGGCTCCGGCCGCTCCGTGGAGCAGTATGACATGTATGAAGGCATGAGCCGCTGCGCGGATCTGTTTGAGCGTTTCGGCGGGCACAGGATGGCCGGCGGCATCACCATGAAGGCTGCAAATCTTGACGCATTCAGGAAGAGAGTCAATGCAGACTGCAGACTCTCGGAGGAAGACCTGGAAGAAGTGCTGCATCTGGATATGGAACTCCCGCCCCGCTGCCTGACCGAAGCACTGACGGAAGAAATGAGTCTGCTGGAGCCCTGCGGCACAGGCAATGAAAAGCCCCTGTTCGGATGCAGGGACATGAAGATCACACAGATCCGTACACCCGGGACAAAGGGAAATATCGTAAAACTTACAGTGGAAGACGGTGCCGGCGGAAGATGGCAGGCTGTCCGGTTCACGGATGCGGCCTCTTTCCTTTCCGCCCTGAAAGAAAAAGCCGGAACAGAAACGGTGCGAAGACTCACTGGCGGCATCAGGCAGGAAAACAGTGCCCTGAAAGCGGATCTCTGCTATTATCCGGAGATCAATACCTGGAACGGCGTAAAGAGCATACAGATGGTGCTCCGTGATATCAGGTGGAAGGACGCCGGCTGAGGAAACAGGCTGACCGGAGTCGGTATGCTATAATGTGGTAAGGCCGCGGAATGACTGCCCGGCTGCCGGAGGTACATACATGATCGCTACAGTGACGATGAATCCCGCAATCGATAAAACGATGACCGCCAGGGAACTGATCCCGGGCCGGGTGAACCGCATGACTTCCCTCCGGGAGTATGCGGGAGGCAAGGGGATCAATGTCACGAAAGTGCTGAGGCAGATGGATGAGCCTGTCATAGGAATGGGACTGCTCGGCGGTTTCACAGGCCAGTTCATCCGGGAATATATGGAGGGGAAGGGCGTGGACTGCCGCTACACGAAGACGGCCGGTCTTACGCGCACCACACTGAACATTCTTTCCGAGGACGGCTATGTGACCGAGATCCTGGAACCGGGGGCCGAGGTCTCCCCGGAGGAACTGGACCGGTTTCTGGCCATGTACCGCAGCAGTATAGCCGACTGCAGCACCGTGGTGCTTTCCAGCAGTCTTCCGGCAGGCGTGCCGAAGGACTTTTATGCGGGGCTCATTGCGATAGCCAAGGAACGGGGAAAGAGGACTGTCCTGGATACCAGCAGGGAAGCGCTCGTGGAGGGTATAAAAGCCTGCCCGTTTCTGATCAAGCCCAACGTTACCGAACTGGAATATGTGGTCGGCAGGCCGCTGCGCACGGTCACGGAGATCGGCGGGGCCATAGATGCCCTGCAGAAAGCGGGTATTGCCATTGCCGTGGTCACACGCGGCAGCCGCGGCATGATGACAGTCGTGAACGGAAGGCAGGGCCGTGAGATCCTCAGTGTTTCAGTGCCCGATGTCCATGTCGTCAACACGGTCGGCAGCGGCGATGTGACCGTGGCTGTTCTTTCCATGGAGCTGGCTGAATTTACGGGAGAACTTACGGACAGGCAGATCGAACATGCGCTGCTGCGGGCAGCGGCGGTTTCGGCTGCCAATGTGACGACGATGGAAAGCGGTGTCGTGCCGCAGGATATGGCGGAGCGTCTGATGGGACAGGTAAAGGCGGAGAGGATCCCGTTCTGAAAACCTCCGTATACCACGAGAGCACCCGCTTTCGCAGGTGCTCTCCGTGGTTTCTTATGAGGGGGAGATAGTGAATTCATCAACTATCTGATTAAGACTATAAAGGCAAATTGTGTCAGCCCTGTGTACGAATCATAACCTTTATCTTAAAAAGTTAAAAAAAAAATAAACTTGGCTGCAGAGTGCAGAAAGGCTGCCTGCAGCTGCCGCAAAAGCGGGCAACCGCACCTGCGGCAGAAAGGAACAGACGATGAAGGAACTTGGCACACTGCTTGAAAAGATCCGCTGCATACTGCGCAGCGCTGACGGGACGGAGATCACGGACAGCGGAAAAAAGGCGAAGGCACTGGCCGTTACTGTGACGGAGATCACGAACGATTCGAGGAATATAGTGCCCGGCAGCCTGTTTTTCTGTATCGCAGGCGCGAAGAGTGACGGCCATGACTTTGCTTCCGCAGCCATTGCCAGAGGCGCTGCCGTGCTGGTGGTCCAGCATGCCGTGGATCTGAAAAATCCGCCGGAGGGGACGGACGAGGCTGCGTTCCGCAGGGCAGCGGATGCGGCAGTACTCGTGGAAGTACAGGACAGCAGATACGCGATGGCCTTCATTTCGGCGGCCTGGTACGGAAATCCGGCGGACCGGCTGCGCGTGATCGGTGTGACCGGGACAAAGGGCAAGACGACCACGACCTATCTTATCAAAGCGATCCTTGAGGAAGCGGGACTCAAAGTCGGACTTGCAGGTACGATCGAAACGATCATCGGAGACCGCCATATTCCCGCGTCGAATACGACACCGGAGTCGATCGTATTGCAGAAGACCTTCCGCGAAATGGAGGATGCCGGTATTTCGATCGTAGTCATGGAAGTGTCGTCGCAGGCTCTCAAGCTCCACCGTACCCAGGGCTTTACCTTTGATACAGGTGTTTTTACGAATATCAGCCCTGACCACATAGGAGCGAACGAGCACGCGAATTTTGAAGAGTATCTGTACTGCAAGAGCCTGCTGTTCAGGCAGTGCCGGCACGCTTTCGTAAACGGCGACGACGGGCACTGCGGCGATATACTGAAGGCCTGCACCTGCCCTGCAGAGATCTTCGGGCTGACAGAAGGCTGCGACCTGCGTGCCGAGGATCTGAAGCTGGTCAGCAAACCGGGAGAGCTGGGGATCTCCTTCCGCACGGAAGGACACGCCGGCGGACGCACAGCCGCATTTGGCGCAGAGGTGCCCACACCCGGAAAATTCAGTGTATACAACGCGCTCTGTGCGATCGCGGTGGCCATGCGCTATGGAGCTACGGACGCTCAGATGCAGGATGCGCTCGGAAGAGCCAGAGTGAGAGGCCGCATTGAAATGGTACACGTGAGCGATGATTTTACGCTGCTCATCGATTATGCGCACAACGCAGTCGCGCTGGAGAGCCTGCTTACGACGCTGCGGGAATACAGACCGCACAGGCTGGTGTGTATGTTCGGCTGCGGCGGCAACCGTTCCAAACTGCGCCGCTACGAAATGGGAGAGATCTCCGGGAAACTTGCGGACTTTACGATCATCACATCCGACAATCCGCGCGATGAGGAACCGCTGGATATCATTCACGACATAGAGACCGGCATCAAGAAAACGAACGGCAGGTACACGGAGATACCGGACCGCAGGGATGCCATACGCTATGCGATCCGGCACGGAGAGCCGGGCGATATCGTGATCCTGGCCGGCAAGGGCCACGAAGACTACCAGGAGATCAAAGGCAGAAAATATCCCATGGACGAGCGCGTCATCATCGAAGAGATCCTGCAGGAAGGCTGAACGCACGCAACGCAGCCGGTCAGAGCCACAGGGTCCGCGGAGGTCATTTTTTGGATACAAAACCATATGCGTATGCGGAAGTGATCATCGACATCTCGCATGAAAAACTGGATCATCCGTTTACATACAGGATCCCGGATACGCTGCGCGGCACCCTGAAGCCGGGCGACCGCGTGGAAGTGCCCTTCGGAAAGGGAGATACAGGCAGGCAGGGGTATGTGGTGGGACTTGCGGAGCACTGTGATCTGCCGGCCGGAAAGGTCAAGGAGATCACGTCCCTGTCAGCAGGCAAAACAGGACCCGGCACGGACGACGGAAGCGAGCGGGCGGTCGAACTCGCAGCCTGGATGAAGGAACGTTACGGATCCACGTTTATCACCGCCCTGAAGACGGTGCTGCCCATGCGCCGGGAAGTCAGGCCGCTGCAGCAGAAAACGCTGGTCCTGACGGCCGGCGAGGAAGAAGCGCGCGAAAGGCTTGCGCTTTACCGCCAAAAGCATCAGATCGCAAGGGCAAGACTGCTCGAAGGTCTGCTCGAAGTGCCGGAACAGCCGTACGCACTGGCAACCGATAAACTTCACGTCACGGCTGCCACTGTGAGATCCCTTGAGAACAGCGGCCTGCTGCGCGTGGAAGTGGAGACATCCCTGCGCAACCCGGTCAGGGAAAGAAACGGGGAGGCAGATACGCTCGAGCTGTCTTCCGGCCAGCAGGACTGCATCCGCGGCGTGCTGGATGATTTTGACCGGAAGAAGGCCACTGTGAGTCTGCTGCACGGCATCACAGGGAGCGGGAAGACCGAGGTCTATATCCGGATCGCCGAGGGGATCGTGGCCCGCGGCCGCCAGGTGATCGTGCTGATTCCCGAGATCGCGCTGACCTACCAGACGCTGCTGCGGTTTTATGCACATTTCGGAGACCGCGTTTCCGTTATGAATTCCACGCTCTCGGCAGGCGAAAAGCACGACCAGTTCCGGCGTGCCAGGGAAGGCGGGATCGATGTGATCATCGGCCCGCGCAGCGCGCTGTTTACGCCCTTTCCGAAACTCGGTGCCATTATCATGGACGAGGAGCAGGAGAACAGCTATAAAAACGAGAATATGCCCAAGTACCACGCAAGGGATGTGGCGGTCAGGATCGCAGCCATGCAGGGTGCCGTGGTGCTGCTGGGCTCCGCCACGCCGTCCCTGGAGTCCTATTACCTTGCTTCGGCAGGCACGTACCGTCTTTACGAGCTGAACAGCAGGCTCACCGGAGGAACGCTGCCCGCAGCGCATATCGTGGATATGCGGGAGGAACTGAAGGAGGGAAACCGCACCATGTTTTCCTCACAGCTCCAGTCGCTTATGGAAGACAGGCTCTCGAGGAAGGAACAGACCATCCTCTTCCTGAACCGCAGGGGATATGCTGGTTTTGTATCCTGCCGCGCCTGCGGACACGTCATGAAATGCCCCCATTGCAGCGTTTCGCTTTCGGAGCACATGCACGGCAGGCTCGTATGCCATTACTGCGGCTATGAGCAGCCGGCGGTCAGGGTCTGCCCGGAATGCGGCTCCAGATACATCGCGGGATTCAGGGCGGGGACGGAACAGATCGAGATACAGCTGCAGCGCATGTACCCGCAGGCACGCGTGCTCCGGATGGACGCCGATACGACAGCCAGGAAAGAGTCCTATGAAAAGATCCTGTCCTCTTTTGCAAACGAAGAGGCGGATATTCTGCTGGGGACCCAGATGATCGTCAAGGGCCACGACTTTCCCAATGTGACGCTTGTCGGTGTCCTGATGGCGGATCTGTCGCTGAATGCAGGCGACTATCGTGCATCGGAGCGCACCTTCCAGCTGCTGACGCAGGCGGCAGGGCGGGCAGGCCGCGGCACGAGGCCGGGGGAAGTCGTGATCCAGACCTACGAACCGGACAACTATGCGGTCAGGGCAGCTGCGGCGCAGGACTACAGGGCCTTCTACGACGAAGAGATCCGCTACAGGCAGCTCCTTCAGTATCCGCCGGTGTGCCATATGCTTGCCGTGCAGATCCAGGACAGGGACGAGGACACTGCGCTCGCCGCCATCGGGGAAGTGCGCGGCATGCTGGAAACGGAGGACGGTGCGGGGGAGAGCATCGTGATCGGCCCGTCAGCCGCGGCCACCTCCAAACTGCGCGACAGCTATCGCTTCGTCGTCTATATTAAAAATGCAAAGTATGATAAACTTGTGCGGTACAAAGACAGGATCGAAGAGTACTGGAAGGGCCTTACGGCCGCGGCGTCGCGCTTTTTTGACACACAGCTGCAGTTCGATTTCGATCCCGTGAATCCGTATTGAAACATGGGGAAAACAGATCGGTGCCGACGCGCCGGCTGCCTGTTTCAGAGAACAAATTCAAAATCCTTAAAACGGGTTTGAATTATAAGGTTTTCTTCCTAGAGGTGTGAGAATGGCAATCAGAACGATACGAGAGATCGGGGATCCGGTCCTGACTAAAAAATGCAAGGAAGTTGCGGAAATGACACCGCGGCTGTCCGAACTGATCGACGATATGCTGGAAACGATGTACGACGCCAATGGCGTGGGCCTTGCGGCTTCGCAGGTAGGGGTGCTGAAGAACATCGTCGTGATGGATGTTTCGTCCGACAGGAGCGCACCTCTGGTGCTGGTCAATCCGCGGATCATTGAAAGCAGCGGCGAGCAGACCGGCACGGAGGGCTGCCTTTCGGTGCCCGGCAAGCTGGGCGTCGTCACGCGTGCGAACTATGTGAAGGTCGCGGCTTTCGACCGCGATATGAAGCCCTTCGAGGCAGAAGGCACGGAGCTGTTTGCCCGCTGCGTGTGCCATGAACTGGACCACCTTGTGGGCAGGATGTATGTGGAACTGGTGCAGGGCGACCTCATGGACGTCGAGCCTGCGGACGGGGAAGAGAGCACCGGGAACGAAGAGGCAGAGGCGGCACCGGCAGTGCAGACGGCCTCCGGTGAGAACGCGGAAGCGGCCGGACAGGGAGAGACGGGACGATGAGGATCATTTTCATGGGGACGCCTGCGTTTGCCGTACCCGTGCTGGATGCGCTCAGGGAAAACGGGCAGGAGATCTGCCTGGCTGTGACGCAGCCTGACCGCGAGAGCGGGCGGGGAAGGGAAGTGCAGGCTTCGCCTGTCAAAACATATGCGCAGAAATGGGGCATTCCGGTCTTTCAGCCGGAGAGGGTGAAGCGCCCTGAGGCAGTGGAAAAACTGCGTGAAGCAGGCGCCGACCTGATCGTTGTGGCGGCCTTCGGACAGCTGCTTTCGCAGGAGATCCTGGATCTGCCGCGCCTAGGCTGCATCAATGTCCACGCGTCACTCCTTCCGAAATACCGCGGAGCTGCGCCCATCCAGTGGGCGGTCATAGACGGCGTGAAGGAGACAGGCGTCACGATCATGCAGATGGATGCGGGGCTTGACACCGGAGACATCCTCGCGCAGGAAAGGGTGCCGCTCGAGTCCGGGGAGACGGGCGGTTCCCTTTATGAGAAACTGTCTTCCGTGGGAGGAAAGCTGCTGGTGCAGGTGCTGCCGGAGATCGAGGCAGGCACGGTGCACCGTGTCAGGCAGGATGAAGCGGCGGCCACCAAAGTCAGCATGCTGCGCAAGGAAATGGGAGAGATCGACTGGAGCAGGGACGCGGCGTCGATCGAACGACAGATCCGGGGCATGCAGCCCTGGCCGGGTGCCTATACCCTGATGAACGGCAGGAGACTCAAAGTTTATGCTGCGGAAGCAGGACCGGACGCGGCGGAGGAACATACGCCGGGCACGGTGCTGGAGGCGGGGCCGGATGCCCTGAAGGTCAGCACGGGCAAGGGTGTGCTGGGCCTTCTTGAGGTACAGGCAGAAGGCAAAAAACGCATGCCCGTGCGGGAATTTCTGCGCGGCAGCAGCCTTTGCCCGGGCGACAGGCTCGGCCGGTCTTCCCTTGCGGGAAAGTGAGGTGTTTTGCTATGTTTGATGTTACGTATATCCTGGTCATCATAGGGGCCGTCATCTGTATGATCGCAAGTGCCCGCGTGAACTCGACCTACAGTAAGTACGCCCGCATACAGAGCAGCGCCGGCATGACCGGTGCGCAGGCTGCCCAGTGCATTCTGGAGCGCAGCGGCGTGACGGATGTCTCCGTCGGCCATGTCTCGGGAAATCTGACGGACCACTTCGACCCTTCAAAGATGGTCGTGAATCTTTCGGATGCCACCTATGCTTCGACTTCGGTTGCTGCGATCGGCGTCGCGGCTCACGAGTGCGGACATGTGATGCAGCACCATACGGGCTATGCACCGCTGGCATTCCGGGCAGCGCTGGTACCGATCGCCAACATCGGCTCCAACATGGGCCTGCCCATGGTCATACTGGGGCTTATCCTCGGTGTCGGTTATACAAATTCCGGTGCCCTGACATTCGGCGGTATCCTCTGCGACATCGGCATCGCTCTTTTCTGTTTCGGCGTTCTTTTTCAGCTGGTCACCCTTCCCGTGGAATTCGATGCATCGAGCAGGGGACTGAAGATGCTCGAGCAGTACAACATCCTCAACCAGAATGAGCTGCCGTACAGCCGTGCGGTGCTGCACGCGGCGGCCATGACCTATGTGGCCGCGGCTGCTTCTTCCATTCTGCAGATGCTGCGGCTGCTTCTGCTCGTCAGCGGCGGAAGGCGCAGAAGTGACTGAACGCGGGGTCGTACTGCACATTCTTATGGACGGGGAAAAGAACGGCGTATCCGGTACTGCCCCGGTCCGCGAACAACTGGACCGCCATGCGGAAATGACAGACGCACAGCGGTCCTTTATTAAACGTCTGGCCGAAGGCTGCATCGAAGACCGCCTGCGCCTGGATGCCGTCATCGAAAAATTTTCCGGGAGGCCGGCGTCAAAGCAGAGGCCGGCCGTCAGGAACGCCCTGCGTATGGGGATCTATCAGATCCTTTGGATGGACGGGGTCTCTGACTACGCGGCCTGCAGTGAGAGCGTGGAACTTGTCAAAAAATGCGGGCTCCCCCAGATGGCCGGTTTCGTAAACGGAGTACTGCGGAATGTGGCACGCCGGAAACAGGCGGTCCTGGAGGAACTTTCCGTCAGTGAATCAGCCGAAGTCCGCTATTCCATCCCGGCCTGGATCCTGGAAATGTGGACGCAGCAGTACGGTGCGGAACGGGCGGCCGGGATCGCTGCCGCCTCTTCCGGGATCAGGCCGGTCACGATCCGCCTTGCTGCGCGCGTAAAAGGCGGGCAGAAGGAGGAACTTCTGCGCGGAATGGCGGCGGCAGGCGCAGAGGTCACACCCGCACGCTGGGCACCTGCCGCGTATGAACTGCGGCATACAGGCGATATCCGGCGCCTGCCCGGTTTCCGGGAAGGCTTCTGGATCGTGCAGGATGAGAGCTCACAGCTGGCCTGTTCGCTGCTGAAGATCACAGGGAAGGAAACGGTCGTGGACGTGTGCGCCGCGCCGGGAGGCAAGGCACTGGCCTGCGCCGAAAGACTTGGCGGAAACGGAAAGGTACGCGCTTTTGATCTTTATCCTCAGAAGGTGGAGAGGATACGGGAAAATGCGGAACGCATGAAACTGTCGGCGCGTGTGGACGCGGAAGTGCGGGATGCTTCCGTGCCCCGTCCGGAGGATGCAGACAGTGCGGACGTACTGATCTGTGATCTGCCCTGTTCCGGGCTGGGAGTGATCGGACGCAAGGGTGACATACGGTTCCGTCTGCAGCCTTCCGATCTGGATGCACTGAGCGCGCTTCAGAAAAAGATCCTGTCTGCTTCGGCCGGCTATCTGCGCAGGGGCGGGGAGCTGCTGTACAGTACCTGTACCATAGACAGACTGGAGAACGACGGGGTTGCGGATTATATCGAGAAGGAACTTGGTATGGAACCGGTGCGGATCGGGGACAGGCTGCCGGCCGGCTTTCCCGGAGTCGACGGGAACCGCGTGCAGATGACGCCGGACCTGCAGGGAACGGATGGCTTTTTTGCGGCGCTGTTCCGCAGACAGAAGTGAGACCGGAGGGTGTTTTGACAGAAAACAGGACAGATATCAAATCGATGACGCTGCCGGAGCTGGAGGAGTATCTTTCAGCTGCCGGTGAGCCGAAATACAGGGCAGCGCAGCTGTTCCGCTGGATGCACGCCACGCTGGCCGCGGGTCCGGAAGAGATGACGAATCTTCCGAAAACGCTGCTCGCGTATCTGTCGGAAGACTGCACGTTCAACGTTCCGCACCTCGCGGACAGGCAGATCTCAAAGATCGACGGCACGCAGAAATTCCTTTTTGAGCTCGGCGACGGCGAACTGGTGGAAAGCGTGCTGATGGAGTACAAATTCGGGTGTTCCGTCTGCGTCTCCTCCCAGGTGGGCTGCCGTATGGGCTGCCGCTTCTGCGCGTCCACGCTGAACGGCTGGAAACGGAACCTCACGGCTTCCGAGATCCTGGAACAGATCTACTCCATAACGCGCATTGCGGGAAAAAGGATCTCCCATGCGGTCGTGATGGGGACCGGGGAGCCTATGGACAATTATGACAGCGTCGTGCGTTTCATCCGCCTTCTGACGGATCCTGCAGGACAGGGCCTGTCTCAGCGCAACATCACGGTATCGACCTGCGGGATCGTGCCGGGGATCAGGAAGCTGGCGGAAGAAGATCTTTCGGTCACACTGGCACTCTCGCTGCATGCAGTCACTGACGAAAAGCGCAGACAGATCATGCCGGTTGCCGAGAAGTGGACGATCGCAGAGTGCCTGGATGCCATGCGCTATTATTTTGACAGGACGGGACGCCAGGTGACGCTGGAATACAGCCTGATCCGCGGCGTCAACGATTCGGTCAGGGATGCGGCTGCACTCGCGGGGCTGGCCGGCCCGCTGCATGCCCACGTCAATCTGATACCGGTCAACCCGGTGAGGGAGCGGGATTGTGCCCAGCCGACGGGAGCAGCTGTAAATGCTTTCCGCGCAAAGCTTGAAAAAAGAAAGATCAATGTTACTATTAGGAGAGAATTGGGCAGGGATATTGACGGTGCCTGCGGGCAGCTGCGTCGCAGGCATATTGACACCGATGCCTGATTTTTGCGTGCTGAAATCATTTGCTGTATAATGTCATGGCATTAAGTTACCATCTGCCTGCAGCGGGCCGGTGGAATGATCTGACAGGGAAGTGCCCAACAGAATGCTTAAATCGGTCTCGATCACAAACATAGGCCAGCGCCGGAAGATGAACCAGGACTGTTATTTTGCCTCCGACATCCAGACGGGGAATCTTCCGAATCTGTATATCGTGGCGGACGGTATGGGCGGACACCGTGCGGGAGATTATGCCTCGCGCTATGTGGTCGAACATATCACGCAGATGGTCAGGGATTCCTTTGAACAGAATCCCAAGAAGGTGCTGGACCGTGCCCTGCATCAGGTCAACAGGGAACTGCGCACGATCGCGGCTTCCAACGAGAACCTCTATGGCATGGGGACGACCTGCGTCGCCGCTACGATCACGGGCGATTATCTGCAGGTGGCCAATGTAGGCGACAGCCGCCTGTACCTTCTGCATGGCGGCGTACTGCGGCAGGTAACTGTCGATCATTCGCTCGTGGAGGAAATGATCCTTGCGGGCGGACTGAACCAGAAGGACGCGCGGGTACACCCTGACCGCAACATCATCACGCGGGCGATCGGTGCGGAGGACGAACTGAGGATCGACTATTTTGATGAAAAGACGGAACCGGGAGATCAGATCCTGATCTGTACGGATGGCCTTACCAATATGGTAGAAGACGAGCGCATCGCCGAAATAGCGTCACAGATGCTTTCCCCCGATGAGAAAGCGCGGCTTCTGGTCAATGAGGCCAACCGCAACGGAGGCAAGGACAACATCACCGTGATCCTGATAGATCCGTATTATCAGGTGTGAATCGGAAAGGCTGCAGAACTTGTAAGGAAGGCTGCCGTGAAAACGCAACAGCCCGGAGGAAGCCATGGTAAAGATTGGAATGCTGATTGCCGACCGCTATGAGATCGTTGAAAAGATCGGCGCAGGCGGAATGTCAAATGTATATAAGGCCAAGGATCACAAGCTGAACCGTTTTGTCGCCGTGAAGGTCCTGAAACAGGAATTCTCGGAAAACGCGAGCTTTGTGTCCAAATTCCGCGTGGAAGCACAGGCTGCGGCAGGCCTGGCGCATCCCAATATCGTGAACGTGTACGATGTGGGCGAGGAAAGAGGCCTGTACTACATTGTAATGGAACTCGTGGACGGCATTACGCTCAAGAAATATATCGAGAAAAAGGCGCGTCTTTCCGTCAAGGAAGCAGTAAGCATTGCGATCCAGGTCTCCATGGGACTTGGCGCGGCACATCGCAACCACGTCATACACAGGGATATCAAGCCGCAGAATATCATTATTTCCAAGGACGGCAAGGTCAAGGTGACCGATTTCGGTATCGCCAAGGCGGCTACCAGCAATACGATCACTTCCAATGTCATGGGTTCCGTGCACTATACCTCACCGGAACAGGCACGCGGCGGCTACAGCGATGAAAAGAGCGACATCTATTCCCTCGGCATAACCCTGTTTGAGATGCTCACAGGGCGGGTCCCGTTCAACGGGGAGACGACGGTGGCGATCGCGATCAAGCATATCCAGCAGCCCATGCCTTCCCCCTGCGAGTTTGTGCCGGAGATACCCCGCTCCGTCGAACAGATCGTACTGAAATGCTGTGAGAAAAGTCCGGACAGGCGTTACCAGAATATCGATGAGCTGATCGCGGATCTGAAGGAATCTCTGATCCATCCCGACGACGATTTCGTTAAGCGCGTGGATCCGGAGCAGGAAGGCGCAACGCGGCTTGCCTCCGACAGGGATTACAGTGAGATACGCAGAAATGCGGATGATGAGCCGATCTATGAAGACGGAGAGCCGGCAGAGCCGGCCGCTGCCGCAGGCGAGCGCTTTGAGGGACGCGCAGGCGGATACGCCGAGGCCGCACCGCAGGATGCTTACAGAGGCGCGCCGCGGGAAATATACAGAGAAGACCGGGGCAGCTACAGAAACCCGTCTCCGGCGAGAAACAGGCAGGGCGGGTACGGCGGCGGAAAACAGACCGAAAGGCGAAGGCAGAATCCTGAACGCCAGATGCGTCTAGAGAGGGACGAGCTGCGCGATTTTGACGGCGGACGTGACGATGATTTTGAAGAAGAAAAGCGCAATCCGGGACTTGAGAAGCTGACAACGGTGCTTGCCATTCTGGCAGCGCTCGTTCTCGGCGGGATCGTGATCTTCCTTGCCGCCAGGACAATGGGCGTGCTGCCTGACAGTACGACGGCGACGACGAGCGGCGCTTCCGCAACCGCGGCCACGACGGCTGCGGTCATGCCCGATGTGGCAGGCCAGGATGCCGTTGCGGTGAAGGAACAGCTGACAAAACTCGGTCTTACCGTGCAGGTCGTGTATAACGATTCGGATACAGTGGAATCCGGAAAAGTGATCTCCGCGGATATCAAGGCCGGCCAGAAGCTCACAGCCGGCGCTCCGGTGACGCTCACGGTCAGTGCCGGTGAAAACGGCATTGCGGTACCTGATGTGACGGGGAAGACGAAGGCAGAAGCAAAGACGATCCTGGAGCAGCAGGGCTTCAAGGTCAATCTTCAGGAGCAGGCCAGCAACGACGTGGACGAAGATACGGTCATATCGCAGAGCCCGACTTCCGATGATAAAGCGCCGACAGGTTCCGTGGTCACGCTGACGATCAGTTCAGGCCCGGATAACTCCGGGAAAGTACAGGTCCCGACGATCACCGGCATGACGGAAGAAGACGCGATGGCGGTGCTGACGGAATCAAAGCTGAAACTCGGCAATACGACAGAGGTGACTAATCCCGATGCCAATCTGAAGGGCCTGGTGTGTTCCCAGAGCGAGGAAGCCGGGACTTACGTGGATGAAGGTACGGCCATAGATATAGAGGTCAGCAAAGGTACGGGGGAGACCACCAGCTATTATTACACTGCCGACATTGAGGCACCGACAGCGGCCGAAGACCCGAATTACATGCCGGGGACGCAGGTTTACCTCGTCATCATCGCAGCTGACGGCACCCAGCTTTATGCTTCGACAACGACGACGTTCCCTGTCCATGTAAGCTACACCAACCTTTCTGCGGAAACAGGCACGCTGCAGATGACCTATCTTTCCACAACGGATGCAACGGTAACTACGGATCCTGTTACGGGGCAGACCGTTACGACGCCCGGTACTTCCACGCAGAAGACAGTCACCCGCTCGCTTACCTTTACGGCGGAAAACTGAGGCATGGGGATGGCGGTCCGGGGAAAGATCATCAAAAGTTTATCCGGTTTCTACGAAGTGCATACAGGTCCCGGATGCTACCGCTGCAGGGCGAGGGGAGTGTTCCGCGCTCTCGGGATCAAACCGCTCGTAGGCGATGACGTGGAGATAGATATCGTAGATGAGCATTCCGATCCCAGGGAAGGCAGCATAGTCAGCATCCTGCCGCGCAGGAATGTGCTGATCCGCCCCAGTGTTGCCAATGTGGACCAGGCAGTGCTTGTTTTTGCGGTTTCACATCCGCTGCCCAGTTTTAATATGCTGGACCGTTTCCTGATCACGATGGGGCAGACAGACCTGCCGGCGATACTGGCCTTCAATAAATCCGACATAGCGGCAGCCGGAGAAATGGAAGAACTGCGGAACATCTATGAACAGTGCGGCTGCAGGGTGCTTTTCATGAGCACGCGCAGAAACGGCGGCATTGCGGAGCTGCAGCAGCTTCTTTCCGGCAGGACGACGGTGCTTGCGGGCCCTTCCGGAGCGGGAAAATCCACGCTGATCAACCTGCTTTGTCCGCAGGCGCATATGGAGACCGGGGAGCTCAGCCGCCGTATTGAACGGGGCAAAAACACCACCCGCCATATCGAACTCTTTGCGGTTGACAAAGATACCTATGTGATGGACACACCGGGATTCACCTCTCTTTACCTGGAAAACATGAAGGCAGAGGAACTGAAGGAGCACTACCCGGAATTTGACGATTATGCGGGCTCCTGCAGGTTCAGCGGATGCATGCATATGGAGGAGCCCGGCTGTGCGGTCAAAAAGGCCGTTGCGGAGGGAAGGATCCCGAAGATCCGCTATGACAATTACAGGGTACTCTATGCGGAACTGAAGGACAGGAAGCCGGTATATCCGCATTGAATTTGAAATCGGAGAATCTGAAGATTCTTCTCAATAGAGTGGAGGAAAGAGATGAAACTTGGTATCGTAGGTCTGCCGAATGTCGGCAAAAGCACACTGTTCAACTCGATCACGAAGGCGGGTGCCCCCGCTGAGAATTATCCGTTCTGCACAATAGATCCCAATGTGGGCGTCGTGGCAGTTCCGGACGAGAGAATCAGGCTGCTGGGAGAGATGTACCACTCGAAGAAGGTCACGCCGGCGGTCATTGAATTCGTGGATATCGCAGGACTCGTGAAGGGCGCGTCCAAGGGAGAAGGCCTGGGCAACCAGTTTCTGGCCAATATCCGTGAGTGCGACGCCATCGTGCATGTTGTCAGATGTTTTGAGGATACCAATGTCATCCATGTGGACGGGACAGTCGACCCGATGCGCGACATCGAAACGATCAATATGGAGCTGATCTTTGCCGACATGGATGTGGTGGAGAAGAGAATATCCAAGGTGGCCAGGACGGCCCGTATGGACAAAACGGCGGCTAAGGAACTGGCTCTGCTCCAGTCGATCATGGCGCTGCTGGAGAGCGGCAGGCCGGCTTCCGCACTGGAACTTGCCAAGGACCAGGACGATGAGCGGAGAATGCTTTCCGAATATGCGCTGCTGACCTCCAAGCCGGTCATCTATGCCTGCAACGTTTCGGAAGATGACCTTGCGGATGACGGCGCTTCGAACGCAGGCGTGACGGCAGTACGCAGCCATGCGGCGGAAACAGGGAGCCAGGCCTTTGTGATCAGTGCCAGGATCGAGGAAGAGATCTCGGAACTGGACGAAGGCGAAAAGGCAGAGTATTTCGAAACACTGGGCATCACGGAATCAGGGCTGGACAAGCTGATCCGCGCCAGCTATACGACGCTGGGGCTCATGAGCTTCCTGACCGCAGGAGAGGACGAGACCAGGGCCTGGACGATACGGATCGGAACGAAAGCTCCGCAGGCCGCAGGTAAAGTGCACAGCGACATGGAACGCGGTTTCATCAAGGCGGAAGTGATCAACTATAAGGATCTTCTGAGAGAAGGCTCTCTTTCCGCAGCGCGTGATAAAGGGCTGGTACGCATGGAAGGCAAGGATTACATTGTACAGGACGGGGACGTCTGTCTGTTCCGCTTTAACGTCTGACCGCCGGGAGGAGAACTGAGAATATGCCTGATGTAATGGGTAAAATGGATATTGCTTTCCCGCACCTCGGGATCTATCTGAAGAATGTGCCGAAGTCCTTTAATATTGGCGGATATACCATCGCCCTTTATGGCTGCATCTTTGCCGCAGCGATGCTGGCCGGCATCGTCATGGCTGCGCACATGGCAAAAAAGACGGGGCAGGATCCGGATACCTACTGGGATGCGGCCATCTGGATCATGATCTTTTCGATCGTCGGCGCGCGCATCTACTATGTGATCTTTTTCTGGGACGCCTATAAGGATGATCTGCTGCAGATCTTCAATATCAGGGGTGGCGGGATCGCCATATACGGCGGCATCATAGGCGGCGTCCTTACGCTGTACATCTATGCACGCAGGAAAAAGAAGAAGTTCTTCCGGATGATGGATACGCTGGCCTATGGCCTTGTTCTGGCACAGGTGATCGGACGCTGGGCGAACTTTACGAACAGGGAAGTGTTCGGCAGATATACGGACAGTCTGTTTGCCATGCGCTTACCTGTGGAAATGGTGCGCCAGAGAGATATCACCGCAGACATCACGGCACATATGGCTGCCGGCACAAACTATATCCAGGTGCATCCTACGTTTCTCTATGAAAGTCTCTGGAATATCGGCGTACTTGCTGTCATGCTGATCTTCTGCAGGAAAAAGCGCTACGACGGAGAGATCTCCCTGATCTATTTCGGCGGCTATGGGATCGGCAGGGCCTGGATCGAAGCGATCCGCACCGACCAGCTCTATCTGATCGGCACGAAGATCCCGGTATCCGAAGTCCTGGGAATCGTCATGTTCGCAGCGTCAGTGGTCATTGCGGTCATCTCGGCAGGAAAAGTGAAGGAAGGAAAACTGGAAGTGACGGATTATTCCAGGGTCGCCCCGTATACCGGGACCGAAAAGATCGAAAACAAAGCGTCCGAAGAAGCACAGGATGCTGCAGCGCATGCACCAAAGACTTCTGCGGACACCATTGAGAAAATGGCGGAAGCTGCATGCGGAAAGGCGCAGGCGGAAGGACAGGAAGCGGAAGGCGGGGAGCAGTGTGGAGAGGCCGGTGGAAGCGGACAGGCCGAAGAAACAGGTTCCAGGCCGCCCGTTGAGGTCACAGTGGAGGAAAAGGCAGCTGCGGCGGCCGCGGCAGCTGCATTCTTTGAAAAAAGTGGTGAGCGTGCCCGGCAGGACGGCCAGGGCGGCGGCGATGAAAATACAGCAGCCGGTGCCGGAAGTGCCGGTACGGAAGCTGTTCCGGACGATGACACAGAGTAATAAAAAACGAATATTCGAAATATTATAGACGGATAAGAAAGCATTGAGTCCGCCGTTCCCGTAAGTCTTCCGGGAAACCCAAGATGTTGTACCGGAAAGACAAACAAACACAATATAGAGCGGAAAACATGGAAGCAGGCATTCCGAACCTTCGGAAAGGCCTGCTTTTTTGATGCGCACGGGGGAAGAAAAACATTGAAAAAGCACAGTCGGAAGCGTATTATTCAGGTATGTAAGTGGAGCAAAGTGGTGGTTAAGAGGATATAAGTGCCACGAAATGGTGGAAAATGTACCGTGCTCCGACGAAACGACGGTTTCGGAAAAGGCGGACGCGCTTATGTTCATGGGGCAGTTCAGTCATTCCCTGGATGAAAAGGGAAGACTGATCATTCCATCCAAATACAGGGACGAACTCGGCAGGGAATTTGTTGTGGCAGCAGGCTACGACACCTGTCTCTATGCATACAGCAAAGCCGAATGGCAGCGCTTTGCAGCAGAAATCGAGGAATTGCCCGAAAAAAGCCGTCTCAACCGTATGAAGCGCAGGCGTTTCCTGTCCAGCGCGACAGATGTGGAAATGGACCGTCAGGGGCGGGTCCTGATACCGGGGTTTCTCCGGGATGCGGCAAAGATCGACAAGGACATCGTCATTGCAGGCATCGGAAGGAAACTGGAGATCTGGGACAAAGGACTCTGGGAAGAATCCCTGAACAGCGAAGAGATGGAAGCCATCGCCGGCGGGTATGACGAGGAAGATGACGACAGGCCGGACACATCGTCCAGGTAAGCGATCGCGGACCGATCCGGGAGAAGAAAAGTGGAATACAAACACGAATCGGTACTGATAAATGAAGCAACGGAAAATCTGCATATCCGTCCGGACGGGATCTATGTGGACGGGACGCTGGGAGGCGGCGGACATTCCTTCCGGATCTGTTCAATGCTCGGTGAGGGCGGCCGGCTGATCGGGATCGACGAGGATGAAGATGCGATCGCAGCCGCGCAGAAGCACCTGCGTGTATACAGTGACAGGACGGAACTGGTACACGACAATTTTGAAAACATTGCCGGGATCCTGAAAGAACGGAATATCGATAAAGTAAACGGTATCCTTCTGGATCTGGGCGTTTCCTCTTATCAGCTGGACAATGTGGAAAGAGGTTTTTCATACAGTCAGGATGCACCTCTGGACATGCGGATGGACAGATCTTCTCCGGTAAGTGCAAAGGAGATCGTGAACAGCTGGCCCGAAGAAGAACTGGTAAGGATACTTCGGGAATACGGCGAGGAAAGATGCGCCGTGAGCATAGCCAGAAATATCTGCACAGCCAGGGAGAACGGCGAGATCGGACGCACATCGCAGCTGGCGGAGATCGTAGGCAGATCGATCCCCTCAAAGATGAGGGAAAAGGGCGGGAACCCGTGCAAGCGGACGTTTCAGGCGATCAGAATAGCCTGTAACAGAGAACTGGAGGTCCTGCAGAATTCACTGGATACGATGATCGATCTTCTGGCACCGGAAGGCAGGCTCTGCGTCATCACCTTCCATTCGCTGGAAGACAGGATCGTAAAGAATGCCATGAGGAAGAATGAAAACCCGTGCATCTGTCCCCCGGAATTCCCGGTATGCGTATGCGGAAGGATCTCAAAGGGCACAGTGATCACCAGAAAGGCCATTCTTCCCACCGAAGAGGAAAAACAGCAGAACAGGCGTGCGGCAAGTGCAAAGCTGAGAGTATTCGAAAAAATAAGTGACGAAGAACGCAGGCGCCTTGAAACGGAAAGACAAAGACAGAGGGGAAAGACCTGATCTGATGACCCGGGAGACCGGCGGTACAGGATCAGAGGGGGGACCAAAGTGAGCAGAGCAGCATACTCCAGGCAGACATACAGAAAAGACAGCGGCACACGGACAGCACAGGCACGCAGATACCGTGACCGCGGCAGCGCCTATCTTTACGGCTCCGAGGCACCGGAGCTGGCCTACAGGGAGAGAGAACGCCGTGCCGTCAGGCAGCCGCAGAGAACGCGTACGGCAGAACGGGAAGAGAACAGCCTGTTTTCCGTCATACTGGTTGTCTTCATGCTTGCGGTCCTTACGGCTTCGGTGATCGGCTATGTACAGCTGATGTCGAATGTTTCGGCAACCTCGAACAGCATCAGCTCGCTGGAGACGCAGATCAAAAATCTGAAAACGAGCAATGACCAGAAGTACGCTGAGATCACGAGCAGCATCAGCCTGGACAAGATCAAGGAGATCGCCATCAACGAACTTCATATGAAATACGCAGACGAAAGCCAGATCGTGACATACAGCAATGATACGGGCGACTATGTGAAACAGCTCCAGGAAGTAGGAAAATAGGGCACGCGGCGACACACAGGTGATTGAGAAAACAGGCGGAACAAAAACATGGCGGATGTGAAGCTGCTGCGCAGCTTCAACGTACTGGCTTGATTGTGGTATAATTTGGCCGACATGGTAACCGCTGCAGATGATCGAGCAGGTTTCCTGCTCGATCATCTTTTTGAAAGGTGATCTATTGAACAACCGGGACAGCAGACAACAGCATGAAAAACAGGATACGGAAGTGCAGAACCGGTTCCGTTTCCACAGCTTCCGACATTTCAGCCGCAAGATGCGCCACAGGCTGGCGATGCTCTTTACTTTGCTGCTCATCCTGTTTTGCACGCTGATCGTGCGTATCGTAAAGATCAACGCCAACAACGGCGATGCGTACAAACGGCAGGTACTGCTCCAGCAGGCGTACGATTCTCAGCCGATCCCTTTTAAGCGAGGCACCATCACGGACACCAAAGGAACGGTCCTGGCTACCAGTACGCTGGTTTACAATGTGGTCGTCGACTCCAAGGAGATCCTGAGTGATGATAAGTATCTCGAGCCCACGCTGAATGCGATCAGCCAGGTATTCGGCACCGACATAAGCACGCTGCGAACATATATACAGGACCATCCGACCTCCCGCTACTATGTGATCGACAAGAAAGTGGATCCTTCCCTGAAAACAAAGTTCGATGCCCTTGTCGCGGACCAGGGAAAGGACAGCAGCGGCAGGCAGAACGACAACATACAGGGCGTCTGGTTTGAGGAAGCCTATATCCGCAGTTATCCGAACGATTCCCTGGCCAGCAACGTGATCGGTTTTACCGGCAGCGACAATACAGGTACGTACGGCCTGGAACAGTACTACAACGATACGCTGAACGGAACGCCCGGGCGCAGCTACGGCTACATCGGCGACAACAGTGACATTGAGAAGACGACGATCCCCGCCACGGACGGAGACAGCCTGGTGCTGACCCTGGATTCCAACGTCCAGAGCATCGTCGAAAAATATCTGCAGAAATACAACGATGAATACAAGGACCAGGTGAGGGACGGCAACGGCGCACGCAATATCGGCTGCATCATCATGGACTGCAAAACAGGCGGCATCCTTGCGATGGCCGACTATCCCAGTTATAACCTCAACGATCCGTACAATACCGATCCGCTGGTGGGCATGACAAAACTGGATTTCACCAACAACGACTCTCCGATGACGGATGCTTATCTGACGCAGGAAGACGTGGATGCCCTGACGGATGAAGAGAAGGGCAAGTACCTGAACGCCCTCTGGAAAAACTTCTGTATATCTGATTTTTACGAACCAGGATCTGTCATTAAGCCGTTTACCGTAGCGGCCGGCCTGGAGTCCGGCAGTTTTTCCCCGACTTCCACCTACGTCTGTACCGGTTCCTACACGGTGGACGGGCAGACCATCAAGTGCCATAATACTTTCGGTGACGGGACGCTGACAGTCAGTGAGGCCATCGAACGCTCCTGTAACGTTTCCCTTATGCAGATGGCACTTCAGGAGGGCGTGCAGGTCTTCAGCAAGTTTCAGAATGTTTTCAATTTCGGCCTGAAGACAAATATCGATCTGGCAAATGAAGCCCGGACGGATTCCATGATCTACAAAGCCGGTGATATGAAGGCAGTGGATCTGGCCACGAATTCCTTTGGCCAGAACTTTGACGTCACCATGATCCAGGTGGCCGCGGGATTCTGTTCGCTGGTCAACGGGGGCAACTATTACCAGCCGCACGTGGTGAGCCGTATTACAGGCCCTTCCGGCGCGACCGTTCAGAACATCGATCCGGAAGTGATCAAGAAGACGGTTTCTCCGGATACCAGCGCATGGATCCGTTCCTTCTGCGAGCAGGTCGTGGAAGGAGAGCACGGAACAGGACGGACGGCACGCCCGGCCGGGTACAGGATCGGCGGCAAGACAGGTACTGCAGAGACACTGCCCAGAAGGAACGGACAGTATGTGGTCTCTTTCCTGGGGTTTGCGCCGGCAGATGATCCGCAGATCGTTTGCTATGTTGTCGTAGATCGTCCCAACACCAGCCCGCAGGACAATGCCAAGCTGGCTACGGTGGTCTTTCGCAATATCCTGACAGAGGTTCTGCCGTATCTGGGCATACCGATGACGGAATCCCTTTCTGACGAGGAAAAACAGGAACTGCAGCAGCTGCAGGATTCCGGTACCATAGCCCTGGGTGCGGATGCGATCGCCAAAATGGATGAAGCCTCTTCGGACGGCTCTTCGGCGGGGACCTCTTCGGGCACCGGCGGATCCTCTGCAGCCGGCGAGTCCTCCGCGGCAGGTGAGTCTTCCGCGGACGGCGGTTCATCGGCAGCCGGGGAATCCGCGGCGGCAGGCGATTCTTCCGCAGACGGCGGGTCAGGCACCGGCACAGGTGACAGCGCCGCAGCGGCAGATGAAGCATGGAAATCTTTCCCCGTCGATCCTTCCACGGGGTATCTGATCGATCCGGCCACCAATCTCTATGTGGATCCGGATACCGGCCACGAATACGATGTCGGGCCGGCCACGGCCCTCACGCCGGCAGCCGGCGACGGCACTGTGCAGGATGGCGGAGACGGCACTCCGGCAGCGGTCCCGGGCACCGATACGGGGACGGCAGAAGGAGCAGGCACCGGCACGGGAACAGATACCGGAACGGATACAGGGACAGGCACCGCAGGTACCGGCACGGGTGACGGTACGGCAGCGGCACAGTAATGACGGACAGCACAGAAACCAATACGAAAGGAACGGTACAAAATACATGCCAAACGGAATGAAATTTGCTGATGAGGTCCTTCCGCTGATTCTGGCCTTCGCGATCTCGGCCGTTACAGGCCATTTCCTGATTCCTTTTCTCCGCAGGATCGGAGCAAAACAGACAGAACGGGATGACGGTCCCAAAAGTCACCTCGAAAAAACAGGAACGCCCAATATGGGCGGTATCATGATCCTTGCGGCGGTCGTTGCGGTAGGCATCATTTATTCTTTCCGCTATCCGGAGATCGTACCCGTGCTCATCCTCACCGTCGGTTTCGGCATGGTAGGGTTCGTGGATGATTTTATCAAGGTCGTGCTCAAGCGTTCCATGGGGCTTCGCGCCTGGCAGAAGATGCTTCTGCAGATCGTGATCGCTCTGATCTTTGCAGCTTATATCGGCACTTTCCATCATATTCCGCTTTCTATGAAACTGCCGTTTGCGGCCGGCTGCTATGCGGATTTCGGGATCTTCAACATCCCCGTATTTCTGTTCATTGCGGTGGCCACGGTGAACGGGACCAATTTTACCGACGGTGTCGACGGACTGGCTTCCAGCGTTACGATCGCAACGGCGCTTTTTTTCACTGCCGCCGCCGTGCTGTCCGGTTCCGGGATCGCCCCGGCCGGAGCGGCGATGATCGGTGCGCTGCTGGGCTTCCTCGTTTTCAACTGCCATCCGGCCAGAGTTTTCATGGGAGATACCGGTTCGCTGGCGCTGGGAGGTTTTGTGACCGCCATGGCCTATATGCTCCAGCTTCCGCTTTTCATACCGATCGTCGGCTTTATCTATATGCTGGAAGTCATTTCGGTCATCATTCAGGTGCTGTATTTCAGATCTACGCACGGAAAGCGGTTTTTCCGCATGGCGCCGATCCACCACCATTTTGAACTGGGAGGCTGGTCGGAAACGAAAGTGGTAGCCATCTTTACGATCATCACGGTGCTCCTCGGATGTTTTTCTCTGCTGGGGCTCTGGTACTGATAAAACAGGAGGAGAAGAAACCGCAGCATCGGTGCTGACGCGCCGGCTGCTCATTTCAGAGAACCTGACGGTTCTCTTCATGGAGGCAAAAATGCTTGTAATGACAGGAAAAAAGACACTGGTCATCGGAACCGGGCTGAGCGGCGCAGGAGCGGTCCGCCTGCTGCATGAACTGGGGGCGGACATCACGGTGCTGGACCAGAACACAAAGATCACGGCGGATGAGATCAGGGCAAAACTGGACGAAAGAGACAGGGACCGGGTGCACATCGCGATCGGTGAACTGACACAGGAAGAGAAGGACGGCGTGGAACTTGTCGTGCCGTCGCCTGCAGTGCCGGCGGACAGCCCGCTCGTTTCGGAGCTGAGGAAGAAGGGTGCCGGGATCTGGTCGGAAATTGAACTTGCCTACCGCTGCGCAAAGGGCAGGCTGGCGGCCATTACGGGAACCAACGGGAAGACCACGACCACCACGCTTGTGGGTGAGATTTTCAAGGCCTGCTACGATTCTGTTTTTGTGGTCGGGAACATAGGCTTTTCCTATGCCGGCGTCGCGATGCAGACGACGGAGGAGAGCGTGACGGCGGCGGAGATCAGTTCTTTCCAGCTGGAGCTTACGGAGGAATTTCATCCGAATGTCTCCGCGATCCTCAATATCACACCGGATCACATGAACAGACATTATACGATGGACAACTATATCGCCATCAAGGAAATGATCGCACAGAAGCAGACGAAGGAAGACACCTGCGTACTCAATTACGAAGACCCCGCGCTCCGTACGTTCGGCATGGAAAAATGCAGCGCGAACGTCGTCTGGTTCTCTTCGCGCGCAAGACTCGAGAACGGATACTATCTCGAGGGAGAAGATATATGTTTTGCCTCGGGCGGCAACTCAAAGAAACTCATGAATATCCATGACATGCATCTTGTGGGACTGTGCAATGTGGAAAACGTCATGGCTGCCATGGGCATTGCCTCCGCAATGGGCGTTCCGATGGACATCATCCTGAAGGTCATCCGGGATTTTCCTCCGGTCGAGCACCGGATCGAGTTTGTGGCCACAAAGGGCGGTGTCGATTATTACAACGACTCAAAGGGAACAAATCCCGATGCGGCGATCCAGGGGATCCGTGCGATGAAAAAGCCCACGATCCTGATCGGCGGCGGCTTCGACAAGGGCAGCACATACGACGAATGGATCGACGCGTTCGACGGGAAAGTCAGGGAACTGGTGCTTATCGGGCAGACCAGGGAAAAGATCGCGGAATGCGCGAGGGCACACGGCTTTACGAATATCACGTTTGCAGACACCTATGAAGAATGCCTGAAACATTGCACGGAGGTGGCAAAGCCGGGCGATGCCGTACTGCTGAGTCCGGCGTGCGCGAGCTGGGGCATGTTCCCGAATTATGAGGTGCGCGGTGAGCAGTTCAAAGAATATGTCCGGAGCCTATAAAAGCAGGAACGGAGACGGAAGGCGCATAGGAAATGACGGGATGGCAGTGCAGAAGCCGTATGTCGACTGGTCGCTGATCATCATCATCATCTACCTGCTTGCCTTCGGCCTGATCATACTTTATTCAGCCAGCTATTATGAAGCTTCGATGAGCAAGGATGACCAGGCATTTTATCTGAAGAAGCAGCTGATGTGGGATGCGATCGGCGTCGCATGCATGGTCGGCGTTTCCTTTTTTCCGTACCGCTTTTTTAAGAAAACGGCCTTGCCGCTTTTCCTGATCTCCCTGGCCATGATACCGCTCTGCATGGCTTTTCCGGCGACCAACGGTGCACACCGGTGGATCTACATCGGGAATTACCAGGTACAGCCTGCCGAGATCGTGAAGATCACGACGATACTGCTCATGGCATCCATGATCTGCAGGATCGGGACGGCCGTGAATGACAGGAAAATAGCCCTGAAGGTGCTGGCGCTGCCGTTTATCGCTTCCGTCATGCTCTATACGATCACAAACAACCTGAGTTCGGCGATCATCGTTTTCCTGATCGCGGTCGGTATGTTTTTTGTGGCCCGTCCGGACTACTGGCGCTTCATACTGCTTGCGGTGCTTCTGCTTGTGCTGATCGCGGCGGGCGTCTGGCTGATCATGAACAATACTTCGATTCACGACAAGCTGTCCTTCCGTGCAGACCGTATCACCACGTGGCTGAATCCCGAAAAAAGCTCAAGCAGCAGCGGTTTCCAGACGCTGCAGGCGCTGTACGCGATCGGCTCAGGCGGCTGGTTCGGCAAGGGACTGGGCAAGAGCATGCAGAAACTGGGGTATATCCCCGAAGTACAGAACGATATGATCTTTTCGATCGTCTGTGAGGAACTCGGTATCTGCGGCGCGATCGCCATCATCCTGATGTTTATACTGCTCTGCTGGAGGCTGATGTATATCGCGGACAACGCACAGGATGCCTTCGGATCCTTTATCGTGACAGGGGTGTTTTGCCACATTTCCATCCAGGTGGTACTTAATATTGCAGTCGTTACGAACACGATACCGAACACAGGTGTCACCCTGCCGTTCATCAGCTACGGGGGCTCGTCAGTCATCTTTACTCTGGCCGAGATCGGTATTGCGCTCAATGTGGCCCGCAGGATCATCAGAACGGATCGGATGCAGCGTCGATGATATTCAGAAGAGACGGCAAAACATCATACAGCACGGATCTGCCGCCTGATGAACCGGATGCCGGCGATATGGATCAGGACGGCTACGGGCAGACCGGCGCGGAATACGGTGAGGAAGGCAGCGCAGGTTACGGCGAAGAGCCCGGCGGGGGTTACGGCAGCGAGACCGATGCCGTATACGAAGATGAGGCCGACAGGGAATACGGCGGCGGGACCGACGCCGGATACGCCGATAAGGACGACTACAGCCCCGAGAGCATAAAGAGGCGTGCGGAAGCTCTGCGCGAAGAATCGCTGGAGCAGGAAGCGGCGCGGCGCGCTGAGGAAGAGGAATGGCGCAGGGCGAGCAGGGAACGGAAACGCAGGCTCTGGTGGGAGCAGCATCGCAAGCGGGTCATACTCAACGGGATCCTTTCCGGAGTGCTTCTGATCCTGGTCATCACAGCGCTGACGATCTACCGGCAGCACGAGATCGTGAATATCGAAGTGACCGGAAATACGATCTATACCGACGAGCAGATCATCGATACGGTATGCAAAGGGCCCATGGGGCACAATTCTCTTTACCTGGCCCTCAAATACAGGAACAAAACGGTTGAAAACGTACCGTTTGTCGAAAAAATGACGGTGGACATCCTGTCGGCGGATACCGTACGCATCACTGTCTATGAAAAGGCACTGGCCGGCTATGTGGATTACCTGGGCAACTACATGTATTTCACCAGGGACGGCACGATCGTCGAAGCATCGTCCGAGAAAGTGTCGGGCATACCGGAAGTCACGGGACTGAAGTTCGACTACATTGCGCTGAATGAAAAACTGCCGGTCGAAAACAATGACATATTCCAGCAGATCCTTGACATCACGCAGCTGCTGGATAAATATAAGCTGTCGGTAGACAGGCTGTACTTCGATTCGTATGACAACGTCTCGCTGTTCAGCGGAGGGGTGCGGGCGGATCTCGGGCAGAACGAGTACATGGAGGAAAAGATCTCGAATCTTGCACAGATCATACCGAAACTGAGCGGCAAAACGGGAACCATAGACATGACGGGCTACACGCCGGATCAGCAAAATATACTGTTTGTTGAGAAAAAAGAGAACTAGTCGTTGATTATTGGGGTGAATAATTGTAATATTATTTAGAACATTTTTAAGGAGGGGCCACCGTGATTGAAGTCAGAGAAGATAATACGGAATCGGCTTGTAAGATTATCGTAATCGGTGTGGGCGGTGGCGGAAACAATGCCGTCAACCGGATGGTCGAAGAGAGTATAACCGGTGTTACATTCATCGGTGTGAATACGGACAGTCAGGCACTGCAGCTTTGCAAAGCACCAAAACTCATCCAGATCGGCGAAAAGACGACCAAGGGACTGGGTGCCGGTGCCAATCCCGAGAAGGGTGAGAAGGCAGCGGAAGAAAGTACTGAGGAGATCGCACAGGCGATGCAGGGTGCGGACATGGTTTTCGTAACCTGCGGCGAAGGAGGCGGCACCGGAACAGGCGCTGCTCCCGTTGTGGCAAAGATCGCCAAGGATCAGGGTATTCTTACGGTCGGCGTCGTTACGAAGCCGTTCAATTTCGAAGGCCCCGGCAGAATGAAAAAAGCCCTCACAGGGATAGAGAAACTGCGCCCCTGTGTGGATACGATGATCGTGATCCCCAACGATAAACTCTACGAGATCATTGACCGCAAGACCTCGATACCGGACGCGCTGCGCAAGGCGGATGAAGTCCTGCAGCAGGCAGTGGCGGGGATCACCGATCTGATCAATGTGCCTGCCATCATCAACCTGGATTTTGCGGATGTGCAGACAGTTATGAAGGACAAAGGCCTCGCCCATATCGGAATGGGATACGGCAAAGGCGACAAGAAGGCTTCCGATGCCGTCAAGATGGCGGTCGACAGTCCGCTGCTGGAAACGACGATCGACGGAGCGACGGATGTCATCATCAACATTTCCGGCGACATTACGCTGGACGATGCTTACCAGTCGGCTGAATATGTGAGGAACCTGGCCGGAAAAGAAGTAAACATTATCTGGGGTGTCATGTACGACGATTCCAAGAAAGACAGCTGCAATATCACGGTCATTGCAACCGGGATCGGAAAAGGCAAGAGCGCGGGCCCGCTTCAGACGAATGCCAATGCTTTCTTTGCTTCCAACCAGCAGGGTCCTGCAATGCCTCGGCCTGCTTTCTTTGCGCAGAACAGTGCTGCGCAGCCTGCAGCTGCGGCCCAGCCGGGCTTCAGTCAGCCGAAAGCTCCGGAAGCGGCTCCTGCCGCATCTCCTTCCGGGATCGGTACTTTCACCTATGGCGCTACGCCGAGTGCCCCGGCACCCAGCAAGAATCTTCTGAAGATCGATGTGCCCGGATTTATGGCCGGCAGCTCACGCTCCGCTTCCTCTTCCCAGGATGACGCCTACGATGACGACGATGACGGCGGTATGGACAGGAGAGGCGGTTTCCGCAGATAATACCTGTTAACATGGTATCCTGTGATTGACAAAAGGCCCAAAGTATTGTTTAATACGAAAGCGGCATTTCAGATGCCGCTTTCATTACGGGGATATAGCTCAGCTGGGAGAGCGCAGCGTTCGCAACGCTGAGGTCGCGGGTTCGAATCCCGTTGTCTCCATAGCCGGGAATCCAGTAAAATCAAGGGTTCCCGGCTTTTTTATTGTTTTGAAAAGTTACACGGAAATGCCTCACAAAGGCCGAAATTGCGTTGCAGCAAACTCAAAAGTTACACGGAATTATTTCAGAGAGGGAGGTATGGCAATGCAGAAGATCGTATACGGTACGATTTCCCTGATCCTGTGCTGTGTGTTTTACCTGGTGTGGTGGATACTGGCCTTCCGACCGGACGGAAAGAAGGGGGCCACCTGGTTCTGGCTCCTTCCGACGGCAGCCTTTGCGGTTGCCGGGATCCTGCTCTCCGTGGAAGGGATCAACGCGGAAAAGCCCGGGAAGCCCATGCTCGGCATGCTGCCGGTGCCGGCAGGGATCGCTGTCTATCTGGTCCTGCTTGCCGTTACATCACTGGCCATGCACAGACAGGTCACGACGGAACTGCTCCTGATCGTCGGATGGACAGTCCTCAACGTATGCATGCTGGATACGGCGGCATGTTTTGACACCTGGGGAGGTATCCCGCAGACAACAGCCATTGTCTTCATGGTGCTGTCTCTGGTCACGATGTGCGTGAGCATGGCGGCGTACCTGAAATATTACGATCTGCCTGTCAAAGCCGGCTACATCGACGGTATGATCCCCCTCATTCTGGTCGGTGCTCAGATGGGGCTGCAGCTGTTCTTTTACAGAAAATAACAGGCAGCCAGTAAAGAAGGCACGGATCCATGCCGGCAGGCGGACACTTTCAGAGAATACGCAAAAACACAAAATATAGGATGGAATTACAGAAATACCGCAATATATTGTAGAAAAATCCATGTTCTGGGTTGCTTATCCGCAATGGCTTGTTTATAATGCAATAGCGGAAAGAGAGCAGGAAGAAATTCTCTTTCATCGGCTACAGTGATCCGATAAGAAAACAGGTGCGGAGGGCAGCATGAAAATAATCAAGAGAAACGGTACGGAAGCCGAATTTGATGTACAGAAGATAGAAATCGCCATCGGCAAGGCGAATGATGCAGGCACAGTCAGAGAATTGGAAGAAGGGCAGATCAGCGCGATCGCGGAAGGAATTGAAAAGAGATGTCAGGAACAGCAGCGCGCGGCTTCCGTCGAAGAGATCCAGGATATGGTGGAGACGGAGATCATGAAAGCCGGTGCTTTTGACGTGGCGAGGCGCTATATCCGTTACCGCTATAATCGTACACTTGCGCGTAAGGCAAATACGACGGATGACAGGATCCTTTCTCTGCTGGAGTGCAGCAACGAAGAGATCAAGCAGGAGAATTCCAATAAAGACCCGGTCGTTAACAGCGTGCAAAGAGATTATATGGCGGGGGAAGTCAGCAGGGACATTACAGCCCGTCTGCTTTTGCCTGAAGATATCATGAAGGCAGACAGGGAAGGCATCATACACTTCCATGATTCGGATTACTATGCGCAGCACATGCATAACTGCGACCTGGTAAATCTCGAGGATATGCTTCAGAACGGAACGGTGATCAGCGAGACATACATTGAGAAGCCCCACAGCTTTTCGACCGCATGTAATATCGCCACACAGATTATTGCCCAGGTGGCCAGTAACCAGTATGGCGGACAGTCTATTTCGCTCGCACATCTGGCGCCGTTTGTCGATGTGTCCCGAAAAAAGATCCATGCGGATGTTCTGAAAGAGGCTGAAGCAATGGGGGCGAAGCCGTCAGAAGAAGTGCTGACGGAAATTGTCGAAAAACGGCTCCGTAAAGAAATCGAAAAAGGTATACAGACGATCCAGTATCAGGTCATCACGCTGATGACGACGAACGGGCAGGCACCTTTCCTGACTGTTTTTATGTATCTGAATGAAGCCCGTAATTTACAGGAGAAACACGATCTGGCGCTGTGTATTGAGGAAATGCTGCGGCAGAGGATCCGGGGCGTCAAGAATGAAAAGGGAGTATGGATCACACCGGCTTTTCCCAAGCTGATCTATGTTCTGGAGGAAGACAATGTCAGAGAGGGGACGGAATATTTCGGCCTGACGGAACTGGCCGCCCGCTGTACTGCGAAGCGCATGGTCCCCGACTATATCTCCGAAAAGATCATGAAACAGCTGAAGGGGGGAGATGTATATCCCTGTATGGGCTGCCGTTCGTTCCTGACACCGGACAGGTTTACCGATGCTGGAAAAGGCAATATGGCGGAAGCCGGCAATTATGTTCCGGGAAGGCATAAGTATTACGGGCGATTTAACCAGGGTGTCGTCACGATCAATCTGGTGGATGCGGCCTGCAGTTCAGGGAAAGATGAAAATTATTTCTGGAAATTAATGGATGAGCGGCTGGAATTGTGCCACAAAGCCCTGCGGCTTCGGCATGAACGCCTTCTCGGAACGCCTTCGGATGTGGCACCGATACTCTGGCAGAACGGTGCGCTGGCAAGGCTGAAAAAGGGTGAAGTCATCGACCGCCTTCTGTATGACGGATATTCTACGATCTCGCTCGGCTATGCAGGCCTTGCGGAGTGTGTCTACTACATGAAAGGGGTCAGCCACACCAGCGAGGAAGGCGAAAAGTTCGGCCTGGCGGTCATGCAGGCGCTTAATGATGCGTGTGCAAAATGGAAAAAGGCTGAGAACATTGACTATTCCGTATACGGCACACCCCTGGAAAGCACAACGTACAAGTTCGCAAAATGTCTGCAGCGGAGATTCGGTGAGATCCCGAATGTCACGGACCATAATTACATCACCAACAGCTATCACATTTCAGTCCGTGAAAACATTGATGCCTTCAGCAAACTTGAAAAAGAAGCCAGGTTTCAGAAACTGAGTCCCGGAGGCGCGATCAGTTATGTGGAAGTACCCAATATGCAGAACAATATCAAGGCGGTATTGGATGTCATGCAGTTTATTTACGATACGATCCTTTACGCGGAATTGAACACCAAGAGCGACTACTGCCAGGTCTGCGGCTTTGACGGGGAGATCCGCATCGTGGAGAAAGACGGGAAACTGGTGTGGAGATGCCCGAACTGCGGGAATGAAGACCAGAGCAAGATGAACGTGGCAAGAAGGACCTGCGGATACATTGGGACACAGTTCTGGAATCAGGGGCGTACGCAGGAGATCAGGGACAGGGTGCTGCATCTGTAAACCTTTCCGGAAGGGAATGAAATGAATTACGCCACTGTCAAATACTGTGATATTGCGAACGGGGAAGGGGTGCGTGTCAGCCTGTTCGTTTCCGGCTGCACGCATCACTGCAGGGGCTGTTTTAACGAAGAGGCGTGGCCGTTTGAATACGGAGAACCGTTTACAGGGGAAACGGAGGAACGGCTGCTCGATCTGCTGGACCATTCATATATTGCCGGACTGTCGCTGCTGGGAGGAGAGCCTTTTGAGCCGGAGAATCAGCAGGGGCTGGTTCCCTTTTTGTACAGGGTGAGGGAACGGTTCCCCCATAAAAACGTATGGTGCTATACAGGCTATACCTTTGAAAGCGATCTTCTGGGGCAGGGCGGCCGCAAGAAACCAGCGGGCAGACGTGATCCGCGCAGTAAACTAACGGATGAGATGCTTTCCATGACAGACATTCTTGTGGATGGGGAATACCGCGAAGAACTCCGAAATATATCACTGCAGTTCCGCGGCAGCGAGAATCAGCGGATCATAGATGTTAAGGCATCCCTGCAAAGCGGACATACGATCCTTGCGGAGCGGTTCATGAATTGAGTACATACTGAAACAATGATGTTTCAGATAAAACAAAAACAGGACGACGGTGATGAGGATCAGCCGTCGTCCTGTTTTTATCGCTCATTTGAAGGAATCAGATCTCTTTTGCCCACAGACCGTGCAGGTTGCAGAAGGCATAAGCGGTAAGACCCTTTTCGCCGGGCTGGAGAGTGAATTCGGCAGCCGGTGCGCTGCCGGGCTCCAGATGGCGCAGCATAGTCCCCTTATCGGTTTCCAGGCAGATCCACATGATATAGTGTTCCGCCAGCATCGGATGGGCGACTGAGCCCACGGCTACCTTTACGGAGGTTCCGCTCACTTCGACAACGGGAACGTGTTTTTCCTGAGCTGCATCGGTGGTATTGGGCTTCAGCTCCGTCATGGGACGGCCGCAGCAGCTCATGGGCGCGCCGCTGTCATTGACGACGGCCACCAGGTTGCCGCATACTTCACATTTGAAGAAACGCACTTTGCTCATAAAAGATCCTTTCTACCGGAAATTCCGGTTCGGCATAAAATTGGTACGGTCGTAAAAAGAACCTGAAATCAGTATATTATGACCGGAGCGGAAAAGGGAAGTACAAATTTTCCGGCGTGTTTCCGCCGTCGGGTAAGGACTGCCTCCACTGCAGGGGAGTATAATAGGGAAATACCGGTCCTGCAGAAACGTCGGTGACGGCAAACATAAAGGAAAAACATAATGAAAAATGATAATACTGTAAGTAAAAAGGCTTTCTTTCGTGTATTTCTGTCAGCGCTCCTGTGGGGTACCTACGGTACTTTCGTCACGCTGCTGGAGAGACTCGGAACAGCCAGTCCGCAGATCGTGGAGATCCGGCTGGGCACAACTGCCCTGACGGTCGGGATCCTCATCTGCCTTCGCGACAGAAAACTGTTCCGCATCCATGCGGCGGATGCGGGCTGGTTCCTGGCCAACGGGATCGCCAGTATCTCCTTCTTTACCCTGTGCTATACGGAGGCCATACATGTGACGAAGATCGCGACAGCCGTGGCACTGCTGTATACGGCGCCTGCGATCGTACTCGTCCTGAGCATACTGTTTTTCCATGAGAAGCTGAATACCGTGAAGGCCGTCTGCATACCGGTTTCGGTCATTGGCTGTGCCCTTGTTTCCGGCGCGGCAGAAAGCCTGTTCGGACAGACAGGCGGAGGCATATCCGTACGCGGCCTACTGCTCGGTCTCGGAGCCGGGCTGGGCTACGCGCTTTACAGCATCTTCAGCAGGATCATCCTGAACCGAGGCTATTCCATGCTCACCTGCGTCTTTTACTCTTTTTTCATAGCGGCGCTATTTGTTCCGGCGTTCACATACACGACGGGAAGCACCGGTACGCTCAGCGTCAGTGTCGGCAGCCTGCTCCTCAATATCGTCTGCGGCGTTGTGACAGGGGCTGCGCCCTATCTGCTGTACACCCGCGGCATGCAGGATATGGAAAATTCCAGGGCTTCGCAGATCGCGACCGTGGAACCGGTGGTATCGGCCACGCTGGGCTTCCTCCTGTTCGGACAGCGGCTTTCCGCGACGGAGCTCTGCGGCATGGCACTGGTCATCGGCGCGGTTCTTGCCATGAACGGCAGGCGGGGCACGGCCGGGAAGCTGTGATCGCCGTTTTCCGGGTCTTCCTGCTCCGCTTAGCGGATGGCCGGAATTTATGTAATTTTAATTGGATTCCGCCATATGAAAGAAGTAGAATGCACAATGACAGTGACCCGGACAGCCGGAAGACCAACACGGTCAGTCAAAAAATGAACCGGCGTGGGGACAGGACGGAATATGGCGGAAAACAACACGGCAGGCAGTGAATATCTGGATGATGATCTCGATGACATTGACCTGCAGAGCAATACGGGTAAGCCCAAAAAGCATCGCGGAAAGAAAAAATGGATTCTGATCGCAGCGGCCGCGGCCGCTGCCGCAGGCGCATTCTTTTTTCTCCGCAGCCGCGGCAGCACATCCGGATATGAGGAAGATACAGCGCAGGTCCGCAATATCGTTACTTATCACAGCTTTACGGGAACGATCGAGCCGGTCACGGAACGGAACGTGCTGCCGGATCTGGCCGGCGTGAAGATCACGGCGGTAAACGTGGAAGAGGGGGACAGCGTCAAGGCAGGCGACATTGTAGCCACCCTGGATTCCACGAATCTGGAAGAGCAGATCAGGGAGCTTGAAGCCACCATGACGGCTGCGGAGAAGCAGAGCGCAGTCTCTCTCGAACAGGCGCAGACCACCTACAGCGATTACAAGAACAACATCGACAGCGACAGCAACTCGCAGATCCTGAGCGCGGAACAGGCGATCGACAGCGCCTTTGCGCAGCTTGTTTCGGCACAGCAGAAATACAACGACGAAGTCACCGCAAACAGCCAGAGTCTCTCACAGACCATACTCAGCGCGATCCAGAGCGTGGATTCCGCATACAGCAGCGTGCGTACGGCCGAGCTGAATGCCAGCCAGGCGAGCAAGTCTCTGGATAAGGCGAGCGACCGCGACGACGGGAGCCTTGCGGCGGCGGACAGCGTCGATTCAGCCCAGAATTCGGCTGATTCGACAGCACTCAGCCTGGACGAGGCCTGGGTCAGCTATAACGATGCCAAGAAGAATTACGACGCGGCCAAACTGAATGAGGAAAGCCAGCTCACGGCAGATTATGACAGCCTTGTGACGGCGCAGACCTCCTATCTGAATGCGCTCGACACCTACAATACGCAGGTAAAGACCGCCGGACAGCAGCTGAATTCGTACGCCCTGCAGATAGACTCGGCCAAAGCGGGCGCGGATCAGAGCGTAAACTCACTGAAGCTTGCCGATCTGAAACGGCAGCTGGATGAGTGTACGGTCCTTGCGCCGATAGACGGCGTGGTGACGGCACTGTCCGCGAAGGAAGGCGACGTGGCGGCGACAGGCAGCAGCCTGGCGACCATCACAAGTTTTGACAAAATGAAGGTCGAGATCAAGATCAACGAGTATGACATTCAGGGAGTGTCGGAAGGCAAGCCTGTGACGATCACGGTGGATGCGCTGACCGACAAGACCTACGAAGGTACGATCAGTAAGATATCGCGCGTCGCCACGGTGGACAACGGCGTATCGTATTTCAAGTCAGAGGTCGATTTCAACGGAGATGACGATACAAGAAGCGGGATGAGTGTCGAGGTGAAGCTGACGATCAACGACAAAAAGAACATCCTTGCGGTACCCAGCACGGTCATCGCGACTGATGAGGACGGCACTGCTTATGTGCTGACCTATGCGGATGAAAGCAAAAAGAAGATCGTAAAGAAACAGATCACTGCCGGCGTGACGGACGGGACATACACGGAGATCACGGACGGACTGTCGGAAGGCGAGATCGTGCTTTCCAGGAAGCAGACGGATACGATGTCCATGTACATGGATTCAGGTGCAGCCGGCAGCAATTCGGATACCCGGTCCGGCGCGGGAACGCAGAATGCCGGATCCCAGGCCGGCGATGACGGGACGGCAGGCTGAAATGGACGGCAGGACGGATACGGGAAGTAAAGCGGATACGGAAAAACAGGAGGCGGCGCAGGGCGGCGCGGATCGCACTGCGAACGGCGGAAGCCGGCGCATCCTGTATATGAAGGGCATCACGAAGGACTATCAGCTGGGGAATGAGGTCAGTCATGTGCTGAAAGGCATAGATCTCACGGTAAACCGGGGAGAGTTCCTGGCCATCCTCGGGCCTTCCGGTTCGGGAAAGTCGACGCTGATGAACATCATCGGCTGCCTGGATGTGCCGACTTCCGGTTTTTACTGGCTTTCCGGGAAACGCATCGCCGACGAGAGCCAGACGAGTCTTGCGCATATCAGGAACCGGGAGATCGGTTTTGTCTTCCAGTCCTTTCAACTGCTGCAGAAGCAGACAGCCTATGACAATGTGGAGCTGCCCCTTATTTATGCCAATATGCCGGCCCGGCAGCGGCGCGAACGCGTGGAGGAAATGCTGCGCAAGGTGGGGCTGGCTGACCGCATGCGGTACTATCCCAACCAGCTTTCGGGCGGGCAGCAGCAGCGCGTGGCGATCGCCAGGGCCATATCCACGGATCCGACGATCCTGTTGGCGGATGAACCGACCGGTGCGCTGGACCAGAAGACCGGGGAGCAGGTCATGGCCCTGTTTCATGAACTGAACGGGGAAGGCAGGACAGTCATCATGATCACACATGACAGGCACATTGCCTCCCATGCCGGCAGGATCGTAAGGATCCTGGACGGCAACATCAGTGAAGGAGAGATCGGGGATGCTTAATTTCGGTGTCATCCGGCAAAGCTGCAGGATGTCGGTCACGAACATCCGGTCCAACAAAATGCGTTCATTCCTTACCATGCTGGGGATTATGATCGGCGTGGCGGCTGTGATCGCCCTCATTACGATCATCAAGGGAGTTACGGATTCCGTAATGAACCGTTTTTCCGGACTCGGAGCGGACACCCTGACGATAAGCGCCCCCGGTACGTCTATGAAAACCGGGCTCACGGACAACGACATTGCCCTGCTCGGAGAGGTGGAAGGCGTTTCCGGGATCTCTCCCACAGTTTCGCTGATGACGACGGCGGTCTTTGACGGCACGGCTTACGACAAGGTTTCGGTCGAAGGGCACAACACCGACTATTTCCGGCACAATGACATCCTGCAGAACGGACGTGTCTTTTCAGAGGCAGACATGACGGGAAATTCCATGGTCTGCATCGTAGACGGGAACTTTGTAAAAAACATACTGCTCGGGAAGCAGGTGCTCGGGGCAAAGATCCGCCTCAGGGGCTACGAATATACGGTGATCGGCATACGCAAGGAATCGGACAGCGTGATGTCGCAGTATACGGACCGGAGCGACCAGGACGGCGCAGTCATCATCCCTTACCGGAATGCGCTGAACATGGCCGGCAGTTCGAATGTAACGTCGCTGGAAGTCTATGTGGACAGCGCGTATGACAACGCCGACGTGGAAAAGATGCTGCGCAGTGAACTGGATCAGATCTACAACAACGCCGACAATGCGTATACCATCATCAATATGGAGAGCCTGCTGAGCATGATCGACCAGGTGCGCACCCTGATGTCCGCCATGATGGGCGGCATAGCGTCGATCGCTCTTCTCGTGGGCGGGATCGGGATCATGAATATGATGCTTGTATCGGTCTCGGAAAGGACGAAGGAGATCGGACTCAGAAAAGCCCTGGGGGCGGAGCCACTGAGAATACAGGCGCAGTTTCTGATCGAGTCCATTGTGCTGTCCGTGTTCGGGGGACTGATAGGCATCGTCCTGGGCATTTTCATAGCGTATATTGCATCGATTATCATGAAAACGGTCTTTTCCCTGTCGATGCCCGCTATTGCGCTGGGACTCGGGTTTTCGATCGGCGTGGGCGTGATCTTCGGCTGGGCGCCCGCAAAGCGCGCGAGCGAGCTCAACCCGATCGACGCACTGCGCAGCGAATAAAAGGCGGCACCGGCTGCAGCAGCGGCACAAAATGCCGGAGATGTTCATTACGCAGAATTTTCGGAGGTCATCGTATTATGAAAAGAGGAAACAGAAACAGGACAGCAGCGGCCGCTGCGGCTATGACGGTCCTTCTTACAGGAGTTCTGGCCCTTGCGCCGGTCTGCAATGCGAAAGCGGGCGCGGCATATGCCTCAAAGTGGACACAGACCAGTACCTGGACGGATACGATCGCCCCGGCACTTCTGAAAACGACGGACGCAGGCATGGTCTACAGGGAACTGAAGCTGGGCTTTGAATACCAGGTCATGCGCGAAGGGGATGTTTACGAACTCTATAAGGACAGGGGTGCAAAGATCCCTGCGGAAGCACTGCAGCGGCTTTATACGGAAGGATGGATATCCGGCTACCTGTACAAGACGCTTACCGGACAGGCGCTGGTCTCCGGTGATATGTCCGCGGTCTTTGACCCTGCCTTTTATTACGCTTCCAATCCGTGGCTGCAGGGTGTGATCGACCCGAACGACAGGGAAGGCCTGTTTCAGAACTTTCTTGCGGTGGGCATGCAGGTCGGCGCGGTCGGAAGTCCGGACTTCAATCCGGCCTGTTACAAGGCCAACTACCCGGATCTGGCGCAGGCGTACGGCAATAACAACGCAAACTATTATATTCACTATATTCTTTACGGAAAACAGACCGGCATGTCCGGCGACCGCCTGCTGAAGAAAAACCTGAAGTGAACCTCTCAGATGCAGATGACGGGACGCTCTTCGTCGTGGACGGCACGTAAGACGCGCAGCCCTGCGTACTTGTTTTGCGCGACTGTCTGGTAGAGGAGCGAGGCGCGGGCGTCTTCCTGCAGCATGGAGGCAAAACAGGGAGAAAGCGCCGCAGAATCGGAAGCCGGGCGCAGAACGAGCGGCACTCTGGCACTGTGTCCGACCGCCGACAGCAGCGGTTCGCTGTCCCTGCGGAAGCCCAGTACGTGCGCGTATCCGATCAGGCCTGCGGACTCGTAAGAAGCGACGGCATCCTTGCGGATGCCCAGCAGAATGTGCAGCAGGGCGCGGGAGATGCGCGTATAGGTGAACCCTTTTGTTTTGAGGAGCAGGCAGAAGGAACTCCAGTTCTCGAAACTGTCTGCGCAGCGGACGATCCTGTCTGCCAGTTCCCGGGACACATCCTCATAAGGGAGCAGGGCAGCGGCACCGCCTGCGGCGGTCAGCGAACGCAGCGTCCATATGAGGGGCAGGGAAAGGTCGTCTTCGAACAGCGGACAGGGAGCCGATTCCAAGGAGGCGCCGAGGCGCAGCCGGTCGCGCAGGAGCGTCGCGCCTTCCGCAGCTATGCGCTTCACCGCATGAGGGATCATTCCGCTGCCTGAGAGGAGCAGGGCCTTGCAGTATTCCGTACCGAGAAGATCGTTCGGGGAAGCCGGCACAGCAGGCGCTGAGACAGTCTGCAGTGCGCGGCTGCGTGCTGCGGGCCAGGACAGCCCTTCCTTCAGTGCCTCCGAAAAAGCCTGCTGATACTGCGGACTTTCGCCGGCCAGCGCACCGGCACAGGCAAGCAGGGAAGAAAGGTCCCCGCTTTCGGAACCGAAGACGAGGTCAGTCACGACGCCCAGGGAATCGAGCAGGGAGACGGCACCGCGCGCAAACAGGTCGGCGCCTCCGCAGGCAAACGGCAGGGGCAGTTCCACGACGAGGTCGCAGCCGGCGCGCAGGACCTCTTCCGCCCGGCGGTATTTGTCGGCCACGGCGGGAATGCCGCGCTGTACAAAATCGCCGCTCATGACGGCAACGGTATACTCGGCCCCCGTGACCTGTTTTGACATTTGAAAAAGGTAGCGGTGCCCTTCGTGGAGGGGATTGCATTCGACAATGATGCCGGCGACCTTTGACTGCTCCATGGAATGTGCTCCGAAAATGCGGTAAATGCAGCTGCGCCGTAAAGTTGTACGCGAAAAGAAACTTGTATACAGGAAACGCGGCGCTATAATAAACGTGTATACATAATAGGACTTCCGTTCGGATTTTACAATTCGTATGGCGCCTGTACGGCACCATACCGTGCGGTGGCCCCGGGGAAAATGAGACCAGAAGCGGGGGTAAAACAGATGGCATTTATCGACGGTATCAAGGAAAAAGCCAAGAAGGACAGGAAGACGATCGTGCTTCCCGAAACAAATGATAAGCGTACGCTGCAGGCAGCGGCGGAGATCATCAAGGAGAAGATCGCAAATCTGATCCTTGTCGGGGACGAAGAGAAGATCAGGGTCGGCGCGGAGTGGCTGGATCTCGATCTCCACGGAGTGAAGATCGTCAATCCGGAAACCACGCCCAAACTGGATACATATGTGAATCTGCTCTATGAATGCAGAAAGAACAAAGGTATGACGCCCGAGAAGGCCCGCGAGATCCTGCTCAGTGATCCGCTCACTTTCGGCGTCGTAATGGTAAAGAACAACGAGGCTGACGGCATGGTGGCCGGTGCCTGCCACGCCACTGCGGATACGCTGCGTCCCGCGCTGCAGATCCTGCGCACGGCGCCGGGTGTCAAGCTGGTATCCGGCTTCTTCATCCTGGATGTGCCGAATTGTGAATACGGTCATCACGGCACCTTTATCTTTGCCGATTCCGGCCTGAACCAGGATCCCACGAGCGAAGAACTTGCGGCGATCGCGGACAGCTCAGCCAGGAGCTTCCAGGATCTGGTCGATGCAAAACCGATCGTGGCCATGCTTTCTCATTCCACGAAGGGATCCGCACACCATGCGCTGGTCGACAAGGTCGTGGAGGCTGTCAAGATCGCGCATGAACAGTATCCCAATCTGCTGGTGGACGGGGAACTGCAGGCAGATGCAGCCATCGTTCCCGAAGTGGCGCGCACCAAGGCACCGGGCAGCCCGGTCGCAGGGCATGCAAATGTACTGATCTTCCCGAACCTGGACGGCGGGAACAACGCATACAAACTGGTGCAGAGACTGGCCAAGGCGGATGCTTACGGACCCATGCTGCAGGGCATTGCGAGGCCGGTCAACGACCTTTCGAGAGGCTGCAGCTGGCAGGATATCGTGGGTGTCGTGGCACTTACCTGCGTACAGGCCATGCAGTTTTGAAATCTGTTGACAAACGAAGGGAGCGCCGATATAATAACTCTTGCTGTGTAGTTATATGGCGTTAGCTTCAGAGAAACCAAAGCGTTCCCTTCAGGGAACAGAATCATATCCCTTTCCATGGGAATGCCAAGGAGGTGTTACCGATGTCCATCTGCCCGAAGAATAAATCTTCCAGAAGCCACAGAGACCAGAGAAGAGCGAACTGGAAAATGTCTGCTCCCACGCTGATCAAATGCAGCAAGTGCGGTGCTCTTACGATGCCCCACAGAGTCTGCAGGAACTGCGGCACGTACAATAAGAGGGAAGTCATCAAGAACGAAGACTGACCTGCAAAGACAGACACGTAAGAAACGACCGGTACGGCAGCAATGCCGCGCCGGTCGTTTTACATTGATAAATTGTGTCTCATCAAGTAAAATAACTGAGATGCGGGCTGTGAACTGCCGGCGTACGGAAAGTGAGGCATTTCATGGAATATGTAAATGTAGCTGTCGATGCGATGGGCGGCGACTATGCTCCTCTGGAAGTCGTCAAGGGTGCCGTCAACGCACTGAAGGCGCGTGATGACCTGAAGATCACCCTGGTCGGGCGCCGGGATGCGATCGAAGCGGAACTGGAAAAATATCCGGACCGCGCTGCCGACCGCATGAGCATTGAAGAGGCCGGCCAGGTCATCGAGATGTCGGAACCCCCGGTAAAGGCGATCCGGGAGAAAACGGATTCTTCCATTGTAAAGGGGTTGATGCTGGTAAAGAAAGGCAGCTGCGATGCCTTTGTCACGGCGGGCAGTTCAGGTGCTACGCTGGCGGGCGGGCAGCTTCTCATCGGCCGTATCCACGGAATAGAAAGACCGCCCTTTGCGCCGATCATGCCTACCGCGAAGGGACCGTTGCTGCTGATCGACTGCGGCGCCAACGTAGACGCCAAGCCGTCCATGCTGGTGCAGTTCGCGCAGATGGGCTCGATCTACATGGAGAACATCGTGGGTGTGAAGAACCCGCGGGTCGCGATCGTGAACATAGGCACGGAAGAGGAAAAGGGCAACGCGCTGGTCAAGGAGACAATGCCGCTGCTGAAGGCCTGCGATACCATCAACTTCACGGGATCCATCGAATCCCGTGAGATCCCGGCAGGCGGAGCGGATGTCGTCGTCTGCGACGCTTTCGTGGGCAATGTGATCCTGAAGATGTACGAGGGCGTGGCAGCCACCCTGCTGTCCGAGATCAAATCCGCACTGATGTCCACCGTGCGTTCGAAAATCGGCGCACTGCTCATCAAGCCTGCGCTGAAGCAGACCCTGAAAAAGTTCAATATTTCCACTTACGGAGGAGCTCCCGTGCTGGGGCTCAACGGCCTGGTCGTCAAAACACACGGAAATTCCAAGGCCGTGGAGATCGAACATTCGATCGAAGAGTGCATTGACTGGAAAAACAAAAAGATCAACGATCAGTTCCGCACGAAGATGAAACTGGTAGACCGCACCGGCCAGACTCCGGCCGCAAAATAACAGCAAAGGATGGAAAAAAGATGGAAATCGAGAAACTGAAAGCGATCATAGCGGATGTTTTGAATGTGGACCCCAATGAGATCAAGCCCGAGACGACCTTCACGGAAGATCTGGGTGCCGATTCCCTGGATCTGTACCAGATCATCATGGAGATCGAGCAGGAATTTGACATCAAGGTTTCCGACGACAAGATAGAAAACATCAAGACCGTGCAGCAGGCTGCAGATCTCATCAGGGAAGCGGTAGCGGCAAAGTGAACAAGTCTGCAGGTGCAGTATCCCTGGGCGGCCGTTCTGCCGCCGGGATGCTTGAAGAAAAGATCGGGTACAGTTTCCGGGATCCATTCCTTCTGGAATGCGCACTCACGCACACCTCTTATGCCAATGAACAGAAAATACACCGCTTTTCGGACTATGAGCGGATAGAATTCCTGGGAGATGCCGTTCTGGAACTGGTTTCGAGCGAGTTCCTGTACAGGAACTGTCCCGACAGGCATGAAGGGGAGATGACCAAGATCCGTTCCACACTGGTCTGTGAGACGGCACTGGCCTGCTGTGCACGGGATATAGGCCTGGAGGCATATATACGCCTCGGCCGCGGTGAGGAGCAGTCCGGCGGAAGGAAGAAGGACTCCATCGTTTCCGATGTAATGGAAGCGGTCATCGGCGCGCTCTATCTGGATTCCGGGGAATTAAGCGTACCCCGGGACTTTATCATGAAATATATTCTGGCCGATCTGAACGGCAGGCAGCTGTTTGTGGACAGCAAGTCGGCATTGCAGGAAAAGGTGCAGCAGGCGGGGAAGGAAGTCAGCTATGAACTGCTCGAGGAGAGCGGCCCCGGCCATATGCGGCACTTCAGGGTCGCCGTGTGTATAGACGGCAGCACGCTTGCAGAGGGCGAGGGCAAGTCTAAAAAGGATGCAGAGCAGAACGCGGCATATAAAGCGCTCCGCAGCATGCAGGATCGGAATAACAGCACATGTATCTGAAGAGCATCGAGGTCTACGGTTTCAAATCTTTTGCCGTACGGACCAAATTCGAATTTCACAACGGAATAACGGATATCGTAGGTCCCAACGGGAGCGGCAAGAGCAATGTGGCGGATGCCGTGCGCTGGGTGCTCGGGGAACAGAGAGTCAAGCAGCTGCGCGGCGCTTCCATGCAGGACGTTATTTTTGCCGGTACGGAAGTCAGAAAGCCCATGGGCTTTGCCTACGTGGCGATCACTCTGGACAATACCGACAGAGCTCTCGATGTGGACTACAGCGAAGTGACCGTTGCCAGGCGTCTCTACCGTTCGGGAGAGAGTGAATACCTGCTGAACGGGACAGAAGTGAGACTGAAGGACGTCAGTGAACTCTTTTACGATACGGGTATCGGCAAAGAGGGCTATTCCATCATCGGACAGGGCCAGATCGACAAGATCCTTTCTGACCGGCCGGAGGACCGCCGTGAACTTTTCGATGAGGCGGCCGGCATCGTCAAATTCAAACGGCGCAAAGAAGAAGCGGTACGCAAACTCACCTCGGAACAGGAAAACCTGGTACGTGTGAGCGATATTCTGAGTGAACTTGAAAAACAGACCGGCCCTCTTGAAAAACAGGCGCAGAAGGCGCAGGTCTATCTGAAAGCCAGGGAAGAACAGAAAAAACTGGATGTCAACGTTTTTCTGCTCGACAATTCGAAAACGACGGAAAAGCTGTCGGCGGCCTCTTCACAGCTGGAGATCGTGACCGGCGACCTTTCCTCTGCAAAGGCGGAACTGGAAAATTCCAAAAATGCATACGAGAAGGTGCAGCAGGAGATCGAGGAGCTGGACAAAGCCATCAGCGAAGCCCGCGACAGGATCACGCATACCAGCGTGGTGCGCGGACAGCTGGAGGGCAGCATCAAGGTGGCCGAGGAGCAGATCCGCGCGGCCGGCATGAATACCGAACATCTGCAGGCGCGCGAAGATTCCGTACGCAGTTCCATCGGGCGCGTGAAAGCCGAGAAGGAAGGGATCCTTACAGGCAAGGACGGAGCGGATTCCGCTCTGGAGAAACTCGTTTCTGCACGCGGCGAGATGGCCGCCCGGCTGGATACACTCGGCACGGAGATCTCGGAAGTCAGTGCGGAGATCGAAGAAAATAAGAAGGGCATACTGAAAGCCCTGGACGAGCGCGCGACGATCAAATCCCGGATGGCATCCCTGACGACGCAGGAGGAAAATATACGCCTGCGGGCTTCCGAACTGACGGGAAAACTGGTCACCGCACAGAGCGACCGCTCGCAGCAGGATGCAGTGATCGAAGCTGCGGAGAAGACCTTCAAAGAGATCAGCGCAGCGACGTATGCCCTCCAGAAGAAGAGGACGGACAGCGAAGCGGAGCTGGCCGGCATGAAGGAAAAACTGGCCGCAAGCGACCAGCAGCTTCAGGAATCCAGGATACGCTTTCACGAGAGTCAGACCAGGCTGGAAGCGCTGAGGAACCTCACGGAACGGTACGAGGGCTTCGGCGGCAGCGTGCGCCGCGTCATGGAGAACAAAGGCAGCGAGCCGGGGCTGATCGGCGTCGTGGCCGACCTGTTCAAAACAGAGGAAAAGTACGAGGTAGCGATCGAAACCGCCCTGGGCGGGAATATCCAGAATATCGTTACCAGAGACGAGGGTACGGCCAAGAGGATGATCAGGCTACTCAAGGAGGAAAAGGCAGGCCGCGCCACCTTCCTTCCGCTGGAAAGTATCAGCGATCCGGAAGAATTTCGCAAGGGTGAGGCACTGAAGGAGCCGGGTGCGATCAATACGGCAGACCGGCTGGTGCAGACCGATGCGAAATACCGCGATGTGGCACGCAACCTGCTGGGCAGGATCCTCGTCGTGGATACCTTCGACCACGCGGCGGCGATCGGAAGGAAGTACGGCCATACCATCCGGCTCGTGACGCTCGAAGGAGAGCTGTTCGTACCGGGCGGCGCCATCAGCGGCGGTGCTTTCCGAAAGGGCGGAAATCTCCTGGGAAGACGGAGGGAGATCGCGGAACTGGAAACAGAGGTCCGCAAATACAAAGAAGCCGCCGACAGGGCAGAACAGAATATCACCGATATCAAAACGAGCCGTAATGAACTGCGCGAACTGCTCGGAAAACTCGCCGAGGAGATCCAGCAGCATCTGATCGAGGAAAACACGGCGCGCATCAATGTAAACAGAGAGCGCGACCGACTGAAGGAGCAGGCCGGCAGCTTTGAACAGCTGAAGGTTGAAAGTGCTTCCATAGAAGAGCGCAAGGGAGAGCTGGCACAGGAAAAGGAAAAGATCGCTGCGAGCCTTGAGGCGTCCGAGCAGTACGAAAGAGATACGAATGCACTGGTGGCGGAACGGCAGAAAGTCCTCGACGAGAAAAGGGCAGAGGAGAACGGGCTTTCACAGTCGGCTGCCGCACAGGATCTGGAGATCGGGAAACTGCGTCAGCAGGAGGCTTTCCGGAAAGAGAACCTGGACCGCATCGGGGAAGAGCTGGACAGGTATGAATCGGAGCTGAAAGAGATCCTTGCGAGCCGGGAGGCGGACGAAAAGGAAGTCGCGGAAAAACAGAAGAATATCGAAGAGATCCGCAAGACGATCGCAGCCTCACACGAGGCAGAGGATGAAACGACGGCGCTGCTGCGCGAGAGCACGGAAAAGAAGGAGCAGAAGACAGCAGAGCAGAAAAAATTCTTCGAGAAGCGGGAAGCGCTGGCCGAGCAGATCTCCGGCCTTGAAAAGGAAAACTACCGCCTTGCGGCGCAGAAGGAGCGGCTGCAGGAAACGATCGACGCCAGCATATCCTATATGTGGGACGAGTACCAGATCACCCTGAGCGATGCGGAGGAACTGAAGGATCCCGAAATGCAGAATGCTGCGGAAATGAAAAAGCGCATCGATGTACTGAAGCAGCAGATCCGGGAACTGGGCCCTGTAAACGTACAGGCGATCGAGGACTACCGCAACGTCATGGAACGCTATACCTTCATGAAGACGCAGCACGACGACCTGATCAAGGCAGCGGACGATCTGCACAAGATCATTACGGACCTCGACGAATCCATGCGCAGGCAGTTCAGGGAACAGTTTGCTGCCATCGACCGCGAATTCAACATCGTCTTCAGGGAACTCTTCGGCGGCGGCCACAGTTCGCTCGAGCTTGTGGCGGACGAGGACATCCTGGAGGCCGGCGTCTATGTCAATGCGCAGCCGCCGGGCAAGAAGCTGCAGAATATCATGCAGATGTCGGGCGGTGAGAAAGCCCTGACCGCGATCTCCCTGCTCTTTGCCATCCAGAACCTGAAACCGTCGCCGTTCTGCATGCTGGATGAGATCGAGGCGGCGCTCGATGAAAGCAACGTCGGGCGTTTCGGAGACTATCTGCACAAGCTGACAAAACATACGCAGTTCATAGTGATCACACACCGCCGCGGCACGATGGAGAGGGCGGACAGGCTCTACGGGATCACGATGCAGGAAAAAGGTGTTTCGACACCGGTCAGCGTCAACCTGATCGATAAGGACCTTACAGACTGATGAAGGAAGAGATGAACAGGGAAACAGACGGAGAACTGAACGAAGACAGACCCAAAAAAAAGGGCTTTTTTGCGAGGCTGCGCGACAGCCTTTCAAGGACGCGCGCAAATCTGGCCGGCGCTTTCACCAGGTACGACAGGATCGACGAGGACTTCTGGGAAGAACTGGAAGAGACCATGATCCTCGGAGATATCGGCGTACAGGCTACGGACCGCCTGATGACACAGCTGCGCGGAGAGGTAAAGGAAAGACATATCACGGAACCTGCGCAGTGCCGCGAACTTCTGATCTCGGATATCCGGGAGAAGATGACCGTTGACGGGCATGCCTACGATTTCGAGAACGGGCCTTCCGTTGTGCTCGTGATCGGTGTGAACGGCGTGGGAAAGACCACTTCGATCGGCAAGCTTGCGGGCAGTTACCGCGCCAGAGGGAAGAAGGTCCTGATCGCCGCAGCGGATACTTTCCGTGCGGCAGCCGGGGAACAGCTCGCGGAGTGGGCCGCCAGGGCAGGCGTTGACATGATAGGCGGCGCCGAAGGTTCGGATCCGGGCAGCGTGCTTTTCGATGCGCTGCAGGCCGCAAGATCGCGCGGTACCGACATTCTCCTCTGCGATACGGCAGGCCGCCTGCACAACAAGAAAAACCTGATGGAAGAGCTGCACAAGCTGGACCGCATCATAGGGCGTGAGTATCCTGAGGCCATGCGTGAGAATCTTGTCGTGCTGGACGGCACGACGGGTCAGAATGCGCTGTCTCAGGCCAGGGAATTCAATGAAGTGACAGATCTTACCGGCATCATCCTGACCAAGATGGACGGCACCGCAAAAGGCGGGATCGCTATCGCAGTGCAGTCGGAACTGGGCATACCGGTGAAATTCATAGGTATCGGTGAGAAGATGGAAGATCTGCAGAGGTTCAGGCCGGACGAGTACGTGGATGCCCTGTTTGACAGGCCGGCCGATACGGATAACACGGAACAGAACGAAGAAGGCGCTGATGGACAGGCGCAGAGCGAGGAGCGGTAAATGGCAGGAGAAAGCAAAAAGGCGCTGACACTTGAAGCATTCGAAGAGGCATATGAGACAGTCAGGAAAGTCACGCTGCCCACAAAACTGATCAATTCTGATTACTTCGGGGAACAGGCGGGGACCAAGGTCTGGCTGAAGCCGGAAAATCTGCAGCGCACAGGTGCCTACAAGATCCGCGGCGCCTATTACAGGATCTCCAAAATGACGGAGGCGGAGCGCGCAAGAGGGATCATCACGGCTTCTGCCGGCAATCATGCGCAGGGCGTTGCCTATGCGGCGCGTGAAAACGGCGTCAAGGCCATCGTCGTCATGCCTACCACGACGCCTCTCATTAAGGTGAACAGGACCAAGGCGCTGGGCGCTGAGGTCATCCTTTTCGGCGATGTCTACGATGAAGCCTGCAGCAAGGCACTTGAACTGACCGAAGAAAAGGGCTATACGTTCATCCATCCTTTCGACGATCCGGAAGTCGCGACCGGCCAGGGCACGATCGCCATGGAGATCGTGAAGGATCTGCCCCTCGTGGACATCATTCTCGTGCCGGTGGGCGGAGGAGGACTGGCGACCGGTGTTTCGACGCTGGCCAAGCTCCTGAAGCCGGGGACCCAGGTCATCGGCGTGGAGCCGGAGGGCGCAGCCTGCCTTACCGCGTCCCTGAAAGCAGGGAAGGTCGTCACGCTGCCTTCCGTCAACACCATCGCAGACGGTACCGCCGTCAAAACACCCGGCACGAAGATCTTCCCGTATCTGCAGAAAAACCTGGACAGCGTCGTTACCGTACCTGACAATGAACTTGTGACTGCATTCCTCGATATGGTGGAAAATCACAAGATGATCGTGGAAAATTCGGGCCTGCTCACTGTGGCTGCCCTGAAGCACATCGACTGCAGGGGCAAGCGGGTCGTGTGCGTACTGTCGGGCGGCAATATGGACGTCATTACCATGTCTTCCGTCGTACAGCAGGGACTGATCCTGCGCGACAGGATCTTTACGGTCTCCGTCCTGCTTCCGGACAAGCCGGGTGAACTCTGCAGAATTTCCGGGATCATCGCCGCAGAGAACGGAAATGTGATAAAACTGGAGCATAATCAGTTCGTGACGATCAACAGGAGCGCCGCCGTGGAGCTGCGCATTACGCTCGAGGCATACGGCACCGAGCACAAGCACAGGATCCTCGAAGCGCTTGAGAAGAACGGGTACAGACCGAAGCTGGTACAGGCAATGCTTTAAAAGGGGCAGCGGAAATTGACCGACACCGGTAAAGAACAGAAGAAAAGCAGAAATCCGAACCGCCGTCACACATTTTATCTGATCAACATCAACCTGATGGCGGCAGTCACGATCGCAGTCTGCGCTGCGGCCGGCTATCTTGTTTACCGTCTTCAGAAAGCGAATGCCCGGATCGAGAGCTTCAAGGCGGAAGTGACGGATCCGGAAAACGGCGGCAAGGTATACTGGACGGAATCGGAACTGAACGATAAGATCGCGGAAGCGGAAAAGAGAGCCACCGGCCGGGAGCACAGCACGATCCTGCAGCAGATCCAGTCTTCGCTGGAGTCGGGCGAAAGCACACTCGACATGCTGCGCAAACTGTTTCCCGATGATCTGGTCGTACGCAACGGCGACCGGTATTATTTCTACACGGTTGCGGACGGTGTGGCCCTGAACGATTTTGCCGAAGGGGATTTCAGGAGGGACGACAACGGCTGGCTGACCTACGTGGGGAAAAACAGCAGTATTCATACTGAGAACGGCATCGATGTCTCTGCTTCGGAAGGCACGGTGGAATGGGACAAGGTCAGGGAAGACGGAACGGATTTTGCCTATCTGTGTCTCGGAAGCCGGGGGAGCAACGGTAAGATCGCGGAGGACAGCGCGGTAGAGGATAACGCCCTGGGAGCCTCGAAAAACGGGATCCGCACAGGCATTTACTACAAACTGAACGCCGTTTCCGACAAGGAAGCAGCGGCCGATGCGAATTATGTGGCTGATTTTCTGGACAGCAAGGGCAAAACACTGGGCATATCCGCTGATCTGCCGGTGGGACTGACGGTCACGGTGCCTTCGGATGAGAGCCGGGCGGCGGGCCAGAGCCAGGAAGACTGGACCTCCCACGTCCTGAAATTCTGCAGCACGCTTTCCGACCGCGGCTATAAGCCGATGATCTACGGCAATATCAACAGTTTCACGATGATGCTGGACATACGCAGGCTGGAAGATTATGACAAGTGGCTGTCGGAGACCAGCGTGGATCCTTACGATCCGTACGCCTTTACCTACTGGCAGTACACACAGGAGAGCACCCTGGACGGGATCGAAGGAAAAGTGCACCGTGACCTGGCGATCGTAACGAAGAAATAACGGCTGTCTGTGATCCTGTTTTTCCGGCAAGAAGCTGCTGCCGGCGGACGGGAGTAAAGATAAAATACTTGACACCTCAGAGCGCACCCGGTATTATGGGTAGGTGCACCCGGAGGTGTTTTTCATGTCCAGGACGATGGATGTCAAAACTGACGAGACCGAGCGGTTCGTAAAGGATGACAGGCTGTACGGCTATTACGGCGGACTGCTGACGGAGCACCAGCGCGATATTTATGAGAAGGCGTTTTACCAGGACCTCTCGCTGCGGGAGATCGCACAGGAGGAAGGCGTCAGCAAACAGGCAGTGCATGATCTGCTGCGCCGCTGTACGGCCACTTTAGAGGACTGCGAAAGAAAACTGGGTTACATGGCGCTGACAGACCGCGTGAATGCGCTGACGGATGAATTGTCGGACGCAGCCGCCGGAGAGCACAGCATCGAAGCGCTGGCCGGAAAAACAGCAGCCGTCGCCGCGGAGATCCGGCGCCTGATCAACTGATATACAGGTGGAATTATCTATGGCATTTGATTCACTGAGCCAGAAACTGAATGATATCTTCAAGCGTCTGCGCGGAAAAGGGCGGCTGACGGAAAGCGACGTCGACGCGGCCATGAAGGAAGTGCGCATGGCGCTGCTCGAGGCGGATGTCAACTTCCGTGTCGTGAAGCAGTTCACCGCATCCGTAAAGGAGCGGGCGATCGGCAGCGACGTCATGGACGGCCTGAACCCCGGACAGCAGGTCATCAAGATCGTGGACGATGAGCTGACGAAGCTGATGGGTTCGGAGTCCGCCGAGATCTCTTTCCTGCCGGGCCAGGCTGTGACCGTCATCATGATGTGCGGCCTGCAGGGCGCAGGCAAGACGACCACGGCAGCCAAGCTGGCGGCGAACCTGATGAAGAAGGGAAAGACGCCGCTGCTGGCGGCTCTGGATGTGTATCGTCCCGCAGCGGTAAAGCAGCTGCAGGTGAATGGCGAAAAAGTCGGCGCGGAGGTCTTCGCTGGCGCCCCGGGCAGCGTTCCGGCTGTCATAGCTTCAGAAGCGCTTGCATATGCGCAGAAGAACCACAAGAATGTGCTTATTCTCGATACGGCAGGCCGTCTGCAGATCGATGACGCCATGATGACCGAGCTTTCGGACATCAAAAAGGCCGTCGAAGTGCAGGAAACACTGCTGGTCGTAGATGCGATGACCGGACAGGAAGCCGTGAATGTGGCAGAGACCTTCAATGAGCGTGCCGGCATAGACGGCGTTATCCTGACAAAGCTGGACGGCGATACCAGGGGCGGCGCGGCGCTTTCCATCAAGGCAGTGACCGGCAAGCCCATTTTCTACGCGGGCATGGGAGAAAAGCTGAGCGATCTCGAGCAGTTTTATCCTGACCGGATGGCGAGCCGCATACTGGGCATGGGCGATGTGCTTACGCTGATCGATAAAGTCCAGTCCGAAATGGATGCGGAGAGCGAGACAAAGCAGAAGGAAATGGCCTCGCGCGTCGGAAAGGGCAGGTTCGATTTCAATGACTACCTCGAGAGCATGAAGCAGATGCGCAAAATGGGCGGAATGCAGAGCATTCTCGGCATGCTGCCGGGCATGGGCATCAAGGCTTCCGACCTGGAGGGACAGATCGACGAGAAGAAACTCTCGAAGACGGAAGCCATCGTACTTTCCATGACACCGGCCGAGCGCGCGGATCCGAAGCTCCTCACGCCGCAGAGAAAGTACAGGATCGCAAAAGGATCGGGCAATGATATCGCCGACGTCAACCGCTTTGTAAAACAGTTTGACCAGATGCAGAAAATGATGAAGCAGATGGGCGGAATGAAAAAGCACAAGCACGGCAGCCCGTTCGGCGGTATGGGCGGTATTGGCGGTCTGGGAAGCTTCGGGGCGCCGAAGTTCTGAGGCCCTGACAGAGGGTGACAATACGGCGAAGGTCTTTTTCCGGAGCCGTTTGCACATAGAAAGCCGGAAGTTCCGGCGAAAATCACAGTACAACTTACGGAGGATAGTAAAGAAATGGTTAAGATCAGACTGGCCAGGATTGGCGAAAAGAAGACCCCTATGTACAGGATCGTCGTAGCAGACGCGAACAAGCCGAGAAACGGAAAGAAGATCGCAGAGATCGGCACATTCAATCCCAACGTGAAACCGCACGATGTCAAGATCGATGCGGAGCTTGCCAAGGAATGGCTGAATAAGGGCGCACAGCCTACTATCGTAGTTGCCAAACTGTTCAGGCAGGCAGGCATCACGAAGTAATTCTGCCTTTGCAGAATCGCATCCGAACAGCGGAGGTGGAAAGATGAAGGAACTGGTTGAAACGATTGCCAAAGCGTTGGTCGACCATCCCGAAGCTGTCACTGTGACCGAGGAACAGGAAGGGAAGAACGTGCGTATCCATCTGCACGTCGATCCTTCCGATATGGGCAAGGTCATAGGCAGACAGGGTCGGATCGCCAAGGCGATCCGCGCGGTCGTAAAAGCGGCAGGTTCCGGCGAAGACCACCGGACAGATGTCGATATTGAGTAACGGCGGCTTTCATTCGGCCGCACATGGAGAGGTGTTTTGTATGACAGATCGGTTTCAGGTCGGCGTCATAGCCGGGACACACGGATTGAACGGAGAAGTGCGTGTATTTCCGACCACGGACGACCCGAAAAGGTTTCTCGACCTGAAGACGGTCTACCTGACAGGCGGGAAAGAAGGCGCAAGGAAGCTGACGGTCAGGAGTGTACGTTTCAGCGGTAAGTTCGTGATCCTCGGATTCGCGGAATTCGAACGGGTCGAGGACGTGGAAAGACTGCATGGAATGGCACTCGAGATAGACCGCGCGGATGCGCTGCCGCTCTCACAGAACGAGTTTTACATCCCGGACCTGATCGGGCTGAAGGTCTTCGACGAAAAGGAAGCGGAGATCGGGACGGTCACGGACGTGCTGCAGACAGGCGCAAATGATGTTTACGTATGCACGACGCCGGAAGGGCGGGAGCTCATGCTGCCGGCGATCGAGGACTGCATACGGGAGATCTCCCCGGAAAAGGGCTTCATGAAAGTCTTTCTGATGCCGGGGCTCCTCGACCTGTAGGAGGCGTCATGAATTTTCACATTCTCACGCTGTTTCCCGACATGGTCGTAGACGCGCTCAATACCGGCATCCTCGGAAAGGCGGTCGCAAAGGGCATCATCGGGCTCGACGGCGTGGACATCCGGGATTTTTCGCACAACAGGCACCGGAAGGTGGACGATTACACCTACGGCGGCGGGGCCGGTCTCCTGATGCAGGCGCAGCCGATCTACGAGGCTGTGCAGTCGGTGCAGGAAAGGCTTCCGAAAAAGGCGCGCGTCATTTATATGACGCCGCAGGGACGTGTTTTCACGCAGGAGATGGCTTCCGGGTTTTCCAGAGAGGACGACCTGATCCTGCTCTGCGGACACTATGAGGGCATCGATGAACGGGTGCTGGAGGAGTGTGCGACGGATTTTGTCTCGATCGGCGACTATGTGCTGAGCGGGGGCGAGATCCCGGCCATGGTGCTGGTGGATACGGTATCCAGGCTGGTGCCCGGCGTACTGCACAACGAAGTCAGCGCGGAGACGGATTCTTTTCAGAACGGCCTGCTGGAGTATCCGCAGTATTCCCGGCCGGAAGAGTGGCACGGGCGGCAGGTACCGCAGGTGCTGCTGTCCGGCGACCATGCAAAGGTGGATGAATGGCGCCTTGCAGAGTCGCTTGAACGCACGAGGGAACGCAGACCGGATCTGTACAAGGCCTGGCTGAAGGAACATCCCCCGGCTCCGGTGAAACGGCGGAAGAGGAAGGCAGACGGCGAAAAGTAGCGGCCCGGGAACTGTTTTGCCTTGCATAAGACAGGCAATTGTGTTAGATTATTAGCGTTGTGTCATCAGAAAAACGATGTTCCTCTGTCCTGCCGGCATCTGGTCCGGCACACACCGGTGAGCCCTGGAGGCTGTGACCCGGCGGCGGCATTTGTGCGGAGCAAGAACATCCCACAGACAGGAGAAAAAAATGAGCGACATCATCAAAGAGATCGAAGGGGCTGAACTGAAGCAGGAAGCTCCCAAATTCGAAACAGGCGACACGGTCCGCGTTTACGGCAGGATCAAGGAAGGTACCCGCGAAAGAGTACAGGTTTTCGAAGGCACGGTACTCAAGATCCAGGGCGGCGGCGCAAGAACGACCTTTACCGTGAGAAAAGCATCGAGCGGCGTAGGCGTTGAGAAGACATGGCCCCTGCACAGCCCGAACGTGGAAAAGGTCGAAGTCGTCCGCAAGGGCAAGGTCAGGAGAGCAAAACTGAACTATCTCCGCAATCTCAGCGGCAAGAAGGCCAAGGTCAGGGAGCAGATCGCGCCCGGCAAGTAATCTGAACATTTGTGAAAAACGGGGATCGGGCAGGCTTACCTGCCTGATCTTTTTTCTTATGAATGAGAGAGGACAGCGGCATGCAGCGTCGTTCCTATCAGGGACTGACCTATTACGAACGCCGGGGAGGGATCAGCAGGGAGATCCTGCAGGAGATCCTGCAGTGGATCCTGTGCACTGCGGCAGCGATTTTTCTGGCGTGGTTCACGGTCTACTATTTCGGCTGCCGGTACAGTGTGGTCGGCTCTTCTATGGAGCCGGCGCTCACAAACGGGCAGAATGTGCTGGTGAACCGCCTGTGCTACAAAGTATCTTCCCCGAAGCGGAATGACGTGATCGCGTTCTATCCTGCCGGCAACACCGGTGCGCATCCTTATATCAAGCGCGTGGCCGCTATTCCCGGAGATGTCGTACAGATCCTGGACGGGGAACTGATCGTGAACGGCACGATAGATCAGGACTCCCAGAATTATGATAAAATGGAAGACGCCGGGATCGCAGAGGAACCGGTGAAGCTGGGCGACAACGAATATTTTGTCCTCGGCGACAACAGGAACAATTCCGAAGATTCGCGTTCGGCCGGGATCGGGATGGTGACGGATACGATGATCATCGGGCGGGTATGGCTTTCCCTTTCCTCGGGCGGACAGAATTTCAGTTTTGTCAAATAGGCGGTGGCTCTGCTTGGAAAACATACAATGGTATCCGGGTCATATGACCAGGGCAAAACGTCAGATGCAGGAAGACCTGAAGCTGGTCGATCTCGTGATCGAACTGGCGGATGCGCGCGTACCGGAAAGCTCACGCAATCCGGATATCGCGGAACTGTGTGCCGGAAAGCCCAGGATCCTGGTGCTGAACAAAGCGGATCTGGCAGACCCCGCAGTGACGGAAGCCTACAGTGCGGCGCAGCAGCAGAAGGGCGTCCGCGTCATCGCGGCGAATGCACGCAGTAAGGGTACTGTACAGCCGCTGCTCAAGGCAGTGTCGGAGGTGTGTGCGGCCAAAAGGGAACACGACCGGAAACGGGGCATTCTGAACCGCCCGGTGAGGGCAATGGTCGCCGGCATTCCGAATGTCGGGAAGTCTACGCTCATCAATTCTCTTTCGGGACGTTCCAGTGCCAAAACAGGCGACAAGCCCGGCGTCACGAAGGGAAAGCAGTGGATCGCGCTGCCCGGCGGCCTGCTCCTTCTCGACACGCCCGGTATCCTCTGGCCGAAATTCGAGGACCCGCAGACCGGAATGCGGCTCGCCGTGACCGGTGCGATCGCGGATACCGCGGCGGATCCGGCTGAGCTGGCCCTCTGGCTGATCAGCTGGCTGCAGGCCTATTATCCGGGGATCCTGGAAAGCCGCTACGGAGCGGAGGGAAAGACCTTTGAAAAGGCAGACGGTCCCGGCAGGCAGGTCGTGCTTTCTGAGCTGGCGGCAGCCAGAAATTTTGTAAAAAAAGGCAGTGAACCGGATCGTGACCGTATGGCGGCTGTGCTGCTCGATGATTTCAGAGCCGGAAAGACGGGGCGGGTCTCGCTGGAAAGGATGTAAATGAGGACGCAGGGATTTCTGAGAACCTTTCTGCACGTGGCAATTTATATCGGAGGCATTCTTCTCGCAACGTTTCTCATCGTGAACTTTGTCGCGCAGAGGACGCGCGTGTACGGCTATTCGATGACACCTACACTGAACGACGCCGACCAGCTGATCGTGGAAAAGCTTTCCTACCATTTCACGGATCCGCAGCGCTATGACATCATCGTATTCCCGTACCAGTATGCCAAAAACACGTTCTATGTGAAGCGTATCATCGGGCTGCCGGGAGAGCGCATCCGCATCGATTATGACGGCAACATATACATCAACGGAAAGGTGTTGGAGGAACATTACGGCAAGGAAGTGATTGAAGACCCGGGCATCGCCGCGACGGAGATCCAGCTGGCGGACGACGAGTATTTCCTGCTCGGCGACAACCGGAACAACAGCCAGGACAGCCGCGATCCTTCCGTAGGGCCCGTAAAGCGCAAAAATCTGATCGGCCGCGTGTGGCTGCGGCTGTATCCGTTCTCAAAATTCGGTCTTATCACACACCAGTGACGGAGAGCGCAATGGATGCAATTTCTATAGCTGAGATCAGGGAACAGTTCAGGGCAGCGCAGGAAACGACGCTGCCCTCTTTATTGGAAAAATACGGGACGGACCAAAGGGCCGGCGTACAGGCTCTCTGCAGGAGCGCGCAGGGAAAACTTGCGTCTCTTGAGAAGGAGCGCCGGCGCGTGGCTTCGATGCGCGCCTTTGAACGCGGGGCGGCAGGGGATTACCTTACGACCGGCTTTCTGTGCGGAATAGATGAGGCAGGGCGGGGGCCGCTCGCCGGTCCCGTGGCTGCGGGGGCCTGCATTCTTCCTCCGGACCATGACCTGCTGTATGTCAACGATTCCAAAAAACTGACCGCACAGAAGCGGGAAGAGCTGTACGAGGCGATCACCGGGGAAGCCGTGTCCTGGGCAGTCGCTCTCGTAGACCCGGCGGAGATCGACAGGATCAACATTCTGCAGGCTACTTTCGAAGCCATGCGGCAGGCGGTTGCCCGCCTTGACCCGGCGCCGGAGGTACTGGTGATCGATGCGGTGCGTATACCGGGCATGCATCTGCCCCAGGTGCCGGTCATCAAGGGAGACGCAAAATGCCTGTCTGTCGCGGCGGCCAGCATCCTCGCAAAGGTGACGAGGGACCGGCTTATGCTGGAGGAAGACAGAAAATATCCCGAATACGGTTTCGCCGCAAACAAGGGGTACGGCAGCGCGGATCATATCGCAGCCCTGAAGAAATACGGCCCCTGTCCCATACACCGCAGAAGCTTTATCGGTAATTTTACCGGAGGCGGGGAAGGAGCGCCGGGCACGGAAGACAGGCGCAGCGTCGGCAGTGCCTGGGAGATCAGGGCGGCCGGATACCTGCAGAGCCGGGGCGTCCGTATCCTGGAGCACAGTTTCAGGTCCCGGCAGGGCGAGATCGATCTGATCGGCACCGACGCAGAGGATACGCTGCTGTTCATCGAGGTCAAGTACAGAAAGAACGACAGGTACGGGACCGCCGCGGAAGCAGTCACGGAAGAAAAGCAGAGGACTATTTCCGAGGTGTCGGATTTTTACCGTTATATCCATCACATCGGTGACGGGCAAAGGATGCGGTATGACGTCGTTGCAATAGAGGACGGCGACATCTCCTGGATCCGGAATGCATTTCCGTACCGGGGAAGGCATGCACATGGAAATTGAGGAGATCTATGACAGGCTCGGCAGAAGCGGCGCCTACCGCCTGCACACGGCTGAAGTCGGCGGCCATTCGCCCGTCTGGCTCACGTTTCCCGTCATGGAGGAGGCGGATTTTGCCGTCCATGCCTTTACGACACGCTTCGGCGGGGTCAGCGAAGGAAACTTTGCCGAACTCAATCTCGGCATGACGATGGAAGCACAGGCACTGGGAAAGGAAACGGGCGAGCGCAATCATCTCAGAAACTACAGTATTATCGCGGGGGCGCTGGAAAGGACCTGCGATGATGTCGTGATCTCCTACCAGACGCATACGAAGAACGTGCGCCGGGTCACCTCCGCGGACGCCGGAAAAGGAGTGACAAGGGAACGCGATTACAGGGATGTGGATGCGCTCGTTACGGACGAGCCGGGTCTGCTCCTCGTGACACTGCACGCAGACTGCACGCCGGTTTATTTTGCGGATCCCGTGCACCGCACAGTGGGTGTTGCGCATTCCGGCTGGCGCGGCACGGCGCAGCGTATCTGTGCGGAAGTCGTATCGGTGATGCGTCGGGAATTCGGCACGCGCCCGGAAGACCTGCTTGCGCAGATCGGCCCGGTCATCTGTGAGTCATGCTATGAAGTGGGACAGGACGTTGCGGAGATCTTCCGCAGGGAACTCGGAGAAGAGGTCTGCAGCGGACAAAACATCCTGCGTCCGGGAAAAGACGAGGCGCACAGTCAGCTGGACCTGGCTGCCGCAAACCGGTACATACTTCTTGCTGCCGGCCTGCAGGAGGGGCATGTCGGCGTTTCCGGCCTGTGCACCTGCTGCCACAGCGACATTTTCTTTTCGCACAGAGGTATGAAAGGAAAGCCGAGGGGGAACCTCGGCGCACTGATCACAATACGGAAGTAGCGGAAACTCAGAGCAGGTCGACTTTGGCTCCCTGGAAGCCTTCGCGGTTGTATTTATCCAGGATCTCGTGGATCTTGTCCGTAGGCGTTGTCACGTTGGAGATGGAAGCGTCGTGGTTGAAGTAGTCGATGATGGTGGCCAGGTATTTGCTCATGTCGGCAGCCGCGAACCATTTCCGTTCCTTGAGTTCCGGGTTCAGATAGGTGAGGTTCGTGGTGACGACCTTGTCGAACCAGCCGTTTTCATAGGCACTGTCGAAAGCGTCCAGGCCGTCCGTAAAGAGGCCGAAGGTGCAGCAGATGAAAACACGTCTGGCACCGCGCTCCTTGAGCTGTTTTGACGTATCGAGCATGGAGCCGCCCGAAGAGATCATGTCGTCGATGACGATGACGTCGCGCCCCCGGATGTCGCTCCCGAGGAACTCGTGCGCGACGATCGGGTTCTTGCCGCCCACGATCTTTGAATAGTCGCGGCGCTTGTAGAACATGCCGGTGTCCGCGCCGATGACGGAGGCAAAATAGATCGCACGTTCCATGGCACCCTCGTCGGGGCTGATGACAGTGATGTGCTCCTTGTCGATCGTAAGGTCGGAGGTGGAGAGCATCAGTGTACGCAGGAACTGATAGGGCGGCAGAAAATTGTCGAAGTTGGAAAGAGGGGCGACGCTCTGCACACGCGGGTCGTGGGCGTCGAAGGTGATGAAATTGGAAACCCCCATATCGTGGAGTTCCTTCAGCATCATTGCGCAGTCCAGGGATTCACGTCCGGATCTTTTATGCTGGCGGCCTTCGTAAAGGAACGGCATAATGACGGTCAGCCGGCGCGCTTTCCCGTTGACGGCGGAAATGATCCGCTTCAGATCCTGGAAATGGTCGTCGGGGGACATGTGGTTGATGAAACCGTTCATTTTGTAGGTGAGGGAATAGTTGCAGACATCCGTCAGGATCATGAGGTCATAGCCGCGGACAGATTCGGGAAGCAGTGCTTTGGCTTCTCCGGTGCCGAAACGCGGGCACGGTGCGGGCAGCTCGTAGGTGCTGCGGACGTAGTCGCGGAAAGCCGGATCCTGTTTGGCAATGTTGTGGTCGGTCATCCGGAAAGTTGCGATCCAGGTGTCGATGCGGTTGCCGAGGTCCTGTGCCGACGGCGTGATGATCAAACCGAGAGGGGCGATGGGGATCTGTCTTTCAAGCTGTTCGTGCAATTCCGTTCCGGGCATGTATGCCTCCTGCGCTCTGCTGACTGTTTTTCCGACAGGGATATTATAGGAGCAAAACACGCTGCCCGCAAGCCGTGTCGTCAGTTCGGAAGGAGCCCGGGAAAAGCAGCGTCCTTTACATGTCCGAGGTTTTTGTCTAAAATACAGTAAGCCCCGCATGGGGCCGGAATTGAGGTGTATATGGGAAGAAAAAGCAAACCGGTCGTTGCGATCGTGGGACGCCCGAATGTAGGCAAATCCACATTGTTCAATATGCTGGCCGGAAGAAAGATCTCCATCGTGGAGGATACGCCGGGTGTTACGCGCGACAGGATCTACGCGGACTGCACCTGGCTGAACTATGAGTTTACGCTGATCGATACCGGGGGCATCGAACCGCGGACCAGAGACGTGATCCTGGCCCAGATGCGGGAGCAGGCCCAGATCGCGATCGACATGGCGGATGTCATCCTTTTCATGGTCGACGGCAGACAGGGAATGCAGGACGCGGACAGCCAGGTCGCGGACATGCTGCGCCGTTCGCGGAAGCCCGTCGTGCTCGTGGTGAACAAGATCGACAGCTATCACAAACAGCAGAGCGACATCTACGAGTTTTACAATCTCGGGATCGGCGAACCGTTCGGCATATCGTCCGTGAACCAGACGGGGATCGGCGACCTTCTGGACGAGGTCGTGAAACACTTTCCCGCGCCGACGGAGCAGCCGGAAGACGACGACAGTACGAGTATCGCGGTCGTCGGTAAGCCGAATGTCGGAAAGTCTTCGATCGTCAACCGCCTGATCGGTGAGAACCGCGTGATCGTTTCCGAGATCGCCGGCACGACGCGGGATGCGGTGGACACCGAGGTCATGCACGACGGCCGGAAATATACCTTCATCGACACGGCCGGCCTGCGCCGCAGGAGCAAGGTGAAGGAAGACCTGGAATACTACATGCTGCTGCGCACGATCGGAGCGGTTGAACGCGCGGATATCACGATACTGGTCATCGATGCATCGGAGGGCGTGTCGGAGCAGGACGCCAAAATAGCGGGCATAGCCCACGATCGCGGCAAGGCCGTCATCATTGCGGTAAACAAGTGGGACCTGGTCGAGAAGGACGATCATTCGACGGACAGGTTCACCGAAAAAGTGCGTTCCACGCTGTCTTTTCTGCCCTATGCGGAGATCATCTTCATTTCGGCGCAGACCGGGCAGCGGCTCGTCAAACTCTATGACCTGATCGATATGGTCTCGGCCAACCAGAACATGCGCATCCAGACCGGCGTGCTGAACGAGATCATTTCGGAGGCGGTGACGATACAGCAGCCGCCGGCGGACAAGGGGAAAATGCTGAAGATCTATTATTCCACGCAGACCGGCGTAAAGCCGCCCACGTTTGTGATGTTCGTCAACGATGCGGAGCTGTTTCATTTTTCCTATCAGCGTTTCATTGAAAACAGACTGCGCGATACCTTTGGATTCAGGGGCACGCCGCTCAAGCTGATCATCAGGGAGCGCGGCGGAGACCAGGAAAAGGTGTAAAGGAGAGACGGGAATGACCAGATTGTATGCGGTTGCGATCGGATATATGTTCGGACTTTTCCAGACGGCCTATTTTTACGGGCGCCTGAAGGGCATCGACATCCGCAAATACGGCAGCGGAAATTCCGGTACCACAAACATGCTGCGCACGCTGGGCACAAAGGCCGGCATCGTCGTGTTCTGCGGGGACGTCCTGAAAGCGATCGCCGCGGTGGTGCTTGTGACGGTACTGTTCGGCAGGCAGCATGCCGACATCGTCTATCTTCTGAAAATGTACACTGCGATCGGCCTGGTCCTGGGGCATAACTACCCGTTTTATATGCATTTTCACGGAGGCAAGGGCGTTGCCGTGACCGGCGGATTCATGCTGGCATTCCACTGGACGGTCATTCCCGTGGGGCTGTGCGCCTTCTTCCTGCCGGCTATTTTCACGCACTATGTTTCTCTGGGCTCTCTCTGCCTGGTCACGGGCTTCATCATCCAGCTGGTCCTGGAGGGCCAGGCCGGCGTTTTCCACTGTACGCAGGCGGTGCTGTGTGAAATGTACGTCCTCGGTGCCTTCATCAGCGGACTGTGCTGGGTGCAGCACAGGGCCAATATCGGCCGGCTGATCCACGGGACCGAGCGCAAAACGTATCTGGGAAGCCGGAACCATGCCATCCTGAGCGAAGAAGAGATACGGAAACAGAAGGAAGCGCAGAAGGAAGCAAAACAGGCGCAGAAGCCGCACGAAAACGTATGAACCCGACCGGTCCGGCCGGAGCAAAGGAGCACAGAATGGCTGATATAGGAATGATCGGAGCGGGGAGCTGGGGCACGGCCCTGACCTATCGTCTTTCCGGCAACGGACACCGCGTCGAGATCTGGTCGATCGCGCAGGACGAGGTCGATATGATCAACCGGTACCATGAGCAGAAGGAGAAGCTTCCGGGCACGATCCTGCCGGAAAGTGTGACCGCCTCCACGGACCTCAGGACCGTCATGATGGGCAAGGACATGCTGGTGCTGGCGGTCCCGTCGCCCTTCACGCGCAGTACGGCGCATAAAATGGCGGAGTACTGTAAATACGGGCAGCTTATCGTTTCCGTTGCCAAGGGGATCGAAGAGAGCACGCTCATGACCCTGTCGGAGATCATTTCGCAGGAGATCCCGCAGGCAAACGTGGCGGTACTGAGCGGCCCGACCCACGCCGAAGAGGTGGGAAAGGGCATGCCGACCACGATCGTGGCGGGCGCTTCGGATGAGAAAACGGCAAAATATGTGCAGGATGTTTTTATGAACGAGGTTTTCCGCGTTTATACGAGCCCCGATATGCTGGGAATGCAGATCGGGGCGGCACTGAAAAACGTATGCGCACTCGGGGCCGGCATCGCGGACGGACTGGGGTACGGGGACAACGCCAAGGCCGCGCTGATCACGCGGGGCATCTCGGAGATCAGCAGGCTGGGGATCGCGATGGGCGGTAAAAGCGAGACCTTTTTCGGCCTTACGGGCATAGGAGATCTCATCGTGACCTGTGCTTCCATGCATTCGCGCAACCGGCGGGCCGGCATCCTGATCGGCCAGGGCAAGTCCTATGAAGAGGCCATGCGGGAAGTCAACCAGGTAGTGGAAGGGGTATACAGCGCAAAGACGGCGAGGGCGCTCGGCGTCAAATACGGGATAGAACTGCCGATCATCGAGGAAGTCTGCCGTATCCTGTTCGAAGGCAAGAACGCCGCGGAAGCGGTGCGCGATCTGATGCTGCGCGACAGGAAGCTGGAGATCGGACATCTGGACTGGAAAAACGAATAGAGAGGGTTTGAAAAAATGGAAGCAAATATGACGATCTTTGATGAACTGAAGGCCCGCGGTCTGCTGGCGCAGCTGACGGATGAAGAGGAAATCCGGGAACTGGTCAATGCGGGCAAGGCCACGTTTTACATCGGTTTCGACCCTACGGCGGATTCCCTGCATGTGGGACATTTCATGGCGCTCTGCCTCATGAAACGCCTGCAGGAAGCGGGCAACAGGCCGATCGCCCTGGTGGGCGGCGGCACGGGCATGATCGGCGACCCCAGCGGGCGCAGCGATCTGCGCAGCGTGATGACGGTCGAGCAGATCGACCACAACTGCGAATGCTTCAAAAAGCAGATGAGCCGTTTTATCGAATTCGGGCCCGGCAAGGCAATGATGGTGAACAACGCGGACTGGCTCCGCAATCTGAACTATATGGAATTCATCCGGGATATCGGACCGTGCTTCAGCGTCAACAACATGCTGCGCGCCGAATGCTACAAACAGCGCATGGAAAAAGGTCTGACCTTCCTTGAATTCAACTACATGCTGCTGCAGAGCTACGACTTCCTGCAGCTGTACAAGAACTACGGCTGCCTGATGCAGTTCGGCGGCGACGACCAGTGGAGCAACATGCTCGGCGGCATAGACCTCATACGGAAGAAGACCGGCGGGGATGCGTATGCCATGACGATCACGCTGCTTCTCAAGTCCGACGGCAAGAAGATGGGAAAAACAGCCGGCGGAGCGGTCTGGCTCGATCCCGACAAGACGAAGCCGTACGATTTTTACCAGTACTGGCGCAACATCGATGACGGCGACGTCCTGAAATGTCTCCGTATGCTGACGTTCCTGCCGCTCGCGCAGATCGATGAAATGGACAGATGGGAAGGCAGCCGCCTGAACGAAGCCAAGGAGATACTGGCTTACGAGCTCACCTCCATGGTACATGGAAAAGAAGAGGCAGAAAAGGCAAAAAAGGGCGCCATGGCGCTGTTTGCAGGAGGAGCGGGAGAAACCGCGGAGATACCGACCACAGTCCTTGCAGCCTCTGACCTGCGGGAAGACGGGACGATCGGCATACTGGACCTGCTTGTCAAAGCAGGACTCAACGCAAGCAACAGCGAGGCGCGCAGAGCGATCGAGCAGGGCGGCGTCACCATAGACGGTGAAAAGGTCTCCGATCCCCGGTCGTCGTGCACGAAGGCGCAGCTGGAAAAGGGCATTCTCGTAAGGAGAGGAAAGAAAAACTTCAAAAAGGTCACGGTGTAGAGGAAGTATAGGCCGAAGCGGCGTCCGGCGTTTCTTCATAGGTGACAGTCACACCCTCCGGCGTTTCGCCGTGCAGGAAAGAGACCATGTAGCCGATACGCTGATTGGCCGTGGCATAGTATTCCTGTGCTTCTTTGAAACTTTCCGCATCGTACGCGGAGGGGTCGTCGAGAGCTTTGTGGAACAGCTGTTTTGACTGGTCCATATATTTGGAGGCGTTTTCGGCGCAGATCCGGACATTGGCGTATTCTTCGGGCGCCTCGACCGAGGCGGCGTCGCTTACGCAGCCCGCCATTTTATCGATCACCGCAAGAAGCTGTGTGCCGGCGTCATCCGCGTTTTCGTCGATGGCTTCGTATTCATCCCTGCAGTCTGCAAGTTCGTCAAAAAACGCGTTCATCTGACTGCTGTACTGCCCGAGAGCAGCCGCCTGTGTTCCGGATGAACAGCCGGTGAGCAGCAGTGCCGCGGCCAGCAGCATACAGGTGAAAAACCTGCGGGCTACGATTCCGGTCCTGAAAAATGTCATGCTTTTGTTCCTTCCCTGTGTCCGGACTTTCAAATTCATTCGATTCAATCTATCACAGAACCGGCGGCGCTTCAATGTCCCGCCGGCCGTTTTCCCGGAAGGCCGGCTTTTCGGGCGTTCTCCGAGCCTGCTTTCATTGCGTGCGGGTATTGAAAGTAGTACAATTACTGCAATTCAATTCCGCGCCGGTGCCATGTCCCTTCCGGTCCGGAAAATCAGCTTGGGCCATGCGGGAGGCTTGATATGTCTGAAAACGGAGAAGTGAAGGAAGAATCGAAGGCAGCCGGTAAGGCAGCGGTCGAAACACAGGCAGCGAAGGCAGCCGGAACCGATGTCACGGACATGAATGAAAAGCAGCTGTTGATCAAAATATACCAGGAGACGCGCAAACAGGCGAAGGCCGGTTGGGTATCCGCCTGGGCGCACATCGGTATCTTTATCGTACTGACCATTTCTCTTTTCCTGCTCGTGCCGACGCTGATCAACACGCTGAAAACGGCAGACACCGCCATTAAGGACGCCCAGATCTCCGTCAGGCAGATCAATGTGCTGGTCGATTCGGCCCAAAGCTCGCTCACCAAGATCGATGAGGCCGTCAACAACGCGAACGTCGTGATCAAGGACAATTCCGAGAATGTCACGGATGCGGTGCAGAAGATCGACAATATCGATTTTGACAGTCTTAACAGTTCCATACAGCGGCTGAACGATTCGCTCGAACCTTTTGCCAATACAGTGAATCTTATCAGCAGTCTGACAGGCGGCGGGAGCAACTGAGCCTGCTGCGGCGGCATCACCGGCAAAGGTCCTGCTGCTTATTCGGAGGGTCCGAGGATCCCCTTTTTACGGAGGTATGTATGAACGGTGCTGATGCGGCAGTCAGGTGTCTGGAACTCGAAGGCGTTGAACTGGTCTTCGGATATCCGGGCGTGGCGATCTGCCCCTTTTTCAACAGTATCCTGAATAAGGAGATCCGTACGGTGCTGGTGCGCCAGGAGCAGAACGCGGCGCACGAGGCGAGCGGGTACGCGCGCATTTCCGGCCGGGTAGGCGTTGTGGCCGTCACGAGCGGTCCCGGTGCGGAAAATCTGATAACCGGCATAGCCACTGCCTTTGCGGACAGCATTCCGCTGGTCTGCATCACAGGGCAGGTAGACACGGCGCAGATGGGCTCCGACGTATTCCAGGAGGCCGATGTATCCGGCGCGGTCGAATCCTTTGTGAAATACAGCTACATAGTGCGGAAGGCTTCCGATGTGCCCCGCATTTTCAAAGAGGCGTTCCATATTGCCAGTACCGGGAGAAAGGGGCCTGTGCTGATCGATTTTCCCTGCAACATCCAGACGGAAACGATCGCGCACTTCGAATATCCCGAAACGGTTTCCATGCGCACCTACAAGCCTACATTCAAGGGCAATATGGTGCAGATCCGCAAGGTCATGAAGGAACTGAACGCCGCAAAGCGTCCTCTCATCTGTGTGGGCGGCGGCGTGCATCTGGGCGAAGCCCAGGCGGTCGTGCGCGGCTTTGCCGAAAAGCACGGTATCCCCGTGGTCTGCACGATGATGGGGATCTCCGTGTTCCCTTCCGGACATCCGCTGTTTTTCGGCATGGTAGGCAACAACGGCAGCAGAACAGCCAACCGCGCCATGTGCGATGCCGATATGGTGATCATGGCGGGAGCGCGTGTCGCGGACCGCTCGATCAACAGGCCGGCCATCATTACGGAAGGCAAAACACTGGTCCATATCGATGTTGACCCGGCGGAGATCGGCAAGAACGCCGGTCCCAACATCCCGCTCGTAGGCGATATCGGAAATATTTTCGGCGAATTCATCAACGAAACGGAAGGAAGTGCCGAAAAGCCGGCCGGTACGGTCCTGGATGCGGACTATTCGGAATGGCGTGCTTTGCTCGGCAGCGAAAGGGAGCAGGAGCAGGCAGGGGAAGCGGAAAAGCGTTCGGCCGCCTGCAGCGGGCATACCGTGAATCCCCGCGGCTTCCTGCACGACCTCACCGCCGCAATGGACGACGATGCGATCTATGTTGCGGACGTAGGGCAGAACCAGCTCTGGTCCTGTGAATGTGCGGTGATAAGGAACGGGCGTTTCCTGACCTCCGGCGGCATGGGCACGATGGGATATTCGATCGGCGCCGCGATCGGCGCCAAAGAAGCAGATCCGGATCGACAGGTCGTTGCTGTCTGCGGGGACGGCGCATTCCAGATGGCCATGATGGAACTTGGAACGGCCGCACAGTATCATATCCAGCTCAAGATCGTCGTCATGAAAAACAATACGCTGGGCCTTGTACGGCAGCACCAGCATCTGGTCTATCACGACCGGTACAGCGTAACGGACCTGGACGGGAGCCCGGATCTGAATGCTCTGGCAAAAGCCTACGGGATGAAATACCTGAAGGCGGATGAACCCGGGAAAACAGGAAAAGTGATAGAGGAGTTTCTGAAGGAAAAGGGATCCGTGCTGCTGGAATGTGACGTGGACAGGGATGCGCAGGCGGGCTGATGCCCGGAACGGATTGGCCCGGGCTGCTGCAGGAACGGACAGAGATGTGTCGGGGCTGCTGCGGCGGGCGGAGGATACGGACTTGAAAAGAATCTATTCAGTGCTGGTGGAGAACCGGGCAGGCGTTCTCTGCAAGGTGGCAGGACTGTTCTGGAGAAGGTGCTTCAATATAGAGTCGCTCGCGGTGGGCGAGACTGACAACCCGGATGTTTCCAATATGATCATCGTGAGCAGCGGGGACGCGCGTACGCTTGAGCAGATCGAGAAGCAGCTGAACAAGAAGCTGGATGTCATCAAGGTCAAGACCTTTGACGAGAGCGAATCGGTCAGCCGTGAGCTGATGCTGATCAAGGTGAAGTACAACAGGACAAATCGGAAAGATATCATGGAAAACTGCGAGATCATGGGCGCTTCGATCGTCGATATGTCCAAGAACATGATGACGATCCAGATGTGTGACACGCCGGAGCGCGTCCAGATCTTCCTGGATACCATGCGCATCGTCAGCATTGCCGAGATAACGCGTACCGGTACGCTGGCACTTCCGAAATGCACGGATCCGCAGCAGTAAAACCATAAAACTATATCTTTTTTGTTGACTAAACTATATCGAAGAGATATAATCCGATATAATTTCCGGACAGGAAACAGAGTCCGCAGCGGAAAGGTTCGCGTGGCAAGCATGCCGACAGACGAAACACTCATCAAGAAAAAAGTCTTCCAGATCATCGTAGACAATACCTCGGGCGTCCTGAGCCGTATCTCCGGCCTGTTTTCCAGGAGAGGCTACAACATCGAGAGCATCACGGCCGGTGTGACTGCCGATCCGAAGTTTACGCGCATTACGATCGTGGCGACCGGCGATGACGACATTCTCGACCAGATCGAAAAGCAGGTGGCAAAGCTCGTCGATGTACGCGATATCAGGGAACTTAAGGCGGAGGACAGCGTATACCGGGAACTGGCTATGATCAAAGTCAAGGCGGGTCCGGAAGACCGCCAGGCCATCATCGCCATTGCCAATATTTTCCGCGGCAGCATCATCGATGTCGCACCGCAGAGCCTCATGATCGAGATCACGGGCAACCAGGGGAAGATCGATGCGTTCCTGCGCCTGCTCGACGGCTATGAGATCCTGGAACTGGCGCGGACCGGCATAGCGGGTCTGTCCAGGGGCATCGAGAACATCGTTTACATCAACGACTGAACGGCAAGGAGCGGTGCAGTGCTTTGTCACCGGCACCGTGAATTGATATAGAACCATTGATTCCTAAAGGAGGAAAATCAAAATGGCAGAAACAGCAAAGATCTATTATCAGGACGACTGCGATCTCTCTCTTCTCGAAGGCAAGAAGATCGCCATTATAGGTTACGGCAGCCAGGGGCATGCACATGCGCTGAACCTGAAGGATTCCGGCATGGATGTGCGCGTCGGACTGTATGAGGGCTCTCCTTCCTGGAAGAAAGCCGAAGAACAGGGACTGCAGGTATTTACCGCTGCGGAAGCTGCAAAGCAGGCTGATGTCATCATGATCCTCATCAATGATGAGAAGCAGGCAAAGATGTACAAGCAGGACATCGAACCCAACCTGAAGGCCGGCGATATGCTGATGTTCGCGCACGGCTTCAATATCCACTACGGCCTGATCAAGCCGCCGGCAGATGTCGATGTCACCATGATCGCTCCCAAGGGACCCGGCCACACGGTCAGATCCGAGTTCCAGGCAGGCAAGGGTGTTCCGATGCTCGTTGCCGTACAGCAGGATGCCACGGGTCACGCACTTGAGAGAGCGCTGGCTTATGGCGCAGGCATCGGCGGATCGAGAGCCGGTATCCTGGAGACGACGTTCCGTACCGAGACCGAGACCGATCTGTTCGGTGAACAGGCTGTCCTCTGCGGCGGTGTGTGCGCTCTGATGCAGGCTGGTTTCGAGACCCTTTGCGAAGCCGGTTACGATCCGAGAAATGCATATTTTGAATGCATCCACGAGATGAAGCTGATCGTCGACCTCATCTATCAGTCAGGTTTTGCAGGCATGCGGTATTCCATTTCCAACACTGCGGAATACGGCGACTACATCACCGGACCCAAGATCATCACCGAAGATACAAAGAAGGCGATGAAGAAGGTCCTTCAGGACATCCAGGACGGCACCTTTGCCAAAGACTTCCTGACGGATATGTCCGATGCGGGTGGCCAGGTACACTTCCAGATGATGCGGAAACGCGCAGCAGAGCATCCGTCCGAGAAGGTCGGTGCGGAGATCCGCAAGCTTTACAGCTGGAACAAGGAAGAGGACAAGCTGATCAACAACTGACCGGCTGCACTGTTTGATCCGACATTGAGAAAAGCCGTGACGCATGTTTTCGCCGCGGCTTTTCTGTTTTCACAGCAAATGTTCACAGCAAAGGAGCAGGAATCATGGGAATGACGATGACACAGAAGATCCTGGCAGCGCACGCCGGACTGGAGAGTGTGGAAGCCGGACAGCTGATCGAAGCGGATCTTGACATGGTGCTGGGCAACGATATCACGAGCCCTGTTGCCATCCATGAAATGGACAAGTTCGAGAAAAAAGGCATTTTTGACAGAGAAAAGATCGCGCTGGTGCCGGACCATTTCGTGCCCAACCGCGACATAAAATCCGCGGAGAACTGCAAGTGCGTGCGCGAGTTCGCAAAACAGAACGGCATTGTGAACTATTTCGAAGTGGGAGAAATGGGCATCGAGCATGCCCTGCTGCCTGAAAAAGGTCTGGTAAAGCCGGGAGATGCCGTGATCGGTGCCGATTCCCACACCTGCACGTACGGTGCGCTCGGCGCTTTTTCGACAGGTGTCGGCAGTACGGATATGGCGGCCGGCATGGCCACAGGGAAGGCCTGGTTCAAGGTGCCTTCCGCGGTCTGCTTCCGGCTTTCGGGTAAGTTTGCGCCGCGTGTGTCCGGCAAGGATCTGATCCTTCATATCATCGGCATGATCGGCGTGGACGGCGCACGCTACCAGTCCATGGAATTCACGGGGGAGGGAGTGGCGGCACTTTCGATGGACGACCGCTTTACGGTTTCCAATATGGCGATCGAGGCCGGTGCCAAGAACGGTATTTTCCCCGTGGACGGACAGACGGAGGAATATGTGCGTACGCATGCACCGGAAGGAAGTACAGGAAGCCCTGTCTACAGGAAGTACGAGGCAGATCCGGATGCGCCCTACACCGCAGTCTATGACATAGATCTTGCAAAGGTCACACCGACGGTCGCTTTCCCTCACCTTCCCGAGAACGCGCGTACCTTTGACGATATTCCGGATATTGCGATCGACCAGGTCGTCATCGGCTCCTGCACGAACGGACGGATCAGTGACCTGCGCAGCGCCGCTTCCATACTCAAAGGGCGCAGGGTAGCAAAGGGTGTACGCTGTATCGTGATCCCCGCCACACAGAAGATCTGGATGCAGGCGATGGACGAAGGCCTTTTCAAAACATTCATCGAAGCGGGCGCTGTTGTGAGCACACCGACCTGCGGCCCCTGTCTCGGCGGCTATATGGGCGTGCTTGCTTCCGGGGAGAAGTGCGTGTCCACGACAAACCGCAATTTTGTAGGACGTATGGGCGCGATCGATTCGGAGATCTATCTTGCCAGCCCCGCTACGGCGGCAGCCAGCGCGGTGGAAGGACGGATCGCCGACCCGCGGCGCTATTGATGGGTGTTTTGACAAAAAGGCCGTACGTGACGGGCGCGCGGTCTTTATGAAGCAGGCCGTGAAAGCGGCAGGAGGAATTGCCATGGAGTCAGCACACGGAAAAGTGTTTAAATACGGGGACAATGTTGACACGGACGTCATCATCCCGGCAAGATACCTGAATACGTCCAAACCGGAAGAACTTGCGGTCCACTGTATGGAAGACATCGACAGCAGTTTCGTGGAAAAAGTACAAAAAGGTGATATTATCGTAGCAGGCAAAAACTTCGGCTGCGGTTCCTCGAGGGAACATGCGCCGATCGCGATCCGGGCAGCCGGCGTAAAGTGCGTCATTGCCGAGAATTTTGCCCGCATATTCTACAGAAATGCCATCAACATCGGACTTGCGATCGTGGAATGCCCCGAGGCGTCGAAGGAGATCAGCGCAGGGGACACCGTATCCGTGGATTTCAGCAGCGGCATCATCACGGACGAAACGACCGGCAGGAAGTTCAAAGGGCAGACGTTCCCGCCGTTCATGCAGAAGATCATAGACGCAGGCGGCCTGGTGAACTATATCAACGAAAGCAGAGAATGACGGAAAGGGATCCGCGGACTGCGCGGACCGGCAATGAATGCATGGATGAATTCTACAGGGAACTGGACGCCTGTTTTGCCTCCGGGGATCTCGAGGGAGCGGAAAAATTACTGATCCGGAATCTGACGGAAGCGAACGACGAAGGAAACTGGCAGCGCTATTCGCAGGTCGCCGGCGAGCTTATCGCTTTTTATCAGACGGCAGGAAGGTTTGAGGAAGCGACAGCGGCCTCGGACGACCTGCTGCTTCTCATGGAGGAACTGCACCTCGAGGATTCGGCCGATTTCGCGGTCGTCCTGATGGATCACGCGAACGGTTTCCGCGACGGCGGCAGGCTGAACGAGGCTGAAGAATATTACCTGCGCAGTGAAAACACACTGCAGGCCCTCGCGGCCGCCGGACACGGCAAGGCGCAGGATCCCCAGACGGACCGGATCACAGGTACGCTGTATTCGAACGAAGCGCTCCTGTATCTGAAGGAGGGGCGCTTCACCGAAGCGGAGGCCCGGTTCAGGAAGGCCAACGCACTGTTTGATGAGGCCGGCGCACAGGACGATCCCTTTTACCTGCCCAACATGGCCGGCATCGCCGAAGCCCTTTACCGGAGCGGAGACCCCGCGAACGCGCTGGCTGCGTATGAAACAGCCATCGAAGCGCTCAGGAAAAATGACGGGGAAGGCAGAGGCTGCGCACTGCTGTACGGCAACTGTGCCGTGATCTGCGACAGTATGCACGATCCGGTGTCCGCGCAGAGCTACCGGGCAAAGGCGGCTGCCATCCTGTCGAAAACGGAGAACTGACTATGTTCGCATCGCTGCATGGCATCATTGATGAGATCTCGGACGGCACGGCTGTGGTCGACGTGAACGGCCTCGGTATGGAAGTCGGGATCTCGCCGGGAACAGCGTCCAGGATGGGCGCTGTCGGGGACGAGGTCAAACTGTATACCTACACCTACCTGCGGGAGGACCAGATCGGCCTCTACGGCTTTCTGTCCAGGGATGAGCTGAAGCTGTTCAAACAGCTGATCACAGTCAGCGGGATCGGCCCGAAGGCAGGACTTTCGCTGCTTTCCGCCATGAGCGCGGACGAGCTGCGTTTTGCCATCGCTTCAGGGGATGTGGGTGCCATTTCGAAGGCACAGGGGGTCGGCAAACGCACGGCTGAGCGCCTGGTACTGGAACTTCGGGACAAGATGACGGACGCGGAGCTGAGCGCAGCCGTATCGGGGAACGGCGCAGATACAGCCGGCAGCAGTCCGGCAGGCGGCATTTCCGGAGATGCTGTCGAAGCACTCGTGGCGCTGGGCTACCCCAGGCCCGATGCAATGAAAGCGGTCAAAAAGGCGGAAGCCGCCGGCGCATCCGACACGGAAGCGATCCTGAAGAGCGCGCTGACATTTATGTTCTGACGGACGGGGGCAGGCAGTGGAAAAAAGAATGATCGAAACGGGCTATACGGAAGAGGACAAGGTGATCGAGGGATCACTGCGCCCGCAGAAGCTCGCCGATTATATCGGACAGGACCGCATCAGGGAAAACATTTCGATATCGATCGAAGCTGCCCGCAAGCGCGGGGAGCCCATGGACCATGTACTGCTTTTCGGGCCTCCCGGCCTCGGCAAGACAACGCTGGCCTGTATCATCGCAAATGAGATGGGCGTGCACATCAAGATCACGTCCGGCCCCGCCATTGAGAAACCGGGTGAAATGGCGGCGATCCTGAACGGCCTGCAGGAAGGTGACGTGCTGTTCGTCGATGAGATCCACCGGCTGAACAAACAGATCGAGGAAGTCCTGTATCCTGCGATGGAAGATTATGCGATCGACATCATGATCGGGAAGGGTGCTTCCGCAAAATCCATACGGCTGGAGCTGCCGAAATTCACTCTGATCGGCGCGACCACACGCGCGGGACTGCTGTCTGCGCCGCTGCGCGACCGCTTCGGGATCATACACCATCTGGAATTCTATTCGGCCGAACAGCTTCAGCGCATCATTTTTCATTCGGCGGATATTCTGAATGTACAGCTCGACGAAGATGCCGCTGCCGAAATGGCCCGCAGGAGCCGCGGGACCCCGCGCCTTGCAAACCGTATACTGAAGCGTGTCAGGGACTATGCCGAAGTGCGCCACGACGGCAGGATCACGCTGGAGATCGCGCAGAAAGCCCTCGACATGATGGATGTCGACAGCCTCGGACTGGACCGGACGGACCGCCGTTTCCTGGACACACTCATCGGCAAGTTTTCCGGCGGACCCGCGGGACTCGATACGCTTGCGGCCGCGATCGGAGAAGATCCCGGCACGCTGGAGGATGTTGTGGAGCCTTATCTGCTGCAGAACGGCTTTATCAACCGAACGCCCCGGGGAAGAGTCGCAACGGAACTGGCCTACCGTCATCTGGGCCTGCCCTGGCAGGAAAGCCTTAAGTTCGAATAACCGGTTTTGTGATCACGCAGTTTCAACTTTTTTTCATAATTATGCTATAACATCCGCCTGTGGGACGTGGCGGATGAGAAACTGCTTCGCAGTTTCAACTTTTTTTCATAATTATGCTATAATTATCAAAATATGTTCGGATGTGCGTTTGGGATCTCTTTCCGGGGAGGAGACAAATGGCAGCGCCAAAGACAGATACCAAGGTTGTGATCGGCGGGAAAGTATATACGCTGAGCGGGTATGAAAGCGAGGAATATATCCAGAAGGTCGCATCTTACCTCAACGGGAAGCTGGAGGAGTTTCAGAAGGAGGAAGGCTACAGCCATCTTTCCATCGATCTCCGCAATCTTCTCCTGAATATCAACATCAGTGACGATTATTTCAAGGCCAGGAAGCAGATCGAAGGCTTTGAGGAAGATATGAAAGCCCGCGACAAGGATCTGTATGACATCAAGCACGAGCTTGTCACGACGCAGATGAAACTGGAAGCCTCGGAAAAGACGCAGAAGAGGCTGCAGACAGACAATGAAGCCAAGGACAGGCGCATCATCGAGCTCGAGGCAGAGTTGAAGAACCACCGTTGAGTAGCGGCAGATGAAGGAATCGTTGCATTCGGTAAAATATGATCCGGAAAACAGGGCTGCTGCGGTTCGCGGCAGCCTTTCTCGTGCAGACAGCCGGGAAAGTGCCGCTGTGCACGCTCCCGAGCTTCTTTCACCGGCAGGCAGCATGGAAGCTTTTCTCGGAGCCGTGAATGCCGGCGCAGATGCTGTGTATCTTGCCGGGAAGCGTTTCGGCGCGCGTGCCATGGCCGACAACTTCAGTGACGAAGAACTGAAGGAAGTCATCCGTACGGCGCATTTATGCGGCGTTAAGATCAATCTGACCGTCAATACACTCACCAGACAGGAGGAACTTTCCGGGATCTGCGAGATGCTGGATCCGCTCGTCGAAGAAGGCCTGGATGCCGTGATCGTACAGGATCTGGGCGTCATCGCCATGATCCGCAGACAGTTTCCGACGCTGGCGGTCCATGCCAGCACCCAGCTTTCCGTCACGGACAGGGAGGCAGTGCGTTACCTGGCCCGCCTCGGTGTCACCAGGATCGTGCCGGCACGTGAACTGTCGCTTGCCGAGGTCAGGGACCTGAAGAGCGAACTGCCGGTTGAGATCGAGACCTTTATCCACGGTGCAATGTGCTACTGTTATTCGGGAAAATGCCTTTTTTCCAGTTTTCTCGGAGGCAGGAGCGGAAACAGGGGACGCTGCGCACAGCCCTGCCGTCAGCCGTACTGCCTGCAGGATGCGAACGGAAAACCGGCAGGCTGCGAGAAACCGTCAGCCGAAGTCTATCCGCTTTCCATGCGTGACATGTGTACGCTGGATCTGCTCCCGGAACTGATCCGGGCGGGAATAGACTCGTTCAAGATCGAAGGGCGCATGAAAAAGCCGGAATATGCAGCCGGCGTGACAGCGGTCTACAGAAAATATATCGACAGGTACCGGGAACTTTCTATGCAGGGACGGGCTTCCGAATGGAAAGTTGACCGGGAGGACCAAGAGACACTGCAGGATCTGTATCTGCGTACGGAACGGAGCGAGGGCTACTATAAGAAACGAAACGGCCGTGACATGGTCACCGTGACGCGTCCTGGCTACAGAGGCTCTGACGAAAAACTGCTGCAGCAGCTCCGGGAAAAGTACATACACGGTGTCAGACGCGTGCCGGTGCGGGGTGAAGTACGGCTTTGCAAGGGAGAAAGGGCTTCTCTGTCACTTTCCGCAGAAGGGCCGCAGGAGAGCGTACAGGTCTTCGGGGATACGGTCCAGCAGGCAGTCAGCTGCCCGCTGCGTGAGGAAGACGCCGAAAAAAGCATCCTGAAATTCGGCAATACGGTCTTTACCGTAGACAAAGGGGATATCCGTATTCTCTGCGATGAGGATATTTTTCTTCCGGTGCGGTCGCTGAACGATCTGCGAAGGTCGGCAGTTTCAGGACTGGAAATGAAACGCCTGGACGGTTATAATAGGCAAAGCGACGATTTCCTCCGGAAACGGCGTGCGGCGATCGAAGAGACACTTGAAAAAAGCGGAGCCGCGCCTGCCCGTACGGAACATCCTGCCTGTACGGACCGGCAGTATCCGGAAGTATGGGCTGTGGTACTTTCAAAGGAACAGGCAGAGGCCGCAGAGAGTGCAGGTGCAGATCTCATCGCCGATGACAGTGCATGTTTTGCACTGGAGAAAGAGGACAGGCTGCTGGCACTTCCTTATGTGCTCCGCAGCACGGACAGTTCCTACATGCAGGACGCCCTTCTGAAACTTCAGAGCGGCGCATACCGGGGAGCCCTGGCCAGGGATATTTCGGAGATCGGGTATCTTCGGGAGCACGGATACAGCGGAACCGTTGTTTCGGATCCTGCAGTTTACTGCTGGAACAGAGAGAGTCTGGAAGTACTGGAAAAGGATTGTGACCTTGTCAGTTTTCCCTATGAACTGACGCAGCGGGAAATGGAAGACTGCCTGCAGAACGGTACGGCCTGCGGCAGGGTGCTTCCGGCATACGGCAGGGTGCCGATGATGATCACGGCAAACTGCGTGAAAAAGACCGGGAACTGCTGCAGCGGCAGAGAAGAAGGCTTCCTGATGCTGCGCGACCGGATGAACAGTCTGTTCCCTGTCAGGACAGTCTGCAGCCACTGCGGCAATATCATCTATAACAGCGTGCCGCTGTCTCTGCACAAGGCTGCCGCAGACAGGGTATTCAGGCAAAGCCGTGCGATCCTGCTGGCCTTTACGACGGAGGACGCGGCGGAGACCGGACGGATCACACAAACATTCTGCAGGGCCGCGCGCCTGGGGACTGCTCAGGAAGCCCCGGTATCGGCATACACGAACGGCCACTACAGGAAAGGCACCGAATAGTGCGGACTTATATCCTCGCATTATCGAAGTATCCATTAGCCATATTCATGCTGTCCTACGCAGTGATCGCATTTTTGCAGGTGCGCAGGATAGGCCGCGACAGGGAAGAAGAGAGGCGTACCAATTCGCTCCTCATTCTTCTGCTGTTTCTTGTACACTCTTTCGGCATGCTTACGATCTTCGTCTCCATGAAGGATATGCGGTACCTGTACTTCTGGCTGTTCCAGGCGATCGTATTTGCGTTCTATCTGGTCCTGTACCGCAATCTGTATCCGCAGGCCAATCAGACGCTGTGCATCCATATCTGCATGATGCTTTCCCTGGGCCTTATCATCATCACCAGGCTGTCTTTTTCCAAAGCGGTCAAGCAGTTCGTGATCGCCGCAGTCGGCATGATCCTGACGATCGCGGTGCCGGCCTTCATGAAGAAATTCCGCTTTCTCAAAAAACTCACCTATATATACGCAGGCATCGGTATCGTAATGCTCGGAGTGGTGCTGGTCTTCGGACAGGCCACGCAGGGTTCGAATATTACCTGGACTGTCGCAGGTGTGACGCTTCAGCCTTCCGAATTCGTAAAGATCATCTTTGTGTTTTATCTGGCAAGTGCCTATTATGAATCCAGCACGCCGAGGGATGTTTTGCGGGCCGGGATCATTTCCGCGATCCATGTGCTGATCCTGGTGGCCTCCAAGGACCTCGGGAGCGCGCTGATCTTCTTTATTGCCTACATTTTCATGACGTATATCGCCACGCAGAAATGGCATTATCTTCTGCTGGGGGCGGGTCTCGGCGGTGTGGGAGCGGTGCTGGCCTACAAGATCTTCCGGCACGTGCAGGTGCGTGTGACCGCATGGCTGGATCCCTGGAGCGTTATCGACTCAATGGGCTTCCAGATCACGCAGTCCCTGTTTTCCATATGCAGCGGCGGCCCGTTCGGTGTGGGACTGACAAAGGGCACACCCGACAAGATCCCCTATGTGGAATCCGATTTCATTTTCTCCGCCATTACGGAAGAGATGGGCATGATCGTTGCGATCAGCCTGCTTGTCATGTGTCTTGTGATTTTCTTCCACATACTCTGGATCTCCCTCAACTTTTCGGACCGTTTCTACCGTTTTTCCGCCTTCGGCTTTGCGGTCATGTATATCTTCCAGACCTTCCTGACCGTCGGCGGGGATACAAAATTCATCCCGCTCACCGGCGTGACGCTGCCGCTCGTTTCCTACGGCGGCTCTTCAGTGCTGTCTACGATCTTCATGTTTTCGGTCATCGAGTCCATATATATCATGCAGCAGGACAGGATCCGTGCTTTTCAGGCGCGTTTCGAGCGGGAGAACCGGGAGAGGCCTGTACCTGACGACAGCGGGGATCCGGCTGCGCGGGACAGAAGGATGCGCGCAGAGCAGATGAGGAGACAGTCCCTGTCCGGAGCAGAGGACAGAGACCGGATCGCGGCATCCGGCCGTCAGGCAAAACTGGACAGAAAGGCTGCGCTTGACCGCCAGGCCAGGCAGGACAGACAGGCCAGAAAGGCTGCCCTTGACCGTCAGGCCAGGCAGGACAGACAGACAAGAAAGACCGCCCTCGACCGTCAGGCAAAACAGGACAGGCAGGACAGAAAAGCTGCGCTCGACAGGCAGGCCAAACAGGACAGGAAGGCCAGACAGGCCGCACTCGACCGTCAGGCCAGGCAGGAGCGTCAGGCCGGACAGGAGTGCCAGGCAGGACGGACAGCGCCTGACCGCAGGGACAGGCAGTCTGCACCGGTCCGCCAGACCAGGCAGTATCCGCAGGCCAGGCAGTATCCGCAGGAAAGACAATATCCCCGGGACAGACAGTACCCGCAGGAAAGGCCGTATCCGGGGGGAAGCCGGACGGTACAGGAGCGCCGCGGCGGGTATGCATACCAGGAAAGCGCTCCTTTACAGGAAAATGATTATTTCGACGATACTTCCACGCTGCCCCTGATGGATGAGTACAGTCCGGAACCGCAGCAGAACGCATATGCAGCAGAACGTCCGCTGCAGGATGACGGCTTTTATTACGATGAAACATCTGCAATGCCGGATACAGGCCTGGGAGAGCAGGACCGCGCTGCGGGGGGAAACTGGGAACCTTCGCTGGACAACATCGACCTGAAGGACTACAAGGAAGTTTCATACGGAGAAAATGGAAAGAAGAGATATTAAGGCCGAAAAGAAAAGAATGAGGACACAGATCCTGATCGTACAGTGGATCTTTCTTCTGCTGTTTACGTTCATGATCACGTACATCTGCGTCTATGCGGGCACGCATGAAAAGGAGCTCTTCAACAACGACTACAACGGCCGTCAGGAGAAGATGCTCGCTGAGAACGTGCGCGGAAAAATTTACTCTTCCGACGGAAAGGTGCTGGCAGAGACCGTTACCGGTTCCGATGGAAAGGATGTGCGCAGCTATCCCTTCAAAAATGTATTCTGCCACGTGGTCGGATACAGCGAGGAAGGCGGGAGCGGGATCGAAAAGGACGAGAACTATGATCTTGTCCACTCGAACCTGAGCCTGGCCGAAAAGGCTACCGCAGACAAAACAGGCTCCAGGTATGCAGGCAACGATGTGTATACGACGCTGGACACGAACCTGCAGCAGGCGGCTTCGGACGCCTTGGGAGCATACAGAGGCGCCATTATCGTATCGGATCCCAAGACGGGCAAGATCCTGGCCATGGTCTCAAAGCCGGATTTTGACCCGAACAATATTGTGGCAGACTGGGATTCCTACCTGAATGAAAAGGACGGAACAGGTACGCTGCTCAACCGTGTCACACAGGGAAAGTATCCGCCGGGATCGACTTTCAAGATCCTCGATACGATCGAATACCTGAAGGAAAATCCGACGACCTGGCAGAACTACAATTTCACCTGCACAGGATCCTTTACCAAAGACAACGAAATGATCCACTGTTTTCACTGGGAGCAGCACAGCTGGGAAGACTATAAAATGTCCTTTGCCAATTCCTGCAACTGTTCCTTTGCGAATATCGGTCTTTCCCTGAACCGTTCGGAATTTTCGACCACACTGAAAAGCCTGATGTTCGACGGAGATCTGCCGTATCCCTACGACTATTCAAAAAGTTCCTTTACGCTGGACGATTCCACCACTACCAAAGAGGTCATGCAGCTTGCGATCGGCCAGGGACAGACGTCGATGTCGCCTCTGCATATGAACCTGATCACACAGGCCGTCGCCAACGGCGGCATGCTGATGCAGCCCATACTCGTCGATTCGGTCAAAACAGGTACCGGAACGGTGATCACGCAGAGCGCGGTAAAACAGTACAAACAGCTTTTCGATTCTTCGATCGCTTCTTCCCTCACGGAATTCATGCGCGCGGTCGTTACACAGGGCACGGCTTCCAAACTTTCCACGGCGAGTTACGAGGCCGCAGGGAAGACAGGTTCGGCCGAGTTCGACAGTTCGGATTCTTCCCAGTCGCACGCCTGGTTTACGGGTTTTGCCCCGGCGAGTGATCCGAAGGTCTGCATCACCGTCATTATCGAAGGCGCCGGCAGCGGCGGAGACTACGCTGTTCCGATCGCCCGCAGAGTGCTGGACAAATACTTCGGCGTGACGAGTTCTGCGGCTGACTATGAGACCGGAAGTTCGATCAACTATTCCTATAACAGCGTACAGCAGTCGACGGACAGCACCTCCGACGAAACGGCGGGAGACGGTGCGTCAGCGGATGCTACGACGGAACAGGCGGCCGGTGACGGCTCTTCGGCTGCGGCAAGCACTGCTTTGCCGGATCTGAGCAATGTCGTGACGGATCCGGAGACCGGCGACCTGCTCGACACGACGACGGGAACGCTCTACGATCCCCAGACGGGTGCCGTCGTAGGCCAGAAGGATACGAGCACGGCTGCGGCGCCGGCGGATAATACGCAGGGCACGGATGGCACGCAGACGGAAGGCGCGCAGACACAGACGCAGGGTACGCAGGATCAGAACACCGTACAGACGCAGGGCGCGGACGGCACACAGACCCAGGGTACGGAAGGAACGCAGAACACGGACGGTACACAGACGCAGAATACAGGCGGTGTGCAGGCTACCCAGACGGGAGATGCAACGGCACAGCAGTAGAGCGGAGTGTGCAATGCAGTTTTATGAGAAATTATACGTAAGTGACAAAATCAAACATCCGGGCGTCGTAAAATGGAAACTGCGCCATCGTGCGGGAATGGCGGACGTATATGTCATCACGCTCCCGGAGGGGAGCAGTATGCCCGAGTTTATGCACAATGCCTTTCTGTATCAGAAGTATTACCGGTCAGCCCCGCTGCTGATCATCGGCCTTGCAGAAGGCAGGGATGATGCGACCGATCTCACGGTGAGGATCATCAAAGAAGCGGTCGACCGCAGCGGCAATGCCGATGTCAGAGCGTTCCTGTTCCCGGGGGGATGCGCGGAAGAAGGCACACACGGCAGAGAGGAGCACAAGTGATCGCAGTGCTCCTTACAATACTGAAAACGGTGGGTATCGTGCTGCTCTGGATCCTGGCCGTTGCAGCGGCTCTTCTGCTGCTGGTACTGTTTGTGCCGGTGCGGTATGCTGCTGCGGGAAAAGAAACGGACAACACCCCCCGGGAAAACTTCGATATACAGGCGCTGAAGGATCATGCATCCGGGAGTTTTGCCTTTTCCTGGCTGCTGCATCTTGTAAGGGGCGGGATCAGCTGGCCCGACGACCCGCATTTCCGGGTGAAAGTGCTGTTTTTCCAGGTGTTTTGCAGCAACGGCGAAAAGACCGGAAAAAAACAGCCTGAAAAGAACAGGAAGAACAGAAGGAAAAAGAAGAAACACAGTCCGGCAAAGGCAGCGGAAGTGAGCTCGTCCGTACAGACCCGGACGGATAAGAAGAGCGGCACTGCAGAAAGCGGACAGGCGAAACAGGGGAAGACAGCCGGAAAGGCATCCTCCGGGACCGCCGGAAAAGATGCCGCAGACAGGAAAGCACAGGGCGGCGCGAAAAGAAAATATAAATCCGGTGGTATTTATGATAAGATTAAAAAGATCTTCAGCAACGCCGGATATTACAGGGATGTAATGGAAAGCGAGGAATTCGGCAGGGCTTTCGAAAAAGCCTCCCGGCAGCTTAAGCGGGTGGCCGGCATGGCAGCGCCGAAAAAATGGCATCTGGACTGCACGGCAGGACTCGGCGATCCGGAAAAAACCGGACAGCTGCTGGAAGTGCTTGCGATCCTGTATCCCTTTACAAACGGAAGGCTGACCGTGGACCCGGATTTTCAGAACTGTATCCTTCGGGCTGACGGAGAGGCAAAGGGCAGGATCACTCTGTTCGTACTGCTGTATGCGTTCCTGATCTTTAAATTTGACAAAGACATCCGCGGTGTCACTAAACTTCTGAAACGGGAGGATTCCTGATATTATGGCTGAAAACAATAATAACAGTATTTCCACTGTCGTCCGCTCCTTTATGGACGGAATGAACGGCGCGTTCTCGTCCAAAACGGTGATCGGGGAACCGGTCGTAGTCGGCGATACCACGCTGATCCCGCTGTCGGATGTTACGATCGGCTGCGGTGCCGGCTCCAACAGCGCGGAACGCAAGGACAGCGGCGCCGGCGGTTTTGCCGCCAAGCTTTCTCCGAGCGCGGTTCTGATCATACGCGGGGGGACGGTCAAGGTCGTCAATATCAAGAAGCAGGATGCGGTCAGCAAGCTGGTGGATATGGTTCCCGATATCATGGACCGTTTCAGCGCCGGGAAGTCGGACGTTATGGGAGACGATGACGCCGTGTCTTTTGCTTTTCCGGGCAGGAAGAATAAAAAGACTGCGGACGGCACCGGAGATTCTTCAAATGCGGAGAAAAAATAGCGATTCTGCTTGCAATCGACGGCATAATTTGATAGGATACAAATGTTGTGTTTCAGGAAATTGACATGTCAGGAGGTGTGATCCATGGCTAAGTGCGATATCTGCGGCAAGGGCGTTCATTTCGGCAACAACGTCAGCCACTCACATAGAAGATCCAATCGCATCTGGAATTCCAATGTGCAGTCTGTCAGCGTTAAAGTTGAAGGCGGTACGAGAAAGATGCATGTCTGCACAAAGTGTCTGCGTGCCGGCAAGGTAGAGCGTGCCTGATCAGGGTGTCAGTGTGACTTAAAATGAATCGGAGCGATCCGGTTCATTTTTTTTGCCTTTTCCGTATCTGTGCATTTCTGCATCCGTACCTGTGCGTGTCCTTTGCGGCTCCGTCGTTGATTTTAGCGATATAAGAAGCTATAATTTTAGTGTTGTTCAGCACTGCAGAGGAGGTAACTATGAAGTCATCTTCCATGAATACACATATGGGTAACATTGCGATCGACAACGAAGTGATCGCACAGTACGCCGGTACCGTTGCCACAGAGTGTTTTGGCATCGTAGGTATGGCAGGCGTTATGAAAAGCGGGCTGGTGAATCTGCTGAAGCGCGATTCGATGACCCGCGGCATCAGTGTGTCGCTGACTCCCAGCGGAAAACTGGTGATAGATTTCCATGTCATCGTTTCTTACGGCGTAAACATTCCTACGGTCTGCAGCAATCTGATCAGCAACGTCCGCTACCGTGTGGAAGAGTTTACCGGACTGGAGATCGAGAAGATCGTCATTTATGTCGAAAGCGTCAAGCTCATCGACTGATCCAGAGAGAAAAATACCTGTTCAGGAGGAAACAATGAGCAAAAATACGATTGACGCCGAAATGCTCTTCAGGATGTTCCTGGCCGGAGCTGACAATCTGAAGGCCAACAAAGAATGGATCAATGAACTGAATGTTTTCCCTGTCCCCGACGGTGATACGGGAACAAATATGACGATGACGATCATGTCGGCAGTCAGGGAAGTGGCAGGACTTGGAAACGACTATGACATGATGACGCTCTGCAAGGCCATCAATTCCGGTTCGCTCAGAGGTGCCCGCGGCAACTCCGGCGTCATTCTTTCGCAGCTGCTGCGCGGCTTCTGCAAGGGTGTGCGCGATTATAAGGAGATCGATATTAAGATCATAGCCGAGGGCTGCGACAGGGCGGTGGAGACGGCTTACAAGGCGGTCATGAAGCCGAAGGAAGGAACGATCCTCACCGTTGCCAAGGGTGTGGCGGCAAAAGCCAGGGAAGTCGCCGAAAGCGGCGAGACAGATCTCGACAAATGTTTTGCATCCATTCTGGAACACGGAGATGAAGTGCTGGCGAGTACGCCGGATATGCTTCCTGTTTTGAAACAGGCGGGCGTGGTGGACTCCGGCGGACAGGGCCTTATGCAGGTGCTGAAGGGGTGTCTTGAAGGCTACCGCGGGAAAGTGGTAACGCCGGAAGACATTGCCAGAAACGATGCCCAGGCGAAACAGGGAGAGTCACAGCCGAAGAGCGAAGCACAGGAAAAGGCAGTCATCCGCTTCGGCTACTGTACGGAATTCGTCATCCTGCTGGACAAGAAATCCAACATCTGGAATACCAAGACAGAGAAGGATTTCAAGGCGTTTCTGGAGACCATCGGCGACTCCATCGCATGCGTTGCCGATGAAGAAGCAGTGAAGGTACACGTACATACGAACGATCCGGGACTTGCGATCCAGAGAGCGCTGATGTACGGCCAGCTGTCTGACCTGAAGATAGACAACATGCGCCTGGAACATGAGGAAACTCTGCATGCGGGTGCAGAGAAGGCAGCTGCGAAGGAACCCGAACAGCAGGAAAAGATGCCGCGCAAGAGCGTGGCGTTCATAGCCGTTTCCGTGGGCGAAGGGCTGAGCGAGATCTTCAGGGGACTGGGCGTGGACTACGTACTCAGCGGCGGCCAGACGATGAACCCCAGCACGGAAGACATGCTGGAAGCGATCAGCAAGGTGAATGCAGATACCATCTTCATTCTGCCCAACAATAAAAACATTATCCTGGCAGCCAATCAGGCGGCAGGTATGACAAAGGACTGCAAAGTCATTGTGATCCCTACGAGGACCATCCCGCAGGGAATTACGGCAGTGATCAATTACATGCCGGAAGTGGAAGCCGACGTCAACACCGAGAATATGACGGAGGAGATCAAAAAGGTCAAGAGCGCTGAGGTCACCTACTCGGTACGAGATACCGTGATCGAAGACACCTCGATCAAGGAAGGCGACATCATGGGCATCGGCGACAGTGGCATCCTGGCTGTCGGCAAAGACCGGGACGAAACGACGATCGAGACACTGCAGCGTATGGTCACGCCGGATACGGCACTGATCAGTATTTATTACGGCAGCGACATTTCCTCTTCGGATGCTGATCACTTCAGCGAACGCGTAAAGGAAACCTTCCCGCAGTGCGACATAGAACTTCAGGCAGGCGGCCAGCCGATCTACTACTATATTCTTTCGGCAGAGGAATAGGCTGCATCCCTGTTCGTCGGGAAATGAAAACAAAACATCATAAGCGAAGGACTGCTGCGCGGGATCAGGGCGCGGCAGTCCTTTTTCCGCGATTGATACAACTTACAGCAGGGAAGGGTGTTTTGCGGAATACAGTCGGTCGATCGTCTGGCTCCAGCTGTCTTTCTTGGTCAGAAACCGCAAAAGGGTGCCGCTGCTGCCGTCTCCGGACAGATGATAAACGGCGAGGTGCTCCGGAAACTCTGCAAGGAAAAGGCCATTGCCCACACGTATGAAACGCTTTACGAAATAGCAGCAGTGAAACCAGGGGTCAGGGCACGGCGCAGCGCCGTCGGCAGAGATGCGATTGAGGCAGTCAGACAGGAGATCGCGGATATAGGGAGAATCTTTCCGGATTTTCATCAGATCATGTTCCGCCGAGGAAGTAAGCATGAAACGTGCCATCAGTACGTTCTCCCTTCCAGATCGCGTACGGCGTCGGATAGCAGCCGCCTGATACCGGCTTCTTCTTCGTTCAGTCCCCGCAGGATCTCAGCGCGCAGCTCTTCGGCCGGCTGTTCTTCGTTACTTTGTATACGCATGACTGGCGGCGGATCAAATTCCCACTTTTCCACAGACATTTTTCCCTCCTTAGAAAAAAAGTTGCCGGAAACGGAACCGATGATGATAAAATAACCGTAGGTAGACCGATGGACAAACCAGACTGTAGCTGAGGCAGTTCTTTAAAAGTCAGCCGGCAGATAAAACGGAGAATACCGGCGGAAGGAGAGAGGATAAAGATAGTAAATAAAACGGAATAGTTTTTGTTTTGCGTATATAAGTATAATTGATGTTACAATTTACTATATATCATAAATTGAATAATCAATCAATACAAATTGCCAACATCAATGAAACAGATTTAAAATTCTTTATATTGTCTTCCGAATAAGTGCTATTTCTCCAGAAGGCTTTTCAGGACCCCGTGCCATAGAAAGCGTCTCATTCCGACAGCGGTCGGAATCGGATCTTTTGAGAAAGGGTGAAAGGCCTCATGGATTCAACAGTCACATTTCAGGAAGTTGCCGTATTGTGGCTAAAACACATTAAGAGTACGGTGGCTCCTTCTACTTATCTGGAGTATCACCGGGTGACCGAGGTGCATATACTGCCGGCGCTTGGGAATTATACCCCGTCAGCTGTCGACAGCGCGCTCCTCGAAAAATTCATGTCGGATCTGTCAGGGGCGCCTTCCGATCCCGGCCGCCATCCGTCCCCCACGACCGTAAAACACATCTTTACAATTCTGCGGCAGATCCTGCATTTTGCAGCAGCCGAAGGCTTCATGCCCGAGGTAAATACCCGTGCACCCCGCTTCAGGACACCGCCCTCTGCGGGCAGGTGCTTTCAAAGCAGTGACATCCCGGTGCTGACTGCTTTTGCGGAGAAAGGCGGGATACGGGAGTATGGTATCCTTCTCTGCCTTGATATGGGTCTGCGGATCGGGGAGCTCTGTGCGCTTCAGTGGGCGGATGTCGACCTCGAGAACGGCATCCTGCATGTAAGAAAGACCGTAAAACGCGTTGAAAACGAGCAGCCCGGTGCGCAGCGCTGCCTCATGGTCATCGGAGAGCCCAAGACACGCACATCTTACCGGGACATTCCCATACCGGACGAGATCTGGGCCAGACTCAGAACTTTTCGCTCGGAAGCCGGAAGCGATGCGTGCTATGTTTTGAACGGCAGGAGCGACCGGTTTGTGCTGCCGCGCAGCTACGAGCACAGTTTTGCCACCTGGCTTGAAAAATGCGGCATTCCGGCGATCAATGTACATTCGCTGCGGCACAGTTTTGCCACCCGCTGCCTGCAGTACGGCTGCGGGCTCAAACCGCTGAGCGAAATGCTGGGGCATTCGAGCGTCAGTACTACGCTGAATTTATATATCCATTCCAATATGGATGAAAAACGCGATGCGATCAATACACTGACGGGAAAGAAGAACGGCATCCGCCGCAAAACATACCGAAAGAAATGAGGGCCCCAGAAAGCCGCAGTATCACGCGTTCTTACGGGGCAGAGACGATGCGCAAAACAAAAACATTTGCGTACAGATTTCAGAATTCGTTCAACCGGCCCCGGAAGAAAGCAACTACCGGAGAAAATCGTATCCACACCATCATAATACCTTTCCGTATCTGTTTCGCCTCCCATTTTTTAATATGTTATAATCTATCGGTACCTGAAAAAGATCGATAAAAAGCAGCTGTATCCGGCACATTTTGCCGGATTCCGGAGAGAGCAGCACATGGCTTCAGCAGCCGACAGCGAGGGGAAAAAGAGAATAAAGCGCACAGGGACCGCCGGGCGCACAGTCACAGCGGACTCACCCCTGTCGGATGTGAAGGGCGTAGGCGAGAAAACCGCCGGTCTGCTGGCTTCGCGTGGGCTTGTCAGCGTCGGAGACCTGCTGCGGTATTATCCGGTCTCGTACGACTTTTATGAGGACCCGGTGCTTTCTTCGTCTGCAGAGCCCGGCAAAGTGGTTTCCCTAGTCCTTACCATTCTCCGGAGCGGGTCCACATTTCACAGGAACGGTCATTCCGTGACATATTTTACCGCCGCAGATGCCGGCGGCCAGGTGCGGCTCGTCTATTTCAACATGCCCTACCTTGCAAAGACGATGAAAGCGGGCATGACACGTGTTTTTCGCGCGATCCTGAAGCAGGCCGGCAACGGCAACCTGTTTCTCGAACAGCCGGCTTCCTTCGCACCGCAGGACTACGATGCCCTGCGCGGCACCATGCAGCCCCGCTATTCCCTCACAAAAGGGCTGAAAAACGGGCAGGTAAAGAAAACAGTGCACCGGATCCTGGAACTGCTTGGTATCCTTCCGGCAGATCCGGAAGGACAGCCCGCTTCCCCTCTCTATGCCGAGTATCTTCCGGCCGGAGATCTCGGGGAACTGGGGCTTCTTAACGAGCCTGACGCCATCGCGGGTATTCATTTTCCGGATACCGCTGCCCGCCTGAATGCGGCGCACGAACGCCTGGCTTTTGATGAATTCCTGATGTTTCTGCTGTCCATGGAACAGGTGGGCAAAACATCGGCACAGATCCGCAATCCGCATCCGATGATCGAAACGGCGGCTCCGGAGCGCCTTATCGAGGCATTGCCCTATGAACTGACAGACTCGCAGAAGAAGGCGTACAGGGAGATCTGTGACGACCTGTGCGGGCCGTATGTAATGAACAGACTGCTTCAGGGCGACGTGGGTTCCGGAAAGACGATCCTGGCCTTTCTGGCACTGCTCCTGACCGTTTCCAACGGCATGCAAGGAGCGATGATGGCACCGACGGAAGTCCTGGCGGAACAGCATATGCGGAACCTGAAGGATATGGTCGAGCGGTACAGCCTGCCGATCCGTCCCGTGCTCCTGACCGGAGCAGTGACAGGAAAAGCCAGGAAGGCTGCGCTGGAAGAGATCAGCTCCGGAGAAGCGAACGTCGTGATCGGAACACATGCCCTGATCCAGGACAGCGTTGTATACCACGGCCTGGGACTGGTCGTGACGGATGAACAGCACCGGTTCGGCGTACTTCAGCGGGAGCGCTTTTCCGGCAAAGGAGAGTGCGTGCCTGTCCTCGTAATGAGCGCCACGCCGATCCCCAGGACGCTGGCGATCATTCTGTACGGAGACCTCAGCGTCTCGCTCCTCACAGACATGCCGAAGAACAGGCTTCCCATCCGGAATACGGTACTGGATGCGGCATCCTGGAGGGAAAAGAGCTGGAGATTCATAGCCGGCCAGATCCGTCAGGGAAGACAAGCCTATATCGTCTGCCCCGAAGTAGAGAATGAAAGCGGCATTTACGGGGACGATATGGCCAATGTCACCGATTATACACTCATGGTAAGGAAGGCCTTTCCGAAGGAGGTCACGGTCGCATCCCTGCACGGGCGTATGAAAGCGGCAGAGAAGGAACGCATCATGACGGATTTTGCCGATCACAGGACAGACCTCCTGGTCACAACGACGGTCATCGAAGTGGGGATCAATGTTGCGAACGCGACGGTCATGATGATAGAAAACGCAGAGCGTTTCGGTCTGGCACAGCTCCATCAGCTGCGCGGGCGCGTCGGACGCGGCGCGGAACAGTCCTACTGCATCTTCCTGTACAGCGGGGAGGAGGGAAAGAAGCCGCAGCGGCTGGAGATCCTTGAGCATTCTGACGACGGATTCTTCATCGCCGAGCAGGATCTGAAACTGCGGGGTCCCGGAGAGCTCCTTGGTGTTCGCCAGAGCGGCGAACTTGGTTTTGCACTGGCCGATATCTACCGGGACCGGGAACTGCTGCAGAAAGCCTCGGCTTACCTGCAGAAACTGAAGCGGGAGGATCCTGATCTGGCACTTCCGGAACACGCGGAAATGGCGGCCAGGCTGCGCGCCGAAACATCGAAATCAGTTGACTTTAGGAGTATCTGAAAGCATAATAACTACGTATATTGTGTTTTGACAGCTGTACCAATAACAAGATATGGGGGAAGGCCGGTGGCAGCGTAAAACACAGCAGCAGAGGGAGTTGTATGGCGAAGGTAGCGATCGTCACGGACAGCAACAGCGGCATTACGCAGGAAGAAGCGGCAAAACTGGGTGTAAGCGTCGTACCGATGCCGTTCATGTTCGATGACGATGAGGAAGTATTCTACGAAGGGATCAATCTTAGCAGGAAGCAGTTCTTTGAAAAACTGGAGACAGCCGGACGTGTAATGACCAGCCAGCCTGCCCCTACGGAGATCCTGAAGGTGTGGGACGGCCTTCTGAACGACGGCGGCTATGATGAGATCGTCTATATTCCCATGAGTTCAGGCCTTTCCGGCTCCTGCCAGAGTGCCATGATGCTTTCAAGCAATTATGACGACGGCAAGGTGCAGGTCGTCAATAACCAGCGTATTTCCGTAACACAGAAGCGCTCGGTGCTGGATGCCCTGGAACTTGCGGCTGCGGGGAACAGTGCGGAAGAGATCCATGTGCGCCTGGAAAAGGCAAAATTCGATTCCAGCATCTATATTATGCCGGAGACCCTGAAGTATCTGAAAAAGGGCGGCCGCATCACGCCGGCAGCGGCTGCGATCGGCTCGCTGCTGCATATCCGTCCGGTCCTGCAGATCAGGGGCGAAAGACTGGATGCCTTTGCAAAGGCGCGCACCGATGCGCAGGGCAGGATGATGATGATCACGGCCATGCGCAACGACATAGACAAAAAGTTCGGCGGGGTGGCAGCCAAAGATGTCTGGCTGTATGCCGTACATTCGAATGTTCCGGACAAGGAGCGCGAGTGGGCACAGCAGGTACGCGATGCTTTTCCGGACTATCAGGTGGAAGAGGACTGTCTTTCCCTCAGTGTCTGCTGTCATATCGGGCCGGATGCGCTCGCCATTGCCTGTTCCAGAAAAATGAAGAATGCATGATCAATCATACTGACGCAGAGGTAGCATTGTTTTGACAAAAACAGACAACTCATATAATGCAAAAAGCATAAAGGTCCTGGAGGGGCTCGAAGCGGTCAGGATGCGCCCCGGCATGTACATCGGCAGCACATCCTCGCGCGGACTGGACCATCTGATCTATGAGATCGTGGACAACTCCGTCGATGAACACCTGGCCGGATACTGCGACAACATCAGGATCACTCTCGAGGCGGACGGTTCGTGCACGGTGGAAGACAACGGCCGCGGCATTCCCGTGGGCATGCATGAAAAAGGCGTCAGCGCCGAGCGAGTCGTCATGACGACGCTGCACGCGGGCGGCAAGTTCGACAACAATGCGTACAAAACGAGCGGCGGCCTGCACGGCGTAGGCTCATCTGTTGTGAATGCGCTTTCGAGCAGTATGACCGTGACGATACGGAACGGCGGCTTCGTGTACAGGGACACTTATGAACGCGGCATTCCCACGCAGGAACTGGAGAACGGCCTGCTGCCGGTCATTGGCAAAACACGCGAGACCGGGACGACGACGAATTTCACACCGGATCCGGAGATTTTCGAGAAGACGCGGTTCAGGGAAGATGAGATCAAGAGCCATCTGCATGAGACCGCCTACCTGAATCCCGGCCTGACCATCCAGTATACCGACAATCGCCCGGAATCAGCGGAGAAAGTGACCTTTCACGAGCCGGAAGGCATTTCGGGCTTCGTGAAGGAACTCGACAAAAACAACGAAGCCGTGACGGATGTCATTTATTTTTCCGGAGAAAGCGAGAATATCAAGGTAGAGGTCGCCTTTCAGTATATCAATGAGTTCCAGGAGGAAGTACTGGGCTTCTGCAACGGGATCAGCAATTCCGAGGGCGGCACGCATCTGACCGGTTTCAAGACGCAGTTTACGCAGGTCATCAACAACTATGCGCGTGAACTGGGGATCCTGAAGGACAAAGACGTGAATTTCACGGGCACGGACGTGCGGAACGGCATGACGGCCGTCGTTTCGATCAAGCATCCGGATCCGCGTTTTGAAGGGCAGACCAAGACAAAACTGGACAATCAGGATGCGGCGCGCGCCACTGCCAAGGTGACGGGCGACGAGGTCGTACGCTTTTTTGACCGCAACATCGAGACACTGAAGGCGGTGATCGGCTGTGCCGAGAAAGCCGCGAAGATACGTAAATCCGAGGAAAAGGCAAAGACCAACCTGCTCACGAAGCAGAAGTTTTCCTTTGATTCAAACGGTAAGCTGGCCAACTGTGAGAGCCGTGACCCTTCCAGATGCGAGATCTTCATCGTGGAAGGCGATTCTGCCGGCGGCAGCGCAAAGATGGCGAGAAACCGCATGTTCCAGGCCATCCTGCCGATCCGCGGCAAGATACTGAACGTCGAGAAAGCCAGTATCGACAAGATCCTCGCAAACGCCGAGATCAAAACCATGATCAACGCCTTCGGGTGCGGGTTCTCGGAAGGGTACGGAAATGATTTTGACATAACCAAACTGCGGTATGACAAGATCGTCATCATGGCGGATGCGGATGTGGACGGTGCGCATATAGCGACGCTTCTTCTGACGCTGTTTTACCGTTTCATGCCGGATCTTATTTATGCCGGCCACGTGTATGTGGCCATGCCGCCGCTGTACAAGGTGATGCCGGTGAAGGGCGAAGGCGGCAAAACAGCGCTGGCCGGACGGTATCTGTATGACGATGCTGCCCTGGAGAAATACCGTCGCAGCAGCAAGTGTAAATTCACGCTGCAGCGGTACAAGGGACTGGGCGAGATGGACCCGCAGCAGCTTTGGGAGACCACGCTGGATCCGGAACACCGCATGATGAGGCAGGTGCAGATCGAAGATGCCCGCATGGCGTCTGAGATGACGGAACTGCTGATGGGCACGGATGTGCTCCCGAGAAAGAACTTCATCCACCAGCATGCTGCGGATGCAGAGATAGATGCATAAAAAGACCGCCCTGCAGAGGGCGTGAGCGCCGAACGGAGCCGGAATGCCTGAAAAAGAACAGATCATAAAAAGTGAATACAGCGAACTCATGCAGAAGTCATACATCGATTATGCCATGAGTGTCATTATCTCCAGGGCACTTCCCGACATTCGTGACGGCCTTAAGCCAGTGCAGCGCAGAACGCTGTATGACATGGATGAACTGGGCATCCGTTCCGACAAGCCGTACAGAAAGAGCGCGCGTATCGTCGGCGATACAATGGGTAAATATCATCCGCACGGAGACAGTTCCATTTATGACTGCCTTGTCGTCATGGCCCAGGATTTCAAAAAGGAGATGCCGCTGGTAGACGGACACGGCAACTTCGGCAACATCGAGGGCGACGGCGCCGCTGCCATGCGTTATACGGAAGCCCGCCTGAATAAGTTCACGGAAGACGCGCTGCTGGCAGATCTCGACAAAGACGTCGTCGACTTTGTGCCGAACTTTGACGAAACAGAAAAAGAGCCGTCCGTACTTCCCTGCAGGATCCCCAATTTCCTGGTGAACGGTTCCGAGGGCATAGCCGTAGGCATGGCGACCAGCACACCGCCGCACAATCTGACGGAAGTGATCGACGCGGAGATCGCGTATCTGGATGATCCTGACATTTCTGTCAGCCAGCTGATGCGGTATATCAAGGGCCCCGACTTTCCGACGGGCGGCATCATTACGAACCGGGATGAGCTGCAGGGCATCTATGAGACGGGGGCCGGAAAAGTCAAGGTCCGCGGCAGGGTAAATATCGAAAAGGGGCAGAACGGCCACATCAACCTGGTCATCACGGAGATCCCCTATACCATGATCGGCATGGGCATAGGCAAGTTTCTGCAGGATGTTGCCGACCTTTCCGAGAACAAGATCACGAATGACATTGTGGATATCACGAACCAGTCCTCCAAGGAAGGCATTCGCATCGTCATCGAACTGCGCCGGGACACCGACGTGGAGAACTTCAAGAATCTGCTGTACCGGAAGACCCGTCTAGAGGACACCTTCGCCGTGAATATGCTGGCGATCCGCGACGGACGTCCGGAAACGCTGGACCTCAAGTCCGTCATCAAGGCGAGCGCGGATTTCCAGTACGAGATCGAACGCAGGAAGTATACAAACCTGCTTGACCGTGAGCAGAAGCGCCGGGAGATACAGGAAGGCCTGATCAAGGCATGCAATGTCATTGACCTTGTCATCGAGATCCTGCGCGGTTCCAAGGACCGGGCGATGGCGAAGGACTGTATGGTGAACGGCAATACCGAGGGTATTCACTTCAAGTCCAGGGAGTCCGAGGTCATGGCGGCGCAGCTGCTTTTCACGGAGCCGCAGGCAGACGCGATCCTCGACATGCGCCTGTACAAGCTGATCGGTCTGGAACTGCAGGCACTTATCAAAGAGCATGAGGAAACGGTCGCCAATATATACAGGTACGAAGATATCCTGGAACAGCGGGAATCCATGACCATGGTCATCGAGACCGAGCTGGCCGAAATACGCAAAGCCTATTCCCGGAAACGCAGGACGGAGATCGTACAGGCGGAGGAAGCGGTCTATGTGGAAAAGGCCGTGGAGGAAACAGACGTACGCTTCGTCATGGACCGGTTCGGCTATGCCAAAACACTTGACATGTCGAACTACGAACGCAACCAGGAAACAGTCGACAGCGAATCCAGATACCATTTCAGCTGCAAAAACACGGGGAAAGTCTGCCTGTTCACCGACAAGGGACAGCTGCATACCATCAAGGTCTCTGATCTGCCGGCGGGGAAGCTGCGTGACAAGGGCGTACCGGTCGACAATGTCAGCAACTATGATTCCTCGAGGGAAGCCATCATCTATGCTGCCAGCCAGTCTGAACTGAATCTGAACAGGCTGATCTTCATTACCAGACAGGGAATGATGAAGATCGTCAGCGGCGGGGAATTCGATGTCAGCAAGCGTACCGTCGCGGCCACAAAACTCGGCGAGGGAGATGAACTGCTCGCCGTGGTCTGCCTGCGCGACCAGCAGAACATCGTGCTGCAGTCTAAAAAAGGCTATTTTCTGAAATTCCCGGTAGACCAGATCCCGGAGCTGAAGAAGATCGCAGTCGGTGTGAAGGGAATGAACCTGACGGAGGGCGACAGCCTCGAAGCGGTTTACTTTACAAAGAACCTGGAAACAACTACTATACAATATCATGACAGTGAACTGGAGCTGAATCATCTGAAGCTGGCTTCGCGCAACAGCAAGGGCACGAAGGTCAGGCTTTGACGCAGAAACATATACGGCAGGGACAGAAAACTATCCCTGCGGAGGATCTCACATGAGAGTAATAGCCGGAAGCGCAAGGCGCCTTCTGCTGGTCACACCGGAGGGAACGGATACCAGACCCACGCAGGACCGCATCAAAGAGACGCTTTTCAATATGATCCATACACAGATCCCGGGGACGGTCTTTCTCGACCTTTGCGCCGGCAGCGGCGGCATCGGGATCGAGGCACTCAGCCGGGGCGCCCGCAGGGCCTATTTTGTCGAGAACAGACAGGATGCGGTAAAGTGCATACAGGAAAACCTGCACAGAACGCATTTTGAAGAGGCCTCCGTGGTCCTGAAGCAGGATGTCCTCAATGCGATTATGAATATTCACGAAAAACAGGCAGACCTGATCTATATCGACCCGCCCTATGAGTCCGGCCTGCAGAAAAAGATCCTTGCCCGCCTTGCTTCGGTCCCCTATGTGACGGAAGAGTCGGTGATCATTCTGGAGACGGCATTGGATGCTGATCTTTCCTTTACGGAGCGTCTCGGCTTCATCGTCGAACGTGAAAAACGCTATAAAACGAACGAGCACGTGTTCCTGCGCAGAAAGGCGGTACACGATGAAGGAAGCGATCTATCCGGGAAGCTTTGATCCGGTCACTTACGGGCATATCGATGTGATCCGCAGAGCGGCATGTATGTTTGACCGACTGCTCGTCAGCGTCCTCGACAACAAGGCGAAAGTGCCGTTGTTTACGGTGGATGAACGTGTTAAAATGTTACAGGATGTCACCCGGGACATAGAAAACGTGGAAATCGGGTGTTTTCAGGGCCTGCTTGTGGATTATGCCAGAAAGCAGAATGTACATATCGCGATCCGGGGACTGCGTGCAGTCACGGATTTTGAATATGAACTGCAGATCGCACAGACGAACAGAAAACTCAGCGGCGGGAACCTGGATACGATCTTTTTGTGCACAAGCCTGGAATATGCATACCTGAATTCTTCCAGTGTAAAGGAGATCGCGTATTTCGGGGGAGACATTTCAGCACTGGTACCGCCGGAAGTGGCGGCCAGGGTAAAGGAAAAATACGGTGACCGTGCGGATGAAAGACCGCGCAGCTGAGTCATCGGACTTCTTTTGACTGATCATAACCTATACCGGAGGTAAGAAATGGCCAGCAGAATCGAACAGCAGATCAAGGATATGGAAGACTATATCGAAGAATGCAAGTTTGTCACTTTTTCTTCTACGAAGATCATGGTAGATAAAGAGACGATCCGCACGATGCTAAACGATCTGTCCACGAACCTGCCGGAAGAGATCAACCTTTATCGCAGAGTCATCAACGAAAGGGACAAGATCCTGAGCGATGCGCAGAAGAAGGCGCAGTCTCTGGTCGAGGAAACAACGGTACAGAAGAACCAGATGATCAATGAACAGTCCGTCATGCAGGAAGCATACCAGCAGGCCAACGAAGTCGTTAAGCTCGCTTCGCAGCATGCCCAGGAGATCGAGGACAGCGCAGTGAGCGATGCCAATAACTACCGCCTGGCGGCTGTACAGTATATGGATACTCTGCTTGAACAGCTTCAGCAGACGGTCTCACAGGCGCAGACATCCTGCAGCGAAACATTCGGGCAGTATTCCTCACAGCTTCAGGCCCTGATGAATACGATGCAGAACAACCGTGCGCAGCTTCATCCGGAACTGCAGGCGGGGCGTGCACAGCAGGCGAAGGCAGCGGGAACGGCGGCTGTATCCCAGGAATTCGGCCAGACGGCGCAGATCAACGCTTCCGAATCCGGCGTACCGGAATCCGCTACCGCAACGATCCCGCTGGGAGACCTGAAGAGCGGCGAAAGCCTTACCGGCAGCCTCACCCTGGACGGCCTTGCAGACAAGTAGACCCGAAACAGCAGACTGATCATAAAAAAGACCGATCCTGAAGTGCAGGAGCGGTCTTTTACGTTATAATAACAGGTATGGATTTCAGAGAGATGTTTTCAGCTCCGCGCACGGAGGACCGTGTCGCGGCGGTCATTTTTGATCTGGACGGTTCGCTGGTCGATTCGATGTGGATGTGGCGGGCCATAGACGAGGAATACCTGGCGCGCTACGACATCCGTATGCCCGACGACCTGCAGGCTGAACTGGCAGGCCGCAGCATACAGGAGACGGCGGTCTATTTCAAGCAGAGATTCGGGATCTCCGATCCCGAAGAGACCATGCTGCGGGACTGGAATGCCATGGCACTCGACAAGTACTGTCATCAGGTGCCGCTCAAGCAGGGCGCAGGCGCGCTGCTTGCAAGATGCAGATCCTGCGGGATACTGCTCGGCGTGGCAACCAGCAATTCGCGCGTGCTCACGGAAGCGGCGCTCAGCGCCAACGGCGTGGCGGACTGTTTTGGCGCCGTAGTGACCGGGGATGAGGTAACGGAAGGCAAACCGGATCCGGGGATCTTTCTTGCAGCCGCCGGGATCCTGGGCATACACCCGGAAAGATGCCTGGTGTTCGAGGACGTTGTCTGGGGCATCCAGGCGGCGCGCAGAGCCGGCATGCACGTCATCTCCGTATATGATGCACAGGCTGCGGAACAGGAAGAAACGAAGAAAAAACTGGCGGATCAGTCGATCCTGGACTATACGGAGCTCGACCTCGACGCCATTCAGGAGGAGACGCAGGTATGAAAATGCTGAAAAAGGGGCAGTATGGGTATATCAGCAACAGAAGGGTGTGGAAGATCCTGCTGCTGGTCGTTCTGCTTGCGGCGGATCTGGCCATGTTTGAGACAGCCAGAGCCTATTTCGGCACCGTGAAAAATCTTTTTTCCATTTTTGCGGTCCTGATCTGTCTGCCGATCGCCAAGTCGGCTGTCTCGATGATCATGTTCCTGAAGGCCAGGGGCTGCAGCGAAGGTGCGCACGAGCAGATCGAGAAGCACATCGGGGAGCTGGAAGGGGATTATGACCTGTACATGACCAGTTATACCCGTGACTTCCAGATCAGCCATATCACGGCTGCCTGCCACAATGTGGCGGCTTTCTCGGAGACAGACCGCGGCGATGGGAAAGCGGGCGAGGAACATATCCGCAAAATGCTGGAACAGAACGGCATGAAGGGCTATGAAGTCAAAATATTCTACAACCTGCACAAGTATCTGGAACGCCTGGATTCGTTGAACCAGCTTTCAAAGGCGGCCGGAAAAGAGGATCTGACGAAGGAATTCGACCTGTTCAGATCTATTTCGATCTGACGGGCGGCGGAAAACATGCGTGAACTGAAAGTGACAGACAGTGAAAAGGGACAGCGGTTCGACAAATATCTGAAGAGAAAACTTTCGGCTGCCCCGGCATCCTTCATCTACAAGATGCTGCGCAAAAAGAACATCACGCTGAACGGAAAGAAGGCTGCGGGCAGTGAACTGCTGCAGGCCGGCGACGCGGTGGCCCTGTATCTGTCGGAGGAAACGTTCGCCCTGTTTTCCGGTGCGGCGGAAGCGGGAAGTACGGAGAAAACCACGGCAGCGCGGCCCGCGGAGACGCACGGCGCGTCAGCCTGCCTGCAGGCCTACCGGTCGATCGGGAGCCGCTATCATGGTTCGCCTGTCCTTTACGAGGACGGGGATATCATGCTGGTATGCAAACTGCCGGGCATCCTTTCCCAGAAGGCGGAAGCGGATGATGAATCCATGAATGAGTGGCTTCTCGGCTGTCTGCTCGAACGCGGGGAGATCACCGCAGAAAGCATGCGTGAATTCAGGCCGTCGGTGGTGAACCGCCTGGACCGCAATACCGGCGGCATCCTGATCATGGGCAAAACCCTGAGCGGAAGCAGGGAAATGACGCGTCTTCTGCGCACCAGGGAGCTTCATAAGTTCTACTGCCTGGTCGCCGGCGGCAGGATCGAAGCACCCGGCACGATCGAAGGCTGGATAAAGAAAGACGAGGAGACCAACCGGGTCATTCAAACTGACCGGAACGATCCACAGGCGGCTTATTCCAAGACTGTCTACAAGCCTCTTGTTAAGGGCAGCGCACTGACGCTCGTGGAAGCCGAACTTATCACAGGCAGGACACATCAGCTGCGCGCACATTTCGCCCTGCAGGGCTGGCCGGTCGCCGGTGACCGCAAATACGGGGACCCGAAACTGAACAGGGCCATGGCGGATGCGTTCGGTGTGCGCGATCAGATGCTCTGGTGCACCAGGGTCGTGTTTCCGGCAATGAGCGGCGAATGGGAAAGACTGTCCGGCAGGGAATTCCTCTGCGGGGCCCCGGAAGTATACGAAAGAGCGGTAAAAGAATATGGCAACGTGGAATTCCAGGGGACTTCGAGGGTCCACGCTGGAAGAGCTCATCAATCGCACAAATGAAAAATATCGTGAGCAGCATCTGGCACTGATCCAGAAGATCCCTACCCCGATTACGCCCATCAACATGGACAAGGAATCCCGGCATATCACGCTCGCGTATTTTGACCAGAAGAGCACGGTGGACTATATCGGCACCGTACAGGGCATACCGGTGTGTTTTGACGCCAAGGAAAGCGCTTCAGGCACCTTCAGTCTCCAGAACATCCACCCCCACCAGGTGCAGTTCATGAAAGAATTTGAAGAACAGAAAGGGATCGCCTTTTTCCTGATCTCCTATACGGGTGAGGATTTTTATTATTACCTGGCTTTCAGGGAGTTCCTCCCGTTCTGGGAACGTGCGGAAAACGGGGGCCGCAAGAGCTTCCGCCTGGACGAACTGGACAAAACATGGATCCTTCCCCGGAAAAGCGGGTATCTGGTCCCGTATCTGGAGATGATCAACAAAGACCTTCTGGAGCGAGATTGACAGGCAGGCAGGTTTCCGGTATACTTCCACGTAGTTTACCGTGATAGCACAATGCAATTTCACCGCACTAAAGCAAACGACAGTGCGATGCAGAGACGGAGATCCACAGACCCGGGAAAACAGAGGAACAACAGGCATGGCAGGTTCAAGGAAAAGCAGTGTCCTGCTCCATACGCCGGAAGGCGTGCGGGACATCTACGGAAAAGAGCTATCGGAAAAAAAGGCGGTCCTGGACTCGATCAGCAGGAGAATGCACCTGTACGGATACGAGGATATACAGACGCCTACCTTCGAGTATTTTGACGTGTTTTCAAGGGAGATCGGCACAACGCCTTCGAGGGAACTGTACAAGTTCTTCGACAAGGAAGGCGACACGCTGGTGCTGCGTCCCGACTTTACGCCCCCTACGGCGCGCTGCGCCGCAAAGTATTTCCTGGAGGAAGACAGGCCGCTTCGTTTCTGCTACAGCGGAAGCGTTTTCCAGAACGTGTCCGACCTGCAGGGGAAACTCCGTGAATCCACGCAGACAGGGGTGGAGCTGATCGGTGACGGTTCGGTGCAGGCGGATGCGGAAGCGATCGCACTGCTTATTGAATGCCTGCGCGATGCGGGACTTTCGGAATTTCAGATCTCGGTGGGCAACGCCGATTTCTTCCGCGGCATCTGCGAGGCTTCTCACATCGATCCCGATACGGAATATGCGCTGCGGGAACAGATCTCGGGGAAAAACTATTATGCGGCCGAAAACCTGCTGATCGAGCAGAAAGTGCCGGAGCGCGACAGGAACAGGCTGCTGCAGATCTCCGACTTCATCGGTTCGGCGAGCGCGCTGAAAGCCGCGGAATCGGCGGCGGACAATGAACGCAGCCGGAATGCGGCGGAACGTCTGGCGGCCGTATACGGTGTGCTGGAGGAATACGGACTGGCAAAATATGTCAGTTTTGACCTTTCGATGCTCAGCAAATACAATTATTATACGGGCGTGATCTTCAGGGGAGTCACCTACGGCGCCGGGGACGCGATCGCTGCGGGCGGCCGCTACGATACGCTGATCGAACATTTCGGCAAGAAGGCTCCGGCCGTCGGCTTCATGATCCCGATCGACCTTCTTATGGAAGCGATGCGCAGCCAGAAGATCGAGCGGAAACAGGATGCGGAGCCGGAAGTCTTCACGTACAGCGAAGCCAGCTACAGCGCACAGCTGCGCAAGGCATTGAAATGCCGTGCAGAGGGGCGCGCCGCGGTGCTGCTTCCCGGGAGAGGACAGGACGGACAATGAAAAACGGATATCTGACCGTGGCCCTTACGAAGGGAAGGCTGGCGGACAAAACACTGGAACTGTTCGAAAAGGCCGGCATCCGCATGGATGAGATGCACGACAGGGACACGAGAAAACTGATCTTTGTCAATGAAGAGCAGAAGTTGCGCTTCTTCCTTGCCAAGGGGCCCGACGTGCCGACGTATGTGGAGTACGGCGCTGCGGATATCGGCGTAGCCGGTTCCGACATCATTATGGAAGAGAAGCGCCGGGTGTACGAGGTGCTGGACCTCGGGTTCGGGAAATGCCGCATGTGCGTGGCGGGACCGGCGGAAACGGGCGATCTGCTGAAGCACCATGAAATGATCCGCGTGGCTACAAAGTACCCCAATATTGCGAGGGAGTACTTCTACAACCAGAAGCACCAGACCGTCGACATCATCAAATTGAACGGCTCCGTGGAACTGGGGCCTATCGTCGGGCTTTCCGACGTGATCGTGGATATTGTGGAAACAGGCTCCACACTGCGGGAAAACGAGCTGGAGGTACTGGAAGTCGTCTGTCCGCTGAGCGCCAGGATGATCGTGAACCAGGTCAGCATGCAGATGGATACGGAGCGGATCCGGAAGCTGATAGCAAAACTGCGGGAAGTCGGCTGATTTCCGGCTGCAGGCCGCAGGACGCAGGCGGCAGCAGCAGCGGCATTTCGGACAGGAAAGATACGGGGCTCCTCCCCGCGGAGGCATTATGAAGATCACGGAACTTACGGAAAATGAACAGGAAAAACTGCTGGAGGTCCTGCTGAAGCGCAGCCCTTCCAGCTACGGGGAGTACGAAAAGACCGTCAGCGGCATACTGGCAGATGTGAGAAGCCGCGGCGACAGCGCTCTTTTTGAGTATGAGAATAAATTCGATCACTGCGTGCTAACAAAGGATACGGTCAGGGTCACGCGCGAAGAAACGGAAGCCGCGTACAGCGCCCTGGATCCGGAGTTCGTAAGGGTCATGAAAAAGGCAGCGGAAAACATCCGCAGCTATCACGAAAAACAGGTCCAGCAGAGCTGGTTCTCCAGCTCAGAGGACGGCATTGTTCTGGGGCAGAAGGTCACGCCGCTGGCAAGTTCCGGCTGTTATGCACCGGGCGGCAGGGCAGCATACCCCTCCAGTGTCCTGATGAACGTCATTCCGGCCAAAGTGGCAGGTGTGGAGCATATCATCGTCTGTACGCCTCCGGATGCGGAGGGCCGTATACCTGCAGGCACGCTGGTCGCCGCGGATATTGCCGGTGCTGACGAAGTGTTCAAGGCGGGCGGTGCACAGGCGATCGGTGCCATGGCGTTCGGAACGGAGAGCATTCCGCGCGTCGACAAGATCACAGGACCGGGAAACATTTATGTGGCTTTGGCCAAAAAGCAGTGTTTCGGATATACCGGCATCGATTCCGTGGCAGGCCCCAGTGAGATCCTCGTACTGGCTGACGAAACCGCAGACGCGCGCTATGTAGCGGCCGACCTGCTCTCACAGGCGGAGCACGATCCCATGGCCAGCGCGATCCTGCTCACGACGAGCAGGGAACTGGCCCAGCAGGTGTCCGATGAGATAGACGGCTTCCTGAAGACCCTTTCCAGGGCAGAGATCATCCGCAGGTCCCTGGACAGCTACGGTTATCTTTTTGTGGCATCTTCCATGGATCAGCTGATCGATGCAGCCAACAGGATCGCTTCGGAGCACATGGAGATTGTTACCAGGGATCCCTTTACGGTCATGACAAAGATCCGCAACGCAGGCGCGATCTTCCTGGGAACATGGTCGTCCGAACCGCTCGGGGATTATTTTGCCGGCCCCAATCACATCCTGCCCACCAACGGGACGGCCCGGTTCTTCTCACCGCTCGGTGTGGACCAGTTCGTGAAGAAGAGCAGCGTGATCTCTTATTCGAGAGAGGCACTGGAAAAGGTACACGGGGATATCGAACTCTTTGCGGAAAACGAGGGACTTACAGCCCACGCCAATTCGATCCGGGTGCGGTTCGAAGAGAAGGATGGTTCAAAATGAGAAAAGCAGAGGTGGCCAGGAAGACAGGCGAAACAGACATACTGATGAAGCTGAATATGGACGGCTCCGGGAAGGCTGAGATCGATACGGGCATCGGATTTTTTGACCATATGCTGGATGCCTTTGCGCGTCACGGTCTGTTCGACCTGACGCTGAAGACAAAGGGCGACCTCAATGTCGACGGGCACCATACGGTAGAGGATACGGGGCTCGTGCTCGGACAGGCGATCCGCAATGCCGTCGGGGACAAGAAGGGCATCCGGCGCTATGGCTATTTTATCCTTCCCATGGACGAAGCGCTGGTACTGTGTGCGGTGGATCTGTGCGGAAGACCGTGTTTTGTCTATGACGCCCAGATCCCGTCCGAAAGAGTGGGGGATTTCGAAACGGAGCTGGTGCCTGAATTCTTCGGGGCCGTGGCCAATACGGCAGGCATGAACCTGCATATCAAGGTTCTGGCCGGCAGAAACAGCCACCACATGATCGAGGCCATGTTCAAAGCCTTTGCCAAGGCGCTCGATATGGCAGTGGGAAGCGACGAAAGAATAAACGGCGTGCTCAGCACGAAAGGGACACTGTAATGGGAGAGTCAGTCATCAAAAAATTCATACCCTGCATTTTTCTTCTGCGCGGGAATGCGGTCGCGGGTCTGCGTGACGACGCCGTGGTTTCTCCGGATCCTGTCGCACTGGCCAGGACATATGCGGCCAACGATGCAGACGGCCTGCTGATCTTTGACCGCTCGGAGGGAGACCGGGAACACGAACAGTCGATCGCGATCATCCGTACGATCTGTGCGTCCGTGCCGCTGCCAGTGATCGGCGCCGGCAATATCCACCGCATGGAAGACGTCAAAAAGCTGATCTATGCCGGCTGTGACAAGGCAGCGCTGAACTATTCGCGGCAGGGCAACATAGACCTGACAAAACAGGTCTCGGAGAAGTTCGGGAAAAACCGCATAGCCGCGTGCTACCGCGTGGAGGACTCCGTCAAGGAGCACATGGAGCTGATCCGGGATTGTGTGGACACGATGATCCTTCTCGACGAAAGCGCCATACGGGAAGCAGTACAGATCACGGATGTGCCGACGCTCATCTGCATTCCCGATGTTTCGCTCGATAAGATCCTCGAGCTGCTGCGCTATGACGCGATCTGCGGCATAACGGGAAAAGCCGTGAACGACAACAGCGGACAGCTGGCGGAAATCAAGAAACTCTGTGCGGAAAACGGCATCCATGTGCGCGAGAGCAGGACAGCTTTTTCATGGGACGATTTCAAAAAGGACGCACAGGGGCTGCTGCCCTGCGTCGTACAGGAGGATTCCACCGACGAGGTGCTGATGGTGGCCTGGATGAACGAGGAGGCCTACCGCAATACGGTAAGGACCGGACGCATGACCTACTGGTCACGCAGCCGCGGGGAGCTCTGGGTCAAGGGCGAGACCAGCGGACACTACCAGTACGTGCGTTCGCTGACCGCCGACTGCGACATGGACACTCTTCTGGCCCGTGTGGAACAGATCGGCGCAGCCTGCCATACCGGCGCGCATTCCTGCTTTTTCAACAGGGACCTGGAGATTGGCGTACCGAAAACAGGGACCAGACGTGTCCTTGAGCAGGTATACGGCGTGATCGCGGACCGCAGGGAGCATCCGAAGGAAGGCTCCTATACAAACTATCTGTTTGACAAAGGCCTGGATAAAATGCTGAAGAAGCTGGGAGAAGAAAACAGCGAGATCATCATTGCATCCAAAAATACGGATAACAACGAGATCATTTACGAAATGAGCGACTACCTCTATCATATGATGGTCGTAATGGCCGAGAAAGGGATCACCTGGGAAGACCTTTCGAGGGAGCTGCTGCGCAGGGAACAGAAACCCGAAAAATCGGAAGGTTCTTCGGAAAAGGCCGGTTCCGCTGCGCCGGCAGCGGCAGGCGGGGCAGCCGGGATATCCGGAATTCCCGGTGCATCCGGGACGGAGGACGGCGAAAACACTGCCTCCTGCACGACGGATGCCGTTTCTCCGTCACAGGGAGATCAACACTGAAATGAAGCTCGTCATTGCAAAACGCGGAGCCGGTGAATTCGGCTTCTGCCTGGAAAACGGAAAACTGATCGAAATATTCCCCGTCCGCGAAGACGGGGAATGTTTTTCCGCGGGCGATATCGCTGTGGGCAGAGTGCGGAGCGTGGTACCTTCCCTGCATGCAGCGTTCGTCGACATCGTAAAGGGAGACCGCGAGCAGGAGAAGCTGGGAGGAAAGGCTTATCTGCCGTTCTCCGAGTTGCCGCAGCACCTGCGCGGGAGCACTCTGAAGGCAGAGACGCTGCTGCCGGTGCAGATCGTCGCGATGCCCGCGAACGGAAAACCGGCAAAACTCACCGCTATGCCTGTACTGAGCGGAAAATACTGTGTTGCGGGAGAGAATATCCGCGGCGTGACGGCATCCCGGAAACTGGACGGCAGCTGCAGAAAAAGCCTGACCGACGCAGTCAGACAATGCACGCAGGACCGTGCGGAGGCTGCCGGTCAATGCCTGCGGGACGGTGCTGCAGCTGATCTGCCGCAGCGGGGCATCATTGTGCGTACGAACGCGGGAGAGCTCCTTCAGGGAAAAACGGATGGCGGAGAAACGCAGGAGCAGGAACATGACGGGCAGGACAGCCTGCGTCCGCTCACCGAGGAAGTGCGCAGCCTGCTGGACAAACTGGATGAGATCGACAGGACGGCCTGTATGCGCCCCGCAGGAGCGGTGCTGTACCGGGCGCCTTCGCTGTGCGATCAGAAGATCCGCGACTACGAGCCGGAGGAGGTCCTGCGTACAGATGATCCTGACTATCTGAAGGTGCACGGGATCGAAAAACAGGTCAGAGCTGCCCTGGAGCGCCGTGTCTGGCTGGATTCCGGAGCTTATCTCATCTTTGACCGCACGGAGGCACTGACTGCGGTGGATGTGAATTCCGGACGCAGGGAAGAGGGGCACAGCGCCGTGAAAGACCCGCTGGCAGCTGAAAACATGGCTTTTTCAGTAAATATGGAAGCAGCCGAGGAGACGCTGCGGCAGATCCGTCTGCGCAATCTTTCCGGCATGATCCTCATCGACTTCATCAATGTGGATACGGACCACACCGCAGAACTGGCACACCGGCTCAGGGAGCTCTGCGCCGCAGACCCGCTTCCCACGAATTTTGTGGATATCACGGGGCTGGGGATCGCGGAGATCACGAGAAAGAAAACTGGGCCGGCACTGTCTGTCATAATGGCTGCAGCGGACGCTGAAATGCAGGAAAATGCTTGACATAAGGGCATTGCGGATGTAAATTTATTTGTGCATGCCGCATGGTAAGGCATGAAAGGCCGGACGGCAGCCGTGTTCTCTGACTGACAGGCCTTTCGCAAGAGCTCTGCACCGGGATACCGGACAGCGGTGCCGCCGAGTGCCAGCGAGTAAAAACAGAAGGAGGTACCTACATAATGTACGCGATCATTGCAACAGGCGGAAAACAGTACAAGGTTTCCGAAGGCGACGTGATCAATGTCGAGAAGCTCGATGCGGAGGTCGGAAAGACTGTATCTTTTGACCAGATCATCCTGATCGGCGGAGATTCGATCAAAGCGGCCGATGACGTCAAGGGAGCTACCGTTGACGCAACCGTCATGGACCAGGGCAAGGAAAAGAAAGTCATCGTTTACAGGTATAAACCGAAGTCGGGCTATCATAAGAAGAACGGCCACAGGCAGGCATATACCAAAGTCAGGATCGACAAGATCAATGCCTGAGCACCGCTTGGGCCCGGCAGCAGTATGATCAATGTTCGGATCGAAAAAGACAAGGAAGGTTTCTATCGCTCGTTTATCTGTACCGGGCACGCGGAATATGCGGAGGAAGGTGCGGATATCGTATGTTCCGGTGTTTCGGCACTGGTCATCAATACTGTGAACTGCCTCGAGGATCTGCTCCATGCAAAGATCACTACGGAGTTCGACAGCAAAGAGGGCGGATACCTGTTTTGCCGGTTCGAAGAAAAGCCGGATGAAAAGGCTTCTTTTCTCGTCGACTGCATGATACACGGTTTTGACTGGATCATTGTTCAGTACGGCGGGAAATACCTGCGTTATACCATCAAGGAGGCATGAAATGTTAAATCTTAACCTTCAGTTCTTCGCCCACAAGAAGGGACTTGGTTCCACCAAGAACGGCCGCGATTCCAATTCCAAGCGGCTCGGGGCCAAGAGAGCGGACGGCCAGTTCGTCAAGGCCGGCAATATAGTATTCAAACAGCGCGGCACCAAGATCCATCCCGGTGTCAATGTCGGACGCGGCGGTGATGATACACTGTTCGCGACCGCGGATGGCGTTCTGAGGTTTGAACGCGTCGGCAAGAGCGACACCAGAGCCTGTGTTTATCCTAAAGAAGCGCAGGAGTGATCTGATCCGAAAGGAATACTATGATGCCCCGGACTGCGCGTCCGGGGCTTTTTTTAAAAGGAGTGCCCTGAATTGAATAAGCATAAACTGGATCGTATCGGAAAAAACCTGGAAGAGATGACTTCCGGGGGAGTTGTCGCCGGAGCCAGCATGCTCGTGTGGCAGGACGGATGCGAGCAGGGATATTACCAGGCCGGCATGGCTGACATGGAAAAGCAGGTCAGGATCGGGAGAGATACCATATTCCGCATGTATTCCATGACCAAGCCGATCACCTCCACAGCCGTTATGATGCTGGCTGAACGGGGAAAGATCGATTTCATGCAGCCTGTTTCCGATTTTCTCGAGGGCTTCAGGGATCAGAAATACTGCGACGGGGAAGAACTGAGACCCGTAACACGCCCCATGCGGATCAAGGACCTGCTGGATATGACCTCCGGCCTGAGCTACGGCGGCATGGATGACGCCGGCATGAGGGCAACGACGGAACTGCTGATGCAGGCTGACCGTAGAGAAAAAGAAGGCAGTCCCATGACGACCGTGGAATTCGCAAATCTCCTCGGACAGTGTCCGCTGAGCTTCGATCCCGGTGCGTCTTTCCGCTATGGGCTTTCGGCTGACGTTCTGGGTGCCGTGGTGGAAATAGTCAGCGGGATGCGCTATGGGGACTTCCTGCGGGAAAAGATCTTCGATCCCCTGGAAATGGACGATTCGGATTTTTATGTGCCGGAGAAAAAGCAGCATCGCCTGGCACAGACCTACCAGTACGGGAAAGACGGCGGCCTGCAGCTTTATGCGGGCAACAACCTGGATGTGCAAAACAGGATGAAAGTACGTCCCTCCATCGAATTCGGCGGTGCAGGCCTCGTTTCCACCATCGACGACTATATGCGCTTCTGCCGCATGCTGCTTGCAGGCGGTGAGTGGAAGGGCAGGCATATCATCAGCCCGACGACAGTACACAGGATGAGCACCGGTCATCTTACGCCCGCGCAGCAGGCGGTCTTTGACCGTGATCTTTCGCATCTTGCCGGTTACAGCTACGGCAATCTGATGCGTACGATGCATGATCCGGCCTCCTCCCTGGCGCTTTCCTCCGAAGGGGAATTCGGCTGGGACGGCTGGCTGGGGACGTTCATGATGGTGGATCCGGCCAATGACCTGACAACGGTCTATATGCAGCAGATCGTGGATGCAGGCATGACGACCTACACGAGGCGTCTCAAGAATATCATTTATGCAGCGTTGACTGACTGAGACGTATTTTCAACAAAAGGAGTCATTTTATATGATCGATAAGGCCAGAATCTTTGTGGTCAGCGGAAAAGGCGGCGACGGACACGTTTCTTTCCGGCGTGAGAAGTTCGTACCTGCGGGCGGCCCCGACGGCGGCGACGGAGGAAACGGCGGCGACGTTGTTTTCGTAGTGGACGACGGGTGCAATACGCTTGCCGATTACCGGCATGTGGGAAAATTCCATGCCGAAAACGGCGAGCCCGGAAACAAGAAGCGCATGCAGGGAAAGAGCGGTGCGGATCTTGTTTTGAAGGTGCCGGAGGGCACGGTCATCAAAGACGCGGCCAGCGGAAAAGTTATTGCGGACATGTCCCGCACACGCAGGCGCTATGTCCTTTTAAAGGGCGGACATGGGGGAAAGGGCAACCAGCACTATGCCACTTCCACAATGCAGGCGCCGAAATACGCGCAGCCGGGGCAGCCTGCCCGCGAGATCGAACTGCTTCTGGAACTGAAGGTCATCGCGGACGTCGGGCTGGTAGGCTATCCGAACGTAGGAAAATCCACGATCCTTTCCATGTCGAGCAATGCCAAGCCGGAGATCGCAAATTACCACTTTACGACGCTTTCGCCGATCCTGGGCGTGGTAGACCTTTCGGACGGGCAGGGATTCGTAATGGCGGATATTCCCGGCCTGATCGAGGGCGCATCGGACGGCGCGGGACTGGGGCATGAGTTTCTTGCCCACATAGAGCGCTGCAAGCTGCTGGTGCACGTTGTGGATGCCGCCGGTTCGGAGGGGCGCGATCCGCTGCAGGACATCGAGACGATCGAACATGAGCTGGATGCCTATGACATCGACCTTACCAAAAAGGCACAGATCATCGCGGCCAATAAGATCGATCTTATCCCCGAAGGCAGCGATATCCTGCAGAAGATAAAGGACAAGTACGAGCCGCGCGGGATCAGGGTGTTCCCTATGTCGGCAGCCACAGGAGAAGGCGTGCGGGATATGCTTTTCTGCATCGGGGAAATGCTTTCCAAAATGCCGAAGGAAACGCGGATCTTCGGACAGGAATTCGATCCCGAACAGGAACTTGCGGAATCGAGCGATGCCTACAAGGTCGGCTACGATGAAAAGACGCATGAGTATTTCGTGGAAGGTCCCAGGATCGAACGCATGCTCGGCTATACAAACCTGGATTCCGAAAAGGGCTTCGTGTTTTTCCAGAAATTCATGGAAGACAACGGAATCATTGATAAACTTAAGAAACAGGGACTTCGCGAGGGCGATACGGTGCGGGTCTACGGCCATACATTCGAATATTATGAAGGAGTCTGAACATGCAGCTTACCAGCAAACAGAGGGCCTATCTGATCAGCCTCGGGCAGACGCTCGATCCGGTCGTCCAGGTAGGCAAGGCGGGAGTCAGTCCGGAAACGGTCGTTACCGCTGAAGAGGCATTTCACAACAGGGAACTTCTCAAGGGTACGGTCCTCAAGACAGCTCCCGACGATCCGGCTGTATCCGCGGATAAGCTCGCAGCCCGCACACATTCGGAGATCGTCAAGGTGATCGGCAGAAAATTCCTGCTATACAAGCCCTTTAAGGAGGATCCGAAGATTGTGCTCCCCAGGTAGGAAAGTCGGCATTATGGGCGGTACGTTCGATCCTGTCCACCTCGGGCATCTGATCCTTGCCGAAACAGCGCTCGATGCCGAAGGACTGGATGAAGTGCGTTTTATCCCGAGCGGTCATTCTTATTTCAAGGACAGCCGGCAGGACAAAGTCTCTTCCGGTGAAGACCGGCTGGCCATGACGCGTCTGGCGGTCGCGGACAACCCGGCATTCACCGTGTCCGACATCGAGATCGAGCGCAGCGGCAACACGTATACCTTCGAAACGCTGGAGGCACTGCGGATGCTGGAACCTGATACGGAATTTTACTTTATTGCGGGGGCGGACAGTATCCTGGCCATGCGCACCTGGAAAGATCCTGCACGAATCTTTTCCGCCTGTACGGTTCTTGCGGCGGTGCGGGAGACTGCGGATAGCGCGGCTCTGCAGGAAGAGATCAGGGCACTGGAGCGTGATTTTGACGCCCGTATCCGTCTGCTTCCCATGAAAAACATCCAGATCTCTTCGACGGACATCAGGGAAAGCATCAGGAACGGGCACTCCGTGAAGTATCAGCTGCCGGATGCGGTCATCGCATATATTGAGAAACGCGGGCTGTACCGCGGCTGAAACGGTGTTTTATCTGGAGAGCGGCACCGATTGGAGGTTTCGTTTGTCAGACAGAGATCAAAGGCTGCGCCTGATCAAGGCCATGGAAAAGGAACTGAATTTCAAGCGCTATGTACACACGCTTGGCGTGGCGTACACGTCGACCGCACTGGCGATGCGCTACGGCGTCGATGCGGACCGCGCGGAAACGGCAGGACTGCTCCACGACTGTGCCAAGTGCATCAGCTGCGAAAAGATGCAGTCTCTGTGCAGGAACAAGGGCATTCCCATCCCGCCCGGTGAACTGGACAATCCGGCACTCCTGCATTCCAAGGCAGGCAGCGTGCTGGCTCAGACGGAATACGGCGTAAATGACCCGGAGATATTAAGCGCGATCGCCGGACATACGACCGGGCACCCCGGAATGACCGATCTGGAAAAGATCATTTTCATTGCGGATTATATAGAGCCCGGCCGCAGTGTGGCCGAAAACCTGGACGAGATCCGGAGATGCGCCTTCAGGGAGAGCCTGGATAAGGCAATGTGCATGATCCTGCGGGATACGCTGGCTTACCTGAAGACGACCGGGGAACCGATCGACCCTGCCACGCAGGAGACTTACGATTATTACAAGTCCCGCGAGCAGTAAAAAGGGCACCGGCTGCCCAATTCGGAGAACCTTCGGTTCTCCTCATGGAGGAATTAACATGACGCTGTGCGCCGATGCGCCCATCGTCATGTCGCAGCAACGGTGCCAAAGGGCGGCACCGGCTGCCCATTTCGGAGAATCTGAGATTCTCCTCATGGAGGAATTATGGAAGAATCAGTTGTAGCAAAAGCAAAGAAACTGGCGGGGATCGCGATCGAGGCTCTGGAAGACCGCAAGGCGGAGGACATCCGCGTGATCGACATCAGCGGGGTGAGTGTACTGGCGGATTATTTTATCATCGCGAACGGTACGAACCGGAGTCAGATCCAGGCGCTGGCCGACAATGTGGAGAGAAAACTCGGCGAGGCCGGTTGCGCGGCAAGACAGGCCGAAGGGTATGACAACGCACAGTGGATCCTGCTGGATTTCGGGGATATCATCGTTCATATATTCGACAGTGAAAACCGGCTGCTGTACGATCTGGAGCGCATCTGGAGAGACGGCAGGCAGATCGATCCGGAGACCCTTAAGAACTGAGGAAAACGGGGAAAACCGGGGATAAAACGGGCGGAGACAGATCGGAAATATAAAAGCAGGGCGTGAGCGGTATTCTGCTGCGACAGAATGCCGGGATCACGCCCATTTTATATCAGTGTCATATGTCCTTCAGCGCATGATGCGGAATACGCCGTACACCTTGCCGAGGATCGCGCAGTTGTCTACAATGATCGGATCCATGGCATCGTTTTCGGGCTGCAGACGTATGTGACCTTTTTCTTTGAAAAAGCGCTTTACGGTGGCCGAATCATCGATCAGGGCAACGACGATGTCTCCATTTTCGGCAGTGCTGCAGCTCTGCACGAAGATCAGATCACCGCTGAAGATGCCGGCATTGATCATGGAGTCGCCATGTACCTTCAGGGCAAAGGATTCGCCGCTCGGGATCATTTCCGCGGGAAGCGGGTAATAACTTTCGATGTTCTGGCTGGCCAGTATGGGCTGGCCTGCGGCAACCTGGCCGACTATCGGGACCGAGACCATTTCCGTGCGTACCATCTGAAAACTGTCGTCACAGATCTCGATCGCACGCGGTTTTGTCGGATCGCGCCGGATGTAGCCGTTGTTCTCCAGGGTCGAGAGATGTGAGTGTACGGAAGAGGTGGATTTGAGTCCGACGGCATCACAGATCTCCCGCACAGTCGGCGGGTATCCGGTGTCGAGGATCTGATCCTTGATATAGTTCAGAATTTCCTGCTGTTTTGCCGTTATCCGGCCATGTTCTCTTTCCATATCCGCCGCCTTTCAGACCTGTTTAATAAAGTATAGCAGAGACTGCCCGAAAAGCAAACATATATTCAGAATATGTGTTCGAATAGGACCCTGAGGGCACACATGCCGGTTTCAGCTGTGACAGCAGAAATTCATTCACGGTTTCAAAAATCATAAAGCCGCTTATTCACAATCAAAAAATGCATTTCCAAAAATATTAAGTATATAATGAATTCACTATTATCAAATTCATCTGATGATGTTCTGCTGACGACAGGATGGAATATAAAATGCTCATTTCTGCTTGTTTATTTTTTTCTGCGTTCCTTGCGGTGATAATCTATGAAAAGTGCACAGGAAGCAGGAAAGACCGGTTCAGCCGAGCCATTGAATATTCTGTTTTTCTTGCAGTCATCTATCTGTCTGCCTCGTATTCTGCGAGGATCATGCTGGCAAAAACAGGGGCAGAAGCCGGGGGCACAGCGTTCTTTTCCGTTTCCGTGAGCACGGGTGTTCTGCTCGAATTGCTCATCGCCGTACTTACGCCTCTTTGCGCGGCCGCAATGCACAGAGTTCCGGCTTTGCATGAGATCAGGTGGCCAGGCGATGTAATCGGAATCTTCGGCCTGGTCATGATTGTCCTCGGCGTGTACACCAGTATCGTCATGGATCTTACGGACCGTTCCCTCTGGCTGGATGAGGCGATGCTTGCTGATAATATCGTCAGGAGAAGTATACGGGAGCTGACGGCGACGCCTCTTGCGCACCAGCAGACGGCACCTGTGGTCTTTCTGTATATTTCAAAGATCGCGACGATCCTTTTCGGAAATACGGCATTCGTACTTCGCATTTTTTCCGTTGTTTCCTATGCCCTTACGATCCTGCTGGTGTTTTTGCTGTCCAGGGATGCCCTGCATCTGCGCTTCCCGGTCCTGCCGGCGGCTTTTGCCGCCAACATGGCGGTATTGCTGAAGTATTCCAACGATTTCAAGCCGTACATGAGTGAAGCCTTCTGGTGCCTTCTGGCGCTGTATGCTTACGGTTGATATGCAGACAGGAAGAACAGAACAAAGAAAAATCTGATTCTCCTGACACTGCTCTTTATGTTCCTCGTTCTTGCGGCCAATCCGTCCTGCTTTGTCATCGGCGGTATACTGCTCTTTGAAATGCTGCGCGCAGCGATGACAGCCGACAGGAAGCGCGCCGTGCGCTGTCTTGCGGCCGGTGCAGGCGTGGCTGCCTGTTTTGCCGCCTACTATATTCTCTGGCTGAAGGGCGGAAACACGAGCTTTATGCAGAACTACTGGAATGACATGGCGGTCAGGATCTTTCCGGTAAGCAGGGACACCTGGAAACAGGATGTGACATTGTTCCAGTCCGGGATGGAAATGCTGGCGGAAGACAGGTGGCTTCCGGTCTTCTGCATGCTGACCGTAACAGGTGCCATAGTGTCTTTCTTTCAAAAAAACAGGCTGGGTCCGGCGATCGCGCTGAGTCTGCTCCTTGCATGCACCGCCTCGGCGCTGCACATGTTCCCGGTCACGGAGAGGCTGTGGGTATTCAGTTATCCGCTTCTTGTTCTTATGAGTTTTTATGCGGCGGAAGAATTGCCTGCACTGCTTCAGAAGGGCCTGAAGGAGATACCTCAGAAAGAAAAAACGCGGGAGATGACAGCAGCGGTAATCTGCGCGGCGACGGCGGTCATAATGGCATTCATGGTCTTCGCAAACAGCGGCATCGTATATTATTCTGACACTGAAAATGTATACTGGGACGGTGAGGAAACCGCCTCGCTGATCAGGTATGTGCAGCAGCATGTCACGGGCGGGGAAAAGGTATATGTTTATTACCATTCGGTATTTGCATTTGATTTTTATGAAGGAAGTACGACAAACCGGATCGGCAGTGTCAGCGAAGACAATGTGATCAGATCGACCGGCTCTCTGAGTAACAAAGAAAGCAGAAAAAGAGATGTAAAATCAGTCAGAGAAGTCGGGAAGTGCTGGATCATTACGTCGCATGTTATAAACGGCAGGCTGAATAATTTTGCGAAAGCACTGAAGAAAACCGGAACGCTGGACGTTGCGTATGTTTCACACGGAACTTACCTGTATTACTATAAGGCGGCAGAAAAATAGTGCCTTTGAATGTAATAGAAATCGCTTTTCGAAAAACGGCGCATGAAAGCGTCGTTTTTTTGTACGGATATTTCCAATGGACTGTTGACAACCGAATGTATGTTCGATACAATATGAACATAAACAGAACAGATGTTCTAAACAAATGTTCGAAGAATCTGAGACCGGGAACAGGATGATACCGAAACCGGATGTACGGGACAGACCGGAGGACGGAGATGGACAGAAACAGATTGAGAAGAGAACGCAGGAGAAGGGAAGCACAGATCAGAAGGCATGTGGCGCTGCTTGGGTTTGCGGCGGCCGTGATCATTTCTCTGTCTGTTTTTCTGGCTTCCGGGATCAGATCCAACGCCGCCGGTACGGATACCGATACGGAATACAAGTATTACACCTCCGTAACGATTGCGTATGGCGAAAATGTATACGATGTTGCAGAACGTTACTACAGCGCGGATCACTACGACAGCATGAAAGAGTATCTCCGTGAAGTGGCAGACATTAACGGAATGCCCGGCACAGGTTCGGAAGATATGGAAGTCCGTCCCGGGAACAGCCTCATCGTGCCGTATTATTCAGATATTTATAAAGATTAGTATTCTCCGGCAGACATTTTGCTTTCAAAGGTTTTTTGGAAAGGGCTTTGCATCCAGAGCGATGCAAAGCCCTTTTTTTCGGAAGCAGTGCTTCGTATCTGACCTGGCTGTGTCGGACAGAAAGCATGAGATATGAGCTAAACGGAAACGGTTTCTTTTAAAATGAGCAAAAAATGCTTCTTAAAGTGCAAAATTGTATTTTTAATGGCCCCTGAATTCCTTTACAATAATGATATATATCGTGATTCTGATGCGTATGCGATGCACAGATATGGACTTGTCAGACAATTGAATTACTATACAGACTATATTAAATATTTAATATGAGAGAGCAAAGATACTTCAGGGGGAGAGTTATATGAAAAGAGCGGCTTTTGCAGCGTTGGCCTGTACACTGATGATCACAGGATGCGGGATGAATACACCGGCGATTCTGCAGATCCAGCATATTCCGGCACCGGCAGACCAGACGGTATGCGTTGTTTCCGCAGAGAGTATCAAAACAGTTGCATCTGCAAGCGGGACCACCGTAAAAACGACTGCAGCAAAGAAGACTGCCGCAAAGAAAACTGCGGCTAAGAAGACAACAGCCGGCAAGACTGCGGCCAAGAAGACAACGGCAAAAAAGAGCGCAGCCAAGAAGAAAACCACAACATCGTCTACAGCCAAAGCCAAGGCGGCGGCAGCGGCAAAAGCAGCGGCGGCAGCCAAAGCCAAGGCAGCGGCTAAAACCAAGGCGGCAGCAGCGGCTAAAGCCAAGGCAGCAGCGGCAGCACAGGCCGCAGCCAAGGCCAAGGCGGCAGCAAAGGCTGAAGCTGCAGCGCAGGCGGCATCCAAGGCAAACGCGGCAGCAGCCACAGGAAGCGGCGTCACCGAGATTTCGCGCGTTTGGAACGAAGACTGCGGTTCCGATACAGGGTACTGGGCCGTGACATACTCTGACGGATCTACTGCGTATTTTGATGAAAACGGCAATCAGATCGTAGAATAAACAGGAAGGAAGACGGGACATGGCGTTCAGTTCCTTCTCGTTTCTATGTATATTTTTCCCGGCAGTTTTTCTTCTGTACCAGCTGATCCCGACCTCCTGCAGGACCGGCAGAGCAGCTGAAAGAACAGACTCAATGAAATACAGGAATCTGTTTCTTGTCTTCGCCAGCCTGCTCTTTTATTCCGCCGGGGAAGGAGCACACATTGTACTTCTGTTTCTGTGCATTGCAATCAGCTATGCAGGCGGTCTGCTGATCGGCAAAGCATCGGAAAAAGGCCTGGAAAGGACGAAGAAGACTGTTTTCATTGTCTCAGTTGCGGCGAGCCTGGGTCTTCTTGCGGCTTATAAGTATACCGGAATGGCGATAGAAACAGTCAATTCGCTGTTCCGGCTTTCTTTGCGTAGCCCGAAGCAGGTATTTCCGATTGGTATTTCTTTTTATACGCTGCAGTCTGTTTCCTATCTGACGGACGTATACAGAAAAAAGTCAGCTGCGGAAAAAAATGCAGTGGATCTTATTCTGTATCTTTCCTTTTTCCCGGCTTTGCTGGCCGGACCGATCAATCAGTATCATGTGATCTCGGAACAGATCAGTGCGCGCACCGCCGACCGGAAAACCTGTGCGGAAGGGCTGGAGCGCTTTATCCTCGGACTTGCCAAAAAGGTACTCATCGCAGACACGCTGGCATCCGGGGCAGACGCGGTGTTTTCGATGAGCGCGTCTTCACTTGGAATGCTTTCGGCGTGGATCGGGGCAGCAGCCTATACGCTGCAGCTGTATTTCGATTTCAGCGGATACAGCGACATGGCCATCGGCATGGGCAGTGTTTTCGGCTTCCGGTTCGCCGAAAACTTCAACGACCCGCTTGCGGCTGTGAGCATACAGGATTTCTGACGTCGCTGGCATATGTCACTGACAGGCTGGCTGCGGGAGTATCTGTATTTCCCGCTTGGAGGCAACAGAAAGGGAAAGTTCCGCACGGTACTCAACCGTATGATCGTGTTTTTCTTCACCGGGCTCTGGCACGGCGCATCCTGGACTTTTGTGCTCTGGGGGCTGTATCATGGCCTGCTGTCCGTGTTTGAGACGCTGTTCCCCGGCAGAAACCGCCTTCCGGGCTGGCTGCAGCATCTTCTTACGCTGTTTCTTGTGTGCTGCGGTTTTGTGCTGTTTCGCTCATCCTCCATGGCACAGGCGGGCAGTATGTTTACCGCCATGTTTACAGGGATCCGAATGACGAAGGAAATGCAGGCGTCAGCCTGTGCGCTGATGGACCGCAGATTTCTTTGCGCGCTTGCGGCGGCGATCCTGTTTTCCTTCCCGCTTGAAAAACGGATCAGGACCTGGATGGCGGACAGGAAGAACGGCGGTGAACAGCGATATGAAAACCTCATGCGCTGCGGCTCAGTCATTGTGCTGATACTGTGCATGCTTACTGCAGCCGGGAGCAGTTATCGTCCCTTTATCTATTTCCGCTTTTAGGAGAAACGGAAGCGCCGCAGGGTAAAGCGCATATCCGGAGAACCTTTGTATAACGGATGGAGCATATGGAAGAAACCAAAGAACAGGAACGAAGAAAAGACAGTCCAACTGCATATCTGCTGTTTATTGCCGCGGTACTTGTGATCTGCATGCTGCCTTCAGTTCTGCTGCCCGTATACAGCAGGGCGCGTCAGACGGGAAGCAGTGCCGATCCGGAATTTTCCGCGCCGAAACTGATTGCGGACGGGCGCCTGAATCCGCATTTTTTGTATGACTGTGCAAAACAGTTTGACAGTCATTTTGCCTTCCGCACGGAGATGATCTCCCTGCAGGCGGGGCTGACAGCGGGTATTTTCGGAGAATCCTCGGCAGACGGTGTACTTTGCGGAAACGACGGCTGGCTTTACTATGAGGCAACGCTGGACGATTACCAGCACAGAAATGAAGTATCTGACCGTATGCTTTTTGATGAGGCGCACAATGTCGCACTCATGCAGGAGTACACGGAAAGTCTGGGGCTGAAATTTTTATTTACCGTTGCCCCGAATAAAAATTCTCTGTATGGCAGCCATATGCCCGCGCGCTACCGGCACCAGGTTGCGGATCAAAGCGATTATGAAAGGCTCGTGCCGTATCTCAGGGAACAGCGGGTCAATTACTGCGATCTTTTCGGACTTTTCCGTTCACAGAAGGAAGAACTGTATTATAAACGTGATTCGCACTGGAACAACCGCGGCGCGCTGCTTGTTTTCAACCTGCTGATGGATACGGCGGGGACGGAACACTACGATTACGGGGACTGCGGTATCAGCCTCACGAAGGACTACACCGGAGACCTGGAAAGAATGCTGAAGCCCTGGAAACCAGGAGCGGAAGAACAGATCCGCTACGATGTAAAGCAGGACTGGAGCTATGTCGAGGGAAGCTCTCCGGAGGATGACCGGATAAAGGCATACAATCCGGAAGGCAGCGGAAACCTTCTCATGTACCGGGATTCCTTTGGAAATTCACTGCTGCCGTTCTGTGCGCAGCAATATGCACAGACGGTGTTTTCAAAAATGGTACCGTATCCGATGACAGATCTGATCAATGATGAACCTGATACCGTCATTGTGGAAAAGGTAGAGAGGCGCCTGCCTTCCCTGAGCGAGGTCCCGCCGCTGATGGATGGCGCACTGCGTGATGAGATCGAGGTGCCGGATGATGCACCGGTTGCTGCTTCTTCCTCTTCGGAGGTGTACCTGACAAGGAACGGAAGCTATCTGAAGTTCTGCGGCATTGCGGATCCCGGCGCCGTTGATCCTGAAAGCCGTTTTTACATTGAGATCACGGATGACGAAGGCTATGCGGTGTATGAGGCCTTCTGCTGCAGCGTTTCCAGAAAGGCGGCCTCGGCCGGGACAAAGGCAGCCACTTCCGACAACCTGGAATCCGAGACGGAAGCTGCGACGGCGGGAACGGGCAGTGCCGATGCGGAGACTGCCATATCAGACTACGGATATCTGCTTTATTTATCCGACATCAACGTGGTCGGTACCCGGATCCGTGTCAGGCTGATCGGTGAAAAGGATGCACAGTATACCGTGCTGCAGGATGCGGACATGGATGTACCGCAATAGACGGGAAAAACACGAATTCGGAAACCGCGAGTTTCCGGCGTGGGGAGGAAATGAGAATGCAGGTAAAAACATCTTTCAGATCGTGGATATGGTCAACAGTCGGCGCGTTAGCCGCAGCCCTGCTGATTGCCGCAGTGCCGGCTCTTCCTGTATGTGCCAGGGATGTAGGGATCGCTGCTCCGGGAGAGGGTTTTGTTCAGGCGGATTACGGTGTGGAATGGGCACTGCCTGACGGCACCTTCCTCAAAAATGACTGGCTCCATTATATGGGCCGTACATATTATCTGAATGAGCAGGGGTATATTCAGGTCGGGCTGGTCAGGGTCGGGGACAAAATCTACTATCTGACATCCGAAGGCGTGGTCAAAACAGGCTGGCAGCAGATCGGCAGCGATGTCTTTTATTTTGGCCAGGACGGTACGATGGCTGTGAATACGACCATAGACGGAAAACAGATCGGCGCAGACGGACGCTATACCGGGGCAGATGCCGCAGCACTGGCCGCAGGGACAGGGACGCCTGCCGCTCCTGCACAGACAGCAGGGACGCAGACCGCTTCGGATCCGACAAGACAGCAGGTGCTGAATATCGCAAACAGTGTGATCGGTTCCGTGACGAACAGCAGCATGACGCAGAAGCAGAAACTGAACGCGGTGTATTCCTGGCTGATCCGCAATGCGAGTTACAGGAGGACGTATGAAACACCTTCCGGAGACTGGACCGCAGACTTCGCGCTGCAGATGCTGAGCAGCCATAAAGGAAATTGTTTCCGTTTTGCAGCAAGTTTTGCATACCTTGCGAAAGCTCTGGGTTACAATGTAAAAGTGATCACCGGGCAGGTCAGTGCCGCCAGAGGAGGTGTTACGCCGCACAGCTGGGATGAAGTCTATATTGACGGCGGATGGTATATTTTTGATTCTGAACTGCAGTTTGCAAATCACTATAATATGTTTGAGCGGACCTATTCAAATTATCCGATCAAGCCTTTGATCAAGCAGCGGGAGTGGGGAATCGAGTATTAGTATGGATGAGGATCAGCACAGGGACAGGGAGAAAAATACCGGAAAAGGCAGCCGCCGGACGAAAGTCAGGGAAATCCTGGAAACGCTGCTTATCCTGCTTACTGCAGCCCTGATGGGCGGCGGTGTGTATTTCCTGTATAAGAGCAATGTGTATCATGATGTAAAAAAGCCCCAGCAGCAAAGCGATCCGAATGCCCCTCATTATGCAGATGCCCCGGAGGTAACGGAGGAAGGAAATTCTCAGGGGACCGGGACGGAAGATACTTCCGGGACATCCGGTACAGCCGGAACGGCAGCTGCTGCCGGTGAAAACAGTATTTTGCAATATACCAGCAATGATCTGCCGTTTGAACTTCCGGTCAGCGGCGCGACCGGATATGCTCCCTGTGCGATTTCCATCCGGGATGCGCAGGATGCGGGAAATACCATTGCTTCCATGGCCCCGGGGGATGCATTCGAGATTCTCGAGGGCGATGATTCAGGCATATGGAAGATCCGCTGTAACGGGACGGAAGGCTGGGTCGACGGCAACAACTGCATGATCAACCTGCCGGATGTGATCCCGTCCATCATCTATTACGATTCCAATTCGGTAAGTTCGCTTTTCCTGAGTTCCGGGATAAGGCTTCCGGATGTAACGGGCGAGAAACTTTATTCAGCATCCTCACACAATGCACGGTTCGACACAGAGCAGTTCAATATGCCGGTTTTCTACGGCATGGCACTGAAGATCTATGCGGCACAGCAGGAAGCCCTGCAGCAGGGAGACTGCCTGATGATCTATGAAAGCTTCAGGCCGTATGAGACCCAGATGAAGGTCATGAGTGCGCTGGATACCCTTGACCGTACCAATTCCAAGGTGCACGCGGGGATCAATTCAGGAAGCTGGAACAGCAGCTGGTTTATAGCCCAGAGCCTTTCCGATCATCAGAGGGGCGTTGCCATCGATACTTCGCTTGTGCATTTGACAAAATGGGAAAAAAGAAAGATGGGTGACCATGAATATGCCGTTGTGACAGAATGCAGCCTCGGGGACGTATACAGCGATGACATTCCGACGACGCATGGGGATGCTGCCCTGGTTTCCGGAAAGATCGTTTACGATAAAGATCAGGATTGTCAGATGCCGACGGATATCCATGAACTGAGCATCCGAGCGTGTACATTCCAGTATGGTGTCGCTTCGCACTCTGTCACAGCCTGGAAGAGCGTGAAACCGGCGTCCACAATGACCAGTTTTGCCTTGAAACTGCAGAAGTACTGCACCGACGCCGGACTTACTCCTCTTTCTTCGGAATGGTGGCATTTCGGAGATCTGGATGCACTCAGCGTTTCGCAGACCTTAGGTGTGAACGGCAGTTTTGCCCTGAAGGACAATGTAAGCAGTAAGCCGGAAAAATAACGGGATATCGAAGAACTGTGATGTCATGGTAAGAGAATGAAAACGGGAGAGAGATCATGGGTGACGATGGCATGCCTCCGTTCCTGCAGGATATGTCCACAAGGGAGATGGGCGGAAGCGGATGCGGAACCTGTCTGCTGTATTGTGCTTTGCTGGTCGGCGGCGGTGCATGGCTGATCACGGAACTGGTAAGGATGCTGATAGTAAGAGGCTGAAGAAAAGCACAGCCTTTCAGACCGCGATAGCGTGGCCAGACTATAATAATTGCCATGATATGCCCGAAAAATTTGTTGAATATTCTGTATTGAAACCGCTACCATTTAGAAGTAATATTTCCGTAGTTAAGTGATGCAGGTGACGAGATCATGAATATCAGTGATGTGGCAAAATATGCCGGTGTTTCCAAAACGACCGTTTCAAGGGTGCTGATGAACAGCGGCCTTGTAAAAGTGGAAACCAGGGACAAGGTGCTTAAGGCAATTCGCGAAATGAATTATGTTCCCAACACATCGGCACAAATGCTGGCTAAAAAGCATAATAAGATAATCGGCGTTATCTGCGGATATGATGTTTCGGATCCGTTTTTTGGCGCAATGAACAACTATATTTTTGACGCCTGCAGAAAATGCGGTTATCTGGCTCTTTTTGCTTCTTCAAACGGAGAAAGCGATGGCTGTGACGATGAGATCGCAATGCTGTATGGAAAGGTCGACGGCTATATACTATGCGGCCAAAAAAATAATCTTCCGAAAAATGTTGAGAAAATTATTGATATGAAGATGCCGGTGGCGCTCTTTAAGATCAAGTATGTTAAAAAGGGAGCTATTTCGGTAGATATTGATAATAGAAAAGGCGGAGAGCTTGCGGCAGAGTATTTGTACGGCAAAGGATACCGCAAGATCGGATATATGGGCAGCGTACAGTCGGGGTTTCAGGAGAGCTGCGAAAGACACGACGGGTTTGCGGAAGCTTTGTCTCAGCACGGATTGAAGATCAAGATGTATTTTGAAGCGAAGCGTGATAACAGGACCGCCTATAAATTTGCAGATAAGGTGATTAAGTCAGGTGTGGATGCAGTGTTCTGCGACACGGATATGATGGCCTACGGCCTGGTCTATGCTTTACAGAAGAAGGGGATCAGTATACCGAAGGATATTGCTGTTTTGGGCTTTGATGACGTACACTTTCTTAACTTTGAACCGGCGGTCCTTTTGTCGACGGTATCTCAGCCGATGCAAAAAATGGCATCCTGTATTGTAAAGGCAATAATAGGAAAGATCGAGGATGATATTCCGTATGGAGAGTCTCAGGTATTTGATTGCAGGATCGTTGAACGGGAGACTACATGACTTAATATCCGCATTTTATTTTGCTAAAAAATGGGAGCGCTACCATTTTTTATAGAACATTTTTGTGAACGTAAAGAGGAAAGTTTGAAAGTGCCGCTGATGCTGCACTTTCAAACCGCAGCATCGGTTCTGACGCACCGGCTGCCACTTCGGAGGATCGGAAGATCCTCCTCATGGAGGAAAAAATGAAAAGAGCATTATCAGTACTATTAATTGGTATGACTGCGGTATCTATGCTTGGAGGCTGCGGTTCGACAAAAAACGCAGCAAGCTCATCATCTTCCGTTGATGAGACGACAGCTGCAGCCGGAAGCAGTACGAAGGCAAATGCTGACTATAAAGGGACACTCGAAGTATGGGGGTGGACGACAGATCCGGAATATCAGGTTACAGCTTTTGAAAAAGCCTATCCGAATGTAAAGGTAAATTACACACAGATTGGAACAGATTATGACACGAAGATCCAGACAGTTATAGAAAACGGTACTAAGGGACCTGATGTTTTCTATTCTGATGTTAAGAACGTCAAGTATTATATCGACGCCGATGCATGGGAGAACCTTTCTGCAGCGCCATATAATGCGGATACAAGCGACGAGGTGCCGTATTGCAAAGAAGTGGCTTCGGATGCCGATGGCAATGTCCGTGCGCTCACATATCAGGCAACTCCAGGAGGTTTCTGGTATAAGAGGGACCTTGCCAAGAAGTATCTCGGTACGGATGATCCGGCGGAAGTTTCAAAAATGCTTTCCACGATGGATGGACTGATGGATGCTGCTGAAAAGATCAAAACGGGATCGGGGGACAAGACCCACATGTTTGCCGGAACGAATGATCTCTGGACATTTGCAAACTATGGCTACAGAACCAGTCCCTGGGTAACAGATGGCAACTTTACTATGGACCCATATATTTCGGACTTCTTTGACCTGGCGAAGAAGGTCAGGGACAATGACTATGATGCAAAGCTTACATGGTGGAGTGACGAGTGGATCGCTTCGACGTCGAATGATTCCGTATTCGGATACTGCCTGCCTACATGGGGGCTGGAATATGTGATCCAGACAGGAGCACCAAATTCAAAAGGTAACTGGGGACTGGCATCAATGCCGAAATCCTATTTTAACGGTGGATCGTTTTTGGGCATTTATAAAGGAAGTAAAAATAAGGATCTTGCATGGTTGTATGTGAATTTTGTCGGGACGAACAAGGACTTCCTGACGCAGTTCGTAAAAGATAAATCCGACTATACAAGTTCGGTATCCGTAAACGAGGCGGTCAGCAAAGACTATACGAATGACTGGTGCGGCGGGCAGAATACGATGGAATACTTTAACAGCCAGCTTGAGAGCATTAACACCAAAATCGTAACAAAATACGATGATACGATCGGTAATCTGCTGATGAACAATGTAAATCTGTATCTGGACGGCACTTTGACAAAGGACGCTGCCATTGCCCAGTTCAAAGATGATGTTTCCACAAACTGCAGAGATGTAAAGGTAAACTAGTGCAGACAATACAGACTGTCTGATGTGGTAAACAGATCAGACAGTCTGTATTTTACCGGAGAGGAAAATATGAAGAAAAAGCGTGCAAAGTGGGGTCTGTTGTTTTGCCTGCCCTTTGTGATTGTATTTCTGGTTTTCCAGCTGTACCCGATCATCTACAGTTTCTATCTGAGCCTTACTTATCAGGAGAGTAACAATACCTTCACATTCATCGGCTTTGGCAATTATACAGAGCTGGCACAGGATAAGGTCTTTTGGAAAAGTGTACTGAATACATGGAAGATATGGCTGATGTGTTTTATACCTCAGTTGATCGCTGCACTGATCCTGGCCGTTTTGCTGACACAATATCATCTGAAGGCGGCAGGATTTTTCAGGGCGGTATTTTATTTGCCCAATCTTGTGACCGCGGCATCCATCGGTGCTTTGTTTCTGGCAATGTTTTCATGGCAGACAGGAAGTGTAAACAATATTCTGCTGGCACTCGGCATCATTAAAGAAAAAGTCAACTGGATGTCGAGTCCGGCATTTGCCCAGGGAATCACTTCATTTATTCAATGGTGGATGTGGTTCGGCTATTCCTCGATTATTCTGACAGCAGGGATCGCAGCCATTTCTCAGGATGTGATCGAATCGTCCATTGTAGACGGAGCAAACAGCTGGCAGCGGCTGTTCAAGATCACATTGCCGCTTCTGCGTCCGACGATGGTGTATGTCCTGGTCACATCTCTGATCGGCGGAATGCAGACCTTCGATATTCCTATGACACTGTCCAAAGGGTCTGCGGAGCCTAATAAATCCCTGATGACCATGGTCTTTTATCTTTATAACATGGCATTCAGAAATCATGATTATCCATACGGCGCCACTATATCCTACGGTCTCTTTATCATCATCGTGGTCTTTTCACTTCTGTTCTTCAGGGTGATGTATGGAAGAAAGGATAAAGAATAATGAAAAAGAGAGTATCAATCATTCTTATTTACATACTTCTTATATTCCTTCTTCTGATATGTGTTTTTCCATTTTATATCATGATTATCAATGCGACCCATTCTACGCAGGAACTTTACACCGGTCTGCAGATCATTCCGGGAAGATACTTTTTTGAAAACATGGGACATCTTACTGACAGTGTGAATATCGCCAGGGGATTTGGAAACAGTTTTTATGTTTCCATACTGTCTACCGCACTTTCAATTTATTTCGGCGCAATGACGGCATTCGGCCTGTTTGAGTACAAATTCAAACTGAAGAAACTGATCTATACACTCCTTATGGTTTCCATGATGGTTCCGGGACAGCTCGGGATCATAGGTCTGTTCAGACTGTCCAGAAGCCTGAATATACTGGATACTTACTGGCCGCTGATTCTTCCGAGCGTCGCAAATTCATCTACCATATTTTTTGTTTACCAGTATCTTAACATCGCCATGGATGATGATCTGCTCGATGCGGCAAGGATCGACGGCAGCACGGAAGTGGAACTGTTTCATAAATTTGTTCTGCCGTTGTCAAAGCCGAGTCTGGCTACGATGGCGATCTTTAATTTCGTAGCATACTGGAATAATTTCTTTACTCCGATGATCCTGCTTTTCAGTGAAGAAAAATTTACAGTTCCTCTGATAGTCAACAACCTGAACAATGGCATGCTGCAGGATCTCGGTGCTATGAGCGCTGCCATTGCGATCTCGATCCTGCCGATCATTATCCTGTATGCAGTTTTCTCCAAAGCAATTACCGAAGGTATGATGGCAGGTGCAGTGAAAGGATGACATGAATCCTATTTTACCGATAGAATATTTTATTCCTGATGTCGAAGCCAGACAGTGGGGAGATGGGAAGATATATTTATACGGATCATCGGATAAATGCGGAAATATGAATTACTGCAGCAATGTCTATCATGTGTTTTCTTCAGATGATCTGATTCACTGGAAGGCTTATCGAAATGTTTTTACAAGCGGTTCTGTCAATGATCCTGAAAGAAAGGCATTGCCGCTGTATGCACCGGACTGTGTAAAGATCAACGACACTTACTATCTGTTTTACTGCCAGGAAGGAGGATGTGAGGGAATAGCAGAATCGAAGGTTCCGCAGGGGCCTTTTACTGATCTTGGTCCGCTGCTCCCGGCTGATAAAACCGGGATCGACCCTTCTGTTTTTGTGGATGACGATGGAAAAGTATATTATTTTTGGGGCCAGATCTCTCTGAACGGCGGAGAACTGGATCTTGAAAACAGAAGACTGGTAGACAGCACCGTTACCAGAAACATTATAACGGATGTGAAAGACGGGTTTCATGAAGGGTCTTCCATCCGGAAAAGAAACGGGATCTACTATCTGGTCTATTCTGACATATCGCGCGGACGCCCTACCTGTATGGGATATGCCACCAGCCTGCATCCCCTGGGCCCCTATGTAAAAAGAGGAATCATCATAGACAATACCGGATGCGATCCGCAGAGTTGGAATGACCATGGATCCATTGCCGAAATAAACGGCAACTGGTATGTGTTTTATCACAGATCTACACAGAACAGCTTCTTCAGCCGGCATGTATGCATGGAACCGATCCATTTCAATCCGGACGGGACGATTGATGAGGTAGAGATGACTTCGCAGGGTGTTGAAGGCCCGCTGGATGCTTTTTCGGTAATTGATGCATACAGAGCCTGTCTGTTGTCAGGCAAGTGTTACGTTGACGCAGGCCTTGTGCAGGATGTCTGCGTGCAATATATCAACGGTATGCGTGCCGGGGATACGATCACTTTCAAATACCTTGATTTCTCAGACGTACCAGAGGGGGTCTCAATCAGGGCAACGGTAAGCGACAAAACAGAATTTAAACTCTATATCGATGATTCGAAAGCGGAAGCGGCGGGTATTAAAGTAAGTAACAGTCCGGATTTTCAGGATTGTTACGGGAAGATGCGCTTTAAAGTTACCGGAAAGCATAGTATTACCCTGAAAATGTTCGGAGGATCAGATACAGCAGGGAAGATCCTGGACCTGCACTTTACCAGACAGAACAGTGCCAATTGATGCTTGAGTAAACGATAGAAGTATAAAAGGATCCGGCAATTGCATAGCGATTACCGGATCTTTTGCAATCCATATACGGCAGCATCGTTCCAGTTGCGGCGGATGACGACTTCGGCGGTCAGGTTCGTATTGTCGTAAACGATCGACCACTGCGTGTTGCTCTTGACTTTATTCGGATCCGGGTACTGCGCGGCCGCTTTAAGAGCATTCCACGCAGTATAGTTTGTATAGTTATCTCTTTGCTTTTTAAAAACATCCAGCACAGCCTCATATCGTTTCATGCCGTGACCGTACAAGCCGTTCTCCTGATTGGAATAGGCCTTCTCTTTATAGAGAATATAGAAATTAGTCACTGCCACAGTCGGGATGGCAACTAATTCCCGCGTCGGACTCTCGCAGTCGTATTCGATCACCCGGCCGTCACCTGACGCGTCGGTGACATAGAAGTGATAATCGTGGCCGCCGGAAGCAAACATATCATAATTTTTGAGCAGCGCGACAGCTTCTTCCGTGGTTGCTGCCCGGTCGAGCACGAGTCTGATCGCTAGAGTGGTGGAAATGACGGGCTTACCGGTGTTTTGGAGCGTCGGCTCACTGTCCAGCGCCAAAACAGCGATCGACACACCTTTTTCGTTAATGCCGTCAAGGCAGATGAAGGGAGCGGTAAGGCTCGATAATTTGTTTTTGATGCTTTTGTTCGGATCGTTTGCGGATATATTATCCAATGCGGCAAATGCGATCGACCTGTAGCCGTTTTTGGGTGTACAGCAGACCATCATAGAGGATGTGCTGTTTTTAAAATCATAATTTCTTCCCATTCTGACGTTGCCGTCCGCATCTACCAGTGTAAATGCTGTACAGCCGTAAGGCGGAGTTTTAATGTGGACAGGCAAAAGAGGAAGAGTCTCTTTAATGATTGCATTGCTCATGGACTGGTTATCGTGAATGCCATAGTTGATTATATCGTCAAGATTGTAGTCATACCTGCAGTCCATACGGTAGAGGTTATATCCGCTGCCGTAATTGGTGAGTTTTTTGATGCTTCTGATCGTTTGAATACGCGTGAAATATATGCCGGTGAAAACGATGACAGCCAGCGCAATGACTGCAAGAACTGAGAGTATAATACGCTTTATTATCTTTTTCATGTCTTTCCTCCATGAAGAGAACCCGGGGGTATTAGCTTCTATTTCCAAAGAATATTTCTAATAAGAAAACAGCCACATGACATTAATATAATGTCAACAGAACAACAAACTAACAACAAATTTTAAATTCCAGGTAGATTTTTCTTATTTGATGAATTTTTCAGCTGAAATCTTAGAATTTTGATTTATTTGTTGTTAGTTTGTTGTTGGATAAAGCCTATGATCAATATTTATGAGGCTGACTGCAGTATATGAAACAGCAGGCTGGATGTTTTTTTCATAGGGAAGAGAGGGCGGAAGATGACATATATTCAAAAGAGCATATGCAATTTGACCGCCGCAATTCTGATAATGCTGGCACTCGTTTTTCTGCCGTCGGCCAATGCAAAAGCTGCTTCCGGAGAAGGATATCACGTCAGTCCTCAATTGTATTTTGCAATAGATGGTGATTCGGTCACATATGCCGTGGATGAGAACGACCCTTCCGCAGTATTGCAATGGCAGTTGTCAACGGACAGCCAGGCAATGCAGCCCGACTGTCTGTTTATGGACGGTCAGAATACGGCATCACGGAAGGAGCAGGACAGATGATAGATCCGGACCGCGGAGACAATCTGAAATTCAGGACCAATGTCCCGTCGATTGATATTCTTTTTATCAGTCACATAGGGGATGACAGCAGCGGGGCCTATTATCTGATTTCAGGGGAATGTTATTCGTTCGATTCAAAAAGCGGCATTCTGATGTTTACAGCAAAGGGAAAGGAAGAACTTAAGACATTTTCAGATGGACGATATTCTCTCTTTTTTATCGCAGAGAGGGACAAGAGCTTACATTTCAATGCGTTTAAAACAACCTTTGTCATATCCCGCGGAAGAGCCACGGCACCTTCCGCATCCTCAGATGTTAAAACCTGCACACATCCGAACATGGGCTGGGACGTGGTGAGAGAAGCTACGGACACGGACGACGGAGAAATGAAGTGCCGCTGCCCGGACTGCGGTTATGTTTCGGAAGTCAGGCCGATTACGGTCTACTGGCAGTTCAATGCGGATGCTGCAAAGGCGATCGCAAATGCGAAGAGCGGCGCCGAAGTATCCATTGATACGCCCCTTTTCGTCAGTTTCCACCATTCGGTGATCGAGCAGTTGCAGAAACAGCCGGATGTATCGGTGGCGCTTTCGTTTAGGTATCGGAGCAGAACAAGTGACAAAGTAAGGAATTTGTGAAGAAGGGCAGATATACAAGAGCCGGTGTCTGTGTGACACCGGCTCTTTGCGATATTACACATTATGACCAGGGAACGAAAACATTGTTGAGGAAGAGTCCGTAAATACCTCTCGCAAGGAACTGGGCTTTTGACGCTGCGTCGATGCGAATGGCGAGCGGTCTGCCGAATGTATTCGGCACATTTACACCTACATAGACCTGCCCGAGATAGCCGACAGGCTGTGTGAAAATCTGGGGATATCCAATGCCGTAATTATCGACGACAATGTAGGTTCCCAGCGGAACTCCGCTCTGGTACAGTCTTCCGATGGTCCTTGTCGAATCACATACGACAATCGCCTGCGTCAGATTGCTGCAGGTAACAAATTCAAAGCCGTAGGGGAAAAGTGCCTTCACGGAATCCAGATACGAAGGTGTTGTAGGCGTACTCGAAGGCGTTGAAGGAGTCGGAGCGGGTGTGGGTGCGGGTGCAGGGGTTGGGGCTGTATACGGATTTACGGTTACATTGAGCTGTGCCAGAAGACCGTAATCGCTGTCGTCGGGTTCATAGAACTCAAAGTAAATCATGCCCACAGGTTCATTCTGCCCGATGTTGATATATACCGTATAGTTTCCTACGCCTTCGGCCTGGATCTCAGCATAGGTACCGGTGCCGAGGCCATTGTCACGGACAGCCACCGGACAGTCGGCGCTCATGGTAATATAGCCTTCGGACCCCTGAACGAGAGTCAATTCATGAGCGGAAAGTGAAACGTGGTACTTTTCTCCGACATCTTCGTCATTGGCAAATACAGCCATTCCTGAGAACATTGACAGTATCAGACACATAACCAAAAACATTGAAATCTTTTTTCTCATGCTCGGCTCCTTTCGTTTTTGTATATCAGAGAATGTATTTTTACAGATACAATTATTGTAGCATGCGGACATTAGAAATGTGAACAGACAGATATTGAACATAAATCAGGAAATCTGCAGTCTTATATGCTTTATATTGACTGATGTGCGGATTTGTTGTTAGTTTGTTGCTCTCCATGGACTAAGATAAATAGAAGTTTTCTATGGAAAGTGTCTTCGGAGGATCAGAGAGAAAGACTTTGACGCGGTGAATGATTCGTCGAATAGTGCGTTCACTCCACTGATATTTCAATGAGAGAGAAGTAATAGACACTCCTTTAGCGAAATCATCGCAAATTTTTATATCAGTTTCGGTCGCGCCTTCTACTGAATATATATATTCAGTTTGCCGATCATGTAATGTTTCAACATCCAGTCTCATAGAAATATTTTAGTATATATTGCGTTACAAAAACGGCCAAAATAGTAAGATGACGTCACGGGTGAACTAACGTTAAAGCTCACCTTTCGGAGGCTTTGGGAAGCTAAATACTATGGCAAGTAGTACGAGTTGTAGTTGGTATTCATAGGTGAAGGTGAGGAATATTACTATATGACAAATAATTAAAAATGATTATTTATCATTACCATATTATCTTATAAATCAACCCCAAAAGGAGGGTACAGTGTTGAAGTAACCTCCTTTTCCGCTGCCTCTTTTACGATAGAAAAGAGCACTATTCAGTTGTTGAAATGTTTAAAAATTGATTTATTGGTTTTCTCTTAGTTTCACTATGTTGGCAGCGCTGCGGCGGCGGTCTTCCTCGATGGCCGCGTAGTGTTTTCTGGTCGTATTGACATCCTTATGTCCAAGCACATCCGCAACCAGATAAATATCACCGGTCTCGCGGTACAGGCTGGTGCCATATGTACTGCGGAGTTTGTGCGGTGTGATCTTCTTCAGTGTTGTGACGCGCGAAGCATATTTCTTGACCAGATTTTCGACAGCGCGCACAGTGATCCGTCGGTCCTGCAGAGAGAGGAAGAGAGCATTCTCATGGCCTGACTGCGGAATGATATGGCTGCGCTCCTCAAGGTAATCCTTAAGGGCTTTTTCGACTTCGTCGCCAAAATATACGATGGCTTCGTACCCGCCTTTCCGGTGGATACGAATGCCGTTTTCCTTGAAATTGACATCGTTCAGATCCAGCCCAACACACTCGGAGACACGTATGCCCGTTCCCAGCATCAGTGTAAGCAGGGCAATGTCACGCAGATGTGTCCTCTTGTGAAAGCGTTTTTCTGCGGCAGTCAGGTCCGTGCCGGCATCGACCTGGTCGAGCAGGATGGCAACTTCATCAGGCTCCAGCCGGATAATGGCCTTTTCGTGCTGTTTTGGCAGCGGGATCAGTTCAGCCACATCTTTATCGATCAATTCAGAGCAGTAAAAATAGTGGAACATCTTCCGGATGGTGGAAAGCTTGCGCGCTTTGCCGCGTTCCTCATTTGTGAGTTTTTTGCCATCCTTATCATAATAGGTAACGTATTCCAGAAATTCTTCGATATCTTCTTTCTGGATATGGTTAAGTATATCTATGCTATAGTTTTCGATTGCTGTCTTCCGGCATTCGCTGTTGGTGTTGTGAAGAAATTCAAAAAAGACGCGAAGATCGTAAGCATAGGCCAGACGGGTGCGGGGCGCGGTGCTTTCCTCAATGCCCCGGAAAAACTGCCGGCAGAAACGCGGCAGCGTGTCCAGCACCTGGCGCATCTTCAATGTATTTAGATTATCCTGCTCTTCAGCGTAGTTTTCAGTTTTGCCCTGCATGGTTCCTTCCCTGTCAGATCCTGACTTTTCCGCGGATGAAGTTCATTACGGAATTGCCTCATTATAGAATGAAAATTCCATATAAAACAAGTGGCATTTGGGTTTGCGTTATTCGGGGATAGCACGTAGAATAGTAAGAAATATAAAGCCTGAAGGACATTTACGACACTGACAAGAGCAAAGAATACGCGGAGGCAGCATGAAGTTCAAGCCGGATAAAAAACAGATCACATGGGCAGTGACCGCTTTTTTGACAGTAGTGGCGATACTTTTCGTTTACTATCTGATGTTCCACGGCTCCAGGATCGGAGACGGTTTCGTTAAACTGGTCAATATGATGTCGGCCGTACTTTGGGGCGTCGTGATCGCGCTGATCATCACACCCATGCTGAACGGCATTGAAAATAAGTGGCTGAAGCCGCACGGGAGGAAAAAAGGAATCGACCTGTCCCAGCCGAACGGAAGCAAAGAGTGGCGTTCCATGCGCAGGCTTTCGATCTTTTTGACAGAAACGATTTTTATAGCGATCCTGGTTGTCCTGACGATCATCATCGTTCCGCAGATCGTCAGCAGCATCGGAAATATCGCAGAAAATTTCCAGGGTTACGTGAACAACGCACAAAAATCCATTGAGAAACTGCTTTCCTCAGATTATTCCCAGAATATTGATGAGCAGACGGCAAGCAGCATAGAGAGCCTTTTTGGCGATGCTTCGTCGAAGATCAGCAGTTATCTTTCCAATACGGTAATGCCGAACCTGGACAAAGTCGTACGGACGGTTTCGAGCAGTCTGTATCAGACTGTGAAGGGGATTTTTAATTTTATTGTCGGCATCATTGTATCTATATATCTTCTTTATTCAAAGGAAAAGCTGGCCGGTCAGTTTAAGAAGCTGGCTTACAGTCTGTTCAAAGAGGAGAATGCCAATGAAGTGATCGGGGCTTTCCGGAACATCAACCGAACCTTTGTCGGTTTCATCAACGGAAAACTGCTGGATTCTCTGATCATAGGCATTTTGTGCTATATCGGCACGACGATCATCGGCACACCCTATGCTAATCTTGTGTCTGTGGTCGTTGGCGTGACAAATATCATACCTTTCTTCGGCCCCTACATCGGAGCTATTTTCGGTGTTGCTCTGGTCATTTTCATAGATCCTCTGCAGGCTCTGTATTTCCTGATCTTTGTTATCATTCTTCAGCAGTTTGACGGCAACATACTGGGTCCCAAGATCCTTGGAGACTCCACAGGCCTGTCAAGTTTCTGGGTGATTTTTTCGATCCTGCTGTTTGGCGGTCTGTTCGGGCTGGCGGGGTGGATCATCGGTGTGCCGCTGTTTGCGGTTTTATATGCGTGGGTCAGCCACCGTACGGAAAGGAAACTGATCAAAAAGAACCTGCCGACGGATACACAGAAGTATATGAACTGCGCTTATATCGAGCAGGGGCAGATCCATATGTTCGACGGCAGTGCGGATCAGAAATATGTGGCCCGCAAACTGGACTCTCCCTGGACGATCTTTTTCAGAACAGATAAGAAAAAAGAACAGAAACCGGCAGCAGCGCAGCAGCATACAGAGATAGAGCAGCAGGAGAATAGAACTTCAGATACGAAAGGGGAAACCGACGGAAAGGACAATGATCTGACATGAAATTTGTGATCCAGCGCGTGCAGGAAGCTTCAGTGGATATTGATGGTCATACGGCAGGCAGTATCGGCCGCGGCTTTATGGTCCTGATCGGTATCACGGATGAAGATAATGAAAGCACTGCCGACAGAATGATCGAGAAGATGCTGAAGCTGCGCATTTTTGCGGACAGTGAGGGAAAAACAAATCTGGACCTGTCCGCTGTACAGGGC
>JALCRM010000002.1 GCA_022652545.1 Lachnospiraceae bacterium
GTGTGAACCTGCCGCCTGAAATGGCCGGCAAGGTGTTCGACAACGTCAGGCAGGGTGAGGCTGTCGTGGTCTACGGCGGCATGACACAGAAGGAAGCGATCGCTTATAACGAGGAAAAAGGTATCGCGTCCGTGACAGAAGATTCTTCTTCAAAACAGACCGCATCCGCACCGGCAGCGGCAGCAACAGCACCCGCAGGAGATGCTTCCGGCGGCAGTGCAGGGCAGCAGGCTGCGACCCAGGCGGCAGTGACACAGGCCCTGCAGGCAGCGCAGGCCGCGCAGCAGGCAGCGGCGGAAGCCATGCAGGCTTCGCAGAACGCACCGGATGATGCGGAACTCGCACAGGCCGCGAAAGCAGCCCAGGCGGCCGCGGATCAGGCAGTGGCTTACGCACAGCAGCTGGCCGGTATGTCGGGAGGAGAATAGGCATGTCCGGAAACAGATACGAACCGGAACCGCGGTATGTGACATTGACGCGGGACGGTCTTACGATGCGCGGCATGATGCATGTGCCGTCCGGAGCGGACGAAACACACCGCGTTCCTGTGGTGCTGATCCTGCACGGATTTGCAGGAAACCGTATCGGGACCGGTTTTTCAAATGCAGAGCTGTCCAAACGGCTGGCGGCGGAAGGGATCGCCAGCGTGAGGTTCGATTTCCTGGGCAGCGGCGAAAGTGACGGCAGGTTTCAGGATATGTCGGTCCTTACGGAACTGCAGGATGCGGAGAGTATCCTGGATTTTGCACGCAGACAGCCCTTTGCGGATCCCGGGAGGATCGCAGTACACGGCATGAGCCAGGGAGGCCTTGTCGCGGCGCTGCTCGCAGGAAGCCATCCGGAGGAGCTGGTGTGCGAAAGTCTCTGGTCGCCGGCCTTTTCCATCGGAGATAAATGGAAGAGAGGCATCGCGGAGGATCTTGACCCGGATGTCCTGCAGCGGGACGGATATGTCGATGCAGGCGGTCTCAGGCTGGGGGAGATCTATTACAGGGATGCCGTCAATACGGATTTTTACGGGATCGCCGCCGGCTTCAAAGGGGACGTTTCGATCGTACACGGCACGAAGGACAAAGTCGTACCGATCGCCTTTTCACGGAAGCTGAAGCAGGTGCTCGGCGACAGGGCGGTCCTGACCGAGATAGAAGGGGCAGGGCACGATTATGAAAAGATCGCTTATGCGGAAGCCAGGCAGGATCTGGCTGTACGCTTTCTGAAGAAGGAACTGCTCGGGAAGGAATGATCTGTATGAAGATAGGAATTTTTGACTCCGGTGTGGGCGGCCTGTCCGTCCTCAACGAATGCTGGCATGAACTGCCGCAGGACACGGAGTATCTTTTTTACGGCGATACGGAACATGTGCCGTACGGGCTGCGTACCGCGCAGGAGATACGCGGCTATGCGGACAGCGCGGTAGACTGCCTGGCTTCGCAGGGTGTCGATGCGGTCATCATTGCCTGCAACACGGCGACCGCAGTTGCGATCTCCCGGCTCAGGCAGAAATACACGCTGCCGATCATCGGTATGGAGCCGGCCGTTAAACCGGCCGTGGAAAAAAATGACGGACGCCGTGTACTGGTCACGGCAACGCCTGTTACGCTGAGAGAGGAAAAACTGCGGAATCTGCTGGAACGGGTGGATGAGGAACACTGTGTGGAACTTCTGCCTCTGCCGGAACTGGTCATGTTTGCAGAGAGAGAGGAATTCGATTCCCCTGCTGTCCTGCAGTATCTGAAAAAACAGCTCGGCGACCGGAAGCCGGAAGAGTATTATGCTCTGGTGCTGGGCTGCACGCATTTTAATTATTTCAAGCCGGCTTTCCGCACGATCTTCGGAAAAGGGACAGTTCTGGTGGATGGACGGCGCGGAACGGTACGCCATCTCCGCGACATGCTCGGCATCCCGCAGGGCGAAGGGTGCACGGATGCCCGGGCAGCTACGCCCGGGGACCTGCGTGCGCGCCGGCACACCGCGTTCCTGCTGTCCGGGCATCCGGTCAAAGATGCGGATACGCTGGGACATTTCATGCGGCTGATGAACCGTCTCGAGGATGTGAGAGAGGTGTGACGGCGTTCACTCTTCGATCAGCGGTGCCGTCCAGTACTGCTGGTCAAAACAGTCCGTAAAGCAGTAGCATACATTCAGCTTGCCGCCGTCACCCGTGATCTTCGTGTTGCTGATCTCAATATCGGCGGGATCGTCGACCGTCATTTCTTCCCCAAGGTAATAACTGTCCTGGTAGGTTCCGGAATACGTGTAGTAATCGCACAGGAAATCCAGCTTGTCTCCGGCCTGCAGGCCGGTCATGGATTTTGCCAGTGTGTCTGTTTCCCCGTTTACATAGTCGGTGCGGGCACCGGCTATATAGCCGTACGGATGGTCATTGTCAAAGACCAGGATCAGGTTGACGCGGGTACCGTTCAGCATTGCGGGCACGCGGCCGGTGATCGTGTAACTGTCGGCAGTGCCGACGGTATCGAGATGATAGTAGGCGACAGGCTGGCTGTTGATGGAAAGCCAGGTGCCGTCGGTATCCCCGATCAGATCGCCGCTGTCGCTGAAGGAGTAGTTGTTGTCGAGCCCAAGATCCACGTAGCCGCTGCCGTCGTCGTAGAAAACATTCAGGTCCAGTTTCCGGACCTTTTCCCACTGTTCCTCGGAAAGATGCAGAAGGTGACGGCCGCCGTCAGAAGTCCAGACGAGGGCGGACGGGTCGAACTGTGAAGAGGCAATGGACTGTACAATGGTCTCGTTGCTGACCGAACGGTCGGACAGGAAGCCGGTGTTGGAGGACGTCAGTCCGGAAACGCCGTTCACATCTCCGCCGAGGAAGGCATTCAGCAGCTCGCCGAGGGCATCGGTCGAATAGGAGCCGTAAGAGCTGCCGTCATAGCTGCCGCTGTCATAGGAAGAAGTGCCGTAGGAGGAGCCGCCGGTCAGCACGCCAAAAGGCGAAGAAGAGCCGCCGGAAGCGTACTGCCCGCTTGCTTCGATCTTGGCAAACGAAGAGATGCATTTCGAGTAGTCGGTGTCCAGGCCGAGTGTTTTATAGGAACTGATCATGGTATCGACATAGGACAGGCGCTTGTAGGGGAAATAGATCGAGAGCCCGTAGGCGTTGGTCATGTCGTCGGAAGTACGGTTGTACTTCACCGCAGAAAGTACCGAGGCGGTTAAGGCCTTGGCACTGTCCGTGCCGAGACGGCCGGCGAGGTCCACCAGGTCCACCTGATCGATCTTCGAGGAGCTTGCAAATTCGCGCGCACCGCTGCGGGCTGCGGAGACAGTGCTGTAGCTGTTTCCGCTGATAAGCTGTGCGGTTTCCTTTGAAAAGGTGCTGAAACCGGAAGGAAATGTTTTCTGCAGCTCCGCCAGATCGATCAGGGAAAGCGTGGTCGACTGTCCCCGGCATTTCTGGGCACTTACATCCACAAAATCGTCGATGATCGTTTTGGCCAGCGTCGTCGTGGGAACAGAGGTGTTTTTGGAAAGCTCCGTGAGCCAGTTGGTATAGTACCATCCCATGCCCGGTTCCGTCTCTTCGGAAGCAATGAGGTAATCAGCGCTTCCGGACAGGGACAGGGCATTTTCGGCAGTAGCCATCAGACAGGCGTCGAAGCCGATGAAATCGAACTTCTGCCCGGAATCCACGACGGCGGCCTTTATGCCGGAAAGGCTCATGGCACCTTCGTCGCTGTGTTTTTCGTCGTAGCCGTAACCGCTGATCGAACCGCCGCCATGGTCCCAGAGCACCAGTTCATTGCGGTCAGCAGGGAAGTTTTTCGTACAGTAATTGATGAAGGAAGTGAGTGTGGCCGGATCGGTCATGACCTTGTCGCCGACGCTTTTTACAAGCCGCTGCAGGCCTCCGTCAGCCACGCGGTAGATCTGGTTGGTGCGGCTGCTCACGACATCGTTCTGCCACTGGGTGCAGCCGCCGGTGTAAAGGATCACGTTCACGTTGTCGGACAGTGTCGCATTCGCCATTTCCGAAATGTCGGAGGTGGCCATGCCGCTCTTGGATTCAAGATCGGTGCCGCACATATAGACCATGACGGTGACCGTGTCTTTGCCGCTGCCTTTGAGTTTTGTGTATTTTGCCCGCGCGCCCTGCGCCACGTCCGTGTTCAGGGTGCCGCGGTTGTCTGCGGTGCCGCTCCAGGAAGAAGAGGTGCCGGAAAGCGTGTCCGTATAATCGCTGCCGAAAAGAGAGGAAAGCTGGCCGAAGCCGTCGGAAGCGGAGCCTGCCTGCATTGTGCCGTCGCCGGAGGGTTCTGTTTCATTACTGCCGGAGACCGAATTATATGAGCCGGAACTGTCCGTGCCGGTGTCATAGCTGCCGCTGTCCGCGCTGCCTGTACCTGTGGTTCCGCTGAAAAGGCCCTTGCCGCCTGTCACGGCGAGTACGATCAGGGCGATCGCGATCACGAGCGGGGTAAGACACCCGCCGCCTCCGCCGCTCCGCAGGGGACCGCTTCCTCCGCCGGAACCGCCGCTGCCGCGGCCGCCGTATCCGTTCGAGCTGCCTACCGGGCCGGTGCCCAGTCCGCTGCCGCGGCGGTGCACACCGGCTCCGCCTCCCGTGACATGTTCCTGTCTGCCTAACGGCCTGTTTTCAGTCATCGTTCTCACCCTCATGGAATATCTTTGTCCGGAAAATCATTTATAGTATACAATAATTATTGCGCCGCGGCGCAGAAGATCAATTCGGAAGGAGCCTGCAGAAAACATATGAACATACATTTCGGAGCGGATTATTATCCGGAACACTGGCCGGAGGAAAGATGGGAAACAGATGCGCGTCTTATGCAGGAAATGGGCCTGCAGGTCGTGCGTATGGCGGAATTTTCCTGGCATAAGCTGGAGCCGGAGGACGGCCGGTTCGATTTCACATGGCTGGACAGGGCGATAGCTTTGCTCGGGAAATACGGCATCAAAACAGTGATCGGCACACCCAGCGCCGCCCCGCCGGCCTGGATGATCGCTGCACACCCGGAGATCCTGCCGACAGACAGGGAAGGAAGGACGCGCGGCTTCGGTGGCAGACACCATGACTGCCAGTCAAACGAAGTTTACCGTGCATATGTCCGACGCATGGTGACGGAAGAAGCGGAGCATTACCGTGATGATCCGAACGTCATCGGCTGGCAGATCGACAATGAACTCGGCAACAGCCACGGCGATCTTTGCCATTGCGAGAGCTGCCGCAGGGCATTCGGAAAATGGCTGCAGAAAAAATACGGCTCGGTCGATGCATTGAACAGGGCATGGGGCACTGCGTTCTGGAGCCAGGAATACAACAGCTTCGACGAGATCCCTACGCCCCGCATCACAGTCTGCGGGGAGAACCCCTCACAGATGCTGGACTGGAACTGCTTTCATTCGGACCTGATCCTGGATTTTGCCTCCATGCAGGCGGAGATCCTGCGCAGGATCTGCCCCGGCAAATTCATCACACACAATTTCATGGGCTTTTCGGAGCTGGTGGATTACTATGACCTGGCCGAACGGCTGGACTTCGTGAGCCATGACCAGTATCCCTGCCTGCCGGACGAATTTTCACCTTCCCGGAGCGAAGCCGGCGCGGCAGCTGCCCTGGACGTGGTGCGCAGTTTCAAGGAGCGCAGCTACTGGATCATGGAACAGCAGTCCGGGATCACGGGCTGGCAGACGATGAGCCGTGCACCGGAGCCCGGCCAGCTGTCCGCATGGACGATGCAGTCGATCGCCCACGGAGCGGACTGCGTGGTGTTTTTCCGATGGAGAGTGTACCGCTACGGAACGGAACAATACTGGCACGGGATCCTGCCGCACAGCGGGACGCCCGGCCGCAGGTACGAGGAGCTCAGGGACTGCATAAAGTCGGCAGGGCCGCTGATGGACCGTATGCAGGGCGCGGTGCCGCGGGCGCAGGCGGGCATTCTGTATTCGTTCCGACAGAACTATGCGATCACAATTCAGCCGCAGCACCCGCAGCTTTCCTACACCGGGCAGCTGCAGGCGTGGCACAGGGCTCTGTACGGGCAAAACATCCCGGTCGATTTTGTGCAGGGCGGAACGGTACACGGTGATCTGCCGCACGCTGATTTTTCGCGCTACAGGCTTTTGATCGCACCGCTCCAGTACCTCATGACGCCCGCTATGGAAGAACTTTTCACGGCTTACGTCAAAAACGGCGGCACGCTCGTGCTCACCATGCGCACAGGCGTGAAGGATGAAAACAACGTCTGCATGACGGACCGGGAACTGCCGGGCAGACTTTCCGAAGCGGCCGGTCTGGAGGTGCGGGATTACGACTGCCTGCGCGGTACGGATGTGAAGGTCACCTTCGAAGGAAAAGCTTACACTGCCGTCAAATGGGCTGATCTCATCACGCCATCCGAAGATACGGAAGTCCTTGCGGAATACGCCGGCGGCTGGTATGCGGGAACGCCCTGTATTACTTCACACCGCTTCGGGAAAGGCACCTGCGTGTACGTCGGCACGGAGCCCGGCCCCGAACTGATGGAGGCGCTTACGGCAAAACTGTGCGCGGAGGCGGGCATACTCCCGCTGGCAAAGAGCGACCGGGGCGTGGAACTGATGCAGAAGGAGAACGCCTCCGGTTCCTGGCTCTTTGCCATCAACTTCACCGGGGAGACAAAACATTTTGAAGTGCCGGCAGGCCGCACCATGATCCTCGGCTCCGCGGCCGATACCCTGGGCCCCTATGAGACCCAGATCTTTGAGGGATAAGATGGTCAAAACAGTGACGCCGGCCGAACTCGGCACCTGGGAAAGCGGGACATACAGGGTGCTGGATGTGCGGGACAGGGAAGAATTTGAAAAGGACAGCATGAAAGGCGCGGTGAACGGAAGCCTCGCGCAGCTCCGGGAAGGTATCCTGCCGGTCGGCATGGCGAAAGATGTGCGCATCGTCGTGGTCTGCAGGTACGGAAAAGAGTCGGAGGAAGCAGCGGAACTTTTGTGCGCGGCCGGGTACGACGCCTGGAACCTGGAGGGCGGGTACGGCAGCTGGGTATGGTACCAGGCGAGGAACGCGGCCGATCCGGAACAGCGCCGTCTGGACATTGAAGACAGTATCAGGCGGAAATTCAAAAAGGACCTCTTCGGCAAATTTGTGAGTGCGATCGTGCAGTACAGGCTGGTCGAAGAGGGAGACCGCATCGCGGTCTGCATTTCCGGCGGCAAGGATTCGATGTGTATGGCCAAGCTGTTCCAGGAACTGAAGCGGCACAACAAGTTTCCGTTCGAGCTTGTTTTTCTTGTCATGGACCCGGGATACAGCGAAGCAAACCGAAAGGTCATAGAAAGCAATGCCGCTCTTCTTGGCGTGCCCGTCACCTTTTTTGAGACGAGGATCTTCGATTCCGTCTACAAGGTCGAGAAATCGCCCTGCTATCTCTGCGCCAGGATGCGCAGGGGGTACCTGTACAAAAAGGCAAAGGAACTGGGCTGCAACAAGATCGCGCTGGGACACCACTTTGACGATGTCATCGAGACGGCGCTCATGGGTATCCTGTACAGCGGGCAGTTCCAGGCGATGATGCCCAAACTGCACAGCATGAACTACGAGGGCATGGAACTGATCCGGCCGATGTACTTTATCCGGGAGGCGGACATCCGGCACTGGCGCGATTACAACGGGCTTCATTTCATACAGTGCGCATGCCATTTCACCGATACCTGCTCCACCTGCCGCGCAAACGGCGAGACAGGCTCCAAACGGCTCGAGACCAAGAGGCTGATCGCCGAACTGAAAAAGACGAATCCGTATATTGAAAACAACATTTTCAAGGCCACGGAGAATGTGCCGCTCAACAAGATCGTAGGCTACCGCATCGCCGGGGAGAAGCACAGCTTCCTGGAGCACTACGGGGACCGGGACGCTGATCTGTTTGAAGAAGACGGGAAGTAAGAGACGGCAGAAAAAGGGACCGCAGCGCAGTGCGCGCCTCGGCCCCTTTTTTGTTCGCGCCCGGAAGGCGCACATCTTTTCTTTCCGTTTTTACTATTCCGCATTGAAAAGGATCAGCCTTGCCACTTCCGACATGGGCGTCGAGGTCTCCATGCTTCGCTTCTGCAGGAAACGGTGCGCCTGGTCTTCGGTCATGGAGTTGTGCTCGATGAGATAGGCCTTGGCTTCGTCAATGGCTTTCTTGTCCTCGTCCGTACGTTCCGAAATATGTTCGCGGCTGCGCCGTTCGTCCAACTGCATGAGGATACGTACGCTGCCGCAGAGTTCATCGCTGTGTACCGGCAGGGCGACTTTGAAAAGATCCTCATTCTCCAGATATCCCAGCGTTTCCGTCCGCCCCAGTACGAGGAAATAGCAGATCCTGTCCAGGTCGTAGCTGAGTGTGTCCACGGTCATGTCCGGCAGTCTTGCCGAACAGATCAGCACGCCGCCGTCCATCTTGCGGATGGCGCGCGAGGCTTCCATTCCCGTACGGCAGGAACTCCGCACAAGGATGTTGTTCCGGGACAGGATCTGCTCGACCGAGGTTCTGAGCTGTTCATTTGTGATGGCAATCACGATCCGGTCCATGGACCCTCCTGGTTCAGTATGAGATCATGTAATGGTCAAGTTCCCACTGACTGACGGAAGTACGGTAGCTGTCCCACTCCTTGTTTTTTCCGGTAATGTACTGCGTATAGACATGCTCGCCGAGTGTATCCCTGATGAGCGGATCCTCGCCGAGTGCGGCAAGTGCGTCCGCAAGGTTCCCCGGAAGCGAATCGATGCCGTTCTTTTCGCGCGCCTCGCTGTCCATGGCGAAGATGTTTTCCGTGATCTCAGCGGGAGGCGTCAGATTGTTCTTGATGCCGTCCAGTCCGGCCGCCAGGCAGACAGCCAGCTCCAGGTAAGGGTTGCAGGCCGGATCCGGGCAGCGCAGCTCGATGCGCGTGCTCTGTCCGCGGGCTGCAGGAATACGGATCAGTGCTGAGCGGTTGGATGCGCTCCATGCCAGGTAGCAGGGTGCCTCGTAACCGGGCACCAGCCTCTTGTAGGAGTTGACCGTGGGATTCGTGATGGCGGTCATGCTCTTCATGTGCTGCAGGATGCCGGCGATAAAGCTGTAGGCTTCCTTCGAAAGCTGGTGTTCGCCGCTTTCATCATAGAAAATATTCTTTCCGTTCTTGAAGAGCGACATGTTGGTGTGCATGCCGGAACCGTTGACACCGAAGAGCGGCTTCGGCATGAAGGTCGCGTGCAGACCGTTGCGCTGGGCTGTTGTTTTGACCGTGAGTTTGAAAGTCATGATCTTGTCCGCAGTCGTCAGTGCGTCGTCGTATTTGAAGTCGATCTCGTGCTGGCCGTTGGCCACCTCGTGGTGGCTGGCTTCGATCTCGAAGCCCATCTTTTCGAGCAGCAGGCAGATCTCGCGGCGGGTATCGCTGCCGTGGTCGAGAGGAGCCAGGTCAAAATAACCAGCATCGTCCCCTGTCACCGTGGTAGGCTTGCCTTCCTCGTCCGTCTGGAAGAGGAAAAACTCCAATTCGGGGCCGACATTGAAGGAATACCCCATTTCACTTGCCGCTTCGAGTTCCTTCTTCAGGACATATCTGGGATCGCCGACGAAGGGCGTGCCGTCCGGGTTGTGGACATCGCAGATGAGACGTGCCACCTTGCCGTGCTGCGGGCGCCAGGGGAAGATCGTGAAGGTGTCCAGATCGGGCCAGAGATACTGGTCGGATTCATAAATACGGGCAAAGCCCTCTATGGAACTGCCGTCGATCATGATCTCGTTATTTACGGCCTTTTCAAGCTGGGAGCGTGTGATGGCAACGTTCTTGAGCTGCCCGAAGATATCCGTGAACTGCATGCGGATAAATTCCACATCCTCCTCTTCGGCCATGCGTAACACATCTTCCTTCGTGTACTTTGTCATATTGTCTCCTTTCAGACTCTTTTGGTGTTCTCTGCGCAGGCAGCCGGGGAAAACATGTACCCGTGTATCAACGTATACACACCTTGCTAAAAAAAGAAGAGCAGGGTTCTCTCTTGCGAGCACCCTTGCTCTTCTACATGCGGACGATTATAAAACCGCATTCCGGGGCTGTCAAGTGCATGTTTGAAAAATCAGAGGCGCTGCAGACGTTCGACGGCAGCCTTTGTGTTTTCGTGTGTACCGAAGGCAGTGAGCCGGAAATAGCCTTCTCCGCTGGGGCCGAAGCCGGATCCCGGCGTGCCGACGACGCTGGCTTCTTCCAGCAGGCGGTCAAAGAACTCCCAGGAACTGAGGCCGTCCGGGGTCTGCATCCAGATATAGGGGGAATCGATCCCTCCAAAGGCGGTATACCCGGCTGCGGCAAGGCCTTCCCGGATCGTTCTGGCATTTTCCATGTAGTAGGAGACCAGGCCGCGGATCTCGGTCTGCCCGGCTTCCGAGTAAACCGCTTCGCCTGCCCGCTGCTGAATGTAAGGCGCCCCGTTGAACTTGGTGCCGTGCCGGCGTGCCCAGAGATCGCGCAGCGCCGTACCGTCTGCGTCCTTCAGGTCCTTCGGGACGACGGTATAGCCCAGGCGCAGGCCGGTAAAGCCGGCATTTTTCGAAAAACTGCGGATCTCGATCGCGCAGGTGCGCGCACCGCTGCACTCGTAAATGGAGTGAGGTACCTCCGGATCCGAGATGTAAGCTTCGTAGGCTGCGTCAAAAATGATCACGGAGCCATGCGCGTTCGCATAGTCTACCCATTCCTGCAGCCGCTCCTTTTTCATGGCGGTGCCAGTGGGGTTGTTCGGCGAGCAGATATAAATGAGATCCGGAACTTCGGAAGGCAGTTCCGGACTGAAGGCATTCGCTGCGGTACAGGGCAGATAGATGACGCGGCTCCACTGCTGTTTTGCCTCGTCAAAGTCGCCGGTGCGTCCGCCCATGACGTTGCTGTCCAGATAGACTGGATAGACCGGGTCGCAGACGGCAATGCGGCAGTCCCGGGAGAAGATCTCCTGGATGTTTCCGGAGTCGCTCTTGGCGCCGTCGGAAATAAAGATCTCGTCGGCGGCTATGTCACAGCCGCGCGCCTTGAAATCGTGGGCTGCGGCGGCTTCGCGCAGAAAGCCGTAACCCAGGTCCGGCGCGTAGCCGCGGAACGTTTCGGCGTGCGCCATCTCGTCGCCGGCCTTGTGGATGGCGGCCACGACAGTGGGCGTGAGCGGCAGTGTCACATCGCCGATGCCGAGCCGGATGATCTGCCGGTCCGGGTGCGCTGCCTGGCTGGCAGCGACTTTGCGCGCCACGGTGGAAAACAGATAGGAACCGCGCAGTTTGAGATAATCAGGATTTACTTTCAGCATGTCGGGGACCTCCTTCCGCTATTTTGCGGCAGCCTGGTGTTTCAGCGCAGCTTCTATAAAGCCGCGGAACAGGGGATGCGGGTTGTTCGGGCGGGACTTGAACTCAGGGTGCGCCTGTGTGGCAATGAAGAATGGATGGGACGGCAGCTCGCACATTTCCACGATATGGCCGTCCGGGGACTGGCCGGAAAGGACGAGGCCGCCGGCAGTGAGCGCGTCGCGGAATTCATTGTTGACTTCGTAGCGGTGCCTGTGACGTTCATTGATATTGTCGGTGCCGTAGAGACGGCGGGCCAGGGATCCGGCGGTCAGATGGCAGGGATACGAGCCCAGCCTTAAGGTGCCGCCGATGTCCGTGATGCCGTTCTGGTCGGGCATCAGCGCGATGACAGGGTGCACCGTATCGGGCGCGAATTCAATGCTGTGGGCATCGTGGATGCCGGATACATTTCTGGCAAATTCGATGATCGCGAGCTGCATGCCGAGGCAGAGCCCCAGGTAGGGCAGATCGTTTTTCCTGGCGTAGGAGATCGCGGTGATCATGCCTTCAATGCCGCGGCTGCCGAAGCCGCCGGGGACAATGAGCCCGTCCGTGTCCGCAAGGAGTTCGGCGACATTGGATTCATTGATATCTTCGGATTCGATCCACTTGATATGTACGTCTGCGTAGTTGGAGATACCGCCGTGCTTCAGTGCTTCGACAACGCTCAGGTAGGCGTCGTGAAGCGTGGTGTACTTGCCGACGAGCGCGACCGTGACATCGTGCTGCGGGCAGTGCAGGCGTTCGACCATTTCCTCCCAGTCCTTGAGATCGGGCGTGGGGCTGGGCAGGCCGAGGCATTCGCAGACGACGTCCGCAAGATGTTCCTTTTCCATAACGAGCGGGATCTCATAGAGATATTCGAGATCCAGGTTTTCCAGCACGTGTGAACTCGGGACATTGCAGAACAGGGCGATCTTATCCCGGATGCGCTGCTCGACCGGCATGTCGCTGCGGCAGATGATGATGTCCGGCTGCAGTCCCATGGACTGCATGGACTTTACGGCCATCTGTGTGGGCTTGGTCTTGATCTCGCGGGAACATTTCAGATAGGGAAGAAGCGATACCAGCAGCAGGCAGGCATTGCTCTTTCCGACTTCCTGCTGGAACTGGCGGATCGCTTCGATAAAGGGCTGCGATTCGATATCGCCGACGGTGCCGCCGACCTCGATGATCGCCACGTGCATGTCATTGTCGCTGTCATTACGGTAAAAGCGGCTCTTGATCTCGTTTGTGATGTGGGGAATGACCTGTACCGTGCCTCCGCCGTAGTCGCCGCGGCGCTCCTTCTGCAGGACCGACCAGTAGATCTTGCCGGTCGTAACGTTGGAGTTGCGGGTGAGGTTCTCATCGATGAAGCGTTCGTAGTGGCCCAGATCGAGGTCCGTTTCGGTGCCGTCGTCCGTTACATATACTTCCCCGTGCTGGATCGGGTTCATCGTGCCCGGATCCACATTGATATAGGGATCGAGTTTCTGCATCGTGACTTTGTAGCCGCGGGCTTTCAGGAGTCTGCCCAGCGAAGCTGCCGTGATGCCTTTCCCGAGTCCGGATACGACGCCTCCGGTGACAAAAACATATTTTACAGCCATATTCCCCTCCGTTCCGATATGCTCCGGTCGGCCGGTACAGCCCGGCTCTCCGGCATGACCTGCCGCCGCAAGGATGATCTTTATGATCTGTAGCCGCAAACATAAAAAACGAGAAAATTATATAACAGCCGGATGGACTTGAAAATAGAAAATTCCGAAAAAACATAAAAATGCATACTTGTATACAAAACGCTTGACATCCTCCGGGACGGGGTGTATTTTCAGTACATTATTTGTGGCGCCGCTGACGGGCAGAAAGTCTTTCGCATGCGAAAGGCTCTCTGCCTTTTTGTTTTTTCGGGGCGCTCGTACAACGGAATCCCAAGGAAAGGAGGCGCCGTATATGTGTTCCATCATCGGTTTTGAGAGGAGGTCCATTCAGCGAAATCTGGCTGAAGAATGTTTTGCAGCAACGGCGTCGCGCGGCCCGGATATGGAGCGCTTCGAGGAGGCCGGAGAAGGCTGGCTCGGGTTCCAGCGCCTGTCCATCATGGGCCTGACGGAGAAGGGCATGCAGCCTTTCGTCCTGGACCGGGACAAGGTAGTCTGCAACGGCGAGATCTACGGTTTCCGTCCGCTGAAGACAGAAATGGTCATCCGCGGCTATCGCTTCAGCAGCGAGTCGGACTGTGAGATCATCCTTCCCATGTACAGGGAATTCGGCACGGAGATGTTTTCCATGCTGGATGCCGAGTTTGCCATGATCATATATGACGGAAGCACCGGAAAACTGGTTGCGGCGCGCGATCCGATCGGTATCCGGCCGCTTTATTACGGGCAGCTGGAGGACGGCTCCACGGTCTTTGCCAGCGAACCCAAGGACATCGTCCGCATCTGCCGCAAAATCATGCCGTTTCCGCCCGGATGCTACTGGAAAGACGGCGTATTCACGCGGTTCTGCGATCCTGCGGAGGTCACGGAGATCTCCCGCGATGATGCGGATGCCGCGGCCGGACGTATACGCGAACTGCTCGTAAAAGCTGTTGCCAAGCGCATGGTATCGGATGCGCCGGTCGGCTATCTGCTTTCGGGAGGGCTGGATTCCAGTCTGGTCTGTGCAATTTCTTCCAGACTCCAGAGGGAGCCTGTGCGCACCTTTGCGATCGGGATGGATACCGATGCGATCGACCTCAAGTATGCCAGGCAGGCCGCGGATTTCATAGGAGCGGACCACACGGAGGTCATCATCTCCAGGCAGGATGTGCTGGACAATCTGGAGGAAGTGATCAGGATCCTCGGAACCTTCGACATCACGACGATCCGCGCCAGCATGGGCATGTACCTCTGCTGCAGATACATTCACGAACATACGGATGTCCGCGTGCTGCTGACCGGGGAGGTCTCCGACGAACTTTTCGGCTATAAGTACACTGATTTTGCTCCGTCTCCCGAGGAGTTCCAGAACGAGGCGGCAAAGCGCGTACGCGAACTGCACGAATACGACGTGCTGCGCGCCGACCGCTGCATTTCGGTCAATTCGATCGAGGCACGCGTGCCGTTCGGGGATCTGGAATTTGAAAAATATGTCATGAGCCTTGATCCGGCGATCAAAATGAATGTGTACGGGAAGGGCAAGTACCTGCTGCGCCATGCCTTCGACAAAGGAGAATGGCTCCCCGAAGGTATCCTCATGCGGGAAAAAGCCGCGTTTTCCGACGCTGTCGGGCACTCCATGGTGGATGATCTCAAGGAGTACGCAAACGCATACTATACGGATGCGGAATTCGAAGAGAAACGCAGGCAGTACACACATGCGCAGCCTTTCACCAAAGAGAGCCTCCTCTACAGGGAGATTTTCGAGAAGTATTATCCGGGACAGAGCGGAATGGTCACCGGTTTCTGGATGCCGAACAAAACATGGCCAGGCTGCAATGTCAACGATCCTTCGGCCCGCGTTCTTTCCAACTACGGGACGAGCGGACAGTAAACTGCAGGTCTGCAGGAAAGGCAGCTGCTGCAAATTTCATATACACATCACTTTCACCAGGTGGCAAAGGCGCCGAGGGATCCCAAAAAGGATCCTCCGGCGCCTTTTCACATACAGACAACAGCACAGAGGAGGGAGAATTATGAAATATGAGATGACTACCGTAGCATGGGTCCTCATTGCTTCGGCGCTGGTCTACTTCATGCAGGCGGGCTTTGCTCTCTGCGAGGCAGGCCTCACGAGGGCCAAGAACACAGGCAACATATTAATGAAGAATATGATGGATTTCTGCATCGGGACCCCGTGCTACTGGCTCGTGGGCTTCGGCATCATGTTCGGCGGCTTAGGGCCCATCATCGGAGGTTTCGACCCGCTGATCCGGGGAACCTACACGGCGGCCAACAGCGTCGTTCCGCAGACCATGCCGCTGTGGTGCTATGTGATCTTTCAGACAGTGTTCTGCGCGACGTCGGCGACTATTGTTTCCGGTTCCATGGCAGAGCGCACCAACTTCAAAGCCTACTGCATCTATTCCGCAGTGATCTCCCTGTTCGTCTACCCTGTGGAAGGGCACTGGATCTGGGGAGGTGGCTGGCTCAGCACACTCGGTTTCCACGATTTTGCGGGCAGCACCTGCGTACACATGGTAGGCGGCGTCATAGCCTGCCTGGGCGCATGGATGCTCGGCCCCCGTATCGGAAAGTATGATAAAAACGGCAAGGCCCGCGCGATCCCCGGACATAACCTGACTGCCTGCACGCTCGGTGTATTCGTTCTCTGGTTCTGCTGGTTCGGATTCAACGGCGGTTCCACGGTCGCAATGAATTCCGATGCGGCTGCGGAAACGGCCAGTCTCGTATTTATGAACACCAACCTTGCGGCCGCAGTAGCCACGACGGTCGCCATGATCTTCACCTGGTTCCGCTACGGCAAGCCGGATGTTTCGATGACGATGAACGCCGCACTTGCAGGCCTGGTCGCCGTTACGGCGCCCTGTGACTGCATCAGCCCCGTCGGCGCGTTCTTCATCGGCCTTGTATCCGGGTTCCTGGTGGTACTCAGTGTGGAATTCTTTGATAATGTAGCCAAGATTGACGATCCTGTCGGCGCGGTCTCCGTCCACATGGCCAACGGCATCTGGGGCTCAATCGCAGTAGGCCTGTTCTCCACCGGCGCGGACGGCGTAGGCAAGGGACTGTTCTACGGCGGCGGTTTCCGGCAGCTCGGAATCCAGCTTCTCGGGATCGTCAGCGTGCTCGCTTATGTGCTTGTGGTCATGTACATCGCATTCAGGATCATCGATAAGGCTGTCGGTCTGCGTGTATCGCCGCAGGTCGAGATCGAAGGCCTGGATATCCATGAGCACGGCCTGGCCTCCGCTTATTCAGGTTTTGCCATTACGGATGTCACCGATATGGGCATGGATGTAAACGACAACACGGACCTCGGCGAGGAAAAGGTCGAGAAGGCTTCGGAAGCCCAGAAAAACGCGGCAGTCAAGGTGCGTCAGGAGGCGCCGCTTGCTCCGGAAGCGGATTCCGGCATCCACAAGGTCAGCATTATCTGCCGTCTATCCAGTTTTGACAAACTGAAAAAGGCACTGAATGAACTGGGCGTCACCGGGATGACGATGACACAGGTCATGGGCAGCGGCATACAGAGAGGCTCCACGGACCGCTACCGCGGCGCTCTCGTGGATTCCACGCTGATCCCCAAGGTCAAGGTGGAGGTCATCATCTCCAAGATCCCCGTGCAGGCGGTCGTCGACACGGCGGTCAATACGCTGTACACCGGGCATATCGGAGACGGCAAGATCTTCGTTTACAACGTGGCCCGCGTCGTAAAGGTGCGTACAGGGGAAGAAAACTTCGCGGCGCTGCAGGACGTGGAATAGTCGCCGCAGGCTGAATACGGAAGCGGTTCCGGGAATTTACGGAACCGGACAGAAAAGCGGTGCGGAGAGATCCGCACCGCTTTTCTGTGGCCATCCGCCGAAGGCAAGCGGTTTTTTTCCTCAGAAAATCAGAGAGTGATTCCGTCTTTGAAAATGGCGATACCGCGATAACCGTTCAGTTCATTCTTTGTCTTCCTGCCATCGGCAATATCCAGTGTAAAATCGAGAAGTCGCCCGGCCGCTTCTTCACAGGTCTCTTTTCCCTCCGCGATGGAACCGGCATTGAAATCGATCCACTCGTTCTTCTTTTTATACAGTTCCGTATTGGTGGATATTTTAACTGTCGGTACCGGTGCGCCGAATGGAGTTCCGCGTCCTGTTGTAAAAACTATGAGCTGGGCACCGGCTGCCACCAGATCTGTTGTGCTGACCAGATCATTGCCCGGGCCCGAGAGCAGATTCAGGCCATTTTTTATGACGGGTTCCGCATACCCCAGAACATCCGTTATCTGGGCGGAACCGCCTTTCTGCACACAGCCGCAGGACTTGTCTTCCAGGGTAGTGATCCCGCCTGCCTTGTTGCCGGGGCTGGGATTCTCATAGACGGTCTGGCCGTGCGAGACAAAATATTGTTTAAAATCATCTGTCATTTTTACGGCCTTGCGGAAAACTGTTTCATTTTCACAGCGGGGGAACAGAATGGATTCTGCGCCGAACATTTCCGGTACTTCGGTGAGAATCGTCGAACCACCGAGTGCCACGAGAAGGTCGGAAAACCGGCCGACTGCGGGATTGGCCGTAATGCCGGACAGGCCGTCGGAGCCGCCGCATTTCATGCCTACGATAAGCTCTGATGCAGAAATGGTTTCACGCTGCTGTTCAGCGGCAGTAGCCGCCAGTTCCTGCAGAATCTTTGCTCCGGCCTCGAATTCATCCTCCACATCCTGACAGGACAGAAAACGAATGCGTTCTTCGTCAAAGCACCCCAGCGCTTTTACAAACCGCGCGCGTGTCAGGTTTTCACAGCCAAGGCTGAGAATCAGCACACCGCCGGCATTTGGGTGGTGGGCGAGTGCTGCCAGCAGCTTTTCAGTCTGTGCGAGATCATCGCCCAGCTGACTGCAGCCGTATGGATGTGTAAAGGCATAGAGGCCGTCGATACTGCCGCGGACCAGATCCTGATTCCTGCGGACCAGTTCTTCAGCAATCGGGTTGACACAGCCTACGGTCGGCAGGACCCAGATTTCATTTCGTACGCCCGCGCGATGATCGCTTCTTCGGTATCCCTGAAATGTGCGCGCAGGAACGGAGGGCAGTCGGAAGGCTTCATGATGATAAACGCAGCCGCTGTTTTCCGTCAGTGCGGTGCCGGCATTGTGTGTATGTACCCAGGTCCCCGCGGGGATGGCCTGCCTGGCCAGAGCGATCGGACAGCCGTACTTAATGACCGGCGCACCGGCGGGAATGTTCTGCAGAGCTATCTTGTGCCCCTGGGGAACGGACTCCGCCGCTGTGATGGATATACCGCCGACGTCCAGTGTTTCTCCGGCCTGAACGGGGGCAAGAGCAACGGCTACATTGTCAGATGGCTCGATCCGGATCAGTTTTATCATCGATTTTGTATCTCCCTCATGGCTTCATATATGCCCAGTCTCCGGATCTCTTCCAGATCTTCCAGCACAGCTTTTTCAAAACCCGGAAGTTCCCGCAGGGCGGCCCCCCAGAAGCTTTCATTCTCTATTGCCGCAGAAGCCAGGGATTCGATCGGACTCTCTCTGTGAGCATAGAAGAAGTCAAGTACGTCAGGGCTGTCCTTTATTTCGAAGGTATCGGCGCCGCGCCGGGCGACGAGGCTGTTTTCCGTGCGCGTCTTCCCGCAATGATAAAAAGAAAGATAGGCGGCAAAAGAGAACGTAAGCACCGGCGGCAGCTTTCCATACATTGCATAATATTCCAGTACCGTCGGCATGATCCGTGATTTCCATTTTGAAGTACAGTTGAGTGCGATGGAGAGCAGGAGGTGGTCGATGAACGGGTTATTGAAGCGATCCGTCACATCGGAGGCAAACTGCATCACTTCGTCATGCGGCAGGTCAGTCAGGACGGGGAGGATTTCATTGTAAAGCGCCCTGTTCATATAGCCGTGGATCACGGGGTCCTGCATGCATTCCCGCACGATGTTCCGGCCGGACAGATAGGCACCCGGGACCATGGAAGTATGTGCGCCGTTCAGAATCCTGACTTTTCTTTTTTTATACGGATCGACGTTATCGACCAGGGTGACCGGAAGACCGGCCTTGTCAAACGGGAGTTCCTGAAGGATCGCCCGAGGACCCTCGATCACCCAGCATGCAAATACTTCCCCTGCATCAAGGCAGCTGTCGGTATAACCAAGTCTGGCGCAGATTTCCTCGGCGTCCGCCTTCGGGTAACCCGGGACGATACGGTCGACAAGGGAGGAACAGAAGAGATTTTCTGAGTTGACCCAGTTTTGAAATTCTTTCTGCAGGTGCCAGTACTCGATATAGCGGTCTACGCATTTTTTCAGCTCACGGCCGTTGTGGTCGATGAGCTCACAGGAAAGTATGATAAAACCGGGAAGTTTCTTTTCCCAGCGCTCGTACAGGAAGCGGGTCAGCTTTGCGGGAAACGAGGCAGGCGGTTTGTCTGCGGCGGCACAGGCGGCGTCAAAAACGATACCGGATTCCGTGGTGTTGGAAATGATAAAGCGAAGATCGGGGTTTGCCGCGCACTGCAGGAGAGCATCATAGTCGCGCAGGGGATTGAGACAGCGGGAAACGGATGAGATGACTCTGCTCCGGTCAACTTTCTCTCCGTTTTTCTGTCCGCGGACCAGCAGAGTATACAAACCGTCCTGCGCGTTGATACGATCAGCGGAAGCAGTGGTCGTACCTACGGGCTGCACCAGGACCACCTTTCCGTTGAAGCTGCACTTTTCGTTCAGCACATCGATGAAAACGTCAGCGAAGGCACGCAGGAAATTACCTTCTCCGAATTGCAGGATACGTTCAGGCGCATTCTTCAGGAGAAAACCGCTATATTGCTGTTTTTCCAGTGTGCTGTAACTTAGCTTTTCCATAGAGGGTATCCTCCGTCCTCAGAGCTCAATGTTAAAATAGCGGGCCGCATTGCGGCAGCTGACACCCTCCACGATCTTTTTCAGGGCATCCTCCTCATACGGATATTCGCCGTTGTCGACCCAGTTACCGATCAGGTTACAGAAAATACGGCGGAAATATTCGTGCCGCGGATAAGAAAGAAAAGAACGTGAATCAGTAAGCATACCGATGAAATTACCGAGCAGGCCGAGATTGGCGAGTGATCGCATCTGTTTTTCCATGCCGTCGCGTGTATCGAGGAACCACCATGCCGGACCGACCTGCAGTTTGCCTGGCAGAGCGCCTGTCTGGAAACAGGCAATTGCCGTAGACAGCAAATCGAAATCCGAAGCCTGCAGCGAAAACAGTATCATTTTCGGAAGTTCATTTGTTTTGTCCAGTTCGCTCATGAAAGCGGCTAGCGCATTGCCGCATGCATACTGCGCGATCATGTCGAAACCGGTATCGGGGCCTTCCAAGGAAAACATGCGCTCATTGACATTCCGAAGACAGTTATAATGAATTTCCATTGCAATATCATAGTGGCGGTACTGCTTTGCCAGATACAGGAGAAGCGCGGTCTGGTACTTTTCCACCTCTTCTGTTGTAAGTGCAGCGCCGGCAATGGCTTTCTTAAAAACAGCATCGGCCTCCTCCATGGAACACGGGCGGTATGCCACATAGTCCAGACCATGATCGCTTGCACGGCAGCCGTGCTTTGCAAAGAAGGCCAGTCTGTTTGAAAGAGCGTTGCAGACCTCACCGGCGGTGGTGAGTTTTTCCTTTCCAACCGAGGCGGCGAGTTTTTCAATATAAGAAACAAAACCGGTTTTGCCGATATTGATCGCCTTATCGGGACGGAAGGAAGGACAGACGAGGAAACTGACGGAAGGATCGGAGGAGATGCGTTCATGCCATTCGAGTGTATCTGTCGGATCATCGGTCGTCCCGATGTAACGGACATTTGACCGGGCGATCAGTCCGCGGACAGACATTCCGGGGCCATTTGCGAGACGATCCGCACACTGGTCGTAAATGCGTTTCATGCTGTTTTTCGTCAACGGCTCATGAATGTCAAAAAAACGCTTCAGTTCGAGATTGCACCAGTGATACATGGGATTGCCGACCGCCTGCTCCAGCGTTCCGGTAAATGCGGTGAATTTGTCGTACGGATCGGCACCGCCTGTAACGGAATCCTCCGGAACACCGTTTGCGCGCATCAGTTTCCATTTGTAATGATCGCCGTAATAGCTGCCATCGTCATTGCGGCCGCCCAGCCACACCTGGGAAATGCTGTCAAAACGGCGGTCCTCATAGATCTCCCTGGGTGAAAGATGACAATGATAATCAATGATCGGCATCTTCTCTGCAAAGCGGTGATACAAGGAAGAGGCGGTCGGCGACTGAAGCATGAATTCCTCATCCATAAATGTTTTCATTATCTGCCTCCATATTTTAATTAGTGTGTTCAAGCCAGCGTGAAATTCCGGGATGCCTGCACAGACTGATGGCAGCAGGCGCAATGACAGAATAAATAAATTTTAATCTATAGTAGCACAAATAAACGGGGAGATTACTGCATAGCCGCTTCATTTTTAAAGAAGTTTCTCCATATGTATGTAACCGGATGGCAGCGAAAGCCGTTTCTTCATCTCCGCGTGATGTATGAGATAGTTGCACCGCCTTTCATGCGGGGCGTCCGGAGAACGGTCTGATATGATAGAATAGCCGTAGCGGCAATGCCGCATACAGGCACCCGACATTTCGGAGCGGCGCCTCATGGAGGCTTTTATGGATAAGGCAATAAAAGAAAAAGATCTTAGGCAGTTCGGCAGGGTTTTCGACAGCAGCGAGACAGCACACGTTGCCATGAATGCAGTCGTGAAAAACGGGATCAATGCATCTGCGCTGAACAGTGCAGCGGGAGCGATCTACCCCAGGGTGTTCCCGATCGAAGTAGAGGCAGGGGAAGTATGCAACCAGAAAAAGTCCGGCCGCTGCTGGATGTTCGCGTCACTGAACGTCATGCGGATCGACGTGATGAAAAAACTGAACCTGAAGAATATGGAGCTCAGCCAGAGTTACCCGTTCTTTTACGATAAACTGGAGCGTTCCAACATGTTCCTTGAAACCATGCTTGAGACGCTGGAGGAACCGCTCGACGGCCGCCTGATGGCGTTCCTGCTGCAGGATCCCGTCGGTGACGGCGGACAGTGGGATATGTTCCGCAGTCTGATCGACAAGTACGGTGTCGTGCCGCAGGAGATCTATCCGGAATCACAGGCGTCGTCCAATTCGAGGGAACTGCACGACTGGCTCACGCGCAAGCTGCGCGGCTGGGCCTGCGAACTCAGGCAGCGTCACGAAGCCGGTGAGTCTGTGGCCGCGCTGCGCGCCTCCAAGGAGAAAATGATGGAGGATGTATATCGCATGCTGGCCATCACGCTGGGCAGGCCGCCGATGAGCTTCACCTGGGAAGCTCGCGACAAGGATGGACATTTCGTACAGGTCGCGGATATCACTCCGCAGGATTTCTTCCGGAAATATGTAGGCTGGAACCTGGACGACCGCATCACGGTCATCAACGCGCCGACGGCTGACAAGCCGTACCACAGGACCTACACGGTGAAATATCTGGGCAATGTGGAAGGCGGGAAATATCCCGTCAAATACCTGAACCTGCCCATGGAAGACCTGAAGGCACTGGCAGTCGCACAGCTCCGTGACGGGCAGACCGTCTGGTTCGGCTCCGACGTGGATCAGTTCTCCGACGACAAGATCGGTCATCTCGCCCTGGACGCCATGGAAGTCGGGCGCCTGTTCGGTGTGGATTTCCCTATGACGAAGGCACAGCGTCTCGACTACGGCGAGAGCCTCATGACGCATGCGATGGTCATCACCGGCGTGGATCTGGATGAAAAAGGCAATCCGGTGCGCTGGAAGGTGGAAAACAGCTGGGGCAAGGAAGTAGGCAAAGACGGCTTCTACGTCATGAGCGACGAGTGGTTTTCCGAGTATGCATACCAGATCCTGCTGGATCGGAAATACCTTTCCGAAGAGCAGAGGGCGGAGCTGGATACAAAACCGAAGGTGCTGCAGCCCTGGGATCCCATGGGCAGCCTTGCGTTCTGAAACGGAACGGCGGGCACTTGCAGGGAAAGGGAAAGCGGTATGAACGAAGAGCATCAGCGCAGGCCGCATTACAGCGGCAGCCATCCTCATACATATGAAGAAAAATACAAGGAACTGCAGCCGGAAAAATACGCGGATACGGTGGAAAAGGTGATCGCAAAGGGCAGCACGCCGGCAGGCATGCACCTTCCGATCGCCGTCGATGAGATACTCGATGTTCTGAAAATAAAGAGCGGGGAGAGCGGTATTGACTGTACGCTCGGATACGGCGGCCATACGCGCGCGATGCTGGCAAAACTCGACGGGCAGGGACACCTGTGCGGTCTTGACGTCGACAGTGTGAACCTTGCGCGCACTGCGGGAATGCTGCGTGAAGAAGGCTTCGGGGACGATGTTTTCACACCGCTGCACCTGAATTTTTCCGCAGTCGACGAAGCTGCGGAAAAGTACGGCCCTTTCGACTTCCTGCTTGCGGACCTCGGGGTGTCTTCCATGCAGCTGGACGATCCGAAAAGAGGATTTTCATGGAAACGCGAAGGCCCTCTGGACCTGCGTCTGGATCCTGCCTCCGGCATGACGGCGGCGCAGCGTCTTAAGACGATGGAGTGCGATGAACTCGAAGGGATGCTTGTGACGAATGCGGATGAACCCTACGCCGCAGAGATCGCCGGCGCCATAACGGCGGCCCTGAAAAAGGGAGAGCCGGTCAATACGACTGCGCAGCTCCGGAAACTGGTGGAAGCGGGCGTAAAAAACGCACTTGCCCACGAGGAGCGTGAACTGCACGGCGACCACCGCAGGAAAGCGGAGATCGAGGAACTGGTCCGCGGATCCTGCCAGCGCACGTTCCAGGCACTGCGGATCGATATCAACGGAGAGTACGAAGCGCTGCAGGCGCTGCTGGAAAAACTGCCCGCGGTCCTGAGGGAAGGCGGACGCGCGGCATTTCTGACCTTTCATTCGGGAGAAGACCGCATCGTAAAAAAAGAACTGAAAAGGCTGCACAGGGAAGGACTGCTTTCGGAGATCCCGGACGATGTGACGAGGCCTTCCGCTGAGGAGATGGAGCGCAATCCGAGGGCGCGTTCCGCGAAACTGAGGTGGGCGATCAGATGAAGGTGCGCTGGATACTGGCTTCTGCGTCGCCGCGGCGCAGGGAGATCCTGGAACAGATCGGCATAGAACCGGAGGTGCGGCAGAGTCATCTGGAAGAAAAAGCTGACAGTGCGGACCCGGCGGAGGTAGTACGGCAGCTGTCGCTGCAGAAAGCGGCGGATATCGCGGCGCAGCCTGATCTGCAGACATGCGGGGCACCTATGATCGTACTGGGGGCGGACACCGTAGTCGCCGCGGGCGGGAAAATACTCGGCAAGCCCCGGGACCACGGCGAAGCGGCAGATATGATCAGGCTGCTGCAGGGCAGTACACACCGTGTACTGACCGGCGTCACGATGATCTTCCTGCGGCCGGGGAAACCGGCGGAAACAGTTGCCTTTACGGAACAGACAGAGGTAGATGTAGCGCCGATGAGCGAGGCGGAGATCACGGCCTATGCGGACAGCCCCGAACCGATGGACAAGGCTGGCGCCTATGCGATCCAGGGCGGCTTCGCCGCTTATGTGATGAGGATCCGCGGCAGTTACAGCAACGTGGTGGGCCTGCCGGCGGCGCAGGTGTATGAAACGGCACGGAAATTCAGCTGGTGACGGTCAGCAATTTTGCAAAGGAGCAGAAGACAATGGCGATCACATTTGATGAAGGCAGGAAAATATTCAAGCTGGACACTGACGAAACGACCTATCTCATAGGCGTCACACCGGAAGGCTACGTCGGGCACATTTATTATGGAAGAAAACTGTGCCGCCCCTGCGGCCTGCAGCTGCTGCGCACGGACGAACGTCCTTTCACTCCCTCCGTTATGGCCCGTGAAAAGGCGAATTTCCTGGACTGCTTTCCGATGGAATACCCGACGGGCGGAACGGGAGATTTCCGGGAATCCTGCCTGGACGTCCTCAGCGAGAGCGGCCAGAAGGGCTGCGAACTGCTTTTCAGAAGCTGGACGGTAAGCGACGGGAAGCCGGCGCTGGAGGGCCTGCCCGCATCCTTTGAACACAGGGCGGACGAGAGCGCTCCTTCCGGAGAAGAAAGATTGCAGACTCTCACACTGACGCTGGCGGACAGCGGGCTGGGCCTGGAGGCTGACCTGCTGTATTCTGTTTTTCCTGCGGAAAACATCATCACGCGCAGCGTGCGGATCCGCAACGTGGGAACCGAAGGCGGGAAATATACGAAGAGCCAGGTGCTGCGCCTCACCAAGGTGAACAGTGCCTGCATCGATATGGAAGAAAAGAACTTTGACATGGTGACGCTGAACGGTTCCTGGGCCAGGGAGCGGCACATCGGACGCGGCAGGCTGAACCGCGGCATACAGGGCGTACGCTCGATCCGCGGTGAAACAAGTCACCAGGAGCAGCCGTTCATGGCGCTCGCGACGGCAGGAACCGACCAGGGAAACGGGGAAGTCTGGGCCATGGACCTCGTGTATTCAGGCAACTTCGAGGCGCTTGCCGAGTGGTCGCAGTTCGATTCGGTACGCATGACGCTGGGTATCGGCGGCACCAATTTCGAGTGGCGCCTGCAGCCCGGCGAGACCTTTACAGCCCCGGAAGCTGTGCTGACGTATTCTGCGGCCGGCTTCGGGCGCATGACAAGGCAGTTCCATGACTTCTGGAGAAAACACATGATCCGGAGCCCCTGGCTGCACCGGGAACGTCCGATCCTCATCAACAACTGGGAGGCCACTTATTTTGACTTCGATACGGAAAAGCTGATCGGCCTGGCCAGGGAGGCAAAACAGGCCGGCATTGAGATGCTGGTCATGGACGACGGCTGGTTCGGGCACCGGAACAATGACGACAGCTCGCTCGGCGACTGGAAGGTGAATGAAAACAAACTGCAGGGAGGCCTGAAGCACCTGGTCGACGAGGTGAATGCCATCGGTCTGAAGTTCGGCATCTGGTTCGAGCCGGAAATGATCTCCCCGGACTCCGAGCTGTACAGGGCGCACCCGGACTGGGTGCTGCGTACGGCAGACCGGGCACCGGCCGAATCGCGCCAGCAGTTCGTGCTGGATATCACGCGGAAGGAAGTGCGTGACTGTATCTACGACATGGTAGCCGCCATCCTGCGCTCGGCCAACATCGAATACGTGAAATGGGATATGAACAGGCAGCTGACGGATCTCGGCAGTGCGGGGCTCCCGGCTGACCGGCAGGGCGAGATCTCCCACCGCTATGTACTGGCCCTCTATGAGATGCAGGAGCGCCTGGTCACGGATTTTCCTGAGCTGCTGCTCGAGAACTGCTCCGGCGGAGGCGCCCGCTTCGACGCCGGCATGCTGTATTACAGCCCGCAGATCTGGTGTTCGGACGATACGGATGCGATCGAAAGACTCAGGATCCAGGAAGGGACGGAGATGCTCTACCCGCTGTCCACAATGGGTGCCCATGTCAGCAAGTGCCCGAACGAACAGGTCGGGCGCATGAGCGGCTTCGAAACGCGCGCAGAGGTGGCGCTTGCCGGTACGTTCGGCTATGAACTGGATATCACGAAGATGGATCCGGAGGAACGGAGCAGGATTCCGGGGCAGACGCGGAAATACCACCGTTTCCATTCTCTTATCGCAGAAGGCGATTACTACCGCGTCCACTCCTGGAACGACAGCGCGCCGTACGACTGCTGGATCGTCGTTTCAAAGGACAGGGAGCAGGCGCTCGTCACCTTTGTGCAGGTGCTGGGCCGCCCGAATGCAAAGCGCTATATCCTGCCGCTGTGCGGACTGGATCCGGAGGCGGAATATGAAATGGAGGACGTCGCGGAAAATGCGCAGGCAGGCGTGTTCGGAGGCGACGAACTGATGCAGTGCGGCTTCACCGTGCCGATGCTGGGAGATTTCAGCAGCAGGCTGTTTTACCTGAAGAAAAAGTAGGATGTGACGGCAGTGCCCCGCGGGTTTTCTTCCCGCGGGGCTTTTTGCGCAGAGGGGCGGAGAAGGATAACCATGGACTATAAAGAAATAAACGGACGCGAATCGATCCCGGACGATGCCGGCACGCACGATCCCATCGCATTGCTTTCGAATGCGGCGGCCGTACTGAAGGAAGAAATGGAGGATGTGACCTGGGTCGGATTCTTCCGCGTGAAAGGCCGGAAACTGGTGATCGGTCCCTACCAGGGAGAGATCCGCATCTCGGAATGTCCGGTCGGTACGGGCGCGAAGGGCATCGCCGCCCGGGATGACCGCACGCTCGCGGTCCCTGACGTACACGCCATGGCGGAATACTGTATCGATGAGGAAGACACCCGGTCGGTGATCGCCGTTCCCGTGCACCGGCACGGCAGACTCTATGCCATTCTTTTCCTGGAGAGCGGGAGCAGGGGCAGGTTCACCGATGCCGATGCCCGCGGCCTCGAGGAATTCTCTTCTATCCTGACAAAACAGCTGGACAGCTGAAAAGCAGGACACAGAAAAAACACATTTTGAACATAGTAGATACACTGTGGGAACGCAATATTTTGATGTAATATCAAAAAATTGTGCTACGATATCCTGTTGTCAGAATACGGACACAATAACGAAAGGGGAATAAAGCTGTGATTGAAGTAAAGGACCTGACTAAGAAATACGGCGATCACACCGCGGTCGACCATCTTAACTTTCAGATCGGCAAAGGAAGAGTCTATGGTTTTCTGGGGCCGAACGGCGCCGGCAAAACAACCACGATGAACATGATGACCGGGTATATCGCCCCGACAGAGGGCACCTGCCTGATCGACGGACACGATGTGCTGGAGGAGCCTGAAGAGGCGCGCAGGAATATCGGATATCTGCCGGAGATCCCGCCTGTATATATGGACATGACGATCTCCGAGTATCTGGATCTGGCTGCGGATCTGAAAAAGGTACCGAAGGCAGAGAAGAAGCAGATGGCGGAAGAGGTCATGCAGAAGGTGCAGATCGCCGATATGCAGGGGCGCCTGATCAAGCATCTTTCCAAAGGCTACCGCCAGAGAGTAGGACTGGCACAGGCACTCATGGGAAAGCCCGAGACGATCATTCTCGACGAGCCTACGGTGGGCCTGGATCCCCGGCAGATCATTGAGATCCGTGATCTGATCAGGGAACTCGGCAAAGAGCATACGGTCATCCTGAGCTCCCATATTCTTTCCGAAGTCAGTGAGATCTGCGACTATGTCATGATCCTTTCCCACGGGAAGATGGTCGCGAACGATACGACTGAGAATCTGGCTAAAATTATGCAGGGCCAGAATTCCCTGGAACTGACGCTGCGTGCCGATGCCGACAGGACGGAAGCCATGCTGGCGGGCATTCCGCAGATCTCTTCCCACACGATCAGGCCGCACGGCGAGGACGCCGTAGATGTGACGCTGAAGATGGCCGGCAGCGATGACCTGCGCGAAAAGATCTTCTATACCTGCGCCGCCAGCCAGTGCCCCATCCTTCGTATGGATTACACGCATGTTTCCCTGGAGGATATCTTCCTGGAAGTGACAGAGGACGCTCCCGCAGCAAAACCGGAGACAGATGCTGATGATGCAGCAAAGGCCGGAGATGCAGCAGAGACCGCGGAAACGAAGGCTGCCGCGGAAGCAGAGCCTGCAAAGGCTGCAGAAGATACCGGGGCCGCGGAGAATGAGACAGTTCCCGCGGCAGATGAGGAGGGTGACAGATAATGAAGACCATAGCCAAAAAAGAGATCCGGACGTATATGACCACCATGTCCGGGTATGTCCTGATCGCCTTCATGCTGTTTGCAGTGGGCATCTATTTTACCGCTTACCATCTTGCGCAGGGGTATCCCAAGTTTTCCGCTACGATGTCCTCCTGCGAATTCATGTTCCTGATCATCATCCCTATCCTGACCATGCGTTCCCTGGCCGGTGAAGAAAGGCAGAAAACGGACCAGATGCTGCTGACGTCACCGCTTTCCATCCGGGACATCGTGCTCGGAAAATTCTTCGGCATGCTGGCTGTTTTCGCGATCGCGATCGGGATCGTCTGCCTGTATCCGCCGATCCTTACACTGTACGGAACTGTCAATCTGCGCGCTGCCTATGTAGCCATTCTGGGCTATTTCCTGATGGGCGCGGCGTGCATCGCCATCGGCCTGTTCATTTCCTCCCTGACCTCCAATCCGGTCATCGCCGCAGTCATCACCTTCGGCGTGATCTTCCTGCTGTACATGATGAGCGGGATCAAGAGCATCTCCGATTCGACGGCGTTCACTTCCTATATTGCTTATTTTGCCATTATCGTGGCATTGGCGATCCTGATCTTCGTGCTCATGAAGGATGCGATGACGGCCCTGATCGCCGGTGCTGCCGGCGAAGCAGCGATCACCGTCCTATACTTCAAAAATCCCACGGGTCTCGAAGGCTCGGTGCAGACGATCATGGATGCCCTCGATATAACGAGCCGTTTCACCGACTTTGCGGACGGTGTGCTGGATCTGAAAAATGTGATCTACTACATCGGTGTTGCAGCACTGTTCCTTGTCCTGACGATCTTTTCGGTCGGCAAGAGAAGATGGAACTGAGGAGGGAGACAGGACGTCATGAAAAATCCATTTGATAAAAAAGCGAAAGACAGTACGGCATCCCAGACAAAACAGGTGGCCGGACAGAAAAAGCTGCCGAAGCTGACAATTGCAAGAGGCAACAGAATACATATCCGCAAGGGCTCCTATGCCCTGCTTTTCGGCGCGGTCACCCTGGCGATCGTCGTCGTGGTGAACCTGCTGGTCATGAAGATCCCGTCGCAGTACCGGAGCGTGGATGTCAGCGATTCCGACGTGACGGGGATCTCCGATACGACGAAGACGCTGGTCAGCGGCCTGAAGGACGATGTGACGATCTATCTGCTGGCTCAGAGCGGCCAGGAGGATTCCACACTGCAGAAGATGCTTGAGCACTACAGCGATCTCTCGAGCCATATCAAGGTGAAGACGGTCGATCCCGTGCAGCATCCTAATTTTGCCAAGGATTATACATCGGACAGCCTGGACAATAATTCCCTGATCGTAGTCGGGCCGAACAGAAATAAAGTCATTGCCAACTCCAGCATCTATGAGACAAGCATTGATTATCAGACCTACCAGGAGCAGACCACAGGGTTTGACGGAGAAGGTCAGCTGACCGCCGCCATCAGCTATGTGACATCCGACAATATGCCGACCGTTTATACACTGACCGGCCATTCGGAGACAGCCATGACAAGTTCCATGACAACGGCTCTGTCCAAGGACAACATCACCACGGCAGATCTGAGCCTGCTTACGGCAGGTGCCGTGCCGGACGATGCCAGCGCGGTCATTGTCAATGCACCGCAGACGGATCTCTCTTCCGATGAAGCGGACGAACTGATCGCCTATCTGAAAAAGGGCGGCAAATTGTTCATGGTGACGAATTACTCCACGACGGCCATACCCAATCTGCAGAAGGTGCTGAATGAGTACGGTATTTCCACTATGGACGGCGTTGTCGTCGACGTAGGGGCTGACCATTATGCAAACCGCAACCCGCTCTATCTTGTGCCTACGATCGGGACAGCGGAAGCACTCGGCGATCTTGCAAACGGCGGCTATTATGTCCTTATGCCGGTGGCACAGGGAATCAAAACACTGGATACAAAGCGCGATACGGTCACGGTCAGTTCATTGCTGTCATCTTCCAGCGACTCGTATATCAAAACAGATGTGAACTCTTCCCTGGAGAAGGCGGACGGAGATGCGGCAGGTCCCTTTGATCTGGGCGTTGTCGTTACCGAGACGGTGAGCGGGACAGCTTCCTCAGACAGCTCAGCGGCTTCTTCCGATGCTTCGTCGGATACGGCGGTTTCGTCGGATACGGCAGCATCGACAGATACGGCGGAATCGGCAGATACGGCGGCTTCAACGGCTGCCGCGGCAACGTCAGAGTCGGCGGAAACGCGGATCGTGTATCTCACTTCCGAGAATCTGTTCAATGACCAGGTCGATTCTATGGTGTCCGGAAGCAATATGAAGCTGCTGGCGAATACCATGAACTGGCTTGTCGGGTCTTCTTCCGATGTCAGCGTTTCCATCCCCAGCAAGAGCCTTTCGGTCACATATCTGACGGTCACCGAAGCGGCGGTGCGTACATGGGGCTTCCTCACGGTCATTCTGCTGCCGATCGCTTTCCTGGTCTTCGGCGGGGTGCTCGTGTACAGGAGATCCAAAGCCTGAAAGAAGCGGCGGTTCTCTTCATGGAGGTTTATCAGATGAAAAAGACAAAAGGCTTAGGCCTGATCATTGCGGTCATCATACTGGCTGTACTGATCGCAGCATATTAAATTATTACCGGCATATCCAAAAAAGAGGACACGAAGAAAACGGAAGCCGCGGAAGCAGCCAGTTCGGCCGCACAGGCGGCTCTGCCCTGGGCAGTTTCGGCAGATGATATCGCATCGTTTTCCGTGACCAATACGAACGGGACCTTCACCTTTGAAAAGGATGGGACCAGCTGGAAACTGAAGGAGGATCCCACATTCGAACTGAACCAGGATACTGTGACGGCCAAAACAACGACCATCAGCGGCATTGCGGCTGCCAGTACGATCGACACTCCCGATGCACTTGCGGATTACGGCCTCGACAAACCCACAGTCACGCTGACCGTCACAAGGACGGACGGCGGTTCCTACACCCTGCTGTTCGGCAGCGAAAATACGGCAGCATCCGTGTATTATATGATGTATCAGGGCAAAGAGGACAAAGTCTATACGGTGTATGCCGTGACGGAACAGACCTTTGAATTCCAGGAAAGTGACCTTGCGCCTGCGTCGGATGCTTCCACTTCCGGCTCGGCAGCGGCGGTCACGGCATCTTCTGCGGAAGCGGCTACATCCGCCGCTGCATCCGCAGCGACATCTGCCGGTGCGGAAACATCCTCTTCGGATGCGGCGGCCTCAGCAGCGGAATAAAGCTACCAGGCAAAACAGAAACAATAAACAGCATACAGTTGCTGCAGACAAAATGCAGACAAAAAACGAGAGCAGATCGTGCACGGGCTGAAGGTGCACGATCTGCCTTTTTTCGGCAAAACGTGTGTGGCGATTCACATAAAGATGCGGATCGCAGCATTCTTTTGACTGCTGTATACCGCAGGTGATGTGCTTTTTAAATTGCGAAGTATGCTTCAGCAGGCTTACGGATTCAAGAGATTGTCAAATTCAGGAGATAAGCAAATTCAGGAGATTGACAATTGTCGGCTGCCCGGCTACAATAACGACATTGATACTTTAACAGCACAAAGCGTTAAAGCATCAATGCAATAAAGAGAACCGTGACCGGCAAAACAGTATCGGGAGACCGTTGCTGCCGGCACCGGCTGCAGCATCGGCAGACAGTGCCGCCGATGTTTATTTCGGAGAATCAGAAGATTCTTCTCAGGGAGGGATTATTATGAAAAATGTCAGGAGATTCATTTCTGCAGGCATGGCCGTCATGATGGCTTTCGGCCTGGCAGCCTGCGGCAGTTCCACTTCCACAGGCGCAGCATCGGCAGATGCGTCAGCTTCTGCAGCGGCATCCGCCTCTGCGGGGAGTGCCGTATCGACGGCGGCAACTTCTGCCGCGGCTTCCGCGACATCCGCGGCATCTGCGGATGCAGGGGACAAAAAGTATACGGTAGGTATCTGCCAGCTTGTACAGCACGTGGCGCTGGATGCGGCAACGCAGGGATTTGAAGATGCGCTCAAGGCAGAGTTTGGTGACAATGTAACGTTCGATCTGCAGAACGCGGCAGGAGATTCCGCAACCTGCACCACGATCTGCAATAACTTCGTTTCGGAAGGCGTGGATCTGATCCTGGCCAATGCAACACCGGCCCTGCAGGCGGCAGCTTCTGCCACCAACAAGATCCCGATCCTGGGCACTTCGATCACCGATTACGGCACGGCGCTGAGCATAGACAATTTCAGCGGTACAGTCGGCGGGAACATTTCCGGCACATCGGATCTTGCTCCTCTTGACCAGCAGGCAGCCATGGTATCGGAGCTGTTCCCGAACGCCAAGAAGGTCGGTATTCTCTACTGCTCAGCAGAAGCAAACTCAGTTTATCAGGCAAATGAAGTGAAGAAGGCACTGGAAGCCGGCGGCCTTACGGTAACGGTATACACCTTTGCCGATTCCAACGATGTCGCTTCCGTCACGCAGACAGCCTGCTCCGAAAATGAAGTTCTGTACATCCCGACGGACAACACAGCAGCTTCCTGTACGGAAGCCATCAACAATGTGGCACAGCCTGCCGGAATTCCGATCATCTGCGGAGAAGAAGGAATCTGCAAGGGCTGCGGTGTGGCTACACTTTCCATCAGCTATTATGAACTCGGCAAGACGACCGGCGCCATGGCAGCCAAGATCCTCAAGGGAGAAGCGGATGTCTCCACGATGCCTGTCGAGTATTATCAGAATCCGGTCAAAGAATACAACCCGACGCTTGCCAAGGCACTCGGCATTACCATCCCGGACAGCTACACGGCTATCGATATGAGCAAGTAACAGGTAAAGAAAGACATTTTGTCACAATGGCATGGCAGCAGGAAGAGGTGCCGCAGCGCGGCGCCTCTTTTGCTGTAAACAATCTGTTTCGTATGTGTAATGCATGTATCTTTGCTGTAAACGGTTTGTTTCGTACGTATAATGCAGGTGTCTTTCGCTGTAAAACAGTTTGTTTCATACGCATAATGCAGGTATAATCGGAGAGAAAGTTATCCGGGAGGACTGATCATGAATTTTGCGGCATATTTTGGATCACTCAATCCGGCGGGGCTGCTCGGCAGATTTCCCGCAGGTATCGCACAGGGCATCATCTGGGGCATCATGGCGCTGGGTGTGTATATTACATTCCGGCTGCTGGACATCGCGGACCTTACCGTAGACGGTACGTTTACTACAGGCGGCGCCGTTACGGTCATGCTGATCCTGGCTGGCTGGAATCCGTGGGCGGCCATGCTGATCGCTCTGCTGGCCGGCATTGCCGCAGGCGCTGTCACAGGACTGCTGCATACGATCCTGGGCATACCCGCGATCCTGGCCGGGATCCTGACACAGTTTGCACTGTACTCGATCAACCTGGCGATCATGGGGATGAAGGCCAACCAGGCGATCAGCGTCGACCGGTTTTACCTGGCCGTCACATCGCGCAATGTGCCGATGGCGATCCTCGTCTCCGGCATCGTTGCAGTTGCCGTCGTTGCGCTCCTGTACTGGTATTTCGGCACCGAGCAGGGCTCCGCGATCCGGGCCACCGGCTGCAATCCGGAAATGAGCCGTGCGCAGGGCATCAATATCAATACAATGAAAGTCATCGGCCTCGCTCTGTCAAACGGCCTCGTTGCGCTGGCCGGCGGCATGATGGCGCAGTTCCAGGGCTTTGCCGACATCAATATGGGCCGCGGCTCCATCGTCATCGGCCTGGCGGCGGTGATCATCGGCGAAGTGCTCGGGGAAGCCATTCTCGGAAAACACCTGAATTTTGCGGGCAGGCTGCTGTTCGTCATCCTGGGCGGCGTCATCTACTATATGATCGTCATCATCGTCCTGTGGCTGAAGCTGGATTCCAACATGCTCAAACTGTTTACGGCCATTATCGTGGCGGTGTTCCTGGCGGTGCCGAACCTGAAGGCGCACAGGAAAAACTCATTCGGTCGGGCAGCCAGAAATGCCATGGCCGAAACTTCCGGAAAGGAGGAGCAGTGATATGGCTGCAATGCTTTCTCTCATAAATGTACGGAAGACGTTCAATCCCGGCACCATCAACGAAAAGAAGGCGCTGAAGGGGATCAGCCTGAATCTTGAAGAAGGCGATTTTGTCACTGTGATCGGCGGCAACGGGTCGGGAAAATCCACCATGCTGAATGCAGTGGCCGGCGTCTGGCCGATCGACGGCGGAAAGATCGAGATCGCGGGACAGGATGTGACCGGACTTCCGGATTACCGGCGGGCCAGTCTCATCGGACGTGTTTTCCAGGATCCCATGACAGGCACGGCCGCAACGATGCAGATCGATGAAAACATGGCCCTCGCCGACAAGCGAGGCCGTTCCCGCGGGCTCGGGTGGGGCGTCACCGCAGAGGACCGTGACCGTTTCAGGGAAAAACTGAAGCTCCTGGATCTGGGTCTGGATGACCGCATGACCGCCAAGGTCGGCCTGCTGTCCGGCGGGCAGAGGCAGGCCCTGACACTGCTGATGGCTACGCTCAGGAAACCGAAGGTACTGCTGCTGGATGAACATACGGCTGCCCTGGATCCCAAGACGGCAGAGAAAGTGCTGGCCGCGACGGAAAGAGTTGTAAACCGGGACAACCTGACGACGCTGATGATCACGCACAACATGCGCGATGCGATCACACACGGCAACCGCCTGATCATGATGAATGAGGGACATATCATTCTGGATATAGCAGGCGAAGAAAAGAAGAAACTTACTGTAGAGGATCTGCTGCAGAAGTTCAGCGTTGCGTCCGGCGAGGAGTTCGCCGATGACGGCGCTCTGCTGGGATGAGAAGCTATGGAAGAGAACAAAAGAGAGGAACGGCCGGTCAGTTATTCGGCGACGGAGAGTACGCACGTCCTCAAATATGAAGATATCAACGGGCAGGGCCGACTGTTCGGCGGGCGTCTTATGGCCTGGATCGACGAAACAGGAGGCATGGCCGCCATGCGTCATTCGGGCTGTCACGTTACGACGGCGGCGGTCGACAATCTGCAGTTCAAACGGGGAGCCAGGCTGAATGATACCGTGGTGCTCGCTGCGCGGGTGACCTACGTGGGCAACACGTCCATGGAAGTGCGCGTCGATTCGTATCTTGAAGAAAACGACGGCAGGCGGTATCCGATCAACCGCGCTTTTCTCATTTATGTGGCGGTGGACGAAAACGGGGATCCCGTACGCGTTCCCTATCTTCTGAAAATAGAGTCAGAGAGCGAAAAGGCTGACTGGGAGGGCGCGATGCTGCGCAAGGAGAACCGCAGGATCCGCAGGCAGGAGGGCTTTTGACAAGGAGGACTTCGGGTATTGTACTGGCGATCAGCGGCGGTACCTGCTGGGGACTTTCAGGCGCCATGGGACAATACCTGTTTACAAGAGAGGCGATGGACAGCCGCTGGCTCGTGCCGATCAGGCTTGGGCTGGCAGGCTGTCTGCTTTTTGTATACTGCCTGTTTCGCTACGGGCGGAAGACTTTCGAGCCGCTGCGTCTTGGCAGGGACAGGCGCGAACTGCTGATCTATGGCATTCCAGGGGTCAGCCTATGCCAGTTTCTGTACTTTCTTACGATCCAGCAGGCGGGTGCCGGAGTCGGCACGATCCTGCAGGATCTTTCGCCGGTACTGATCCTGCTGTACACCTGCAGAAAAGAAAAGCGTCGGGCGGGTCTGCGTGAGGTCATCTGTGTACTGCTGGCTTTCTTCGGCGTATCGCTGATCACGACACACGGCACTTTCGGGGCTCTGGCTGTACCTCTGGGGGCGCTCGCGACCGGCATATTGAGCGCCGTCTGCGTTACGGTCTACAATGTGGAGCCCGAAAGACTGCTCACAAAATACCCGGTCGTCATGCTCCAGGCCTATGCTTTTCTGATGGGAGGGGCGCTTCTCGGACTGCTGTTCCATCCCTGGACCTGGGGGTATATTCCTGACAGCCGCGGATATTTCGGCATAGCTTTCGTGGTACTGGTCGGAAATGTGCTCGCCTTTACAGCCTATATGTCGGGCGTGAGCAGGATCGGCCCTGAAAAGGCCATCCTCTACGGATTTGCCGAACCGGTCACCGCCGCGATCATCGGGACAGTGCTGCTCGGCAGCAGGTTCACCATATGGGACGGCATAGGCTTTGCGGCGATCTTTATGATGATGTTTCTGATTTCCTGTCAGCCGAAGTCTGCACAAGGCGGACGGTAAACCATACATAGGCTGCAAAATAAACGGCAGACGCGATGAAAAAGAGTTCGTCGGAAATATCATAGGAAAACAAGTAATAGCCGTAGTGGAGAAGGGAACAGCAGACCGCTGCGGCTGCGGCCGGGATCAGGGCAGGCTGGAGGCAGCAGGAAATTACGAGCAGCGCCTCTGGCAGGTAGCCGTAGCGCTCGTGCATGGACGGGAGAAACATGACGCATGTCCAGGCAGTCCAGGCAGCAGTCGGAAGAAACAGCGTCGGCGAGGAGGCCTGTTTTGACGGGATGCGCAGCAGGCGGAACAGGCCGCAGCCCAGCAGCACGACGGTGAGCATTTCAGCAGGACCGGACAGGATCTTATAGCTGTCATCCGGACAGACCAGAACCCAGAAACTTTGGAAATTCAGGTACATATAGGGATAGACGCCGGCCTGGTCCGCATAAATGGTGATCGGGTCGGCCAGACTGCGCCCGCAGAGGAACGCGGGAATGGAAAGGATATACTGCACGGCCGGCAGCCACAGAAAGTTCAGAAGGCTGAAACGGCGGTCCGCTGCCCAGCGGTAGAGAAAGAAAGGCAGAATGAACACTGCCTGCAGCTTGAATGCAAAAGCGATGCCGAGCATGATGAAAGCAGCGCGGAACCGGTCTTCATAAAGGAACAGCAGCGCGAGCAGGATGAAAGCGGAAAAAATAGCGTCGCACTGCGCCCATTGCGCCGAATTCATGATGACGGTGGGCAGGAACAGGAGCGAGCAGTAGGCCGCGATCCCCGCAGCCATACGCTTATCGTACTCCAGATGGGCAGAGAGCCCGAAGACCAGCTTCCCCGAGGCTGCGGCCATGATGAAATCGCAGATGCAGGATATGATCTTGTAGGCGTAGAGAGGCTTGATCGGAAGCAGCGTCAGGATCCAGATCATCGTCTGGTAGGGAATGTTGTAATTGCCGACAGCTGTTGCCAGGGCTTCGCGGCCGGACAGGGAACGTATTTTCTCATACCACGGCAGCAGATAGATATTGTAGTCCCGGGAAGTGAAGTCAAAGAGACCGATCCTGACGACTACCGCCAGCACACTCATGACGACTGCAAAAAGGAGAAAGAGATTCTTCTGTATGCAGTCCAGCAATCTTTTTTCCACAGCTGTTATTTTCATTCCGTTTACCTTCCATGTTTCTTGTATTATAATACTTAATAGTGTTTTTTGCGGGATATTCAGCGGATTTAGCGCGGTTTTCAGGCTGCGGAGGTATTGGGAATGAAAGGATTCTTTAAAGAATTCAGAGAATTTGCCCTGAAGGGCAATGTGATGGATATGGCGATCGGCGTCATCATCGGCGCAGCGTTCCAGAATATCATCAAAGCGCTGACGGACAATATCATCAGCCCGCTTCTGGGCCTCATTTTCCAGATGGATTTCAGCAGTGTGGTCATCCATCTCACACCGACGGTGGATCTCGGGATAGGCGCCTTTATTTCAGCGATCATCAATTTCTTTCTCATGGCTCTTGTACTGTTCCTTATTGTAAAAGCGATCAATAAGATCCAGGAGCAGGCCGAAGCACTGGAAAAGAAAGATGCTCCGGCGGCGGAGGAGGCTCCGGCTGCACCGACGTCCGAGGAACTTCTCACCCAGATCCTGGCGGAACTGAAAGACCGGAAATGATTTTATTGCGGAGAAGAAAAATGATCCGGTGCGGAATGCCGGTGAAAGTATAGACAGAAAAACAACACTACTGAAGCAGTAAAAACTTGAGGAGGGTCGGAATATGAAGTGTCCTAATTGTGGTTATGAGAATCCGGAAGGTGCCAATAACTGTGCGCAGTGCGGTGCACCGCTCGCGCCTGCGGCAGGTCAGCAGTTCCAGCAGAGTCAGGCACAGCAGACGCAGCAGAGTCAGCCCCAGCAGCCGCATTACACGCAGGCAGCATTCGATCCCAATACGATCCCGGAAGAGTACAAGCCGATCAGCATGTGGGGATATTTCGGCTATGAGCTCCTTTTCTCCATCCCGATCGTAGGCTTTATTCTTCTGATTGTCTTTTCGGTCGGCGGCACCAGGAACAACAATCTTAAAAACTTTGCGCGTTCTTATTTCTGCTTCCTGATCATTGCAGTGGTCATTGCCATCATTATCATTGCAGCAGGTGCAGGTGCAGGCATCGCGGAGTCGTTCAGCAATATGCGCTGATCCGTGGGAAGTACGATTTTTCTGCCGCGTACATGCACACGGCAGAAAATAAAGAGCAATAAAAAAGAGGCACAGCCGCTGTTGAAGGCTGTGCCTCTTTTTTTTACTGTACTTCCACGGCACCGGTCTGTCGGATGCCCATGACATATATATTCTTTTCACCGGCGAAGGGAGTCATGTACTTTACGAAGCCGGCTGTCTCCTTCTTGGGAAGCACGCACATCACGACGCCGGCGAATCCGCCGCCGTGGATGCGGCAGACGCCGGAGCCGATCTTCTTCATATAGATCTCCGCCAGCGCCAGTGTGAGCGGAATCGACTGCTCCTTCGGGTCGCGGGCGATATAGCAGTTCTGCAGCCATTTCCAGGAGGAATTCCCGGATTCGCGGATGATGCCGGGAATCCGGTCCGCATGGCCTTCCCTGAGTGCGGCGGCTGCTTCGTCCACGCGCTTGCACTCTTCGAAATAGTGGAGCGCGCGCAGAATGGCACGGTCATTTCCGAGGGCAGAACGGATCTCCGGGAGCCTTGCCAGCAGTGTTTCCTCGCTGGTTTCACAAAGGTTCCCGACTCCCAGCAGCGCTGCCACCTCGCGCATTTCGTTCGGTACGGAAGAGTACTCTGCGCTGAGATCCGCATGGCCTTTTCCGGTATTGACGATGATCAGGTCGTAGCCCAGGCTGTCAAAGGAAAAGTCCACCTTCTCGAATTTCACGCCGTCGGAGAAATCCAGCAGGATCGTGCCGCCCACGGCGCAGGCCATCTGGTCCATGAGGCCGGAGGCTTTGTCCCAGAAATGATTTTCGGCGTACTGGCCCATCCGTGCATAGTGGGCGCAGTCGATCGTGCCGTTGTTGTAGAAACTGTTCAGGATCGTGCAGATCAGCATTTCAAAGGAAGCGGATGAACTGACGCCGGCAGAGCTGATCACCTGCGTGGATACGCAGGCGTCGAAGCCGCCGATCCGGAAACCGAACTCCAGGGCTGCCTTGCAGATGCCTGCGACGAGAGAAGTACTGTCCGTTCTGTGAGGGACGGAGTCGAGCGCGTTTGTATCGACGATGATCGCGTTGTCATAGCCGCTGCTGTAGATGGTGATCACGCCGTCTGTGTTCGGACGGGCGGCAGCGATCGTATCCATCGTGATGCTCGCAGCAAGGATCTTACCGCCGTTGTGGTCGGTGTGGTTGCCGATGATCTCAGTGCGTCCGGGCGCGGAAAAACAGGATGCGCAGTTTCCGCCGAATTTTTCACCGAAGGTCGCGGAAAGGCTTTCGAAACGATCTGCAGCCTCCGCAGCTTTGTCGCCGTAGATCTTTTTCAGAGCTTCCTCAGAAGGCATAGCCATTTTTATCTCCTTTTCGGGCAAAACATGTTGCAGCCCGTACATTGTTTTGACAGATCCATTTTACTCTGTGACACCCGGAAGACAGGCCGATGTTCGTGCAGATAAATTGCATTTCTGACCTGTTTCAAAGCCCGAAGACAGAGGCGGCCTTTTTCATGTTGCTGCGGACGGGCACTTCAAACGGACAGCGTGTCTCACAGGCGCCGCACTGCACGCATTCCGACGCGTGGTGCGGAAGCAGCGCGTAGTGTTCCCGGACGGTTTCCGGGACTGCCTCATGCGCTGCGGCAAGGCTGAGAAATTTCGTGACATTCGCGACGTCGATGCCTGCAGGGCAGGGTGCACAGTGGCCGCAGTACATACAGTGCCCCTTCCAGCTGATCTTCGGGAAGGAAGCCAGCGCCGAAGCATAGTCTTTTTCGTCTTCTCCCGCCTCTTCGTAAGCCAGGCAGTCCTGCAGCTCCGGGGCGGTTCTCGCACCGGCCATGACAGATGCCACGGCAGGGCGCGTGAGGGCGTAATGCAGGCACTGGAGGGATGTGAGTGCCGCACCGGCAGGAGACTGGTCCGCGGAAAGCAGGTCGCCGCCTCCGAATGCCTTCATGACCGTGATCCCGACTCCGAGACGCTGACAGGTCTCATACAGTTCGCTGCGCTGCGGATCCATGTTGAGCAGGGGCTTTTCATAGGCCTCGTCTGCCCAGAGCTTTTCCACATCCTCGCCGGCAGGCTGCAGGTCGTAGCAGGGGTTCACGGAAAACATCAGCACGTTCAGGGCACCGCTTTGTACGGCCGCAAGTGCGACTTCCGGATTGTGGCTGGACATGCCGACAGCTTCTATGACGCCGTGCTTTTTCAGCTCCTGTGCATACTGCAGAACGCCGTTTCTGCGGATCGTCTCCCAGTCATCGAGCGAATCGCAGTAATGGATCATGCCGATCTCGAAGTGGTCGGTCCCGAGCCTGCGCAGTTCGTCGCTGAAGCCCTCGCGCACTTCGGACAGTTTCCGGGTCCGCTTATACTGTCCGTCTTTCCATACCGAGCACAGATGGGCCTGCAGTATAAAGTGTTCCCGGCGGCCTTTCAGCGCAGTGCCGAGGGCGGAGCGGAAGCCGGGATCCGGCGCGTACATGTCGATGATGTTCGCGCCGCCGCTTTCCATGATATCCAGAAAGGAAGAAACTTCGGACTGTGTTTTGCCAAGGAACCCCTCACAGCCCATCCCGATCTCCGAGACGCGCAGACCGGTATTTCCAAGATCGCGATAGTTCATCTGGTTTATGTCCTCCTGTGATTGTATTTTAGCAGGAAACAGATATACTGTGTGATGGATTTTCTGCAGATGTCACGCCGCGGCAGGAAACGGAAACTACTATCGGGGGATAACTGAACATGACAGAGGTCTCGGATGATCTGTATGAGGAATTGAAGGAAGACTGCCGTAAATACTATCCGCTCCATATGCCGGGGCACAAACGCAGGATCTCGCCGGCGGAAGGCTTTCCGGTCGAAATTGACACGACAGAGGTGGAGGGCACTGACAACCTGCACAATGCGGAAGGGATCCTGAAGGCGGCCATGGAACGCACGGCGGCTCTGTACGGGGCTGCACATACCTGGTATCTTGTGAACGGCAGCACGGTGGGCAATCTTGCCGCCATCCGGGCAGCCGCGCCGCACGGCAGCGAGGTCATCGTGGCCCGCAACTGTCATAAATCCGTTTATCACGCAATAGAACTAGGCGGCCTGCGCGCGCATTACCTGGTGCCCGACACGGATGCGGCGTTCGGGATCTACGGCAGCGTGCCGCCCGAAAAGGTGCGGGAACAGCTTGTTAAACACCCGGATTCCCGCGCGGTCATCCTCACCAGCCCCACATATGAGGGCGTGGTCTCCGACATCGCTTCGATCGCCGAGATCTGCCACGCGGCAGGCGTACCGCTCATTGTGGACGAGGCGCACGGCGCGCATCTCGGACTGCCCTGCGCGGAGAAATACGGCTTCCCGAAGGGGGCGGTCATGGGCGGCGCGGACCTGGTGATCCAGAGCGCGCACAAGGTCCTTCCGAGCTTCACGCAGACCGCCTGGCTGCACCAGAACGGCAGCCTCGTACGCCCCGATGAAGTGGAACGGCAGCTAGAGATCTTTGAGACGACTTCTCCTTCCTATCCGATGCTGGTTTCCCTGGATTTCTGTACGACCCTTATGCGCGAGCACGGGGATGAACGTATGGCCGGCTGGCAGCGCATGCTGGAGGATTTCGATACCGCAGCGGCCGGTCTTCACAACCTGCGTACGCTCTGCCACGGCAGCGACAGGACAGGAAAAGGCGGCACCGGCGCACATCCTTCGTTTTTCGCCCACGATCCGGGGAAGATCGTTGTGAACGCAGCCGGTGCGGGCATGACCGGGCGGGAACTGGCCGATGTCCTCCGGGAAAAATATGCTTTCGAGACAGAGATGAGCTGCGGCATGAACATGCTGGCCATGACCTCCAGCGCAGACGATCCGGCGCAGATCGCCCGCTTTGCAAAGGCGCTTCTCGAGATCGACGCTGCCTGCGAGAAACCGGCGCTCCGTACAGAGGCAGCCATTCTGCCGCCTCCCGGCTGGGCAGCATTCACGATCGCCGAGGCTCTCGAAAGGCCGTCCGGGATGGTGCCGGAAGAAAGGGCGGCCGGCAGGGTGCTGGCCGAGTATATCTGGGCATATCCGCCGGGAGTGCCGCTCGGCGCACCGGGGGAGATCGTAACGCCCGAGCTGCTGCATACGATCAGGATGCTGCTTGAAAGCGGTACCCGCGTCTACCACCGCGGCAGCGGTTATCCTGCGGGAGCGATTGACAAACAGGACTTCCGCTGTGTATCATAGGGTTGCTGCAAACAAAACACAGATTCAGATCATACGAAAGAGGGTAATTCCGATGAAACATATTGAAACGCTCAATACACGTGATATGGCTGAAAGCCTTGAGAACGGCGGCTGCGGCGAGTGCCAGACATCCTGCCAGAGTGCATGCAAGACCAGCTGCGGCATTGCAAACCAGAAGTGCGAGAAGGCCGACAAGAACTGAGCTGCAGCAGCAGGTCAGCGGGAAATCAGGAAATACGGAACGGCTAAACGCGGCCGGAACGCCGGAAGGCGCTCCGGCTTTTTCATATTATGAAGAAGGCCGGTATCGCAGGCCGCATATCACATTTCGGGCAAAGGCAGGGAATTTTTCATGATACATCAGTATAAAATGAACGGATACAATATTGTTTTGGACACCTACAGCGGCAGTGTGCACGTGGTCGACGATCTCGCCTACGATGCGATCGCGCTGCTCGACGCGGGCCGCAGCCCGGAGGAAGCAGGAGAGATACTGAGATCCGGGATCGCACAAAAGGCTGCGTCCGGCCATACGGAGGGCCTTCCGAAGGAGAGCGACGTGGACGACGTGCTCTCGGATATCGCGGAACTGACCGCGGCCGGAAAACTGTTTTCCAAAGATATTTTTGAGCCGCACGCCTTCGACTTCAAGAAACGGGGCACCGTGGTCAAGGCGCTGTGTCTGCATGTCGCGCACACCTGCAACCTGAGCTGTGCCTACTGTTTTGCCGCGCAGGGCAGATTTCACGGAAAGGCCGGCCTCATGAGCTTCGAGACCGGAAAGCGGGCCCTGGACTTTCTCGTGGAGAACTCCGGCACGAGGCACAATCTCGAGGTGGACTTTTTCGGGGGCGAACCCCTGATGAATTTCGGCGTCTGCAAGGAACTTGTGACCTATGCGCGTTCCATCGAAAAGGAACGGAACAAGAACTTCCGCTTCACGCTCACGACGAACGGGATAGGGATCACCGACGAAGTCATCGAATGGGCCAACCGCGAATGCTACAATGTCGTGCTCAGCCTGGACGGAAGGCAGGAGGTCAACGACCGCTTCCGCAAAGACATCGAGGGCAACGGCAGCTACAGCCGTATCGTGCCGAATTTCCAGAAGTTCGTCAGGGCACGCGGCGACAGGAACTACTATATCCGCGGAACCTTCACACACTACAATCCGGACTTTACGAAGGATCTTTTCCACATGGCGGACGACCTGGGCTTCACACAGCTGTCCATGGAGCCTGTCGTGGCAAAACAGGGGGATCCCGTGGCACTCACGCCGGACGATCTGAAGATCGTGTGCGAACAGTATGAGATCCTTGCAAAGGACATGCTGCGGCGCGAGAAAGAAGGCCATCCCATAACGTTCTACCATTACATGCTCGATCTCACCGGCGGCCCGTGTGTCTACAAGCGCATTTCAGGGTGCGGCTCGGGTACGGAGTACATGGCTGTGACGCCGTGGGGCGACCTGTATCCGTGCCACCAGTTCGTCGGCGATGAAAAGTATAAACTCGGCGATATCTGGCATGGTGTGACCAACACTGCGCTGCGTGATGAATTCAAGCTCTGCAATGTGTATGCGCGCCCGGACTGCGCGGATTGCTGGGCCAGGCTGTACTGCTCCGGAGGCTGCGCGGCGAACGCACTGCATGCGACCGGCGACATTCACGGCATTTACGAAGCAGGCTGCGAGGTCTTCCGCAAACGCATCGAGTGCGCGGTCATGATGAAGGCTGCCGAGGCGGAGATGGCAAAACATCCGGAGGCCTGAACTTCCGGCACGGGAAAGAAGAAAATATGAAATTTAAAAGAGTATTCCTTATCGTAATGGACAGCTTCGGGATCGGCGAGGAGCCGGATGCCGCGGCATTCGGTGACGAGGGCGCAAATACGATCAGGAGCTGCGCGGAGAGCCGGTATTTTGTCTGTCCGCATCTGGCCTCTCTCGGCCTTTTCCATATAGAAGGCGTGGAGGCGGGGAGCCGTGCATACCACGAAATACCGCAGAAAGGTGCCTGCGCGCGTCTCAGGGAAATGAGCGCGGGAAAGGATACGATCATCGGCCACTGGGAGCTGGCGGGGCTCGTGAGCACCACACCGATGCCTGTTTTTCCTTACGGCTTTCCGCAGTCCTTCCTTGACCGCTATGAAGCGGCAGTCGGAAGAAGATGCATTGTGAACAGGCCCTATTCGGGGACCAGAGTGCTTCGCGATCACGGAGAAGAACAGCTCAGGAGCGGTGCACTCATTGTGTATACCAGCGCCGACAGCGTGTTCCAGGTGGCGGCAAACAAGGCGGTCGTGCCGCTCGACGAACTGTACCGCGACTGTGAGATCGCAAGGAAAATGCTTACCGGCGACCTGGCGGTAGGCCGGGTGATCGCTCGTCCGTTTATTGGCGATTTGCCGGAGAACTTTACGCGCACTTCCGAGCGCCGCGACTATGCTCTTTCACCTTTTGCCCCCACCATGCTCGATCTTCTCCGGGAGGCCGGACTGGATACGATCGGCGTCGGGAAGATCGGCGATATTTTCAATATGCAGGGTCTTGAGGAATCGACACATACGACAGGTAACGCGGATGGCTGCAGGCTCACGAAATCGATCCAGGAAAGAACGGACTGGACAGGCCTCTGCTTTACGAATCTGGTCGATTTTGACATGCTGTACGGCCATCGCCGCGACGTCGACGGCTATGCGCGTGCGGTCGCGGATTTTGACGCATGGCTGCCGTCTTTCATGGCAGATATGCGGGAAGACGATATGCTCATGATCACGGCTGACCACGGCTGTGACCCGGCATTCACGAAAACAACGGACCATACCAGAGAGTACGTGCCTCTCCTGCTTTACGGGAAGCATATCGGAGCGGAAAACCTGGGCTCCGTGCAGGGCTTCTCCTGTGTGGCAAACACGGTCTGCGAAGCACTCGGCGTGCCTTCACACTTTTCCAGCCCCGGACTGCTTTCCGGCATTGTGCGCTGACAGGGTTTCGAAGGAGGAACGCGATGGACAGGGAAACGGAGATGCGCATCACGCATACCGCAGCAAAGAGCGGCAGGCCGGAATACACAGCCGGCTGCGGGGAGGTCAGTCTCGGCACGATCGCGGACAGCGGGCAGTGCTTCCGCTGGCAGCTCAAGTGCGGTTCTCCGTCGCTGACTTATCGTATCATCGCCTTCGGAAGGGCAGTTGAAGTGTCGCAGACCGAAGACGGGAAAGGCCTCGTTTTTCACTGCACGGAAGAAGAATTCAAAACCGTCTGGGAGAATTATTTTGACATGAAAGAGGATTACGCCGCCATCCGGGCGATGGTGGATCCCTCGGACACCTGTATGAAGGCAGCAGCCGAAGCCTGCCGCGGACTCCGTATCCTGCGGCAGGATCCCTTTGAGACGCTGATCACTTTCATACTTTCCCAGCGCAAGAACATTCCAGCCATCCGGGGCGTTGTGGACGCACTTTGCTGCGCAGCCGGCGAGAAGATCACAGTGAACGGCCGGCGCACCTCCCTCTGCGCTTTCCCCGCGCCTTGGGCAATCGCGGCGCTGAGCGGCGAACAGCTTGAAGCCTGCCGCTTCGGGTACCGCGCGCAGTATGTGCGTGCAGCGGCGGAAAGCTTTGCCTCCGGGAAATATAACATCGAAGAAATGCAGAACATGAACGATGCGGATCTGTCCTTACTTCTGAACGGTATGCTCGGCGTGGGACCGAAGGTCGCGGCCTGTACGATGCTGTTCGGCTTTCACAGGATGAACGCCTTCCCGAAGGACGTCTGGATCCTCCGTGCTCTGAAGGAGCACTATCCCTGCGGGTACGATGCGGAAAGATACAGCCCTTACAACGGTGTCATGCAGCAGTATCTCTTTATGTACGAACGGCTGAAACATCAATAAGTAATTGTTGATTATGCGGATGCAATTATTTATATGAAAGAAGGTAATAATGGCTGAGATACGAATAGATACAGACAGAGAGACCGGAAAAAGAAGTGATATGATATACGGTCACTTTCTGGAACATTTTCACAGGCAGGTATATGGCGGTTTATATGATCCGAACAATGCTTTATCAGACGATGAAGGAATGCGGGAAGATGTAATTGAGGCTATGCGCAGGATAAAAGTTCCGATATTGCGCTGGCCCGGCGGCTGCTTTGCATCCGCATATCACTGGAAGTATGGCGTGGGACGGAAACGTCAGACGGTATTTGATAAAGCGTGGAGAGTGGAAGAGCCGAATTTATTCGGTACCGATGAATATATCAGCTTGTGCAGAAAAGTCGGATGTAAGCCATATATTTGTACAAATGCCGGCACTGGTTCCGCTGAGGAAATGTCAGATTGGGTTGAATATTGTAATCTGGCATCGGAAGGAAAGTATGCCGGCTGGCGTATAGAAAACGGTAACCCTGACAGCTTTGACGTTAAATACTGGAGCATCGGAAATGAAAATTACGGCAGTTGGGAAATAGGTGCGAAAAGAGCTGAAGAGTGGCCTTCACTTGTAAAAGAATCAGCAAAAATGATGAAACATGTTGATCCTACGATTGAACTTTCGGCAGCGGCAATCACGGATGTTGACTGGACATTGAATCTTATACGTGCATGTGCGCCTTTTCTCGACTGGATTTCTATTCACGAGTATTGGGATATGATGGCGGAAGAGCACAAACCGGCTTCATACGACGTGTGTATTAAGTATTGCGAGGATGTGGGACATTCGGTACGAAAGATACGGGGGATATTGGAAACGCTCGGATTGGAAAAGCAGATAAAAGTTGCTTTTGACGAATGGAATCTTCGAAGCTGGCATCATCCCAATGTTTTGACTGTAAAGCAGGGTATAACGAAAGAAGAGTATATCCTGCCGAGGGATAAAAATGATGATAACAGCACCTATACGATGGCAGATGCTGTTTTTGCCGCATGTTTTCTGAATGAAATGAACAGAAACTGTGATCTGGTAGGCATGGCAAATTTTTCGCCGATCGTCAATACCACCGGCTGCATATACAGCTATCCGGACGGTATCGTGTTAAGAAGCACTTATTATGTATTTGAACTGTATGTGCGCCATCTGGGCGACATTGTCTTAAATTCATGGACAAAAGACAATGAGGAAGCCGGAATCTGCTGCGCCGATAAAAAGGCTGAAACAGGTGCAATAGATGCGATAGCAACAAAATTCAGCGGAAGTGACGGTATAGCGATAGCTGCCGTAAACAAAAGCAAAACAGAACACATTAAAATAGACATAAATATAACTAATAAAAATGAAAAGACAGAGAGCAGAAGCGTCCTGCTGAATTATCTCAATGGACCTTCAGCAGATTCCTACAATGATGTCGGAAGAACTGAAATTGAAATAAAGCAAAAATCTTTTGGAATATTTAAAAATGGCATGAGCATTACATTGGAACCGCATTCTGTCAATATTATTGAAATAAGGTAGCATGGTATTTATGGGGTGCTACTTCAAAGAAGCCGGATCATTGCTGGATGATTTATAACAATATACAGCGTATAGGGGCTCTCATTAAAGGTGCAGATTATTGCGTCAGAGTGGATGCATTTAATGAAAACGGGATTACAGAGGGCACAATTACCCATATTGGCTATGCAGTGACGAATACTGGCTTAGACAATAATAAATACTAAGCTGAGTTAATCTTAACGATTGTTTGAAAATGAAATTACATTAAGCCCTCATGATGGATTAGTCAGATCCTGATTCACAGAGATGTTATTTACAGAAAAACAGTGATATAAGAAACACCTTATATGATTGGAAAATAAAGAATTGACAGCAAGGATGTAATATAGTTCGGTGAAGCTGAAAATAACCCTTTAAGGATGAAAAATATTCTTGACACATTAGGGTGGTAAATGTACAACTATAGTAAGTTAAGATAATTAAGTAAGTCAATGAGACAACATCGCTCAAGAAGGAGGAATAATTGAATAGTTTTTCATATTATGCTCCCACTAAGATCTTATTTGGTTTGGGATCAGTCAATCAGATAGGAAAAGAAGCTAAAGCATTCGGGAGAAAGGCACTTTTAGTTCACGGGAGTAATAAGTCCTCGCATTCTTCAATATATGAAAATATAAAAAAGGTACTTGTGGATAGTGGAATAGAAGTGTCTGATTTTGATGGCGTACTTCCAAATCCCACAACAGAAGTTGTAACTGCAGGTGCCCTAATTGCTAAAGAAAATAAGGCGGATATGGTAATTGGCATAGGCGGCGGATCGGCCATGGATACTGCAAAAGCAATTGCTGTAGAATCGACACATCGTGGCACGGCATTTGATTATCTGTTTTATACGGATGGGCCTACCTGCAAGACGCTGCCAATTATTGCAGTCGGAACAACTGCTGGGACAGGATCACAGGTAACACCGTGTTCGGTAATTACAAATACAAAAGATAAAAACAAATCAGCGATATGGAATGCTAACATATTTCCAAAAGTTGCAATAGTAGACCCGGTTTTGACAGCCTCTATGCCCGTAAATGTAACAGCGCAAACTGGATTTGATGCATTTTGCCATAATTTTGAGGCCTATATTTCAAGAAATACGAATCCCCTTGTTGAGGCAATGGCAATTGATGCAATCAAAATTATAGCTAAACAGCTTCCAATTGTGATAAGAGACGGCCAAAATATGGAAGCACGATCTCAAATGGCATGGGCAGATACACTCGGCGGATTGACCAATGCTTCCGGAGGCGTAACATTGCCCCACGGGCTTGGAATGCAAGTGGGAGGACATTGCCCGAATGTCACACATGGACAATCGCTTGCTATTATATATCCACAATTCATGAGATTTACTTGGAAAGCATCAATTCAGAAATTCGCAACTGTCGGACGTATTTTTAATCCGAAATTGTGTCAGGAACCAGATGAAGTTGCTGCAGAAATGAGCTGTATAGCCATAGATGATTTTTTAAAAGAAATTGGATTGTGGATTGGTTTCAAAGATCTCGGCGTTTCAAATGATGAAATATATGAGATTGCTGAATGCGGTCATGTTTTAAACGATTATAAAAACAATCCAAGAGTAGCAACTATTGAAGAAATGCATGAACTTTTAAAAGCGTGTTATGAACGAACTGAGTAATGAAATGAAATAAAAAGATTGCAATCTATACCGTAATGGTATAGACTGCAATCTTTTTTATATCAGCGGATCATTTCTCCACCCTTTTTAATCAACTCATCAAGAAGAAAGGTTGCAGCACCGATGGAAGCACAGTAAATTCCTAACTTAGAGATCACTATATCACACTTCTTAACGGGCATCACATGATGGTTGACTTCTTCAATTAGAGGGCTCAAAAGCAGATCACCTGCACGACTGACACCACCTTCAAGGATAATAATTGCTGGATCAATAAAATTAATGGCGCTTCCTATAGCAGAGCCTAAATATACAATAGCCTGGTGCAGTATGGTATTTGCCAACGGGTCACCAGCGGCAGCAGCTTCAAAAATTATTTTCGCGTCAATCTTTTTCAAATCTCCCTGGACCATAGAAGATATCATTGATACCGCACCGCTTTTTATGGCTGCTTGAGCTTGCTTTGAGATAGCGTTTGCTGAAGCAACAGCCTCAAGACAACCATAGTTTCCACAACTGCATTTGGGACCATTCTGCTCAACTATTACATGTCCCAATTCTCCGCTTGCGCCACTGTCACCATTATATATTCTGTGGTTAATTACTATTGCTGATCCGATGCCATAGCCAAGATTAACGCAAATATAGTTATTTATATTATGCCCTAATCCAAAATACAACTCACCCATGGCCATTGATTTCGTAACATTGTTTATACGCATCGGAAGATTGAAGTGCTGTCTTAACTCTTTTAGAAGATCCTTATCTTTCCAGCCAAAGGCCGGCGAGAGGAGAATCTTACCACTTTCGGGTGATATAACTCCGGGCATGCCAATCCCAATTCCCAAAATCTGAGCGATATCAATCTTTGATGTAGCTATAATCTTATCTATACAATACACAACCTGTGCAACGACCTCATTAAAATGTCTCTCAGCGGAGGTCGGCTGTTGATAGGAGCTTAGCATATTTGCATCCAAGTCCATTAAAATGACGTTGATATTGGTTGTTCCAATATCGATTCCAATTATGTACATTGAGTCACCGGCAAAGGATAGAAGACGAGGCGGTTTGCCGCCTGTAGACTTGGCAATTTCACCTTCTATAACAAGACCTTTAGAGATTAGGCTATCAGTAATCTTCATAACCGTAGGAATGCTGAGATTGGTTATGCGTGAAATTTCTGCTCTATAGATTGGCGATTTCTCTCTTATTATATCCAGAATAGTGCTTTTATTTACTAGAGACATAATAGACTTATCCATGCGGTCCATTTCACGAACACCTCACCTTTTTTTAAAAATAATACATCAGAATATAAGCAATATCAGTCATATGCCAGCAATATTGTTTACAATGTTTAGCTTCCGAAGGTATGCATTTACACGCTAAGCTGTTTGAGGTTAATGTTTGTTCCTGAATGTGGATGGTGTACATCCAACAATCTTTTTGAATGTAGTATTGAAATAGGCAAGGGAATTAAACCCCACTTTTTCTGATATTTCATATAACTTTAAATTTGTGTTAAGGAGATATTCCTTGGCTTTTCCAATACGATACTGATTAATATAATTTGGAATGCTTGTTCCGACATTTTTATTAAAAATGCGGCTAAGGTATGTTTCGCTTACCTCCAAAGAATCTGCAATATTACTGACGGAAATATCATTCACATAGTTTTTGTTAATAAATTGAATCGTCTGCTTGGATAAGTAATCAATTTGTTCGATCTTGTCTAGCTGAAAGCTATAAAATATTTCTGAATCAAATAGTTTATTTAGGGCTTCAAAAGTTTCACAGGAATTTATTTTTTCTATTGTAAGCTTATCCACTGTCTGATTATTAGTGTGGATGCTTCTTGCAATTCCAATATATAAGCTCTTTATCTGTTCCGGGAATAGCAGAGGAAGTTTTTTGTATTTTAGGCATAAATCAGGAATATCCGATAGATAATTGCGTAAGCTCTTATAACCATTTATATCGCAATAGAGGAATAACTGATTTGCAATATTATTGTATTGCTCTTGCGTACAAAAATCATAACATTTATCTTTGTAAAAAATAATTTCTTCTTTTGGATTATAAAAATAAACGATCATGGCATTGATAGCCTGTCGATATGATTCATCAAGAGAAGAAAGACTGTGGAACGGTGATCCAATGCCAAAGATGATAGAAATATTTAGATAGGTTTTTCCCAATTCGGATAATTTTTCAATTTTCTCTGAAATCATATCCTGGATTTTCCGAGACTCATCAATATTGGAAAAACTAAGCAATAATATAAACTCGTTTTCTTTATTTCTGAATAATTCTTTAGCTGGGATATCTGAAAGAGCATTTTCAAATATTGTACACATAGAAGAAACCAGAAAAGAAATATCATTATTCTGATATCTCCTGATAACGTCACTGAAGTGGGAAATTGCAAAAACAATGCAACAACAGTTTTTTTCATCAATTGAGATATATTGTGAGAGTTTGACATTCTTATCTATAGTTCCGTTTATTATATGCTTTAGAATATCTTCATGGTAAATAGTGCTTATCTTTTTGAGATCTCCGGAAATATTTTCGAGATTTAGATTTTTGTTGTCTGTTTGTATTTTGCTTCTTAGCTTGTTGAGGGAATTGATAAGGTTATCATGATTCAGTGTGTTTTTCAGAATATAATCATCCGCACCGTTAATTAACGCTTCTTTCACCAAATTAAATTCGTCGTGACAACTAAGAACTAGTACTTTTGGAGGATGTGCCATATCCTTCAGCTTCTTTAGCATCGTGATTCCATCCATTACCGGCATGGTTAAATCAAGGAGAATAATATCAGGCTTGCTCTTCCCTATCAGAGACAGCGCTTCTTCACCGTCTTCAGCGGAGCCGCACACATGATAATCTGTTGCATTTTCAAGTAAATGCACTATTTCGACGCGCATAAGTAATTCATCGTCTACTACTAAAATGCGAGTTGCCATCTTCTACCTCTTTGTCATGAAATAAGTTCACATGGAAGGACGACTGTTATGGCCGTATACTCATTTATCTTGCTTTCTATCGATATGCCATAATTTTCTCCGCACATCATCTTAATCCGGTTATTAACATTTTCCAGACCAATATGCTTATGAGCTCTGAACTGCGAGTTTCCTCTTTCCTGCAGCAATGATTCTTTTACATTTTCTGGTATTCCAATCCCATTGTCTTTTACAGTAATTCGGATTTCATTGCTGTCTGACTCAAAGCCAATGACAATTTGCTTTTGCCCATCCTTTTTAGAAAATCCGTGAATTATTGAATTCTCTATCAGCGGTTGAAGGATGAAGCGGGGAATTTTTTTCGCCTTTAATTCTTCGGGGCATATACATTTATAATCGATTTCATTCATATATCGAAAGTTCATGATTGCCATGTAATTATCGATACCGTGGATTTCATCTTCAAGAGGAACAATTTCAGAGCTCGTATTTAAGCAATATCTTAAAAAGGAAGCAAACTTACCGATTATATTAGAAATAGACAGGGATCCTTGAATTTCTGACATGATTTTTATTGAATTCAAGGTGTTATAGATAAAATGAGGGTTGATCTGTGCCTGCAACGCGGACAATTCGGCTTCTCGTTTTTCTTTCTCATTTACTTTGATTTTTGAAATCAGTTCTCTTACCGATTCACTTAACTGATTGAATGAATGTGCGAGTTGACCGATTTCATCATTACCTTCTTCAGCGTGAATATTGAGGCCGTTCTGCTCTGCATCAGAAATGGATTTTTGCAGACTAAGGATTGGAATGGTAATGTACTCGGATGCCTTTTTGGCAGCAAAAGAGATTAATATAAGAGTTAGACAAACAGTAATTACACCAGTTATCAATATCATTTTTTGCTCAGAGATAATCTCGTCAACTGGTATTACATTGATTATTCTTATTCCATATTTATCCGGAGCAGTAACATTGATTAAGTAAGGACGAATTTTCTGCCAGGATATAAAACGAAAAGAGGCTTTAACGGTCTTTGATTCATTTACGATTCTTTCTTTTACTTTTAAATCAGGATCAACATTGTCATGCTGAAAGAAAATATTGTTTTCGCACATAAGAAGATGATAGCTATTATGAGTGATTTGTCCATCATCCCACAGTTCCTGAATTTTATCGTTCGTCATATTAATTATAAATACTCCTAATAATTTATCATTATCAAGAGGATCGACCAACGATCTTCCCACAGAAATCGTATCGCTATTGGAATTAATTGCAGGATTATTCTGAATACCTATGACAACTATTTTTCCTTTGCTATTTGCAATTTCATCATAAGCGGTAATTTCTTTCGGGCTGTGCTTGCTATAGGGATTGCTTGCCACCTGATAAATATAGCCAACATTTTCCGGTATCAAAAATAGAGAATTGATGGAGTCACTTAGGTGGTAGAAGACAGACATGACTTGAATAATGTCTCGATAATCCTGATATTTTTCCAATTCTTCTTTGGCACCATAGTCGCTATAATCTTTGCGCAAGTCTGTGGAAATTGATTTATCCAATGTAAAATAATTTGAAAGAGAACAGAGAGAATCGATGGAATACTCAACATTTTTCATCGCCTGAGTGTCATTAGAATTGATTAAATTTATTACATGATCTCCAATATACCTGATATCAAGGAATAGCAAAATCAGAACAGTTATTACTGATGGAATCAGGACATACCTAAGGATTGCTTTATAGAATTTTGTTTTGATAGATACAAAATCGCCGCTGTTTGTCATTTTTCTCTCCTCAAGCTACCCATTATAACTGCTCCCCGAAAAAATGTGTATACTGTGCAAAATTGCCGCTTCTAATCCGGCATATGATGACTTAATTTCCAAACGGTCATGACGGAGAGCAGAAAAATTAAAAAATTAGCACGAAATTAGAACTTTATGTCCCTAAGAAGTTGCTATATTTTCTATAGCACTTATTTTTATTCTCGAAGGGAGGAAGGTACAAAATATGAAGAAATATTCAGCGGTTTTATTATCAATGGCGGTTGTTGTTTCGTCAATTACTGGATGCGGGGCTGGGTCAACTGGGCAGGCGACGACCACAACAACTTCTGAAGCAGTGACATCAACGGCAGCAACCTCATCGGAGGCAGCAGTTGCTGCAAGCACAACGACAAGTGGCGATAGCGGTGATGGTGTAACAATTACTTTCGGTTCATGGGGAAATGATTATGAAATTGAATCATATAAAAAAATGGCCGAAGGTGTTTCAGATGCTGTTCCGGGAGTAAAAGAAGTCAAGTTTATTACATATGCCAGTACTGACGACTTTTGGAACAATATACCTTCGCAGATGGCGGCAGGGACAGCACCGGATCTGATATATCCTACTGATGAAAATGCATATGAGTATATTAGGGGCGGCCTTTATGATGCTATTGACACAAGTTCAATTGATTTGAGCGATGTATCAAAAGATGCTCTGAAGGTGTGGACAATAGATGACAAGCTCTATGGTATTCCGCTGACAATGCAGCCTACCTGCTTACTTCTTAACCTTGATCTGTTTAAACAGTACGGTTTTACAGAAGCAGATTACCCGAAGTCCTGGGATGATGTCAGGAAAATTGCCGAAAAGGTAAGCGATCCGAAAAATAATTTCTATGGGCTTTGCTTATACATGGAGAACCCCTTCCACTTTACGCAGGTGCTGCAGGGATTCGGCGGAAGCTGGGGAAACGGCAAGACAATTGACAGCGAGAAAAATGAAGAGGCCCTTCAGTGGGCTATTGATATGTTTAAAGATGGACTTGCTGTGAGTCCGACGCAGCTTGGTGATCATTGGGACGGTGAAACCTTTGCGGCAAATAAGTGTCTTATGACTACTGGCGGTGTTTGGTATTATGGACAGATGCAGTCTGCTGCTCCAAAAACCAATTATATAGCTCTTCCGATTCCGCAACAGGATTGGGATACTCCAGCTTGCTCTCTTCATTCCAGCGCATTAGTGATATTAAAGAATTGCCAACATAAAGACTTAGCATCAAAGGTAGCGGCATATATGGCCAGAAAAGACGCACAGAAAATTAACACGGACGCTTCAGGAGCAATACCGTCTAATCCGGAATTAAAGGAGGAGTACTTTAAGTCACATACTCAGTTTACACAATTGGATGGGGCGGAAAAATATGCTGTATCTTTCGGGTATCCTTCAAAAACGACAGAGTTTGAAACAGATTTTGTAAATGCGGTAACTGCCGTAATCTATGATTCCACGAATAATACATCAGCTAAGGATATTTTGTCACAGCTTCAGTCGCAGTATGGCGAATAACGAATACTAATACAAAGGCTCATTCTATTTAGTACGAGTGAGCCTTTGCGAGTTTTATGAGGGACAAGAAGTGAAAAAGAAGATTGGAAGAAACGATAAAAAAAGATGGTTGACTGCATATCTGTTCATTTTACCAGCAGCGATATTTTGGACTTATTGGTTTTTTATACCGGCGTGTGAGTCATTCGGGCTGAGCTTTTTTGAATATAATTATGTTATGCCATTAAACAATCATTTTGTTGGATTGAATAACTATATCAAACTGTTTTCAGATAATAATTTCCTTAGGGCAATTCAACACTCACTTACAATAGTCGCGGTTGCAGTTCCTATACAAACAATTATATCCTTACTGATGGCTTTGATTATTAATAAAAATTTTAAAGGAAGAGGATTCTTCCGTACATTATTCTATTCTCCATATGTTATTTCTTCTTTAGCCGTTGCAACAGTATTTATGTATTTGTTTGCTCAAAACCAGCCATTAACAAATTTGTTTTCAAAATTATTTGGGATGGAAAATTCTGCATGGGCCGTAAATGTAAGATATGCACTTATACTTGTAATACTGATGTACGTTTGGCAACAAGTTGGGTTTTACATGGTTATGTACCTTTCTGGTCTTCAAACAATACCAGGGGAGATCAATGAATCAGCCAAGATAGATGGCGCAAGCGGCTTTCAAATTTTTTGGTATATTACGCGCCCCTTATTAAAACCGACAACTTTCCTGGTCATTACATATGGCGTGATTTCAGCTTTTCAGATATTTGATCAAATTTCTGCAGTTGCCGGTACTGGTGTTTTAGGTACTCCAGGGGGGGGGCACTTAATACAGTTGTAACCTATTTTTATCTGAATTCCTTTAGATATGGAGAAGTGGGATATGGAAGTGCAGCAGTAATGATATTGTTCTTTGGAATACTTCTGGTGACGATGGTTCAAAAAAAGTTACTTGATAAGGAAGAATGAAGGTAGGAATATGAGATTAATTAGAAGAATATTATTTATTATTGTTCTACTTCTGTTTTCTGTGATTTTTCTTTATCCTCTTATCTATACTGTACAAAATTCGCTTGTTGATTTGAGCGATCTGGGAAAATTCGTTCCTTTGTCAAGACTGACACTAGATAACTATATTCTTTTGTTTACTCAATATCCAGTCACCAGGTGGTTTATGAATACGTTAGTCGTAACGATATGCTGCGTGATTAGCCAGATACTTGTTAACACGCTTGCAGGATACGCTTTAGCAAGATTTGATTTCCCCGGGAAAAATGCAATTTTTATTATTGTGCTAGCTTCAATGATGATTCCTTTCCAATTTATTTTAACACCGGTCTATATCAGGCTGGCACAGTTTAAGTGGAACGATCATTTGATTTCACTAATCGTACCATTTATCTTTCAAAGTTTATTTGTTTTTATGTCGAGGCAATTCTTTTTGACAATTCCGAAAGAACTCGAGGATGCTGCCAGGGTCGATGGGCTTGGATACGCTGGAACTTTTTTCAAGATCGTACTTCCGATTTCAGGCCCATTGATTACCTCGATAACTATATTAGCGTTTACTGGTACATGGAATTCATATATGGCGCCATCTACTTTTATGATGACGAGGGAGAGATTCGTTTTATCTGTTGGCTTGAAAACGGTCCGAGATTTCCAATTTGTAAAAATGAACGTAACGCTCGCCGGAGTAGTATTATTATCTCTTCCAATTTTGGTTATGTTTCTATGCCTGCAGAAGCATTTTATGGAAGGTATCGCAACAACCGGTATAAAAGGTTGATCTATATGCAATATGCGTCTGATTTAAATTAAGTGCCTGAGGAAAAATAGGTAGCTTGATCAAAACCACTATTCTCTATAAGACAAAATGGGACGAATGATGAGTAATTCGATTTTATGGTATAAAGAACCAGCACAATTCTGGAATGAAGCTTTACCTTTAGGTAATGGGATAATGGGTGCAATGATCTATAGTGACCCAGTTAATGAGAAGATTATGCTTAATAATGAAACTTTATGGTCAGGATTTCCCAGGGACTACCATAATAATGAGGCATACTCAAATCTTACTAAAGTAAGAGGACTAATATTAGAAGGAAAAGAAAAAGAAGCACAAAATATTATGGAAGCTCACATGCAGGGGAGATTTAATGAATCCTTTTTGCCAATGGGAGAAATTACTATCGGATATGATAAAGAAAAATCGTATACAGGGTATAAAAGAAAACTTGATTTAGAAACAGCAGTAATATCAAGCTCGTGGACTACATCTAGCGGTGAGAACAGACAAGCGTTATGTTTCATAAGCCAACCGGATAATGTTTTGATATATCGTATATCAGGTAAGAGTTTATCATTGAGAATCAATTTAAACAGCTCACTAAAAAATACCGTGTTTTCCGAGGATAATGGATTGTTTTTGTGTGGGGAAGCGCCGTCTCATGTTGTTCCTCATTATTGGCCTTCTGATAATCCAATTGAATATGGAGATGATTCGCATAAGCACGGAATGAATTTCGGAATATATGCCACAGTAAATGCAGGACACGGAGACGTGCAAATTGACAATGGAAGTTTATTAATTGCGAATTCTTCAGAAGTCACTGTATCTGTTTATACGGAAACAGGATTTGTTGCTTATAACAAATATCCGGGAACCGGTTGGAATGATATATCAAAACAGTTAATTGAACACTGCCAAAAAGTAAATCAGCATAATTACGATTCCGTTTTGAAAAATCATATTCGTGAATATCAAAAATACTATTTTGCAAATCAGCTTGTTATTCAAGAGGATTCTATTGAGGAAATACCAACAAATGTGAGAGTTATTCACTACCGTGAAACAAAAAAGGATAATGGGCTTATTGCACTTTTATATAATTATGGTAGATATCTATTATTATCTTCCTCGAGAAAATGCAATGAACCGGCGAATCTACAAGGAATTTGGAACAAGGAGAATAGACCATATTGGAGTTGTAATTACACTTCTAATATCAATCTTCAGATGAATTATTGGCCCGCTGAAGTCTGTAATTTATCAGTTTGCACAATGCCGTTGATTAATTTGATAGAGCAGGTGAGCAGAGACGGTAAAATGACAGCGAATATTCATTATGGCTGCCATGGTTGGACTGCGCACCACAATATTGATTTATGGAGACAGGCAATACCGGCAGGAGCTAAAGAAGCTACAACGGGGCTTGCTACCTCTCTGTTCTGGTGTATGGCAGGTGGTTGGCTTTGCAGGCATCTTTGGGATCATTATTTATTTTCGCTTGACGTGGATTTCCTTCAAAATGAGGCAATGCCTATTATTATTGGTGCGGTTGACTTCTATCTGGATTGGATGGTTTTGCTGAAAGACGGCACATATACTACTATTCCGGCATTCTCCCCGGAAAACAGTTACTATACAGATAATAAAGAACGTTGCAGCGTATCAGCTGGCAGTACAATGGATCAGCAGATTATTACAGATACATTCAATTATTTTTTGGAAGCTTCAAAAATCTGTAAATTTGAAAATGGCTCTCAGGCAGGGCAAGAACAAGATAATAGAATCAATAGAGTCAAAGAACATCTTAATAGGATGCGCCCGATTTTATGTGATGATCACGGTAGAATATTAGAATGGGAAAAAGAAAGGTTACCGTTTGAGCCGGGGCACAGGCATCAATCTCCTCTATATGGACTTTTTCCGGCATGTTTAATTAATGAAAATACTCCGGCACAATTTGAAGCATCAAGAAAATTTTTGGATTGGAAGACGAATAACCACAGCAGTGATTTTGGATGGAGCTTAGCTTGGGTTATCTGTTTGTATTCACGTTTGAAAGATAAAGATAAGGTAAATGAAAAAATAAAAATGTTTATTAGTGGTTCAATATATCCAAATCTGTTTACACTTTTCCCGCCGCTGTCTAAAGAAGAAAAAGAGGTATTTCAGATTGATGCTATTTTTGGCTTTACTGCAGCAATCGCTGAGTGCCTTTTACAGAGCCAAAATGGAGAACTCGATGTTCTACCTTGTCTTCCGGCATGCATGAATAGCGGTAAGGTTTTTGGCCTATGTGCCAGAGGCGGATATGTGGTTGACATTGCATGGAAAGATCGAATGTTGATTAGCCTTTCTATAATGAGCAAGAGCAACAGCATTGTTAAGATCAGGTACCGGGAGATGAAAAAGGAAATTAAGATTAATAAAAATGAGACGAAAACGATGGATAATAAATTGAAATTGATTAATCGTGATGTATAGGGGATGCTTTAGCTTACATAATAATATGAATTCATTCACTAATTATTGAATACGAGTTATAGAAGAGGGAAATATATATGAGAAATAAAATGAAAGTGGCGATTATGACTGGCCTCATGAAAATGGATTTTACGGAAAGCCCGATTCCTCAACCGAAAGATGATGAGGCATTGGTGAAAGTTGAGTATGTAGGTGTCTGTGGGTCTGATCTACACTATTATGAGCAAGGAAAAATTGGAAATTATATTGTAAAACCTCCCTTCGTACTCGGACATGAAGCAGGTGGCGTTGTCGTAGAAGTTGGTAAAAAGGTGACGAATGTGAAGGTGGGGGACAAGGTTGCTCTGGAACCAGGTAAAACCTGTGGGCATTGCGAGTTTTGCAGGACAGGCAGATACAATCTTTGTCCGGACGTGCAGTTCTTTGCAACACCACCTGTAGATGGCGTTTTTCAGGAGTACGTGGCACATGAGGCGGATCTGTGCTTTAAGGTACCAGACAATATGGATACGATGGAGGCGGCTCTTATTGAACCGCTGGCCGTAGGATTCCATGCTGCGCGCCAAGGAGGCGCCACGGTCGGACAGACAGCAGTCGTTATGGGCGCTGGCTGTATCGGCCTTGTTAGCATGTTAGCAATGAAAGCTATGGGCGTTAATAACATTTATGTTGTCGATGTCATAGATAAAAGACTCGCAAAGGCAAAGGAACTCGGAGCTACGGAAATAATCAATGGCAAAAATAAAGACGCCGTGGAGGAAATCATGCGCCTGACAGGCGGAGCAGGAGCGGATCTGATGATTGAAACGGCAGGTACGGAGGTCACATCAAGACAGACTGTTTTTATGGCAAAGAAGGGCGCGACCATTGTCTTTGTGGGATATTCAAAGTCCGGAGAAATCACATTGCCGATGAGCACGGCACTTGATAAGGAACTGACATTCAAGACAGTTTTTCGCTATCGACACATTTATCCGCTGGCAATCGATGCCGTGGCCTCAGGTAGAATCAACCTCAAGGGCATTGTGACGAATATCTTTGATTTCGAAGATATCCAGAATGCCATGGATACCAGCGTGAAAGACAAGGCAAATGTCGTAAAAAGCATTATTAAATTCAGTAAGCAGTGAAGGTAATTGCAGCAATAATTTGCGTTTGTCTAAAAATCATCGTAAGTATCAAGGTATCTTGAAACTAGCATAAAATCCCCAGTCATACCAGATATCTGTCATAAAAAATGGGTGCGGGGCCCCGGTCAGTCTTTGACGATCAGGGCCATAAACACGATCGGATCTCCGTCGACGGGAGTCAGTGCGTGTCCCTTTCCATCCGGGGTATAGGTCACATCGCCGGGCATGACGATTCTCTTTTGACCGTTGTCGTCATATTCGCCCTTCCCGGACAGAATATAATAGGTTTCGCTTTCTCCGTGATGTTCGTGATATCCCAGGGATGAACCGGGATTGATGGTTACTTCCGCATATAATCCGCAGTTGCCGTGCAGTTCCTTTTCCCCGAGAATATGTTTGATGATCACTTCACCTTTTCCACCGCACATGTTGCGAATCACTTCACTTGACAGGCCCATGTCAAACTTCACCTGCTTTTCTGCGGTATTCACGCGGGGAGGCCCCGTATCTGCGTCTGAAGGTCCGGGAAAAGTGGTCAGTGCTCTCATAGCCTACGGCCGCCGCAATGTCTTCCACTTTCATATGGGTCTGGCGCAGCAGTGTCTCCGCACGTGACAGGCGAAGGCTCTCCTTCAGTTCCCCCAGCGTCTGGCCTGTTTTGGCCCGGATCATCCGGCTGAGATAGGACGGATTGTAGTGAAACCTTGAGGCGAGCGTCGAAAGATCCGCCGTCCGGTAATGGCGCTGCAGGTACTGCAGAACGCTGATGAGATCCGTGTGAGCGTCCGGACCATTTGCACTGCCGAACAGCTGGATGCTGTCGCTGTACCCGCGCAGGAGCTGGCTGAAAAAAAGCAGGACCCGGCTGACGATGCAGGTGCCGGAAAAAGGATCGGAAAGATAGCTTTCCATAAAAATGTTCTTTACCGCATCGCGCAGATCCCGGCTGTTGTCGGTCTCAAACAGAATGTAATTGGCGCTCCGGTGTCCCGCGTACAAAGTTGTGCGGAAGAAAGAGGACAGCGGATTTTCCTGGGACAGCAGGGCAAAAAACGTGTTTTCAAACATATTCCGGCGCAGCATAAAGGATACGACGGTGCTGTCGTCACTGACTGTCAGGTCGTGCATGGAATCGGGAGCGATGATAGCGATCTCGCCCTCGTTCAATACCCGTCTTTCATTTTCAAATAACATCTGACATTTTCCTGACAGCACATAATCGATCTCAAAAAAGTTGTGTACATGCAGTTTTTCGAGGATGTCCCGCGTATACAGGATGGCGTAGACTTCCAGAAATGACGGCATGATCTGTTCTGCGGCGATTTCGTTCGGGACCTTTTCCGGCTGGAGTTCAGGATCCAGAATACGCACGGGAAGTTTATAGAGCAGTGTCTTGAAAGCAGTGTCGTCGAGCATGCTCCAGAGCGAGACCTTCGGAAATGCGATCCGGTCTTCATGATACAGATTTTTACGGAACAGGATCTCCACGATCTCCCGAAAACCGGTCTTGCTGCCATATCTTTTATAATACTGCACGGCCTGGTTTTCGACCTGCCGATAGGTAACGTATGCTCCCGGATGCAAGGTTTCTCCTTCCTGCCGGCGCTGTACGGAGGAACGCACCGTCGAAATATTATCCCACATGGAACAGGTAAAAAAAAGTCGGAAATCGGAAAAACCAGGACATGTTGAAACCAGGTCCGCGGTCTTATGATAGTTCAGGAAACGGAGGAAATAAGGATATGCATATTGCATTTGTCATCATGGGGGCATTCGGACACGTCAATCCGACACTGCCGATTGCAGCGGAACTTACCGCGAGAGGTGTACGGGTCACCTATTTTACCACCGGGCGTTTCCGTGAGACGGTAGAAAAGACGGGAGCGGAATTCGTGCCGGTCAGCACGGTGATCAATGGAGAAAAACAGAAGGGAGCGGATGCAGGAAAGGACATTGTAGCGGAGATCCCGCTGCGTTTCCTTTCGGAAGCGGACGCCATGATCACTGATATCCTGCCGGTCATGAAGCAGGACATTCCGGATGCGGTCATCCACGATTTCGCATCCATCGCCGGGAAACTGGCAGCATCATATTTTCAGATCCCTGATATACAGCTGTTTCCGAGCACACCGGCCACAGCGGGGCATTCCAATGCGGAGGGTTTCCTGCGCGTGCCAAAGACGCATCCGGCCAGGATCAAAGCGGCGGAGATCGCGGAACGCTTCACGAAACTGTATGGCGTGCCGAAGATCGATGCAAAGGAGATCTTTGACGGTCACGGCGATCTCAATATCGTGACTCTGTTGAAACGGTTATGCCCGGGCAGCGATTCGCTGGATGACAGCTACATCTTCACCGGCGTGCAGGTCATCCCGCCGCGGCAGCATACGATCGAGCTGCCGACTGACGGAAAACCGCTGGTGTATTCCTCCCTTGGAACTGTTTTCAACGGCTGGAAAGAATATTACCCGATCCTGTTTTCCGCCTTCGGCGGACAGCCGGTCAATGTATTCGCAGGCCTCGGGCCCGGCGTTACGCCCGAATCGCTCGGCCGCATCCCGGAGAATATCACGGCAAGAGAGATCGTGCCGCAGCTGGAACTGCTGGAACGGGCGGACGTATTCATCACACACGCCGGTATGGGCGGGCTGAATGAGGCGATCTATTTCGGAGTTCCGATGGTGGCGATCCCGCAGATGCCGGAACAGCAGATGAATGCGGGCCTCATCGCCGAACAGGGACTGGGCATTTCCTTCCCGGACAAAGAGGCCGTCACGCCGGAGAAACTCCGCGAAGCGGTCACGATCGTTTATAAAGATCCGAAGTACAGAAAGAGACTGGCTGAGTACAGCCGGGAAATGAAGGCTGCAGGCGGATGTAAGGCATCTGCCGATGCGATCATGAACTACTGCAGCCGCGTATGAAACGTATTTTGCGTTCTTTTTCTGAACTGTTGCAGGGACGGGCCTGCAGGGAGGGGCATCAGGGTAAAAAAGTCATTTCTTTAAAATTACACAGATGTTATGATAAAAAAAGATAATAAGGATATTCCAAATAAGTGAATACTGTTTTGTGCTGTCTGTCAGGTTTTTATGCAGGAGCAGGGAATGAAAAGAAGACTGTTGATAATCTGCAATATGTTTATCATCCTTTTTATGATCTTCTATATCCTGTTCTTTGCTTTTTCACAGAGAGACAAATCCGTTCGGACCGATAAGCATGCATTCCTGAACACAGTGGAAGTCATGAAACAGGTCTCCTCCAATTATTTATATTCCAGTCAGAATATCTGCAATAACTGGGCAAAATACATTGACTCCGGTTCTTTTACCATGGAGGAGGCAATGGCGCAGGTTTCGCGTATGAACGCCGACGATAAGAATTCTATTCAGCTCCTGTCGGCGGACACTCTGACCGGGTTATCATCTGTTGCCAAAACAACGGATAAAAAGGATTTTTCGGTTTCTTACGCAGTCGGTTACAAAACTCTTTCCGAAGAGCTGCGCAGCTTTGCGCAGCAGACAGATGCCGATTCAGAGCTTCATGTGACCAGGAACTTTACCAGCCCCATGAGCGGGGACTTTGTGGTTGCTTTTGTCAGTCCGGTTTCATTGGCCGATGATGCCGGGCAAACTTATCAGGGCCTTCTCCTGTATCTGAATTCTCTTGATCGGATCCAGTCAAACTGGGTTTTCCCGGTGGGTTATAAAAGTGCGGAAATTTCAATTGTGGATGAAAAAGGCGATTACATTATCTGCGCCGATTCCATGAAGGGAGCCAATTTCTATGAATTTATCCGCTCCTACAATGACCTTTCCTATCCGGAAAGCGATGCGATCCGGGATAAGGTCAATGAAAATGAAAGCGGCGGTTTTGATTACCGGGATTCTATCGGCAGAAAGACGTACTACACCTATGTTCATATACAGGGAGGCAACTGGATCCTGATCGGCGCCATTCCGATCGCCGATATGAACATTGCTGAATTTCCCCTGGCGCTGGTCCTGGTCCTTTTTGTCTGTTTCCTGACACTTATCCTGGTAAATGGCGTCAGTTTCATGTACCTTAACAGGAAACTGGCCGCAAGCCTGAAAGAAGCAACGCAGGCAAGCAAGGCAAAGTCGGATTTTCTGTCGTCGATGTCCCACGATATCCGCACACCGATGAATGCCATAGTCGGTATGACTGCTATTGCCAGGCGCAGCATTGAGGAGCCGGAGCAGGTCAAAGATTGTCTGAATAAGATCGATCTTGCAAGCAGGCATCTGCTGACACTGATCAACGATATACTTGATATTTCCAGAGTGGAAAGCGGCAAACTGCGTCTCAATCCGGAGAAATTCCCGCTTCCGAAAGCAATGCAGAGCCTTATCAATATGATGTATCCGGATATAAGAGAGAAGCATCTTGTATTCAGCGTTTATACCGAAAACATTTTTGCCGAGGATCTGATCGCCGATGAACTGCGGATAAGCCAGATCTGGATCAATATTCTTTCCAACGCCATAAAATATACGGAAGCAGGCGGAAAAGTCTCTGTTCTCCTCCGTGAGGAGGCCGCAGAAAACGACAAGATCCGGCTCATTTATCAGGTCACGGATACCGGGATCGGTATGTCACAGGAGTTTCTCAAAACAATATTTGATGCCTTTACCCGTGCGACGGATTCCCGGATCAATGAAATTCAGGGCACCGGCCTCGGAATGACGATCACCAAGCGTATGACGGATTTGATGGGCGGCAATATTGAAGTGAAAAGCGAACTGGGAAAGGGTTCCGTATTTACGGTGACCCTTCCTCTGGAACGCGCCAAAGATGCGGAAACGGAAGTCAAACTTCCGCCGCTTTCCCTTCTCATCTCAGACAGTGATCCGGAAATACTGAGAGAGGCAGCCGTCACGCTCAGGGAAATGGGTGCCGCGGCAGAAACAGTCTGTTCATATACGGATACCGTTTCCATGATCCGGGAAAAGCAGGAAAAAGCACAGCCTTTTGATACAGTTATTGTAAATGCGGATCTCTTCGACGGCGCGGATCAGACAGCGCTCAGGACATTGAGGGAAGCAGCGGGCGATAAGACGAAGATCCTGCTGGCTTCCTACGATTATTCGAGCCTGTCTGAGGAACAGATCAGAGCAGGCATCGACGGACGTATAGTCATGCCGTATTTTAGATCGGTCCTTGATAATGCGCTCAATTCCTTTGACAGGAAGGCAGAAGATGCAGCGTCAGAGCCTGTAAACAAGACCTATTCAGGCATAAATATTCTGGTCGCAGAGGATAATGACCTGAACTGGGAAATTATCAACAGACTTCTTTCCTTCTACGGGATCAGCTCTTCCCGTGCGCAGAACGGACAGGAATGCGTAGATATCCTTGCAGAAGCAGATAAAAATCAGTATCTTTTGATCCTTATGGATATTCAGATGCCTGTGATGAACGGATATGAGGCGGCGGAAAAGATCCGTTCCATGCGGGATATCGGCAAGGCATCCATACCCATCATTGCCATGACTGCGGATGCATTCCAGGAGGATGTGGAAAGGTGCAGAAAAGCAGGTATGAATGGCCATATCGCAAAACCCATCAATATCGATACGGTCCTGAAGGCAGTAGACCAGTACAGTATATAGCAAAACAAAATGACGGAGGCTGAATATGAAAGGGAGAGGACATCAGACAGCGGCAAACCGCACAGTCACGTGTTTGTTAATTCTTGCGATCGTCATCGAAACCGTAACCGGCTGCAGCGCATCCGGAAAAACCGCCTCAGACAATGGATCGGAAACCTTTACTCCGGCCCTGGATACCAATACTGATGCGACGGTGGAGATCGTCGGCCTGCTTGAAAATTTTGAGTCGCTGGAAGCTGTCATTAAAGATTTCAATCAGGTCTATCCGAAGGCAGTCATCAGCTATTCAAAAATGGATGATTATAAAAACACCCTTCCCATCAAGGCGCTCGGCGATAATCCGCCTGAGATCTTTATGTCCTACCGAAGTTATTTTATGGATAATCAGCAGCTTGTGGACAATATGCTCGATTTATCTGATTTGAAACTGGATACCGGTATCTTCAGCAAAAAGGTCGCAGAAGCAAGCATGTATGACGGAAAACTGCTCCGCGTTCCCCTGATGCTGAATTATCAGGGGATGGCGGTAAATACCTCGCTGCTGGAAAAAGAAGGACTCAAAGTCCCGACGACCTATGAAGAATTCACAAGCACCTGCGATGCGCTGATCAGCAAGGGGTACACGCCGATCCAGGGCTTTCCCGAAACTGTCTATACGGATCTTTTATATAACGAATGGGGGATACGTCTTGTGAGGGATAAGGACGGGGCAGCCATTGACGCATTGAATAAAGGCAGTGAGGGGTGCGGGGAGTATCTTCGATCCGAGTTTACAATTCTTGATGATTACAGGCAGAAGGGGTATTTTGACGATACGGTCAATCAGACGATTTCCGACAGCTATGACAAGTCCATCCTGCATTTCTTCGAAGGAAACACTCCTTTTCTGGTCTGCAGCACCGAGACTATGAGCGGTATGAAAAAGAGAGAGACGAAATCGGAAGCCTTCACAAAAAATCCGTTTACCTATGAATTCTGTATTCTTCCGGTGACAGAGTCTGGCACGACGGCCCTTGTTTCCGTATGGGATTCTTTTTCCATCCTTAAAAACAGCGATCAGACGGATCTTGCGAAAGAATTTCTGAGATTCCTGGTTTCTAAAAAAGAACTCAATCAGATGGCGCAGATCAAAGGGCTCCCTACTGCCGTCGATGGCGGAAACGGCGATTCACGATTCACAAGTCTGAATTCGATCCCGGAAGATGAGAAAATGTATTCAAATGAGATCAACCTTTCCACGGCCGTTACCAGTGCCTATAAGAAATATGCGATCCTGGTCGCAGAAGGGCAATGCAGCGTGGATGAAGCCGTCTCCGGCTTACCGCAGGAGATCAGGAACGGCAGTAAATAGAGTGCAGACAGAGCGCAGACAGAGTGCCGGTTCGTCAGCTGTACCTGTGAGAACAATGACTATTCATTGTGGTTCAGATATTGCGAAGGGGTGCAGTTGTAATATGTTTTAAATACGGTTGAAAAATAGGGATAGTTAGCATATCCGCAGCGGTGCGCTACGGAAATTGCCGTCAGGGACGGATCTTTCAGAAGACTGCCTGCAAGCTCCATCCTTTTCTGAATGATCCACTGATTGATGGCAACGCCTTTTTCCTTTTTGAATATTCTGCTGAGATAGATGGCATTCAGGTAAAAATGCGCGGCAATATCCGCGACATTCAGATTTTCATTGCTGAGGTTTTTCTGAATGTAGGCTTCGCATTCGGAGACGGTTTCCTTTGGCGACTGCGACCTGTTTTCGACCTGCAGACTTTCCTGCTGTGTTTTGACCCAGTTTTTCCCGAATTCCTGGAGCTGCATGGTTTCAAGACGTTTTTGCCGCTGCATGACAATGCGCTTCACGGTACTGCCGATATCCTCATACCTTGCGGGAAGTACGATATACTCCCGGCAGTCCAGAACGATAGCTTCTTTTGCATAGGCAAAATCGGCATGGCATGTCAGCAGAATACAGTCGATATCAATGTTGGTTTCCCGTATCCAGCGGATCAGGGAAATGCCGTCTTCCCCCGGCATTTCAATATCGCACAGGAGAATGTCGATCTTATGCATGTTCAGGATCTCACGGGCAATTGCGGCGCTTTCCGCCGTAAAGACGGTATCAATACCGTAATCGGCCCATGGGATCTCTTTTTCCATGGAATGCAGTTCCAGGGTGGCGTCATTTACCATCAGCAGTTTCATTTATTCCCCCATCTCTTCTGTGGAAAGGTCATATGGGATCCGGATCGTAAATGTAGTGCCTTCTCCAAGCACGGACTCTACGGAGACGCTTGCGGCGCCTTTGTAGTAATACTTCAGCCGGTTGATGGAATTGCGTATGCCGATGTGTTTTCCCTCTTCCAGGGAGGAAAAATCGTTGCGGTTGATCATATCGGCAAACTTCGGGTCCATACCGCGCCCGTCATCGGAGATCTGCAGTGTGACGAGGTGGAGATCCTCGTCATATTCTCCGTATATGACAATATGAATGGTATGCCCCGGCTCGATCGCGTGCTGGATCGTATTTTCGACAAAATTGTGGATCAGCAGCGGCGGGATACGGATGAGGCTCAGGATCGGGTCGATCTGGTAGGAAACCGTAAAGGCATTCGCATAATGCATACCGGAGATATTCAGATATTCCCTGACCAGTTCCATTTCCTTATCGAAAAGTTCCAGACTGTGCCCTCTGCGGAACATGTATCGGAAATAGCCGGAAAGATATAATATCAGTTCTTTTGCATTTTCGTTCCGGCGGTTCTGCACAAGAGTGAACAGGAGATTCATCATGTTCTGCAGGAAGTGAGGACGGATCTGCAGCTGCAGGTTATCCAGCTGCAGATTCAGATTATGGATCTCCAGTTCATGCTTATGCTGCTCTTCCTCCAGAGCATTCCGCCGCAGGATCATGATGTTCTCGGCCATCCGGTTGAAAGAAAGATAGGTGTCCGTGAATTCCGCGGAACTTGCCCGGTCCCGGATCCGGTAATTTTCATTGCCGCCCTGAAGTTCATGGAAGGCCTTGCGCAGTATGACCAGGGGATGATCAATGTGTTTCCGAAACAGATAAATGAAAATGGGGACCATCAGCAGAGAAAGCAAAAGGAACAGAAAGGCCACCCACATCCAGGCGGAAATCGAACCGGTCACATCCGCATTTCTGATTTTGCAGAACAGTGTTACAGGAGCTTCGGAGAGTCCGGACTGACATAGAAGAAAGCCTTTTTCGGAGGCAGGTGCCTTATCGGAAATCGTGAGCTGCTTGTTCCGGAACACGGAGGATTCCTGCATTTTCGTGATAAATTTGCTGCAGTTGATATAGGCACCGATATAATGATCTTCCTCTGAAATGATCCGGACCAGATACTTGTTTTTATTATATTCCAGACAGAACCACTTTCCGTTTTCCTTATCACGATCCCTGATCGTTGAGAGCAGGGCGTCGTTGTCAATACGGTCATGCAGATCCGCATTATAGACGGAGTGCTTATTTACGACCAGCAGGTCGTTTTTCGCGGGAATATAGCAAAACATGGAATCCGCGGAATCGGACAGCTGAAGCAGGTTATCCATGATCCGTCCAACATCGTAGCGGTAGAAATCATAATGCCAGTCGGAGTATTCCTGAAAATAGCGGATAAAAGAGGCGTTGTTGCTGGGAAAATCATAAAGGGAATAGTCGATGTTCTTTATTCTCTGATCCAGACGATCGGAATAGGAAACCAGAGATGCCGTGACCGACTGACGGTAAACCTGGCGGGCGCTGCTGATCATGATCCCCCCGACGATGAGAGAGAGAATATTGAAGGGCAGAATGACCGCACAGAGGATGATGACGGTCATATACATCAGGGACCATGGGGATTTTGCCTTATTTTTAAACATCTGGAATACTTCCTCCGGTACGGAATGATGCGGCAAAAACAGAAACATCTTCTGGTTCATATTCTATAGTATTCAAACCGGTTTTCGATCATGAAAACAGCAAAAGTTGATTTTCTGAAATATGCGCATTGGAAATCTTAATGTTCAAGGCAGCCTTTTCACGGTAGTCTTAATCCAGAAAACAGATAAGCCATTGTTGCTTCAGATTCAGAGTTCAGAGGATTATTCAAGGGAGGTCAATATGAAAGGTAAGAAACTGATCAGTGTGCTGCTTTCTGCAGCAATGACGGCCGGGATCCTGGCAGGATGCGGAAGTGCATCCGGTTCAACCGCATCAACTGCTGCAGCTTCGGCGGCTCCGGCAGCATCAGCTGCGGCAACCTCAGCGGCTTCGTCAGCAGCTTCCTCATCTGCCGCAGCGCAGACAGCTGCTTCATCGGACAACGGGGAAGATTACAACATTAAGATGCAGATCGTTACCTGGGGGCAGAACCCGGATGAGCTCGCGGATGTCGAATCCGCGATCAATGCCATTGTACAGCCGGAGATCGGCGTCACGGTCACGCTTGAACCGATCGCAGCCTGGGATCTGATCAATGAATCCAATATGGAACTTACGGCCGGCGATAAGATCGATCTGCTCTGCATCTTTTCATACGGGCAGGCCATGGACAGCATTGCAAACTATACCTCCAAAAACATGCTCAGATCGCTCAATGATCTCTATGCCCAGTACGGAACGGATATCGGACCTGTGCTCGGAGAAGAGATCAATGACGGCTATGTGGGAGATACTCTGTATGCCATTCCTGCGAAAGCAACGCTCGGAGCGGGTTACGGATTCAGCGCACGGAAAGACTACCTGGATGAAATGGGAATTACGCCCGATCCGGACAAGATCTATACGATGGATGAACTTACCGATATCTTCCAGAAATACAAGGACAAATACGGAGACGGCCATTATGCACTTTCTCTTTACGGTGCCGGTACGGATGTGTATTCCACCTTCAATCCGCTGGAAACCCTCGGAGGAACCGGAAACAACGGTGTTCTGCTCGACAGCGGTCTGGATGGGAACACAAAGGTCGTAGATCTGTTTGAGACCGATGAATACATGAATTACTGCAAGCAGATCCATTCCTGGTTCGGCGCGGGATTTATCAATCCGGATGTCAACACCATCAGCGACGATGTTACTTCCCAGATGAAGAGCGGTAACTATCTCGGCATGGTAGGAACCGTCTATCCCGGTTCTCTGGTCGGCATCGAAAACAATGTCGGTGTGGAGTTTGAAACATTCAATACCGTAGCTCCTTATGCTTCTACAACGGCTTCTTCCATGGCCCTGTGGGCAATTCCGACGACATGTGAAAACCCGGAAAAGACAATGCAGTTTCTGAATATCCTGTATCAGGACAGAGACCTCTCCAAGGACGTGGATTCTCTTCTGGCTTCCGGCCTCGAAGGCAAAAGTTATGATGTTACGCAGGCTGTATCGGGAAGCAAGGCAATCGTAAAGGCCGGAACCGGAACCTGGAGCAAGTGGGTACCGGATACCCTTTATGGAAATTACTACACGACTCCCAAATATGAACCCAATACGGCAGACATCTATGACCAGCTGGCGGCGTTCGACAAAGGAATCACGGATGCAAACAGAATACCGAAGACCTTTGGCTACGTGTTCGATCCCGCAGCGGTCTCCACGCAGGCGGCCGCAGTCACATCGGTAACCTCCCAGTACCGCGGCCTTGTCGGATACGGCGCGGCAGATCCGGAGGAAGTCCTTCCTGAATTCATCTCGGCTCTTAAGGATGCCGGCATAGACGACATCATTGCGGAGAACCAGAAACAGCTGGATGCATGGCTTGCAAAGAAATAACATTCTCTGACTGAAATCGGCAATCTGTGATGCTGCCCTGCCGGATCTGATAGGAACGGCAGGGCAGTTTTAAAGAGGAAACCATGCCGGTCCGTCCGGGGCGTGAAACAGGAGAAAAAATAAAAATGGGCAAAGAAAAAACACTGCAAAATAAACGAACAAACAAATTCAGGCAGTTTCTGCCTTTTTACCTGATGGCCCTGCCGGGAGCGGTTTACCTGATCTGCAATAACTACCTGCCGATGTTCGGTATTGTTCTGGCTTTCAAGAAACTGGACATAACCAAAGGGATCTTCGGGAGTCCATGGTGCGGGCTCAGCAACTTTGAATTCCTTTTCAAAACAAAATCCACGATACAGATCATCCGGAATACGATTTTATATAATCTGGTATTCATGCTTCTGGGGACGGTGCTGGCCGTCATGATGGCCATATTCCTGAATGAGATCCGTTCCAGGAAGCTCAGTAAGCTGTATCAGTCTCTGATCCTGATCCCCTTCCTGATGAGCTGGGTCATTGCCAGTTACCTCGCCTATGCTTTTCTGGCACAGGATGTAGGACTTATCAATAAGACCATTATTGCCGCAGCGGGAGGAAAAGCTGTCAACTGGTACATGGAAAAGAAATACTGGCCGTATATCCTCACCTTCTGCTACATATGGAAAAACATCGGATATATGATGATCATTTATTATTCCAGTATTGTAGGCCTGAGCCAGGATTATTTCGAAGCGGCTTCGATCGACGGCGCGACGAAATGGCAGCAGATCAGGAGCATTACGCTGCCGCTGATCCGTCCCACGATCATTACCATGCTGATTCTGAGCCTGGGCAGGATCGTCACATCGGATTTCGGACTTTTCTATCAGATTCCCAAGAACTCCGGAGCTCTTTATTCGGTGACACAGACACTGGACGTATATGTATACAACGCCCTGATGAAGAATTCGGACTTTTCAATGTCGTCGGCAGCCAGTGTCTTCCAGTCCATAGTAGGTTTCGCATTTGTGCTCATTACCAATGCGGTCGTGACAAAGTACAGTAAAGAGAACGCGCTTTTCTGAGGCTGTCCGATTCGGAGAACATTGCAGGTTCTCCTCACGGAGGAAAAATCATGAAATCCAAAGATGATCTGAAATGGCAGGTCATATCCAATACAGTGCTGGCGCTTTTTTCTCTGGCCGCGCTTCTGCCCTTTATACTGCTTGTGGTCGCATCGTTTACCGATGAAAACTGGGCCCTTGCAAATGGCTATAGTTTCTTCCCCGGGAAATGGAGCACACAGGCATATTCCTATATTCTGCAGAACTTTTCCATGGTTGGCCGGGGATATCTGAATACGCTTCTTGTTACCGGGATCGGGACCTTCGGCAGTATCCTGCTGACGAGCCTGTTTGCCTACGCACTGGCGAATGACAAGCTCCCGGGAGTCCGGATCCTGAACTTCCTCTGCATCTTTACCATGCTTTTTACAGGAGGACAGGTCGCCAGTTACTATGTCTGGAGCAATGTCTTTCATGTACGTGACACCTATATGGCGCTCATCCTTCCGAATCTGATGATGAACGCCTTCAACGTGATCCTTGTCAAAAATTATTATAAAACGAGCATTCCGGCTTCTCTGCTGGAAGCGGCTAAAGTGGACGGCGCCTCGGAATTCGGCATTTTCCTTAAAATCGTTCTGCCGCTTTCCATTCCGATCAATGCAACGATCGGTCTGATGACCGGACTGGCTTACTGGAATGACTGGGTAAACGGCCTGTACTTTCTGACGGCACGGAAAGGGGCGGGACTGTTTACGATCCAGCTGATCCTGAACCAGATCAGCGACAGCATTTCCTTCCTGCAGAACGCTTCGGGTTCCGCAACTGCCGGCATAAAGTTCCCTGCGGCGACGGCCAGAATGTCCATTGCCGTAGCAGGCATTATACCGGTCCTGATCATCTATCCGTTCCTGCAGAAGTATTTTGTAAAAGGGATAACAGTCGGCGCAGTTAAAGAGTAACCACAGGAAGGGAGAACGGTATGTCTTTTGGAAGTATTGAAACCTATTCGGAAGCGATGCGGCGGGTGATGCAGATCCGGTTCATCCTGCCGGACGACAAACGTTTTATGCCGTCAGCGGAGACGGAGAAAAATCCGAATTATGACCGTCCGGTTAAAACGCTTCTGCTCCTCAACGGCTATACCCACGACAATCTGGAATGGCTCCTGAATACCAGGATCTTTGAACTTGCCAATGCCTGTAATCTGGCGGTGATCCTGCCCAGCGGGGAGAACGGATTCTATCTGAACCATGAGGGCATCAACGAGCACTTTGCCGATTTCGTCGGCGATGAACTGATGCAGTATGTCCATAAAACATTCGGGCTTTCGGCAAAGCGGGAAGATAACTTCGTGGGCGGTCTTTCCATGGGAGGTTTCGGTGCACTGCATACAGGGCTGGCCTATCCTGATCATTTCAGCCGTATCATGGCGCTTTCTTCCGCACTGATCGTACATGAGATCGCAGGTGCGAAGCCGGGATTTGTAAATGCCGGCGGGGATTATCCCTACTATCGCCGGATCTTCGGGGATCTGGATCAGGTGCTTACCAGCCGCAATAATCCGGAACAGCTGATCCTGGATCTTCAGAAAGAAGGCAAAGCGATCCCGGAGCTGTATCTGGCATGCGGTACGGAAGATTTTCTGCTCGAAAACAACCGGCAGTTCAAAAATTTCCTGGACGAACACCGGGTAACGGCAGAATACAGGGAAAGTCCCGGAGTACATGATTATGTATTCTGGAACCGGTATCTGGAACCAGGAATCCGGTGGATGGTCGGATAATACACGGCTGCAGCTTTTCCCTGCTGCAGCCGTTTTATAAAGATACGTCCGGCGGTCGCCGCCGGGGGAAATCATGTTTCGGAGGACTTCTATGAACGGCACTTATGAACATCTGTTTTCACCTCTCCGCGTAGGGACGATCCTGCTTCGCAACCGTATCGTTGCAGCCCCTGTCACAAAATATGTATACGAGCAGGATCCTGCCGAAACGCTGGAACTGATCGCGGAGAAAGCACGCGGCGGAGCGGGACTTGTCATTCTTGGCAGCATTGCGGTCAATGATACGGATGCGGTCATCGTGAACGGAAAGTCGGGCAGTCTCTACGGTCCGTTTGCCGCAAAATATACGGAAGAATTAAGTATCATCCACCAGTACGGGGCGAAAGCATCCGCGGAACTGATGCACTGCGGCATGTTTGCCGATCTGATGGGAACGGATCTGAACCCGGTAGGACCGCAGGCGATGGAAGTAACACTCGGAGACTTTCAGGGATATCATGGCATCCTGCGCAATCCGCCCGCCGGCAGTAAAACGGTAATCGGTCTGGATAAAGCGGGCATGGAGAAGGTGTGCGATGATTTTGCGCGTTCCGCAGCGGCCGCAAAGAAGATGGGCTTTGATATGATCATGCTCCATTTTGCACACGGCTGGCTTCCGGCGCAGTTCCTGTCGCCGTTCTTCAATCACCGGACGGATGAATTCGGGGGCTCCTTTGAAAACCGGATCCGGTTTCCGATGATGATCATAGACCGGGTCCGTAAAGCCGTCGGGCCGGATTACCCTATCGATATGCGGATCGGAGCGAAGGAATACGTCGAAGGCGGTCTGGAACCGGAAGAGGTCACGGAATTCATCTGCAGGGTCGAAGACCGGATCGACATGGTCCATATTTCCTCCGGCCTGGATAAATTCATAGACCAGACGAGTTATATCGAATCCCCCAGCATCCATCCGCATCTCATCAACGTGAGATTTGCGGAGATGGTAAAACAGCATGTCCGGAAAATACCGGTGGTTACCGTGGCGGGAATTACGATGCCGGATGAGGCGGAAGCCATTCTGGCGGAGGGAAAAGCAGATGCCATTGCTCTGGGACGCGCTTTGATCGCGGATCCGGAATGGCCGAATAAGGCGCGCGGCGGAAGCGCACAGTCCATCTGTCCCTGCATCCGCTGTGTTTCCTGCTATACGGTGGCGACGGAAGGCCCCACGCAGGGGTGCGCCGTCAATCCGTGCTACGAACGGGAACTGCGGCTGAAGACGGAAGAAAGGGCTGTTGAACGGAAAAAGAAAGTTGTTGTGATCGGCGGCGGTCCGGCCGGTATGCGCGCAGCCATGGAAGCGGACCGGCGGGGGCATTCTGTTATACTGCTGGAAAAGGAAAACCGACTGGGCGGGCTGCTCAATGTTTCGAATGACGACCCGATGAAAATCGATATGGGTAATTATAAAAGGTATCTTATTCATGAGGTGGAACATTCCGGCATTGACCTGCGGCTCGGATGCGAAGCCACACCGGAACTTGTGAAAGGCCTGCAGCCCGACGAGATCATAGCCGCAGTCGGATCGGAGCCGGTAAAGCCCCGTATCCCCGGGATTGACAGGCCGCTGGTGGTCGACATACTTGCTGCCCACAGGAAGATCAGGGAGTCCTGCAGAAATATGGTTGTGATCGGAGGCGGTCCCTCCGGCTGTGAGCTGGCTCTTACCATGGCGGAACAGGGAACCCATGTGACCATTGTGGAAATGGCGGATGAACTGGCAGCGGCCGGAAACCTGCTTTATAAAGCGGCGCTGAGGATCCGCATGGTAGAATATAGGGACAGGATCGATACGATGCTGAAGACATCCTGTTCCGAGATCCTGGAAAACGGCGTTCTGGTATCGAATGCCTCCGGAGAACAGAAAGTAATACCGGCCGACCGTGTCGTATGCTGTGTCGGCATGCGGGACAGGAAGGCGCTTGCGGAATCTTTCTACGGTCTTGCCTATGATGTCAGTATGATCGGGGACTGCATGGGCGCGCGCCGGATCAATGAAGCATCTCATGAAGGTTATTTTGCGGGGCACAGAATATGAGCGGAGTTGACTGGATCACGATCCCGCGGAGCGAGATCGAACGGTGCGGCATACTGGACGGTGATATGACCGGCCGGTTTGCCTGTTTTGTCAAATGCTTTGAAGCGGAGGCGGGCACAGGGCTGACGGTAAAAATTTCGGCGAACAGCCGCTACCGGCTGTTTGTCAACGGAATCTCCGCCTGCACCGGACCGGCAAAAGGCAATCTGAACCGCTGGTATTACGAGACGGCGGATCTTTCCCGGCTGCTGAAGAACGGCACGAATGTACTTGCCGTGCAGGTGCTGTACCAGGAAAGACACGATACAGATATGCAAAGTGAACGTGCGCCGATCTTCGGCGTGATCAGCCCGGCGGTCGGCCATCGGCTCTTTGTGGAAGGCGAAGCTGTGGCGCCCTCCGGGAAGAGAACAGATCTCAGCACCGGTGCAGCGGACTGGAAATGCAGGCTGGAATCCGGATATTATCTTGTTTCGGCCGAATCCACGAGCCTTCTCGGCGCCATAATCGAACGGTTTCATGTGGATGACGTCATCCGCTCGGAATATAAAACGGATCCGGCTGTTTCGCGCGACTGGGTGACAGCCGCTGTTACAGAGCCGGTCATTCCGGACCGGACCATGAGCAGTTACGGGCTCCTTCAGACATTTCCGCTTCGCGAACGGGATATTCCCCTGCTGTCCGAGCAGGAAGAGTCATTTGCGAGAGAACTCACCGGTACCTCCTGCCTGCGGACAGGATCAATTTACGCTCTTCCGGGAGAAAAGACGGAAGTGATCCTGGACATCGGATTTGTAAAAAATACATACCCGGAATTTCAGATTCCCGCAGGTCATGGGACGATCCGGTTCACCTGGTTTGAAAAGTTTACCAGGGAAGGAGAAGAACTGGAAAGGGATGACTGTGCCCACGGAGAGATCGGCGGATATTCCGACCTTGTTACGATGGGAGACCATGCCTATACCTTTGAGCCGTTCTGGGTCAGGACTTTCCGTTTCCTGCGGATCACGATCGCATCGGAGGAGGCCATGCAGCTGCCTTTGCCGGAGATCAGGCGTGTTGTCTATCCGCTGGAGATCGTTTCCGATGTGACTTCTTCGGAAGCCTGGGTCGGGAAGATCTATCAGATGGGTGTCCGCACACTGCAGGGATGTATGCTGGAGACCTACATGGACTGCCCGTTTTACGAACAGCTGCAGTATCCGATGGATACCAGACTGCAGATGCTTTTTACCTACTGCCTTTCCGGGGACCATCGTCTGGCGGCAAAAGCGCTGGAAGACATGCATGATTCGATCTTTCCGAACGGTCTGGTCCCGGGACGGACGCCGGCCTGTGTACCGCAGATCATTTCGACTTTTTCCCTGTATTACATTTTCGCCTTATGGGAATATTATGAAAATACAGGGGAACTTGCGATCCTCAGGAAATACCGCGGCGATCCGGACCGTATTCTTGATTATTATGACAGCAGGATCGGTTCGGATGGCCTGGTCGGCTGGCCGGGATTCTGGCCTTTTGTAGACTGGCAGAAGGAGTGGGCGGATCGTTTCGGCGTTCCCACGGGCAGACAGGACGGCCCCTCGTCGATCATTAATCTCATGTACGGGTATGCCCTGCTGACGGCGGCAAAAATAGCGGATACGGTCGGGCGTCCTTTTCTTGCGGAGGAATACAGAACCAGGCAGAAAGCGATCGCGGGAAAGGTCAGGGAATACTTCCGGGATGACGGGGAAGGACTGTACAGGGACAGACAGGATGCTGCGGCGTTTTCGGAGCATGCGCAGAGCTGGGCCGTACTGAACGGATTGGAAACGGGAAGCAGTGCCGCTGCGCTGATGAGGAGAGCCGCTGAAAAGAAAGGTATCATACCGGTTTCTTTTTCCACTTCCTACGAGTTTTTCAGGGCAAACGAAACAGCGGGCACGTATGAGTTAACGAAGAAGCAGATGGATAAGTGGATCCGGCTGATCGACCTGCACTGCGGCACCTGTCCGGAAGAACCGCTGCATGCAAGGAGCGACTGTCATGCCTGGAGTGCCCTGCCGGTTTATGAATTTCTGCGCGGCATGACGGGGATCCGACCGCTGGATCCGGAATGGAAGAGGATCCGTGTGACGCCGCATCTCGATTATGTGAAGGATCTTTCCGGACACCTGTATTCACCGAAGGGGATCATTTCGTTCCGGTTCGTGAAAACGGCGGACGGGTCTGTGAAGAAGGAACTTTCACTGCCGCAGGGAATGGCCCTGGACGAAGAACAGACCTGCCGAACGGAAACCTGATGAAAACCGCAGCATCGGTGCTGATGCACCGGCTACAACAGCGGCACGAAGTGCTGCCGATGTTCATTTCAGAGAACCTGACGGTTCTTCTCATGGAGGGATAGTATGAAATACGCCAATCTGTTTACCCCTGTTAAGATCGGAAAACTGGAGCTCAAGAACCGCTTTGCCATGGCACCGATGGGACCGCTTGGTCTGTCCGACTGCGAAGGCGGATTCAACCAGCGCGGCATTGATTACTACACAGCGCGTGCGAAGGGAGGCACCGGCCTCATCATTACCGGCGTGACTTTTTCAGACTGCGAAGTGGAAAAACCAAGTTTTCCGAACTGTCCTAACTCTACCTATAATCCGGTTCAGTTTGTGCGTACCGGACGTGAGATGACGGAACGTATCCACGCTTATGGTGCAAAGATTTTCCTGCAGATGTCCGGCGGGTTCGGCCGTGTCACCATTCCCACGAATCTCGGTGAGTTCCCGCCGGTGGCACCGTCGGCAATCCCGCACCGCTGGCTTGACAAGACCTGCCGTCCGCTGACGGTGGATGAGATCCACGGGATCGTAAAGTCCTTCGGGAAAGGCGCATACAATGCAAAACGTGCCGGTTTCGACGGTGTGGAGATCCATGCAGTGCATGAAGGCTATCTGATCGATCAGTTTGCCATCTCCATGTTCAACCGGAGGACAGACGAGTACGGAGGATCCCTGGAGAACCGGCTGCGTTTTGCCAGAGAGATCCTGGAAGAGATCAAAAAGACCTGCGGGCCGGACTTTCCTGTCGCTCTTCGCTACAGTGTAAAGAGTATGATCAAGGACTGGCGGGAAGGCGCACTGCCCGGAGAAGAATTCGAAGAGAAAGGCAGGGACACGGCGGAGGGCATCGAGGCGGCAAAGCTGCTGGTGAGTTATGGCTACGATGCTCTCGATGTGGATGCCGGGACCTATGATGCCTGGTGGTGGAATCATCCGCCGATGTATCAGGAAAAAGGACTGTACAGGCCTTTCTGCAGACTGATGAAGGAGACCGTGGATGTCCCGGTTCTCTGTGCGGGGAGAATGGATGATCCTGCCATGTCTTCGGCAGCAATTGAAGACGGCACCTGCGACATCGTCAGTCTCGGAAGACCGCTCCTCGCAGACCCGGATTATGTGAATAAACTCCGCGCGGGAAGAACGGAAGAGATCCGTCCGTGCCTCTCCTGCCAGGAAGGCTGCATGGGCCGGATCCAGGAGTATTCCATGATCAACTGCGCGGTCAATCCGCAGGCAGCGCGGGAGAGAGCGTATGCCTATAATCCTGTTTTGAAAGCGAAGAAGGTTCTGGTCATCGGCGGCGGTGTCGCGGGCTGCGAAGCGGCCCGAGTCCTTGCGGAGCGCGGGCACAAGCCGGTTCTCTTCGAACAGTCGGATCACCTTGGCGGCAATCTGATACCGGGAGGTGCGCCGGACTTTAAGGAAGACGACCGGAAGCTGGCGAAGTGGTATGAAACGGAATTGAAAAAGCTGGACGTCCCGGTCACCTTCCGGCATGCGGTGACGGCGGAAGAAGTCCGGAACGGCGGCTATGATGCCGTGATCGCCGCGACCGGTTCTACACCGAAGATGTTCTCGCTCGGGGACGACGTCCGTACGTATTCGGCGTCGCAGGTCCTGCTGAAGGAGAAAGACTGCGGGCAGAAAACCGTCATTGTCGGCGGAGGCCTGGTCGGCTGTGAACTGGCACTTTGGCTTGCACAGCAGGGAAAGAAGGTAACGATCATCGAGGCACTGGATAAACTGCTGGCTTTGAACGGACCGCTGTGCTCCGCAAATAAGGATATGCTGCTGCGCCTGATCCCTTATAATGGGATCGAAGTCATCACGGGAGCGAAGGTCAAAGGCTACGCAGACGGCGCCGTTACGGCCGAAACGGCAGAGGGGACAAAACAGATCCCGGCAGACAGTGTCATTCTGTCTGTTGGGTACCGGGAAAACAACAGCCTCTATCATGCGATCGAAAATGACGTTCCGGAAGCTTATCTGCTGGGAGATGCCAAAAAGGTCGCCAATATCATGTATGCTGTATGGGACGCTTTTGAGGTCGCCAATAACATCTGACAGATATCGTCTGTCAGAAGGAGAAGAATATGAAAGCATACCAGACTTTTGAATTAACGATCTACGGACCGGCATTGGCGGAAAGTTATGCGCAGATCGATCTTTCCGCCGAATTCACAAATGAGGATGTGACGGTTGCGGTCAGGGGCTTCTACGACGGCGAAGAAACCGGAGAGCAGGGCAGACGCGGCGTTTATAAAGTGCGTTTCCTGCCGGAGAAAACCGGCCTGTGGAAATGGAAAGTGAGCGGTGTCGTAACCGCTTCGGGAGAAGAACTGTGCGAAAAAGCACCGGAGAGTTCCCACGGTCCGGTACATGCGGAAGATACACACTTTGTCTTTTCGGATGGCAGCCGGTATCTTCCCTTCGGAACGACAGTCTATGCGCTGGCAAACCAGGACGATGCACTTGTCTCCGAAACGATTGCCAGTATGAAACAGTCACCGTTCAATAAAGTCCGGATGTGTGTTTTCCCGAAGCATTACAACTACAATCATAACGAACCTCCGTACTACGCGTTCCGGAAAATAGACGGTACGGATGCTGCGGAAACCGGGTTTTCCGAAGGCGACGGCAGCCAGTGGGATGTGACTGCGCCGGATATCCGTTTCTGGAAACGTTTTGAAAAGATATGCAGTGAAATGATGGAAGCAGGGATCCAGATCGACCTGATCCTGTTCCATCCGTATGACAGGTGGGGCTTTTCGCGGCTTTCCACAGCGGACTGTCTGATCTACCTGGATTATCTGCTTCGACGTTTTTCGGCTTATCCGGGCTTCTGGTGGAGCATGGCCAACGAATACGACCTGATGGATAAACGCACGGAGGAAGACTGGCGGACCTTCGGTACATTCCTGCAGGAGAATGATCCGTACCGCCATCTGCTGAGCAATCACAACTGTTTCCAGACCTATGATTTTTCGGAGCCCTACATCACACACTGCTGTATCCAGAGCTCCTGGACGAAGAGGGCAGCGCAGTATATCACCCGTTATGGCAAACCGGTGATCTATGATGAAATGCGGTATGAAGGGAACCTGGAAGAGCAGTGGGGCAACATATCCGCATTCGAACTGGTAGACCGGTTCTGGACGGTATGCGCGCAGGGGGCCTATGGTACGCACGGAGAGACATTCCTGCGGGACGATGAGATCGTGTGGTGGGCCCGCGGAGGTAAACTGACCGGTGAGAGTCCGGTGCGCATTGCATGGCTGAAGGATTTCCTTTACAGTCTGCCCGGGACCCTGACACCGATCCCCGGCATGTGGGACAGAATGACCGCGCCGGATACGGAGAATGAGAAAAACAGAAAGCAGATGATCGCAGCGGCACCGGAGGCGACCCGCCCGTTTATCAGCCGCATTCTTTCGCTTTCCGCGATGGACAGGGAACTCTTTGCGCTGAACGAAAGTCTGGCAGCAGGGCAGGTCGGAGAGCAGTGCCGTCTGTATTATTATGGCCGTCAGTGCCCCGGCAGAGTGACACTGTCATTGCCGTGCGGTAAAAAATACAAAGTGGAAATTCTGGATGTCTGGAATATGACAAGAGAAACCGTATACAGGGAGACAGAAGCTGAAAAGCCGGAAGGGGAGCAGCATGGACTTTCAGCAGATCCTTCGGAGTTCGGCCGCCTGGTGGTTCCGATGCCCGGCAGGGAAGGCATGGCGGTGCTGGCAACGGCACTGCAACAGTGAAGAAAGACTTCCGCGACTAAATGATCCCGAGATCCGGGTCAATTTCCACCCGGATCTCGGACATCTTCTTTACCAGGCAAAAGTATGTCGAGAAAATATCTCTTTCGATTTCCTTTTCTGCAGTTTTCTTTTCTTCTTCTCTTTTTCTGAACCCGCTGCTTATATCAATGATCATTTGTTTTTCCTCTTTTATAACAACTATAACATTTATGTAAATGCCGGAAAATCCGCCCGGCTTGACGGATGAGGCGCATGATCATTGATAAATGTTAAGAAACAGAATATGCAGACTGATACGTTGGATGCTGAATAACGGTCACCGGCAATACGAATTTCTGGTCCTGTGTGATCAGTAACCGTATTTTCTGCGTTTGCCGATCAGGAAGGCCACTGTTAGCGTGTCTGCCATCACTTCTGCCGCCACCGTGGAATACCAGATCCCGTCGACGCCCCATATCTGCGGCAGGATCAGGATCGCGGCAGTCTCAAAGACAAGCGTCCGCATAAAGGAAATGATCGCTGAGGTCAGTCCGTCGTTCAGTGCGGTAAAAAATGAGGAACCGTAGATTGCCAGCCCGGAAAACAGGAAGCAGAACGAATATATGGAAAAGGCGTGCAGTGTGAGTTTCATGAGCTCCGCATCGTACCCGACGAACATGAGCGTCAGCGGTTTTGCCAGCAGCAGTGCGGAAACCAGCATACAGACAGAAAAAGTCACGATGATCCCGAGGCTTTTCTTCAGGATCCCTTTCAGTTCGGCGTGGTTCTGCGCCCCGAAATCATAACCGATGACGGGCGCCGTGCCGATGGAAAATCCGATGAACACCGCGAGAAATATCATGTTGACATACATCAGTACGCCGTAGGCCGCTACACCGTTCTGACCGGCATATTTCAGGAGCTGGACATTAAAGAGCATACCGACCAGCGACATGGAAATATTGCTCATGACTTCGGAAGAGCCGTTTGCACAGATACGCGCAATTGCCTGCAGGCTGAAGGTGGGCCGGGAAAGGCGCAGGGTACTGGGATTGTCACGCAAAAAGTAGAGTACGGGCAGAAGTCCGCCGATCATTTCGCTGAGCGACGTCGCCACCCCGGCACCGACGATCCCCCACCTGAATACGCCTACGAAAAGGGCATCGAGGACAATATTTGTCATACCGGCTGCGGCAGTGACATACAGTCCGAGTTTCGGCTTTTCCGCTGTTACGAACAGGGTCTGGAACTCATATTGCAGAAACAGAAGCGGGATCGCGGGGATAACGCACCGGGCATAAAGAAGGCAGTTGTCAAGCAGTGTGCCATCGGCGCCGAGCAGCGAAAGTACGGGACGGATAATGAGAAAACCGACGACGGCGATCAGGATCCCGAAAATCACCGAAACGGCGATGAGCATGGAAAAGAGCTTGTTGGCCTTTTCCTTCTTCCCTTCACCGAGTGTCATGGAGATGAGAGCACTGCCTCCGCTGCCGAACATAAAGCCGAAACAGCCGAGGATCATGATGATCGGCATTACAAAGTTGACGGCTGTAAACGGCGCCTTGCCTGCAAAGTTTGAGACAAAGAACCCGTCTACCACGCCGTAGACAGAGGTGAACACCATCATGATGATGGAAGGGAAGGAAAAACGCAGCAGTCTTCCCGTCGTGAAATGGTCTGATAAGCGGATCATATCTTTTTACAGTTCCTCCGTCTTTTCTTTAAAGGTGTTCAGAAACCGCTCGGTCAGTTCGAGATACAGACGGATCTCCTCGCGGCTCCAGGAATCCAGGATCTCGTTCTCCGCTTTGATGAGACGGCCTGCGGTCTTTTCGGCAAAAATGTCGCCCTGTTTTGTGAGCACCACCTTTTTGGACTTGGCATCGATCGCCTCAAGGCGTACGGTCCCGTCCTTTTCCAGACCGCGGATCGAGGAATTTACAGTCTGTTTGCTCAGCCCGGTCATATGGCAGATGTCGGTCAGCTGGCAGCTTCCGCCGGACTCGCAGAGTGTATAAAGGATCTGCGAGACGCTGTCGGACAGTCCGAGTCTGCGCGAGGCAGTGTGATAGGCAGCGCTGATCTCGCCGGCAAGATGATTGAAGCGCATCATGTTCCGTGATCCTGTTGTTTTCATTTACACCTCCATGAGGAGAACCAGAGGTTCTCCGAAATGAACATCGGCAACACTTCGTGCCGCTGTTGCAGCCGGTGCCGTTTTAAGGCACCGATGCTGCGATTTGAAAGTGGAGCATCGGCGACACTTTCGAATTTACACCTCCATGAGGAGAACCAGAGGTTCTCCGGTAATCATACGTCATAGCCAGTTACAATAGTACGGAATCGTACTATTGTCAATGCGGTTTCAGCTTTTCCGTTCAACTGTGAAATGAAAATTCCAAAAACAACTTTGCAGGTATTATCAGCGGGAATTTGAAGTATAATAAAATTAATTATGATACAATCCGGGCGGAAAACCGGATACAGGGGGAGAAAAGATGCCATATTGCAGACAGTGCGGAGCACAGGTGCCGGAAGGCCAGACATTCTGCGGGAACTGCGGCTGTCCGGTGAACGGGACGAATGCCGGAGGGGCCCAGCAGGGACCGCAGTACGGAAATGCACAGCAGAACACGCAGAACGCATGGTCAGGGCAGGCATCGATGCCATACGGGAGTACGCCGCCCCAGCCGTTTGCGCGCGGCGTTTATTATTTCGGCAACGACGGGCGCCCGGTGAAAAGCAAAGTTACGGCTGGCATACTGGGGATACTGCTGGGAGACCTGGGCATTCATGAATTCTATCTTGAGAACATCGGACTCGGCATTCTGATGCTGCTGTTCTGCTGGACAGCGATCCCCGGGATCATCGGTCTGATCCAGGGGATCATATACCTTTCGGAATCAGATGAGCAGTTTGCCCTTAAGAATAACGTAAGAGTGGAAGTGGTTCGCTGAGGCCGCCTCTGCGGAGAACGTCAGCGCTTCATTTTCGGCAGATCGGCAAGACGCGTCAGGGCTTCCCGGAGGGTCTCATCTTTTTTCGCAAAGTGCAGCCGGATCAGGCTGTGTTCCTCTTCGCGGAAGAAACTGGAGCCCGGCACTGCCCCGACGCCTACCTTGCGTGCCAGGTCTTCGCAGAAGGTCAGGTCGCTTTCGTAGCCGAATTCAGAGATATCGACCATGACATAGTAGGCTCCCTGCGGCGTGGTATGCCGGATCCCCAGGCTGTCCAGCCCGCCCAGGAAAAGATCCCTTTTATGTGTATACAGATCCTGCAGATCCCGGTAGTAATCGTCGCCGAGGCGCAGTCCCGTGACCGCTGCCTCCTGAAGAGGGGCGGCGGCGCCGACTGTCAGGAAATCGTGTACCTTGCGCGCTGTTTCCGTGATGCGTGCCGGCGCTATGATATAGCCCAGACGCCATCCCGTGAAGGAGTATGTTTTGGAAAGGGAGCTGCAGGTGAGAGTGCGTTCCCACATGTCCGGCAGCGTATTGAAACTGATATGCGCATTCGGCGCATAGACGATGTGCTCGTAAACTTCGTCCGTGATGACGTAGGTATCGTATTTTTCCGCAAGGCCCGCGATCAGCGTCAGCTCTTCCCTCGTAAAGACCTTTCCGGAAGGGTTGGAAGGATTGCAGAGTATGAGCGCCTTCGGATGTTTGCGGAAAGCGTCCTCCAGTACTTCCGGGTCGAAGGAAAAGTCCGGCGGGTTCAGGGGAACGTAGACCGGCACCGCACCGGAGAGAATCGTATCGGCCCCGTAGTTTTCGTAAAAGGGCGAAAAGATGATCACTTTGTCACCGGGATCGACGACTGTCATCATGGCGCACATCATGGCTTCGGTGCTGCCGCAGGTCACGACGATCTCCGAATCGGGATCGATCTTTCGTCCGCTGAAATGTTCCTGTTTTGCCGCCAGGGCTTCACGGAAATTCTGTGCACCCCAGGTGATGGAATACTGGTTGTAGCCCTCGTAGGCGACTTCCGCAAGCCGGTCGAGAATGACCTTCGGCGGGTCAAAATCCGGAAAGCCCTGCGAAAGATTGACGGCGCCGTATTTGTTTGAGATCCGTGTCATCCGCCGGATCACGGAATCGGTAAAACTGCGGGTGCGGTTTGAAAGTTCCTGCATAGCCGGCTGTTTTCTCCTTCTTCTCTTCGCGCTTCTTAACGCGGTACGGCTGCTTTGTACTGCAGCCTGTCTTCGTTTTCCTTTTCGCAGTCATTATAACAGCATTGCCTGGATCCCGCTTTACAAAGGCTGTATGCGCCGGACTGCGGCCCTCAGGTAGTTTATGCTATAATCAGATACCAAAGGATCCTGAATTTCGGGGCCGGCGTCCGGCCGGCGCCCGCGGCAGCGGGGGAGGTTCTTATGAAAGCATTGGCGATCATCACCGCAAGGGGCGGCAGCAAGCGCATTCCGCGAAAGAATATCAGGCTGTTCAACGGGCAGCCGATCATGAACTATTCGATCAGGGCGGCGCTGGAAAGCGGCATTTTTGAGGAAGTGATGGTATCCACCGACGACAGGGAGATCGCGGAGATCGCAGTGGCTGCCGGCGCTTCGGTACCGTTCCTGCGTTCGGAGAAAACGGCATCCGACACGGCCACGACCGCGGACGTCCTGCTGGAAGTGCTGTCGGCGTACGAGGTCACCGGTAAAAATTTTGAATACGGCTGCTGCATCTATCCGACGGCGCCCTTCATAACGGCCGGAAAGCTAAAGGAGGCCATGGACATACTGGTGAAAAGCGGTGCGGAATCGATCGTGCCGATGACGGAGTTCACCTATCCTCCGCAGCGGGGCCTCTACATCGATGAAGCGGGGGAAGTCAGGATGCTGCACCCCGAATACGCCGCGACACGCAGCCAGGATCTGCAGAAGCAGTATCACGAATGCGGGATGTTTTACATTTTCCGCACGGATGCTTTTAAAGAACAGAAGGATACCACAATGCGCCATTCCGTGCCGTTCCTGATCGATCCGTCCGAAGAACAGGACATCGATACCGAGAGCGACTGGCTGCTGGCGGAAATGAAATACCGCTTTCTGAAGGAGCAGAACAGACTATGAAACTTGAAGAATGCCTGAAACAGCACCGGGCGTATGTCATTGCGGAGATGTCGGCCAATCACGGCGGTTCGCTCGAAAGGGCGCTGGAGATCGTGGAAGCCGCAGCCGGAGCCGGTGCGGACTGTGTCAAAACACAGACGTACACCGCCGATACGATCACAATGGATTCGGACACCGAGCCCTTCCGGATACACGGCGGGCTCTGGGACGGCTATGTGCTGCACGACCTCTATAAGGAGGCCTACACACCGTGGGAGTGGATGGAACCCATACGCGAGAAGTGTGCGGCGTGCGGAGTGGACTTCCTTTCCACGCCTTTCGACGGGACATCCGTGGATCTTCTGGAAAAGATGCAGGTGGAAGCCTACAAGATCGCATCGATGGAACTGGTCGATATCCCGCTGATCCGGCGCATTGCAGAGACAGGTCGGCCGATCATCCTGTCCACAGGCATGGGGACGGAAGAAGAGATCGCCGAAGCGCTCGCTGCGGCGCGTGCGGAAGGCTGTCCGGAGATCATCCTTCTGAAGTGCTGTACGGTCTATCCGTCTGTTTCTTCGGACCTCAATCTGCGTACGATCCCCGATATGCGGGAACGCTTCGGCGTGCCGGTCGGCCTCAGCGACCATTCGATGGGCGCGACGGCAGCGATCGCTGCGGCGGCGCTCGGCGCGGCCGTCATAGAAAAGCACTTCTGTCTGAGCCGCAAGATCAGGACGGCTGACTGCGAGTTCTCGATGGAGCCGGCGGAGTTTGCGGAGATGGTCAAGGGCATACACGACTGCGAAAAAGCGCTGGGCAGCGTGTTTTACGGACCCACGCCGGACGAGGCGGGAGAATTCACGAACCGCCGTTCCCTTTTCGTGGTAAAGAACGTGGCCGAAGGCGAGACCTTTACACCGGAAAATGTACGCAGTATACGCCCCTACAACGGGCTGAAGCCGAAATACTATGACCAGGTGATCGGCAGGCAGGCAACGCAGGCGATCCGTGCCGGCACGCCTCTCACATTCGGTCTGGTCAGCGGAATGACAGCGGAGGACTGAAAGCCTTGCGGACAAGCCCCGGCAAAACAGGATATCCCCCGATCGGGATCCGCTGCGACGTCAACGATACCGTCGCCACGGGGCACTTCATGCGCTGCGCCACGATCGCAGACGGGCTCCGTGCGGCAGGGAGAAATGTGCTTTTCCTTTCGGCGGACGAGGGCACGGCGGAGGCTGCCGGAGAGCGGGGGTTTGCCTGCCGTGTGCTGGGCACCGACTGGGAACGGCCGGAAACGGAGACGGAGATACTTTCCGCCGTCCTGAAGGAAAACGGCATCCGCGCGGTCCTGGCGGATTCCTACAGGCTGGGGGCAGACTGGTTCGCGGCGCTCCGCAGCCAGGGCGTGCGGGCCATGTATTTTGACGATACGGAGAGGCCTGCCCTTCCCGTAGATACGATCGTAAATTACAGCCCCTGTGCAGTCGGCAAAGGATACGCGGAAAGATACGCAGGCAGTGCGGTGAAGCTCCTGCTGGGCCCCGCCTATGTGCCGCTGCGCCCGCAGTTCTGTGTTACGGCAGACAGAAAAGACGAAAAGCCGGGGCACGGGCCGGCCTTTCTGCTTACGACGGGAGGCACGGATCCGCTGGAGATCACGGACCACATCCTGCACGCGCTGCAGAGACTTTTTCCCGCACAGGCGGCGCCTTCCGCAGGGTCTCCTGCTTTGACCGTACGCATTCTGGCCGGCAGATATTACAGGGAATCCGATTATGTCAAAACACTCTGCGCGCGGGCGGACGGTCCGCTGCGCGTTGAACTGCACCGCGGCGTCACGGACGTCGCCTCGCTCATGCAGACCTGCACGGCAGGCATCACGCCCGGTTCCACGACACTGTACGAGCTGTGCGCCTGCGGGGTGCCCGGTGTGAGTTATATTTTTGCCGACAACCAGAAGGCGGATGCGGTGTGGTTCCACGAAGCGGGGCTCATCCCGTACGCAGGCGATTTCCGGGAGGACCCGGAGGAAACGGCTGCAGCGATCTGCAGGCTCACCGCAAAGATCCTGTCGGAAAGTGCGAAGGAGCGGGCAGAGGCCGGCAGGAGGCTTTCCGGCCTGATCGACGGCCGGGGCGCGCAGCGCCTTACAGAAGCGCTGTGTGCACTTTCAGACGGCAGCGGAGGTTCGGTATGAAAAAGATCTTCATTCTCGGCGGCAGTATGCTGCAGGTCCCGGCGATCCGGAAAGCGAAGGAAAAAGGCCTGTACGTCTATGTCCTCGATTACGACAAGGCTGCGGCGGGTATCCCGCTGGCAGACGAATTTCTTTGCATCAGCACGATAGACCGCGAGGCGGTGCTGGAAGCAGCCCGCCGGTATGCGCCGGACTACATCATCACTTCGACGAGCGACATGCCCGTGCGCACGGTCGCGTGGGTCAACGAACAGCTGGGACGGCCGAACGACCTTTCCCTCGAAGACGCCGTTGCGGCGACGGACAAGGCAGCCATGCGCAGGCGCATGAGCGAATGCGGCGTACCCGTGCCTGCGTTCCACATCCTGCACAGTGCGGAGGAACTGGAGAAATGTGCGCAGGCCATGCCCGCGCGCTTCGTCCTCAAGCCGGCTGACAACGCGGCCAGCCGCGGGGTCGTTCTCATTGAAAAATCTTCGCACCCGGATTACGCGGCGCTCTATGATTTTACAAAGAAATACAGCCGCAGCGGCGAAGTGCTGGCGGAGGAGTTCATGACCGGGCCCGAGGTGAGCGTGGAGTCCTTCACGGTGGACGATGTGACGCACATCGTGACGATCACGGACAAAATGGTCACGGAGCTGCCCTATTTCGTAGAGACAGGGCATACAGAGCCGAGCCGCCTGCCGGAGGCCGCACAGAGAGACATCCGCGGCGTCACGCTGGCCGCTGTTTCCGCACTGCACCTGCACAACGGTCCTACTCACACAGAGATCAAGGTGACGCCGGACGGGGCAAAACTCGTCGAAATAGCGGCGCGCCTCGGGGGTGATTTCATTACCTCGAAGCTCGTCCCGCTGTCGAGCGGCGTGGATCTGATCGACTGCAGCCTGTCTTCCGTACTGGGAGAACCGGTCCGCTGGGAACGCACCCTGTCGCGCGGCGCTGCGATCCGGTATATTCAGGCGCCGGAAGGGCGCATCGTCAGTGTGGAAGGAACAGCGGAGGCGGAGAGCATACCGGGCGTGTGCGAAGTCGTCATGTACAGAAAAGCCGGTGAACTGGCGCCGCAGCTGCGAAGCTCCGGCGACCGCCTGGGTCACGTGATCGCGTGCGCGGAAGATGCCGATGCGGCCGAACGCACCTGCAATGCCGCACTCGCATGTATAAAGGTGCACACTGAGAAACCCTGCGATGCCCCGGAACGGGGCGTCTGAGGAGGGCCATGTACGAGATCGGAAGCGAATTCAATGATCAGGGACCGGTGAAGGAGGAAGACCTTTTTGCTCTCGTATCCGGACAGGGAGACGTGCGCGGGCTGCGCTGCGGCCGGGACGCCATCGGTTTTGCCGCCGCGGACATCCTGACCGGCACAGGTGCACAGGCACAGGATTTCCTGGTCCTGCTCCCTGCGCTCTCCTGCGATTCCATGTACCTGCCGTTCCGTGCTCACGGCATGAGGGTGGTTTTCTATGCGCTGAACCGCGACCTGACGCCGGATCTTTCTTCTCTCCGGCGGGCGCTGGAGGGACAGGACAGGGCGGTCGTGCTGCTGATCGACCTTTTCGGGATGGCGGATATCCGGCCGGCGGTGCGCGCGCTCCGTACATTTGCGCCGCAGGCCGTGCTCATCGAGGATGTGACGCAGCAGCTGCCGGATCCCGGCGCCTGGGCCGAAGACGTCGACTACCGCGTCGGCAGCATCCGCAAGTGGCTGGGAGTGCCGGACGGCGCTTTCGCCGCCAGGCTGAAGGGCTGTTTTGCCGCTTCTCCGGAAGAAGGGGAGACGGCCTTCACCACGCTGCGTGCGCGCGCGCTCCGGCAGAAGACGGAGTACCTTCAAAGCGGCGGCAGTGCACTCAAAAGTGAGTTCCGGAGAACCTTTGCGGAAGCAGAGAGTTCTTTGGACGACGGGGCCTGCCCGCGTGCGATGACGCCGCAAAGCAGGGAGCGTCTGGCGCAGGTGGATATAGGCAGGATAAGGAGCAGCAGACGGGCAAACTATGAGACACTGCGGAGTTTTCTTACCGCGATGCCGGCCTGCGGAAAACTGTTCCGGATCCCGGGGGAGATCCCGGAGGGGATCACGCCTTTCATGCTGCCGGTCGTCCTGCAGCCTCCCTTTTCGGGAGACAGGGACGGCTTTGAAAAGCGTCTGGCAGAACGCGGCATCTATGCGCCGGTGCTGTGGCCGATCGCCGGGGAGGCCGCGGCGGTGTGTCCGGTCTCAGCCGATTTTTCGGCGCATATGCTGGCCTTCTGGATCGACCAGAGGTACGGCCGGAGCGACATGGAACAGACAGCCGGGATCTTTGCGGACGAACTGGAAAAGGGGATCTGAATGCTTCTCAGCGTGATCGTGCCGGTTTACAACATGGCAGCCGGCGACAAACTGAAATGGTGCCTCGATTCTCTGGTGGGGCAGACCCTGCCTGCGGGAAGCTACGAGATCATAGCCGTGGATGATGCTTCGACAGACGGGTCGCCTGCGATCCTGCGCCGGTATGCAGAAGCCTGGCCGGACAGATTCACCGCTGTTTTTTCAGAGAAGAACGGACACCAGGGCAGTGCCAAGAACATCGGTCTTGCACGTGCCAAAGGGGAATGGATCGGTTTTATCGACGCCGACGACTGGGTGACGCCGGACTTTTATGCGCGCCTGCTTGCGGAAGCGGACAGGACCGGTGCCGACATGGTCGGCTGCGATTACAGCCTGACGTCGGAACACAGCATGAAGATCGGGCAGGTCGTGCACAACAACACGCCGGAACAGACGGGGATCATGGACACCGCAAAATACCGCCTGCTGCTGCTCGATACGGGAAGTCTCGTCGTCAAGATCTACCGCAGGCACATCATATACGGCGGGCAGGACGACGGCGCATTCCACCGCTTCTTCCCGGAAGGCATTTTTTATGAGGACAATGCCGTCAGCAACACCTGGATGCTGCGGGTGAAACATTTTGAATATATCAGGGAACCGATGTACTATTATTACCAGCACGGATCCTCCACCGTACACACGATCTCCAGAAAGAACCTGGAGGACCGCATGACCGCGGGAAGAATGATCCTGACGGAGGCGAGGGACAACGGTTATCTCGAGACCTACCGGCCGGAGATCGAATTCCTCTACACGGTACTTTTTTATGTAAATACGCTCTTCTCCGCAATGCCGAGGGAGAGCCGCATCAGCGGCTGCTATCCGTTCACCGCGGCGCTTGCCGGGGAGATGAGGCAGGCGTTTCCGGACTTTATGGACAACCGGTATTACAGGGAACGCATCCATCCGGAGGAGAAAAAACTGATCGCGATGCAGATGCGCTCACAGCTGCTGTTTTACTGTTACTACAGACTGCTCTGGGCGTACAGGAATTTCAGGAAGAGACTGCGGCATGCATGAGAGGATCTACGTCTGCCACACATTTTACCATGTGTATGTGGCCTGTCTGAAAGAATTTCATATCCGCAGGGAAAGGGAAGCCGGAGGCGTGGCCGCGGGCAGCGCGACGCTCGTGCTCTCGAAAATGTCGAACAGGTTCGGGAGCATGGTGCAGAGGGCGGAAAAAAGCGGGATCTTCGAGGAAGTCATCGAATTTGACGAGAAAGAGGATACGTTTTTCCCCGAACTGAAAAAACTGCGGAAGGACACGGGAAATCTTGCCCGGAACATGTGCAACCGAATCCGTTTCTGCAGACGTTTTCCGCAGCTCGAAGAGCCGTACGTGCCGGTGGACTTCAGAAACTACGGCGATATTTACGTGTTCTGCGACTCCGACCCGATCGGCTACTATCTGAATTACAGGAAGATACGCTATCACGCGCTCGAGGACGGGCTCAACTGCATCCGCTACGGCGACACGGCGCGTTTTGACAACAGCGGGCACTTCAGGCTGAAGGCTTTCCTGGCGTCAAAGGGCCTCATTTTCATTCAGAACGGCTACGCCCGCAGCTGCATCGACATGGAAGTCAACGATATTTCCATTCTTCCGTACCCCTGCCCGAAATATGTGGAACAGCCGCGGGAGGCGCTGACGGAAGAACTGACGCGCAGCGAGAAGGACCGGCTGCTGCAGCTCTTTGTCGCGAACCTGGACGAACTGCAGGCAAAACTGGACAGCGGACGGGGCATGCCGCGCGTCCTCATCCTGTCGGAGCCGCTTTGCGACCTCGCCACCAGGGAAAGGATCTTCCGGGATCTCGTCACGCTGTACGATACGGTGAACGGGCACAGGGCGATCGTCATGATCAAGCAGCACCCGAGGGACTACCTGGACTATGCGGCGAAATTCCCGGATGTGATCCTGCTGGACGGGACTTTCCCGATGGAAATGCTGAACTTCATTCCCGGCCTGTGTTTTGACAGGCTGGTTTCGGTGTACACGGTGGTGGATTCGCTGCATTTCGTGAAGGAGAAGATCTTCCTGGGCGACGATTTCATGGACCGCTACGAAGACTCGAAGATCCACAGGATCAACGAACAGATCAGGAACTGAAAGCGGACGGCGGCAGAATGCCGCACAGGCCGCCGGCGAAGGGAAAAGGGCACCGGATGCGCAGGATCATGAAAAAGATCAACCTCATACTGGACAGAAAGCAGAAGGGCAGGATGGTCTTCCTGCTTTTTCTGATGCTCATCGGCGCGCTGCTCGAGACGCTGGGCATTTCGCTGATCGTGCCCATCATGACGACCATCGTGGATCCGAAGTCGATCTCGCAGAACAAGTATCACATGGGGGACATTTACAACGCCCTCCGCATGCAGAGCACGCAGCAGTTTGCCATCACCATGATGATCTCGATCGTCGTGGTCTTCGTCGTCAAGAATGTTTTCCTGTATTTTGAAAACGTGGCGCTGCTCCGCTTCATCTATACGAATCAGTTCGAGACGAGCAACCGCATGATGATCAATTTCATGATGCGGCCCTACGAATACTACCTCAACGCGGACACCTCGGTCATACAGCGCAACATCACCTCCGACATCAACAACGTCTATGCGCTGATCCTGACGATCCTGCAGCTTGCGTCCGAAGTCATCGTCTTCGTCTTCCTGGTGGCGGTGCTGCTCGCCGTCGATGCGCGCATGATCCTGACGATCGCGGCGCTTCTCATCGCGGTGCTGCTCATCGTCAAGTGGGTCATCAAGCCGGTCATGATAAAGGCCGGGAAGGACAACCAGGACTATTACAGCGGTCTATACAAATGGATAGACCAGTCCGTCATGGGCATCAAGGAGATCAAGGTAGCCAACAAGGAAAATTACTTCATTTCGGAGTATGCCAAGTGCGGCGCCGGCTATGTGAACGCGGTGCAGAAATACAATCTGTACAATTCCACGCCCCGGCTGCTCATCGAGACGGTGGCGATCGCGGGACTGGTCGTCTACATGCTCGTGCGTATGATGGGCGGCACCGGCATCGCTTCCCTCGTACCGCAGCTGTCCGTCTTTGCGGCCGCCGCGGCGCGCCTGCTGCCTTCGGCCAACCGCATCAACAACTATCTGACGTCCGTTGCCTATTTTGAACCGTTCCTCGACAATGTCAGCGACAATCTGCAGCAGGAGATCCACGACAGCAGCATTTCCTATCGTGCGGAGGATTACCGCAGCATGCCGGAAGTGGAAAAACTGCCGGTGAAGCAGGAGATCCGCATGGAAGGCATTTCCTTCCGCTATCCGGGTACGGACGTCTGGATCTTCAGAGACGCCGACGTAGTGTTCCCGGTAGGCAAATCGATCGGCATCGTCGGCACCTCGGGAGCCGGCAAGACCACGATCGTGGACATCATGCTGGGCCTTTTGAAGCCGGAGAGCGGCAGTATCCTGGCGGACGGCGTCGAGGTGCGCAGCCACTACCGCGAGTGGCTGAAAAACATCGGCTATATCCCGCAGTCGATCTTCATGCTCGATACGACGATACGGCGGAACGTGGCTTTCGGCTGCCCGGAGGACCGCGTCGACGATGCGAAGGTCTGGGCGGCGCTCAGGGAAGCACAGCTGGACGAACATGTCAGGTCCCTGCCTGACGGCCTCGATACGCAGATCGGTGAGCGCGGCATCCGTCTTTCCGGCGGGCAGCGGCAGAGGATCGGCATCGCAAGGGCTCTCTATGAGGATCCGGAGGTGCTGGTGCTGGACGAAGCCACCAGTGCGCTGGACGGCGAGACCGAGCAGGCGATCATGGATTCCATCAACCGCCTGCACGGGCGCAAGACTCTGATCATCATCGCGCACCGCCTGCAGACGATCGAAAAATGCGACATCGTATACAGGGTCAGGGACAGACAGATCGTGAGGGAGCGCTGACGGCGGGAGCCTGTCCGCGCAGCAGGTGTGGCTATGGAAAAAGAAAAACGCATGGCAAATTATGAACTGCTCCGCATCGTGGCGATGCTGATGGTGGTCTGCCTGCACTATCTTACGCATGCGGATGTCCTGACCGTACCCGGGAGTTCTTCCGACGGCGTACGCGTGCTCGGGGATATCCTGGAGTCTCTCTGCATCGTCAGCGTGAACGTGTATGTGCTGATCAGCGGTTACTTTCTTTCCGGCTCGCATTTCCGGATCGGCAGGCTTTTCGATCTGCTTTGCCGCATCCTGTTTTATACGCTGCTCATCCCGGCGGCTGTCGCGCTGCTCGGCATTCCGCTGATGGGAGGGCAGAACATCTGGAAGGCCTGGTTCTATTTCCTGCCGGTCAGCATGGAGCATTACTGGTTCGTCACCGCCTATTTCTTCATGGTGCTGCTTTCCCCGTTCCTGAACGCAGGCCTTTCGGCCCTGACAAAACACCAGCTGCAGATCCTCCTTCTCTGTCTTCTCTTTTTCACCTGTTTTCTGCCGTCGCTCAGTCCGGTCAGGCTGACGGACGACCAGGCCGGCTACGGAACAGTCTGGTTTCTTGTGCTTTACCTGACGGGCGGCTATATACGGCGCTACGGGTTGCCTGTGCCGGCGGCGCCCGGGAAGGCGGCCGCGGGGTACTTTGCCTGTGCCGGCGGGACCTGGGGACTGGCTCTGCTCCTGCAGCGTGTCACGGAGACCTCCGGTTCGCTGCTGTATTATTCCCAGGTGCCTTTCCACTATGATTTTGTGCTGGGCTATGCGGGGGCGATCTGTCTGTTCTCGCTGTTCGGCTGCCTGCAGGTTCCTGAGGGCAGGGGTGCGGAGCTGGTCCGGCGCATCGCGCCGCTGACTTTCGGCGTTTATCTGATCCACGAGAATATCGATATCCGCGACCGCTGGCTGCCGTCCCTGACCAAGCTGTACGGGCCAGTGCCGCGCAGCGGCTGGATGCTCCTGCATATGGCGGCGTGTGTGCTGACGGTCTTCGCCTGCTGCCTGTTTGCGGACTGGATACGCAGCGTTATCTTTGACCGGGCGGGTCAACTGCTGGCGGGCACCCGCTTCGCCGCCCGGCTGCGCAGGATGGACGGAGGAAAATGACAGCTGGCCTGACACGAAAGGGATGGCAACTGAAAAAGGCAAAGAAACTGCAGCAGCCGCTGGAAAAGTATGTTTTTCCGGTGATCCTGCTGCTGTGGCCGCTCGTTGCGGCCAATCAGGGAATATGCGTATCGGATACGACCTACAGCATCGTCAACTACCGCTATCTGACGGGCGGGAGCGGCAGCACCTGGCTGTTTGCCACTTTCCTGGCCAATGAAGCCGGACATTTTCTGACGCTGCTGCCCGGCGGCGGCACGCTCCTGGGGATGAATCTGTACACGGGTCTGACAGTGTCGGCCACGGCACTCTGCGTATACGGCTGCATGTCCCGGATCATTCCGAAGTGGATGCTGTTCCTCGGGGAGTTCCTGGCGATCTCGCTGTGCTGGTGCCCGACCGTCATCCTGTACAATTACCTGACCTATTTTCTGCTGACGGCTGCCTGTCTCTTTCTGTTCCTTGCGCTGACCGGCGTGCCGGTAAAGCGCAGGTATTTTGTGCTTGCGGGCGTCTGCCTGGGGCTCAATGTGACGGTGCGTTTTTCGAACCTGGCGGAGGCGGCGCTCATTCTGCCGGTCTGGTTCGGCAGCCGGATCACGGACGGCAGGCAGGCGCCCCGGCAGAAAGTGCTGCACTGTCTGCAGAGGACGCTGCTCTGTCTTCTGGGATATGCGGCCGGCTTTGCGGCCGGCCTGCTGCCCGCCCTGCACTACGGCCTTTCTTCCTATTTTGCCATGATCCCGGCACTGCTGGGAATGACTTCCTCGGCTTCCGACTACACCCTGGGGCGCATGGTCGCCGACACGGCGGCGGCCTGGAAGAGTGCCCTGCGCTGGTCTGCCGTACTGCTGCCCTGCATATTCATGGGCTGCCTGCTGTTTTTAATGCCGGTGACGAAGAGCCGCGCGGGACGGATCGCGGCCAGGATCCTGTATCTTGCGGGGCTGGCTGCAGTCGTGCGCTTTTTTTACAGCCGCGGCATGTTCACGGTCAACTACCGGGACTACTGGTCCATGTTCGGCTGGGGCATGCAGTTTGCGGTGCTTTCCGCGCTGGCAGCCGTACTCGGCGTCGCCGGGGCCGGCGGGACGACGGCGGAGGAGAGGATCCTTTCCGCGCTGGTCCTTGCACTGACCTTCATCACGCCGATCGGGTCCAACAACTATACATTCCCGCTCCTGAACTGCCTGTTTTTCACGGCACCTTACACCCTCTGGATGTTCCGCCGCTGCCTTGTGCAAACGGGAAATCGGGAGTACAGTTTTTCATGGACCGCAGCGGCCGCCATGCTCATTGTCATGACCATGGTACAGGGTGCGCTGTTCCATATCAATTTTGCCTTCCGCGACGGGACGGACGGCACGGCGCGTACGGCCACGGTCGGGAACTGCGCGTTCCTTTCCGGCATGCGCACGACGCAGCAGAATGCGGAGGATCTTGAGGGGCTGTGCGGCTTCCTGTCCGGAAGAGGACAGGAAGGACAGAAGGTGATCGCCTTCGGCAACGCGCCCGGGATCAGCGTCATAGCGGACATCCCCCCCGCGCTCAGCACGAGTTGGCCGGATCTGGACAGCTATCCGTACGCCGATATGGAGGCGGAACTGTCTGCGCTTGAGGAAGAGCCGGTGATCGTGCTCCGCAGGGAACAGGAGAGCGATGCCTTTCTCTCTCCGGAGACAACGGACAAGAGCCGCCTGATGAGCGATTACATGCGTGCCCACAGCTATGTACGGGCGTACGAAAACAGACAGTATGAGGTGTGGCTGCCGCCGGAAGGCTGACGGGGACACACGGCAGGACAGCGGGTACCGTTTGCGGTACCCGGAAAGGAAACAGCATGATTCAGTTCAATGTGCCCCCCTATGCGGGGCCGGAGATGGAATACCTGGAAAAGGCGGCTGCTGTCAACCACAGGATCAGCGGCGACGGCGAATTCACGAAAAAGTGCAGGCAGTTTATTGAGGAACGCACCGGTACGGCAGCCTGTCTCCTGACGACTTCCGGAACGAGCGCACTGGAAATGGCCTCGCATCTGACGCGGATCGAACGCGGGGAAGAGGTCATCATGCCGTCCTACACCTTCTGCTCCACGGCCGACGCCTTTGTCTTACGGGGCGCAGTGCCGGTCTTTGTGGACATCCGCCCGGATACCATGAACATCGACGAGAAGCTGATCGAGGACGCCATCACGGACAAAACACGCGGCATTGCCGTCGTACACTATGCGGGCGTTTCCTGTGAAATGGACACAATCACGGAGATCGCGCGCAGGCACGGCCTGTTTGTCGTCGAAGACGCTGCGCAGGCGGTCATGGCCTCCTACAAGGGGAAGCCCCTGGGGACGATCGGGGATTTCGGCTGCTACAGTTTTCACGAGACGAAAAACTACAGCATGGGAGAAGGCGGCGCTCTGCTGATCCGCGATGCCGGGAGGGTGGAGGACGCGGAGATCCTGCGCGAAAAGGGAACCAACCGCAGCAAATTCTTCCGCGGGCAGATCGACAAGTACACCTGGGTGGACTACGGCTCCTCCTACCTGCCCAGCGAACTCAATGCCGCGTATCTGGCGGCGCAGTTCGAAGTGGCGGACAGGATCAACAAGGCAAGGCTTGCGCGCTGGGCACAGTATTACGAAGAGCTGCAGCCGCTTGCGGACGAGGGGCGTATTGAACTGCCGACGGTGCCGGCGGAATGTCAGCACAATGCGCATATGTTTTACATCAAGGCGGCGGACCTGGCCGAAAGGACGAAGCTGATCTCGTTCCTCAGGGAAAACGATATCCTGTCCGTGTCCCACTACATTCCTCTCCATACGGCGCCGGCAGGAAAGAAGTACTGCTGTTTTCACGGAGAGGACCGCTTCACCACCAGGGAAAGCGAACGGCTCCTGCGCCTGCCCATGTTCTATTCGCTGACCGAAGAACAGGTCGACTATATCTGCGACAAAGTGAAGGAATTTTACGGGAAACATGCCTGTGTCTGAAGAAAACAGAAAAAAGCACATCGCCTCGGCTGCAGCCGCGCTTTTGACGGCTGCCGTGTGGATCGTGCTGTCTCTGCGCTGGGACTTTTATTTTGACCTGAATGACGACGTCCTGATGAAGGATATCCTGTCAGGCAGCTATACCGGCGTGCCGGAGGCCCTGAACATCCAGATGCTGGCGCCGCTCTCCTGGCTGATCAGCCTCATGTACCGGCTCTTCCGTGACATCGACTGGTACGGAACGTTCCTGCTCCTGATGCAGGCGCTGTCCTTCTTCCTTGTTGTGCGCACCGCGATCTGCCTCGGTATGGAAAAGCACGACGGAGCGGTCCCCGCGGACGCCACTGCCAGGGTAGCCATAGAAGGGCGGCGGGAGAGAGAGTTCCGCATTTTTTCCGGCATTGCCGCCGGTGCTTCCGCTGCGCTGTGTTTTGCGACGCTCATGCTGTACCATGAAGTGTTCGTGCAGTACACGCTGACCGTGGCGATGATGGGCGGGGCGGCCGCTTTCCTGTTCCTTGGCATGAAGATGCCGCAGGCCGGGGATCCGCGGTATTTCTGCCGCCTGCTGCGCGCGTGCCTGCCGTCGTTCGGCCTGATCTGGGCCGGGTATCTGCTGCGTTCCGAGATGATGCTTCTCATACTGCCTCTCGTGCTGACCGCTGCCCTGTTCCGCGTACTCGAAGAACGGACGGAGGACCGGGCTCTGAGAAGGCGAGCGGCCGGCTCTGTCGCACTTTCCGTGCTGGTCCTGCTGGCAGGGCTGGCGCTGGCCTACGGCGCGGACGATGCCGCGTATTCCTCCTCCGCGCAGTGGAAGGAATTCCGGTCCTGGTTCGATGCGCGCACCGAGCTTTATGACTTCGCGGCGATCCCGTCCTACGGGGAAAACAGCGCCTTTTACGACAGCATCGGCGTGGACAGCGAAACGGTGGCGCTGCTGCAGGACTACAACTTTGCCCTGGACGATACCATGGATTCGCAGACGCTCCGTAAGATCGCCGACTACGCGGACGGCCTGAAGGCCTCCGAAAAGACGAATGTGCAGAGGCTGAAGGAAGCGCTCTGGAATTACCGGAAGAGTATGTTCGGCAGCGATGACGAGCCGTACAATGTCATGGCGGCAGCCGGCTATGTATTGCTGCTCCTGATGACGCTGACCGGCGCGTTCAACGGATTCGGACTGGAAAGCGGCAGAAAAGAAGGAAACGGACACGGCCGGAGAACGGTTCTTTTCACGCTGCTGCGCCTTTTCTTTTTCTTCTGCGTACGTACGGCTCTCTGGCTGTACATTCTTTACAGGGGACGTTCCCCGGTGCGGATCACGCACAGCCTGTACCTTGTGGAATGCCTGGTCCTGCTGGGGCTGATCCTGCGCAGCGGCAGGCGCAGCCAGGAGTACAGGGTCATGTCCGTGACTGCGCAGTTCATGCTGTTTTCCATAGCGGCGGCTTTCCTGCCGGGACAGATCCGTACGGTATGTGAAGAGAGTCTGCGGCGGGTTGAAGTGAATGCCCCCTATGAAAAATATGTCGAATACTGTGCGGCACACCCCGACAGCTACTACCTCACAGACGTGTATTCGACTGTGGATTTTTCGGAAAAGATGTTCGTGCGGTACCCGGAGGGCACGTCCGACAATGCTGCGGCCAACAGGGACATTCTCGGAGGCTGGGCCGACAGGAGCCCGCTGTATGCGAAGAAACTGGCGGCATACGGATATACGGGTGCCCGGGAGGCGCTGACCGGGGGTAAAAACTGCTTCCTGGTCGCGGCAGAAGGCAGCGATACCGCTTTTCTGACGGACTACTGTGCGGCCAGGGGAGAAAAGGTCAAGGTGCAGGAGAGCGACCGCATCGGCAGCGATTTTACCGTGTACCGGGTCGTGAAGGCAGGTGCACAATGAACGGGCCGTTCGTCGCGGAAAACGGGCCGCTGCTGCTGCGCCCCATGGAAGAGAAGGACTGTGCGGATATCGTGCGCTGGCGCAATGAGGAGAGGGTCCGGAAATGGTATATCTACCGGGAGACCTTTACGCAGGAGGGCGAACGGGACTATTTCCGCAATGTCGTGCAGACGGGGAAGGCACATATCTTCATGATCTGCGGGAAGGAAAACCCGGATCGTGCGGTGGGGTGCTGCGTGATCAACAATATCGACGAGAGTGCGAACGAAGCCGAAAGCGGCCTGTTCATCGGGGAGGAAAGTGCTCTGGGAAAGGGCTACGGAAGCCTTGCGCTGGACGCCTGTGCGGCTTATGCTTTTAAAAAGTGGGGGTACGGGCGGCTCACAGCCCGTGTGTTCACGGACAATGTTCCTTCCCTTGAGACGCACAGGAAAGCGGGATATGCGATCCTGAAACGACTGCCCGGCGTGGTATGTACGGACGCGGACGTCAGGGACATGTATCTGCTGGAGAGAAAAAATCCCTCTGCAGACAGCTGCCGGGATCTTCCGGCAGGGGAAGAAGAAAAAAATGCCGGCGCGGAAGCGGCGGCAGGACAGGACGGAAAGAGATGCTGGTGAGTTTTGTGATACCCTGTTACCATTCGGAGAAAACGCTCGCCGGAGTCGTGGACGAGATCGAAAGAACGGTGCCCACCCTGCATGCCTGTACGGCGGAGATCATCATGGTGAACGACAATGCGCCGGACGCCTGCTGGACGGAGATCCGCCGCCTGTGTGCGGACCATCCGGAGGACAGGAAGGGCCTGTGTCTTTCCAGGAACTTCGGACAGCATGCGGCGCTGATGGCAGGCATACGAGAAGCAAAGGGAGAACGCGTCGTCTGCCTCGATGACGACGGGCAGACGCCGGCCGACGAAGTCGGAAAACTGCTGGATGCGATCGAACAGGGGGCCGATGTCGTCTACGCTTCCTACGGTTCCGGAGACAGAAAACAGCGTTCCCTTTTCCGCAACATGGGGACTTCGCTCAATGAGCACATGGCACACAGCATGCTGGGCAAGCCGAAGGATCTGACGGTGACCAGTTATTTTGCAATGCGCAGGTACGTGGCGGACGAAGTGCTCCGCTACAGCAATTCCTATCCTTATCTGATCGGGCTGGTGCTGCGTACGACGACCAACATCGTGAATGTGCCGGTGACGCACCGCCCCCGCAGGCAGGGCAGCTCCGGATACACCTTCGGAAAGCTGGTGAGCCTTTGGATGAACGGGTTCACCGCCTTTTCGGTAAAGCCGCTGCGGGCAGCTACGGCAGTCGGCTCAGTCAGTGCCGTGGCGGGCTTTCTCTACGGGATCTACACCATAGTCAAAAAGATCGTGAATCCCTCGGTTGTCCTGGGATTTTCCTCTCTGATGTCCGCCATTGTCTTTTTCGGCGGCATGACCATGCTGATGGTGGGGATGGCGGGAGAATATATAGGCAGGATGTACATCGCCGTGAATGAAGCGCCGCAGTATGTCGTGCGCGAAACGACGGCGGAAGGAATAAAGGGAGACGGTTCGGCGGATGCGTGAAGGAAGCGGAAAAGGACATACCGAGGTGTGGGAGAAGGTCCTGTACCGGGACAGAAAGAGCTGGGTAAGGGCGGCGGCCTTCTCCTTTGCTTTTTCCTTTCTGTTCATGCTGGGCAGGCGGCTCGAAAGGTACGGCAGTATCCCGATCTCGGACAGCAGCATGTGGGAGCGGATCTTCCTTCTCTGGATCTTCGTGACGCTGTGTACCGGACTGTTCTGGTCTCTGCTTGAGACCGTGCAGGAGAAGAATGCAGGGCGGGCCAAAAGTACGGGAAGAAGCACGGGACGGCTGCGGCACGCCGGTACGCTGGCAGACAGCTGGGATGCACTGCCGCAGATGCACAGGCGGCTCCTCGTCTGGGGCGCGCTGCTCCTCGTCTATCTGGTCGCGCTTCTCGCCGTGCGGCCCGGGTTCTTTGTCTACGATGCTTCCGATGAACTTTCGATGTTCGAATCCCGCGCCTTTACGACTCATCATCCGCTCGTGCACGTGCTGCTCCTCGGTGGTACGATCTCGCTCGTGCGGAAGATCACGGGTTCATACAATGCGGGTATATTTGTCTACTGTCTGCTGCAGGCGGCCGTGCTGTCCGCCGCGTTCGTGCAGGTGCTCTCCTTCCTGAAGGAAAAAGGCGCAGGCAGGGTCCTGCGGTTCATTTCCTTTATTTTTTACGGCTTTTTCCCGGTATGTGTCATGTTCGTCCTGTGTACCTGCAAGGACACGCTGTTTTCCGCAGCCATGGTCATGGCCATCCTGCAGCTGCTGAAGCTTTTCTCGGATCCCGGAGACTTTTTTGCCACGAAGAAGGAGCCGGCCCGGTTCTGTTTCTTTATTTCGGCGATGCTGCTGCTGCGGCACAATGCGGTGCCGGCCATGCTCCTGTTTTCCCTTTTCCTTCTTTTCTTTCTGAAGGGCAGGCGGAAGCAGGCCCTGCTGCTCTGTGCCATACCGTTCCTGTGCTGGGGGGCAGTCACGTTCTCTCTCACTGCGGCGCTTCACGCACAGGGAGGGGAGAACCAGGAGGTACTGACGGTACCGATCCAGCAGCTTGCCCGGTGTTTTGTCTACGAAGGGGACACCTTTTCGCCTGCGGACCGCGACGCCATGGATGCGCTGATGCCCGAAAAGGACTGGATGCTGTATACGCCCAAGGTGAGCGACGGCGTCAAGATCCATTTCAACAATGAGGTTTTTGAAGCGCACAGGCAGCAGTACACCGATCTGTGGATCAGGATGGGACTGGCCCACCCTGCGGTCTATCTCAACGCGTGGTTCCTCACTTCGTACGGCTTCTGGTATCCGGATGCCGTGATCGACTGCTACCAGGGCAATGCGGTCTTTACCTTTACCTATGCCGACAGCTCGTACTTCGGCTATGAAACGGAAAAGCCGGGAGAACGGCAGAGCCTGTTTCCGGCTGTGGACGCTTTCTTCCGCTGGATCTCCCTGGACCCCGCGGTACAGACGCTCCCGGTCGTGCATCTTCTGTTTTCGCCCGGGGCCATGTTCTGGTTTTTTGCGTTTGTCATGGTGTTCTGCATCGATGCGGGCAGGCTGGTACCGGTCCGCGCTTTCCTGCCGATGTTCCTGACCTGGCTCACAACGCTGCTAGGGCCCTGTTCACTGCCGCGCTACGTCGTTTATCTGTGGTTTGCCTTTCCGCTCTTTCTGCTGTTTGCCTTTGAGCGTGCGGACGGGTCTGAAGACTGAAGGAGTATGTGAAGATGCTGAGATCTGAGACAGACAGGGAAAAAGTGATCCTGTTCACGGCCGCGGCGGCCGCGCTGCTGCTGCTTCTTACGGTGTGGCCGTTCAGGCTGTACGGGATGGGCAGCAGGACCGCCCAGTCCTCGGCTCCGGCGGGCGTTTCGGAAACGGTCGTGCACGGACAGGACCAGGGAGAATACTTCCTCGCTACGGACACACACCTGAAATCCGCAGCTTTCTGGCTGTCGGAATGCGCCGTCGACGGGACGGCCTCCGTGCGCATTTATGACAACTCAGGCGCGAAGCCGCAGCTGCTGATCGACCGTTCCACGGAGATCAAACAGTCGCTCACCGGAGGCTGGATCGAGGTCGCGCTCGGTGTAGACACAACGCCCGGGAGCCAGTACATCCTCATCCTCAATACAGATGACAAAGCAGAGTTCAGCGTCGGGTATGCCGCGCCGTCGGAAGAGACGCCCGGCTATCAGGTGGCTTTCCACGCGGACCAGCCCGTGAACGGCTATCACATGCTGCTGTCGCTGAAGTATTACAGGCCTCTTTCCGTAAAGAGGTCCCTGGCTCTTGCCGCGGCCATTCTGCTGCTTGCCGGGGCGGTCTGCTTCTTCACCCGCCGCTTTTACCGCAGATATCCGGACCGCAACCGCAAAATGACGGTGGAGAAAGCCATGCGGTATATCCTGACCCCTGTCGTGGTCGTGGCCGGCGGGGCACTGTTCATCTTCATCTGGCCGCTGGAGCTTTTTGACTGGCGTCTGCCGGACCTCCTGCTGCTCGAAGCCGGGACAGTCATCGCCGTGCTGGTATGTCTTTACGGCCTGTGGCATGACCGTTCGGAGCTGCCGGACACGCTGAACAGGAAGATCCTGCGCGAGCGCTGGCCGGATTATGTGCAGGCAGTTCTCATTGCGCTGATCCTGCAGTTCTGCTGCGAATATATGAACGACCTTTACGATATTTACCACAGGATCAGCGAGCGGCGCATGACGATCGCCTTCCTGCTGCTTGTTCTTTCCATGAACGCGCGCAGCCGCCGGAAAAACAGGAGCATCCCGGTCTGCGGGGCCGCCGCGGGTGCGGCAGGCCTTGCGTATGTTCTCATGAACCGTGTGCCCGCAGCAGTGAAAGAGAGCGCTCTGCAGAACGAGGCGCTGATCCTGGGCGCTGTATGTTTTGTCCTGTATGCGCTCTGCATCCAGGCTGCCGTGCTCGATATCCTGGACGATGTGCGGCGCAGAAAATGCGGCGAGGAGAAACGCAGGCTGGGAGACCGCATCTGCGTATGGTATACGGCTGTGCTGGCACTGTTGTTCGTGCTGATCGTGGTGCGCCGGAATACCCGCTGGTGGCCTGTGGCGCTGGCTGTCGGCATGGGGCTGTTTTATATACGGTACTTTTTCTGGCAGCACAGGGAACGCTGGCTCCGCATCCTCTGCGGCGGCATCGTCCTGCAGTTTGTCTGCGTTGTGATCTGGTGCCTGTTCCGCAGATATTACCTGGCCTTCCTCTATGAGCGTTTTCCGATGAATTTCCACACGGTCACGGTGACGGGAGAATATCTCATGGTCATCGAAGGCGCTGCGGCGACGCTGCTGATCGGCAAGGTCAGGCAGGCGGGCCGCATGGATATCCGCAGGCTGATGGACAGGGTCTGGAAGGAAGCGCTGCTGTTCGGCACTGCCACGGTCTACCTGTTCTTTACCCTTTCACGCACCGGCATCGCTTCCGCGGGGGCGGCACTCATCTGTATGCTTATCGCCGCGGCGGTCAAGGATCTGCGCGACAGGAAAGAGGACGGCAGCCACGGCCGCAGGCCCCTGTATGCGCTCCGTTCCTTCTGCATCATGCTGCTTTCCTTCGTGCTCCTTTTTGCGCCGGTCTACACGCTGCAGCGTACCGTGCCGGCCATGGTCGGCCGGCCTTTCCTCTTTGCGGAGATGGAGGAGTATCCGGACGACGTTATGATCGCGGGTCCGGACAACTGGGACAGCCTGCATTTCATGTGCATCGAGCGCTACGATCAGGTCATGCGCAACAAGCTTTTCGGCCTGCCCGAAGGAAGCTATGACTTCGGCACGCGGCCGGGGGAGACCGTCGCTTCGCAGGCCGCGTCTTCCATGAACGCGGACACCGGATCGACTGCCCTGATCGCGGCAGGCGAAACGGCAGCCCAGAGCGCGTCTTCTGAGATGGCCTCCGGGACAGCCGGGGCGGGAGACGCTTCCGCTTCCGCGCAGGACACTTCGGGGCAGGAGAGCACGGCGGATACGGAGAGCGGCAGCGAAGCCGGCGTGAAGGACTATACCAACGGCAGGCTCTCGATCTACAAGAGTTACCTGAAGGACATCAACCTGGCGGGCCATGATACGATGGGGGCAGAGCTGGACGACGGCGAGATCGCCATGCACGCGCACGACACCTACCTGCAGGTCGCATGGGACCACGGCATCCCCGTCGGCATCTGGTTCTTCCTCGTACTGGCTTTGACTTTTTTCCGGTCCTCAATATACTATAGGAAGAGCATGACGAAGAGAGAATTCACCGCGCTGCTTCCGATGGCGGAAACAGCCGGTTTTGCGATAGCCGGCATAGTTGAATGGGTATTTGAATACAGCCACCCGCTCACGATCGCACTGCTGTTTTCGGTCGCGCCGCTGCTGCTCAAGAAGGGTAAGACTTCCGTTGAATAACAAAGAGACGACAAATACTGATAAGATCAGGAAACCTTTCAACTTCAAGATCCTCTGGAGACGTACCGCGCTGATCATTTACGATGTCATCAGCGTGGTGCTGGCCAGCTATCTGGCGATCCTCGTGCGTTACGAGTTCCATATCGGGCTGATCCCCAGAACGTTCCTGCAGCCGATCGAGACTTTCCTGCCCATCAACATCCTCATTACGATCGGCCTGTTCTGGGCTTTCCGCATGTATCACAGCCTGTGGGCGTACGCCGGCGAGCAGGAGCTGCAGAACCTGGTCATTTCCTGCCTTCTTTCGGGCATAGCCAATGCGGTGCTGCTGCAGTATTTCAAGGTGGAGGACCAGCCGGTCCCGCAGAGCTACTATTTTCTCTATGTGTTTTTCCTGATCGGTCTGGTCTTTACCAGCCGTTTTTCCTACCGGTTCCTGCGCAGCCAGAAGCACAAGCGTGAAAACAGGACGAACAGCACGGCGGTCATGGTGATCGGCGCCGGCGAAGCTGCCAACGTCATCATCAAGGAGATCATCACCAGCCACTTTTCCACGATGGTCATCAAGTGCGTCATCGACGACGACAGGGGCAAGTGGGGACGCTATATCCAGGGCATCAAGATCATCGGGGGCAGGGACCGCATCCCGGAGGCCTGCGAGCTTTACGATATCGATGAGATCATCGTGGCCATGCCTTCCATCCCCCGTCAGGAGCTGAAGCAGATCCTGAATATCTGCAGCAAAACAGGCTGCAAGCTGCAGACGCTGCCCGGCATGTACCAGCTGATGAACGGCGAAGTAAGCGTGAGCAGGCTGCGCGACGTCGAGGTGGAAGACCTTCTCGGGCGCGAGGCCGTGCAGGTCGACATCGGCTCCATCATCGGGTATGTCAGCGGCAAGGTCGTGCTGGTCACGGGCGGCGGCGGTTCCATCGGCAGCGAGCTGTGCCGGCAGATCGCAGGACACAGGCCCAGGCAGCTGATCATCGTGGATATCTACGAGAACAACGCCTATGACATCCAGCAGGAACTGAAGATCACCCATCCGGAGCTGAATCTGGTCGTGCTCATTGCGTCCGTGCGCAATACGCGGCGCATCAACAGGATCTTCGAAACCTATAAGCCGGATATCGTTTACCATGCCGCGGCGCACAAGCATGTGCCGCTCATGGAGGACAGCCCCTGCGAGGCGATCAAGAACAATGTGTTCGGCACGTGGAAGACCGCGATGGCGGCTGCAGCGAACGGTACGCAGCGCTTTGTGATGATCTCCACCGACAAGGCCGTGAATCCCACGAACATCATGGGCGCTTCCAAGCGCATCTGCGAAATGATCATCCAGACCTTCAACAAGCACTATGACACGAACTTTGTGGCAGTGCGGTTCGGCAATGTGCTCGGCAGCAACGGCAGCGTCATTCCGCTGTTCCGCAGACAGATCGCGGCAGGCGGTCCCGTGACGGTGACCGATCCCAATATCATCCGCTACTTCATGACCATACCCGAGGCTGTTTCGCTCGTGCTGCAGGCCGGGGCCTACGCGAAGGGCGGCGAGATCTTCGTGCTCGACATGGGAGAACCCGTGAAGATCCTGGATCTGGCGGAGAACCTGATCCGTCTTTCCGGCTATCGCGTAGGGGAGGACATACAGATCAAGTTCACGGGTCTGCGCCCCGGCGAGAAGTTGTACGAAGAGATGCTGATGAAAGAAGAAGGCATGCGGGAGACTGCCAACAGGCAGATCTATATCGGCAGGCCGATCGAAATGAACGAGATCGAATTCTACCGCCAGCTGAACGAACTGAAGCTGGCAGCGGAAAATGAGCAGCCGGATGTCCGCGAGTATGTGAAGGCGATCGTGCCGACCTACAGGATGCCGGAGGAACAGAAGGCCGCACAGGCCGTACAGGCGCCGCAGCAGGAAACTGCAGATGCAGGCGGCAGCGGCACGCAGGCCGGGGAAGGACAGAATTAAATGATCAACGGCAAAATATGGCTCTCGTCGCCTACCATGCACGGCGAGGAACTGGAATTCGTGAGACAGGCTTTTGAAAGCAACTGGGTGGCGCCTCTCGGCCCGAACGTCACGGCGTTTGAGGATGAAATGGCGGCCTATATCGGGGTCGGCCACGCGGCGGCGCTGGTGTCCGGCACGGCGGCTCTCCACATGTCCGTCAAGCTGGCCGGCATCAGGCCCGGAGACAAGGTGCTCTGTTCCGACCTCACCTTTTCGGCGACCGTAAATCCGGTCAGCTATGAGGGCGGGGAGCAGGTCTTCATCGATTCTGAGCCTAAGACCTGGAACATGGACCCGGCTGCCCTGGAAAAGGCTTTTGAAAAATATCCGGATGCGAAGGCAGTCATCAGTGCCAACCTTTACGGCACGCCGGCCATGCTGGACGAGATCCGTTCGCTCTGCAGTGCGCACGGCGCAGTCTTCATCGAAGATGCCGCCGAAAGCATCGCATCGACCTACAAGGGCCGTGAGACCGGCACCTTCGGAAAATACGGCTGCCTGAGCTTCAACGGCAACAAGCTGATCACGACCTCGGGCGGCGGCATGTTCCTTTCGGACGACGAAGAGGCGGTGAAGAAGGTGCGCTTCTGGTCGACCCAGTCCCGGGAGCCGTACCCCTGGTACCAGCACAGGGAGATCGGCTACAATTACAGGATGAGCAACATCGTGGCCGGCATCGGCCGCGGCCAGCTCCTGCACATCGAGGAACACAAGGCGGCAAAACAGGCGATCTACCGCAGGTACAGGGAAGCGTTCCGCGACCTGCCGGTGCAGATGAACCCCTACGACGAGCAGAACAGCGACCCGAACTTCTGGCTGAGCTGCATGACGCTGGACAAGGGTGTGAAAACGACACCGGAGGAGATCCGTCTGAAGCTGAACGAAAAGAACATCGAGTCGCGCCCGATCTGGAAGCCCATGCATCTGCAGCCTGTTTTTGCAGACAGGGATTTCATTACCGCGGCGGACAGCCCGGAGCAGAGCCTGGGCGCGGATATCTTTGCCCGCGGACTGTGCCTGCCCAGCGATATCAAAATGACGGAGGAAGAGCAGGGGACCGTGATCGACGTCATCAGGGGAACGCTCAGGTGAAAGCGGCAAAGGACGGCTTTTACAGCCGGTATGTAAAGAGGCTTTTCGATATCGTGGCGGCACTTCTCGTGTTTGTGCTGTTCTGCTGGCTTTATGCGCTGCTCGCCGTACTGGTGCGGACAAAGCTCGGCAGGCCGGTGCTGTTCAGGCAGGAGCGCCCGGGCCGCGGGGGAAAGATCTTTACGCTTTGCAAGTTCCGCACGATGACCGACAGGCGCGGCGCGGACGGCAGGCTGCTGCCGGACAGCGAGCGCATGACGAAATTCGGAATTTTCCTGCGCCGTACGAGCCTGGATGAACTGCCCGAATTCTGGAACATCCTGAAGGGAGAGATGAGCGTTGTGGGGCCGCGGCCCCTTTTGCCCGAATATCTTCCATGGTATACCGAAGAAGAGAGCCACCGCCACGACGTGCGCCCGGGCCTTACGGGGCTCGCACAGATCAGCGGACGCAACAGCCTGGACTGGGACAGCCGCCTTGCCAAGGACGTTGCATATGTGAACGGCATTTCCTTTGCGCTGGATGCCCGGATCGTCTGGGCGACAGCGGCAAAGGTCTTCGGCCGCACTGACCCGAATGCCGCCGCAGACACGGCCAAAGAAGGGAATCTCGCGCAGATCCGCAGGCAGAAAAAGGCGGCGGACGGCGTGCAGGGACCCGGCTGAGCCGGATCCGGGGGAACGCATGGATATTTATTTTGAACCCGATTACGGAAAGCTGTATGAGAAGATCGAACACGGAGAAGCGGACAGTTTCCGCTTCGAGGACGCGGACGGGCTGGTGACCCATCATTTCATCAGGCGGGAGATCCCCGTCAGTGTACAGGGCGGCCCTTACTATGACCTCATCACGCCGTACGGATACGGCGGCCCGGCGGTGCAGGAAGCGAAGGACGGAAAACGCGCGCAGCTGTGCAGGGACTTCGGGGAGGCGTTCGCCTCTTACTGCAGAGAGCAGCGCATCGTCAGCGAATTCGTGCGCTTCCACCCTGTGGCAGGGAACGCGGCGGATTTCAAAGACCTGTATTCGGCAGTCTGCATCCGGCAGACGCTGGGTACGAATCTGGCGGCCTACGATGACCCTGTGCAGAGCGAATTTTCGAAGGGCTGCAGGAAAAACATCCGGCAGGCCCTGCGCCACGGCGTTACGTACAGGGTGACCGGCGCGCCGGACGACATCAGCGGTTTCAAAGAGATCTACTACTCCACGATGGACCGTGACCATGCCACCGCCTTTTACTATTTCGGGGATGACTATTTTGCCGCGCTGCACCGCCGCTTCCGGGACGAGCTTCTGTACGTGGAAGCCCTGTACGGGGAGAAGACGATCGCGGCCGGCCTTTATTTTGTCTCGGACGGCGTGATCCACATCCACCTTTCCGGCACGCGGAGCGAGTATCTGTATCTTTCGCCGGCCTATGTCCTGCGCTATGCCGCGACGCTCTGGGGGAAGGAGCACGGCTGCAGGATGATCCACCACGGCGGCGGAACGTCCAACTCGCCCGAGGATTCGCTCTATCTTTTCAAAAAGCAGTTTGCAAAGAATACGTCCTTTGACTTTTACGTGGGGCGCAAGATCTGGGATCCGGAAATGTATGCGGAGATCTGCCGCCTGACAGGGGCCGATCCGGCGTCGGAGTTTTTCCCGGCCTACCGCTCAAAACAGTGACGGCAGCCTGCGGGCGCAGTACGGAAAGGAGGCAGCCATGGCGGCAGTTCTGATCGCGACCAACAAATGCGACGGGATCTACCAGTTCCGCAAGGAAGTGGTAAGCGCTCTTCTTGCGGCCGGATATTCGGTGGTGCTTTCTTCGCCGTACGACAGGACGGCGGACTATTTCAGGGATCTCGGGTGCACCTTTGTCGAAACCCCGCTCAGCCGTCACGGGACCAATCCGGTGCGCGACCTCGGCCTGCTGTCGTTCTACAGAAGCCTGCTGAAAAAATACCGCCCGGTGTGCGTGCTGACCTATACGATCAAACCGAACGTCTACATGGGCATGGCCTGCGCATCCGCGCACGTGCCTTACCTTTGCAATGTGACCGGCTTAGGGGTCTCCCTGCAGAAAAAGGGACTGCTGCGCGGCATCAGTCTGTTCCTGTACCGCAGGGGCCTGCGCAGGGCTGCCAGGGTCTTTTTCCAGAATCAGGAGAACTGTGATTTCATGACTTCGCAGGGAGTGGTCCGCGCTCCCGTGACGGTACTGCCGGGCTCCGGCGTGAACCTTGCGGAGCACAGCCCCAGACCGTATCCGGAAAGCGGAAACGGCGTGACGATCCTGTACGTCGGCAGATTCATGGTGGACAAAGGCATGGAGGAGTACGGCGCAGCGGCCGCGAGACTGAAGGCCGCCCATCCGGACGTCCGCATCCTGGCTGTGGGCAAGCCCGAGGAGGAGTACAGGGCACGCTGGGAGGAGATCGTGGCGGAAGGGGCCGTCACCGACTGCGGCACGACCGACAGGATCGACGATTATTACGCACAGGCGCATATCGTCTGCATGCCGTCGTACCACGAGGGCATGAACAACGTTCTGCTGGAAGCCTGCGCGAGCGCCCGTCCCGTCGTCACGACGGATGTGCCGGGCTGCCGTGAAGCCTGCGAGGACGGCGTGAACGGGTTTCTTTGCAGACCTGCGGACGCGGACGACCTGTACGAGAAGCTGGAGAAGATGACCGGAATGGTCAACTCCCGGCGGGCCGAAATGGGCCGGTGCTCAAGAAAGCTTGTGGAAGAGCGTTTTGACAGGCAGACCGTCGTTTCGGCCTACATGGAGGCCGTCCGTGCGGCCGCAGGAGCCGGGGCACTTTGAACTATTGCACAGGAAGTATATAATACAGATAAATTTCGGTAAAACGACAAGGAGAGTGCCTTATGGATCTTTATGAGAAACTGGTGGGCGGAGAAGAAAAACTTGCCCTGGTAGGGCTCGGCTATGTAGGCATGCCGATCGCAGTCGCCTTTGCGAAACAGATCAAGGTCATCGGCTTTGATTTCAATGCCGCCAAGATCGAAAAATACAAGTCCGGCATCGACCCGACGCGCGAGGTCGGTGACGCTGCCATCAAAGAGACAAGCGTGGATTTCACTGCGGATCCGAAGCGTCTGCGCGAAGCCAGGTTCATCATCGTGGCTGTCCCGACGCCTGTTAACGACGACCATACGCCCGACCTCACCCCGGTCGAGGGCGCGAGCCGTTTTGTCGGACAGAACCTTGCCAAGGGCACGGTCGTTGTTTTTGAATCCACCGTTTACCCGGGCGTGACCGAGGACATCTGCATTCCCATCATTGAGAAGGAGTCCGGCCTGAAGTGCGGCACCGACTGGAAGATCGGCTATTCTCCGGAACGCATCAATCCCGGTGACAAGGTGCACCGCCTCGAGACCATCACCAAGATCGTCTCCGGCATGGACGCAGAGACGCTGGATACGGTGGCGAAGGTCTATTCCCTGGTCGTCAAGGCCGGCGTACACCGCGCCGAATCGATCAAGGTCGCGGAGGCTGCGAAGGTCATTGAAAACAGCCAGCGCGACATCAACATCGCCTTCATGAACGAGCTGTCCATCATCTTCCACAAGATGGGCATCGACACCAAGGCTGTCCTGGAAGCCGCAGGCACAAAGTGGAATTTCCTGAATTTCCAGCCCGGTCTCGTGGGCGGCCACTGCATCGGCATCGATCCGTACTACCTGACCTACAAGGCCGAGGAACTCGGCTATCACTCCCAGATCATCCTGTCCGGCCGCCGCATCAACGACGACATGGGAAAGTATGTGGCGGAGAGCCTTGTGAAGGAGCTCATTGCCGATGATATCGCAGTCAAGCATGCGCGCGTTGCGATCCTCGGCTTCACCTTCAAGGAGAACTGCCCGGATACCCGCAACAGCAAGGTCTTCGACATTTACAGGGAACTCGGCGAGTATGGCATCAGGCCGGTCGTCGTGGATCCGGAGGGCGACGCGGAGGAAGCAAAACATCTGTACGGCATTACCTTCGGGACCATGGCGGATGTCCATGACATGGACGCCGTCCTCATTGCCGTAAAGCATAAGGAATTCGAAGACCTGACTCCGGAAAAGATCGCGGCTTTCTACGATCCGAAATATAAGACCAGGGTGCTCGTCGACCTCAAGGGCATGTTCGACCGCAAAGACTTTGCGGAGCCTGACTGGAAGTACTGGAGGCTGTGACAAAGACCGGTCCCGACGCGGAGCCGGCATCGGATCGTTTTCAGAATATATGCAGCGCGTTGAGAGGCAGCCCTTCGGGGCTGCCTTTTCCGTGCCGCGGGAAAATGTCCGCCCGGGGACCTGCCGGGGCTCCCCGCGAACGGGCGCCTGCGTTACATTCAGCCCTTTCTATGGTATGATGTTCGGAGTCAGAGAGTGATTTCATACAAGCAATGGAGGAAACATCCAATGGGATTCACACAGCTTAAGTTTGACAGGGACAGTGTATTCCTTATTACCGGAGGTGCGGGCTTCATCGGCTCCAACCTCTGCGAGGCCCTTCTGCACATGGGGTATACGGTGCGCTGCCTCGACAATCTGTCCACCGGAAAATATGAGAACATCGAGCCGTTTATCAGGGATCCGGAGACGGCGGACCGCTTCACCTTCCTCAAGGAGGATATCCGGGATCTCGACGCGTGCCTGAAGGCGACGGACGGCGTCAGCTACGTGTGCAACGAGGCGGCCTGGGGGAGCGTTCCGCGCTCCATCGAAATGCCGCTTCTCTACGAGGAGATCAACATCCGCGGCACGCTGAACATGATGGAAGCGGCGCACCGGAACGGGGTCAGAAAGTTCGTATACGCGTCCAGCTCCTCCGTGTACGGGGACTCGACGGAACTGCCCAAGAGGGAAGGGGTCGAAGGCACACTGCTCTCCCCTTATGCGCTGACGAAGCGCACGGACGAGGAGTACGGGAAGCTGTACAAGTCCCTCTACGGTCTTGACACATATGCTCTCCGGTATTTCAACGTATTCGGCAGGCGGCAGGATCCGAACGGTGCCTATGCCGCCGTGATCCCCAAATTCCTGAAGCAGCTCATGGCCGGCGAGCGCCCCACGATCAACGGGGACGGAAAACAGAGCCGGGACTTTACCTATATCGACAATGTGATCGAAGGCAATCTCAGGGCCTGCCTTGCACCGTCGGAAGCGGCCGGCACGGCTTACAACATCGGCGCGGGCGGGCGCGAGTACCTGATCGATGTCTATCATGATCTCTGCGATGCGCTCGGCGTAAACATCGAGCCGGTCTTCGGCCCGGACAGAAAAGGGGACATCCGCGATTCCAACGCGGATATTTCCAAGGCAAGGAAGGCGTTCGGCTACGATCCGTCCTACGATTTCAAGGCGGGGATCGCGCTTGCCATCGACTGGTACAGGGAAAACCTGTAAAGGCCCCGGAGGGAAAGATGGAGTACAGGATTGTCGTATTCGGTGTCAAGGACACCTCGGAGAATATCATCCGCTTTATCCATGAGCAGCTGTGCAGGATGGATCTCGTCATCACGGTGTCGCCGGAAGTGACCAGGCACAACCAGATCTCCGGCTTCAAGGGGCTCGGCTTCCTCACGGAGAAGTACGGGATCCCGGTCTTCGAAGCGGACAGCTACAATCTGAAGGATGCGCACACGCAGCAGTTCATCCGGGAAAACACCTTTGAACTGGGCATCGTGATGGGATGGCAGCGCCTGATCCCGGCGGAGGTCCTGCAGGCCTTTTCCAAAGGCGTGTACGGCTTTCACGGCAACTGCGGCTACCTGCCCTTCGGCCGCGGGCGTTCGCCGCTCAACTGGTCCGTGATCCTCGGGGATACCCGTTTCAACCTGAATCTGTTCCGCTATGATGAAAAGGCGGACAGCCCCAATGTCTTTGCAACCGAAATGTTCCAGATCAATGAACACGACGACATCCGCACGGCGCAGTACAAGAACATGATCTGCTCGAAGCACCTGATCCGCAGGCTCACGGAGGCGTACAAGGCGGGCGGGGAGATCCCCATCCGGACGGACTCGAAGGATTTTGACTCCTGGTACAACAAGCGCACTGCCGAAGACGGCAGGATAGACTGGCATGCCCGCACGCGGCAGATCTACGATCTTGTCCGCGGGGTGGCCGCGCCTTTCCCGGGTGCATTCTGTTTTGTCCGGCAGCAGGGAAAGGAAGAGCGCGTGACGGTCTGGGAGGCGCACCCTTTTGATGAAATGATCGATTTTTCCGCCTATGCGCCGGGTGAGGTCATCGATGTTTTTGACGGCCGTCTCATCGTGCGCACCGTCGACGGCTCGCTGCGCATCGACCGCTTCGACTGCGGCAGCGGGATCGCTCCGGGGGACGTGCTTTCATGAAAATCGCGATACGCATGGATGACATCACGCCGGAGATGGACTGGCCGAGCTTCGAGCGCTTCCGGGCGCTTGCGGACCGGTACGGCGTAAAGCCCCTGATCGGCGTTGTGCCGGACTGCAGGGACGCAAAACTTTCCGTCTGCCCGCCGCGGGAGGACTTCTGGGAACTTATCCTGAAGCTGCAGGAGCAGGGCTGGATCGTTGCGATGCACGGCTGCCATCATCTGTATTCCACGGCAGCAGGCGGCCTGTTCCCTCTGAACGGGTATTCGGAATTCGCGGGCGTGCCCGAGAAAACGCAGGACGAACTCATTTCTCTCGGGCGTGAGATCTTTGCCTCCCACGGCATCGAGACGGATTTTTTCATGGCTCCCGCGCACACCTTCGACCGCAGTACGCTGAAGGTCCTGAAGGCACACGGCTTTTACCGCATGACGGACGGCTTCGGCAGGCGCCCTTATGTATATGACGGGATCACGTTTTACCCGATCTCCTTTGACCGCGCGCACTGCCTGAAGCAGAAGGAAGGCGCCACCACGTTCGTCGTACATGTGAACGGCATGGACGACGCCGGCTTCGCCGGATATGAGGAGATATTCCGCACGCAGCAGATGCTGCCTTATTCGGAATACATCTATCTGCCGGCCGCAAGGAAAGGGCCGGCGGGGCACCTGCTGACGGCGGCGATGGCAGCCGGGAAAAGGACGGCAGCGGCAGTGCGCAGGTCTGCAAAGGACAGAATGGAACGGCAGCATGGGTGAGAACGGAACGGGAAAACAGGACGGAGGCGGGGAGATCTGCCCCGTGCGCGTGCTGCATGTGCTCGGCAGGCTGGAACTGGGCGGCGCCGAGAGCCGCATCATGGACCTTTACCGCCGTATCGACAGGCGGAAGGTACAGTTCGATTTTCTCGTACATACCGTGCCGGCGGAGGGAACGGCGGATGTTTCGTCCGATTCTCTCATGAAGCAGCGCCCTGAGGAGCATTTCGACAGAGAGGTACTGGAACTCGGGGGACGCATCTATGCGCTGCCGCGTTTCAACGGAAGAAACGGACGGCTCTACCGCAGGGCGGCGGAGGCTTTTTTTGCGGAGCACCACGATTTTGCGGCTGTGCAGGGACACATTACGAGCGTGGCCGCTGTCTACCTGCCGATCGCGAAGAAGTACGGCGTGAAGGTCACGATCGCCCATGTGCGCAGTGCCGGTACGGATCCCGGCATCCGAGGGATCGCCACGAAACTCATGCGCCTGCCGCTGCGGAGGGAAGGGACGGCTGACCGGTACTTTGCCTGTTCGAGGGAAGCCGCTCTGTCTGTATACGGCAGGAAACTTACGGACGCGGGAAAGGTCCGCATCATACCCAACGCGATCGACCCGGGCGCTTTTGCATACAGCGCGGAAGGCAGGGCGCGCGTACGCGCTTCCCTGGGACTGGGGAACGCCTTTGTCATCGGGCATGTGGGGAGTTTCCGCTACGCCAAGAACCACGCGTATCTGCTGCAGGTCTTTGCGGCGTTCAGGAAGAACGCCGGTGACGCCCGCCTGCTGCTCGTGGGGGACGGAGAACTGCTTGCGCAGACGGAACTGCTCGCGCAGAGCCTCGGCGTTTCGGACAGTGTGATCTTTGCGGGTCGGTGCAGCGATCCTTCGGACTATTACAGTGCGATGGACGCTTTCTGTTTCCCCTCGCGCTACGAGGGGCTGCCGGGCAGCGTCGTGGAGGCGCAGGCGTCCGGGCTGCCCTGCTTTCTGTCGGACGCGGTCACCCGGGACGTGGATGTCACGGAACTGGTGACACGGCTCAGCCTGCAGCTGCCGCCGGAAAAGTGGGCGGCTGCGATCGCACAGGACCGGGAGGCCGCGGCGGCCGGGGCGCGGGACCGGGGACAGGCCTCCGGCGCGGCACGGGCGGCCCTTTCTGCCGCGGGGTTTGACGCGGCGTCGCAGGCGCAGGAGATGCAGCGCTTTTATCTGGAAGGACATTTCTGAGGAAAACTGCGGATGAAGAATCTATTGCTGATCGTGCCCATGCTGCACCAGGGCGGCTTTGAAAAGGTGTGTGTCCAGACGGCCCGTCTCCTTGCGGACGACTACAGGGTGACGATCCTGATTTTCAGTTCGAAGGACATCAATTACGATGTCACCGGACTGGACGTGGTCGATATCGATATCCCGTCCGAAAAAGGCACGCTGCGGAAGGTGCGCAATGTGCTGCGGCGGGTGCGCAGAGTGCGCGCGTTCAAGAAGGAGAGGCACATCGACCTCACCTACAGCTTCGGTGCCACTGCCAATTATGTGAATGTTTTTTCCGGCGGACCCGGCAGGATCGTGACGGGCCTCCGCTGCTCCACGGATATGGAGATGCCGCGTCAGGTACGCCTGTTCTGCAGAAGATCGGACCAGGTGATCTCGTGCTCGAAGGAGATCGCGCGCGAACTGCGCACCGGCTACGGCTATACGCGCAGTACCGTGATCTGCAACCCGCTCGATGCCGCGCGCGTACGGAGCATGGCACAGGAACCGGTCGCCGACTGGCCCTACGGGGAGAACGCCGAGGTCGTGAGCACGATGGCGCGGGACGACAGGATCAAGGCGCTCTGGCATCTCGTTAAGGGCTTTTACCTCGTGCAGAAGACGCGGCCGCAGGCACGTCTTGTCATTCTGGGAGCAGGCAGGTACACAGCCCTGAAACAGCTCGCGTCCGATCTCGGGATCGCGGAGAAAGTGTTTTTCACAGGCGTGCGTACGAACCCGTTCCCCTACGTTGCAAAGAGCACCCTGTACTGTCTGCCTTCGAACCACGAGGGCTTCCCCAACGCGCTGCTGGAAGCCATGGCCCTGGGAAAGCCCGTGGTCGCGGCGGACTGCCGGACCGGCCCCCGGGAGATCGTGCTGTCCGATACCGAATACGAAGAACTGCTGCGGAAAGCTCCGGACGGCAGCTCGATCAGGGAAGCGGTCGACGGCAGCTACGGCGTGCTGGTCCCCGACATGGATCCGGAACCGGACACCGATGCTTCGCACATCACAAAGGAGGACGAGTGCCTGGGCGGACAGATTGCCCGTCTCCTCGCGGATCCCGCACTGCTTGCACGGTACGGCAGGGCAGGCTCTGCGCGCGCCGCGGACTATACACCGGAGCGCTACCGCGAGACCCTGAAGGCGGCGCTGGACGGGATCATCGCCGGCGGCAGAAAGGCCGGGGCCGGCGGGAAAGACCCGCAGAACACAGCGAATGATCCACAAAACAGCGGGAAAGGCGGCGCACGGCCATGAAGGAGATGAGCGTTGCGTTTCATCTGAACTGCCTCTGCCAGGGCGGCGCGGAACGCGTCGTCAGTTCCCTGGCGAACCAGTTCGCGGAGGAAGGCTACACCGTCTATGTGGCGACGGAGTGGTACGATACGGATGAATTCGAGCTTGATCCGCGCGTTCAGCGCGTGCATGTGGGGCTGCACCCGGAGGACGGGAAAAAGAACAGGGTGACCAAGTTCTTCCTGCGCATCCGGTATCTGAAGCAGTTCCTGAAAGAATACCGCCCGAGCGTGCTGGTGGCGTTCGCGCAGCGCGCAAATTACCGGGCGCTGATGGCGGCCGGCGGCGGGGACATCCCCGTCGTGATCTCCATCCGCACGGACCCCGTCGGCCACTATGACGCCCTGTCCGACAGGATACAGATCCGCCGCCTGTTTCCGAAAGCCGCGGGCTGTGTCTTCCAGACCCAGCGGCAGCGGGAATTCTTCCGGCCGTATCTGCAGGACAATTCAAAGATCATCCTGAATCCGGTCAATCCCCGCTATATCGGTGTACCGAAGCCTGCCGTGCCTGAAAAGAGCGTCGTGCACCACGCGCGGCTCGTGGACTTCAAGAATCAGCCCCTGCTTTGCAGGGCCTTCCTGAAGGTTCATGCAAAACATCCGGACTATGTGCTGAAGATCATAGGTCCCGATTCCCACGACGGCACGAAGGAGATCCTGGACCGCATCATCGAAGAGAATCACGCGGAGGATTTTATCCTGCTGACGGGCGGGAGCAGCGCGCCCGAACAGGAACTGGTGAAAGGGTCTGTCTATGCTTTTTCCTCGGACTGGGAGGGCCTGCCCAATTCTCTCATGGAGGCGATGGCTCTGGGCCTGCCCTGCGTGGCGACGGACTGTCCCTGCGGCGGGCCGGCGGAGGTGATCCGGGACGGCGTGAACGGTCTTCTTGTCCCGATCCGGGACGAGGATGCGCTGGCGGCGGCCATAAACCGCCTCATCGAAGACAGGGAACTCGCCGCGCGCCTCGGGGCGCAGGCAGCGCACATCGCCGACACGGCCAATGCGCAGGCTGTGTTTGAGCAGTGGCGCGATTACCTCGGCTCCCTCGTCCGGTGAATGCCGCGCACTTATGATATAATGACCGAAACAGGAAGAGGCGGCAGGCGAAAGGAAGGCATATGTTTTCCTATGAAGATTATCGTGAGATCCTGAGACTGATCAGGGAGAGCGGCAGGCAGGCGACCTATGAGGAAGCCCTGCACCGCGATGAATTCATCATCATGCGGCATGACGTGGAGTATTCCGTGGACCGGGCGTTCGAACTCTCCAAAGTGGAAGAGAGCATGGATTTCCGCTCCACCTTTTTCTTTCAGTGGACGAACAACTCCTACAACATCCTGTCGCGCAGAAACAGGGATATCCTGACCGAGATGCACGAGCGCGGACAGTACATCGGGCTGCATTTCGCCCTGAACGGAATGACCGACATGGATCTGGTGCGGTCCCGCATCATACAGGAGATGGACATGCTCAGCAACATGCTGGGCTTTGAAGTGAAGTGGTTTTCCATCCACCGCCCGTCCCCGGACGTGCTCGCTGCGGATATACGCATCCCGGGCCTCATCAACGCCTATCAGGATGAGTTCTTCAGTTTTGACCCGAAGGCGACCCCGGAATCAAAGCTCGACGTCAAGTACATGTCGGACGCCAACCACATCTGGCGCTACGGCTATCCGGATGCAGCGACCATCGCTTCGCACCGGAAGATCCAGATCCTGGCCCATCCGTTTGCATGGACGCGGCAGGGCTATGACAATGAAAACAATTTCCGCACGCTGATCGACGAGAAGTACGCAGAAATGATCGACTCCATCGACGGCGAATGCAAGGATTTCAACCGGTACCGCGACCGCTTCGAAGCTTCGCCGAGCGAGCTGCGCGGCAGGGCGGAAACCGGAAAGCAGGGTTAGGATTATGTGCGGGATCTGCGGCTATGTAAGCAGGAACATCATCACGAAGGAAATTCTCTCCGCCATGAACGACAGCATGGAGCACCGCGGTCCGGACGATGCGGGCGTGGAACTCTATGACGCGGGCGGCGGATATACCGTGGGCTTTGCGCAGCGGCGTCTGTCCATTCTGGATCTGTCGCCTCTCGGGCACCAGCCCATGCATTCGGCGGACGGCAGGGTCACGATCACCTATAACGGGGAGATCTACAACTTCCGGGAACTGCGCGAAGAGCTGAAGGACTATCCGTTCCGCTCGAACTGCGATACGGAAGTCATCCTCGCCGCTTACCTGAAGTGGGGCATTGCCTGCCTCGGGCACCTGAACGGCATGTTTGCGATCGCGCTTTATGACCGCGCTGAAAAGAAGATCTTTCTCGCCCGCGACCGCATCGGGAAAAAGCCGCTCTATTACTGGCAGCAGGGTTCCCAGCTTGTTTTTGCTTCGGAACTGAAGCCGGTCATGCTCTGTCCGGGCTTTCCGAGGGAGATCGCGAGGGACGTGCTCGCGCGCTACCTGTTCCAGCAGTACGTCAATGCACCCGAATCGGTCTTCCGCGGCGTGTACAAACTGGAGCCGGGCAGCTGGCTGTGCTGGCACATCGGGGCGCCTGACGGCGGCGTGGAGAAACAGCGCTACTGGGACATCGCGGACGTGTATGCGGAACAGTCCGGCAGTCCCGTCACGGATTACGCCGAAGCGAAGAGCGGCCTGAAGGACAGACTGCGCAAGGCTACGGCGGCCCGCATGATCGCGGACGTGCCCCTCGGGTGTTTCCTGAGCGGCGGCTACGATTCGTCGCTCATTTCGGCGATCGCCCAGGAACAGCTGGGATCGGAGCCTCTCAAGACCTTTTCGATCGGCTTTTCCGAGAAACAGTACGACGAGGCACAGTACGCAAAACAGGTCGCGTCGCACCTCGGGACAGACCATACGGAACTTTATATCGACGAGCCGCAGATGTTCGAGCTGGTCGCGAGCCTGCCGAAGTATTTTGACGAGCCCTTTGCGGACAGCTCCGAGATCCCGACCATGCTGGTCTCGATGCTGGCCAGGCAGAAGGTCACGGTCGCGCTCTCCGGCGACGGTGGCGACGAGTTTTTCTGCGGCTACAACATCTATGAGACGGTCCGGCAGGCCCAGAAACTTGATCTTGCGGGCAGCGTGGCACATGCGCTCGGGCAGCTACCTGTCGGGCACGGCAGACTGGAGTCGCACTATCCGTTCCGCGTGCGCGTGGTGGCGGCGAACCGCGACAGGGAAACGGCGACACAGTTCGGCGCAGGCAGCTATGTGGAGCATGCGCAGGCCATGGTGAGAAAAGATGCGGACGGCACGTTCGGCGGGCGCGAAGGACTGCCCGTGAACTATCCCGTGGAGAGCCGCTATCATGTGAAGGACTGGCAGATCCGCAGGATGCTGCTCGACATGGACACCTATCTGCCGGGAGACATCCTCTGCAAGGTGGACCGCGCTTCCATGAAGTATTCGCTGGAAGCACGCTGCCCGATCCTGGACACGGAAGTGATGGAGTATTCCTTCCGCATCCCGCACGCGTTCAAGTTCCGCGGCGGGGAAAAGAAGGCGATCCTGAAGGACATTGCCTACGATTACATCCCGAAGGAACTGCTTGAGCGGCCGAAGACCGGTTTCGGCGTGCCGCTCGACAAATGGCTGCGCGGACCTCTGCGCGGTCAGCTCACCGATTTTTCCGACAGGGGCTTCCTGGCTTCGCAGGGGCTTTTCGATGCGGACTATACGTCGAAGTTCGTTGCGGAATATCTGAAGAACGGCGACGGAGGACCGGCGACGGGAGCCAACTGGTCCAAGCTCTGCTGGTCGTTCTTCGTGTTTGAACAGTGGTATGACGCCTATATCCGCGGCGCCGCAAGGTGACGGGGACAGGTAAAACGAATGCCGAAGATCGCAGTTTTCATCAGTTCTCTGCATAAGTCCGGCGCGGAGCGCGTCGCCGCGAACCTCATCGACTACCTGGCGGACGCCGGGTGGGACGTGATGCTCGTGACGCAGCAGCTCGACCCCGATGAATATACGCTGCAGCACGATGTGCCGAGATACATTTCCGACATAGAAGGCGCAGAGATCACGGGCAGCCGGCTCGTGAACCTGGTGCGCCGGTACCGGAAGCTTTCGGCGGTCTGGAAGAGCGGGAAACCGGATCTCATCCTCAGCTTCATCGGCAAGAACAACGTCATGGCGATGGCCACGTCGGGGAAGTACAGGATCCCCTGCGTTGTTTCCGTGCGCGGAAATCCGGCCCGCGAATATGCGGACCCGCGGGTGCGCCGGGAGGCCTTCCGCCTGTTTCCGAAGGCTGCGGGCGTGATCCTGCAGACGGAGCGGGCGGCGGAATATTTTCCGGATAACATCCGCCGGCGTGCGGTCGTTCTGCCGAATCCGCTGAATCCCCGTTTCCTGCGTCCGCTCAGGGAAGGGGCGCGCAGCCATGTGATCCTGTCGGTCGGCAGGCTGGACGCCAACAAGAACCAGGCCATGATGATCGATGCCTTTGCACGCATCCGGACCCGTTTCCCCGACTACACGCTCGAACTGCTCGGAGACGGCGAAGACCGGGAAAAACTCGCCGCGAAGATCGCCGCGGACGGCCTTGCCGGCAGCGTGTTCCTGCGAGGCAGTGTGGACGATGTGCCGGAACGGCTGGAAAAGGCCTCGCTCTGCCTGCTCACTTCGAATTCGGAGGGCCTGCCGAATGCGCTTATCGAGGCGATGGCACTGGGCGTTCCCTGCATCGCGACGGACTGCCCCTGCGGCGGCCCGGCGTATCTTTTCCGCGGCGGCACCTGCGGACTTCTCGTGCCCTGCGGGGATACGGAGGCTCTTGCCGGGGCCATGGAGAAGGTACTGTCCGATCCGGCGCTCGCGGCACGGCTCTCCCAAAACGGGCTGTATGTGCGCGAAAGCTTTTCGCCTGACGGCGCGCTGGCTGCGTGGGAAAAGTATCTGCGAAGCGCACTCGATAAGGGCAGGAACGCACAGGCAGCGCATTGTACGGAGCATGACAGGACCGGAAGGATGACAGGTTGAACCGCAGACAGGCAGTCAGATCAATTGCATTTATCGCGCTTTTCCTGGCGTGCGTCACGATGCTGACGTACTGCCTGCGCACGAACGGGGCGGTGAAGGACCGCTTCGCGGGTTTTTATGCGGAAAAGAAGAACACGCTGGATGTCGTGATGATCGGGTCGAGCCCTGTTTTTCCCTACTATTCAACGCCGGAGATGTACGGCGAGGAGGGCATAGTGTGCTACCCGCTGTCCACGAACCTGCAGCGCCCGATCGCGCAGCTTTACCTCGCGAAGGAAGCGCTGAAATACCAGAAGCCGGCCCTGATGATCTTCGAGGTGCGCATGTACACGGGGCGCGAGGGGGATATGACGCAGAACATGGCCTACACGCGCGGTGTCACGGACAACCTGCGCTATTCGCTGAACAGGATCGATGCGATCAACGCCATGACCGACCCTAAGTATCTGGACAGCTCCGCGACGGACACGGAGAAGTACACCTATTATTTTGACATCTTCAAGTACCATGCAAACTGGCGCTCTCTTTACCTGTTCAGCCAGTGGCAGGATTTTCTCTATTGTGTGCCGGACAGGCACAAGGGCTATGAGGCTTCGACCGACGTCTGCAGGGCGCAGCTCCCGGATTATTCGGGCGTGACACAGACCAGCGCCATCGAGGCGGACCAGGACCTGCACCTGACCGAACTGATGGACTGGCTCAGGCAGAACAACCAGCAGGCGCTGTTCATTGTTTCTCCCTACAACATGCTCGAGGAAGAAAAGGAAAAGAACTACAACTACATCGGGCAGAGGGTGACTGCGGAGGGCTTCGGCTTCCTCAATATGAACCTTTATTACAGCGGGATCGGCCTCGACCCGGACACGGATTTCAAGGACAACGGCAACCATACGAACGCTTCCGGCGCCGCCAAGGTGACGAAGTGGTTCGAAGCCTGGCTGAAAGAGCACTACGACCTGCCCGACAGGAGAGGCGACAGCACCTATGCGTCCTGGCAGCAGGCCTACGAGCTCTGGCAGACGGAACAGACTGCCGGCCTGCAGACGATCTCGGATCACATCGCCAAAGGGGAGTATGCTGTCCCCGGCGAAGAAAACTGAAGGGAGCTCCCATGTGCGGCATAGCTGGCCTCATTCATTTCGGCAGGAATTCCAGGGAAAACATGGAACGCATGAAGGCGCGCATGGCACACCGCGGGCCGGACGCGGACGGGACGTGGCTCTCGGACGACGGGGAAGTGTGCCTCGGGCACCAGCGCCTTTCCATACTGGATCTTTCGGAAGCCGGCGCGCAGCCCATGACATCCCGTTCCGGCCGCTCCGTCATCGTCTACAACGGGGAGATCTACAACTACCGCGAACTCAGGGACCGCCTGCTCCGGGAGAAAAAGGTGCCCGCCTTCCGCAGCACATCGGACACGGAAGTGCTGCTCGAGGGGATCGAAGCATACGGCACGGAGGAGACGCTCCGGCAGTGCAAGGGCATGTTCGCGTTCGCGGTATTTGACAGGGAGAGCGGCACCCTTACGCTTGCGCGCGACCGCATCGGTGAAAAGCCGCTCTACTGCGGCTTTGTGGGCAGCGCCTTTGTTTTTGCCTCCGACGTCGGCAGCATCGCGGCCCTGGACGGCTTCCGAGGGGAAGTGGACAGGGGCGTGCTGGACATTTATTTCACACACGGCTATATCCCCGCACCCTACTCGATCTACCGGGGCATCCGCAAGCTGCGGCCGGGCACGATCCTGCGCCTCGCGCGGCCCTACACGGAGCAGACGTTGACTGAATCGGTCTACTGGTCCGTTACGGAAAGTGCCCTGAAGGGCAGGCAAAACAGCTTCAAAGGTACGCGTACCGAAGCCTCCGAAGAACTGGAGAGGCTGCTGCGCGAGGCGATCCGCGGCCAGATGATCGCCGATGTGCCGGTGGGCGCCTTCCTTTCCGCGGGCATAGACAGCAGCACCGTCGTTTCCCTCATGCAGGCGGAGAGCGCCGGCAGGGTACGGACCTTCACGATCGGCATGGAGGATGCAAAGTACAACGAAGCGGACGCGGCCCGCGCAATTGCCGCGCACCTCGGCACGGACCACACGGAACTGACCATTTCGGACCGCGATGCCCGGGCGGTGATCCCGCTGCTGCCGCACATGTTTTCCGAGCCTTTTGCGGACTCCTCGCAGATCCCGACCTACCTGGTGAGCAGGATGACGCGCAGGTACGTCACCGTGTCGCTGTCGGGGGACGCGGGGGACGAACTGTTCTGCGGCTACCGCAGCTATGCTTCCGTGGAGCGGATCTGGGGGAAACTCTCGAGGGTGCCGTACGGGCTGCGCAGCCCGGCAGGACACCTGCTCGGCCGTACACCGGCTTCGGCGGAGGACGTGAAGGCGATCAAGGCACGGCTCCTCACTGCTTCCTGTCCGGAGGAGGTCTACAGGCAGTCCTATGAAACGGATCCGCTCACGGAGCGGATCGCGGCGGATCATCCGGGATACCCGTACGCGTATACGGAGACCGGCCGCGATGTGCTCGGCGAACCGAACAGGGACGCCATGCTCATGGATATGCGGATGTACCACCCGGATGATATCCTGGTGAAGGTAGACCGCACCGCAATGGCGGTCTCGCTGGAGAGCCGTATCCCCATGCTGGACCGGGACGTGGTTGAGTTTGCCTGGACGCTGCCGGTGGATTATCTGCGCGGTACGGACGGCGCGGGCGTAAGGACCGGCAAGCTGGTGCTGCGCGACGTGCTTTACCGGCACGTGCCGAAGGAACTGATGGACCGTCCGAAGAAGGGCTTTTCGGTGCCGGTATCCAGATGGCTGAAGGAGCCGGAGCTGCGTCCCTGGGCGGAAGGTCTGCTGGATCCCTCTGCCCTGGCGCGGCAGGACCTGCTCGATCCCGTCACGGTGCGCCGGATCTGGGAAGACTATACGGAGCGGGGGATATGGCGGGTGCAGATCTGGTATATCCTGATGTTCCTGCAGTGGATGGAAAGCGAGGCAGTCCTTGGAAACGTATAGCGGATACGAGCTGAGGAAGGCGAAGGAAGGCGACGGCCTTGTCACGGTCGTCGTCACCTGCCGCGACCTTGAAAAGTACATAGGACGCTGCCTGGATTCCGTCTGCGGGCAGACGTACCGGGACCTGGAGATCCTGGTCGTCGACGACGGGTCGAAGGACGGCTCGGTGCGGATCTGCGAAAAACGGGCTGCGGAGGATCCCCGCGTCCGCGTCCTGCATACGGACGGCGGCGGGCCGGGCACGGCCAGGAACGCGGCGATCCGCGAGGCACGCGGCGAATACATCGGCTTTGTGGACGGGGACGATTTCATCGAGCCGCAGATGTTCGAGATCATGGTCACCTGCCTTGCGGATACGGGCTCGGATCTTGCGGTCTGCGCCTACCGCAGCCTTTCGCAGGAAGACCCGGCTTCGCGCAGGGGCATGAAGCCGGCACTTGCAGCCATGCGTTTCATGGGCCCGGGTCCCGCGATCCCCAGGGTCGGGACCACGGACCTCACGGTCATGGACAGGGATGAGCTCCTCACGCTCTATGTCCAGGAGGATGAGAAGATCCCGGTACGAAATGCGGTCTGGAACAAGCTCTGCCGCCGCACCCTCATCGGGGAGCAGCGCATGCCGGACAGGATGTGCTACGAGGATATCCTTTTCACGGTGAAGCTTCTTTCGGCAGTGCAGAAGGCCTGTTTCATTGACACCCCTTTATATAATTATATAATTGACAGAAAAGACAGCATCATGAACAGGGGCGTGAACAGCGCCATCCTGACGGAACAGCTGCCCGCCTACGAGGCCAAGAACAGGTTTCTTGTATCCATCGGCCGCACGGACCTGATGTACACCCATCGCTATCTGGAATACAAAAAACTGCTGGTGCTCTGCACGGAGGCCCGCAGGTCAGGCGATCCGGAAAAGCGCGCCGCGCTCCCGGGGCTGGTGGCGGCGCTCCGCACGGCGAAGGACGGTTTCGACAGGATCTATGCGTGCCCGATCGCGGATCCGCACCAGAAGCTGCGGATGCGGCTGTTCCTGTGGAATCCCGTGCTGTTTTATCTCTTCACGGACCTGAACGACGGGATCGTGATGCCGCTGCGCAGGGCGCTGGCCGGCAGGAAGGCAGCGGACGGGGAGAAGCCATGATCATTATCCGCATGAAGGGCGGCCTCGGCAACCAGCTGTTTCAGTATGCGCTGTACCTGGAACTGGCACGGCGCGGCCGGGAAGTGAAAATGGATGAGACGGGCGGTTTCCGCGAAGACAGTCAGCGGGACCCGGCTCTTTCTGTATTCGGGATCGACTATGAGAGGGCTTCGGACAAAGAGATCCGCACCATGTGCGACGCGTTCATGGACCCGCTCAGCCGCATCCGCAGGAAGCTCACCGGCAGGAAAAGCCGCGAGTTCGACGAACGGGAGCACGACGGATGTTTTGACCCCCGCGTCTTTGAACTGGAAGACGCCTACCTGGCAGGGTACTGGCAGACGGCAAAATACTTTCCGGACCCGCAGCTGCAGGCGGAACTGTACGGACAGCTGACCGCCCGGGAGAGCAGCCTGCTTTCCGGCTGCCGGGGCAGGGCCGGCACGGCGGGGGACCTGCTCGGGAAACTCGCGGGCCGGGATTCCGTTGCCGTGCACATCCGCAGGGGCGACTATCTGCAGGTAGGCACGGCCGAGACTTTCGGCGGCATCTGTACGGAGGATTACTACAGAAGCGCGGTTGACCTTGTTGGTCAAAGCAACGGAACACCCGTATTTTACGCATTTTCCAACGATCCGGCCTGGGTGCGTGAAAGTCTCCCGGACATGCTCCCGAAGGGAGCGGAACTGGTGGTCGCGGACGATTACGCAGCCGCGGCGGAAGCGGGGGACGACGCCCGGGACAGCGGCGCGGCGGACGCCGTGCGGGTGGATGCGGCGCAGCTTCTTCTCATGAGCCACTGCCGGCACAGGATCCTGGCGAACAGCAGCTTCTCCTGGTGGGGAAACTGGATCGCACGCCGGCGCGGGGACGGGAATGCGGCACAGGGGCTCACTGTGGCGCCGAAGTACTGGATCAACGGCAAAAAGATGGACGATATTTATACGGCTGACATGATACGGCTGTAACGGAAGACACCGCGGCACACGGAGGCAGCATGGACCTGAAGAAAAAGCAGGCAAAGGCGGAGGAAGCGCGCAGGATGGAGAAGGAAGACAGCCGGAACAGCGGCTTCAATACGCTTTCGGCAAAGGAATCGACGGCCAGGCTCGGCCTGTTCCGCAAGATCTCCTATGTTTTTGACAGCCGCCAGAAACGCCGCTTTTACGGACTCGGCCTGCTGATCCTCATCGGCGCGGCCTTCGAGACCCTGGGCGTTTCCATGCTGATCCCCATCGTGACGGTGATCATCGACCCGAACTCGCTCGAAAACTATCTCGGGAAGATCGAGAAACACCTGCCCTGGGTAAAGGGACTGCTGAACAGTCTGCACCTTAGTACCTACAGGCAGATCGTGATCGCGCTCCTCGTTGCCCTCATGCTCATCTATGTCATCAAGAACCTGTATCTGCTCTGGCTCACCTGGGTGCAGAACACGTTCATTTCCTATTCCCGCAACGATATGATCAGCCGCGTCATGCGCGACTTCCTGAACCGGCCATACGAAGATTATCTGGGTGCCGACATTCCGACCGTTTTCCGGATCACCGACAGCGATATCCCGCACACCTTTTCCCTGATCCTCTCGCTGCTGCAGCTCATTACGGAACTGGTGGTCTCCATCTTCCTGTGCGCGCTGCTCCTGGCGGTGAACTGGCAGATGACGGTGGCCATCATCGGCGTGCTGCTCATTCTTACCATGCTCAACACAAAATTCATGAAGCCGCGGCTGAACAGCATCGGCAAGAAGAACCAGGAAATACAGTCGCGGATCGCCAAGTGGCGCCTGCAGGCCATCTACGGGCTGAAGGATGTCAAGGTGCTGCACCGGGAAGACTTCTTCATCCGCAATTATTATGAGAGCGGAAAGATCGGCGCAGACACGGACCGCAGCTACACGGTGCTGAACAACCTGCCCCGGCTCCTCATCGAGACGGTCTTCATGGTGACGATCCTCGGCTATGTGGCCGTGTTTTTCGTGAACGGCGGCGACGTTACGAAGCTGATCCCCCAGCTGACCGCCTTCGGCGTGGCGGCGGTGCGTATCATGCCGAGCGCCAACCGCATCAACACCTACATCACGGAGATCGCGTACCAGGAACCCAGCCTCAATTTCCTCTACGACAATCTGTCGGAGACCAACAAGCAGGCGGGCAGGATGCGCGCCGAGGCGGAGGGCAAGGCGGGTCCCGAGCTGCACCTCACGGCAGCCATTGAGATGAAGGACATCACCTTCCGGTATCCGGACAGCGAGAAAAACATCTTCACCGGTGCCTGCATGACCGTGCCGAAGGGAAAGTCGGTCGGGATCATCGGTTCGTCCGGCGCGGGAAAGTCCACGATCGTGGATATCCTGCTGGGGCTCCTGCACGTGCAGGAGGGGCAGATCCTCTGCGACGGGCACGATATTTTTTCCAACTATGCTTCCTGGCTGGGGCAGATCGGCTACATTCCGCAGTCGATCTACATGATCGACGAGTCCATCCGCAGCAACATCGCGTTCGGCATCGACGAGGACAAGATCAGCGAGGAGCGGATCTGGGCGGTCATGGACGAAGCGCAGCTCTCAGATTTTGTGCGCAGCCTTCCCGAGGGCCTCGACACGCGCATCGGCGACCGCGGCGTGCGGCTGTCCGGCGGGCAGCGCCAGCGTATCGGCATCGCGCGGGCCCTGTACCACAACCCGGAGATCCTCGTCTTTGACGAGGCCACCAGCGCGCTCGACAATGAGACCGAGGCAGCGGTCATGGAAGCCGTCAACAGTTTCCACGGCAGGAAGACCATGATCATCATCGCGCACCGGCTCAACACCATAGAGAAGTGCGATATCATATACGAAGTAAAGGACGAAAAGATCGTGCAGACGTCACTGGAAGGGCGCAGGATCATACACTGAGGCATACCTGCCCGGTACGCGGGCACGGAAACGGGGAGACCGGATGATAGGAACGGAATTTATCAAAGGCTTTGGCCTCGGGAACCAGCTGTTCTGCTACGTTACGGCGCGGGCGATCGCGGCCGAGCGCGGCTGCGCGTTCGGCACCGCCAACCAGAAACAGTTTGCCAACGTCGTCCACAGCCAGCAGGGCATGTATTTCATGGACATCGACCTGGGCGGAGAGATCACGGAGGAGATGAAGGCCTCCTACGGACGCTTTGACGACGCAGACGACCGTCTGTACATGGGAAATTCAAAACACGACATGGAGCGGGGGTGCTATATCAGCGGCGCGAAGGAGAGCATCCACAGCGTGCCGGACAACACGATCCTGTACGGAAACCTGCAGGACGAGAGTTATTTCGCATCCTGCAGGGGGCAGCTGCGCGACTGGCTGCATGTGAAGCCGGAATATGATTCGCACGAGTATACGAAGGACGATCTGTGCATCATCAACATGCGCGGCGGCGAGTACACGGACCATCCGGAGCTCTACCTCGACAGGGGATACTGGCTGCGTGCCATCGCGAATATGAAACAGCGCAGGCCCGATATGCGGTTCATGATCGTGACCGAGGACGTGGAGGCGGCGCGCAAGGTGCTGCCTGAGTACGAGGCCCACCATTTCGACATGGGCAGGGACTACGTGACGATCCGGAACGCGCGCTGGCTCATTCTTTCGAATTCTTCCTTTGCGGTGCTGCCGGTCATGACGAGCGATACCGTGCGGGCTGTCATCGCCCCGAAATACTGGGCGCGCCACAATGTTTCGGACGGCTTCTGGTCGAGTGAGCAGAACATTTACGACCTTTTCGAATACCAGGACCGCGCCGGCCGGCTCTTCACGGCGGCCGAGTGCCGGGCGGAGCTTGCGGCCTACAAGCGGACCTCCGGCCTGTATGCGCGGCGGAACGTGCGCCCGGAGGGCGCGGCGCTCTGCCTGCAGACGGTACGCCGGAAAGCGGTCTACGGGGCTTTTTATACGCGCAAGATCTGGCGCTCCCTGGAGAGGCGCACCGGTATCATCAGGAGCTATGGTTCATGACGGAAGCAGGGGGACGGCATCGGGACGGGAATGGAAAGCGTTAAGAAACGGAAGCTCGCGAACGTTACGCTCGCGGCCATGAGCAGCGTCAATATGTACGAGACGGTAAAGGCGCTCGAATACAGCATGCGGGGGATCGACTTCGGCGAAGTCGTGCTCATTACGGACAGAAAGCCTCTCTTTCTGCCGAAGGAGATCCATTTCCGGAAGACGTCGAAGCTTACGGGCATCGATGAATTCAACCGGAAGATGGTGTACGAGCTGAAGGATTACATCCGCACGGACTACGTGCTGCTTGTGCATGCGGACGGTTTTGTCATACATCCGGAGAACTGGTCGGACGATTTCCTGAAGTACGATTACATCGGCGCACCCTGGCCGCTGCCGCAGAACGACTACGCGTACCGCGACGCGGCGGGCAGGATCTGCCGCGTCGGCAACAGTGTGTCGATCAGGAGCCGCCGGCTGCTGGAGTATCCCTCCGCACACGGTCTGCCCTGGGTGCCGGTTTTCGACGGCTTTTACAACGAGGACATTTTCCTGTGCTGCGCGTGCAGGGACAGGCTGGAGGCGGACGGCCTTTCGATCGCGCCGCTCGAAACGGCGGTGCGTTTCGGACGCGAACATCCCATCCCCGAGAACCGCGGCGTAGAACCTTTCACGTTCCATAAGTGGAGAGGGGAGAACGCCGGCTATCCGCGCTTTGTCTCCCCGGGGAAGCGCCTGCGCGCCGCACTGCGCCCGCTGCTGTTCTGGAGAAAGACGGCAGGATGGAAGGCAAAACATGGTTTATGACTGCATTCCCTTTTTCAACGAACTGGATATCCTGGACCTGAGGCTGCACATTCTGGATCCTTACGTGGACCGCTTTGTGATCGAAGAGTCGACCATGACCTTCTCCGGCGAGCCCAAGGAGCTGTGTTTTGAAAAACACCGCGACAGGTTCCGGGAATTTCTGCCGAAGATCACGTACATCGTCGTGCGCGATACACCGGTGCACGCGATCACGCACGAGCGGGACTATTTTCAGAAGAACCGCCTGATCGAAGGCCTCTCCGGCGCGGGACCGGAGGACGTCATCCTGTTCGGGGACTGCGACGAGATCCCGGATCCCGGCACGCTGCAGAAGCTGCTCGCGGATTTTGACGGCAGCCGCGTCTATCATTTTGCACAGCGCAACTTCTACGCCTTCCTCAATATGGAGGAGAAGTCGGGCTCGCTCCTCTCCATCACCGGGGAGTTCCCGGGGATCGAAGGCGGGGAGAGAAAGTGGCTCGGGACCAAGGCGTGCACTTTGAAAAACATACCGCAGGAAGGGCTCGTGCGGCTCCGTGACCTCGTGCCCGTGACGGATCCGAGGTCGGTGCGGGTCGCGGACGGCGGCTGGCACTTCGGCTACATGGGCGGGGACCGCGAGACGAATGCCGCGAAGCGGATCGGCGTCAAGGTGAAGGCGGCCGCACACCAGGAATACAACGAGAAAGAGATCCTTGCGGAGACGATGGACCGCCTCGTGCTGGGACAGGACATCTTCGGGCGCAGCGCACATTTCGTGCGCGTTCCGATCGACGGCACTTACCCGCTGTATCTCCGGGACCACCTTGCGCAGTATGCGCACCTTGTCATGCCGGAGATCACGCCGTGGATGAAGTTTACGCACAGACTGGACCTGACCGCGGGACGCTTTGTCCGCAGGGCGGTCCGGCACGTGCGCAGAAAGCTGGCAGGGAAATGACGGACACAGGGAAACGCAGCGCTAAGGCAGCCGCGGTCCTGTTCCGGATCGGGCTCACATGCGAACTTGCCATCGTGCTCCTGCAGCTTTCCGACTATTCGCTGCAGAATGAGGGCATGCTTTTCCGGGGGACCTTCGTCCTTTTCTTCCTGAGCGCGCTCCTTTCGTGGGTGCCGGAAATCAGAGGCGGCAGGACGGGGCGCGGGGAACTGCTTTTCCTTGCTGCCTTTCTGGCGCTCGGCGCCGTATCCTGGCGCTGCTCCGGGCGCAGCGAGATCCTGCGGACAGTGACCTTCCTCGCCGCCCTGCGCGGTACCGATATCCGCAGGGAGGCGCGCTATGCCTTCTTCGTCACGCTTTCGGGCTGTCTGCTCCTGCTGTTCCTTGCGGCTGCCGGGATCTTCGGCCGCCTTTCGCTCACCATGGACTACGGGAGGGGCAGCGTGGAAACGCGCTGGTGCTTCGGTCTGGGCCATCCGAATGCGGCGCACTGCATGGCGGCCATGCTCGTTATTTTTGCCCTGTATCTGTTCGGGGAGCATATGCGCCTGACGGTATATGCCGCGCTCCTTGCGGGGAACGCGGTCCTTTTCCTGTTTACGAAGTCCAACACCGGCGTCCTCGTTACGGCCTTTGCCCTGCTCCTGTCGCTGCTGTTCCGGGAAGTGCCGAAAGCGGGGAAGGGCAATACAGTCTATATCCTGACGGAACTTATGCTTGCCGCGCTCCTTTTCCTTTCGTTCGCGGCCGCGGTGTGGGGGGACGCACTGCCGCTCCTTGCCCGCCTCGACGGGCCGCTCAACGGCCGGATCGCCACGCTGCGGGACACCACCTTCCACGAAGGCACGCTGTTTACCTGGCGCTGGTTCTCGGACCGGAGCAACGACAGTTATTTTGACCTCGGCTGGGTGCGTCTGTTTTACTGGTACGGCGTCATTCCGGGACTTTCGGCGGTGGCGCTGCTGTACGCGCTGCTGCGGCGCGTGCGGATACGCAAAGATACGGCATCCCTGGTGATGCTCGCCTCATTTTTCGTGTATACTTTTATGGAGGCACACCTTGTTTCGGTGTACCTCGGCAGAAACTACGGACTGTTTGTCCTGGCCTGCTACGCGCCGGAGCTTTTCGGAGGCGCCGCGCAGAGAGCCGGGACAGGAAGAGAACATGAATAAGACTGACAAGATCATACAGACATACGGACTCTGGTTCGCGGACATGGTCTGCATCCTGGCTTCCTATATGCTGGCGACGTACGTGCGCTTCGGACACCGCAACGACTACGGGAACGTGCTGCTGCATTACATGGTCGTCGTTGTGTTCCTGCTGTTCTGTACGGCGTACAGCTTTTTCGCCGACTGGAACAGGGACTTTCTCGTGCGCGGCGCCTTCCGCGAGCTGATGGCGGTCCTGCGGTTCAACGTGCTCATGATCGTCGTAGGCATGGCGTTCGTGTTCTTTGCGCAGTGGGCCTACGCGCTTTCCCGTATCGTGATCCTCTGGTTCTTTATCTTCAACTTCGTGCTGATGATGGCGGTGCACCTCATCCTGAAGCGTATCCTGCACAAGGTGCTTTCGACGGATCAGCTCGTTTCGAAGATCATAGTGATCGCCGGCCGCAAGGTGATGGACGACACCCTGACCCGCCTGCTCGGGCGCAATGACATCAGCTATCAGATCATCGCGGCGTTTTATGCGGATCCCGAGGCCGAGGCCTCCGGGGAGACAGGGAAAAAGGAAGAGGTGCCGATCTACTCCGGCACGAAGGGACTTACCGATTTCATGACGACGGTGCCCTTTGACGAGGTGTTCATCAATACGCCGGACACGCCGCAGAGCAGGATGTACGATCTCATCAACGGCTTCGAGGAAATGGGCGTCATCGTGCACTACAACCTGGAACTGCCGGATCTCGGGGAGGCGACGGCACGCGCGGATTCCTTCGGGGACTACACGGTCATCACCTACACACGGTTCCGGAGCAGCTACAAGCGGCTGCTCATCAAGCGGCTGGCCGATATCGCAGGCGGCATTGTCGGCCTTGCGATCACCGGGATCCTTACGCTGTTCATCGCGCCGGCCATACTGATCGATTCCAAGGGACCGGTGTTTTTCTCACAGACGCGCGTCGGCAAGAACGGGCGCCGCTTCCGTATATACAAATTCCGCTCGATGTACCGCGACGCAGAGGCGCGCCTGAAGGAACTGCAGGACCGGAACCAGATGAACGGTCTCATGTTCAAGATGGACAATGACCCGCGCATTACAAAGGTCGGCGCGTTCCTGCGCAGGACCAGCCTCGACGAATTTCCGCAGTTTCTCAACGTGCTGCTGGGGGACATGAGTCTCGTGGGCACCAGGCCTCCGACGGAGCAGGAATTCGAACAGTACAACGAGCATTACCGCAGGAGACTGTCCATGAAGCCGGGGCTCACGGGCCTCTGGCAGGTGAGCGGCCGCAGCGAGATCACCGATTTTGACGAGGTGGTGAAGCTCGATCTGCAGTACATCGACAACTGGAGCCTTTCTCTGGATTTCAAGATCCTTCTCAAGACGGTCGCCGTTGTCTTCAGGGGCCGGGGGGCCAGGTAGGGATGGCAGGAGACCGGACAGTGCCAAAACATAAGATCGTGATGATCGTGCCACAGCCGGACGTGCAGGGCGGTATCGCCGCCGTTGTGAACGGCTACCGCGGCAGCCGCCTGGAGCGGGACTATGACATCCGCTATGTGGAATCCTACTGCGACGGCTCGAAGTGGGACAAATTCCTCAAAGCCGTCCGCGCTTACCGCACTTTCCGCCGCATGCTGCGGGAAGATGCGCCTGAACTCGTACACATCCATTCTTCCTTCGGCCCGAGCTTCTGGAGAAAACTGCCCTTCATACGTATGTGCAGCGCGCGGGGGATCCCTGTCGTGAACCACATCCACGGCTCGGAGTTCGGCCGCTTCTATGCAGATGCCGGCGCCCTGAAACGCAGGGCGGTACGGAAGGCCTATGCGCAGTGCGCCGCCATTATCGTGCTGAATGAAACCGCTGCGGACAACATCGCGACGATCGTGCCGCGCAGCCGCATCAGCGTGATCATGAACTATGCCGTGTGCCGCAGGGAGATGGCGGATCCGGCGGTGCAGCAGCGGCGTGCGGAAAAAAAGCAGGTGCTGATCCTGGGGAAGATCGACCGCATGAAGGGCTCCTACGATCTCCCGGCCGTCGTCTCGAAGGTGCGGCACAGTGTGCCGCAGGCGCGGTTCGTTGCGGCGGGCTACGGGGAGATCGAAGAGGTGAAAGCCTGTTTTGACAGGGAGACGCTGGCCGGCGTGGACTTCCCGGGCTGGATACGGGGTGCCGATAAGGACCGTGCCCTGCGGGAGAGCGCCGTGTTTTTCCTGCCTTCCTATTCGGAGGGCATGCCGATGTCGGTCCTCGAGGCGATGGGCAGTGCGCTGCCGGTTGTTTCGACGAACGTGGGCGGCATCCCGCGCCTCGTGACGGACGGCGTGAGCGGAAGGCTCCTTGCGCCGGGCGATACGGACGGCATGGCGTCTGCGGTGACGGAGTATCTCACGGACGAAGCGGCGCGCGAAAAAGCAGGCCTTGCGGGCCTTGCCGCGGCCGGCGCATTCGGACTGGACGCACATCTCGATAAGATAGAAAAGGTCTGGGAGGCAGTGCTTGGGGGAAGCGGAAGAGAGCGGAAAAACTGAACGGATCGCGGTCATCGTGCCCGTTTACAACAATGAAGACACGCTGCGGCGGTGTGCGGACAGCATCCTGGGGCAGAGCCGGAAGGAACTGTCCCTCTATCTTGTGGATGACGGGTCGACGGACGGCGGCGCAGCGCTGTGCGACGGGATCGCGGCGGCAGACCCGCGCGTGCATGTGATCCATAAGGCGAACGAAGGACTGGTGGCCAGCTGGATGCGCGGCGTGAAGGAGAGCAGTGAGCCCTGGCTGTGTTTTGTGGATGCGGACGACTGGATAGACGGCGGGATGCTGGCGGCCCTGGCGGGGCAGCTGCCCTGCCCGGAGCACCCGGAGGCGGAGAAGCGGGAGATCATCTGCTGCAGCTATCTGATCGACCGGGAGTGGAACGGTACCTCGGAGAAGAAGGGACACGGTGCGCCCGCAGGGATCTACGAAGGGGAAAAGCTGCGGAAGGAGATCAGGGAGAAGCTCCTCGGCAACGAGGAGCGCACGGTGATCCTGTCGCGCTGCATGAAGCTGTTTTCGCGGCAGCTGATCGAAGACAACCTCCGCTACTGCGATCCTTCGATCCGCATGGGCGAGGACGTCAGCATCACGGTGCCGGCGCTGCTCGATGCGGAGAGGGTCGTCATCCTTCCGGAGGCGTATTATTATCATTACACTTTCCGGGCGCAGTCGATGGTGCACCGCTATGACAGCGCGATGTTCGAAAACATCCGTCGGCTGCGGGAGCTGCTGCGCAGGATCCTGGCGGCCAAGCATGTTCCGGACGCTGCACAGATGCTGCGCAGGGAATATCTGTTCCTGTTTTTCATAGCGATGAAAAACGAGCTGCGGAATCCGGCGGGGGGAGCTGTCGAACGGATACGGCGGCTGTGCATCGAGGAAGGCTCGCCGGCGCTCCTCAAAAGCTACCCGCAGCCTTTACGGGACAGGGCGGACAGGCTGATCGCCTTTTTCATGAGGAGACCGGTCGCGGCAAGGATCGCGCCGGTGCGGGCGATCTTTCTTATACAGGGCAGACACTGAAGAAGGGGGACAGCCATGGGGGAAGAACTGATCAGTCCGGCGGCGGAAGACAGGATCAGCATCATCGTACCGTTCTACAACGCGGAAAGCACGCTGGAGACCTGCGTGCAGAGCGTGCTGCTGCAGACCTGGGACAACTGGGAGCTGCTGCTGGTGGACGACGGCTCGGCCGACGGATCGCCGGACCTTGCGGATACGCTGGCGGACAGCGACGGGCGGATCCGCGTGCGCCACACCGAAAACCACGGCGTTTCGAGGGCCAGGAACGAAGGCCTGAAGATGGCGGGCGGCAGGTATGTGACCTTTCTCGACGCGGACGACAGGATGGCCCCGGATATGCTGAAGAAGCTCCACGCCGTGATCATAAAGAGCGGGGCGGAGATCGCGGGCTGCAGCTTCCACACCTTCACGGATTTCAAGGCACAGCCGCCGGAGGAAACGGAGGAGCAGGAGGAAGGAAAAGAGGCAGTCATGGACGGTACGATGTTCGTGCGGAGGCGGCTGCTGCGCGGCGATACCCGCATCTGGAGCAAACTTTTCCTGCGTGAAAAATTAGGCGGCGGACAGTTCCGCGAGGATATGACGATCGGGGAGGACATGCTGTTCCTGCTTTCGTGCATGGAGAACTGCACGAAGGTGGCTGCGATCCCGGACCGCCTGTATTACTATTACGTCAACCCGAAGGGCGCCATGGAAAAGCCCTTCACACCGGACTATATGGACCAGATCCGCTGCTGGGACGAGGCAGTGTCGAGGATACGCACGAACATGCCGCTGCTTCTGAAGGAAGAGGACACCGCCGCACGCCTTGCCGCGGTGCGCTGTACCACGGCCATGCTCGTCGCGGGCAAGATCGCGGTGCTGCCGGCCTCCGAACGCCGGAAGTACGCCGACTGTACAAAGATCATCCTGGAGAGGGTGAAGGCAGCCCGGAAGGTCACAGGCATGACGGAGGAACTCCCGGCGGGATACGGCCTGAAGTCGGGCCTGTTCCGTCTGTCCCCTTCGGTGTATTATGACTGTTACGGGCCGCACAGGCGCGGGCAGCAGAGGCGGAAGGCAGGACGGGCCGGAGCAGCCGAAAAACGGAAGAGCGGAGGACAGGATGCACGTTCTTGACGGGATCGCTTTCTATATGCATGCAGGCAGCGGCAACCACGGCTGCGAGGCCATTACGGTGAGCCTGCTGCGGCAGCTTGCAAAACAGGACGGCATTCCGCTGCCTGTCAGACTCGTGACCAACAGTGCGGCCGAGGATGCCCGCTACGGGCTCTCTTCGCTGGACGGTATCGTCGCTCTTGCGCAGGAGCGCCGCATCGCGGAGCACCCGCCGGTACACGCGGCTTACTATGCCTGGCGCAGACTGACAGGCGACAGGGAATCCTTCCTGCGCTACCGGCTGGCCCCGATCACCGGAAAAGACAGGCCCAGGCTGGCCGTTTCCGTGGGCGGGGACAATTACTGTTATCCTGACATGGTGCCGGATCTGGTCCTGGCGGATCACATGCTGGAAAGACAGGGCACGGCGACCATGCTGCTCGGCTGTTCGATCGAACCGGAAGTTCTTAAGGAAAACACGAACATGCGGGATGACATGCGGCAGTACCGCCGCATCGTCGCCCGGGAGAGCAGGACATACGAGGCACTGTACAAAGCGGGTGTACCGGAGGAAAGGCTTGTCCTGCTGCCGGATCCCGCCTTTACCCTGCAGGCGGCCGACGACGCGCCGCTATGCGAACGCCTTGCGAAGGAAAGCGGCGGCGCGCCCCTCATTGGACTCAACCTGAGCCCCATGGCGGAGAATTACGCTCATTCAAAGGACGCGGTGCTGAACGGCTGCAGACAGCTCGTCCGGCACATCCTGGAGGATACGGACTGTACGGTAGCGCTCATCCCGCACGTGGTGTGGGAGCGCAGCAATGACCGCACCCCGCTTGCGGAGCTGTACAGGGAATTCCGGGATACCGGCCGCGTGCTGCTGGTGCCGGATGCGCCGGCCGCGGAACTGAAGGCAGTCATTGCGCGCTGCAGCCTGTTTGTCGGTGCACGTACGCACGCCACGATCGCGGCCTATTCTTCCTGTGTTCCCACGCTCGTTCTCGGCTACTCCGTCAAAGCAGCGGGTATCGCGGAGGATCTCTTCGGCACGGACGGGCACTATGTGCTGCCGGTGCAGCAGATCAGCGGGGACAGCCAGATCACGGACGCCTTTGAGTGGCTCCGCACAAACAGCGGCGGCATACGGGAAAAGCTGCGCGCCGTGATGCCGGATTATCTCAGGCGCGCAGGAAGGAACGGCGCCGAGATCGCAGGACTTTACAGGACATTGTGAAGAAGGCCGCTGCCGCGGCCGGGAGCATAGATTGGGAAGAGTGAAATACGCGGCAAAAAACATCGCCTGGGGCTATATCGGCAGCATAGCCACGGCGATCATGGGCTTTGTGCTGAAGCAGGTCTTCATTGCGCACCTGGACGCGACACTGCTCGGTGTGAACGGCCTCTATACGGGGATACTCTCTCTTCTCAACATGGCGGAACTCGGCATCGGGACAGCGTTGAATTTCAGCCTTTACGCCCCTGTTGCGCGCGGTGATACGCAGAAGATCAAGTCGTACATGCAGATGTACCGCAAGGCCTACTATGCCATCGCACTCGTGGTGGCGGGCATAGGACTTGCCCTCGTGCCGTTCCTGCGCGTCTTTATAAAAAAGCCGGGGAACAACACGCTCCGCGACCTCACGCTGTACTATTTCATCTTCCTTTTCAATACCGTGAGCTCGTACTTTGTCGCTTACAAGTACAGCCTTGTCAATGCGGAGCAGAAGAACTACATCCAGACCAACATCAACACGGCCACCAAGATCGTTTCCGAGGCGCTGCAGATCGCCGTCCTGATCTTCACGGAGAACTTCTACTGCTATCTGCTCGCGGACTGCGTGGTACAGCTCATCCAGAAATTCTGGGTCAACAGCTACCTCAACAGGCGCTACCCCTATCTTACGGAAAAGGATGTGGTGCCGCTGTCGAAGGAGGAGAGCGGCGAGGTCTGGAAGAAGACCGGTGCGCTCGTATGGCACAAGATCGGCGACGTCGCCCGCCTGCAGACGGATTCGCTCATCATTTCCTCGTTCATCGAGGTGACGGTCGTCGGCGTGGTGGACAATTACAACCTCGTCATCAGCACCGTTTCCTCTTTCGTGAACACGATCTTCAACTCCGTGATCTCCGGCTTCGGGAACCTGATCGCGACGGAGTCAAAACAGAAGCAGTACGACATGTTCTGCATCTACCGCTTTTTTGCCTGTTGGATCTACGGCTTCTCGGCGGTGGCTTTCTATATCCTGCTCACGCCGCTCGTGCGGCTGTGGCTCGGCGACGCGTGGATCCTGTCGGCGGCTTCCGTGAACCTCATCCTGCTCGATTACTATTTCAAGGGCGAGCGCGTGGTGCTGTCCAACTATAAGACGGCAGCCGGCGTGTTCGAGCCGGACAAGTACCTCGCCGTGATCCAGGGCGCGGTGAACCTCGTGCTTTCGATCTGGCTGGTCCTGAAGATCGGCCTGCCGGGCGTATACATCGGCACGGTGATCTCCGGTCTGATCGCCAACGTGACGAAACCGATCATTATCTACCACGTGTGTTTTGACCAGAAGTCCTGGCACTACTTCCTGGACTCGGCAAAACATCTTGCTTACTCTGCACTGATGCTCGTGCTGATGGAGGCCGCGGGGCGGCGCGTGCTCACGCACCTGTCTCTCGGCAGTTTCCTCGGGATGGCGCTCCTCATTACCGCCGCCTACAACGCGGGCTTTGTCCTGCTGTTCGGCCGCACGAAGGAATTCCGCTACCTGCGCGGCATGATCGCCGGGCGGTTCGGAAAATAGCCCGGGCGGGGGAAAGGTACGAAATGGATGCTGTTTTGTCTGCCATCGCCGGTGAGGCGGTGCGGGAACTGAAGACATACGGGACAAAGACGCCCGGAGAGCGTGCCAGGGATCTTGCACGGCGTCTCTGCGGCCGGCGCGTGCCGGCCCCGGACCCGGTATTCTGGCCGGCGGGGCTCCTCGGCCTCGGTCTTACGGAATATGACGGCGACCGGGAGGGCGCTGTGCGCGCCCGTCTCGATGCCTGGCTGCGCGGCGGGGGCAGGACAGCCTGCGCGGACGACGCGGTGATGCTGTACTCCGCGGTCCGCATCGACACCGCAGAGCACAATGTGCCGTACAGGGAAGCTGCGGACCGGATGGCGCGCAGCCTCATGGATGCGCCGAAGGATGCCGCCGGCACGCTGATCTACAGACCCGGCCGCGCGCACGATTACGTTTTTGCGGACGGGATCGGGATGGCTGCGCTGTTTCTCGATGCCTACGGCCGTGCATACGGCGATGAGCGCGCTTCCGGAGAAGCGGCAAAACAGCTGAAGGCCTATCTTTCCATGGCGACCGATGCGCGCACCGGCCTGCCGTACCACGGCTATGAGACAGCGGCGGGCACGAAGAACGGACTCGTCGGCTGGGGCCGTGCCGTCGGCTGGCTGATGATGGGCATGAGCGGCACGCAGGATGCCGGGCTGCGTCTGCGTCTGCGGGACCTCGCGCGCAGTGCGGAGGAACTCTGCGGAGAGGACGGCCTTTTTCCCTGGCTCCTTACGGCGCCGCAGGGCCCCCGCGATGTTTCCGCGACGGCCATGATCCGCTGGGCGGAGGCGCGTGCGCTCGAAAACGGCGCGCTGCCGGCTTCCGACAGGGAGAAATTCTCCGCCGGGTTTTCTGCTTCGGCGGAAGGGATCCTGGCGCATACCGCGGACGGCCGCGTCGGGCAGTCTCTTTCGGAATGTGCGGGTTTCGCCGAACATCCGCAGATCTACGGCTGCTATCCCTGGGGGCAGGGGGCAGCCCTGGCTTTTCTGTCCCTGTGGAGGAGACCATGATCATCGTAAGACTGGCCGGGGGACTCGGAAATCAGATGCAGCAGTACGCCCTGGCCCGCAGCCTGGAAGCCCGCGGACGGGAGGTAAAGCTGGATCCCTCCTGGTTCCGGGACGAGGAGAACCAGGGGCGCGTGCTTGCGCCGCGCCGGCTGGAACTCGAGCGCTTTGCGGGACTCCCGCTGCACTATGCAACGGAAGCGGAGCTGCGCAGGTACGGGGACCGCTCCTTCTTTTCCCGGCTGGCCGGGCACTTCGGCCGCACGAAGAGCGGCATTTTCACGGAGCATGAAATGTACAGCCCGGAGATCTTTGACCTCGAGGACGGGTATCTGACGGGATATTTCGCCTGTGAAAAATACTATGCGGACATTCTGCCCGCGCTGCGGCGGGAATTTGTTTTTCCGGAGGCGTCTTCGGAAAAGGCCAGAGCCTTCAACGAGGCTGCGGCTGCGGACATCCGCGAAGAGAATGCGCAGGGCGTCTGCACGGTCAGTGTGCATCTGCGCCGGGGCGACTATCTGGACGCCGCCAACGCGGCCCTGCTCGGGGGCATCTGCACGGACGCCTATTACCGGGGAGCGGCGGAGGCCGCACGGCAGGCAGGCGCGCAGCACACAGGGAAAACAGCGGACACAGCGGAGCTGCATTTCTATGTTTTTTCCGACGACACCGAGTATGCGAAAACCTGCCGCTTCGGCAGGGAAGGCGACAGGACGACGGTTCCGGAAGGCAACACGGGGGAGGATGCGATGCTGGACATGTACCTCATGAGCCTTTGCCGCGTGAACATTTGCGCAAATTCCACCTTCAGTTTCTGGGGCGCGCGCCTGAACGCCGCGCCCTTTGCAAAAATACGGCCTTCGGTCCACCGCAGCGACCAGTCTGCGCCGCCGGAAGTCATGCGCACCCTGTGGGAGGGGTGGACGCTGGTCGACCGGGACGGCGGCATTTTCTGCGCGCCGGATCCGCAGATCTGAAAGCAGACCGTGCATGTCGGCACGGGCCCGGCGGCATGGACAGAGCCGGGAGAATCGTATAGAATAGGGCCTATGGACGTAAAGGCGGGACTGCCGCACTGCAGTATACTCGGCACCGAAATCAGTGTCACGGATATGAGGAAGACGACGGAATACCTCGGGGAGAATCTGGATTCTCTGCGGGGACAGTATATCTGCGTTTCCAATGTCCACACGACGGTGATGGCCTCCCGCGATGAAAGATACCGCGCTGTCCAGAACGGCGCCGCCCTGGCGCTGCCTGACGGCAAGCCTCTTTCTTTTGTCAGCCGCCGCCGCGGCTTTCCGGAAGCCAGGCGGGTAGCCGGTCCCGACCTGATGACGGAGATCTTTAAGGCATCCAGGGAAAAAGGGTACCGGCATTATTTTTACGGAGCGACGCAGAGTACGCTGGACATCCTGCGCGAAAAGCTGCAGGAGCGCTATCCGTACCTTGTGATCGCCGGCATGTACGCCCCGCCGTTTTATGCATCGGCGGACGAAATCCCGGCTGCCGATGACGCCGCCGACATCGACAGGATCAATGCGGCCCGCCCGGACTTCATCTGGGTCGGGCTGGGCGCGCCGAAGCAGGAATACTGGATGGCGGCTCACGAGGGAAAACTGTGCGGCGTCATGATCGGCGTGGGAGCGGGTTTTGACTTTCATGCAGGTACGGTGAAGCGCGCCCCGCGCTGGATGCAGGAGAGCTATCTCGAATGGCTGTTCCGCATCATGCAGGATCCGAAGCGCCTGCTGAAGCGCTATATTACGACGAATTTTGCCTTTGTGGCCGAAGTGCGCAAAGAAAGCCGCAGACTGCGCAGGGAACGCAGAAACGGGCATCTCCGGCTGGCGATGATCGGACATAAAAGGATCCCGGGCAGGGAAGGCGGCGTGGAAGTCGTGGTGGGAGAGCTTGCCGTGCGTCTGGCGCAGGGCGGCGATGACGTGACTGCCTACAACCGCAGGAGCGGCAAACACCACGCGGACGAGCCCTGCGAGCAGAAGGAATACTGCGGTGTGCGCCTCGTTCAGGTGCCTACCTTTGAAAACAGCAGACTCAACGCGATCGTCTATTCGGCCTTCGCTTCGGTCCGCATGCTGTTCGGCAGATACGATGTCGTGCATTATCACGCGGAGGGTCCCTGCATCATGCTCTGGCTCCCGAAGCTGTTCGGTATCCCCACGGTGGCGACCATCCACGGACTGGACTGGCAGCGCTCGAAGTGGGGGAACTTTGCTTCGAAGATGCTGAAAAAGGGGGAGAAGCGCGCTGCCCGCAGGGCGGATGCGCTCATTGTGCTCTCCCGCAACATGCAGCAGTATTTCCGGGACACGTACGGGCGCAGTACGATCTTCATCCCCAACGGGATCGAAAGACCGGAATACAGAAACGCTGATTTCATACGGCAGAAGTGGGGACTTGAAAAGGACGGCTACGTGCTTTTCCTGGCGCGGCTCGTGCCTGAAAAGGGGATCCACTATCTGATCGATGCCTTCAAGGGCGTGCATACGGACAAAAAACTTGTGATCGCAGGCGGCGCAGGCGGTGCCGCAGATTATGCCGCGAAGATCCGGGAGAGCGCTGCGGAGGATCCGCGCATTCTTTTCACGGATTTTGTCGGCGGGACACCGCTCGAAGAACTGTATTCCAACTGCGCGGTCTTTGTCCTGCCGAGCGATGTGGAGGGCATGGCGATGAGCCTGCTCGAGGCCATGAGCTACGGCAGGTGCTGCGTTGTGAGCGACATTCCGGAGAATACGGAAGTTACGGGAACCCACGCTCTCACATTTCCGAAGGGAGACGTGGGAAAACTTCGTGAACTGCTGCAGCGGCTGCTTGACGACCCTGCCGAGCGGGCGCGCTATGAGCAGGGAGCCGCGGACTATATCTGCAGCCGCTATTCGTGGGATGCGAGCGCAAAGGCGACAAGGGAGGTCTATCTGTCGGTGCTGAAGCCGGCGCGCCGCGCACAGCTTGCGCAGGCGCAGCGGACAGGCTCCGCGCAGGAGCGGACGCAGCCCGGGGAGGTCGGAGAGGCAAAATGAGGGTACTCATTGTCAATAAATTCCTCTACCCGAACGGCGGCTCCGAGACATATATCTTCAAGCTGGGGCAGGAACTGGAACGGCAGGGGCACAGAGTCGAGTATTTCGGCATGGAGCACGAGGGCCGGATCGTCGGCAACCGTGCGGACAGCTACACGCAGCCGATGGACTTTCACGGCAGCGGGGCGGCTGCGCTGACCTACCCTTTCCGCATCATCTACTCCCGTGAGGCGCGGGAAAAAATGCGCCCGGTGCTGGAAGAACTGCAGCCGGATGTCGTGCACCTGAACAACATCAACTTCCAGTTGACTCCATCGGTCATCGATGAAGCGCGTGACTTTGAAAGAAAACATCCGGATCTGTACGCCTACGCGGGCAGATCCCTGAAAATATTCTGCACCGCGCACGACGCGCAGTGGGTCTGTCCCAACCATGAGCTCAGGGTACCTTCGACCGGAGAACTCTGCATGCGCTGTATCGACGGATCCTTTGACGGCTGCATCCGCAACCGCTGCATCCACGGCTCAAAACTGCGCAGCCTGCTCGGCGCCCGGGAAGCCGCCTTTTATGAAAAGAGGGGCACCTACGCCGAAGTGGACAGGGTCATCTGTCCGAGCGCTTTCCTGGAAGGCGTGCTGCAGCACAACAGACACCTGAAGGGCCGCACGATCGCCATGCACAACTTCATGGATATTCCGGAAGCGCAGGGAGAACAGACGAAGACGCCGGACAGGGCGGCCGGCGGACAGGGATATGTCCTCTATTTCGGCCGGTATGCGCCGGAAAAGGGAATCGCCACCCTGATGAAGGCAGCGGGCGCCCTGCCGGAGATCCCGTTTGTATTCGCCGGTTCGGGGCCGCTGCGTGATCTTATCAGGGGCGGCAATGTGACCGAGAAGGGATTCCTTACCGGCGGTGCGCTGCAGGAGGTGATCCGCGGTGCGCGTTTTGTCGTCTATCCTTCCGAATGGTACGAGAACTGTCCGTTTTCGGTGATGGAAGCGCAGGGCTACGGGGTACCGGTGCTGGCCAGCGATATCGGCGGCACGCCGGAACTGATCTGCAGGACGCCGGGGCAGGAAACCGGCGAACTCTTCCGGGAAGGCGATGCGGAAGACCTGACAGCCAGGATCCGGGAACTGTACGGCGATGCGGCGCGCACGGACCGGATGTCCGCGAACTGCGCAGCCTGGACGGCGGGACATTTTGACACCCTGGAGACCTATGTGCGTAAACTGACACGGCTGTACGCGATGTAAGGAGCAGAGGCATAATGGCAAAGAGGACATTATACGGTACGGTGATCGTGACCTACCGGTGCAACGCGCACTGCAACATGTGCAATGTTTTCAAATATCCGACGAAGCCGGCGGAAGAGATCCCGCTGGAGGTCATCCGCAAGCTGCCGGAGATGGAGTTCACGAACATTACGGGCGGAGAGCCTTTTCTCAGGGATGACATCGAGGAGATCGTCGGCATTCTCATGGAAAAGACCAATCGCATCGTGATCTCGACGAACGGCTATTTCACTGACCGCATTCTCTCGCTCTGCCGCAAGTTCCCGAAGGTCGGCATCCGGATCAGCATCGAAGGCCTGCAGGAGACAAACGACAGAATCAGGGGGATCCCGGACGGGTTCGCCCACGGGTACGGCACGCTGCAGAAGCTCGTCGAGATGGGACATCCGGACGTGGGCTTCGGTATGACGGTACAGGATATCAATGCGGACGATCTTGTGCCGCTCTATAAGATCTCGGATAAAATGGGAATGGAGTTCGCGACGGCGACCCTCCACAACTCCTTTTATTTTCACAAGTCGGACAACAGGATCGACGACCGCCTGCACGTGGCGGAAAACTTTGCAAAACTGAATAACGAGCTGCTTTCGAGCCGTTCGCCGAAGAAGTGGTTCCGCGCCTATTTCAACCACGGGCTGATTAATTACATATACGGCAACAAACGGCTGCTGCCCTGCGACATGAGCCGCGATGCGTTCTTCATCGACCCGTTCTGCGATGTCGTGCCTTGCAACGGCACGGAGGAGAAGATGGTGATGGGCAACCTGCGGGAGCAGAGCTGGGAAGAGCTCTGGCATTCCGAGCAGGCCGAGAGCGTGCGCCGGGTGATCCGCAAATGTCCCCGCAACTGCTGGATGATCGGCAGTGCTTCGCCGGCGATGCACAGGTACATCTGGGTGCCGGCCTGGTGGGTCATAAAGCACAAGCTGCTCAAAGGAGGCAGGTATTCGCTTTCGGAGAACAGGTTCATATCCGGCGCGCCGGATGAAAAGAGCAGAGGCACCTGAAGCGGCGCCGGCTGCAACAGCGGCACGAAGTGTTGCCGATGTTCATTTCGGAGAATCTGAAGATTCTCCTCATGGAGGTGTTAATGCGAAAGTGTCGCTGATGCTCCACTTTCGTATCGCGGCAACGGCGCTTCGCGCCGGCCGCCCATTTTATGGAGGTAGATATGGAAAAGATCATTCTGACGGGCGACCGGCCGACGGGACGCCTGCACATCGGACACTATGTCGGCTCTCTGCGCAGACGCGTGGAACTGCAGAACTCGGGCGAGTTTTCGGAGATCTACATTCTGATCGCGGACGCCCAGGCGCTTACGGACAACGCGGACAATCCGGAGAAGGTGCGCAGCAACATCATCGAGGTGGCACTCGACTACCTTGCCTGCGGCATCGACCCGGACAAAAGCAGCATCGTGATCCAGTCTGCCCTGCCGCAGCTGCCGGAGCTCACTTTCTACTATGCAAATCTGGTCACCGTGCCGAGGCTGCAGCGCAACCCGACGGTGAAGAGCGAGATCGAGATGCGCAAGTTCGGCGAGGGCATCCCCGTCGGTTTCTTCACCTATCCGATCAGCCAGGCTGCCGATATCACGGCGTTCAAGGCCACCACGGTGCCGGTAGGCGAGGACCAGGAGCCCATGCTGGAGCAGACGCGCGAGATCGTGCGGAAATTCAACTCTGTCTACGGGGACACACTGGTGGAGCCGAACATCCTGCTCTCCACCAACAAGGCGTGTCTGCGGCTGCCCGGCACCGACGGACAGGCCAAGATGAGCAAGTCTCTCGGCAACTGCATCTACCTTTCCGACACCCCGGAAGAGGTGCGCAGGAAAGTCATGAACATGTATACGGACCCTGACCACCTGAAGGTGACGGATCCCGGCAAAACAGAGGGCAACACGGTATTTACCTATCTTGACGCCTTCTGCTACGACGGATGTTTTGCCGAGTTCCTGCCGGAGTATGCAGACCTCGAAGAACTGAAAGAGCACTACCGCAGGGGCGGGCTGGGCGATGTCAAGGTGAAGAAGTTCCTGTACAGCGTGCTCGAGGAGACGCTTGAGCCGATCCGGCAGCGGCGCCTTGCACTGCAGAAGGACATTCCGGCGATCTACGATATTCTCCGCAAGGGCACGGAGGAAGGCAGCAGGAAAGCGGCTTCCACGCTGAATGAAGTCAGGAATGCCATGAAGATCAACTATTTTGACGATGCGGATTACATCAGACGTCAGTCTGAGGAATATGCAAAACAGGACAAGTGACAGGGAGGGAATGGCTATGTTTACGTATGAGCAGGCAGCGGAAAAACTGAACAGGTACGGACAGGGGCATGTGCTGAAGTATTATGACGGGTTAAGCGCGGAGGAAAAACAGGCGCTGCTCAGTCAGATCGAGGCAACGGACTTTTCCATGCTGCACTACGCAAAGGAACGCGGGAATCTGGGCCGCAGGGGCGTGATCACCCCGCTCGGCGCGATGGAGGTGCCGGAGATCGAGGCGCACCGCGAGGAGTTTGAGAAAGCGGGCCTTGAGGAGATCCGCAAAGGCAGGGTCGGCGCCGTGCTGCTGGCAGGCGGCATGGGCACGAGGCTGGGCAGCGACGATCCCAAGTGCATGTACGATATCGGCATCACAAAGCATGTATACATCATGCAGCGGCTGATCGAAAACCTGCAGGAAGTGGTGAAAAAGGCAGGCGTTTCCATCCCGCTGTTCATCATGACCTCCGACAAGAACGATGCGAAGACGCGGCAGTTCATGAAAGACATGAACTGTTTCGGATACGATCCTTCGATGATCACATATTTTATCCAGGATATGGCTCCGGCTTCCGATTACGAGGGCAGGGTCTATATGGAGAGCCGCGGCAGGATCGCTACTTCCCCGAACGGCAACGGCGGCTGGTTTGTATCCATGGCCAAGACGGGTGTTTTGAAAAAGGTGCAGGAAATGGGCATCGAATGGCTGGATGCGTTCGCGGTGGACAACGTGCTGCAGCGTATCTGCGATCCCTGCTTCATAGGCGCGACGATCACCCGGAACTGCGCCTGCGGCGCCATGGTGGTCAGGAAGGCCGCACCTGACGAGAAGGTGGGCGCGATGTGTCTGGAAGACGGGAAGCCGTCCATCGTGGAATACTATGACATGACGCCCGAACTTATGGAAGCCAGAAACGAGAAGGGAGATCCCGCCTATAATTTCGGCGTCATCATGAATTATCTGTTCCGGGAGAAGGACCTCGAGCGCATCATGAATGAACAGCTCCCGCTGCACGTCGTGGAGAAGAAGATCGCGCACATCGATGAAAACGGGGAACTGATCAAACCGGAAGCGCCGAACGGCTGTAAATACGAGCAGCTCGTGCTGGATATGATCCATGAGCTGGATTCCTGCCTTCCCTACGAAGTCGTGCGGGAGCATGCCTTCGCACCGATCAAGAACAAGACAGGCATCGATTCGGTGGAATCTGCCAGGGAACTCTGCAGACAGAACGGCATCGAACTGTAATGCGGATCTGGTTCCGGGAATGGAAGGACAACCATCTCTTGAGGGATACGGTGGTGGAAGACTGGTCGGATGACACAAGGACGCACAAGGTCCTGCATGCCCTGGACAGTGCGTGCGCCGAACTGGATCTGGCAAGGCCGATCTGGCTGGACTTCACCATAAAGGATTTTGCGGCACATGCCAGGGCGCGCTTTTCTCAGGACGCCTTCATTGAGACGATCCCGTTTGACTATCTGGAGATCCTGGTGATCGAGGAGGACTGACTGCGCGCAGGCTGCCGCGGGTGTCAGATGCCCCGCCCTTTGTGAGGAGTATTTGAATTACGGCAGGAAGACACAATTATAACGAAAATGCGGGATAAAGCGGCTCTCGGCGGCGTTTGCCTGTCAGGGAGCCGCTTTTTCGCTTCATAGTTTTTAAAGAATTCAAACACATTTTCAACACAATTATCTTTTAATCTGAATAGCGTAGACAGGGAAGGAACCCTGTGATCATGATCAGCACAAACGACAGACGGCTGAAGAATCTTCGGGAAAAGGTGGAACGGCCGGATCGACAGAAAGGAAAAACAATGAGCGACGAAAGAAATGACTGGAACATGAACGGAAACGGACAGAACGAAAACGGCACTGCAGGGGACCAGACGGGATCCAGCAGCATGAATGCCGGCAGCTCCGGGAACAACAACGCGAACGCAACCGGCGGGAGCAACGCCAATGCAGGAGGAGGTTATCAGAATCCCTACTCGAGCACGTACGGATCAAATCCGACAGGCGGCAGCAACGGCGGAAACGGGTACGGCAGCTACAACACAGGAAACAATGCCGGATACAACAATGCCGGGTACAATAACGCAGGCTACAATGCCGGCTACAACGCGGCGAACAACACCGGCTACAACGCTTCAAACAGCGCAGGAAACAATGCCGGGAACGGAAACAAAAAGCAGCGCGGCAAGATGGGCACGGGGGCGAAGGTGGTTCTGGCGATCGCCCTGGCGGCGGTCTTCGGGATCTGCGCCGGTGTAGGCGCTGTCGGGATCGGCAATGCGGTGCACAGAGTCGAAAAGACGACTGAAAAGTCCGGTACGGAGGCGACCCTGAATTCATCCGCGGACAGCACGGCGGAATCTTCTTCCGCATCAGCTTCGAAGGAAACGGCAGCTTCCGGCGAGACTGCTTCGGAAGCTTCTTCGGACGGTGCTACCGTGACACTCAAAACTTCGGAATCAACTGCCTCGGGCACGATAAATGACGTATCCGGTATCGTGGCGTCGGCAATGCCGTCGATCGTATCGGTCTACAATAACTTTACCGAGAGTACGGACTATTTCGGACAGACATACAGCCAGCAGGAAACGGCGACCGGTTCCGGCATCATCGTGGCCAAGACGGACACAGAGCTGCTGATCGCGACCAACAACCATGTTGTGGACAGTGCGGACAGCCTGAAAGTCCAGTTTATCGATGACAAGACAGCGGATGCTTCCATCAAGGGCACCGATTCGAACAATGACCTGGCAGTCATCGCGGTCAAACTGTCCGATATCGATTCGGAAACGCTGAGCAAGATCGCGGTCGCGACCATCGGCGATTCGGATTCCCTGAAGGTCGGTGAGCCTGCCATCGTGATCGGCAATGCACTGGGCTATGGGCAGTCGGCTACGACAGGTATCATCAGTGCGGTGAACCGTGAAATACAGATGTCCGACAGCGAGACCGGCACCTTCATCCAGACCGATGCGGCGATCAACCCCGGCAATTCGGGCGGCGCGCTCCTCAACGACAAGGGCGAGGTAGTCGGCATTACATCCAACAAGATCGGTGCCACGATCGTCGAAGGCATGGGCTATGCGATCCCGATGTCCAGAGCGGAACCTATCATCACCAAGCTTATGAATGAAGAAACCAAGACTAAGGTCGATTCGTCCGAGCAGGGCTATCTCGGGATCAGCGGTGTGAGTGTCACAGAACAGGTGGCCAGCGCCTACAATATGCCGCAGGGCGTCTACATTGCCCAGATCATTTCAGGCACCGGCGCGGAGAAATCCGACCTCCAGAAGGGCGATGTCATCACAGCCATTGACGGCAATTCCGTCTCCAGTATGGATGAACTGAAGAGCCAGCTGGAATACTATAAGGCAGGAACGGAAGTTACGCTGACGGTACAGCGCAGCGACGGCTCGAAGTACAGCGAGACGGAGGTTAAGGTCACGCTGAGCAGCAAGTCGACGGTGGAGTCCAGCCAGAATGACCAGGGCAGCCAGGACAGCCAAAACAGTCAGGACAGCCAAAACAGTCAGAACAGTCAGGACGGCCAGAACAGTCAGGATGGTCAGAACAGCCAGAATGACCAGAACAGCCAGCAGATCGATCCGTTCTCCTATATCTTCGGCAACAGCCAGAGCAGCGGAAGCGGCAACTGAAGGAACAGAATGCAGTGAACAGAACGCCGGACATTAACAAAGCCGCAGCAGGCTTCTCTGCTCTGATCCGGCAATAGAAAAAGAAAAGACATCGGACCTGCGAAAACGGGCCGGATGTCTTTTTTTTACTTTCTTTTATTCTTTTCATAATTACTTAACTTGTCTGTCCCCGCAGTGCGGGAATATACTTGAACACGACAGACAAATGCGGGTCAGGGAACGGACGGGCCACAGGACGGGAAGGACAAAATGGAAAACAGGACAGACAACTTTACAGATAACATTACGGACCGGAGCACCGGGGATGATTTAGATCACGGTACAAAGACGGACCAGGCGGCATCTGCGGGACGGACACAGGAAGACAATGAAGGGCGGACGGAAGAATACTGTGCGCTCTGCAGAAGATCCACTTCGTCAGCAGGCAGGATGATCCATCTTCCCAACGGCATGGCGGTCTGCAATGACTGCATGCAGAATATGATGAATATGGCTTCGCGCATCGACTACTCCTCGATCCTGCGCGATCCCTCGAAGCTGCAGGATATGCTGGACAGCATGAAGGGGATTCCGGATCCGTACGGCACAGCCGGTGCAAAGCCTGCGCCTTCCGCGGACGGGAACATCGCGCCGCTTCCGGAAAGCCGGAAGGAAGACGCCGCGCTTAAGGCGGATGCTGCCGCCGGAGACGGCGGGGAAGGCGGCAAAGACGGAGAAGACGGGAAGAAGCCGGAAGGGGAGAACAGGAAAGAACCTACGATCAGCTTCTTCAATCTGGGAGATATTTTCGGCGGCGGCGCTGCGAATACGCCCAAGGTGAAAAAGAAAAAAGAAGCGGGTCCGAAGCCTGTTTTCTCGATCGACGACATACCCGCTCCCCACAAGATCAAGGAAAAACTCGACGAATATGTGATCGGACAGGAAAAGGCCAAGAAGACACTGTCCGTCGCGGTATACAATCACTACAAGCGCGTGAAGACCGGCCACATGGATGACATCGACATTGAAAAGTCCAACATCCTGATGATCGGTCCCACAGGCTGCGGCAAAACATATCTCGTGCGTACGCTGGCGCGCCTCCTGGACGTGCCGCTGGCGATCGCCGATGCGACCTCGATCACCGAAGCGGGCTATATCGGAGACGATATCGAAAGTGTGATCAGCAAGCTGCTCGATGCTGCGGACAACGACATCGAGAAGACCGAGCGCGGCATCGTGTTCATAGATGAGATCGACAAAATCGCGAAAAAGAAGAACAACACCTCGCGCGACATCAACGGCGAATCCGTGCAGCAGGGCATGCTCAAGCTCCTCGAAGGAGCGGATGTGGAAGTGCCTGTCGGCGCAAGTTCCAAAAACGCCATGGTGCCGATGACCACAGTCAACACGCGCAACATCCTGTTCATCTGCGGCGGCGCTTTCCCGGACCTCGGGGATATCATCAAGCAGCGCCTCACGAAGCAGAGCGGCTTCGGCTACAACGCCGAGCTGAAGGACAAATACGACGATGATCCCGATATTCTTTCGCACGTCACGAATGAGGACCTGCGTACGTTCGGCTTCATTCCGGAATTTATCGGCAGACTGCCTGTGATCTGCACCCTGCAGGGTCTGGACCGCGAGATGCTGGTGAAGATCCTGACCGAGCCCAGGAATGCGATCACGAAGCAGTATCAGAAGCTGCTGGAGCTGGACGAAGTGGATCTTGAGTTCGACAGGGACGCTCTCGAAGCGATCGCGGACAAGGCCATGGAAAAACAGACCGGTGCCCGTGCGCTGCGCGCGATCATCGAGGAATTCATGATGGAGATCATGTACGAGGTGCCCAAGGACGAAAACATCGGCACCGTTACGATCACCAAAGAATATGTGGAAGGAAAGGGCGGGCCGCGCATAGGGATACGCATGGAGATGCCGGAGACGGAAACGAAGAGACTTCCGCAGCACCAGGCGGCAGACCAGGCGGCAAAGCAGGCTGCATATCCGGGCGCGGCAGGGAGCGTGGTATGAGCGGCCGTCCGGGAAATGCGGACAGGATCGTTTTTCCCGCTCTTGCAGCCGGGGTCTTTACAGTCGACCGCCTGGCGAAGCGCAGGGCAAAACAGCTTGCGCCCGGTGAGGAACACAGGGCAGCAGGCGGGCACATCTTGCTGCGGAACGTGCAAAACAGCGGCGCGATGCTCAATGCAGGGGAAAAGGATCCGGAGACCGTAAGGAAACTTTCACTGGGACTGACTGCCGTCATGACCGTTGTTTTTGCTGCATCGCTGGGACACAGCGGTAAAAAAATGCTGAAGGCGGGCCTCGCGCTTCTTCTCGGAGGTTCCTTCAGCAATCTTTACGACAGGTACAGGGACGGCGCAGTCACGGACTATATCAGTTTTGACGTCGGGATCCCGGAACTGCGCAACGTCGTGTTCAATATCGCGGATTTTGCGATCATAACGGGGGCCGGGCTGACTGCCGTCAGGCAGTGATGACGGTGCCTGCCCTGCCGGCCAGTGCTTCGTCGACTTTTTCCAGGGATGTGATGAGCGCGCGTCCGTCCGGGCAGCCCCTGAGGTAAGCCACGGCCGCCTCGACTTTGGGCTTCATGTCGTTTTCACCGAACTGCCCTTCGTTCATCAGCGTTTCCGCTTCTTTTACATTCATACGCGCTATGGGTGCCTGCGTATCCCTGCCGAAATCGCGGTAGCAGCAGGGCACCGAAGTCAGGATCATCAGCTCGTCGGCCCGCAGATCTTCCGCCAGCTTGCCGGCGATCGCATCTTTTTCGATAACGGCGGAGGCGCCCTTCAGCGCATTTTCCTGCACGATCACGGGGATACCGCCGCCGCCGCAGGCGATGACTACTTCGCCGGCATCGGCGAGCGTGCGGATGGATTCGATCTCCAGGATCTCCAGCGGGCGCGGAGCTGCGACAATGCGCAGATATCCCCTGCCGGGTTCTTCTTCCACAAAGTTCCCCTTTTTGATCTCATTGTCGGCGTCTTCCCTGGACATGTAGCGGCCGATCTTTTTGGTGGGCGTATAGAAGGCTTCATCATAAGGATCCACCGATACCTGCGTGAGGACGGTGCAGACCGGTGTCGGATTGCCCCTTGAAAGCAGTTCGGCGCGCAGCGCATTCTGGATGTCGAAGCCTACATAGCCCTGGCTCATTGCGCTGCAGACGCACATCGGGGCGGGGGTGTAATCGATATAGACACGCCGCAGCTCGGTCATGGCCTTGTGGATCATGGAGACCTGCGGACCGTTGCTGTGCGTGATGGTGAGCTGGTAGCCTGCCTCCACAAGATCTGCAAGGGCGGAAGCCGTTACTTTGACGGCATCCCACTGTTCGGTGGTCGTATAGCCGAGTGCGTTGTGGCCGAGCGCCACGACGACTTTTTTCTGTTTTGTCTCGCTCATAGATGGCTGATTCCTTTCGCTGCTTCTGTGCGGCTGTGTGCCGGGCATCGCCGCAGGCCCCGGGAACTCTCCTGCCGCTGTGCGGCGGCGACAAGGAAAGTATAGCAAAATACCGCTTCTTTGTACATCGGCGCTTGACACGGAAGTCAGGCGGATGTAACATACAGTCAATGAAAGCACTACAAGCATATCGAATTAGTAGGAATAAGAGGAGGACGAAATGGCAGACATCAAGGAAAATGTATCGGAACTGATCGGGCATACCCCGCTGCTGCATGCGGCAAACTATGAAAAGAAGGCCGGTGTGACAGGCGCGAAGATCCTCGTGAAGCTGGAATACCTGAATCCGGCCGGATCCGTTAAGGACCGCATTGCCCTGGCCATGATCGAAGATGCCGAAAAGAGCGGCAGGCTGCAGCCGGGTGCCACCATTATCGAGCCTACCTCCGGCAATACCGGGATCGGGATCGCTTCGGTGGCAGCCGCAAAGGGCTACAAGGCCATCCTTACGCTTCCTGACACCATGAGCGTGGAGAGACGGAATCTTCTGCGTGCATACGGCGCGGAGCTGGTGCTGACGGAAGGGGCGCAGGGAATGAAGGGCGCCATAGCCAAAGCGGAAGAACTGAACAAAAGCATTCCGGGATCCGTAGTCCTGGGCCAGTTCGACAACCCGGCCAATCCGGAGGCGCACTATGAGACCACGGGGCCGGAGATCTGGGATGAGACAGACGGCAAAGTGGATGTGTTCCTGGCAGGCGTGGGCACAGGCGGCACGCTGAGCGGTGTCGGCAGATATCTGAAGGAGAAAAACAGCGCTGTGAAGATCGTCGCGATCGAGCCTGAAACGTCCGCGGTGCTTTCCGGAAACAAGCCAGGTCCGCATAAGATCCAGGGCATAGGGGCAGGCTTCATCCCGAAGACGCTCGACACAAAGATCTATGATGAGATCGTGAAGGTGCCCAACGAGGCAGCCTTTGAGGAGGGACGCCTGTTCGCCGTTTCCGAAGGCATCCTGGTCGGTATTTCCTCCGGCGCCGCACTGTGGGCGGCAAAACAGCTCGCAGCGCGCCCTGCGTATGCAGGTAAGACGATCGTGGCCCTGCTTCCCGACTCGGGGGACCGCTATCTTTCCACGCCTCTGTTCAATCCGGAGAACTGAGCCGGGAGAAAGTGATCCTGACATGCCGCGACAGCGGCCGCGGAACTGCGGCCGCTGTCATATGTTTTCACGGATCCGGATCTCGGAATCGACATAGTTGATCTCACGGGCGGGCCGTTCGCCGGTCGTGAGGAAGGAAAACAGAAGGTCGAGGGGGAGAGAACCCTGCAGTTCAGGATGCTGGCAGATCGTGGCGGAGATGACTCCTTCGTTCAGCAGGCGTACCGTGGTGTCCACCGCATCGTGCGTAACGACGCGCACGACCCCGCTGCGCCCTGCGTCGGTCAGGGCCCTGCATCCTCCGTATACGCCGGCTGCCGCAAAGTACAGCGCGTTGATCTCGGGATGCGCCTGCAGCATTGCAGCTGTCCGGTTGTAACTTTCAATCTCGTCGTCGCCGTTGTAGACGATGTCGGCCACGGTGATGCCGGGAGAAGCGGCACGCAGCTGCGAGGTAAAGCCTGCGATGCGCTGTGTGTGGCAGAGGATGCGTTCCGAACCTGCAATGATCCCTACGTGCACCGGTCCCGATGTGATGATGCGCATGAGCCCGGCGGCGATCCTGCCGCTTTCGAGGTAGTTGCTGCCGACGTAGGCGATGCGGCGTGAATTTTCGATATCCGTGTTGAGCGTGACGCAGGGAATGCCGTTCTCGGCGAGTTCGTCGATCTTCCGGCGGATGCGGTCGTCATTGCCGGGGGCGATGGCCAGTCCGTGGATACCTTCCTTCGCCAGTTCGTCGATCGCGGAAAGCTGTTCACCGGCATCCACACCCACCCGCCGTACAGTGACGGTGCAGTTGTAGCACCGCAGTTCCTCCGATTTTTCACGCACGCCGTTCAGCACTTTGTCGAAGAACGGGTTGTTGTAGCCGAAAACCACGACGCCGAGGCGGATGTTCTTTTTCTGCGCGGCCAGTACGATACCGGCGCGGTTGGGCCGGTAGTTGACGGCCTTGGCAATGCTCCGGATCTTGTCTTCGGTCTCTTTCCTGACGTTGCCGCGCCCGTTCAGGACGCGGTCCACGGTGCCGCGGGAAACTCCGGCGAGTTCGGCGATCTCCCTGATCGTAGCCATTTTACAGCTCCATCTGTCCGGTGCACACTCTGCACCGGGCTTTTTTGTTCCCGCCTATATTTCCCGGGAATATATCTGAAAATATAGTAAGGCGCCGGAAGGGCGAAGTCAATGAAAAATGTGCGCAGGCACGGAAAGGCACAAGGCACATTGCGGACAGGCGGAAAAGAAGTAATGTTTACCAAAACAGGAGGGCGTGTTTTGACATTTCACACAATTTTCAGAGAAATGTGCGGGGCGGCACTTGAAGTTCGGCGGAAGGCGCTCTATGATGATAGTGTGCACGGGCACATAATATAGCCGCAGACAGTGGAGGTGTCGGAATGCTTTACATCGGTGTCGATCTGGGAACTTCGGCAGTCAAGCTGCTGCTGATGGATGAAAAAGGCGTGATCCACAAGGTGGTGACGAAAGAGTACCCTCTCTCTTTCCCGCACCCGGGCTGGTCGGAGCAGGATCCCGAGGACTGGTACGACAGGACCATGGAAGGACTGAAGGAACTGATCGCGGGGGAAGACGCGGCCCGCATTGCAGGCATGAGCTTCGGCGGTCAGATGCACGGACTTGTCATTCTGGACGCCGACGACCGCGTGATCCGTCCGGCGATCCTGTGGAATGACGGCCGCACCACGAAAGAGACGGACTATCTGAACAATACGATCGGCAGGGACAGGCTTTCCGGATACACTGCCAATATCGCGTTTGCAGGCTTTACGGCACCCAAGATCCTCTGGGTGAAAAACAACGAGCCGGAGAATTTTGCCAGGATCCGCAAGATCATGCTTCCGAAGGACTATCTGTGCTACAGGCTGACAGGCGTGTTTTCGACGGATCTGTCCGATGCGTCGGGCATGCTGCTGCTCGATGTGAAAAACCGCACCTGGTCTCAGGAGATGCTGGATATCTGCGGCGTGAAGAAGGAACAGCTGCCGCGGCTGTTCGAAAGCTATGAAAAGGTGGGAACGCTGAAGCCGGAGATCGCGGAGGCTCTCGGTCTCGGCAGTGTCACCGTGGCGGCGGGCGCCGGAGACAATGCGGCGGCAGCCGTAGGCACCGGCACGGTCGGCGACAATATGTGCAATATTTCGCTCGGGACGAGCGGCACGATCTTCATTTCCTCCGAACAGTTCAGGGTGGACAGCCACAATGCGCTCCATTCCTTCGACCATGCGGACGGGCATTACCATCTTATGGGCTGCATGCTGAGCGCAGCCAGCTGCAACAAGTGGTGGATGGACGATATCCTGAAGACGAAGGATTACGCGCAGGAGCAGAAGGCCATAGAAAAACTGGGCGAGAACCACGTGTTTTTCCTGCCTTACCTTATGGGCGAGCGTTCGCCCTGGAATGATCCGGGCGCACGTGCCACTTTCACAGGTATGACGATGGACACGACGCGTGCGGATATGACGCAGGCGGTCCTCGAAGGCGTGGCTTTTGCAACGAGGGACATGTATGAGGTGGCCAGGTCGCTGGGCATCCGCCTCGAGCGCACCAAGATCTGCGGCGGCGGTGCCAAGAGCCCGCTGTGGCGGAAGATGATCGCCAATATCCTGAATATCCGTGTCGATGTGCCGGCCAACGAACAGGGCCCGGGCATGGGCGGCGCCATGCTGGCCATGGTGGCCTGCGGCGAGTACGCGAGCGTAGAGGAAGCGGCTGCCGCGATCGTACGCGTGGAGAGGACCGAAGAGCCGGATCCGGAGCTTTCCGCAAAGTATGAGGAAAAATACAGGCAGTTCAGGCTGCTGTATCCGGCAATGAAGCCGGTTTTTGACAAACTGTCGTGAATGATTCTGAGTGAGGAATGTTCTTCCACGGAGGTGTACAATGAAAATATACAATGTCAGTGATCCGGAATTTGCACAGTATGGCTGTATTATTGAAGACCCGTCTTATGCCGGCCTTATCGAAGCGCTGAAATCGCGTCCGATGCCGAAGGGCAGCGTGATCTATGTGCCGTCCGATGCGGAACTGGAAGCCACGGAAGGCGGAAAGACGATGACCCGCAAAGGCTTCGGCGAACTTCCGGCGCAGGTGGGGTACTGCAACGGCGACAATACAAAGCTGAATGCGCTTGAGTACCACCGCAGCTCGGAGATCAACTATGCGGCGACCGACTGCGTGCTCCTGCTCGGCAAGCTGCAGGATGTCACCCCGGACATGACCTACGACACCTCCAAAGTCGAGGCGTTCCTTATTCCGGCCGGCACGGTGATCAACCTGTATGCGACTTCGCTGCATTACGCTCCCTGCAACGCACCCGGCAGGGATGGTTTCCAGGTCGGCGTGGTCCTGCCGAAGGGCACGAATCTGGAGCTGCATGAAAAACATGATGCGGGGATCGAGGACAGTCATCTGACAGCCGTCAACAAGTGGCTGCTCGGGCATCCCGAAGGAGGGCTTCCGGCAGGCAGCCCGATGGGACTGATCGGGAAAAACGTTGATATTGCCGGGTAAGGCGGAAGGCTGTGTCCGGACAGGCAGCACCGCAAGGCAGACATCGTGAACTATGGGAGACCCGCCGCCAGGCGGCTTTCCTGCGGAATTCATAAAGCACAACAATCAGGAGGAAAAATCATGAACAACGTTCCGAAGATCAAGATCGGTATCGTGGCCGTGAGCCGCGACTGTTTCCCGGCTTCGCTGGCTGAGAACAGGAGAAAGGCACTTGTAGCGGCTTACTCGAAGAAATACGATGCAGCGGACATCTATGAATGCCCTGTCACCATCATCGAGAGCGAGACCGATATGCAGGCTGCGCTGGAGGACGTGAAGAAGGCCGGCTGCGAAGCACTCTGCGTATATCTCGGCAACTTCGGTCCCGAGATCTCCGAGACCATGCTGGCACAGAAATTTGAAGGCCCGAAGATGTTCTGCGCGGCAGCTGAGGAGTCACAGAACGACCTCGGCGACGGCCGCGGCGATGCTTTCTGCGGTATGCTGAATGCCAGCTACAACCTGGCACTGCGCAATGTAAAGGCCTATATCCCGGAGTATCCGGTAGGCGATGCGGAAGACTGCGCCGACATGATCCATGATTTCCTGCCGGTAGCGCGCACAGTATATGCGCTGCAGAACCTCAAGATCTTTACGTTCGGGCCGAGACCGCTGAACTTCCTGGCCTGCAACGCGCCGATCAAGCAGCTCTACAACCTGGGCGTCGAGATCGAGGAAAACTCCGAACTCGATCTGTTCGAAGCTTATCACAAGCATGACAACGATCCCCGCATCGCGGATGTCGTCGCGGATATGGCAAAGGAACTGGGAGCCGGCAACAAGGTCTCCGAAGTGCTTCCCAAGCTTGCACAGTATGAGCTGACACTTAAGGACTGGGTAGAACAGCACAAGGGCACCCGCAAGTACTTTGCGATCGCCGGCAAGTGCTGGCCAGCATTCCAGACGCAGTTCGGCTTTGTGCCCTGCTACGTGAACAGCCGTCTCACCGGCAGCGGACTTCCGGTATCCTGCGAAGTCGATATCTACGGCGCTCTTTCGGAATTCATCGGGACCTGCATCAGCGAACAGAGCGTGACGCTTCTCGACATCAACAACTCCGTGCCGAAGGATATGTATGAACAGTCGATCAAGGGCAAGTTCGACTACAAGCACACCGATACGTTCATGGGCTTCCACTGCGGCAATACCTGCAGCTCCAGGCTGTCCCATTTCGAGATGAAGTACCAGAAGATCATGGCCCGCAACCTTCCGAGAGAAGTAACGAACGGCACACTGGAAGGCACCATCGAGCCCGGCCAGATCACGTTCTACCGTCTGCAGTCCACGGCTGACAACATCCTGCGCGCTTATGAGGCGGAAGGCGAAGTACTGCCCGTTGAGCCCATGAGCTTCGGCGGCATCGGTGTTTTCGCCATCAAGGAGATGGGCCGTTTCTACAGGCACGTACTGATCCAGAAGAACTTCCCGCACCACGGCGCAGTCATGTTCGGCCACTATGCGAAACCGCTCTACGAAGTCTTCAAGTACATCGGAGTGGACGTGAGCGAGATCGGCTACAACCAGCCGGCGGAAGTCAGATATCCTACGGAGAACCCGTTCGCCTGACGGTTGCTTTGCTGAAGAAATCATGTAAAAGAGCTGCCATGCACGTAAGTGCACGGCAGCTCTTTTTTGGAAGTACGCCTGACGGGCGCACATATATTTCCTCGCGGTGTTCGGATTCACGGCAGCACAGCCGGTAAGCTGTTAATTCTGCGGAACCTCCTGCTTTTTCTGCGGCGCCGCTGCTTTTATGCGGTAGAAGGCGGCGAAGGACGACAGCTGGTAGGCGGCGACCCACAGGTTCGCAATGCCCAGAGAGATGGCGCCCAGCAGCCACAGGGGAAGGAAGCCGATGCAGAGCCGGAAGAGCCGGCCCTTTTCGCCGCCGGTCATACGGCGGCTCGTGCGCAGTACATCCGACGCACCGAGCTGCGGGAAATCGATCATCACAAAATAGCTCATGGAAAACATGAGGTCAAAATAGACCTCAGCAGCCGTGCCGCCTGCGTACAGCAGAATGGTGACCGGAATGCCGGCCTGTGAGAAGGGTGTTTTTACGGTCTGCATCCAGATCATTGCCGGCAGCATGCACACAAGGCTTATGCCGGAAAGCACGGCCTGCACACGGATGATGCGGTCAGGGGCACCGTTTGTAAAACCGCGGAAAAGGTCGGCGATCACAGCCGGCTGCCCGTAGGAAAGGCTCATATAAATATAGAACAGGCCGTACAGCACGATGCCGAGGAACAGAGCGATCAGGTAGGATACGGCCTCCGCCCCCAGAAAGGAGATCACGGAAGTGCCCGGAAACAGGACGATCCCGATCTGCAGAAGAACGGCGGAAATGAGCAGGGTGAGCAGATTGGCACCGACCGTTACGCCCAGGTTGCCGAGCAGCGCGCCGCGCGCTTCAGATTTTATGGAAGCTGCAAATTCAGAGTATCTGGCCATCGGTGGCTCCTTCTGTTCCATTGTCGGGTGCGGAGATGCCGCTGTCGCCGGATGAACTGCTTTCCCCGGCAGCGCTGCTGCTGTCCTGTCCGGAAGCATCGGAAGTGTCGGAAGACGCAGCGGGTTTTGCAAGGTGCGTTCCGAGGGCACTGTCGATACTGCGGAAGGTGTCTTCCAGGGAGACGCCGTAGAGGGATTCGGACATTTTGTCGGCGGCGCTGCGAGTCTGCGGATCTGCCACCACGCTGTAGAGAGAGAAGCAGATGATGCACGCATTGAGTATGAGGGAAGCGACCGCCAGGCGCAGGCCGCGTCTGGCCGCGTCCGGCATCTTCGTGCCTCTGCCCTTGGAAAAAACGGCAAAGATCACGGAGATCGGCGCGAGGATCATGGGGATGAACACAGTCATCATGACGGTGCTGACGACAGATGCGATCCCGAGGATGAAGGAATGCGTCGAAAGAGTAAGCCTTGCATCGTACGCCGGGGGAAAGCCGCTGCCGTTTCCGCTGCTGCCGTTCCCGCCGTTGCCGCCCTGACGGCTGCCGCTGCCGAGCGGTCCGTTTTCTCCGGACCGGTTATCGTCGCTGCCGCCCATGCCCCAGTCTCCCCAGAGGCCGCGGCTGTTCTCATCATCGCTGTCGTTCCAGTCGAATAAAAATATCCTGTTTTTACGAAAACCGCTCATACCGGATTGCTCCTGCTGTTTACTCTGGTCAGCCTATTATACATCGGGGGTGCGCAGGGCGCATTCGATTTTTCGGCGGTGCCTCCTGTTTTGGACAAAACGGGGAAAATGGGGGCCGGAGAGCGATTGACACCCCCCGTGCCCGGTCGTATTATCATAAACGAATTCCGGAACAGATTCCGGAGTCGGCAAATTCCATATTGATATACTCTTATTCAGAGTGGTGGAGATACATAGGATCTGTGAAGCCACGGCAACCCCGAACTGTGCGGCCGCGAACAGCGGAAACACGGGTAAGAAGGTGCCTACCTGAGCGAGAGCCGATGAGGCGGGTCGAACAATAAGAGGATTTGCGCAGCAAGCCGAATCCGTCCGCACCATGCAGACGGATTTTTCGTTGGCAAAACAAGTTGAGGCGCCGGTCGACCGCCGGCAGCGACAGACAAACCAAAGGAGGTTCCAAATTGGAAAAGAAACTGTTCACTTCTGAATCCGTAACGGAAGGACATCCGGACAAGGTCTGTGATGCGATTTCCGATGCGATCCTGGACGAGTGCATGCGGCAGGACCCTATGAGCCGCGTAGCCTGCGAGACCGCGACCTGCACCGGCTTTGTGCTGGTGACCGGCGAGATCACGACTGAGGCGAAGCTGGATATCCAGAAGATCGTCCGCGAGACCGTCAATGAGATCGGTTACAACAAATCCGAGTACGGCTTTGACGGCAACACCTGCGCAGTGCTGACGGCGATCGACCGCCAGTCCGAAGACATCGCGATGGGCGTTGACAATGCGCTGGAGACCAAGGCTGATCTGAAGGCACTGGAAAACAACATGAGCGATGCGGAGATCGGTGCGATCGGCGCCGGCGACCAGGGCATGATGTTTGGTTTTGCCACGAACGAGACACCCGAATATATGCCGTATCCGATCGAACTGGCGCATAAGCTCTGTAGGCAGCTGGCCAAGGTAAGAAAGGACGGCACCCTGAAGTACCTCAGACCGGACGGAAAGTCCCAGGTGTCTGTCGAGTATGACGAGAACGGCAAGCCGAGCAGGCTGGAAGCCGTCGTTGTTTCGACACAGCACGATCCGGATGTGGACCAGGAACAGATCCACAAGGATATCCGCAAATACGTATTTGATCCGATCCTGCCCGCCGAACTCATCGATGACAGGACCAAGTTCTTTGTAAATCCCACAGGGCGTTTTGTGATCGGCGGCCCTCACGGCGACGCAGGCCTCACCGGCCGCAAGATCATCGTCGACACCTATGGCGGATACGCTCGTCACGGCGGCGGTGCGTTCTCCGGGAAGGACTGCACAAAGGTCGACCGTTCCGCAGCCTATGCGGCGCGTTATGTAGCCAAGAATCTCGTGGCTGCAGGCCTCTGCGACCAGGCGGAGATCCAGCTTTCCTATGCGATCGGCGTGGCGGAACCCACCTCGATCAATGTGGATACGAACGGGACCGGAAAACTGTCCGACGAAAAGATCACCGAGATCATCCGCAGACACTTTGACCTGCGTCCGGCAGGGATCATCAAGATGCTGGATCTTCGCAGACCGATCTACAAGCAGACGGCAGCTTACGGCCACTTCGGACGCACGGATGTCGAACTGCCCTGGGAGAAACTGGATAAGGTCGACGAACTGAAGGCCGAGCTGAACTGAATTCTGAAACCTTTGTGAAATTCCGGCCATGCACCTTGTATCGGGGTCCTGCCCGCGCTATCATCAGGGTAAATTTCGATATTGACCGGAGTACTCAATGGAGACAGAGCAAAACAGAAAATCGGACTGTGCAGAGGAAATGCCGGATCACGTGCGGCTTCGGGAAACAGAAGGGTACGGCAAACTGATGATGGAATATCAGTGTGCCCTGGACGAAGTGCAGACCAAGATGGAAGTGCTGAACAAAGAGCTTTCCATGCGCACGAACCGCAATCCCTTTGAATCGATCAAATCACGAATCAAGACGCCTGAGAGCATCTGCGGGAAAATGCACCGGAAGGGCATGCCCTGCACGCTGGAGTCCATAGAGAAAAGCCTGACGGACATAGCCGGTATCCGCGTCATCTGCTCATTCATAGATGACATATACATGCTGGTGGAATGTCTGGAAAAGCAGGATGATCTCGAGGTCGTCGAGGTAAAGGATTATATACAGACGCCCAAACCGAGCGGTTACCGTTCCCTGCACGTAATTGTGCGGGTGCCGATCTTTCTGTCGGACGGGAAACACTACCGCATCGTGGAAGTGCAGTTCCGCACCATTGCAATGGACTTCTGGGCCAGCCTGGAGCACAAGCTGAGATACAAGCAGGACATTGCCGTAGAGGATGCCCAGACCATCGCGGACGACCTGCGGTTCAACGCCGAGCTCATCAACCAGGTGGACAGGCGCATGCAGCAGATCCGGGAGCACATTGACAGCGGTGCAAACGGGCCGAACGGGCAGAAGTCTCAGGCACCGGTGAAGCGGCCGGCAGCCCCGCAGGGCAGTACCAGCTGACAGGAACTTACGGGAAGACCTATCTCACCGGCTTCGATACTGCCGCGACAGACGGGATCCAGCGCTTTGTGCAGCATATAGGAAAGTACGGCGGGCTGCAGGCCTGTCGTATAGGAATTGATCAGATAAAACAGCGGCTTCTCCGAAAGGAGGGCTGCTGTTTTTGTGATCAGGGGGTAGATGCAGTCTTCCATTTTCCAGATCTCACCCTTCGGCCCGCGGCCGTAGGAGGGCGGATCCATAATGACTGCATCGTAGCGGCTGCCCCTGCGGATCTCGCGTTCCACGAATTTCATGCAGTCGTCAGTGAGCCAGCGCACCGGCGCATTCTGCAGCCCGGAAGCGGCTGCATTTTCCTTTGCCCAGAGCACCATTCCCTTTGAAGCGTCCACATGCGTGACGGAGGCGCCGGCCTTTGCGGCTGCCACAGTCGCTCCGCCCGTGTAGGCAAACAGGTTCAGTACCCGCACATCGCGCCCCTGTCCTACGGCACTGCGGATCAGAGGAGAGAACCAGTCCCAGTTTGCGGCCTGCTCGGGAAACAGGCCGGTGTGTTTGAAACTGAACGGTTTGAGGTGAAAGCTCAGTTCACCGCACGCGCCCGGATAGGAGATCGTCCATTCATCCGGCAGGTCGAAGAATTCCCACTCTCCGCCGCCCTTGCTGCTGCGGTGGTAGTGCGCGTTCGGATGCTCCCAGCCTGCGGCAGCCTTCGGAGTCTGCCAGATCACCTGGGGATCCGGCCGTATGAGCAGATACTTCCCCCAGCGTTCCAGTTTTTCCCCCTCCGTTGCATCGATCACTTCGTAGTCTTTCCAGTTTCCGGCTGTCCACATATGGTATTCCTCTCCGATATATAACTTCTATATATAGTACACACAGTTCACATACTGTGATCATAGTTTAGCTTTTTGAAACGGGAAAGTAAATTGCAACCGCAGGCGCGGGTGCAGGTGCAGTTGCGGGTGTGGGAGCCGGCAGCTGACTGCAGGACCTTCGGGAAAACGAAAAAACTTTTCTACAGCAAAGCGGTAACGAATTGACGCGAAAGAATCCGTCGCGTATAATGACACATATTCAGCATACGGGAGGCGGAGAATGTCTTCATCAATGACGGGATTTTTTATTGCTTTTGTGCTCTATTTAGGGGTGATGATTCTGGTAGGCGTCAAGGACATGAAACACCAGAATACGACGGACGACTACTTCCTGGGCGGCCGCAGCCTGAACGCCTGGGTCGCGGCTTTTTCCGCGCAGGCTTCCGATATGAGCGGCTGGCTTCTTATGGGACTGCCGGGAGCCGTGTATGCGCTCGGGACCGGCCAGATCTGGATCGCTGTCGGCCTCTTCATCGGGACAGTGCTGAACTGGCTGTTCGTTGCCACGCGCCTTCGCCGCTACACGATACGGGCCAACAATTCGATCACGCTGCCGCGCTATTTTGAAAACCGGTTCCATGACGGGACAAGAGTCCTGCTGCTGGTCTCCTCCGTCGCGATCCTCATCTTTTTCCTCGTCTACACGGCGTCGGCATTTGCTTCCAGCGGCAAACTTTTCACAGCGGTGTTCGGCCTTGATTACCACATCGCACTCACGATAGGCATGGCCGTCATCCTGATCTACACGCTGCTGGGCGGGTTCGATGCCGTCTGCGATACGGATTTCATACAGGGGACGATCATGGTCATCGCACTGGTGGCCGTTCCGCTTGCGGGTATCATGCTCACGGGGGATGTCGGGGCTTCGATCGCCGCCAGCACGGGTCCGGACAGCCATTTCCTGGATCCCATGTACAGCGGCGGTGAGAGGATATCCGCAGTGTCCATCATTTCCCAGCTGGCCTGGGGGCTCGGCTACTGCGGCATGCCGCATATCATCGTACGTTTCATGGCCGTGAAGAGTGAACAGGAACTGAACAAGGCGAAGATCATCGCCATCATCTGGGACATCATTTCCCTCGTGTTCGCGATCCTGATCGGCGTAGTGGGACGGGCCTGTCTGGCGGATGACCTGACAGCGACGGGCGACCAGGAAAAAGTCTTTATCAGGATGATCATCCAGATCTTCACACAGGACATCAGAGTACCGATCATCGGAGGACTGTTCCTGTGCGGTATCCTCGCAGCGATCATGTCCACGGCAGATTCCCAGCTGCTGATCACGGCTTCCTCTGTTACGGAGGACATCTATATCGGATTTTTCCGCAAAAAACCTGACGACCGCAGCGCGATCCGGATCAGCAGGGTCACGGTGCTCTGTGTGGCAGTTGCGGCTTACTTTATCGCCTGGAACCCGGACAGCTCCATCATGGGACTAGTTTCCGATGCCTGGGCAGGGCTCGGCGCCTCCTTCGGCCCCACCGTCCTGATGTCGCTGTACTGGAAGCGTACCAACCGGCAGGGTGCAGTAGCCGGCATAGCATCCGGCGCCGCGACCGTGATCTTCTGGGACTACATCAGATGCTTCGGGGGCAAAACAGCAGGCGAAGTGACAGGTCTCTATTCCCTGGCAGTCGGCTTTGCGGTCAGCCTGCTCTTCATCTTTGCTGTCAGCCTTGCCACACCGGCGCCGGATCAGGAGATGCAGAAAGAATTTGAAGAGGTAAATACCGCTGCCTGAACTTCGGCACGGCAGTATCACAACAGAAAGAGGCCGCTGCACCGGTACCGAAATGCCGGAGCAGCGGTCTTTTTGTTTATACCCTTTGCGACATTCCGCGGACCGGGGGAAAAATCATGTCATAATTTACTTATAAAAATGCAATTTGTGCTTATTTTTAAACTTCAAATATATTATTTTTGGGCATATAATTATTTTTTATTAAGCGCCGGTGAAGATCCGAACCGGTGCCGGAGAGGAAGCAGGAAATGATCCAGCTGACCGGCTTGTTCCTTTGCCCGTTTCTTGCGGTAACAATATATGAAAAATGCACAGGAAGCAGGGAGGACCGGTTCAGCCGCGCCATTGAATATTTTGTTTTTCTTGCGGTCATCTATCTGTCTGCTTCGTATTCTGTGAGGATCATGCTGGCAAAAACAGGGGCAGAAGCGGGGAGAGCAGCGATCACCTCCGTTCCTGCGGGCACCTGTGTCCTGACCGAATTGCTAATCGCCGTGCTTACACCTCTTTGCGCAGCTGCAATGCACAGAGTTCCGGCTTTGCATGAGATCAGGTGGCCAGGCGATGTGATCGGTATCTTCGGCCTCGCCATGATCGTCCTCGGCGTGTACACCAGCGTCGTCATGGATCTTACGGACCGTTCCCTCTGGCTGGATGAGTCGATGCTTGCGGTCAACATCGTCGGAAGGAGTCTGCGCGAACTTACGGCGACGCCTCTGGCACACCAGCAGACAGCGCCGGTGGTTTTTCTGTACATTTCAAAGATCGCGACGATCCTTTTCGGAAATACGGCATTCGTGCTCCGCTTTTTTTCCATTGTTTCCTACGCCCTTACGATCCTTCTGGTGTTTTTGCTGTCCAGGGATGCCCTGCATCTGCGCTTCCCGGTCCTGCCGGCAGCATTTGCCGTCAACATGACCGTATTTCTCAAGTATTCAAATGATTTCAAACAGTACATGGGTGAGGCGTTCTGGTGCCTGCTGGCGCTGTATGTTTACGGATGCTATGCGGACAGGCAGGAAAAAACAAAGAAAGATGTTATTCTTCTGACACTGCTCTTTATGTTCCTCATTCTTGCAGCCAATCCGTCCTGCTTTGTCATCGGCGGGATACTGCTTTTTGAAATGCTCCGTGCAGTGATGAAAGCCGACAGGAAGCGCGCCGGGCGCTGTCTTGCGGCCGGCGCAGGCGCGGCTGCCTGTTTTGCGGCCTATTATTTCCTCTGGCTGAAGGGCGGGAACACCAGTTATATGCAGAACTACTGGAATAACATGGCGATACGTGTCCTGCCGGTAAACATGGATACATGGGCGCAGGATGCGGCATTGTTCCGGCCCGCTCTGACCATGCTGGCGGGAGAAAGGTGGCTGCCTGTCTTCTGCGTGCTTGCGGGAGCGGGGATCATTTTGACGTTCTTCCGCAGGAACAGGCTGGGTCCGGTGATCGTACTGAGTCTGTTTCTGGCATGCGCCGCTTCTGTGCTGCACATGTTTCCGGTCACGGAGAGACTGTGGGTATTCAGTTATCCGCTTCTTGTGCTGATGATCTTTTATGCGGCGGAAGAATTATCGGCGCTGCTGCAGAAAGCCCTGAAGGCGATACCGCAGAAAGAAAAAACGCGGGAGATGACGGCGGCGGCAATCTGCGCGGCGACGGCGGTCACGATGGCATTCATGGTCTTCGCAAACAGCGGCATCGTATATTATTCAGACACTGAAAATGTATACTGGGACGGTGAGGAAACTGCCTCGCTGATCAGGTATGTGCAGCAGCATGTCACGGACGGGGAAAAGGTATTCGTTTATAACTTCTCGACATGCGCGTTCGACTTTTATGAAGGAAGTGCGACAAACCGAATCGGCAGTGTCAGCGAAGACAATGTGATCAGGTCGACCGGTTTTCCGACAAGCAGGAAAAGCCTGAGAAAGGATGTCAAAGCGATCCAGGAAGCCGGAAAGTGCTGGATCATTTCCTCGCATGTAATAAACGGCGGTCTGGGCTATTTCACAAGGGCCCTGAAGAAATCCGGGACGATGGATGTCGCGTATGTTTCACACGGGACTTATCTGTATTATTATGAGGCGGCTGGGAAATAATGCTGTTGGAGGATTGCACTAAAAAAAATACAAAAAAAGTTGCTTTTCGGGAAAACGGCGCTTGCATGCGTCGTTTTCCTTGTGTATACTGACACTTGCTGTGACATGATAGCTGTGAAGCGCGAAGTTGCTGTCATCCGCAGGATGGCAGGTTTTCCGTGGAGCGAATGTCTGGAGGCGCCCGGGATACCGGGAAAGGCCCGATAATCTGACGACAAGTCACTGTACGAACCGGTTGTCTGCATAATTGCAGAAACGACGTGTGCAAGCCCTCTTCCGCAGGGAAACAGGACACACACGGGAGTGTGTACAGTCACCGCTTGCCGTACTTGCAAAAAAGTGCGAATAGGAGGCGACTTTTTTTATGGCAAATCAGGTAATGAGAATCACATTGAAAGCATTCGATCACGAACTGGTCGATGCATCCGCGAAGAAGATCATCGAGACCGTCCGCAAGAACGGCTCTGAGGTCAGCGGTCCCGTACCCCTTCCCACCAAGAAGGAAGTGGTTACGATCCTGCGTGCGGTCCATAAGTATAAGGACAGCCGTGAACAGTTCGAACAGAGGACGCACAAGAGGCTGATCGATATCATCGATCCGACTCCCAAGACGGTCGATGCCCTGCAGAGGCTCGAGATGCCTGCGGGTGTTTACATCGATATCAAGATGAAGTCCAAGGCAAAGTGATCTGAGCGATCGGATCGGTTTGGCAAAGAAACGTTGACAGGACCTCTACTAGTATGACATCCCTCTCCTGCGGGGAGGAGCAGTTCTGACTGCGAGATCGGACGGGGGCACACAGCAGTCCCGTGGCCGGCATCGTAAGGAAAAGACCTGAGGCAGAACCGATGTCCGCTGTAGAAAATCGTCCCACCCGGATAAGCGGGGGACAGAAAGAGGCAGAAATGAAGAAGGCTATACTTGCGACAAAAGTCGGCATGACGCAGATCTTCAAGGAAGACGGCACACTGGTACCGGTGACGGTGCTGGAGGCTGGTCCCTGTGTCGTGACACAGGTCAAGACCGAGGCGAACGACGGCTATGAAGCCGTGCAGGTCGGATTCGGAGAAAAGAAAGAAAGACTGACACTCAAGGACAAGAGCGGCAAGAAGGAAGTCATTCACGAACACGGCACTGGCAAGGCCATGAAAGGGCATTTTGCAAAGGCCGGCACGAGCTGCAAGAGATTCGTCAGTGAATTCCGTTTTGAAAATTCTTCCGAGTATGAAGCAGGCAAGGAGATCAAGGCTGATATCTTCGCGGAAGGCGATCATGTGGATGCCACTGCGATCAGCAAGGGCAAGGGCTTCATCAGCGCCATCCAGAAGGGCCAGTCCAGAGGACCCATGGCACATGGTTCCAAATTCCACCGCCACCAGGGCTCCAACAACTCCAGTTCCGATCCCAGCAGAGTGTTCAAGGGAAAGGTGATGCCCGGGCATGCAGGGACCGAACAGGTCACTGTGCGCAATCTCGAGATCGTGAGGGTCGATGCGGAAAAGAACCTGATCCTCGTCAAGGGTGCGATCCCCGGACCCAAGAAAGGCCTGGTAACTCTCAAAGAGACGACCAAGGCTGATATCTGACCCGCACTGCGGCTGAAAGGAGGACCATTCAGATGGCAAAAGTATCTGTTGTAAATATGGAAGGCAAAGAGGTCGGTACGATCGATCTCAACGATGCGATCTTCGGCGTCGATGTCAATGAAAATCTGGTTCATCTCGCTGTTGTTCAGCAGCTCGCGGACAATCGCCAGGGAACCCAGAAGGCCAAAACACGTTCCGAGGTTTCGGGGGGCGGCAAGAAGCCCTGGAGACAGAAGGGCACGGGCCATGCAAGACAGGGCTCAACGAGGGCTCCCCAGTGGACACACGGCGGCATCGTTTTTGCACCGGTCCCGAGAGACTATTCCTTCAAGCTCAACAAAAAGGAAAAGAGAGCCGCCCTGCAGTCTGCGCTTACAAACAGCGTAAAAGAGAACAGGCTCATCGTCCTTGATGAACTCAAGTTTGACGAGATCAAGACCAAAGACTTCAGCAAGGTGATGGAGAATATCAAGGCAGCAGGCACAGTGCTTGTAGTGATCAACGGCGCTGACAGGAATGTGGTTCTTTCCGCCCGCAATATTCCCGAAGTCACAACTACATCCACGGACCAGCTCAGCGTTTATGAGATCATGAAGGCGAAGACGCTCGTCCTGACAAAGGATGCGGTGGCCAGGATCGAGGAGGTATACGCATAATGGCATCGATGGAGTATTACAACATCATCCTGAAACCGGTTGTCACCGAGAAGTCGATGGCCGTCATGGGTGAGAAGAAGTACACGTTCTACGTCAATCCCGAAGCTACCAAGATCCAGATCCGGGACGCGGTGGAAAAAATGTTCGCAGGCACCAAGGTGGCGCGCGTCAACACGATGAACTGCCGCCCCAAGAAAAAGAGGAGAGGCATGGCGGTAGGCTACACGGCCAAGTCCAAGAAAGCAATCGTCACGCTGACTCCCGACAGCAAGGATATTGAGGTCTTTACCGGACTTTGATATAGACAGTAACTTTTAACTATGCATGTTTCCGCCGGCTTCCCAGCCGGTGAGGCCGCCGGGCAGACCCGAAAGTGAGCCGGGCGGAAAGGCTGAAAGGCCTTTCGAAAGCTTGCATGCGACAACAAGAAGGAGAACCGAAATGGGAATCAAGAAGTATACAGCGTATACTCCGTCCAGAAGGAACATGACCGGTTCAGACTTCTCCGAGATCACCAAAGACAGCCCGGAGAAATCACTGATCAGATCCCTTAAGAAAAACGCAGGACGGAACAACCAGGGCAAGATCACCGTCAGGCACAAGGGCGGCGGCAACAGGCAGAAATACAGACAGATCGATTTCAGGAGACTGAAGGACGATGTACCGGCAACGGTGCTCGGGATCGAATACGATCCTTCAAGAAGTGCCAACATTGCGCTGATCTGCTATGCAGACGGCGAGAAATCCTATATCCTTGCACCGCAGGGACTGACGGACGGCATGAAGGTCATGAATGGACCGAAAGCTGAAGTAAAGACAGGCAACTGTCTTCCTCTTTCAGAGATCCCCGTCGGTGAGATCGTACACAACATTGAACTCTATCCCGGCAAGGGCGGACAGCTTGTACGCGCAGCAGGAAACGGCGCACAGCTGATGGCGAAGGAAGGCCTCTATGCCACGCTTCGTCTTCCCTCCGGAGAAATGAGAATGGTTTCCCTGAACTGCAGGGCAACGATCGGTATTGTAGGAAACATCGACCACAACCTGATCAATTATGGCAAAGCAGGACGTATCCGTCACATGGGCGTCCGTCCTACCGTCCGCGGTTCCGTCATGAACCCGAATGACCACCCGCACGGCGGCGGCGAAGGCAAGGCACCTGTAGGACGTCCGGGTCCGTGCACACCGTGGGGCAAACCCGCACTTGGCTACAAGACCCGCAGGAAGAAAGCTTCCGACAAACTCATCGTCAGGAGAAGAAACAGCAAAGCTGCTGTTGTCAAATAATCAGGAGGAGATAAGATGTCCAGATCGATCAAAAAGGGACCTTTTGCGGATGAGAGTCTGCTGAAGAAGATAGACGCAATGAACGCAGCGGGCAGCAAACAGGTGATCAAGACCTGGTCCCGCCGTTCCACCATTTTCCCGTCATTCGTAGGTCACACGATTGCAGTCCACGACGGCAGGAAACATGTTCCGGTGTATATCACGGAAGACATGGTCGGGCACAAGCTCGGCGAGTTCGTCCAGACGAGAACTTTCCGCGGACACAACGGCAACAACAAGACCGAGACAAAGTCGGGACCGGCACCTGCAGCAGCACCGGCAGCCGCACCTGCGGCAGCCGCCAAGCAGTAAGGCAGCCCGAACGAGACTGAAAGGAGTGTGTATCTATGGCTAACGGACATAGATCTCAAATCAAGAGAGAGAGAAACAGCAAGAAAGACAACAGGCCCTCTGCAAAGCTCACTTATGCGAGGATCCCTGTTCAGAAAGCCTGCATCGTTATGGATGCGATCCGCGGCAAGGATCTGACAGTTGCGGAAGGGCTTCTTACTTACAGCAGCAGATATGCTTCGTCAGTGATCCTCAAGCTGCTGAAATCCGCTGCGGCAAACGCAGAGAACAACAACGGTATGAACCAGGCCAATCTCTTCGTGGCAGAGTGCTACGCTGACAACGGCCCGATCATGAAGAGGATACAGCCCAGGGCACAGGGCAGGGCGTACAGGATCCTCAAGAGAGAAAGCCACCTGACGATCGTCCTCGACGAGAAGAAGGGCACGGCGGAAGCAAAGGCTGAAGATACCGGAGCCGAAGCTAAGGAGACCGCAGGCAGCAAGGCCGAAAAAGCTGAAAAGAAACCAGCAGCGAAGAAGCCCGCAGCCAAGACGGCTGCAGCAAAGAAACCGGCTGCAAAGAAGACAGCGGCAAAGAAACCGGCAGAGAAGACCGAAAAAGCCGCGGATGCGGACAAAGAGTAAGGAAAGGAGCCTTTTATGGGACAGAAAGTTAATCCACACGGCCTGAGAGTCGGCGTTATCAAGGACTGGGATTCCAGATGGTATGCCGAGAGCGATTTCTCCGACCTGCTTGTGGAAGACTACAACATCAGAAAATATCTGAAAAAGAAACTGATGGCTTCGGGCGTTTCCAAGATCGAGATCGAGAGAACGACCGACAGAGTAAAGGCCACCGTCTATTCTGCAAAACCCGGCCTGATCATCGGCAAGGGCGGCGAAGAGATCGAGAAGACCAAGAACGAACTCTGCAAGATGACCGGCAAGAAGGTACAGCTGGACATCAAAGAGATCAAGCGCCCCGACAGAGATGCACAGCTTGTTGCGGAAAACATCGCACAGCAGCTGGAGCAGCGTGTTTCCTTCAGAAGGGCAATGAAGCAGGCTATGGGCAGGACGATGAAGTCCGGTGCGCTCGGGATCAAGGCATCCTGCGGCGGCCGTCTCGGCGGTGCCGATATCGCACGTACCGAGACCTATGCTGACGGCACGATCCCGCTGCAGACACTGCGTGCAGACATTGATTACGGCTTTGCGGAAGCAGCCACCACATATGGCAGGGTCGGCGTGAAGGTCTGGATCTACAAGGGCGAAGTACTTCCCGTCAAGCCCGCTGACAAAGCAGCCGCCACCACTGCGGATACGGAAGGGAGCGAACAATAATGTTAATGCCGAAGAGAGTAAAACACCGTAAACAGTTCCGTGGCAACATGTCCGGCACGATCGTTCGCGGCACCACGGTGACTTACGGCAATTTTGGCCTTGTATCCACGGAGCCCTGCTGGATCCGTTCCAACCAGATCGAGGCAGCCCGTGTCGCAATGAGCCGTTATGTAAAAAGAGGCGGCAAGATCTGGATCAAGATCTTCCCGGACAAGCCGGTAACCAAGAAGCCCGCTGAAGTCCGAATGGGCTCAGGAAAAGGTGCTGTAGAATTCTGGGTAGCTGTCGTAAAGCCCGGCAGAGTTATGTTCGAGATCTCCGGAGTTCCTGATGAAGATGCCAAGGAAGCCCTTCGTCTTGCAGGAAACAAGCTTCCCTGCAAATGGAAGATCATAGCGAAGGAAAAGGCGCCGGAAAAGGCGCCGGTAAAGGCGCAGGGCAAGGCGCCGGCAGAAGGCGGTGCAGCAGATGAAAACTAAGACTTATGTGGAAGAACTGAATAACAAGTCCGTGGATGAACTGGCGGAAGAACTTGTTTCTGCCAAAAAGGAGCTCTTCAACCTGAGATTCCAGAACGCCACCAATCAGTTGGACAATACGTCGCGTATCCGTGAAGTTAGAAGAAATATCGCACGTATCCAGACAGTTTTGACTCAGAAGAAGGCTGCTGACTGAGGCGCCCGGAAAGGATATGAACATGGAAGAGAGAAACCTTAGAAAAGTCCGTGTTGGCAAGGTTGTCAGCAACAAGATGGACAAGACGATCGTGGTGGCCATCCAGGATAATGTCAAGCATCCCGTCATCGGAAAGATCGTTAAGAAAACATATACTCTGTATGCTCATGACGAGAATAACGAAGCAGGCGTCGGGGACACCGTGAAGGTCATGGAGACCCGTCCGCTTTCCAAGACCAAGAGATGGAGACTCGTTTCCGTCGTAGAGAAGGCCCGCTAATTCGCTGTTGAGGATCAGAGAGGAAGGAAAGCACTATGGTTCAGCAGGAAAGCAGATTGAAAGTTGCCGACAATACCGGCGCCAGGGAGCTTCTGGTCATCCGCGTCAACGGCGGTTCAACGAGAAGATATGCCCGTATCGGCGATGTCGTCGTTTGTGCAGTCAAAGAAGCAACACCGGGCGGCATTGTCAAAAAGGGCGATGTAGTCAAGGCAGTCGTGGTCCGCACAGTCAACAAGACCCGCAGGAAAGACGGCTCCTATATTTGTTTTGACGAGAACGCAGCAGTCATCATCAAAGATGATCTGACACCCACAGGGACCCGTATCTTCGGGCCCGTTGCCAGAGAGCTCCGTGAGAAGCAGTTCATGAAGATCCTTTCCCTGGCTCCGGAAGTACTGTAAGGAGGAGAGCAATGGCTACGAGTAAGATCAAGAAGGGCGACACCGTACAGGTCATCGCCGGGAAAAACAAGGGCCAGACCGGAAAAGTTTCCGCTGTGGACAGCAAGAACCACAAGGTAACGGTCGAAGGGCTCAACAAGGTGACAAAGCACACCAAACCCTCTGCAGGTCATCCGGACGGCGGGCTGATCCAGGAAGAAGCTCCGCTCGACAGTTCGAACGTCATGCTTGTGGTCGATGGTAAGACGACCCGCGTAGGCTTCAGCATCAAAGACGGCAAAAAGGTCCGCATCGCAAAAAAGACCGGTGCGGCTATCGATTGATTCTCAGGGAAAGGAGGTCTGGAACATTGAGCAGACTGAAAGATCAGTACAATGACGAGATTCGTGAACAGTTGACCAAGAAGTTCGGCTATAAGAATACCATGCAGGTACCGAAGCTGGACAAGATCACTGTGAACATGGCAGTCGGTGAAGCAAAGGAAAACGAAAAGCTTCTCGAGGCGGCAGCCGGGGACATGACCATGATCACCGGCCAGAAACCTGTTTATACCAAAGCCAAGAAGTCGATCGCAAACTTCAAGATCAGGGAAGGCATGCCGATCGGCTGCAAAGTAACGCTCCGCGGTGACAGGATGTATGAATTCCTGGACAGGCTTGTAAACCTGGCACTCCCCCGCGTGCGTGACTTCCGCGGTGTGAATCCTAATTCCTTTGACGGAAGAGGAAACTACGCGCTGGGCATCAAAGAGCAGATCATATTCCCTGAGATCGATTACGACAAGGTCGACAAAGTGAGAGGCATGGACATCATTTTTACCACTACGGCAAAAACCGACGAGGAAGCAAGGGAACTTCTGAGACTGTTCGGTATGCCTTTCTCAAAGTGATGCCGCTGGCATCCGCTGAATAATCAGGAGGAGAATAAAAGAACATGGCAAAGAAATCCATGAAGATCAAGCAGCAGATGAAACCCAAGTTCTCCACCAGGGAATATACCCGCTGCAAAATATGCGGCAGGCCGCATGCTGTGCTGAAGAAATACGGCATCTGCAGAATTTGCTTCCGTGAACTGGCCTACAGGGGAGAGATCCCGGGCGTAAGGAAAGCAAGCTGGTAATCTTCGAGAAGGAGGCAAATGATAATGAATACCACGAATGATCCCATTTCGGATATGCTTACGAGAATTCGTAATGCAAATACCGCTAAGCATGATACGGTAGATATCCCTTCATCCAGGATGAAGCTTGCGATCGCGCAGATCCTGCTGGACGAGGGCTATATCAAGAGTGTAGACACCGTCGAGAACGGCAGTTTCAAGGATATCCGCATCACGCTGAAGTACGGTGCGGATAAGAACGACAGGATCCTGACCGGCCTGAAGAGAATCTCCAAGCCCGGCCTGCGCGTTTATGCGAGCAAGGACCAGCTGCCCAGGGTACTGGACGGCATGGGCACTGCGATCCTTTCCACCAACCAGGGTGTGATCACTGACCGCAAGGCCAGGGAACTCAAGGTCGGCGGTGAAGTACTGGCATTTATCTGGTAATTGAAGCATACGGCGGCAATGCCGCCGGACAGAGCGGGAGATGTTTTGGCCATCCCGCTGCGATCGGGCCGCGCTGCGGTCCGGGAAACCGAAAACAAAAACTACAGGAGGTACGGGCATGTCACGTATAGGGAAGATGCCAATCGCCGTACCGGCGGGCGTTACCGTCGATATTGCAGAAAATAACACAGTGACTGTAAAAGGACCCAAGGGGACACTCGTAAGAACTTTCCCGGCGGAGATGAAGATCAGCCAGGAAGAGGGAAAGATCGAAATTTCCAGACCGAATGACCTGAAGAAGGAAAAATCTCTTCACGGCCTGACGAGAAGCCTGCTCAACAATATGGTCCACGGCGTTACGGAAGGATTCGAGAAGAAACTGGAAGTGAACGGCGTCGGTTACAGAGCGGCCAAGCAGGGCAAAAAGCTGGTTCTGACATTGGGATATTCGCACCCGGTGGAGATGGAGGATCCTGAAGGACTGGAGACAGTCGTGGAAGGTCAGATCATCACCGTCAAGGGTATTGATAAAGAGCGTGTCGGTCAGCTCGCAGCGGAGATCAGGGACAAGCGCAGACCTGAACCTTACAAGGGCAAAGGCATCAAGTATACAGATGAGAAGATCCGCCGCAAGGTTGGCAAGACCGGCAAGAAGGCATAAGGATTTGACTTGAGGCGCGGGTAACCGGCATAAGGAATATGCCGCGTGTCCGGCCCGGAGAGGACGAAAGATGATCACAAAGGAATGCAGAAAGGATGTTCGTGAAAAGAAACATCTGAAGACGCGCAACCGCTTCAGCGGTACTGCCGAAAGACCGCGTCTGTCTTTTTACAGAAGCAATAAACACATCTATGCCCAGATCATCGACGATGTAAAGCAGCAGACTCTGGTCGCTGCATCCACCGTTGAAAAGGATATCAGCAGCGGGCTGAAGAATACCGACGATGTAGAGGCGGCAGCAAAGATCGGCGAGATCATTGCAAAGAGAGCAGCCGATAAGGGAATCACGAAAGTCGTGTTCGACCGCGGTGGCTTCATCTATCTGGGCAAAGTAGCAGCCCTTGCCGAGGCAGCCCGTAAGGGCGGCCTGGAATTCTGAGGAGGGAGAAGGGTATCATGAAGCGTTCAACGATTGATGCAAGTCAGATGGAACTCAACGATAAAGTCGTTACCATTAAGCGTGTTACGAAGGTCGTAAAGGGCGGTCGTAATATGCGTTTTACGGCTCTCGTAGTCGTAGGTGACGGCAACGGCCACGTAGGCGTAGGCCTCGGAAAAGCAACAGAAATCCCCGAAGCGATCCGCAAGGGCAAGGAAGATGCAGCCAAGAATCTTGTCAGCGTGGCACTCGATGAGAATGCAAGTATTTCTCATGATTACACGGGCAAGTTCGGTTCTGCCTCCGTCCTTCTCAAGAAATCCCCCGACGGCACCGGCATCATAGCCGGCGGCCCGGCACGTATGGTCTGCGAACTTGCGGGCATCAAGAATATACGTACCAAGTCCCTCGGCTCCAACAACAAGCAGAATGTTGTCCTGGCGACGATCAACGGACTCGGACAGCTCAAGGTTCCGGAAGAAGTAGCTGCAAGACGCGGCAAGGATGTTGCGGATTTCAAGAACTGAGAGACAGGAGCGCGACATCAGCGCGAAGGAGGTTAATATGCCTGAGAATACCGAAGAAGTAAAGGCAGTGAAGGCAGAAGAGGAAAAGGCGGAGAAGGCTGTCAAAAAGGCCGCTCCCAAAAAGACTGCCAAGGCTGCGGATAGCACGAAGAAAGCAGCACCCAGGAAGGCTGCTCCGGCTGCGAAAGCTGCCAGGGCACCCAAGGCTGAAAAGTCAGCAGAAGCTTCCAAGATGCTCAAGATCACCCTGGTAAAGTCCACGATCGGTGCGGTTCCGAAGAACAAGGCCATCGTGAAGTCCATGGGCTTCAAGAAGCTTAACAGCAGCGTCATTCTTCCCGACAATGCGGCAACAAGAGGACAGATCCGTCTGATTGCTCCCATGCTGAAAGTCGAAGAGCTGTAAACAACGTAGAAACCGCATGAGCGGATTTCTTTTCGGGTGCCGCTGTATATGCGGCAAGGAGGAAAGAGATGGAGTTATCGAATATCAGACCTGCTGATGGTTCCAAACACAGCAGTTTCAGAAGGGGCCGCGGTACGGGATCCGGAAACGGAAAGACCGCCGGCTTCGGAAGCAAGGGCCAGAAGGCACGTTCCGGGAGACCCAGGCCCGGTTTTGAAGGCGGCCAGATGCCTTTGTACAGAAGACTTCCCAAGAGAGGATTCAAGGACATCAACAGCAGGGAGATCATGACCGTCAATGTGAGCGTTCTTGAGAAATTCGAAGACGGCACAACGGTAGATACCGCCAAGCTGCTCGAGTCCGGTGCTGTCAGTAAGACTGCTGACGGGATCAAGATCCTCGGCCACGGCGAACTCACCAAGAAGCTTACCGTCAGGGCAAATGCCTTCAGCGCATCAGCGAAGGAAAAGATCGAGAAGGCAGGCGGAACGGCTGAAGTGATCGACGCCAAATAAGTCTCTTTCCGGAGGTAACTATGTTCGAAACCGTGAAAAAGGCATTTCAGATCAAAGAGATCCGCATGAGGATATTTTTCACCCTGCTGATGCTGGTCGTGATTCGTTTCGGCTCGCAGCTGCCCGTACCGGGCGTTGACAGGAACTACTTTTCACAGTGGTTCGAGTCACAGCAGACAGGAGATGCATTCAGCCTTTTTGATGCATTTACGGGCGGATCCTTTCTGAATATGTCAGTTTTGGCGCTGAACATTACGCCGTATATCACATCGTCGATCATTATGCAGCTTCTTACGATCGCGATACCGAAACTGGAAGAGATGCAGCATGAAGGCGAAGAAGGCCGGAAGATGATCGTATCGATCACCCGTTATCTGACCATTGCGCTTTCCCTCATCGAGTCCGGTGCCATGGCGATCGGATTCGGCCGCCAGGGACTTCTCCAGACCTACGATGCGATCAATGTTATCACCGTCATTACCACGCTGACAGCGGGTTCTGCATTCCTGATGTGGCTGGGCGAGCGTATTACGGAAAACGGAGTCGGCAACGGCATATCCATCGTGCTGACCATCAACATCATTTCCCGTATCCCGCAGGACATGACGACACTGTTCAAGCAGTTCGTTTCAGGACAGTCTGTGGCCAATGCCACGATCGCATGTGTGATCATCATAGCGGTCATTCTGGGCATGGTACTGCTTGTCATCCTGCTGAATGATGCCGAGCGTCATATCCCGGTGCAGTATGCCAAGAAGATACAGGGCAGAAAGACGATGGGCGGCAACAGCACGAACATCCCGCTCAAGGTCAACACTGCCGGCGTTATGCCGATCATCTTCGCAGCATCCATCATGGAATTCCCGGTCATCATTTCCACACTGGTGGGCTATAAGGGAACAGGCTGGTGGGCTGAAGCGCTGAAGTATCTCAGCTCCAGTTACTGGTGCAAGCCGGCACAGCTCAAGTATTCGCTGGGGCTGGTCGCATATGTCGCAATGCTTGTGTTTTTCGCTTACTTCTATACCTCGATCACCTTTAACCCGCTGGAGATCGCGGACAACCTGAAGAAGCAGGGCGGCTTCATCCCGGGCATACGTCCCGGAAAGCCCACGAGCGATTATCTGACGGCTGTACTGAACTACATTATTTTCATCGGTGCGGTCGGTCTGACGATCGTCGGTGTCCTGCCTTTCATCTTCAGAGGCGTTTTCAATGCGGACATCTCATTCGGCGGCACGAGCCTGATCATCGTAGTGAGTGTCGTTCTGGAAACGATCAAGCAGGTCGAATCGATGATGCTGGTAAGAAATTACAAGGGATTCCTGAGTGACTGATACAGTCAACCATACCCGGCCTGCGGAGATCAGTATTTTCCGTGTCCGGGTATGTGCTGCTTTCGCAGGAAACTGCGGCAGGAGGTATTTTTGAAAATCGTTATGCTGGGTGCGCCCGGTGCCGGCAAAGGTACCCAGGCAGCCATGATCGCTGAAAAGTACGGGATCCCGCACATATCCACCGGCGACATTTTCCGCTTCAATATCAAAAACGGTACGGAGCTGGGGAAGGAAGCCAAAACATACATGGACGAGGGAAAACTCGTACCGGATGAACTGACGGTACGTATTCTTCTGGATCGTGTATCGAAGGATGACTGCAGGGAAGGCTATGTGCTGGACGGTTTTCCGCGGACGATCCCCCAGGCTGAAGTGCTGGACGGAAAGCTGCGGGAAATGCAGGACGGGATCGATTTTGCACTGGACATAGAAGTGCCGGATGAACATATCGTAAGCAGGATGTCCGGCCGCAGGGCCTGTCTGAACTGCGGGGCCACTTACCATGTAAGGTATGCCGCGCCGAAGCAGGAAGGTGTTTGCGACGCGTGCGGCGGCAGGCTGGTCCTGCGCGATGACGACAAGCCGGAGACTGTTCAGAAAAGGCTGGAAGTTTATCACGACCAGACGCAGCCGCTGATTGAGTATTATGCGGGCAAGGGAGTACTGAAGAAAGTCGACGGCACGCAGGAACTGCACAAAGTATTCGCGGATATCGTAAAGATCCTGGAGGGTTGAGATTTGTCTAAAGCAGATGTGATCGAACTGGAAGGTACCGTAGTTGAAAAACTTCCGAACACACTTTTCCGTGTACAGCTGGAGAACGGCGCGATCGTACTGGCGCATATTAGCGGCAAGCTTCGCCAGAACTTCATCCGTATACTTCCGGGCGACAAGGTTACGCTGGAAATGTCCACGTATGATCTGACCAAGGGCCGGATCATATGGAGAGACAAGTAACTGCGGGACAATACCGTTTCCGTTAAATATTTGTTGCATGATCGGTATTCGTGTGATAAAATTGCATTCGGCTCTTTTGGAGCCGAATGTTTTTTTTACGCTTTTTTTAAAGCTTTTCCGGAAAGGAGGATAAAGGGAATGAAGGTCAGAGCATCCGTAAAACCTATGTGCGAGAAGTGCAAGATCGTAAAGCGCAAGGGAGTCATACGGGTCATCTGCGAGAACCCGAAGCACAAGCAGAGACAGGGCTGAGCCATTCATGACTCTTTATCATGGAATATTGCTTGTGGCATTGTGCGGTGCTTGCACCGCGGGGCCTGAAAGCGGCAGCACAGCAGCCGGCACAGACTCTTCCAGATCGCAGGTTTGTATACGTTTTCCGAAAGCCCGGCAGGACCGGAAACAGGGGAGACGCAGCCTTACAGCCTCGGTTCAGATGCCTTGCATTACTCTTTGATACCCTGTCGGCTGAATCGCAGAGAATGTGATGAAAGTCACAGCGGAACGCCGGAGCACATCCGGCAGGGCAGGACGCCTGCCCCAATCAATCAGATGCAGAAAAATCGGAGGTTTAACCAGAATGGCTCGTATTGCAGGTATCGATTTACCCAGAGACAAGCGTGTTGAGATAGGCCTTACCTATATCTTCGGGATCGGCCGCTCATCCGCCACCAAGATCCTCGCCAAGACAGGTGTCAATCCTGACACCCGCTGCAGGGATCTGACAGATGACGAAGTCAGGAAACTCAGTGAAGAAATTGCCGCAGATTATAATGTGGAAGGCGATCTGCGCCGTGAAGTTGCAATGAACATCAAGCGCCTCACCGAGATCGGCTGCTACAGAGGAGCCCGTCACAGGAAGGGACTTCCCTGCCGCGGACAGAAGACGAAGACCAATGCACGTACGTGCAAGGGTCCGAAGAAGACGATCGCGAACAAGAAGAAGTAATCCGGCGCATATCAACTTGCATTCATCCACAGAAAGGAAAGCAGGGCAGTTTCCATGGCAAAACAGATTACAGCGGCTGCAGCTAAGAAAAATGCAGCGAAAAAGCATGTCAGGAAAAATGTAGAGCGCGGACAGGCGCATATCCAGTCATCTTTCAACAACACGATCATTACGCTGACCGATGCACAGGGCAATACCCTCAGCTGGGCCAGTGCAGGCGGACTTGGTTTCAAGGGTTCCAGAAAGTCCACCCCTTATGCAGCGCAGATGGCTGCCGAGACAGCTACCAAGGCAGCACAGCTTCACGGCCTCAAGGCAGTTGAAGTATTTGTCAAAGGCCCGGGTTCGGGCAGAGAAGCAGCGATCCGTGCACTGAATGCGACCGGCCTGGAAGTCATCTCCATCACGGATGTGACACCGGTACCGCATAACGGATGCCGTCCTCCCAAGAAACGTCGTGTATGATCTGTACTGTCTGATAACAGCGTGCAGATCTGTTGGATGAAGGCCGCGTAACTTTTCGGCGCGGCTGTAAACAACTGTATCAGGGAAACCTGACAGAAAGGAGCCTTTATGGCAGTCAATAAAGTACCGGTACTTAAGAGATGCAGATCCCTCGACCTGGACCCCACGTTCCTGGGATATGATAAGAAATCCAAGAGAACGCTGAAGAGAAGCGGCCGCAAGATGTCTGAGTACGCTTCCCAGCTTCGCGAGAAGCAGAAGGCAAAATTCATCTACGGCGTGCTTGAGAAGCCTTTCCGCAATTATTATGACAAGGCAGATATGATGAAGGGCATGACGGGTGAAAACCTCATGGCCATGCTGGAGTGCCGTCTTGACAATGTTATTTTCCGCATGGGCTTCGCCCGTACGAGAAGAGAAGCCAGGCAGGTAGTCGGACACAGGCATGTGAATGTCAACGGAAAGCGCATCAATCTTCCGTCTTATATCGTTAAGCCCGGCGATGTCGTGGAGATCAGGGAAAAATCCAGATCCATGCAGCGCTTCAAGGACATCATGGAAGTGACAGGCGGCAGGCTCACTCCCGAGTGGCTCGATGTCGACAAGGAGAACCTCAAGGGTACAGTGAGTGCACTTCCCCGCAGAGAACAGATCGATGTTCCCGTCGATGAAATGCAGATCGTCGAGTTGTACTCTAAATAATCGCGTAGAAATTCATGACCGTCACAGGAAATCGCGCAATGGAGGGTACGAATCGTGTTTGATTTTGAGAGACCGAACATCACTGTTGAAGAAATTGCAGATGATAAAAAATACGGCAGATTTGTCGTGGAACCTCTCGAAAGAGGCTACGGCATAACGCTTGGAAACTCCCTTAGAAGGATCATGCTTTCATCCCTTCCGGGAGCTGCGGTCAGCCAGATCAAGATCGACGGTGTACAGCATGAATTCAGCACCATTCCCGGAGTAAAAGAGGATGTTACTGAGATCATCATGAACATCAAGAGCCTGGCTATCCGTAACAACAGCGAGACCAATGAACCCAAGATCGCTTACATCGAATTTGAGGGCGAAGGCATTGTACATGCGTCCGACATCCAGGTGGACCAGGACATCGAGATCATGAACCCGGATCTCGTCATTGCAACGCTCAGCGGCAAGAAGGCCAAGCTCTTCATCGAACTGACGATCACCAGGGGAAGAGGCTATATCAGTGCCGACCGCAACAAGACCGAAGATACAAAGATCGGCGTCATTCCGGTGGATTCCATTTACACGCCGGTGGAGCGCGTCAATGTTACAGTCGAGAACACGCGTGTCGGGCAGCAGACGGACTTTGACAAGCTCACGCTGGATGTTTATACCAACGGGACCCTGCAGCCTGATGAGGCTGTGAGCCTTGCGGCCAAAGTGCTGAGCGAGCATCTTTCCATCTTCATCGATCTGTCTGAAAATGCCAGGACCGCGGAGGTCATGGTAGAGAAGGAAGACGACAAGAAGGGCAAGATCCTCGAAATGAGCATTGACGAACTGGAACTTTCAGTCCGCTCTTTCAACTGCCTCAAGAGGGCCGGCATCAACACTGTCGAGGAACTTTGCAGCAAGACCCCGGACGATATGATGAAGGTCAGGAACCTCGGACGCAAATCGCTCGAAGAGGTGCTGGCAAAACTTAAGGAACTCGGTCTTTCGCTGAAGAACGACGAAGAGGCCTGATTTTGAACAGATGACTCCGACGGCCGAAAGGCAGCCGGGTCTGTGCGCCGGTAAATCCGCAGGTGCGGCGCGCAGACAGAAACTTTTCGCGGGTAAGACCGAAGCGCGCCGCGGAACGTAGGTGCATCCCGAAAAGGAGAGCGCCGGAAAAGGAGATCTATCATGGCAATGTACAGAAAACTCGGCAAGAAGACCAAGCTCAGGAAGGCACTGCTCCGCAGCCAGGTCACTGCCCTGCTTTACAGGGGCAGGATCATCACCACCGAAGCCAGGGCCAAGGAAGTCCAGAAGCTTGTTGAACCCATGATCACACTGGCCGTCAGGGAAAAGGACAATGTGGAGACCGTCACGGTGAAAGCCAAGGCGCCCCGCAAAGACAAAGACGGCAAGCGCATGAAAGAGGAGAAAGACGGCAAGAAGGTCACCCTGTATGACGAAGTCGACAAGGAGATCAGGAAAGACAAGCCCAGCCGCCTTGCTGCGCGCAGACAGCTTCTGCGTTTCATGTATCCTGTAGTCGAGGTGCCTTCAGAGGCAGCCGGCCGCAAAAAGGCTACGAAGGAAGTTGATCTTATCGCCAAGATGTTCGATGAATACGGTCCCCGTTTCGCCAGCCGCAAGGGTGGTTATACCAGGATCATCAAGATCGGACAGAGAAAGGGCGACGGCGCTCTGATGGTCGTTCTGGAGCTCGTCTGATCAGCAGTTTCACTTTCAGGTTAAGACAAGACAGGCCGTGTCCATCCGCAGAGGAGGACATGGCCTGCTTTTATGTAGAGACTGCGGCAAAGCCCTGTGCGCTGACTGCGGCAGGTTTTTGTGGAAAAGGCAGCCGTCATGCTTTAATATAGCAGACAGACAAAGCGGCACGGAGATGAGCAATGGGGATTGCGGAAATGGTCAGGACCCGGGGGCTCTCGCACCGGTATGAGAGAAAAGATGAGGAAGGCAATGTGGAAAGCGTCGTGGAAGCTCTCACGGACGTTGACCTCGACATACAACGCGGCCAGTTCGTGGCAGTGCTGGGGCACAACGGCTCCGGAAAATCTACGCTGGCAAAACACATCAATGCCCTTCTTTTCCCCACAGGCGGAACGGTCTGCATAGACGGCATGGATACGAACGATGCACAGAATCTCTGGAAGGTGCGGCAGGAAGCCGGTATGGTCTTCCAGAATCCGGACAACCAGATCATCGGGCAGGTCGTCGAGGAGGATGTCGGTTTCGGCCCGGAGAACCTGGGTGTCCCTACCGCGGAGATCTGGGAACGCGTAAAGGAGAGCCTGAAGATCGTCGGCATGGAAGAGTATGCAAAAAGATCGCCCAACCGCCTCTCCGGCGGACAGAAACAGCGGGTCTCCATAGCCGGTGTGCTGGCCATGCATCCCAAGTGCATCATCATGGACGAGCCGACCGCCATGCTGGATCCCGGCGGACGCCGCGAAGTCATCCGGGCGGCGCGCGCTCTGAACGATGTAGAAGGCATTACGATCATTCTGATCACCCATTACATGGAGGAGGCTGTCTGCGCAGACCGAGTATTCGTCATGAACGAAGGCAGGCTGGCGATGCAGGGAACGCCGCGCGAGGTGTTTTCACGCGTGGACGAGCTGCGCGCGATCCATCTCGACGTGCCGCAGGCAACGCTCCTTTCGAGCGAGCTCGAAAAGGGCGGGCTGAAGCTTGAGAAGGGCATACTGACCCGGGAGGAACTGGCAGAAGCGCTGGGGTTGACCGAGAAAGTCAAAACGTCCGGGAAGCCCGCAGCTTCCGATGTTTCCCTGCATTCCGAAGAAGCGGGGGAAGCCGCGCAGCTGGCAAAGGCGCGCGAGGATATCCTTACCGTGGAGAATGTCAGCTACCTATATGACCAGGGTTCTGCGATGGAATCCTGTGCGCTGAAGGACCTGACGCTGCATATTCCGGAAGGCCAGTTTACCGGGTTCATCGGTCACACCGGTTCCGGGAAGTCCACGCTCGTACAGCTTCTGAACGGCCTGCTGGAGCCGACGTCGGGAAGGATACTGTACCGCGGCCGGGATATCCGGGGGGAGGGAAGCGACCGCCGGAAACTGAGGTCCGATGTGGGTCTTGTTTTTCAGTATCCGGAGTATCAGCTGTTCGAAGCCGATGTACTGACTGACGTGATGTTCGGACCGAAAAATCTCGGGCTGACTGCACAGGAACAGGAACAGCGCGCCAGGGAAGCACTGGCACAGGTCGGGCTGGAGGAAAAATATTACAGCCAGTCGCCCTTTGAACTGTCAGGCGGTGAAAAACGCCGCGCTGCCATAGCCGGTGTGCTGGCCATGCACCCGGAGGTGCTGGTGCTGGACGAGCCGACGGCCGGCCTGGACCCGGCAGGCCGGGACGAGATCCTGGAACTTCTCAAGACGCTGCATGAAAGGGACGGGAAAACGGTCCTTCTGGTGTCGCACAGCATGGAAGATGTAGCCAGGTACGTAGAGCGCATCGTCGTCCTGGACAGGGGCACTGTTTTCCGCGACGGTACGCCGCGGGAGGTGTTTCAGGACAGCGCGGGACTGGAGAAGATCGGCCTTGCGGCTCCGGAGATCACGTATATCATGCAGTGCCTGCGGGACAGGGGACTGGATGTCCCTGTGCATGCGCTGACGGCTGAGGAAGCCGCTGCGGAGATCCTTGCCGCACGCGGGCGCGGACAGGGCGGGGTATAGCGCAGATGTTCAGGGAGATCACGCTCGGACAATATTATCAGACGGATTCCGTGCTGCACCGCCTTGACCCAAGGGTCAAGGTGCTCGGCACACTGGTCTACATCATCTCGCTGTTCGTGGTAAAGGACTTTGCGGGTTATTTTTACGCGGGCATTTTTCTGGGGCTGCTGATCGTCCTGTCGAATGTGCCGTTCCGCTATGTACTGCACGGTATGCGGGGGATCCTGATGCTGCTCGCCTTCACTGTGGTGTTCAATCTTTTCCTGACGCCCGGCAGGCCTCTTGTGCACTTCTGGAAACTGACGATCACTTACGAAGGTGTGGATTTTGCTTCCAAAATGGCGATACGCCTGACCTTCCTGATCATCGGTTCCACGATGATGACGCTTACGACCACGCCGAACCAGCTGACGGACGCGCTCGAAAGCCTGATGGGACCGCTGAAGGTCCTGCATGTGCCCGTGCATGAGATCGCGATGATGATGTCGATCGCCCTGCGTTTTATCCCCATCCTGACGGAAGAGACCGACAAGATCAAGAAGGCGCAGATGGCGCGCGGCGCTGATTTCGAAAGCGGAAGGCTCACGGCCCGTGTCCGCAGCATGGTACCGATCCTGGTGCCGCTGTTCGTTTCGGCGTTCCGCAGAGCCAACGACCTGGCACTGGCGATGGAGGCCCGCTGCTACCGGGGCAGCGAAGGGCGCACGAGAATGAAACCGCTGATATACCGCAGGAAGGACATTGCGGCATATACAGTACTGGCGGTCTATTTTGCCGGTGCGATCGCGGTGCGCGTGTTTTTCTGAGAAAGGCCGTCCGGCCGGGCGGTGCAGAGAGGCGGTGTCTGAATGCCCAGGATCCTTCTGAAAATCGCATATGATGGAACGGATTTTGCCGGTTTCCAGAGACAGCCCGGACAGCGGACCGTCGAAGGCGAGCTGGACAGGGCGCTCACGGAACTTACGGGAGAACCCGTTCTGGTCATCGGCGCCAGCCGTACCGATGCGGGCGTGCATGCGCAATGCAATTTTGCCGTTTTCGATACCGCATCCAGGATCCCGCCGGAGAAATTCGGACTGGCGCTGAACGGGCGCCTGCCGGAGCAGATCAGGGTCACCAGGTCCTTTGAGGTGCCGCCGGAATTTCATCCACGCAGGTGCGCAACGGAAAAAACATACGAGTATCACATCTGGAGCGCCGCGTATCCGGACCCGATGAAGCGGCTCTACAGCTTTCACACCTGTTTTGACCTGGATACGGACAGAATGGGGGAAGCCGCGCAGTATCTTGTCGGGGAGCATGATTTCGCCAGCTTCTGCTGCGTGTATACACAGGCGGAGACGACCGTGCGCACGGTGACGTCCGTGGCGGTGGAGGCATCCGGACTGCGGCAGCCGCGGGAGATCGTGATCCGCGTGACCGGGACAGGTTTTCTCTACAACATGGTGCGCATTATCGCCGGGACGCTCATAGAGGTCGGACGCGGTGCCAGGCAGCCCGGGGAAGTCAGGCAGATGCTGGAAGCAAAGGACAGGCGTGCAGCAGGCCCTACGGCGCCGGCAAAGGGCCTGGTCCTGGTGCAGTACCGGTTCCTGGATGAAAAACTGTTTGACATGCTGAATCACGGAGTCTTATAATATACTCCGCGTGACGGCTGCGATCCGAAACAGTACAGACTCCCCGGGTCTGGCAGGATCCCACGGCCCCTGCGAATCGCGCAGACAGCTGCAGATGTATTATAACGGAGGAAACATCGATGAAAACATATATTCCCAGCGCACCCGCCATTGAAAGAAAATGGTATGTGGTAGACGCTACCGATATGACGCTCGGCCGCCTTGCGTCCGAAGTCGCCAAAGTGCTTCGCGGCAAGAACAAGCCCATCTATACTCCTTTTCTGGATACCGGTGACTATGTGATCGTTCTCAACGCCGGCAAGGTCAAGGTGACAGGCAAGAAACTGGATCAGAAGGTTTATTTTTCACACAGTGAATATCCCGGCAACGCAAAGTATGCGACTCTCCGTGAGATGCTTGAGAAGAGACCGGTAAAGGCAGTGGAACACGCCATCCGCGGCATGCTTCCCGGCGGCCCTCTCGGCAGGCAGATGTTCACGAAGCTCTATGTCTATGAGGGCTCCGAACATGAACACGCCGCGCAGAAGCCCGAAAAGCTGGAATTCTAATCGGAGAGCGAAAGGAGACTCATCATGGCTAAGGCAGTCGTATATTACGGAACGGGCAGAAGAAAATCCGCTGTAGCGCGTGTTTTCATGACCGCCGGAAAAGGAAACATCACCGTCAACGGCAAGTCCCTTGACGAATATTTTGGCCTGCAGACACTGAAGACTATCGTTATGGAACCCCTGACAGCTACTTCAACTGCAGATCAGTTCGATCTTAAGATCACGGTCAGAGGCGGCGGTACCGCCGGACAGGCCGGTGCAGTGCGCCACGGTATTGCCAGGGCACTCTGCGAGGCAGATAAAGAGACCTACAGATCTACCCTCAAGCAGGCCGGTTATCTTACGAGAGACCCTCGCATGAAGGAAAGAAAGAAGTACGGCTTAAAGGCCGCACGTCGCGCTCCGCAGTTCAGCAAGCGCTGATCAGTACAAGATCCGGAGGACCCCGAGACCGCAGCGGCTTCGGGGTCCTTTTTTGCGCCGTTTGAACAGACGGGCAAAATGACGTATGCTTTCAGTATGACAGGCTTCGGCCCTGTTCTGTGACTATGGCCGCGCAGCAGCGCCCCGGATGGCGGGAATGAAGATGGAACACCTGATTTTTCATGTGGATGTGAATAGTGCATTTCTTTCCTGGTCGGCAGTCAGGAGACTGAAGGAGGACCCCGGCTGCGTCGATCTCCGGGATATTCCGTCCGCCGTCGGAGGGGACGTCAAAACACGGCACGGCGTGATCACGGCAAAATCCATTCCGGCGAAGAAATACGGCATACATACGGGAGAGCCGGTCGTCAAAGCCCTGCAGAAGTGCCCGAACCTGGTGCTCGTGGAGTCCGACTTTGCGACCTACAGGGAGTATTCCCGCGCCTTTATGCAGATCCTGAAAAAACATACGCCCCGCATGGAACAGGTCTCGATCGATGAAGCCTTCCTGGACATGACCGGAACGCAGGACAGATTTCCCGCCTGCGAGGTGATCCCGGGGCACAGTCACCCTGCGGAGGATGAGACAGGCTGCTTTCCCGTCAGCGCGGCGGACAGGATCCGCAGGGAAGTCAGGGATACACTCGGCTTTACCGTCAACGTCGGCATTTCGGTGAACAGGCTGCTGGCCAAGATGGCCAGTGACTTTGAAAAACCTGACCGGACGCATACACTGTGGCCGGAGGAGGTGCCGGCCAGACTGTGGCCGCTGCCGATCGGCGAACTGTACGGGTGCGGGGCGAGAACGGCGGAAAGACTGGCCAATCTCGGCATCCTCACGATCGGCGATGCAGCCGCTGCGGATCCGGCGCTGCTCATTTCGCTGCTCGGGGAAAAGGGCGGCACCTATATTTCCGAAAGCAGCCGCGGGGCAGGAAGCTCCGAGGTTGAGGAAAGCGCCGACGAGATGCAGAGCTGCTCGAATGAGACGACGACCCCGACGGATATCACAGCGGTGAATTATGAGAAAGAGGCGCTGCCGGTCCTGAAGGAGCTTTCTGCCTCGGTCGCGAGGCGCCTGCAGAAGGACGGCTGCTATGCCGGCACGGTCACAGTCAGTGTGAAGACAGATACCTTCAGGAGACTTTCCAGACAGTCGGCACTGCCGGAATCCGTCAATTCGGAAAAGGATATCTACAGGGCCGCAGAGGAACTGCTGCACAGACTGCTGTTCGGAGAAGACGGGAACGGCGGCGTCTTTGCAAAGGGCGGCAGCGTTCGCCTGATCGGAGTCGGCGGCACGTCACTCGACAGACAGGAATACAGGCAGCTGAGTCTGTTTGAAATGGAACCGCCCGCAAAGAAGGATCCGCGCACCGACAGGATCGATGCCATGCTGCAGGACATCCGCCGGCAGTACGGGGAAAATGCCGTACGGAAAGGCGCTTCCAGGGTACAGGGCAGGAAACGGCCCGAAACATGACGGAAGCGGCTGAAGGCCGGAGGAAGGCTTTTTTCATTTTCGGCAGCTTTTATGATATAGTAAGTTGATTTACTTCCGCAGGCAGGTCGGAAATGCCGGCCGCCTGAATGCTGGGACAGACAGAAGATGGCAGGAGATCCGCGCTCTGTAAAAATCGTCGTAACGACGCATAAAAAGTACCGTATGCCGGTCGATCCCGTATACGTTCCGCTGCAGGTCGGCGCTTCCATAGAAAAGACGGAAGACGGAAAGCCCCTTGACCTCGGATACGCAAGGGATGACACGGGAGAAAACATTTCGGAGAAGAACGCACTCTACTGCGAGCTCACCGGACTGTACTGGGCGTGGAAAAATCTGGACTGTGATTATCTCGGGCTCGTGCATTACCGCCGCTACTTCGGCAGCAGGACCCACGCCGCGAAGACGGGCGACCCGTTCGATGCGATCATCGGCGGCGAGGAACTGCGCAGCGTGCTCGGTACCTGCCGCGTTGTAGTACCGCGCATGCGCCGCTACTATATCGAAACGCTGTATTCGCACTACGAACACACGCATTATGCAGCGCATCTCTACGAGACACGCCGCATTCTGGCAGACAGGTACCCGGAATATCTGGGATCTTTTGACCGTGTGCTGCAGCGCACCGGCGGCCATATGTTCAACATGATGATCATGGACAGGGAGTGCCTTGATACCTACTGTACCTGGCTTTTTGACATACTCGGGGAACTGGAGAAACGCATTGACGTCACGGGTCTGTCTTTTTACCAGGCCAGATACTGCGGCCGGGTCGGGGAGATCATCCTGAATGTCTGGTTGGACTATCAGCTGCATACAGGGAAACTTCGCAGGGAGGATATCTGCGAACTTCCGTATATTTACACGGAGAAGGTCGAGTGGGGCCGCAAGGCAGCCTCGTTCCTCAAGGCCAAGTTCTTTCACCAGAAATATGAGTTCTGACCCAAGGCAGCCTGATCGGGGTCAGTAAGGACAGCATGTCTCTTTCCACAGTCGACGCTTTCAAACATATCCGGTCCGGGGAACTGGTCACGCTCGATACAGAACAGCTGCAGCAGCTGCAGGCGGTACTGACCGGCATACTTGACGATATCGTGTCGGTCTGCGACCGCTGCGGTCTTGTCTATGTTTTGGGCGGCGGTTCGGCACTGGGAGCTTACCGTCATCACGGCTTCATTCCGTGGGACGACGATATCGACATCAACATGCCGCGTGCGGATTATGACCGGTTCATTCCCGAATTCCGGAAAGAATTCGGCGATAAGTACTGGATCCATACGCCGCAGGATACGCACAATTACGGCCTTATGCTTTCACGTATCCTGCTGAAGGGAACATCCGTGAAAACGCGCGAGGACTTTCAGAACAGCGAGTGCGGCGCTTTCGTGGATCTGTTCATCATTGAAAACACCTATGACAGCCGGTTCCTGCGCGCGCTGCACGGCTTCGGCTGCATGGCGTACGGCTTTCTGGTGTCCTGCCGCAAGTTCTACCGCGACAGGGAACCGCTCATGAGACTTGCATGTTCGACAGGAGACCGTTCACTGCAGCGCAAGTTCCGGACCAAGATCGTGTTCGGTGCGCTGCTTTCCTGGCGCAGCCTGGACGGACTCGTAAAGGACGGAGACCGCTGGAACAGGCGCTGCCGCAACGGCCGTTCAAAATATGTTTCCATCCCGACAGGACGCCGGGTGTTCTGGGGCGAACTGTATGAGCGCAGCGAGATCTGCGATACGGTGGAACTGCCCTACTGCGGAAGAATGCGGAAATGTCCGGCTGCGATCGAACAATACCTGACGCGCCTGTTCGGAGATTACAACAGGATCCCGCCCGTCGAGGAACGTGAAAGCCACGCGTTTTTCAGGCCGTTCAGCCTGGGAGACGCCGCGGGCAAAGACCTGACAGGAACAACGGAGCCGCAGGGCGGCGGAGGAAAAACAGATTGAATATCGCTTTGATCTTTGCCGGCGGCACCGGTACACGCATGGGACGCAGCACACAGTCGGTACCCAAACAGTTCCTGGAGCTGTACGGCAAGCCGATCATTATCTACACGCTGGAAAAATTCGAAAATCATGACGGGATCGACGGCATAGTCGTAGTCTGCCTGAAGGACTGGATCCCGCAGATGCGCAAGTATGTAAACAAGTTCAACCTCACAAAGGTGAGGATGATCGTACCGGGCGGCAGCACCGGGCAGGAGTCGATCTACAACGGTCTCAAGGCCGCGAGAAAGATGTATCCCGACGATACTGTGATCCTGATCCACGACGGCGTGCGTCCTCTTGTCGCCTCTTCCACGATCGCGGCGAACATTGCCTGTGTGAAGGAAAAAGGCAATGCGATCACCGTGGTGCCGGCGACCGAGACGATTTTCATCGACAACAGTCAGGACGGCAGGGTCGGCCGTATCCTGGACCGCAGCCAGTGCGCTATGGCAAGGGCTCCGCAGGGCTTCCGGCTCGGACAGATCCTGGAATGCCATGAAAAGGCTCTTTCGGAAGGTAAAAAAGATTTCATTGATTCTGCGAGTATGATAAAATACTACGGTTATGAACTTTATACGGTCCAGGGCCGTACGGAAAATATCAAGATCACGACACCGATCGATTTCTACATTTTCCGGGCCATCGTGGACGCACACGAGAATTCGCAGATCTTCGGTCTGTAACAGGGAACAGTGGAGCAATGGTATTCAATGTTATAAAGAGGAAGTGCAGACGCATATACCCGGCGGCAGTAGAGGGTAAGTTTTTTCACCGTATCGGAGTGGCCTGGAAACAGTTCGCCGCATGGACGGACCGCCGCATCGGCTACGGCAACAGAAAGATCCTTTCCAGGCACGCGGCCACAGTCCCGGACCGTATCCTTTTCATCACCTTTCAGCACGCATACGCATGCAATCCCGCATATATCTGCGACGAACTGCTGCGCAGGAAATCCCCCGTGGACATATGGTGGGCGGTGGACAACCTGCTTGATCCGGGCGAGATCCCGCTGCGTAAAAACGTGCATCTTGTGAAGATCAATTCCTTTGAATACTTTGAAACGGCGGTTTCCGCCAAAGTCATCGTCATCAATTCACTCCTCGGGGACAAGTTCTATCCTTTTCCGGTCAGGAAAGACCAGATCGTGATCGAGACCTGGCACGGTTCTCTCGGTATCAAAAGGTTCGACCCCGCACATTACAACACGAATGTATCGTGGCCTGAGGCCGCAGCGCGCACGGGAAAACTCACGACTTACTGCATTTCCGACAGTACCTTCGAAGAGGGTGTTTACCGCGAATCCTTCTGGAAGGATACGCCGATCCTGCGCCTCGGGCATGCGCGCAACGATGTTTTCTTCGACACGTTCGCAAAGAAGAGAAAAAAGTGGAAAGAGCAGTTCCTTACCGATTATGTGCTGCCGGAGGACACAAAGTTCGCGCTGTATGCGCCGACCTTCCGGGACTCCCACAACTTTGCGGTGTACGACCTGAGCGCGGCCCGCATCGTGGCGGCCCTGCACAAACGCTTCGGCGGAGAGTGGAAGCTGCTTCTGCGCTATCACGACAACGACAAGAAAACAGAGAAGAAGAGGAACCGCATCGATTCCCGCGACGTGATCGATGTGACTTCCGTCCCCGATATTCAGCAGATGCTGTCCTTTGTCGATGTCGGCATCACCGATTATTCCTCCTGGATCTATGATTTCATGCTCAGCCGCAGGCCGGGCTTCATCTACGCGAAAGACATAGAGATGTACAATGACGAGCGCGGCTTCTATTTCAAGCTGGAGAGCACTCCCTTCCCGGTCGCCAGGAACAACGATGAGATAGAGAAGAACATCCTGGGTTTTAACGAGACAAAATATCTGGCGGACACGGAGAAATTCCTGGCGGCGAGAGGCTGCATCGACGACGGTCATTCCTCCGAAAGGATCGCCGACAAAGTGGAAGAACTGATGGGAGTGGCAAAGACCAAATGAAAGGTGTGAGGAACGGGAAAATTGATCTGCTGCGTTTTGTGTTTGCGCTGATCGTGGTCCTGCATCACACGAGATATCTGCTGGGAGACAGCAACTGTGTATTTCTCGGCGGCTCTCTGGCCGTCGAGTTTTTCTTTATCGTATCGGGCTGGCTGATGGCGGAGCACACGGCGGCGGAGGACCGCAGGGGAGGATATCTTCCGGGTACGCTGGGACATGATACGCTGCACTTTCTCGGCGGCAAGCTGCGCGCGGTCCTGCCGGTCTTTCTGCCCGCATGGATCGCAGGCTTCGTGTTCGTTGCCGCAGTCCGCAGACTGTCCCCGGGCGGCATTGTCCGCTTCTTCTGTTCTTCCTTCTGGGAACTGCTGCTCGTGAAGATGAGCGGCCTGTACATGAAAGGCTTCGACGGGGTGATCTGGTATGTGTCGGCCATGCTTCTGTGCATGGCAGTACTCTATCCCCTGCTGCGCCGTTTTCCCGACATGATGCCGAAGATCGCGGCGCCGCTCCTCATGCTGTTCCTGTACGGGTACCTGTGCCGCACGTTCAACCATCCGCGCGATCCTTCAGTCTGGACGGGCCTCTTTTACAAGGGGCTGCTCAGGGCCATGGCGGACCTGTGCCTCGGCGTCGTGCTGCGCACTGTCTGCACCCGTTTCCGGAGCCTGCGCTGGAAATATTCCGTACGCGTGTTCCTGGCGGTGCTGGAACTGTTTCTTTATACAGCTGTGGTCCTGTACATGTATTACAGGAAGCCTTCGCAGTATGATTACTTTTTTATTTTTCTGCTGGCAGCGGCCATCTTTCTGTCGTTCAGCAGACAGCCGGCAGGTGCGGCCCTCTTTGACGGGAAGGCGACCCGGTTCCTCGGCAGGTTCAGCGCGGCACTCTTTTTCTCCCACATTTACTATGCGCAGAATCTGAACCGCATTCTGCCTGCGGAAATGGGACGCACGGAGCGTGTCGGCGTCTACCTGCTGTGTGCATTCCTGACGGCTGCGGCCGTGCTGGCGCTGTCGGACTTTCTGCGCGCACGGAAACGTGCTATTATTGCGTGGTCGGAAAAGACATTTCTGGAAAACAACTGACGGAGCATATGAACCGACTGTTTGGAAAAATCAAAAAATACCAGTTCATGTTTGAAGAACTGGTCAACCGGGACTTCAAGGAAAAGTATAAGCGCAGCATACTCGGCATGGGCTGGAGCGTGCTCTCGCCGCTGCTCACCCTGCTGGTCATGAAGGTGATCTTCAGTACGTTCTTCGGAAAGGACATCCCGCACTACACGATCTATCTGTTCTCCGGCAACATCGTGCTGTCGTACTACCGGGAATCCACCAGGAACGGTATGAACAGCCTCGTGGACAATGCCGGCATCTTTACGAAGATCAATGTGCCGAAGTACATGTTCGTGCTGTCCAAGAACGTGTCGGCGCTCGTGAACTTCGCCCTGACGCTGGCCGTCTATTTCGTGTTCTGCGCCTTCGACGGCATACGCTTCAATTTCCGCATGCTGCTGCTCGTCTATCCGATCGCCTGCCTGCTCCTTATGAACATCGGCATCGGGATGGTCCTGTCGGCACTGTACGTGTTTTTCCGGGATATCCGCTATCTCTACGATGTGCTCCTCACACTGGTCAATTACATGTCGGCAGTCTTCTACACGGTGGATAAGTTCCCGGCCCAATACCGCAGACTGTTTCTGCTCAATCCGGTGTACGTGTACATCAAGTACTTCCGTGTCATCGTGATCGAACACAAGATCCCGTCGCTGGCTTATCACGGTCTCTGCGCACTGTACGCGATGCTGTTCCTGGCGCTCGGCATGGTCATTTACAAGAAGTACAACCACCAGTTTCTCTATTATCTGTAGGCAAAACATATGGCAGTCATCAGTTGTGACCATGTCAGCATCCGCTATCTCACCGGCGACTTCAAGGCGATCGGCCTGAAGGAGTACGTGATCAGGAAACTGACGGGAAAATATCATATCAAGGAATTCTGGGCGGACAAGGATGTCACGTTCACCCTTGAGAAGCGGGACATGCTCGGGCTCATCGGCTCGAACGGCGCCGGCAAGAGTACGCTGCTCAAGGCTGTGACCGGCATCATGATCCCGACGTACGGCACGCTGCACACGAATGGCAGCATCGCGGCCCTCCTCGAGCTCACCTCGGGCTTCGACGGCAATATGACGGTGCGCGAGAACGCCTATCTGCGCGGCGCGCTGCTGGGCTATACCCGGCGCTTCATGGACGAAAAATACGAGGAGATCATCCGTTTTGCGGAGCTGGAGGAATTCCAGGACTATGAATTCAAGCAGCTGTCCAGCGGCATGAAGAGCCGCCTGGCCTTTTCCATTGCCTGCCTGGTGAATCCGGATATCCTCATTCTGGACGAGGTGCTCAGCGTCGGCGACGGCGCTTTCCGCAAGAAGAGCGGCGATAAGATGAAGGAGATCCTGGATGGCGGCGTGACCTGTATCCTGGTCAGCCATATCATTCCCCAGGTCAGGGAACTGTGCAACAAGGTCCTGTGGCTGGACCACGGCAGGCAGGTGGCTTTTACGGACGACGTGCAGACCTGCTGCGACGCGTACGAGGAATTTCTGATCACGAAAAAACTGCCGAAGGATGAGACACAGATCAGCAGAATGGCAGAAGATTATATAAGGCGCCAGGCCCGGGAAAACGGGCAGGGAGGCGGAAAGGCGATCTATGAGTAGGATCCTGGAAAGTCCCGGCGACCCGTATCTGCAGGAGGACCTGGAGAGGAATGTGACGGACGGTTCGCTCCCCGAAGCGGAACTTCGCGGGACGACGGTCATGGTGACCGGTGCCACCGGCCTCATCGGCTCAGCACTTGTCAGGACGCTGGCCTGCATGAACCGTCTGAAAAACACGGACATCACGATCCTGGCCCTTGTGCGCAACGCGGAGAAAGCGGAAAAAATATACGGCGACCTGCTGATGCGCGGGGATATCAACCTCACGGTCTGTGATCTCCGGCGTTCGTTCGGAGCGGCCGTGGCAGAGAGCGTGAACCGCATGGATTATGTCATCCACGGCGCTTCCGTCACGGCTTCGAAGACCATGGTCGAAAGACCCGTCGAAACGATCGCCACAGCGGTGGACGGCACGCGCAGTCTCCTGGAATACGCCAGGGAGAAGCAGGTGCGTTCCTTTGTGTACCTTTCTTCCATGGAAGTTTACGGGCAGTGCCCCGGCGAGGAGCGCGTGACGGAAGAGCGGATGGGCAGCCTGGATCCGGTCGCTGTCCGCTGCTGCTACCCGGAAAGCAAGAGGCTGTGCGAGAATCTGTGTGCCGCTTATACTTCGGAGTACAAGGTCCCCACGCGCATCGCAAGACTCGCGCAGACGTTCGGCGCCGGCGTGCTGGCAGGCGAGAACAGGGTATTTGCCCAGTTCGCCCGCAGCTATATGGAAGGCACCGATATCGTGCTGCACACGGAAGGCCGATCAGAAGGCAATTACTGCTACCTGGCCGATACAGTGTCGGGCATCCTCACCATTCTCACGAAGGGAAAGGCCGGAGAAGCCTACAATGTCGCCAATGAAGAACTTCATACGACCATAGCGGGCATGGCGTCCTTTGTGGCGGACAAACTGGCCGGCGGCAGGATCCGCGTGATCAGGGACATCCCCGAAAACAATCCGTACGGATATGCCGCGGAGACAAAACTCAGGCTCTCCTCGGAAAAGCTCCGCGCTCTGGGCTGGAAACCGCGTTACGGCATGGAAGACTGCTATATGCGGATGATGGGCACAATGAGCAGCCGGACCGAGAGGCTGTGAGAAAAGCTCCGCGGCAGTATGTTTACTGTGCTGCTTTTTCCTGCAGCTTACGAAACTTCGGAGAGATCTTGGCGACTTCGCCGAAATCACTTTCAGCGGGAGTGTTCTGAATACCGGCGGCCATGTAATTGCGCAGTACGCCTACCAGTACGAAGGGGCGTACGAATACCGCATGCAGTACTGACCACAGGATCACGGCAAAGAGCAGGGCGAGGAACAGCTGTACGGCGAAGGGGCTGTTCAGGCTTTGTCCCGCATCGTTGCTGCTGTTTTGCGCCGCTTTCTGTACGGCACTGATCAATTCGGGAAAGCTTCCGAGAACCGCATAGAAGAGTGCGGTCAGCGCGCCGCCGATCACAGCAAAGGATGCGAGCCCCATTCCGAAGATCCTGCCGAGATTTTTCAGCAGCGCTTTCCAGTTTTTAAAAAAGAGAACGGCACCCTGCAGGGTGCAGTGAAAGGCATTGGCCCCCTGATTGTAGAAGACCCAGCCGAGGCAGCAGTCGCACAGATAGGCCACGATCGTGTCGATCACGCCAGTGATGATGCTGCCGATCGTGTTTCCCGCTTCGCCGCCGGCGGCGTTGGCGATCGAAGTGACCCCTCTCGATATTTCATGGAATATGCCGCTGATGGCGCTGGTGACCACGTAGTAGACGGACACGGTCGTAAAACGCTCTTTGACAGCCTGTTTTCCGGCCTGCAGGACGTTGTCGGGCAGTGTGCCTGCTGTTACGGCTCCGGTCATCATGGCGATCTGTCCGGCTTTGTAAAGATAGCTGACAAAGTGCAGTACGATGCCGAAAATGATGAGGCCGACAATCACACCTATCCCCAGTCCGACAAGCTTTTCACCGGCAAGCAGAAAACCCGCGGCCATGCAGCCCGCCAGGACGGCGATCTGCAGGAGGTCGATCCCCAGCCGCACCCATGAAAAAATGAAAGTCTTTTTGTACACTTCGAAATTTGTCATTTCTCCGTCCCCCTTTTGTATGATTCGACGATCACATACCGGTGACATATCTGATACTGTTTAATTATATCATCAAAAGGTGACACGCCATCCTGAAAAGGATTAGAATGAAGACAGCATTCTTGAGAAAACGGCAGGACGCTCCCGCGGCAGGCGGAAAACCTTATGCGGAGCATGCACCAAATAAATCATTCGGCATACGGAGGTACGAACATGAAGTTTACGGAAGGTTACTGGCTTCGGAGTGAGAAAGTGAAAGCGTCCTATGCGGCGCAGGCTTTCACGGTGGAGAAGATCCCGCACGGGATGAGGATCACAGCGCCTGAAAGACCTATCCTTTCGCGTGCGGATGCACTTGACCAGACGGTGCTGCTCATTGATTTCGTGTCGGCAGGGCACAATGACATCGCGGTCACGGCCACGCACTATACGGCCTACGATGCCGGCGAACCGCGTTTTGAACTGCACGAGGACCCGGATCCGGTCAAAATACATGTCACCGCGAAGGAAGCGGTCATGACGGCCGGCGACATCACGGTGCGCGTGGACAGAGAGCACTGGGGCTATCGCTTTGAGGCAGGCGGCCGTCTTCTGACTTCCAGCGGCGCCAGGAATCTCGGCTATATGCGCTGGGACGGATATCCGTCCACGATGATGCCGGCGGAGAACTACCTCACGCAGGACTATGAGCCTCACATGGTCAATGAACTTTCCCTCGCCCCGGGCGAGTGCGTATACGGCCTCGGCGAGCGTTTCACCTCTTTTGTGAAGAACGGCCAGGTCGTCGAGATGTGGAACGAAGACGGCGGCACGGCTTCGCAGATCTCCTACAAGAATATTCCTTTCTACATGACCAACAACGGCTACGGCGTGTTCGTCGACCACAGCGGTCCGGTGTCCTTTGAGGTCGCAAGCGAGAAGGTCGAGTACGTCGGCTTCTCCGTAAAGGGCGAGCAGCTTCGCTACCATCTGTTTTACGGGAAGACACCTGCGGATATCCTGGAGGCTTACACGAACCTCACGGGCAGGCCGGCGCTGCCTCCGGAGTGGACGTTCGGGCTCTGGCTCTCCACCTGCTTCAAGCCGATGTACGATGAGAAGACCGTGACGGGCATGATCGACGGCATGCAGAAACGGCATATCCCGTTCCGTGTGTTCCACTTTGACTGTTATTGGATGAAAGCTCTGCACTGGTGCGATTTTGAATGGGACGAGAAGCAGTTTTCCGATGTGGAAGGCATGCTGGCCCGCTACCATGCGAAGGGACTCAAGATCTGCGCCTGGATCAACCCCTATGTGGCGCAGAATACGAAGATGTTCGAGGAAGGGGTAAAACACGGCTATTTCCTGCTGCGTGACGACGGCCTCGGCGTCAAGCAGGTGGACAACTGGCAGCCGGGCCTTGCGATCGTCGATTTCACGAATCCCGACGCGGTAAAGTGGTATCAGGGAAAACTGAAAAAGGTACTGGATGCCGGTGTGGACTGCTTCAAGACCGACTTCGGCGAAAGGATCCCGACGGACGTCAGCTACTTTGACGGAAGCGATCCGGAGACGATGCACAACTATTACACGTTCCTTTACAACCGGACCGTTTTCGAACTGATCAAAAAGGTCAGGGGCGAAGGCGAAGCGGTGGTCTTCGCAAGGAGCGCGACGGCCGGTTCCCAGCAGTTCCCCGTCCACTGGGGCGGAGACTGTTTTGCCAGCTATCCTTCCATGGCGGAGACGCTGCGCGGCGGCCTGTCCTTTGCGATGTCCGGTTTCTCGTTCTGGAGCCACGATATCTCCGGCTTCGAGAGCACTGCCTCGCCGGATCTGTACAAGCGCTGGCTGGCATTCGGCATTTTCTCCACCCATTCCAGGCTGCACGGGTCGGATACCTACCGCGTGCCGTGGCTCTTCGACGAAGAGGCGTGCGAAGTCGCGCGCGTGTTCAGTTCCCTCAAGAATACGCTGATGCCCTACATCTTCCGCCAGGCCGTGACGTCCCATGAGAAGGGCACGCCCGTGATGCGTCCCATGCCTTTCGTATATCCGGAAGATCCTGCGTGCAGTTACCTGGACCAGCAGTACATGTTCGGCGACTCGCTCCTGGTTTCCCCGATCTTCAATGAGGAAGGCATCGGCAGATACTATCTGCCTGCCGGAAAATGGGAGAACCTGTTTGACGGGAGCATCGAGGAAGGCGGCAGGTGGCACGAGGAACATTACGATTACCTGCACATGCCGGTATTTGTAAAACAGAATTCCCTGATCGCCGTCGGTGCCGAAGATTCCCGGCCGGACTACGATTATGTGAAAGGTGTGACGCTCCATTACTATCTGCCGGTGAGCGGGGAGAGCGCGGTCGCCGAGATCCCGGACAGCACGGGCCGGATCGTCTTCACGGCAAAGGCGCAGACGGACGAGAGCGGCAAGATCACGATCACGGTCTCCGACCCTGCAGCCAAGGCAAAATATGTGATCCACACGCAGGACGGCAAGACCATCAAAGGCGTGCTGAGCGCAAAGACAACGCACATTAAGTAAAACGGAGGGCACGATTATGCAGGGCTATGTGAAGATCAACAGCAAAGAGGCACCGGAAGTTTTTATGAAGGTCATCCCGGGACATTTTGTGACGCCGAACTCCCACATCAATTATTACATCGACATGACGACGATGAAGTCGCGTTTGTCGGAGGCGCAGAATGCCGCAAAGGCACTTGCGAAGGCGTATGTTTCTTCCACGATCATCGATTCGATCGTATGCATGGACGGCTGCGAAGTGATCGGCGCTTTCCTCGCGGACGAACTGACGCGGGACGGCATCCTTACGATCAACCAGCACAAGACGATCTATGTGGTCACACCGGAGTACGATCTGGCGGGCAACATGATCTTCCGTGAAAACATGCAGATGATGGTGCGTGACAAGCATGTGCTCCTGCTCCTGGCTTCGACGACGACCGGCAAAACGATCAACCGTGCGGCGGAGTGCATCAACTATTACGGCGGCCGTGTGAGCGGTATTTCGGCGATCTTTTCCGCGGCCAGGGCGATCGGAGGCATGGAGATCCATTCGCTGTTCTCGCCCGCGGATCTGCCTGATTACAAGAATTACCCGCCGGACCGCTGCGACCTTTGCAAAGGCGGCGTACCTGTGGATGCGATCTGCAACGGCTTCGGTTTTTCCAGGGTCAACTGAGGACGCGGGTCGACTGACCGGCGGCAGTTGTACGGAGCAGGTAATTTGTGTTATCATTCTTTGCGGTGTCGATCAGGGACGGCAGAGGAAAGGAACGGATCCGGTCACAGCCTGGCCGGATCCGTTTTTGGTAATCCGATTTTTAATTGCGGAACAGGTTTACTTTGCGGGCGCGGACGACACCGGACGTCTGCTGTTTTGCATTTATGGAGGTAAGTAGTATTTATGAGTGCATCATTTGAAGAGTTACTGAAGCAGGTAAAGCTGTGTCCGAAGAAGATCCTGTCCGTGGCGGTGGCCCAGGACACGCGTGTTCTGGAGGCCGTTTCCGACGCGCAGAACAAAGGGATCGCGGATCCCATACTCGTAGGTGACGAGGAGAAGATACGCGACATCGCGGCAGGCATAGGCGTGGATGTCAGCAACATGCAGATCATCGATATCGTCAACGAGGAAGAGGCGGCAAAAAGAGCCGTCAAGCTCGTACATGACGGGGATGCCGACATGTATATGAAAGGCGAGCTGCCGTCAAAGACCTTCCTGCGCAGCGTTCTGGACAAGGAAGTGGGACTGCGCACCGGCTCCACTCTTTCGCACGTATGCGTTTTCGAGATCCCGGGCATCAACCGCCTGCTGTTTCTTACGGATGTGGCTTTCCTGCCTTATCCCACGCTGGAACAGAAGGAACAGATCATCAATTACACCGTACAGGTGGCCCGCGCCTGCGGCGTGCAGCTGCCGAAGGTAGCCCCGCTCGCGGCGGTCGAAGTGGTAAATGAAAAAATGCCGGTCACGGTAGAGGCTGCACAGCTGACGCAGTGGAACCTCGAAGGCCGCATAAAGGACTGCATCGTGGACGGCCCGCTTTCCATGGACCTCGCCATCGACCCGACGGCCGCGGAACACAAGGAAGGCGCCGCAGAGCGCAGGATCGTCGGTGACGCCGACATTCTCCTGTTCCCCGACATCCACGCCGGCAACCTTGTCTATAAGGTCATCGTGCGTTTCACAAAGTGCAAGAACGGCTGTATCCTGATGGGCACCAAGGCACCCGTCGTGCTGACCTCCCGGTCGGATACGAAAGAGACGAAGGTCAATTCGATCGCCCTGGCTGCCGTCGTGGCAGAGCACCTGAAAAAACAGCAGGAGGTATAGCATGTCCATCAGAAGCCTCATCATCAATCCCGGTTCCACATCCACCAAGATCGGCGTGTTCGACGACGAGACTCTCGTCTTCGACAGCACGCTGCGCCACACGACGGAAGAGATCGCGCAGTTCCCGAATATCGTGGCGCAGAAGTCGTTCCGCAAAGACATCATCCTGAATGCGCTGAAAGAGAAGAACATCGATCTGCAGAGTCTCGACGTGGTCGTGGGACGCGGCGGCCTGCTCAAGCCCATAGAGGGCGGGACCTACGCGGTGACGGATGCCCTGCGCGCAGACCTGGAGACAGGCGTTCAGGGGCAGCACGCGAGCAACCTCGGCGGGCTCCTTGCACGCGAGATCGGTGATTCGATCGGCGTGCCGTCCTATATCGTGGATCCGGTGGTCGTGGATGAACTCATTCCCGTTGCCCGCCTCTCCGGTGTGCCGGAGATCTCCCGCGTTTCGATCTTCCATGCGCTGAACCAGAAGGCAGTGGCGCGCAGATACGCGAAGGAACAGGGCAAACGGTATGAAGATCTGAATCTGATCGTCGTCCACATGGGCGGCGGCTGCTCTGTCGGCGCACACCGCAACGGCCGTGTGATCGATGTTTTCAACGCGCTGGACGGCGACGGTGCATTTTCTCCCGAACGCGCGGGAGGCGTGCCTTCGGGCGCCCTCATCAAACTCTGCTTTGAAAGCGGGCTCACGGAGAAGGAAGTGTACCGGAAGTTCGTCGGCAACGGCGGCTTCAATGCCTACCTGCATACGAACGATGCCAGGGACGTGGACAAGATGGTCGATGCAGGGGACGAAAAGGCAAAACTTGTGCGCGATGCTTTCATTTTCCAGATCTGCAAGAACATCGGCGCAGAGGCGACCGTACTGAAGGGGAAGGTCGACCAGATCATCCTGACAGGCGGCATCGCATATGACAAGGCAGTGACTTCCGCGATCTGCGAGAGTGTTTCCTTTATTGCACCGGTCACACTGTATCCCGGCGAAGACGAACTGCTGGCGCTCTGCCAGGGCGCGCTGCGCGTCATGAGGGGCGAAGAAAAGGCAGGGGAATACTGACGGATCCGGGAAGGAAGCATCAGCCGCAGTGAAGGCCTGCCGCGGCATACACCGGCACCTGCATGGAAAGGACAAGAGGAAACCACAGAGATGTCAAATATCATACTCGATAAGATCATAGGCTCGCACAGCCAGCGGGAACTCAAGCGCATTCAGCCACTGGTCAGCAGGATCGAATCCCTGCACGATGCGATGGGCGCGCTTTCCGACGAGGAACTTGCAGGCAAGACGGTGGAGTTCCGCAAACGCCTTGCCGACGGGGAGACGCTGGACGACCTGCTGCCGGAGGCCTACGCCGCCGTGCGGGAGGGCGCAAAACGCGCACTCGGTATGGAACCTTTCCGTGTACAGCTGATCGGCGGCATCATTCTCCACCAGGGCCGCATCGCTGAAATGAAGACAGGCGAAGGCAAGACTCTCGTGGCTACCCTCCCCTGCTACCTGAATGCCCTGGAAGGCAAGGGCGTCCACGTCGTCACAGTCAACGATTATCTGGCAAAACGTGACTCGGAGTGGATGGGACAGGTCTACCGCTTCATGAGGCTCACGGTCGGCGTCGTACTCAACAGCATGACGAGCGACGAGCGCCGGGAAGCCTATAAATGCGACATCACCTATATCACCAACAACGAGCTGGGTTTTGACTATCTGCGTGACAACATGGCCATCTACAAGGAACAGCTCGTGCTGCGCGACCTCAACTACGCCATCATCGACGAGGTCGACTCCATCCTCATCGATGAAGCCCGCACCCCCCTCATCATTTCCGGACAGAGCGGGAAGTCCACCAAGATCTACGAAGCCTGCGACATTCTGGCAAAACAGATGACCAGGGGCGAAGACCAGGGCGAATATTCGAAGATGGATGCCATCATGGGCATCGAGCAGGAAGAGACCGGCGATTTCATCGTCAACGAGAAGGACAAGCTGGTCAACCTCACTGCACAGGGCGTGGACAAGGTCGAGAAGTTCTTCCACCTGGAAAACCTTGCGGACCCGGACAACATTGAGATCCAGCACTGCATGGAACTGGCGCTGCGCGCGAACAGCCTCATGCAGCGTGACCACGACTATATCGTCAAGGACGACCAGGTGCTCATCGTCGATGAGTTCACCGGCCGTGTCATGCCCGGCAGGCGTTATTCCGACGGCCTGCACCAGGCGATCGAAGCCAAGGAACACGTCAAGGTAAAACAGGAATCCAAAACGCTCGCGACCATCACGTTCCAGAACTTCTTCAACAAGTATGCGAAGAAGGCCGGCATGACGGGCACGGCCCTGACGGAGGCAAGGGAGTTCGAGGAGATCTACGGCATGGACGTCGTGGAGATCCCGACAAACAAGCCGGTCATCCGTGTGGACCACCAGGATGCCGTGTACAAGACCAAGAAGGAAAAGCTGCACGCCGTCGTGGAGGAAGTGAAGGCCTGCCATGAGAAGGGGCAGCCTATCCTGGTCGGCACCATCACGATCGAGGCGTCGGAGGAACTCTCCGCACTGCTGAAGAAGGAAGGCATACAGCACAATGTCCTGAATGCCAAGTTCCACGAGCTGGAAGCGCAGATCGTCGCACAGGCAGGTCAGCACGGCGCAGTCACGATCGCGACGAACATGGCCGGCCGTGGTACCGATATCAAACTGGATGAGGAAGCCAGGGCAGCAGGCGGGCTTTTCATCGTCGGCACGGAGCGCCATGAGGCGCGCCGTATCGACAACCAGCTGCGCGGCCGTTCCGGACGGCAGGGCGATCCCGGCGAATCCAGGTTCTATATTTCCCTGGAGGACGACCTGATGCGCCTGTTCGGTTCCGAGCGTATGATCGGCATTTTCAACGCGCTGGGCATCCCGGAAGGGCAGGAGATCCACCACAAGGCTCTGACCAAGGCGATCGAATCCGCACAGAAGAAGATCGAGATCAACAACTTCGGCATCCGCAAGAACCTGCTCGACTACGACCAGGTCATGAACGAGCAGCGTGAGATCATTTACAAGGAACGCCGCAGGGTACTGAACGGGGACAGCATGCGGGAGACCATCTACAAGATGATCACCGACATCACCGAGAGCGCGGTGGAGACCAGCCTGGGCGAAGACAGCGATCCGGCTGGCTGGGATCTCAAGGAACTGAATGAACTTCTGCTGCCGGTCATCCCGATCCAGCCGGTAACGCTGGATCGCATTGCCGAGAAGACGCGCAAGGGCGTACAGCAGCAGCTCAAGGAAGAGGCCGTGAAGCTGTATGAGGCCAAGGAAGCGGAGTTCCCCGAGGCGGAGGCGATCCGTGAACTGGAACGCGTCGTCCTGCTCAGGGTGGTCGATGAAAAGTGGATGAACCACATCGACGACATGGATCAGCTGCGCCAGGGCATCGGCGTACAGGCCTATGCGCAGAGAGATCCTCTGGTCGAATACAAGATCGCCGGGTACGACATGTTCAATGAGATGTCCTCCAACATTCAGGAGGAGACCATCCGCGTGCTGATGCATGTCCGCGTCGAGCAGAAGGTGGAACGTGAACAGGTGGCCAAGGTCACCGGCACCAACAAGGACGACTCCGAACCCAGGCAGCCGGTCAAGCGCATGCAGAAGAAGATCTATCCCAACGATCCCTGCCCGTGCGGCAGCGGAAAGAAATACAAGAACTGCCATGGAAAAGGCATAGTATAGGCACAGCGGACAGACAGCAACAGAACCGAGAGGTACGGTACCGATGGTAGAACTCGATACGATGAAAATTGAACTGCAGCAGTATGAAGCGCCGCTGGAGGAACTGAGGGACTCCCTCGACCTGGACCACAAGCGGCAGCAGATCGAGGAGCTTTCCAGAGAGTCGGAAGCACCCGATTTCTGGACCGATCCCGACAGGGCGAATGCCAGGATGAAACAGCTCAAGGACCTGCAGAAAGCGGTCCAGGATGCAGACGGACTCAAAACACAGTACGCGGATATTCTCGACCTGATCCAGATGGGCAACGAGGACGACGATCACGGTATCATTCCCGATGTGCGCACGGAGCTGGACAGCTTTGAGGAAAAACTGGAGACGATGCGTCTGTCTACGCTCCTTACCGGGGAGTATGACCACTGCAACGCGATCGTTTCGCTGAATGCGGGCGCCGGCGGCACGGAGAGCTGCGACTGGTGCCAGATGCTTTTCCGTATGTACTCGAAATGGGCGGACCGGCACGGCTTCACGGTCGATACGCTGAACATGGTCGACGGCGATGAGGCCGGCATCAAGAATGTGGATTTCCAGATCAACGGCACGAATGCGTACGGCTATCTCAAGTCGGAGCGCGGCGTGCACCGCCTCGTGCGCATGTCTCCGTTCAATGCGCAGGGCAAACGGCAGACTTCCTTTGTATCGTGCGAGGTGATGCCTGATATCGACAAGAGCGTGGACATTGAGATCAAGCCGGACGATATAAGGATCGATACCTACCGGAGCAGCGGCGCCGGCGGACAGCACATCAACAAGACCTCGTCCGCGATCCGTATCACGCACTTTCCCACAGGGATCGTGGTCACCTGCCAGAATGAGCGTTCACAGTTCCAGAACAAGGACAAGGCTTTCGAGATCCTGCGCGCAAGGCTGTTTATCAGGCGGCAGGAAGAGGAAGAGGAAAAGCTGGCAAAGATCCGCGGCGAAGTCAAGGACAACGCCTGGGGCAGCCAGATCCGCTCCTACGTCCTGCAGCCCTACCAGATGGTCAAGGACACAAGGACCGAGGAGGAGACGGCAAATGCACAGGGCGTGCTCGACGGGGATATAGACCGTTTCATCAACGCCTACCTGAAGATGCAGGCGAACAGGGCAAAGGCACAGGCCTGACTGCAGACATGGCGGGAACCGGAGAGATCCGGTTCCCTTTTCCGTCCGGCAGCAACAGCGGCATGAAGTGTTGCCGATGTTCGTTTCGGAGGATCTGAAGATCCTCCTCATGGAGGAAAATATGACTGAAAAAAAACGCACAGCCGGAGGCTTCGGGCTTTTCGAAGCAGTCTTTGATATCTGCTACCTGGGCTTTGCATTCGGAGCGGGTTTTTATACGCTCTCCCGCGCTTTCCGCACGGGCCGGCCGGCGCTGTATATGGCCGGTCTCCTGGCCCTGCTTCTGGGCAGCGGGGACGCCTTTCACCTTGTGCCGAGGGTGGCTTCCATTTTGTCCGGGAACGATGAAAAATACCGCAGGGCACTGGGCGTCGGCAAGCTTGTCACATCCATTACGATGACGCTGTTTTACATCCTTCTGATGCAGTTCGGACTTACGCTGTTCCCGGTGCGGGAAGGCGGCGCGCTGATGGCGGTGCTCTGGGTGCTCGCCGCCGTACGCATCGTGTTTTGCCTGCTGCCCCAGAACGACTGGACAGGCGAAGCAAAGAAGGGTACGGCGCAGCTCTCCTACTGGTTCGGCATCTACCGCAACATTCCCTTCACGGCGATGGGGATCGTCGTATGCGTTTTCTATATTCTGAAGGTGAACAGGGCAGCTGCGGCTGCGGCCGGCGCACCCGGGATGGAGTGGATGTGGCTCGCGATCGTGATCAGTTTTGCCTGTTACCTCGCCGTGGTGCTGGGGGCTGACAGGCACCCGAAGCTCGGCATGCTGATGATGCCGAAGACGCTTGCCTATGTGTGGATCCTGATCCTTTGCGCGCGGATCTGAAGATTCTCCTTATGGAGGAGGCAGGGAATGGATAAGCCAATGCTGCAGGTTTACTGCGGGGACGGCAAGGGAAAGACGACTGCGGCGGTCGGACTGGCCGTACGCGCGGCCGGTGCCGGGCTGCATGTTTTCTTTACACAGTTCATGAAGGGCGACGAGTCGTCGGAACTCAGGGTGCTGCGCACAGTGCCGGGCATTGAGATCATGAAACCGGAAAAGCACTACGGTTTTTCCTTTGAGATGGACGACGGACAGAAGCGGGAGATCACGGCCTGCCACAATGCGATCCTGGATGCGGCGCTGCGTCACCTGAAGAACGGGGATACGGATGTGATCGTGTTCGACGAGATCTTCAGCGCATACAGCTGCGGGCTGCTCGACGAAGAAAAGGTGCACCGCGTCCTGTCGGTCCCGCAGACGGCGGAGATCGTCATGACCGGCAGGGATCCTGCGGAGTGGATCCTTTCCGGGGCGGACTACATCACCGAGATGCGGCTGGTGCGCCACCCCTATGAAAAAGGCATATCCGCACGCAGGGGGATCGAGTTTTAGGGAGGCGTATATGACAGAGATCAAAAGTGAATCGAGACTGACCTTTCTCGAAGCGACGAGCATCATCGTCGGGCATGGCGTGGGCTCCGGCATCCTGGCGGTCCCGTACCTTGCCTCGCGCAACAGCTGGCTCGATCTGCTGTGGATCATCCCGCTCGCCTACGGGATCAACCTGGTGATGCACTTTATGATCGCGGAGCTCTCCCTGAATAACGGGGGAGCGCAGTTCATCGCGTGCTTTCAGAATGAACTGTTCACAGGCAGGGCAGGCAAGGCGCTGACCTGGTTTGCCTTTGCCATGCTGGGCCTCTCCGTGCTGATGAACGTCAGCGGATTCATCGTGGGCTCGGCAGCCGTTTTCACTGCCTGGTTCGGCATGCCCGAAAAGGCGGCAGTGATCCTGTACTATGTGCTGGCGGCGGGCGTTGTTTTTATCGGCATGAAGGCAGTGGGGATCTGCGAAAAGATCTCCGTGTTTGCCATGATCGGCGTCATCGGCATCCTGTTTGTGGCGGTGCTGCTTTCTCCGCTCAGCGCGCTGCCCGTTTCCCGCATTGCCGTCTCCAACGTGCTGGCTCTGTACGGAATGGTGGCCTTTTCACTGTCGTCCGTCATGTCCGTACCGCAGGTCGTCAAGGGACTGAACGGCGACGTGCGCAGGATCAGGGCTTCCATCGCCGCAGGCACGGGCATCAATGCCGCCCTGATCGTGCTGATCACCTTTATGACGCTGCTCGGCGCGGGTACTTCGATCTCCGGCAGCGGCGCGCTGGTCGATCTGTCCGCGCACCTGGGAGGCTGGGTCAGCATAGTGGGGTATGTTTTCTCGCTGCTTGCGCTGTCCACCTCGTTCTGGGCCAACACCCTCAATCTGCGCGACATCGTCCACGAGCAGACAGGACTCCGGCTTCATCTGTCCTGGCTTATTTCGACGCTGCCCTGCCTGCTGCTTTCCCTTGTAGGGCTCTCCAGTTTTGTCGGCTTCACGCGCCTTGCCGGCATCATTCAGGTCCTGACCGGGCTTGCGATCATCGTGGCGTACGGCAGATCGCGCAGGCGGACGGGAACGGCACCGGTGTCCGGAAGATTCGGCACGCTGCCTTTCCAGGTCCTCGTACTGCTGGGCTCTGTCGCAGCCACCGCGGGCTCCATGCTGCATATTAAATGAAAGCCGTAAAAACAGCCTGCAGAGCCGATATTTCATTGAAATGCGGGCAAACGAATGTATAAATCTAAGCACAAATGCATATTATGCTTGATTTTTTGAATAAACATGCATAGACTATAGAACAGTTGCTGAACAATGGGATTTATGAAGAAACAGACAAAGTATACAGAGGAGGACGTTATGAAAAAGTATCTGGCACTTGTTTTGGCAGGGATGATGGCATTCTCGCTGGCCGGCTGCGGCGATGCGGCGAGCAGCGCAGGCATCGGGCAGAGCGATGTCAATGCAGTCGCGGACGCGGCTACCAGTGCGCTGAGCGATGCGGGCGTCGGCTCGAGCGATGCAAAGGAAATAGTGGATGCGGCTACCAGTGCGCTGAGCGACGCGGGCGTCGGCACGAGCGATGTCCAGGCGGTGGCAGGAGAAGCCGCTTCCGCAGCGGTGAGCGTGCTTGCGGATTTTGACGCGGGCTCGGTAGACGTACTCAAGGACGGTACACTGACGGTCGGCACGAACGCAGCTTTCCCGCCGTTTGAATATATCGGGGACGACGGCAACCCGGACGGCTTTGATATCGCACTTATCAATGAGATCGGCAAACGCCTCGGCGTCAAGGTCGAAGTGAACGACATGGAATTCGATTCGCTTGTATCCTCCATCGGCAGCAAGATCGACGTTGCGATCGCCGGCATGACCATCACCGACGAAAGAAAACAGAGCGTTGATTTCTCCGATCCTTACTATGACGCGACGCAGTTCGTGCTGGTACCGACAGGTTCTTCCATCAAAACAGCTGACGACCTGAAGGGCAAGAAGATCGGCACACAGCTCGGCACGACCGGCGACAGCATCGCATCCGAGATCGAAGGTGCCACGGACAGCTCCTATGACAAGGCCGTGGATGCAGTCAACGACATGAACAACGGCAAGGTGGACTGCGTCATCATCGACAAGAATCCCGCCCTTGTGTTTGCGGATCAGTTCAAGGACAAGGTCACGGCGCTGGACGGCGCGGACTTCGGCTTCGATGTGGAGCAGTACGGCATCGCAATGCCCAAGGGAGACACGCTTCTTGTGGATGCAGTCAACGCAGCGCTTGCTTCCATGAAGGCTGACGGTACGTTTGCGGCACTTGAGAAGCAGTACATCGACAACTACAGCGCAAAGTAATTGAGATCCATCAGCAAGCCCTGAATGGCCGCAGGACAGAAAATACTGTTCTGCGGCCGTTTTTACTGTATAATCTATTTATTGAAAACATGGGAAGATAAGGAGAATCACGCATGACAGAATGGTGGGCCGGAGTACAACAGAAATTCGTTGCCGCCTTCATCACCGGAGAACGGTGGAAACTGTATTTCAAAGGCCTTGGCACGACGATGGAGATCGCGGTCTTTGCCGCCGTACTCGGCATCGTCCTGGGCACGGCGCTGGCGCTGATGAAGCTTTCGCGCAGCAGGAGCGGCGGAAAGACGGCAGCGACCGTGATCGCGGACATCTATATCGATATCATACGGGGGACCCCCTCCGTACTGCAGCTGCTGATCATGTGGTTCATCATCATGAAGAACTGCACGAACGGCGTGCTGGTAGCGTCGCTTTCTTTCGGCATCAACAGCGGCGCCTATGTCGCCGAGATCATCCGGGCGGGCATACTTGCCGTGGATCCGGGGCAGACCGAGGCCGGCAGATCCATGGGACTTTCCAAATGGCAGACGATGCGGTACATAGTCCTGCCCCAGGCTTTCAAAAATTCACTGCCCCCGATCGTCAACGAATTCATCACACTGATCAAGGAAACGGCCATCGTGGGCTATGTCAGCCTCGCCGATCTGACCCGTGTCGCCAACCAGGTCTCCTCGCGCACCTATGAAGCGTTCATGCCTCTCATCGGCGCAGCCGTGATCTATTTCGTGGTGATCAAGATCCTGACGATCCTGCTTGGAAAACTGGAGAGGAGGCTGCGCAGAAGTGATAACCGTTAAAGACCTCAGAAAAGATTTCGGTGACAACCACGTGCTCCGCGGCATCAGCTACGAGATCGACAAAGGGCAGAAGATCGTTATCGTGGGTCCGTCGGGCTCCGGAAAGAGCACGTTCCTCAGGTGCCTCAACCTGCTCGAGCAGCCGACGGCCGGACAGATCTGGCTGGACGGCGAGGAGATCACAAAGCCCGACACCGATGTAAACCGCGTTCGCCGCAAGATGGGCATGGTGTTCCAGCATTTCAACCTTTTTGCAAATCTGACGATCATGGAGAACATCACACTGGCTCCTGTGAAGCTGGGTCTCATGACCAGAGAGGAAGCGGGGGAAAAGGCTCTTGCCCTGCTGAAGAGGGTCAACCTTGTGGACAAGGCGGACGCCTGGCCGGCACAGCTTTCAGGCGGGCAGAAACAGCGTATCGCGATCGTGCGTTCGCTGGCCATGAACCCGGAAGTCATGCTCTTTGACGAGCCGACGAGCGCCCTGGATCCCGAGATGGTCGGCGAAGTGCTGGAAGTCATGAAGGAACTGGCGGAGGACGGCATGACGATGGCTGTCGTTACGCACGAGATGGCATTTGCAAAGGAAGTTGCGACCAAGTGCCTCTTCATCGATGAAGGGATCATCATGGAAGAGAACACGCCGGACGAATTCTTCAATCATCCCCAGAGCCCGCGGCTGCAGGATTTCCTTTCAAAGGTACTGTAGGAAGCGGGAGCCGGGCTTCCCGGCAGCAGAAGACGGAGGATGGATGGCAGATGTCCTTTGAAGACGGCATACGCAAAGTCGTTCCCTATGTCGCGGGCGAACAGCCTGCGGACCGGAACATCATCAAACTGAACACGAATGAAAACCCTTATCCGCCGGCGCCGGGCGTGCAGACGGCGCTCAGGGAGCTTGCAGACCGCAGTGCGGAGCTGCGTCTGTACCCGGATATGAATGCGGCGCCGCTCACGGCGGCGCTTGCGAAAAAGTACGGGCTGGATCCGGAGCAGATCTACGTCGGCGTAGGCTCCGATGACGTGCTTTCGATGTGCTTTCTCACCTTCTTCAACACGGGAAAGCCGATCCTGTTTCCGGATATCACCTACTCCTTTTACGATGTCTGGGCAGACCTCTACCGTATACCGTACATACAGGTGCCGCTGGACGAAAACTTCGATATCTGCGCAGACGGGTATCTCCGCGATAACGGCGGGGTGATCTTTCCGAATCCCAACGCGCCGACCGGCGTGGAAGCGGATCCGCAGACAGTCGAGAAGATCATCGCCGGGAATCCCGGCAGCATCGTGATTGTGGATGAGGCATACGTGGATTTCGGGGCGCGCAGCGTGCTGCCCCTTCTTGACAGGTACGAGAATCTGATCGTGGTACAGACCTTTTCCAAATCGAGAGCCATGGCCGGTATGCGGATCGGCTTTGCGATGGCTTCTCCCGGACTGATCCGCGCGCTGAAGGACGTGAAATTCTCCTTTAATTCCTATACGATGAATCTTCCTTCCATCCTTTGCGGCGCGGAAGCCGTGAAAGATGACGGATACTTCCGTGAGATCACCGCCAAGATAGTATCCGCGCGGGAAGATTTCGAAGAAAAGCTCCGCGGGATGGGGTTTGTGTTCCGCAATTCGAAGAGCAATTTCGTCTTCGCAAGACATCCGGACATTTCAGGAGACGAACTGTTTGAGAAACTGCGCGGGAAAAACATCTGCGTGCGCCATTTCGGGCGCCCGCGCATCCGCGAGTACCTGCGTATCACCATCGGCACGCCTGCCCAGATGGAGGCGGTGACACACGCTCTGAAGGAGATACTGGAAGAGCGCTGAAAAAGCCGGAAGATCGCGGCAGCAGCCCGTTTGCGGCGGGCAAACAACTCATTGACCAATACGGTCACAGAACGGAGAGCTCATTCATGGAGTCACTTGCAACCTGGTTTGCCAACAATCTCGGACAGCATATTTCCGCACAGTGGACAGTTTTCATCGTATCGCTCCTGCCGATACTCGAATGCCGGGGAGGCCTGATCGTATCAGCCCTTCTTGAGGTGGACATCCGGCAGGCCGTCCCGATCTGCATACTCGGCAACATTCTTCCGATCCCTTTCATCCTTCTGTTTATCAAGAAAATTTTTGCCTGGCTCAAAAAATTCAAATTCTGGAGGCCGATCATCACCAGGCTGGAGAACCGCGCGATGAAGCAGAGCACGAACATGAGCCGCGGGGAATTCTGGGGTCTGCTGATCTTCGTAGGAATTCCGCTGCCGGGCACCGGTGCATGGACGGGCTCGCTCGTAGCTTCCCTCCTCGACATGGATCTTAAGAAGGCTTCCCTCGCGATCTTCTTCGGCGTACTGGTGGCCACGCTCATTATGTCGGTCGTATCCTACGGACTGCTCGGCGCGATCCTGCACTGAACAAGAAAGCAGCCCTGCTGCGGCAGGCCGGAGGCGGACCATGGCGGATACGAAAACCGGAGAAGGGGATTATCTGATCACCGCGACTGCCGCACCGAATGATGCGGGGGAGCCCCAGGTGCGGGCTTTTGCGGCGACGACCAGGGGCATAGCCGAAGAAGCGCGGATCGTGCACGGGCAGAGTCCCGTGGTGACGGCTGCCCTCGGCCGGCTTATGACTGCCGGTGTGATGATGGGCAGCATGATGAAGGAACCGGACGACCTGCTTACGCTCATCGTACGGGGAGACGGCCCGGTGCGGGGCATGACGGTCACGGCGGACAATGCCGGCGGCGTAAAGGGCTATGCGAACGATCCTCTGGCACTGATGCCGGCGAACGCAGCCGGACACCTCAATGTGGGCGGTATCGTGGGAAAAGGCACGCTGACCGTGATCCGTGATCTCGGTCTGAAAGAGCCCTACAGCGGGACCGTGAGCCTGAGGACCGGCGAGATCGCCGAGGACATTGCCTGGTATTACGCTTCCTCGGAACAGATCCCTTCGGCAGTGGGACTCGGTGTACTGATGAACAGGGAAAACACGGTGCGCCGAGCGGGAGGCTTTATCCTACAGATGATGCCGTTTGCAGCCGAAGAGGTCGTATCTGCCCTGGAGCGGAACCTTGCGGGGATGCCGCATGTGACCGAGCTGCTGGATGCGGGAAAAACACCGGAACAGATGCTGGAGGAGGCCCTGAGAGGCACCGGCGGACTTACTGTCACGGACCGCAGGCCGGCTTCTTTCCGCTGCAGCTGCAGCCGTGACCGGGTGCGCAGGGTACTGCTCAGTCTGGGACGCAGCGAACTGGAGGAAATGATCGCCGAAGGCAGGCCCGTGGAACTGAAATGCCAGTTCTGCGGCAAGGCGTATTCCTTTACGACGGAAGAAATCAAGGAGGTCCTATGGAACACGGATTCATCAAAGTCGCAGCCGTAACGCCGAAGGTGCGCGTGGCGGATCCTTCCTGGAACGCGGAGCAGGTCATCGAAGGCCTGGATGACGCGGTGGCGAAGGGTGCGAAGATCGTGGTATTTCCGGAGCTCTGCCTGACGGGATATACCTGCGGGGACCTGTTTCTGCAGGAGACACTGCTGCGGAAAGCGAAGGAAGGTCTGAAGAAGGTGGCGGCGCATACCGCGGGAACGGATACGCTGGTCTTTGCAGGCGTGCCGCTCGTGCGGGACGGAAAACTGTACAACACGGCCGCGGTGCTGCAGAACGGCAGCATCCTGGCCTTTGTGCCGAAACGCTTCATTCCCAATTACAGCGAATTTTATGAGATGCGCCACTATACACCGGGCGGGCGGGAAAACACCGAGATCCTCTTCGAAGGGCAGACTGTACCTTTCGGCAGCAGGATCCTTTTTGATATCGACGCGGTCGAGGGCCTGTCCGTTGCCGCCGAACTGTGCGAGGACGTCTGGGTGGCGGATGCACCGGATATAGAGCACGCGCTCGCAGGAGCGACACTCATCGTGAACCTTTCGGCTTCCGACGAAGTCGTTGCCAAGGGGCAGTACCGGCGCGTACTTTTGTCGGGCGTAAGTGCCCGCACCGCCTGTGCGTATATCTATGCCGATGCGGGAGAAGGAGAGTCCTCCACGGACCTGGTTTTTGCGGGACAGAGCATGATCCTTGAAAACGGCGCGATCCTTGCCGAGGCGCCGCTCTTTGAGCCGGCAGTCACCTGCGCGGACATCGACATTCACAGGCTGGTCCTGGAACGGCGGCGCATGAATTCGTTCGGCAGCGTCTCGGGCCGCACCTGTTTTGACAGCGGGACGGCACCTTATCTGCGCATTCCGCTGCACATGGAGAAGGTAAAGACAGATATCTCGGACCGGTGTTTTGACCCGCATCCTTTCGTGCCTTCCGACCCGGTGCTGCGCAGGGAGAGGTGCGAGGAGATCTTTGCGATCCAGTCGCGCGGGCTGGCCAAGCGCCTTGAGCACGTCGGTGCTTCTTCTGCAGTGATCGGCGTTTCGGGCGGGCTGGATTCCACGCTGGCGCTGATGGTCACGGCGCGGGCTTTCGATCTGCTCGGGATCCCGCGTAAAAACATCCTTGCGGTCACCATGCCGTGCTACGGCACTACAGAGCGGACGCACGGAAATGCGAGGATCATGGCGGATGCGCTGGGGACGACACTCCGTGAGATCGATATCGCGGAGGCTGTCAGCCTGCATTTCAGGGATATCGGCCACGATCCGGAAAACCACGATGTAACGTATGAAAACTGCCAGGCCAGGGAACGCACGCAGATCCTCATGGATCTTGCGAACCAGACGAACGGCCTCGTGATCGGCACCGGAGACATGTCGGAGATCGCGCTCGGCTGGGCGACCTACAACGGCGATCACATGTCTATGTATGCAGTGAATATCGGCGTACCGAAGACACTGGTGCGCCATCTTGTGCAATACTGCGCGGACACGGCTGCGAAGGCGGAAGTGCGCGGGGTGCTGCTCGATGTGCTTGACACCCCTGTTTCTCCGGAACTTCTGCCTCCTACGGCAGACGGCATGATCTCACAGAAGACAGAGGATCTCGTAGGCCCTTATGAACTTCATGATTTCTTCCTGTACTATGTGCTGCGCTGGGGCTTTGCGCCGCGGAAGATCCTGCGTATCGCAAAACAGGCGTTTGCGGGCAGCTATGATGACGCGGTGATCCTGAAGTGGCTGAAAAAGTTCTACTGGCGCTTTTTCACGCAGCAGTTCAAACGCTCCTGCATACCTGACGGGCCGAAGGTGGGTTCCGTCGCGCTTTCGCCGCGCGGCGACTGGCGCATGCCGTCTGATGCGAGTGTGCAGGCCTGGATCTCGGAACTGGACAATCTCTGACGGAGGTTTCGGCATGAAGATCGCTTTTACCAAAATGCAGGGCTGCGGCAATGACTATATCTACGTGAACGGTATCGGACAGTCCGTTCCGGAGGCGGAGAGGGGCAGGATCGCCCGGAAACTGAGCGACCGGCATTTCGGCATAGGCAGCGACGGACTGATCGTGATCGACCCTCCGACACTTCCGGGATCCGATTTCCAGATGTCGATGTACAATGCGGACGGTTCAAAGGGAAAAATGTGCGGCAACGGCATACGCTGCGTGGGAAAATATGTCTATGACCACGGGATGACGGGCCGCAGGGAAGTACATATTGAGAGCTGCGGGGTCCCGCACACGCTCCTCCTGCAGACGGACGGCGGGAAGGCGACGGGAGCTGTCGTGGACATGGGCGCGCCGATCCTGCGTGCCGGCGATATTCCCGTGACGATGCCGGGCGGCGCCGATGTACCGCAGATCGTGGATGAGCCCGTCGAGGCGGGCGGACGGATCTGGCACATGACCTGCGTATCCATGGGCAATCCGCACGCGGTCATCTTTCCGGACAGGGACGCGGGAAACGGTTCCGTGGCCGTTCCTCTTGCCCGGATGGATCTTGAAAAACTGGGACCGTGTTTTGAAAACAACCCGAGGTTTCCGGACAGGACCAACACCGAGTTCGTGCATGTGACGGACCGGGAAAACGTCGAGATGCGCGTATGGGAACGGGGAAGCGGCGAGACGCTGGCCTGCGGCACGGGGTGCTGCGCGACCGGTGTGGCCTGTGTGCTGAACGGACTGACGGACGCGAAGATACGCGTGCACGTTCTGGGCGGTATACTGGAGATCGAGTGGGACAGGGAACGGAACCGGGTCATGATGACCGGCCCCGCGGAGACGGTTTTTGACGGTACAGTCGAAGTATAAGGTACAGGAGGGCGTTGAAGGTGCACTATTCGCAGGATCCTACCAGGCAGTATCATATCCAGGTTGCAAAGGGCGAGGTCGGCAGGTACGTGCTTCTGCCGGGAGACCCGAAGCGCTGTGAAAAAATCGCACAGTATTTTGATGCACCGAGGCTGGTCGCGGACAACCGCGAGTTCACGACGTATACGGGGACGCTCGGCGGCGTGCCCGTAAGTGTGACTTCGACCGGCATCGGCGGGCCTTCCGCGGCGATCGCCGTGCAGGAGCTTGTGAACTGCGGCGCGGATACTTTTCTTCGCGTGGGGACCTGCGGAGGCATGCAGACCGACATCCTTAGCGGTGACATCGTGATCGCCAGTTCATCGGTGCGCATGGAAGGGACGAGCAGGGAGTACGCGCCGATCGAATATCCCGCGGTCGCGGATCTGGACGTTGTGAATGCAATGGTGTCTGCTTCCGCAAAGCTGGGTACGCGGTACCATGTGGGAGTCTCACAGAGCAAGGATTCTTTTTACGGGCAGCATGACCCTGAAAGCATGCCGGTCGGCTATGAGCTGCAGAACAAGTGGCAGGCGTGGCTGCGTATGGGGTGCCTGGCCAGCGAAATGGAGAGCGCGGCGATCTTCATCGTTTCGCAGTACCTCCGTGTGCGGGCGGGGGCGCTCTTTCTTGTGATGGCAAACCAGGAGAGGGAAAGGCAGGGACTTGAGAACCCGGTCGTGCACGACATGGAGCTTCCGATCCGTACTGCCGTGGAGGCAGTGCGGATACTGATCAGCAAAGACAATAGCGGCATTTGACAAGGAATATACCTAAGGAGGCATGTAATGATGGAGCAGTATACAGCATCTGAAAACAGATACAACGATATGGTTTACAACCGGGTCGGTATGAGCGGCCTGAAATTTCCCGCCATTTCCCTCGGCTTCTGGCACAACTTCGGGACGAACGGCAACTTCGACACGATGCGGGAAGTCTGCCGGACAGCCTTTGACAGCGGGATCACGCAGTTCGACCTGGCGAACAACTACGGGCCCGAATACGGGAGCGCGGAGGAGAACCTGGGGCGCATCCTGGATGCTGATTTCCGCCCCTACAGGGACGAACTGGTCATCACCACGAAGGCAGGGTACGATATGTGGCCGGGTCCTTACGGCGACCACGGCAGCAGGAAATATCTGATCGCCAGCCTGGACCAGAGCCTGAAGAGAATGAAACTGGATTATGTCGATATCTTTTACCATCACAGGATGGATCCTGACACACCGCTGGAGGAGTCGATGACGGCTCTGGCGGATATAGTCCGCAGCGGGAAAGCCCTTTATGCAGGCATCTCTAACTATGACAGGGACAATACGGAGAAAGCGGCGAAGATACTGCGCGATCTTCACTGCCCGTTCATCGTCAACCAGAGGTGTTACAACATCCTGAACCGCACCATTGAGGAGGACGGCGTCAAAGAATACTGCCGGAGCCACGGCATCGGCATCATCGCCTACAGCCCGCTGGCGCAGGGACTCCTGACCGGCAAGTATCTGCATGGCGTGCCTTCTGACAGCCGGATCGCAAAAGGCTCCCGTTTCCTGCATACCTCCGATCTGACGCCCGAGCGCATACAGCAGATCGCCGACCTGGACAGGATTGCCAAAGAACGCGGACAGGACCTTGCACAGATGGCCCTTTCCTGGATCCTCAGGGACGGCGGAGTCTGCTCGGTGATCATAGGTGCATCCAAGCCCTCGCAGATCACGGACAACGTGGCGGCTGTCAGCCACACGTCCTTTACGGAGGAGGAACTCGCCGCGATCGATGAGATCAGCGCAAGGGTAAAGTGATCTGGCGAAAGCAGGAACTGTTTTACCGGTATCGGACAGCTGAGGGAGGATGCACGAAATGAAGTCTGGCAGAGATTCGTATTCGCGAAAATTCATACTGATTCTTCTGCTGCTTCTTCTGTCAGCGGCGGCGCTCCTGCCGGGACTGCGTACGCAGGCCGCGGATAAAAGGCGTACCGTCAAGGTCGCTGTCCTGAACAACTCGGTTTTTGCCTATCAGGATGAAAACGGCGTCTGGAGCGGCATGGACGTCGAACTCATGATCAGCATTGCACAAAAGGCGGACTTTGACGTCGAATTCATAGATTCCGGTGCGGATCCGGACTTTCTCGGGAACCTGGACAACGGTACCTACGATATGGTGGCCGATGTGGCGATCACCCCGGAGCGGGAGGAAAAGTATCTGTTTACCGACGAGTCCATGGGCAGCATCAACAATACCCTGGCCGTGCGGGCGGATGACAACCGATGGGATTACGGGAACATCGACCAGGTCTCGAACATGAAGATCGGGACTGTTGCCACCTATGCGAACAACAGCGATTTCCGGACATGGTGCAGCAAGCACCGTGTCACCCCCGTGATCATCGAATACAAAGATACCGATACAATGACGTCAGCCCTGAAAAATGGAGAGATCGACGGAGAGGTCTACAGCGCGGCCAGCGGGGAAGACTATACCAGCCAGTTCCGCACGATCATGAAATTTCTGCCGGAAACATACGCCTTCGCGTTCAGGAAAGACGACGTTGAACTCAAGAACAGGGTAGATGCGGCCATTGCGCAGATCCTGTCGGTCAATATAGACTACCTGACGAACCTGAAGAACAAATACGAAACACAGTTCAATAATAATGTTCTCCCGCTTTCTTCGGAAGAAAAGGACTATATTGCAAAACACCCCGTGATCACGGTGGCGGTCACATCCGACGATCATCCGTATTATGAGAAGGCCGCCAATGGCGAGGACAAGGGCATCATTCCGGATTATTACAAGCTGCTTACAGATTGGTCTGGGCTGCAGTTCCGTTATTCGGTTTTTCCTGATTACGATTCCCAGGCGGAGGCGGTCCGGGAGGGAAAGGCCGATATTCTCGGCATGTACGGCAACGGACTGATCGCTGCATATCAGGAGGGCCTGTCGCTGACGGACAGTATTTCGTCCGTGAACTGCATCCTTCTTACCAATCCGGGTTTTGACATCTCCAAAGTGGGAAAGGTCGCTGTACTCACAAAATCGTCAGATTCGCTGCAGATCGGGCTCAGCAGGCTGTACCCGGATGCAAAACTCCTGCAGTACGCCAATGCGGAGGAATGTTTTGACGCGGTAAGGACCGGTAAAACGGATGCCGCACTGGTCGGGCTTCCAAGTGCTACGTGGCTGATCAACCAGACAAATTCGACTTTATACAGCGTCATTCCCGTTTCCGGCATCAGTTTTGACCTCTGCGCAGCCGTCAGGGAGGATGAACAGACGCTGTGCTCCATCCTGAACAAAGGGATCGCCGTGACAAAGGGAAAATTTACGGGGATCGTGACAAACGACACTCTGCCGGACGAAACTTTTGTGACGACGATTTCCCGGATGCCGCCGGTCCTGACTCTTACGATCATCGGTGTCCTGCTTGTACTCGTGATCGGTCTGATGTGGACGATCATCATGCTGCGTATGAGGCAGAAGGAGCGTGCAGCCCTGCTGGCAGCGCAGGCGGAAACGGAACGCGAGAGGATCAGGGTCGAGGAGATACAAAGGGATACCGAAGCGCAGAACCGTTTCTTTGCGAACATCAGCCACGATATGCGCACGCCGCTCAATGCCATTCTGGGCTTTGCTACCCTTGCGGAAAAGGAAGATATCGATGAAGAAAAGCGCAGGGATTATCTTTCGAAGATCCATCTCTCCGGGAAACTGCTGATGGACCTGGTGAACGATACTCTGACGCTTTCCAAGGTGAACAGCGGAAAACTGGAACTGAAACCGGAGCCGGCCCGTGCCCGGGAACTGTTTGAGTCCATCATAGTACCGATCCGTGAAACGGCAGCGAAGAAGAACATTGCCTTTACAGTGGACTATTCCGGCATGCAGGACCGGACGATCCTGGTCGATGAACTGAGCCTCCAGAAGATCCTGCTGAACCTGCTTTCGAATGCGGTCCAGTATACGCAGGAGGGCGGGCATGTACGCCTGCGGCTGTACAACGACCCTCCCGAAGGGAAAGATTCGGATTCGGTCATCGTCGTACAGGATGACGGGATCGGCATTTCTCCGGAGTTTCTGCCGCATGTTTTCGAACCCTTTGCACAGGAAAAGCGGCATGGGTATGAATCCGTAGGTACCGGCCTCGGTCTTTCCATCGTCAAACAGCTGGTCGACCTGATGGGCGGGACCATCCAGGTACAGAGCGAAGAACAGAATGGTACGACCTTTACGGTGCGGCTGCATCTTAAGGAAGCAGAGGGCGGCATGACTCCGGCGGCAGAGCAGAAGTCTGCGCCGGCAGCGGACCTGAGAGGCAGGAAGATACTGCTCTGTGAAGACAATGCGCTGAATGTCGAGATCGCAGTCGCTTTCCTGAAGGAGGAAGGGATGTCCGTCGATGTGGCGGGTAACGGTCTGGAAGGCGTCCGGAAATTCCGAAAAAGCGGACCGCGGGAATACAGCGCGATCCTGATGGACCTCCGCATGCCCGTCATGGACGGCCTGGAGGCGGCGAGGAAGATCAGATCCAGCGAGCACAGCGACGCCGGGACCATACCGATCATTGCAATGACAGCGGACGCGCTGGGAGAGAGCGTAAGGGCAGCAGAAGAAGCGGGCATGAACGGCTATCTGACAAAACCGGTGGATCCGAAGCAGCTGTATGAAAAACTTGCAGCCGTACTGTCTGCCCGGTGATTTTTCCCGGAGAGCGGCCGTATGTCTGCTCACGCAATTCTCCGTACGGTTGACTTTTGCCTGCGGGGGAAGTATATTTGGGATGCGTTGACGGAGACCCTTTCCGGCAGATGGTTTGAAGCAGAGATCCGGTATCGCGGCGGGAGCCGCGGCTGAAAGTACCGGGCAGACCGCCGGCCAGGCACCCCTCCCGAGCTGCGGTGCGAGAAAGCAAGCATCGCCGCAGGCCTGCGTTACGGGCGTGAATGAGTGAAAAGTCAAGGTGGGACCGTGTTGAAGAGACACCCTTGGACGGCGTATTGCTGTCCGGGGGTTTTTATTTTACCGGCTGCCCTATTCGGAGAACCTTTGGTTCTCCTCAAGGAGGTATTAGCATGACGCTGTGCGCCGATGCGCCCATCGTCATGTCGCAGCAGCGGTGCCAGAGAACGGCACCGGCTGCCCTATTCGGAGAACCTTTGGTTCTCCTCAAGGAGGTATTAACATGACGCTGTGCGCCGATGCGCCCACCGTCATGTAGCGGCAGCGGCGCTTCGCGCCGGCCGCCCTATTCGGAGAATCTGAAGATTCTCCTCAAGGAGGTATTACATGAAGATCATTTACAATGACGGCCACACGGAAGAATGTCCCGCGGATCAGGAAGTGCATGTACTGCGTCATTCAGCGGCGCACATCATGGCGCAGGCGGTCAAGCGCCTGTATCCGGATGCGAAGTTCGCGTTCGGCCCTGCGACGGAGAAGGGATTCTATTACGATATCGACATGGGCGATGTGAAACTCACCGATGAGGATCTTCAGAAGATTGAAGACGAGATGCACAAGATCACAAAGGAGAACCTGCCGTTCAAAGCATTCACGCTGCCCCGCGACGAGGCCGTGAAGCTCATGCAGGAGCGCGGAGAATCCTATAAAGTGGAGCATATTTCGGACCTGAAGGACGATGAACCGATCACCTTCTTCCAGCAGGGCGAATACATCGACATGTGCGTGGGACCTCACATCTGCTATACGAAGGCACTGAAGGCCTTCAAGATCACGTCCCAGTCCGGCGCTTACTGGCGCGCAGACCAGAACAACAAGATGCTGACCCGTATCAACGGCATTGCGTTTGCTTCCAAGGAAGACCTTGAAAAGTTCGAGACCATACAGGCGGAGGCTGAGAAGCGGGACCACCGCAGGATCGGCCGTGAGATGGATCTTTTCGCCTTCATGGACGAGGGCCCCGGCTTTCCGTTTATCCTGCCCAACGGCATGATCATCCGCAATGAGCTCATGAAGTACTGGAGAGAACTTCACAGGCGCGACGGCTATCTGGAGATCGAGACGCCGGTCATGCTGAACCAGTCACTCTGGGTGACCTCCGGTCACTGGGCACATTATAAGGACAACATGTTCACGTCCACGATTGACGATCAGCTTTACTGCATCAAGCCGATGAACTGCCCCGGCTCCATGCTGGTCTACAAGAACAGGCCCCGTTCCTACAAGGAACTGCCGCTGCGCTATGCAGAGGTCGGTCTGGTGCACCGCTATGAGAAGTCCGGCGAACTGCACGGCCTGATGAGGGTCCGCTGCTTCCACCAGGACGATGCGCATGAGTACATGGCCCCTGAGCAGGTGGAAGGCGAGATCGAGCACATCGTACACCTGATCAACGAAGTTTATCAGAAGTTCGGATTCAAGTACTTTGTCGAACTTTCCACGATGCCCGATGACCACATAGGTTCCGACGAGGACTGGGAGAACGCGACGAACGGCCTGCGGAACGCGCTTGAGCACCTCGGCATCGAGTATATCGTAAACGAGGGCGACGGCGCCTTCTACGGCCCGAAGATCGACTTCCATCTGGAAGACTGCCTCGGCAGGACCTGGCAGTGCGGCACGATACAGCTCGACTTCCAGCTGCCGCAGAACTTTGAGGCAAAATACATCGGCGCGGACGGCGAGCTGCATACCCCGGTCATGATCCACAGAGTTGTGTTCGGCTCCGTCGAGCGTTTCATGGGCATCCTGATCGAGCACCTTGCAGGCAAGTTCCCGGTATGGCTCGCTCCCGTGCAGGTCAAGGTTCTGCCGGTCTCCGACAAGAGTCTCGAGTATGCGACAGGCATTTACCGGAAACTGTTCGAAGCAGGTATCCGTGTGAAGCTCGATGACCGCGGCGAGAAGATCGGTTACAAGATCCGCGAGGCACAGCAGGTGGACCGCGTACCGTACATGCTCGTCATCGGGCAGCAGGAGCAGGAGAACGGGACGCTGACCGTACGCAACAGGGATACGGCGGAGTCGCAGACGATGTCCGTGGAAGAGTTCATTGCAGGCGTGGAGAAAGAGATCGCGGACAGATCAATGAAGAACGGACTTTGAGGACAGGCACCGGCTGTCTTATTCGGAGGATCTGACGATTCTCCTTATGGAGGGATAAAATGACGATACTGGAACAGTGGCGCGCCAAGGCATATGACGAAAAGGCGGACAAGGGAAAACTGCAGGCCCTCTGGACGGACTACTTCCGCTGTGAGAAGGGGATCTATGAAAAACTGCTGGCGGAGCCCGACAAAGCGGTAAAGGGCACTGTGGACGAGCTGGCAGAGAAATTCGGGATCAGCCAGGAGTACATGGTGGGATTCCTCGACGGCATCAACGATTCCCTGAAGAAGGCCAACCCGATCGAGACGATGGAGCCTGACACGAAGGTCTCCCTCGCCTTTGACAAGGAGAAGCTCTATAAAAACATGGTCGCCGCCGGCGCTGACTGGCTGTACAAGCTGCCGCAGTGGAACGACATCTATACAGAAGAAGAGAGAAAGAAACTTTATCTCGAGCAGAAGAAATCCGGAACGGTGAAGAAGGGACCGAAGGTTTATCCCAATGACCCGTGCCCGTGCGGCTCAGGTAAAAAATACAAGAAGTGCTGCGGAAAGGCCAACTGGTAAAGCGGACTTTCCCGATCAGATAAGTTTTCCGGCAAACGCTGCTGCATTCGCGAGATCTTTCTCATCCGGATGCAGCAGTGCTTCGTCAAACAGGGAAATACATCTGTCGATGCGTGCGCTGTTTTCCTCGGAACGCAGGGATTCATAACGCTGGCGTACGCGGATCGGCATTTTGCCCTGGCAGAGGAAGCAGCCCATATACACGCAGTCATCCGGGATCCAGACTGTGACATTCTCTTCGACCGTATGGAAGTACTCTTCGTCATTTCCCATGCCGCAGGTCCCGAAAACGGCCACTTTTTTGCCGTGCAGCTCGGAAAGCAGGTTCATGACATCGATCCCGCAGGTGCCGCGGTTGTTCCAGAAGCCTATGATATAGAGGTCGGCCGAGAGGTCGTGCTTCCATTCCCCGATAGGGTACATGTCTTTTTCGACGCTGCCGAGTGCAGAGAAGATGCTTTCGGCTACCATCTTGGTATTTCCCGTTTCACTCGCGTAAATGACCAGTGTACGCATATATGCACCTTTCAGGCAGTTCAGAACCTGCCGTAGTAGGTTGGCGTCCCGCAGCAGGCGGAACCGCCGCAGAACAGGTTGAGTATGATATTGATCAGGCACAGCGAGATGCACCAGCGGGCCGTGCCGCCGGAAGTGGGACTGTAGGCGGTCTGTCTGGACTGATACCAGTTGCTGCCGTACTGCAGCTGCTGCAGAAGAGAACGGTACTCCGCATTGTCCGGATCCATCTGCACCGCGGTCTGTGCATTCGACTGTGCGGCCACGTTGTTGCCGAGCCCCGCGTTGGCGACCGCGCTGTAGTAATACCACTGTGCGCTGCGGTCGGACATGCCGTTCAGTACGTTCATCGCCTCGCTGTAGCGCCGCGCGTTGATAAAGTTGGCCGCCGCCTTATAGTGCAGGTCCTGCTCGTTTTCGGTGCTCTGCGCGCGCTGTCCTCGCTCGCTGCCGAAATTTCCGGCTCCGGTGAAGGCGCCCCAGAAATCCTCCCAGCCAAAGCCGCCGAACGGATCGCCGCCGTACTGTCCTCCGGAACCTCCGTAGGAATTCCCGGTGCCGCCGTAAGAATTTCCGTATCCGCTGCCGGTATTTCCGGAGCTGCCGTAGGAACTTCCGTAGCCGCGGTCAGACGAAGCGTAGGGATGCGTCTTTTCATACATGATCTGCTGATAGGCGTTCTGCACTTCCTGGAATTTGCGGTCTGTCTCAGCCTTGTTCGGATTGCTGCCGTTGTTGTCCGGATGGTATTTCCGGATCAGTGTGCGGTAGGCCTTCTTGATCTCTTCGTCGGAGGCATCCCTCGCGATACCGAGCGTCTTATATGGGTCCATCAGTTGTCCTTCCGGTCTGCGGGCGCGTCCGCTGACCTTTTTTTACCGGCGCGCACTTTGTCAAAACATGCCCAGACACCGGAGTACAGTATATTGCGCAGGATAGACGCATTCCTCACGATCGGGAGCAGCTCGAACGCCTTGCTGCACTCGCCCATCATCATGGTCAGGATGCTCCGGCAGCGGTCGTCGAAACCGGGCTGCCCGGACATCGGGAGCAGTACGTTGTAGCTGCCGTTCCTGCGGTCTTTTTCAATGTCGTCGTAGGCGTCCATGAGATAGATGAATTTACCAAGGAAAAAGCCCATGCGGCGCAGAGTGCTTTCCCACTCATCCTGCTTGCAGGCGAAGATCTCCGCCATGATCCGGCCGAAACATCCGCTTGCTTCATCCAGATCCGTCGACCCTGCCTGTTCGATGTCGTGGAGCTGGTGAAGTTCCCTGACGATGACTTCTGTTTTGTCTTTCCAGAGGGCCTTTGCCTTTTCGTTCCGGCCCTTTAAGAGGCGTGCGAAGAACAGCTTTTTCAGCTTTTTCTCATCCTGCCAGTCGTCGACGCAGGACCAGTAGGAGAGGATGATGTTGATGTCTGCCGCATAGTCCGTATATTCGCTGGTCCGCACTGCGTGGCGCTCCAGCGGATGGGCGACGCACCGGCAGGTGGTGCAGGTCTCCGCAGGCTCGTAGAGGCCGGACAGCAGCATCGCAAGGAACGTCGTGTCGTAGCTCAGGGTGATCTGCCCTATTCCGCCGTACCTTTTCTTCAGTACGCGGCACAGGCCGCAGTAATAGGAGCGGTACAGATCGTATTCCCTGAATTTCAGTTCCTGCTGGTTGATCACGACATATCCGAACATATTGCTCTCCATGTGGGGGATCTTTGCAAAACAGCGGTCAGCTCACCTTGTTGAATTCCGTCCCGCACTTCGGGCAGCGTACCACGATATGGCCCTTGCCGCGCGGGATGCGGATCTTCTGTCCGCAGCCGGGGCATTTGTATATATGGAATTCCTTCATTTGTTTTGCCTGGTCGCCGGTCTTGCGGAAACGTGCGCCAAGTCCCGAGAAAATGCCCGAAAACCAGGAGGCCGTCCTGCGGAAGAAAGGCTGCAGGCCGCGCAGACGGTAGCGGACTTTGCCGGAGAACTCCAGATAACTGCGGTTTTCGGCCTGTCTCCGTGCAATGTTGCGCGAGAAGATCCGAACATATACCAGGATGAGGAGCACAACGGAGACCAGCATGAAAATCATGTAAAGCCAGCCGCGCAGGAAGGAAGAAACCACGATGAGGATCAGGGAAACACTGGTCATGAATCCGGACAGCTGGTCTACGCCGTTTCTGCCGTACATGAACCTGGCCATATTGTAACGCATTTTATTAAACATAAGGTCACCGCCTGTGTCCGGGTGCTCGAATGCTTCGGCTTTCCGGTACACTCCGATTTTATACGCTGACAGGGTAATTGCAATGAAACAGAGGAAAAAAGAAAATAAAAAAAAGATAAAAAGGCGCACCGCGGTCAAAAGCATGCCTACAGAGTACTGAATTTGTCCATATTTTTGAACGGATATCTGTGGTAAACTTTCAGGCAGTCAGATGCCGCGGCAGGTGCCGCAGCAGAATATTTTATGAGGAGGTACAGATATGAGAAAATTCGGTATCAGAGAGATAGTGGCCATCGGTATCGGGACGGCGCTGTTCGTAGTACTGACGGAGGTCCAGATCCCGACAGGCATCCCGAATACGTCCCTGCAGCCCAGAATGGCAGTCCTGGGATTCCTGGCTGCAGTGTTCGGACCGTGGGTGGGAGCGATCATCGGCCTGCTCGGACATGCGCTCGGCGATGCGATCTTCTATGGCTCCGTCTGGTGGAGCTGGGTCTTCCCGGAAGCTGTCGTGGGCATTGCGATCGGCATGTTTTCCAAGAAGTTTGCAGTCATGGAAGGCGGTTTTGACAAGAAGAACATCATCCTGTTCAACATCGTCCAGGTCATTGCGAACGCGGTAGCCTGGATCGGGCTTGCCCCTGTGCTGGACATCATTGTATATGCTGAGCCGGCCAACAAGGTATTTATCCAGGGCGTCTTTGCCTTTATCGGCGACATTGTCATTGTCGGTGTCCTTGGCTCACTGCTGCTTGTAGCGTACTCCAAGGTGGCCGGCAAGTCTTCCAGCCTCAAGAAAGAAGACTGACGGATCGGGAATACAGAGCGGAAATAGCCGGTGCTCCGCGCAGCGGGGACCGGTGCCCGGAAACAAAGCGTCTTCTGCCACAGCGGCGGGAGGCGCTTTGTTTTGCCTCTGAACGGCGGCATCTGCCTGCCACAGGCACCATATTTGGTATCTTTTCTTCCGTGAATGTACTAAATATGGGTGACAACTGGCGGAAATCATTGTAAAATAATTTCTCGGCGACAATTGTCAGTGAAATACGGAGGGTTTAGAGAAAATGAAGGAAGAAATGACGCTGGATACCTGGCTGGGGACAGAAAACAAGCTTGGCCACGATATTTTCAACGGGAAGTACAAATACGAAGGAGAGACGCTCGAACAGTCTTTTGATCGCTTCAGTGCGGGAAACAAGGATCTGCGGAAGCTGATCGTGGACAAAGTCTTCATTCCCGGAGGCCGTATCCTGGCCAATCGGGGTCTCGAAAAGACCGGGCGTAAGATCACGCTTTCCAACTGCTACGTGGTCGCGGCACCCGAAGACAACATCGAGTCCATCTTTGACTGTGCCAAGAAGCTGGCGCGCACATACAGCTACGGCGGCGGCTGCGGCATCGATATCACCAAGCTCTCTCCGAAGGGGGCGCGCATCAACAACGCGGCCAGGGAGACTTCCGGCGCTATCAGCTTCATGGACCTTTACGGCATGATCACCCAGCTGATCGGGCAGAACGGCCGGCGCGGCGCGCTCATGATCTCCATGTCCTGCGAACATCCCGACATCGAGGATTTCATCAGGATCAAAACAGATCTGAACAAGGTGACCAAGGCCAACATCAGCGTACGCTTCACCAATGAGTTCATGGACGCCGTGATTGGTGACAAGCCCTTTAAGCTGCGCTATACACGCGAATCGACCGGACAGGTCATCGAAAAGACGGTCAAAGCCCGCGAGCTGTTCCGCCTGATGGCGCAGACAAACTGGGACTATGCAGAGCCGGGTGCACTGTTCTGGGACCGCATCGAAAAATGGAACCTGCTCAGCAACACCAAGAGCTTTTCCTATGCCGGCACGAACCCCTGTGCGGAAGAGCCTCTGCCTGCGGGCGGAAGCTGCCTGCTCGGCAGCATGAACCTTTCCGCGTTCGTACGCGAACCGTTCACCGCCAAAGCAAAATTCGACTACACGGCCTTTAAAAAGGCAGTCCGCATCTGTGTGCGCGGACTCAACGAGATCCTGGAGGAAGGGCTGGAGCTGCATCCGCTGCAGGAGCAGCGCGATTCCGTCCGCGACTGGCGGCAGATCGGTCTCGGCATCATGGGACTGGCCGATATGCTGATCATGCTCGGCATCCGCTACGGTTCCAAAAAGTCCCTGGATCTGTGTGACAAAATAGGTTTCACGATGGCGGATACGGCCATCAATGAGTCGGCGGTGATGGCCGGGGAGTTCGGGCCTTACCCGAAGTGCGAGACGGCTTCCGTGACCACGACGCCGTTCTTCCTTGCGAATACGACCGAAGAGACGCAGAAGCTGGTGGCGCAGAACGGCCTGCGCAATTCACAGCTGCTGACGATCGCCCCTACCGGTACGATCTCGACCATGCTTGAGATCAGCGGCGGCATCGAGCCGTTCTACAGCTATTTCTTCACGCGCAAGACGGAATCCCTGCACGGCAAGGACGTATACTACAAGGAATACATGCACACGGTGAAACAGTACATGGAGGCGAACGGCATCGAAGATGAGGCCAAACTGCCCGATTTCTTCGTGTCAGCGATGGAACTCAACTACAAGGACCGGATCGCGATGCAGTCGACCTGGCAGAAGCATATTGACGCTTCCATTTCCTCCACTGTCAATGTGCCGAATGAATTTACGGTGGAAGAGGTCATCGACCTCTATGTCAGGGCATACAAGGCGGGCCTCAAGGGTGTTACGCTCTACCGCGACGGCTGCGCACGCACAAGCATCCTGTCCACCAAAAAGGATGTAAAGAAGTCTTCCATTCCGAGGGCCGGTGAGGGCCTGGGCCGCGGGGAAGTCGTATCGATCTCGGAGAATGAGATCGGACTGCGCCGCAAGATCATTTCCGGCTGCGGTTCCCTTCACGTTGCGGCTTATTTTGACCCTGAAAACGGGGCTTTGATGGAAGTCTTCCTCAACAAGGGATCAACGGGCGGCTGCATGCAGTTCATGAACGGCCTCAGCCGGATGATCTCCACGGCAGCCCGCGCAGGCATCGACATTTACACGATCTGCGACCAGCTGAACAGCTGCGGTTCCTGCCCTTCCTATGCGATCCGCTCCGCGCAGAAGCACGACACCTCCAAGGAGGCGTGCTGCCCGATGGCGGTCGGCAACGCGCTGCTCGAGATGTATGAAGAGATGCAGGCCTATATTAAAAATGAAAAACATCCGCTGCACGGCACGACAGATAAAAAAGTGCCGGCAAAGAAGAGGGAAGAAGAGAAGTCTGATCGGGAGATCGAGGACGAAGTGGCGGAAAAAGTGGCGGAGGGCATCTGTCCGGAGTGCGGCGAGCCTCTGTTCCACGAGGGCGGCTGCATTGTCTGCAAGAACTGCGGCTGGAGCAAATGCCTGTAAGGAACAGGGCACGCGAAAGCTTCCTGTAGGGTATAAAAAGTTGAACTACAAGAAAATGTCTTCTGCAATGCAGAGGGCATTTTCTTTATTTACGCGGGATATTTCATTTCCGCCATGTTCCACAGGCGGATGTTATACCCTAAAGGGTGCAATAAATAGGGGGAACCCTTGATACTATACCCGATAGGGTGTATTTTGAAAGTAGTATTTGCGGAAGGCGTGAAACATGAATAGAATCGCAGAATTCATCAGGGACAATCGGAAAGCAGCAGGTCTGACACAGGAGGAATTTGCCATGCGTTCCGGCCTGGGACTTCGCTTTGTGCGGGAGCTGGAGCAGGGCAAGGAAACCGTGCGGCTGGATAAAGTCAATGCTGCGCTGGCCATGTTTGATATGGAAGCCGTGCCGGGCAGAAAAGAGGATGAATGATGGACACTTTCCGAACGGCTGCGGTTTATGTCCGGGATACCTTTGCCGGTAAGCTGAAAGAAACGGACGAGGGATATCTGTTTGCCTACGATAAAGATTATCTCGCCGGAAAGAATCCGCAGGCGGTTTCACTGACGCTGCCGCTGCAGGAAGAGCCCTACCGTTCCAAGACAATTTTTGCTTTTTTTGACGGCCTGATTCCGGAAGGCTGGCTGCTGGACGTTGTCAGCCGAAACTGGAAGATCGACTCAAAAGACCGTTTCGGCCTTTTGCTTGTCGCCTGCAGGGACGCTATCGGCGCGGTCAGGATTGAAGGAGAACGCGTATGAACTGTCTTTGCTGCGGTAAACCGCTGCGCCAGGCGGAGGAATCCGCAGGCTGGCACAGAAACTGTATACTGCGCTTTTTCGGCGTATCCGAAATTCCCGAAATAAGGATCGACGATCAAACGCTGGAGCTGCTGGCGGAGGAAACCGCCGACAAGGGCTACACAATTCCCGGTGTTCAGAAAAAGCTCTCACTGCATCTTTCAAAGAGCGGAAAGACATCCCGGCTGACGTTGCTGAACTACCCTGCAGGTTATATTCTGAAGCCACAGGTGGAAGAATTCCGGGCCATGCCGGAAGCTGAACAGCTGGTGATGTGCATGGCGGACGCCGCCGGCATTGCCACGGTTCCGCATGCGCTTGTGCAAAACAACGGCACGTTTGCCTATATCACAAAGCGCGTCGACCGTGTTTTTGAAAAGGACATGCCGGTTCAAAAACTGGCGATGGAAGATTTCTGCCAGCTCGATCTGCGGCTGACGCAGGATAAGTACAAGGGCTCCTATGAACGCTGCGCGGCGATCCTCAACCGGTATTCAGGCCGCAGCGGCCTCGACAGGACAGAGTTCTTCATGCGCGTGGTCTTTTCCTTTCTGGTTGGGAACTCTGATATGCACCTGAAGAATTTCTCTCTGCTGGAAACCGCGGAGGCTTCCGGCGAATATGTGCTTTCTCCTGCTTACGACCTGCTGCCGGTCAATGTGCTCATGCCGGAGGATAAGGAACAGCTTGCGCTGGCGCTGAACGGAAAGAAGACCCATATCCGCCGCAAAGACTGGTTTATATTTGCCGGGCACTGCGGCATTTCAGAAAAATCCGCAGAAAAGATGATCGCCGGCATCCTCGCCAAAAAGCCGGTTTTTATAGCCATGTGCCGGGAATCACTGCTGCCGGAGGATCTGAAGGATTCGCTTGCGGCGCTCATGGAAGAACGGGCTGCGAGCTTGCAGGGATCCGGAACAGAAAAGCAGGAATGATCCGGAAACGGCAATTTAACTTTCATAAACTATGGATAGATGGATGTCAGACGGAAGGCGGATAAAATTGATCGAATATCATGATAAAACCTATACCTGCGCGCTGGATCTGGGCTTTGAACAGATCCGCGGAAAATGGAAAGCCGTCATTCTGTGTCATCTGGACCAGGGAGCGAGGCGGTTCCTCGAGCTGCAGCGCATGACCGGCGGAATCAGCCAGAAAGTGCTGAATGAATCCCTGCATGAAATGGAAGAGGAAGGCCTGATCTGTAAACAGGTCTATCCGGAAACACCTCCGCGCGTGGAATATTCTCTGACGGAAAAAGGGAAGCAGCTGATCCCCGCGCTGCGGATCATTGAATCCTGGACCAAAGAATATTATGACTACAGAGACTGCTGAGACGGATGCGGTGTAGGATTGCAATGCCATGAAGACCGGAAGACGATTTTTTCGTTTTCCGGTCTTTTCTGTCTGCCGCATTTCCCACAATTCTGACCTGCAGGTGCGTGTCTTACCGAAAAGTGCGTACTTGCGGTCACAAAAATACGGTGATACGGTATAAACGCAACTGAAAAACAAATTATATTCACCAATACAGAATAAATACAACAGGACGCCGGAAAAAGTCCGTGCGGGAAAGAGGCAAAACATGCATTATACGGGACCCGTTTTCAGACCGCCGTTTGAGGCCAATTCATTACTGCTGCAGGTCACCACAGGCTGCAGCCACAACAAATGCACCTTCTGCACGATGTACAGGGACACCTGTTTTCAGATCTCTCCGATGGACGAGATCGAGAGTGATCTGCAGGAGGCAAGGGACGAGTACGGACCGGTCAGCCGGATCTTTCTCGTCAACGCGGATCCGTTCGTCCTCAGCGCTGCACAGCTGAAAGCGATCGCGGAGAAGATCAATGCGGTCTTCCCGGAGGTTGAAACGATCGCCATGTACGCATCGGTGAAGAACATCATCGGCAAAACAGACGAAGAGCTGAAGGAACTGCGGAACCTGAAGATCAATGAACTGAATATCGGCATCGAGTCCGGCATGGACGAAGTATTAAGACACCTGAACAAGGGCTTTACCCTTGAGGAAGCCAGGACGCAGCTGAAGCGGCTGCGGAATGCGGGTATCGATTTCAGCGCCAACATCATCCTGGGTGCGGCGGGCACGGAAAAATCGTTGGAGAATGCGATCGCCGACAGCGAACTGCTGAACGAAGTCAAGCCTTACCTGATCTTCCTGGCCACCCTGCATGTCGATCCGGGCAGTCCCCTGTACGATGAAATGCAGGCGGGAACCTTCCGGGAAAACACGCTCGGGCAGAACATTACGGAGGAACTGGAACTGCTGAAGAGACTGAAGCTGGAAGGCACGGCGTTCTTCGGCCTGCATACCTCCAATGTCATCCCGGTCGCAGGCACGCTGCCGAAAGACCGGGAAAAGCTGATCCGGACCCTCGAAGACGGTATTTCCGGGATCCCGAAGAATCTATTCGATGCCAGGCCGAAGAAAGGCTATGAAGGCAGGGCGATTATCTGACAACAGCAGAAGAGAAAGTGCCGGACAGGGCACGGAAACGGAGAAAGTATGAAGACGATCACATTGTATAACGGCGTGCAGGTGCCGCAGCTGGGACTCGGCGTTTTTAAGGCAGCGCAGGGAGAAGAAACGGAAGATGCCGTGAAATGGGCGCTGGAGGCGGGATACCGCCACATCGATACCGCCGCCGTATACGGAAATGAACGGAGCGTCGGCAAAGCGGTGAGAGAAAGCGGAATTCCCAGAGAAGATGTTTTCATTACAGCCAAAGTATGGAATTCGGATATCCGTGCAGGCCGGGCAGAAGACGCGTTCTTCCGGACCCTGGACAATCTGCAGACGGACTATGTGGACCTGTATCTGCTCCACTGGCCGGTGGAAGGAAAAGAGTATGCGTGGAGTCAGCTGGAGGATCTTTATGTTCAGAAAAGGATCCGGGCGATCGGCGTGAGCAATTTCCATCCGCAGCATCTGGAGGAACTGATGGAGCAGGCCAGGATCAAACCGATGGTCGATCAGCTGGAATCACATCCGCTCATGAACAATCAGGAACTGATCGATTATCTGCAGGCAAATGAGATCGCCGTCGGCGCCTGGAGCCCGCTCGGCGGTCCGCAGTTGCCGCTTCTGCAGCATCCTGTACTGCTGGAACTTGCGGAAAAATATCACCGGACGCCGGCACAGATCGTCCTGCGGTGGGATATTCAGAGAAATATCTTTGTGATCCCGAAGTCGACGCATCGGGAAAGGATCATCTCCAACAGTGAGATCTTTGATTTTGAACTTGCAGAGGAAGATATGGAGCGGATCCGGTCGCTGGACAGGAATTTCAGGGTCGGTCCGGATCCGGACAACTTTAACTTCTGAACAGAAAAGGATGGCAGGCAGCGGCGCGGAAAGCGCATCCGGAAGCAATGATGCGGGGAACCTATCAGGCATTTACGGTGCAGGAGGTTAAAAACAGTATGAAAGCAGATCGTGTACAGGCGTTCAGCGACGGGATCTTTGCCATTCTGATCACGATCCTGGTTTTGGAATTCAGGCTTCCGGATCATTCCGCCGGCGCACTTGCGCCGGCCGTACTGAGACAATGGCCGATCCTCTTTTCCTATGTCCTAACGTTTTCCTATATCGGAATACTGTGGCTCTTTCACCACGATCTTTTCGGATATATGGAAAAGACGACGCCGAAACTGAATGTTCTCAACCTTGTGTCCATCTTCCTGACGACACTTCTCAATTATTCCATGTCGCTTCTGGCGGACAGCCTTGTGTCCGGGAATAAGGCAGACATGCAGTTTTCGTTCGCCCTCTATTCTGCGGTGGCAATGGGAATCTCTCTGTCCTATTACGGGCTGTATTCCTATATCGGGAATCACAGGGAAATGCTCTCTGCGGAAGCGGTGGCCGGGTATTTTTCCTCCGCCCGTCATTATCCGCTTATGAGTGCAGCCGTTTACGCCATGGCCTTTTTACTTTCGCTGTTATCAGCCGTACCCGGTTCCCTGTTTCTGCTTCTCGGAATCGCATTTCACGGATACGCTTACTGGAAAACAGTGAAGATCCGCTAATGGTCTACCGGTCGCGCAGTCCCATCTGCTTCAGCAGACTGCAGTAAAAATCGTACGCCTGTTTCATCTTCTTCCGTGTAAACCGCATGCTCGGCCCGGTCAGGGCAACGACGCCGACCATGGTTTCCCCGGAATAGAACGGAACGGCAAAACAGTTCAGCCCTTCCTCCACATCCTCGAGATCCATGGCATACGGCTCCCCCTTGCCCAGTCCGCGATAAACCTTTGCAACGGCTGAGTTTTCGGGAAGACGGATATAACGGTCATTTTCGGGAACGACTTTGAGCGGTTGCTTTGATACGACTACGTCGTAATAATAGTACTGGTCGCCGATCAGGACTTCGAAATAGGCCGTTTCATCGATCTCATCCACCATGCGCGTGAGCAGGTTATGGATGACGGAGGCCATGCCCGATTTCTGTTCAAAACAAAGGCCCAGCTTCAGGCTGTTCATGCCGAGACAGTATTCCATATCATTTTCGCCGCGCGCCAGATAACCCAGATGTTCCAGTGTCTGCAGCAGGCCAAACGTGGTCGTCGTTTTAAGACCCATGCATTCGCTGATGGCTCCGAGCCGCATGTTTCCCTTTTCGGCAATCAGATCCATGATGTGCAGCGCGCGCTCCACCGACTGGATATACTTTTTCCCGTCTTCTGCTTTTTTCGATCTTTCCGCCATCTGTAAGGCCTCCTCTGTGAACTGCTCTCATCATAATACGCATTCTCCGATATCGCAATGCAAATGAAACCCGACAATGCCGCATCAGATATTCTACAATAATGAATAAATAACTTATGCACAAATAATAAATACGTTTATGATGAATTATTACCATTGAAGAGCGGAAAAATATACGATAATATTGAAGCTACGAAGGAAATACAAATAAATATTCATTATTAACGAAAGGAGCAGGACGATGCCTGACAATGGTTCGGAAAACAGCGTAAAAAAGAACGGCCGCAGCAGGGAAGAACTGGTACGGGAACTGGAAAAGAGGGCTTTGGAAATCAGGAAGAATCTTCTTACACTCTGCTCACAGCAGGTCATCCATATCGGAGGCGATCTTTCCGTAGCGGATGTCATGACAGTCCTCTGGCAGTATCAGATCCGGTATGATACGAAGAACCCGAAGGATGAGAGCAGAGACCGTTTTATTCTCTCCAAGGGGCATGCCGCGGCGGTCACGAGTTTCAACCAGGCCGCGATCGGATGCTATGACAATGCGGATATTTTCAGAGAGTACGCACAGGATAACGGACGTTTTGCCATGCATTCCTGCAATCTCATCAATCCGCATGTGGAAGTGTCCACGGGAAGTCTGGGGCACGGACTCCCTGTAGCAGCCGGCATTGCGCAGGCACTGAAGCTGAAGAAGAATGAGACAAGCCGTGTCTATGTGGTCACCGGGGACGGCGAACACGGGGAAGGATCCCTCTGGGAAGCGATCATGAATGCCGCCCATTACAAACTCGGCAATCTGGTGTGCATCGTCGACTGCAACGGCCTCGGATTCGACGGGACACTGAAGGATATCACAGGTCTGGGGGATATCGCGGATAAGTACCGGATCTTCGGATGGAATGTGACGGAAGTTGACGGACATGAAATCGACGAACTGATCGATGCCTTTGACCATCTGCCGCCGACCTCCTTTGATAAACCGACTGCCCTGATCTGCCATACCGTCAAGGGACATGGCGTCGACTTTATGGAAAACCAGGTCAAGTGGCACGCAGGCCGTCTGAGCGAGGAAAACCGCGATGAGGCGATCCGGCAGCTCGAGGATGCGTTCAACAGAAAGTGGGGTGGACAGTGATGGGTGCGACACAGAGTTTCGGCGATATGGTGGCAGTCCGGGACGTAGCCGGAAAATACATTTCAAAATTAGGAGAAAAGAATGATAAGGTCGTGGTAGTGAACGCGGATCTGAGCGGGACCAGCAGAAACAAAGGTTTCGTCGAGGAATTTCCGGACCGGTCATTCAACGTCGGCATCGCTGAGCAGGATCTTGTGAGCTTTTCTGCAGGGCTTGCCCACGAAGGCTTCATGCCTTATGCATTCACGATGGCACCGTTCATCTCCATGCGGGCCTGTGAGCAGTGCCGTACCGATGTCGCCTACGGGCATCTGAATGTACGCCTCATTGGCAATTATGCGGGATATTCTTCCGGCGTCTCGGGAGCCACGCACTGTGCACTGGAAGACTGCGCCATCATGGGGAGCATGGCCGGCATGACCGTACTGGAACCCGGCGATCCCTATCAGATCTGCAAGATGCTGGAAGCGACCCTGACCTGGGACGGACCCGTCTACATCCGGAGCGGCATCGAGGCGCTGAAGCCGATCTATCCGGAAGATTACGACTACCGGATCGGGAAAGCCATCATTGCACGGGAAGGAAAAGATGGCGCGTTTATCTGCAGCGGCATCGTCGTGCAGTTTGCGCTGGAAGCGGCAGAACGCCTTTATGCGGAAACGGGAGCGGATATCCGCGTCATCGATATGCATACCATCAAACCCATCGACAGGGAAGCCGTTATCGCAGCGGCACGGACGGGCAGGGTCATCGCGGCACAGGACCACAACATTATCGGCGGCCTCGGCTACTATGCGGCGGCAGTGATCGCAGAAAGCGGGATACCGACCAAATTCAGGATCCTCGGCTGCCCGGACCATTTCGTGCCGATCGCGACCGCCCCGTACCTCTTCCACAAAAATGAATATGATACGGACGGTCTTGTAAAGAACATGGAAGCCATGCTGGAAAACAGGGGGGAATAAAACATGCTGAAGAAAAACGAGGATTTTACGGTAGAACAGGAGCATGCGGAAAACGGGCTCGGCAATTTCACCATGCGCTATCCGATCACGGGAAAAGAGCTTCCGCCGCATATGCGGCTGATGTGCGAAGTGATCATTGAACCCGGACAGGAATGCCGTACGCATGTGCATGAAGGCGACACCGAGATTTACTATATGCTTTCAGGCAGGGCGGAATATACGGGAGCAGAAGGAACGAATACCCTGAAGCCTGGCGATGTCACCGTCTGCTATGACGGAGAGAGCCATGCGATCCGGTGCGTCGGGGACGAGACGCTGCGGTTCCTCGCATTCATACCTTATACCAAATAATATTAATTATCGGAATACTGCCAAACCGACGGTTTCGAAGTTCTGCATCGGCCGCCGGTTTGGCAGTACAGGCTGAAAACCGAAGGCAGCAGAAGCCACGCAGAAAGCAGGGAACATTATGAAAGCAGTAGCATTTAACGGCAGTCCGAGAAGAGAAGGCAATACGTACCAGGCACTGAAGCTGGTATGCAATGAACTGGAAGCGGAAGGAATCGAAACGGAGATCATTCAGGTCGGCAGCAGGCCGATCCGGGGCTGCCTTGCCTGCAACGGCTGTGTCCGCAACAGGAATGAACAATGTGTTTTGAAGGATGAAGTAAATGAATGAATACAGAAAATGAAGGAAGCGGACGGCATCCTCCTCGGCTCCCCTGTGCATTATTCAGGGATCAGCGCGGAGATGAAGGCATTTCTGGACAGGGCGTTCTATGTGACTTCCGTCAATGACTTCATGCTGCGCCACAAGGTCGGCGCCGCTGTCGCGGCAGTCAGAAGATCCGGCGGACTGCCGGCTTTCGGGCAGCTGAATAATTACCTGAATTATTCCGAGATGATCATTCCGACATCGAATTACTGGAATGTCATCTACGGGACGGATCCGGGCGATATCCTGAAGGACGAAGAAGGAAAACAGATCCTCCGCATCCTCGGCAGGAACATGGCCTGGCTTATGAAAACGATCGCGTACGGCAGAGGCAGGATCGAAGAGCCGGCATTTGAACCGAAAGTATATACGAATTTCATCAGGGAATAAGACCTATGATGTTCCGCCATGTGATAATCAATCGATGAAGATTTCTCTTCCGGAAACGCAGCAATTGATCAATAAAAATGTCGGAAGCGTAACATTTATCTGATATAAAATTGTCGGAAACGCAACATTGCCGTCGAAATAAATTGTCGGAGATGCTACTATGCATTCGGAGGAGCATCTCATGTATAAACGAAAAATATATGAAAAAATGCTTGCGTGGAAGCAGGAAAATGCAGGCAGATATGCCCTTATGATCGAGGGTGCCCGTCGGGTTGGAAAGTCTACGATCGTAAAGAAATTTGCCGAAAATGAATATGATAGTTATATCATGATCAACTTTGCAGAGGTATCCGAAACAGTAACCCGGCTATTCAATGATCTGTCTGACGTCGATTATATTTTTCTTCAGCTGCAGCTGCAGTACAATACAAGTTTACATAAGAGAAAGTCTGTCATTATTTTTGACGAGGTACAGCTTTGCCCGAAAGCCAGGCAGGCCATAAAAACACTTGTTGGTGATGGAAGATATGATTATATAGAAACCGGATCTTTGATATCCATCAAAAAAAATGTGCAGGGAATCGTTATTCCGAGTGAAGAGAAGAAGCTGTCTATGTATCCGATGGATTATGAGGAGTTTAAATGGGCGCTCGGCGATACGGCAACTATTCCGCTGCTCAGGCAGACATATGAAAAACGTCAATCCCTGGGAGACGGAACAAATCAGAAACTGATCAGGGATTTCAGATTGTACATGCTTGTAGGAGGTATGCCGCAGGCCATTACGGCATATTTGGAAACGAATGATCTCAAAAAGGTTGATGATGTAAAGCGTGAGATAATTTCTCTGTATGAAGAGGACTTCGGAAAAATTGATCCATCCGGATATCTTACACAGCTTTTTGATTCTATACCGGCGGAGCTTAATAAAAACAGATCAAGATATATTTCATCACGCGTGATCGGAAGACGGAGAAAGGAAACGGTCAGGGAACTGATCAGCCGGATGAAGGAGTCAAGGACCGTTCTTGTCTCATATCATTCAAACGATCCGAATACAGGAATGTCGGCAACAAGGGACCTGGACAGATATAAGCTGTATGTAGCAGATACAGGTCTGTTTGTCACCCTTGCCTTTAAGGACAGAGACTTTACGGATAATACACTTTACAGTAAACTTCTGTCGGATAAGCTGTCGGCGAATCTTGGTTATTTGTATGAAAATATCGTTGCCCAGATGCTTACGGCAGATGGGGATGAACTGTTTTATTATACAATATCTGATGAGGAAAAAAAGAAAGTATATGAGGTGGATTTTATAGTACAGAGAAAGAGTAAAATATGCCCCATCGAAGTGAAATCATCCTCTTACAGGGCGCATGCGTCATTTGATGAATTTATCAAAAAGTATTCAGAACGTATTGCTGATAAATATATCATTTATACGAAGGATCTTAAAACAGAAGAGAATATATTATATTTACCGGTTTATATGACAATGATGATTTGAAAACAGAATATAAAACCATAAGACACCCTGCCGGAGGAGAGGACCGGCAGGGTGTGCTGACGGGATCCGATCAGCTTACCTTGTTTATCAGACAGCATATACCGGTACTGTGCAGCACGTTATTCTGCACAGGCCGATCGGAATCCTTCCACAATTTCCACGCCGCAGCTGGTCCCGATCCGGTCTGCGCCGGCTTCGATCATGGCGAGCGCCTGTTCGGCTGTCCGGATACCGCCGGCTGCCTTGATCTTCAATGCATCCCCGACACAGGATTTCATCAGGCGTACATCCTCGATTGTCGCTCCGCCGGTACCGAAACCGGTGGATGTTTTAATGAAAACAGGCTTTACCTTCAGCGCGATCTCACAAAGATGCCGTTTTTCATCATCCGTCAGATAGCAGTTCTCAAAAATGACCTTGCTGGTAATGCCGCGGTCTCTGCATGCGGCGACGATCTGACGCATTTCATCTTCCACATACGCCCAGTTCCCGCTTTTTACCGCAGTCAGATTAACAACATAATCTACTTCACCGGCACCTTTGGCGATGACATCGATCGTCTCGAATACTTTTGTTTCAATGGTGCACTGTCCCAGAGGGAAGCTTACAGCTGCATCGCACAGGACACCGGAGCCCTCCAGGATCTTTTTACAAAACGGAACGGGCGCGTTGTTGATCGCCACGGTCTTAAAATGATAGCGGGCGGCGGTCTCGCAGTGTTTTCGCAGCATTTCCTCCGTTGCAAACGGTTTTAAAAGTGTCTGGTCGATCATGCCTGCCAGTTTTTCCGGTGTCAGTGTCTTTACGTCCATAGAAATCCTCCTTCTGCATGTCTATGCATTCCAAGATGATAAATGATGATATGTTTCCAAAAGAGCCTGATAGCTCTCTTCGAACATCTGTCTCAGTTCCCGGTACCGGCGTCTGTTATCCTGATCCGGTTCCACGGTGACATCGGTCTTTACAAAACGGTCGATGGCGGTGAAATCGGGGAGAACACCGGCACCAACGCCTGCAGCAACAGCGGCACCCATGGAAGTTGCTTCGTCCAGCCAGTTCAGCCGGTGGACCCGTACGCCGTACAGATCGGCAAGGATCTGCTGGACGATGCCGCCCTTGGCCATTCCGCCGATCAGATTGATCTCCCTGATATCTGTTTCCGTACGCAGGACATCCAGTATGATACAGAGGTTCATCAGTATTCCCTCAATGCAGGCACGAAGGATATCGCCGCGGGTGTGTTCCATTTTCAGGCCGATCAGCGTTCCCCTGGCTTCGCTGTTCCAGCGGGGACTTCGTTCTCCGAGAAGATAGGGGAGATAAAGCAGTCCGTTTGCACCGAGCGGGGAAGCAGCCGCTTCCTCATTCATCAGCTGATAAACACTCTTACCGCATGCTTTGGCCTGCGCTTCCAGGTCCCGGCAGATCGTCCTGCGCATGAACTGGTAGGAATTGCCGGCAGCCTGCATGGTGCCGTTCGGAGAGTACTTACCCGGGATCAGATGAGCCCAGGTATAGGTCCGCATTTCCGGATCGAAGACCGGCGCGTCGCTGGTCATGGCGATCCAGGCGGAAGAGCCGAGATAGTTGAAGGTATCACCGGTCTTCACACTGCCCGCGCCGACAGCTGCACATACACCGTCTCCCCCGCCGATCACGATCGGTGTGCCGGATGGAAGCCCGCATGCATCAGCCGCCGCACCGTAAACTTCACCGGCGATGTGGGTGGATGGACAGGCGTCGGGAAGCAGCGAACCGTCTATATCCGCGGCCTGAAGAATTTTTTCACTCCAGACCAGATTCCGGAGGTCAAAACAGTTCGTCCCGGACGCATCGGAATAATCCGTGACGAAGCTGCCGGTCAGCCTGTGGATGATATAATCCTTCGGCTGCAGCATTTTGAAGATGGAGGGAAACACCTCCGGCTCGTTGTCCCGTATCCACATCAGCTTTTCCAGACTGTAGGAAGCACTGATCCGGTGTCCGGTGATATGGTAAAAGTCGGTCTCGCTGATCCTTTCACGGAGCCTTTTTTCCTGCGCCTGGCCTCTCTGGTCCGCCCAGATCATGGCCGGCCGCAGTGCATGCCCTGTTTTGTCGACAGGAACGCAGCCCATCATCTGTCCGCTGAAGGACATCGCGGCTACCATGGAACGGTCGATACCTTCCAGCAGGGCATGCGTACCGTCGCAGACGGCTTTCCACCAGATATCCGGATCCTGTTCGGCCCAGGTGCTGTTGAAGAAATGTGTATCGTATGCCGTCGTTATGGAGCGTACCAGTGTGCCGTCGGTCGTAAACAGCGTAGCCTTATCGCCGGATGTGCCCAGATCATGGGCAATCAGATAGTGCGGCATAAACAGACCTCCTTGTATGTATATATGTAACCGGTTACACAAACGCCCAAAAAAAATTCAGGAAAGCTTTTTCTCCGATCCGCGGAGCGCTATGGAAAACGGCATTCTGTATATTTCACGGGGGTCATCCGGATGGTCGATGCGCTTCAGGAGAAGCCGCAGGGCGATCCGCCCCATTTCCGCAGTATCTCTATAGGCACAGCTGAAAGGGATGCCAAGTTCATCCAGAATCCGGAGGCTGTCATTACCCATAAGTCCGATATCTTTTCCAACCTGTATGCCAAGTTCACCTGCTGCTTTCAGGAAGCCGAGGCTTGTGCGGTTGTTGCAGGTATATACCGCGTCGGGCAGAGATCTTTTCATGAGCATTTTTCGAGAGAGCTCGTATGCCATGGGCTCAAGGAAATTACCTTCATAGATGTCGTCCTTACGGAGCTTTAATCCGGTAAGTTTCAGCCCGGCGGCGAAACCATTCAGGCGATCGCGGCCGATTTTCAGTTTCAGGTCTCCGGTGATAACGGCCATACGTCGTCCGCCGGCATGGTACAGCGCTTCAGCAACCGCAAAGGAACTTTCATAATTCTGGTAAAACACGCTGTCCCAGGAGATCCCGTCGGCTTCACGGTCAACAATGACTACGGGAATCTGGAGATCTGTTAAAATATCTTTCAGCTCTTTTCCAAGAGAAGTTTTTGCATAATCCACAGCAGGAGCAAGAAGCAGACCGCGTACACGCTGTCTGCTGATCAGACGCAGTGCACGTGCCTCCTTTTCAGCGTTGTTCTGCGTATCGAAGATGATAGGAGACAACCCGTTCTCATCGGCGACCTCAGAGATGCCATGCAGTATTTCACTGTAAAATACATTGTCGATCTCAGGAATGACGATACCGATCGTACTGGATTCCTGCTTTGAAAGGTTTACAGCACTGTCTAAGGGAACATAATGATATTCCCGCATGATACTTTCAACTGTGTCACGGGTCTTCCCGTTGACATAGCCGCTGTTGTTGATGACGCGGGAGACGGTAGCAGTGGACACACCGGCAAGTTGTGCTACTTTTTTGATCGTGATCAATGAGGGCACCTCATGTGTAACCGATTACACAATTGCTTATCGGATAATGTATTCTGTTTCTGAAGCTTTGTCAATGGGCTTTGACTTTCTGTTTTGCGTGCATTAGGATAATTGCTGCATAGAGACACGGCCGGACGCCGGAAATGGGGCAGGTTATGGTTACGATCAAGGAAATTGCGGAAATGCTGGATTTAAGTCCCACTACCGTGGCGAATGTCATTCATAGAAAAACTTCCAAAGTTTCCAAAGCCAATGTTAAACGTGTTGAAGAGGCTTTGAAGGCTTATAATTACGTTCCGCGGTTTTCCCTGGACTGTCTTACCAAAGGCTCGACACGACTGATCGGTGTTTTTATTTATACGGATAAAAATTTCGGCCCTGGTATTTTCAGTGATCCCTTCTATGGCATGGTAATTGGTGTTCTGGAATATGCATTTCGCAAAGCCGGCTATTACATGCTGCTCTATGTGGAGGAAGACCCTGAACTGATTTTTCAGACAGCACTGGGGTGGAATATTGCAGGTGCAATTGCTATTACCTTTTCAAATCGTGATTATTCAAAACTGAAAACACTGATGGGAAAACCTGTCGTTGGCATAGACACGCATGACGGTGTGGAGATGGAAACGTATGATGTCTGCATCGATGATCTTGACGGAGGATATCAGGCTGTAGAATACATGCTTAGGCAGGGCATTGATAATATTCTTATGGTGGCTCAAAGCAAAAAGTGCTCAGATGCAGTGCGGTTGCGCGGATATCAGAAGGCTTTGCGCCGGCATAACATTCCGTATGACAAGAGTAAACTGTTTATCTTCGATGACAGAGATCCGAAAAAAACAGAGAAAATGAAAGTCTTGCTGCGGTATGCCGATAATAATGCCGGAATATTCTGCGTTTCAGACCGGCTGGCCATACAGGTAATGGAGACCTTCCAGAAATCCGGTTTTCAGATACCGAAAGACATTTCTGTCGTGGGGTACGATGATAACATTTATGCGAGACTGTCATCGCCCAGACTGACTACGATTCATCAGGATGTGCAGGAAAAGGCAGAAGCAGCTGCCGAAATGCTGCTCAGGCTGATAAGCGGAGGAACGCCGGAATACAGGCATGTTATGCTTCCTGTTAATCTCGTAACCAGGGACAGTGTAAAAATAATGACGATAGATGGAGAATAAACAACACATTTTGTAGCACTGAAGCTTATTGTTCCCCCGGATATTCTTCCGGGGGACTTTTTTTTGTACTTCTGAATGTTTCACTGAAATTGGCAAAATGCACATAAATGTAAGGATAAAATTGTATATAAAGATAGTGTTGCACAAAACCTATTGCCCGGAAGAACAGGCGTTGCTATTATGCACTCAAAGGTGTTACACAACACCTACAAATATTTGCAATATAATATGCAAATATTAGACAAATTTATGACTCAATAAGGAGGAAAACTATGAAAAAGGTTATTGCATTAACGCTGGCAGTATCGATGGCGGCGGCACTTGCTGCCTGCGGGCAGAGCGCGCCGACGGAATCTGCGCCGGCAGCAGTATCTTCTGCAACCTCCGCTGCAGCGGCATCATCGCAGCCTGCAACGGCGGCTGCCACAGCAGTGTCTGGTTCGACAGACGGCCGCACACCGGTCACCCTCTTCAGGGCGGATGATGGAAACGGCGCGGTGGAAGCCCTTATCAAAGGATTTGAGGCATCGCAGGATAAATACAGTGTCAACTGGGTTGTAGCATCCAATGATACGGATCAGGTTCGCGACCAGTTGAATACCGCTTTTCTCGCAGGCAGCGGCGAGTATGATCTGGTCTGCATAGATACAGTGTGGGCAGGCGATATGGCAGCAGCCGGTTATCTGGAACCACTCGACTCCTATATGATGAGCGCCGGCAGAAAGGTGAGCGATTATAACAAAGGATCTCTGCAGTCCGGAACTTATAGTGCAAAAACCTACGGACTTCCACTTTTTCCTGATTTCGGTGTCCTGTATTTTCGCAAGGATATCGTGTCGCAGGAAGACGCCGATAAGCTGATAGGCGGTAACTACAGCTGGGATGACCTGATTACGATGTCGGAGAAATATATGGGTCAGGGCGGTACGACCAGTGGTCTTAACTTCCAGGCCAATCAGTACGAAGGCCTGATCTGTAATGCCAACGAGTGGACAGCAAACTTTACCGATGTCCAGAACGGACTTTCAGAAATGAAAAAGGCCGTTGATTCCAAGGCCACGCCGGAAGACATCCTCGTATATCAGGAAGATCAGTCTGCTACCGGCTTTTTGAACGGTGAAACTGTCTTTTCCCGCAACTGGCCTTATGTCTGGGGAAAACTGAACGATGAGTCTGTTGTAAAGAAAGACCAGGTGGATGTTGCACCGCTTCCCGGCGGTTCCTGCATCGGCGGATGGCTGATCGGAATGAATGCGAACAGTAAGAACAAGGAAGGTGCATGGGCTCTGCTGGATTATATCACTTCACTGGATGGACAGGTCATTTTCAGCAGCACCGGAGGATATGTACCTGGATTCAATGAAGCACTGAACAACCCGGATGTATTGAAGGCTAATGAACTTCTTTCCAAACCCGGTTTTAAGAAGGCCTTGGAAAATACCATAGCAAGGCCGTCATCTGATGACTACAACAAGCTTTCCGATGCTCTGCAGATCTCCATACATAAATATCTTTCCGGTGAGAGTGACCTTGACACCTGTGTTTCCGAGGTGAATAAACTGCTTGGCAAGTAATAGAGCATATTTCTGCAGGGCGCAACTCACAGAATGTTATGCCGCGCGGCGGCATCGCGTAATGAGCGGCGCCCTGTGGATTTTGGAAGGAAGAGGTGTCTCATGGTAAAGCGGATGACGTTTAAACAGTTCCTGTATATTGTGCCTTTGCTGGCGTTCATCGCAGTGTTTTCCATTTATCCGATCGTCACATCCTTTATGTATACATTTTTTGATTATCGTACCAACGACCAGCAGTATAACAATTTTTATTTCAGCCAGAAACTCAATGTGAAACTTTTCCTGGAAGACTGTGATTATGTAAATTATTTCCTGGATGCAGACAAGACTTTGCTCAGCGTGAAAGACGCCGCGGCAGTTGATGCGATCGAGCAGAAAGTCACAGATGAAAAGGCAAAATATGCAGGCATGACCGGAACACCGACGCTCAGCAACGCACAATCATCTGAGATCTCTGATTTTGTGAAATCCCTGCGTCAGGAAACCTTGGCAATATATGACCGGAATACGGGAATCGAATTTTACAACAAAGAGAATATGCCGCAGATTCTGGATGATATGGATGCCTGCATTATCGAATCCAACTTCATCGGGCTGAGAGGATATGCCGAATTATTCAGCGATACCCGTTTTTGGCTGGCACTCGGACATACCGTGTATTTTACTGCAGTTTCTGTTCTCCTGGAATTTGTACTTGGCATGCTGCTTGCGCTGATCATGAATAAAGCAATGAAGGGGATCGGCTTGATCCGCACGGCGGCTCTGATCCCATGGGCTATACCCACAGCCGTGTCTGCCATGATCTGGAGTTATCTGTATGACGGAAGTTATGGTGTTGTAGCTAAGATATTTGCAGACATCGGGTTGATCAAAAGCCAGACGGCCATGCTGCTGACAGCAAATGGTGCAATGTCATCCGCTATACTGGCAGACGTATGGAAGACGACTCCCTATATGGCTCTTCTTCTGTTAGGCGGTCTTCAGATCATAGACCGCGGTCTGTATGAAAGCGCGGCTATAGACGGTGCAGGACAGGTAAAGATATTCTTTAAAATAACCCTTCCTCTGATGAAATCCAGCATTCTTGTCGCTCTGCTGTTCCGTACACTGGATGCATTCCGCGTATATGACCTGATCGCCATCCTGACCGGCGGCGGTCCAGGAAACGGGACAGAAAGTCTTTCTGTTTATTCCTACAAGCTGATGTTTGGACAAAGCAATTTCGGATACGGTTCTGTAGTGGTGACAGGAATGTTTATCTGTGTCGCGATTATTGCCTTTATCTATGTTAAGGTACTCGGCGCTGAAGTTATGAGCAATGAGTGAAATGAGGTGCAGACGTGAATAAAAGCAAAGTGTTTCAGACTATTTCCTGGTTCTTTATCATCGTCTTCCTGGCTATCACCGTGTTCCCGTTTTTCTGGATTCTGATCAGTTCATTCAAACCGGAATCCGAGATCATGGGGGCGGGAAGTTATCGGATCATTGCAGCAGCGCCGACATTGGAGAACTACATTACGGTCATTTTCAAAAAGGGCATGGTACGGGCCATCGGCAACAGCTTTGTGATATCGGCGCTTACCACATCCTATGTCATTGTTGTAGCATCCATGTCGGCATATATTATTTCACGGTTCCGCTTTTACGGAAAATCGATTTTGATGGGCCTGATCCTTGCGGTTTCAATGTTTCCGCAGATGATCGTCATTGGACCGACATTCAATATGTTTTATAATGCGCATCTGCTGAATTCGTATTGGGTATGTCTGGCTTATTCCACGATTACGCTTCCCAGCGCGGTATGGATCATGGTTACACACTTCAAGCAGGTACCCTTGGCATTGGAAGAATCTGCGAGAATCGATGGCTGCAGTGCATGGGAGGTCCTGTGGAAGATTATTTTCCCCATAGCTGTACCTGGTGTTTTCACGACCGCGATCATGGCGTTCATTGCTGCGTGGAATGAATATATGCTTTCCTGCACATTGAATATTGATGAGAAAATTCAAAGTGTCCCGGTCCGTCTGAGCTACCTGAAAGACGAATTCACGATCTTCTGGGGGCAGATCTCTGCAGCAGCCATCGTAGTTGTGATCCCGACTCTGATCATTGTACTGCTTTTCCAAAAGCAGATCGTATCCGGCATTGTCAATGGGGCGGTCAAAGAATAAGTATCCTTCCGAATGATGAGGTAAATTATGATTGAAAAATGGTGGCAGAAAGCGGTTGTGTATCAGATTTATCCGCGCAGCTTTATGGACTCCGACGGTGACGGTATCGGTGACCTGAACGGCATTGTCATGAAACTGGATTACCTGCAGGAACTGGGGATCGATGTCATCTGGCTGTCTCCTTGCTATAAGTCCCCCAATGCGGACAACGGCTACGACATATCCGATTACAGGGATATCATGGAAGAATTCGGCACGCTGAATGATTTCTGGCAGCTGCTGGAAGAAGCGCATAAACGCAATATCCGGATCCTGATGGACCTGGTCGTCAATCATACTTCGGATGAACATCCGTGGTTTATCGAGAGCCGGAAATCCAGGGACAGTAAATTCAGGGATTATTACATCTGGCGTGATGCTGTGGATGGCCATGAACCGAACAACTGGACATCCTTCTTCTCCGGATCTGCCTGGAAGTGGGATGAGGAGACAAAACAGTATTATCTTCATCTTTTCGTGGACAAGCAGCCGGATCTGAATTGGGAAAATCCGTCGGTGCGTTCGGAAGTTTGGAATATCATGCGGTACTGGCTGGATAAGGGTGTGGATGGTTTCCGGCTGGATGTCTGCAACCTTTATTCTAAAACACCCGGACTCCCTGACGGGAAAGTGACGAAAGGTGTTATCGGCAGGGAATATTTTCAGGACGGGCCTAAGATACATGATTATTTTCATGAAATGTATGACAAGGTCATCAGCCGTTATCCGGAGATGATGACGGTCGGCGAAGCATCCGGCGTCGCAGTGAATGAAGCAAAAAAATACGCCGGCTTCGATACACATGAAATGAATATGGTATTTCAGTTTGAGCATACGACGCTGGACCAGAACAACGGCGACCGCTGGGATATCCGCAAGCCGCGGCTGACGGAATTCAAACGTGTTCTTTCCAAGTGGCAGACGGAACTGGACGGAGTGGCGTGGAACAGTCTGTATCTTGCAAATCATGACCAGCCGCGCAGCGTTTCAAGATTTGGAAATGACGGAAAATACCGCAGGGAAAGCGCCAAGATGCTGTATACCATGCTCCTGACGATGCAGGGAACACCGTATATCTACCAGGGTGAAGAGATCGGCATGACCAATGTAAAATTCCCGTCCATAGACTGCTATAACGATGTTGAGATTCATAACATCTGGCAGAAACGTGTTGTCGAAGGCGGTGCTGATCCTGAAGAATTCATGAAGGTCATACAGTACAGGGGACGTGACAATGCACGTACGCCCATGCAGTGGGATGATACGGAGAACGCGGGCTTCAGTACCGGGAAACCCTGGCTTTCCGTAAATCCGAATTACCGGGAGATCAATGCGGAAGCAGATCGAAAGTCGCCGGATTCTGTTTTTAATTACATGAAGGAATTGATCCGGTTCCGGCACGAAACACCGGCGGCCGTATTCGGACATTTTGAGGAGATCTGTCCCGAAAGCGAAACACTTTATGTCTATCAGCGTACGTACGGTGATGACCGTCTTCTGGTGGTGCTGAACTTCACGGATCAGCCGCAGGAATTCAGTCTTGCGGATGCTGCGGATTTTTCAGCAGCGGAAGTTGCCATATCCAATTACAAAAAGCCGATCGGGACAGAAAAGGGCTGCCTGCAGCCGTATGAAGCAACGGTGTTTTATCTGCGCTGATACAATGACCGCATAATAGTCCGGACAAAGAGAGCCGGAATAGGAGAACATAAGATGCCCGATATCACACAATATGAACGCGGGATGCAGCACATCGGTATTCCCTGCCGCGACATTGAAGTAACCGCAGCGTTTTACGCACGGCTCGGTTTTCAGCAGAAATACCGTACGCCGGAAAACGGACCGGCAGTCTGTTTTCTGCAGCTGGGCAATCTGACGATCGAAACTTATGAAGTGGAGAGTACAGCAGACAGAGCCGGAGCCATAGACCACTTATGCATTGATGTCAGTGATATCGATGCCGTATTTGAGGCGGCGAAAGAAATGGGACTTAAGCTTTGTGACGAGCAGGTCAACGCTCTTCCGTTCTGGAAGAACGGGGTCCGTTTCTTTACAGTGACGGGGCCGGATATGGAACGCATCGAATTCTGTCAGATCATGTGACGCAGGATATACTGCGGAAAGGCTGGAACGAAAGATGATATACAAACAGGTACCGAAGATCAGTGAAAAGATATCTGCATTGGGAGTAGGCTGCTGGAACATGGGCGGCGACTGGGACACATCGAATGAAAACAATGCGATAACGGTCATCCGCAAGGCAATCGACGAGGGAATCAATTTCTTTGACGTAGCGCCGGTATACGGATGGGGCGTGTCGGAAAAAGTGCTCGGCAAAGCACTGAAGGAAGGCGGTCTGCGTGACAAAGTACTGATCGCGAGCAAGGCGGGCCTTATCTGGAATGAAAAACATGAGACACGCAACGACCTTTCCAGAGAAAGCCTGCTGCAGGAGATCGATGACAGTCTTCGCAGGCTTCAGACAGATCATATCGACATTTATCAGATGCACTGGCCGGATCATAACGTGCCGCTGGAGGAAACCGCGGATGCACTGAATATTTTGCTGAAAAACGGAAAGATCCGCTACGTGGGCCTGAGTAATTATTCGCAGAAAGATATGGAAACCATGATGACGATGACCCACGTGGACTGCCAGCAGGGTCTTTATAACATGTTGGAACGCAATGCTTCTTCTTATCATGGAATACCGCTGGAATACCGTACCGAAAAAGAGGTATTCCCGAATGTCAGAAAATACGGGCAGGCATATCTGCCGTTCAGCCCGCTCTTCCAGGGTCTCCTCGCTGGCAAGTTCCTTGATGGAGGAAAGATATCTGCACACGATGTGCGCTCCGCAAATCCCAAGCTTTCCGGCCGGCAGTTCCCGTTCTACCGTGATGTTGCCTGCAGGATCCGTGATTTTTCCGCGGAGATCGGGCATCCGATGAACGAAGTCGCGCTCAACTGGCTGCGTCAGAAGCCGGAGGTGACATCGATCATTGCCGGCGCATCCACGCTGGAACAGCTGGAGATGAACATCCGTGCCTTCCGTTGGAGTATCAGTGCGGATGAGATGAAAAAACTGGATGAGATTATTGCACCATGTGAAAACATGTAATTGAAAGGCAATACTATGAGAATGCCGAAAAAACCTGTTCTGGAGGAGATTGGAAAAAGAAAACTGGTCCCGGTGGTGAAACTGGACCGTGCGGAGGATACGCGTCCTCTGTGCGAAACCCTGACGGAGGGCGGACTGCCGTGTGCCGAGATCACATTCCGTACCGAAGCGGCTGAGGAATCGATCCGGATCGCAGTAAATCAGTACCCGGACATGCTCGTCGGAGCAGGCACAGTCACGAATGTCGAACAGGCTGAAAGAGCGGTACAGGCCGGTGCGAAATTTCTTGTATCGCCCGGATTTTCCGAAAAGGTCGCCGAATATGCGGCAGCGGAAAACATCCTGCTGCTGCCGGGGATCTGTACTCCGTCGGAGATTATGAAGGCACTGGAATACAACATGTCTGTCGTAAAGTTTTACCCCGCGGAGCAGTTTGGCGGGATCCGGACCATAAAGGCCCTGACTGCACCGTTTCCTGCGATTCGCTTCTTGCCGACCGGCGGGATCTATGCAGGGAATATACAGGATTATCTGCAGATCCCGCAGGTCCTTGCCTGCGGGGGCAGTTGGATGGTCGCAAGCGATCTTATCAGAAACGGAAATTACGATGAAATCCTGCGCCTTACCAGAGAAGCGGTGAAGGCGGTAGATGCCTGCAGGAAGGGATGAGGATATGCCGGAATCAGTAAAAAAGGTTGTGACATTCGGAGAAATAATGCTGCGGCTGGCTCCAAACGGGTATTATCGCTTCTTTCAAAATGATCAGATGCAGGCCACATTCGGAGGTGGCGAAGCTAATGTCGCCGTTTCACTGGCAAATTTTGGGATTCATTCAAGTTATGTTACAAAGCTTCCGGAACATGCGATCGGACAGGCAGCAGTTGATTCACTCCGCAGCTTCGGTGTGGATGTATCCGGAATCATACGGGGCGGAGACCGCGTCGGTATTTATTATCTGGAAAAAGGCGCGTCACAGAGGGGGAGTGTGTGTATCTATGACAGGGCTCATTCACAACGACTGGTCGGCAATGCTGTATGACGGTCGGGACTGCTGCTTTTCAAAGGCATACAGTCTGCACATCGTTGACAGGGTAGGCGGAGGAGATTCCTTCGGGGCCGGGCTTATTTATGCGCTGCTGAATCAGTATCCAGCGCAGAAGGCTGTTGATTTTGCAGTCGCAGCTTCCGCGCTGAAGCATTCCATCGAAGGAGATTTCAACCGCGTGTCCGTTGCGGAAGTGGAAAAACTGGCAGAGGGAGGGGGCTCCGGAAGAGTGCAGCGCTGATATGCTATTGACTTCTCACCGGCCTTCAGGTTAATATACGATAAATATTAAAACAGAAATCGCATATGAGCAGTTCCGTCGGCATCTTGTACAGTCCTATGGGTGTCCGATGATACAGGTAACGGTACTTACCAGAGAATGACGCAGTCATTGTTTGGCAGGTGCCGCTTTTTATTTGGCAAAACAGTTAGAAAAAGTCACGGAGTGGTCGGACTGCATTTGAAGGAGCAGAGGTATGAAATATTTACGGCGGGTCACAGGCACCGGAAATGAGATCGGATTTTCCATTCTGCAGATATCGTACTGGTGTGCCTATGGCGCATTCAGTTCGTTTATGGTTTCCTGTATGCAGGATCGCGGAATGCCGGTCTTTCAGATAGGCATCATGATGGCTGCCAACACATTTTCGGCCTTTTTAGGGCAGTTTGTATCGGGGATCCTCTGTGACCATTTTCATACAAACAGGCGGGTTTTCCTTGCAGCATACTTTCTGCTGATCCCGCTGGAATGTGCGGCGTTTTTTGCCAAAAACTCATGGATGGTCATCTTTCTGTTCGGTCTGATCGGTTTTGTACAGCAGCCCCAGAACGGAAACATTGATACCTGGCTTTTAAAAAGCTGTGAAAACCGGCTGGGCAGATACGGGCCGATCCGGGCTTCCGCTTCTGCTGCGTATGCCGTCTTTATGCTGTCTTTCGGAGTACTGATAGGGCGACACGGATATGTGATGATGCTGATCTTTTCCTGTGCTTTTCTGATATCGGGAATCATTACCGCATGGACGATTCCGGACATACCGCATGCAGAGGAAAATCAAAAGATAAAAGCTCCGGAAGTATGGAGAAATTTTCTGAAAAATTCCGGTTATTTCCGCATGTTGATCATGCTGTTCGGTATGGGAATGGCGTCTGCGCCTTTCGTACAGTTTGCAGCCGTTGTCATGAAGGATGTCGGAGGCCATGTGGAATATGTGGGCTATGCGAATTTCATCAGCGCTGTTTTCCAGGTCCCGTTTATGATCTTTGCCGGTAGAAAAATGAAGCTGGAAGCAGAGAAAAGAATACTAGCGGCAGCATGTTTTTACTGTGTCACACTGACAGGACTTTATTTTTCCCGTTCTCCGCAGCTGGTTCTGCTTTTTTATGCGGTCAACGGAATCGGATATGGTCTGCTGCTGCCGGCCATGCGGGAACGGATCGCCGGTATGGCGCCGGCCCGCATCAGTACGACGGCACAGGGCGTCTGTGATGCCATGTACTATGGGCTTGGAAGTACAGCCGGCGGATTTCTTTCCGGTGTATTTACTGAGAATTATGGTGTGAAGAAGATGCTTTTAATTTTTGGAGTTGTGCAGTTGCTTTTTATTATCGTTTTTATGACGGGGTACGGAAGCAGACGGAAAAGGAATAAAGAAAACGAGCGCTCTTTCTTAAGGGGAACAGGGAAATAGCCGGACGATCTCCATAAGCATTCGGTTCTGAAAAGGATTCTATCTTGACATAAGTTCAATTTTGAACTATATTTTCCTCACGGGATTTCACATCCATGTCCGCCGGAAGCGGATCCACCGATGGGGATGGATGTGAATGCGTGAGGAAAGGAACTTATGAAACCTACACCATCGGCAGCTCCTGCCTATACATCCATTCTTCGTACCAAGATCAACCTGTTCCTGCGGGAAAAATTGAAGGAATGCGGGTATGAGGAACTGATCCCAAGCTATGGATCGGTACTTTCTGTGGTTTATAAGAATGGTGGGAAAGTGCAGATCAAAACAATCTACGATACATTATGCAAACAGAAACCTACGATCACGGAAAGCATCAATCGGCTGGTAAAGTTCGGCTATCTCACAAGGGAAAACAGTCCGGAAGATGCGCGGTGCACGTATGTTGTTGCAACAGAAAAGGCGCTCGCCCTTAAGAAAGACTTCAATCATATCTCCGATGAACTGCAGAATAAGATCTTCAAAGGTTTTTCCGTAGAAGAGCAGCAGACATTTGTAACACTGATGGTACGTGCGATCGAAAATTTTAATTGATTTTTGATTGGGGTATGTATGCGGTAATAATCTTTTATATCCACATAGTTCAAAATTGAACAATAGACAGGCAAAATGAATCAACGCAGATGTGATGAAACGAGGAGGATAAAAAATGGCAAAGGTGATTCTGCTCAGCGGCAGCCCGAATACAGCCGGGAATACCATGCAGGTGCTGCAGGAATGTGCAAAGACGATCGAATCCGAAAAAGTGGGGACGGAAGTGATTTCCCTCTCCGGTCTGAAACTGCATGATGCCATGGATTTCACAAGCGGCGATGACGGCTTCGATGAAGTGATCTCGAAGATCAAAGAGGCAGACGGACTGATCGTCGGAGGCCCGGTATACTGGGGCAGCGTGCGGGCTCAGACGATGACAGCCCTGCAGAGAATTGCCATGGCTTCGATGCAGCAGGACAACTTCCTGTCCCGCATGGTGGGCGGACCGATCGCTGTAGCGCGTCGCGGAGGAAGTACCGCAGCTCTGCAGGAGATGATGATGTTCTATCTTTCCAATGACATGATCGTGCCCGGATCCACATACTGGAATATCGTATTCGGGCAGGCTCCCGGGCAGGCGCTTCAGGATGAGGAAGGAATGAAAACGATCCGTCGCTTTGGAGAGAATGTGGCTTTTCTGATCAATAAGATCAAAGGGTAAAAGGAGATGAATATGAAGAATATCGGAAGTACTGTCGGATTATATCCGACGCCCGATACGGTGGTAGGGACCGTGCAGGACGGCAGGATCAATTGGATGAATGTGGCACATGTCGGTGTCTGGGGGGTTGACTGTATGATGCTGAGCATCGGAAAGCCTCATTACACGGCACGTGCCCTGCACAAGGGAGCACACCTTTCCGTCAATCTGGTGGATGAAGATATGATGGTGCGTGCCGATTACGTCGGCATTGTTTCAGGAGAAATGACGGATAAGTCGGATGTTTTCCCGGTATTCCACGGACAGTTGGATGATGCGCCGCTGATCGAGAATGCGCCTGTCGCCATGGAATGTGTGATCGAAGAGATCCACGAAACTAAGACGCATTTCAATTGTATCGTGCGCCCGGTCAATACTTATGCCCGGGAGGATGTCCTTTCGGAGAATGGAAAAATCGACTTCGAAAAGATACATCCGATTCTCTTTGAAATGCAGCAGACCAGGTTTCTCCGCACAGGGGATGCCGTTGGCCGCTGCTGGGATATCGGAAAGAAACTGATCGATCAATAAGGGAAAAAAGGATGCAGCAGAACAGTGCTTTTATGCGCTTACGAAAGACGATCAGGAACTGTCGCAAATAAACCTATCGATCAAATCACGGAGGAAAACATAATGAACGCAATTTTTGCACGCAGGAGTATCCGCAACTACACGGACAGACCGGTATCCGAGGAGGATCTGCACGATCTGCTCCATGCAGGCATGAGCGCACCGACCGCAAACAATGCACGCCCATGGGAATTCATTCTCGTAACGGATAAAGATCTTCTCGCAAAGCTGCCCATGGACAATTACACACTGGCAGTAAAGGATGCACAGGCAGCGATTGTTGTCTGCGGAGACAGTACAAAAGACAAGATGATGCAGGGAGCGCTGAATGTTGTCGACTGTTCTGCAGCCGTTGAGAACATCCTGGTGGAGGCTGCCGACAAAGGCCTGGGTTCCGTTTATTATGCGGCATTCCCGATGGAGCATCGCGTGGCGCACCTGCGCGAAGTCTTTTCCCTGCCGGAGAATATCGTGCCTTTTGCCGTGCTTCCGATCGGCTGGCCGGAGAAAGCACCGGAAGTATCAGACCGCTTTGATGTTTCCAAAGTGCATGAGAACTGCTGGTAAAACAGTTGAAGTGACAGAAAACAGGAGAAAACGTGATGAATGAGCTGATTCTTGCAAACGGAGTGAAAATGCCGCAACTGGGGCTTGGAGTATATAAGGCGGAAGATGGAAATGAAACGGAGAACGCAGTTCTGTGGGCGCTGGATCGATAGGAAATGCAGAGGGCGTCTGTAATGTTATACGTCGTGAAAAGGATGTTATTGATCTTTGGCGTTGTGCAGCTGCTGTTTATCGTTACTTTTATGACGGGGTGCGGTGGCAGACGAAGAAGTAAAAAGTAAACGAAAATTTCGTCTTATGTTTCTTCATACGGAGAACAGAAAAATGATCATTGACAGTTCAGCCTTATTCGATGAGTGCAAGAGGGCACTCATGCTGGTCAGCCAAAGACTCAAATTTACGGAAAACAATGATGGCATTAAGCTGACGGTCTGCACGACAGGGAAAGGATTAACAATACGCCACAATAAAAACGGGTGGGTTATTGAGTGCGCAAACCTGTCTGGTTTTGTGAGGGCACTGGGACTGATATGCCAGTTTGAAAAAGAGCCGGATGGGTTCTGTTATCAGGAAAATTCGAAATTCCGCTCACTGGGGGCGATGATCGACTGCTCCAGAAACGCAGTTCCTTCAGTGGATGCCCTGAAAAACATAGTGATATCTCTTGCCCTGATGGGCTATAACACACTGCAGCTCTATACAGAAGATACTTTCGAACTGAGAGGATATCCTTATTTCGGCTACATGCGAGGAAAATATTCGCTGAAGGAGTTGCAGGATATCGATGACTTTGCCGCTTCGCTGGGGATCGAGGTGATCCCCTGCATTCAGACGCTTGCGCACCTTCGGCATGCCATGCGTTGGGATGAATTCAGGGACATGGTGGACTGCAATGACATTCTGCTGTGTGGCGAGGAAAAAACTTATGAATGGATCGAAGCCATGTTCCGTACGATGTCATCCGCTTTCCGAAGCAGAAGGATCAATATCGGGATGGATGAGGCGCATATGCTTGGCCTTGGCAGGTATCTTGATCTGCATGGCTATGAAAACCGCACTGACATCATGCTGCATCATCTGCAGCGGGTTATCCGGATCGCTGAAAAATATGGCTATTATCCGATGATGTGGAGCGATATGTTTTTCCGGCTTGCCAACGAAGGAAAATATACGGCGGTCGATGGACCAGTTGATCCAAAGGTTATTTCGGCAATCCCGGAGAATGTCAGCCTGATTTATTGGGATTACTATGCCGAGGAAAAAGATACATATATACGGATGATGAAAAAGCATAAGGAATTCGGAAAGCCGGTCATATTTGCAGGAGGTGCCTGGAAATGGACGGGTTTTACGCCGCACAATCAATACAGCATGAAAATTGCGTCCCTCGCTGCCGATGCAGCGGAAGAATGCGGAATTCAGGATGTACTGATCACCTGCTGGGGCGATAACGGCGCGGAGGCAAGCATGTTTTCTGTTCTGCCGTCTCTTGGCTACTGGGCAGAACGCTGTTGGGCAGACGACGGGGAAGAATGGAGAAAAGCAAGGTTTCAGATCTGCTGCGGTGGCAATTATGATGACCTGATGCTGATGGATCTTCCTTCCTATACGCCGACAAATCCATGTCCAGGGCGAAGAGGGCTCAATCCGGAGAAATACTGTCTGTATCAGGATATCCTGTTGGGGCTTGCGGATTTTACCAAGCCGGAGAAAACCGAATCGCAGTATTATGCGGTCTGCGGACAGAAACTGGCTGCTGCGGCCGGCAGAAATCCGCTTTACTTCCCGATGCTGCATGCACAGGCAAAGCTGTGTAAACTGCTCGAATGCAAAGTCTCGATCGGTACCGATCTTAGAGAAGCGTATTCGGACGGTGACAGGGCTGTCCTGAAAAGAATACTGGAAGAAAGGATACCTGTTTTGCAGAAAAGACTGGAGGATTTCCAGCAGGCCTATCATACACAATGGAATTCGGAAAATAAGATCTTCGGGCTGGAATGTTTCGATATCCGTACGGGCGGCCTGATGCAGCGCATCCGGACAGCCGCGGAGCGGATCCGTGCATATCTGGACGGACAGCTGACATCCATTCCGGAACTGGAGACAGAAATTCTTCCGCTTCACGATAAGGGGACTGACAATGATTTCAGCACAGTGCTGTGGGAAGAGATCGTGTCGGCGGCGGGGATATTCGGCATTTGAGAAATCAGATGATTTACTTTCGAGGCATCCAGGACATATGAAAATCACCGGAATTACAGCGGCAGTGTCAGGGTATGGCGAGAGTCGGTGCTTATTGTCATAAAAGTGCTTATGGTTCACCGGTACCCGGGAAAACATGATATACTGGAATCAACTTGAACGAGTTCAAGTGTGGAGGCAGTATGTCACACAGAATTGAAAATGCACGGGAAAAGCTGCTGACTCATGGGAGAGAAGTGCTGCTCTCCGCAGGCTATGACAGTCTGAATATCAAAGCGTTGGCCAGAGACTGCGGGATGGCATCTGGGACATTTTATCAGTATTTCCATAACAAAGATGAGCTGGTAATGCAGGTCATCTATGAAAGATGTGAAATCATACCGGAAAGTATCCGGAAAATTTCATTAAACAACTGGAAACTCAGCCGTAAATTGAAATATGTCTATGAACAGTTCCGGCAATTCCAGAAAAGTTATACAGGCATGAAGATCGGTGTGCTCAGATTGTCGGGGGATTATGAAGAACTGCGTGCCCGGGTTATGACGGAAATCAATGCAGCTGTAGAGGATCTCCTGAACAATGAAATAAAGCGCGGCAGACTGGAACTTCATGCGGATACAGCTACGGCGGCTTATCTGCTTACGCATCTGTTGTTTTCCGTTGGAAGAGATGCTGATCTTGATTTTGATGTTATCTGGGATTGCATGAACTTCAGGGATCTGGGTAACGGAAAGCAGCCAGATCCTCCGCGTCAGGAGGCCCGGCGTGAAAACAGGAAATGATATCAGTGGAAAGAAGCTGTTTCCGGAACGGATTCCTTTCAATCTCTTCCAAATGATCATCATTATTCTGGCTGTAATCTTCATCTTCATAGGCACCGGCAGTAGCATACATGCAGAGGGGAACGAAACGGCAGGGATACAGACGATCGGTTCAGACCATGGAGCTTACACTGAACCGGATGTTTTGTTACTCAGTCGGCAACTCCTTATTCCTGCCGGTATTATCATTGCGCTGCTTCTTTTTGCGCATCTGCTTACCGTCCGGAGTGAAAAAAAGCTGAAGGCTCTGCAGCGGGAATTGAAAAGCAGCAAGGAACTGTTTATGACAGCCGCTAATTCAGCTGACCTTGTCATTTGGGAATATGACCCCAAGAGTCATGAGATCGTCATGTCATTTGACAGTGATTTTACAAAATATGTGTGCAAAGAACGCGGCTTTCCGCAGATCCTTGAAAGGGGTCCCGAAATACAGGCGTCCATTATTGATGAACAGGACAGACCTGTTTTACTTGAAATGTATCGTAAACTGGATGAAGGTGCAGAACAGGCAAGCTGTGAGTACGGCTTCCCATGGTCCGGTCTTCACTGCTACAGGCGGGTAATGGCACAGACCGTGCATGATGAAAAAAGCGGACGTCGGAAGATCGTCTGCATATCCGAGGACATTACCGCGGAACGGCGTATGCAGGCACTCTATGAAAAGGAGTTGCAGTATCTTCATCAGTCCAATGATGCCACACTGACATCGAAAGGGCACCATGACCTGACAGACGGAAAAGTTCTGGAATATACCCTTCTGAACGATATAAATACCATCATACCGAAAAATATTACATATGATGAAATGCTGCAGGGGTCCCTCTCCATTATGGACAGAGAAGAGGACAGAAAGGCCTGCAGGGAACTGCTGGACAGGAATGCTTTGATTCAGAAATGCCATGACGGAGAACGGCATTTTACATTTCGCTTCAGACGATCAAAACAGGGAATGGCGCCCGGATGGGCGGAAATTCAGTGTAATACATTTCCGGCACCTTCCACCGGTCATATTGAATGCTTTATCTATACCTATGACATGACGGAACAGGAACTGAAAAAACAGATCATTTCAAAACTGGTCGATTTCGGGTATGAGAATATCGGCTTTATCTATCCTGATACATTTGCAGCTACGGCCTATCTGCTGAATGAGCCAGGTGCGGGACAACAGCGCATCGGCATCATGAATTACGATGAGATGCTCCGTTATGTATTATCGAAGAGCAGTATTTCAGAACCTCAGCAGAAACTGTTTGATGCCATATGTATTGAGACAGTGACGAAAAGGCTTGCTTCAGCGACGACCTATTTATATCCTTTTTCGCTCAAGTCACGAGACCAGAAAGATGAAAGAAAACAGTTCGCTTTTTCCTGGCTGGATGAGAAGCACGATACCATATTTTTCTGCATGAGCGATATCACGGCCCAGTATGAATTCGCGCAGATGCAGATCCGTGAACTCAGTGCTGCAAAGCTGGCTGCAGACCAGGCTAACGAAGCAAAATCGGCATTCCTTTCCACTATGAGCCATGATCTGCGGACGCCGCTTAACGGGATTCTCGGTTTTACCGATATTGCACTCAGAGAAAATGACCCGGCGCGAAAACAGGAGTATCTGGAAAAGATAAGGCTTTCAGGAGACTTACTGCTCAGTCTTGTAAACGATACGCTGGACCTGTCCCGGATCGAAAGCGGCAAGATGACGCTGGAACCGGAGAAGATCGACAGCCGTGATTTTGCTAGGTCTGTTCTGGCGGCAGTTGTGCCTACAGCAAAACAGAAGAATATCCGTCTTCTCGCAGAACCGGACCATTTTCCGGGCGGGACAATCTATGCAGACCGTCTGAAACTTCAGAAAATCGTTTTAAATCTCCTTTCCAACGCAGTCAAGTACACACCGGAGGGCGGAACCATACGGTTTTCCATAGAAGCAGTCGATTCCGCATCGGACCATATGACGCGGCGCATTGTTGTGGCGGATAACGGAATCGGTATCAGCAGGGATTTCCTTGAAAACCTGTATGAACCCTTTGCACAGGAACACCGTCCGGAGACTGCAAATATACAGGGAACCGGTCTCGGCCTGTCCATCGTAAAGAAGATAGTCGACCTGATGGGCGGCAAGATCGAAGTTACCAGTGAGATAAACAAAGGAACAACTTTTGTGGTAGAACTGCCGTTGCAGTGCAGTGTAAGCAGTACTAAACAGCAGGAAGTGATCAGGGATATGACTGCGGAACTTCGTGGAAAACATATCCTGCTTGTTGAAGATAACGCGATTAATATGGAGATCGCAGAACTTCTGCTGAAGGAGAAAGGAATTATTGTCACTACAGCGGAAGACGGCCGGAAGGGCGTTGAAAAGTTCCTGCATTCTGCGGAAGGCTTTTTTGACGCTATTTTAATGGATATCCGCATGCCGGTCATGGATGGTTATGAGGCAGTAAAAATAATCAGGACCAGCGGAAGAAGAGACGCTGATAAAATTGCCATTATTGCAATGACTGCTGAAGCTTTCGAGGAAGATATTGTTCGGGCCAGGAGATCGGGGATGAATGATTATCTGGTGAAGCCGATTGACTCGGAAAAACTGATTGTTGCTTTAAGCAGTGCAATAAATAAAGAGACGGGAAAGGCATTATAATACGTCTTCATTTGTTACTTGATATCATAATGGCTCCGGAAACAAAGCCCGGCAACAGATGCCGGGCTTTCCGATGCTATAAGGCAGATGCTGATCCATAGCAGACGAAGCGGAGAATTTTACAGGGAATTGGTGGAAATTCACTATTTATATCCGGCAGTATCTGAGACAATAAAGCCGAAAACAGACCACCTGATCATGAAAAGGATCATAATTCAGGCTGGTCTGAATCGGAAGGCTCACCGGTGGAGAAGAAAACTATGGAAAAGTATCTGGATGCATCTTTATCGCCTGAAGAAAGGGCTGATGACCTGATTTCAAAAATGTCTCTTGAAGAATTACTGGGGCAGGTGCGGGGGTATATGCCGCGCAGTCGTAAGGACAGCGGTGAATTGCTGAAGCAGCATCCGCATGGTGTCGGCCAGATCAGCATGCTGCTCGCAAGAATGTGCGACAGTGCGGATGAAGTTGCAAAGATCCAGCGGGATCTGCAGAAAAAGGTCATGTCGGCGTCTGAACATCACATTCCGGCTGTTTTTCATATGGAAGGTCTGTGCGGAGCACAGATTACAGGAGATCTGAGCCTGCCGTCCGGTCTTATGAGAGGCGCATCCTTTGATCCTGAACTGGAAGAACGTCTCGGACAGGTCGTCAGTCGTCAGGAACTGGCCTGCGGTATAACGCAGGTGCTGGCACCGGTCCTGGATGTGGCAAGAGATCCCAGGATGGGCAGGCATAATGAATCCGAAGGAGAGGATCCGACACTGATTGCAAGACTCGGCAGTGCCTTTACAAAGGGGGGTCCAGGGAAAGGTCATCGACGGCAGGAAAGCAGATGCCTGTGCAAAGCATTTTATGGGATTCCATGATACGGCAGGCGGAATTCACGGCGCGGCGAGTATCTGTCCGGAAAGAGAGCTGAAAGAGATTTATGGGAAGCCTTTTCAGGCAGCCATAGTGGCCGGCAAACTGAGAGGAATCATGCCATGCTATGATTCCATCAATGGTGAGGCGGTTCATGGATCAAAGAAACTCCTCACAGAGGTTCTCAGGGGAGAAATGGGTTTTACCGGGCAGGTTATTTCCGATTACTCGGGAGTTGCCAACATGCACAGGGCGCAGCGTCAGTTCGAGAATGATGCATCGGCCGGATATCATGCGCTTTGCGCCGGAGTGGATGTGGAGCTTCCGGATATGGATACCATGGGGGAAGAGTTTGCCGAACTGTTCAGAAACGGAAAAGGTGATCCGGCTGTTTTGAAAAAAGCGGTCCGCAGAGTCCTTACAGAGAAGTTCAGAATGGGTCTGTTCGAACATCCGTATGCCCTTACCGGAGAAGAACTTCACCGGGCATTTGACCTTACTGAGGCAGATCGTAAGCTTACGCTGCAAAGCGTAAGGGAAGGCATCGTCCTGCTGAAGAATGAGAATAAGGTACTTCCGATCACCGGGGAAACACACCGTATCCTGGTTATCGGCTCGCAGGCAGAGACAGCCAGAGGCTATTTCGGAGGGTATACGCACTATTCCATGTCGGAAGCGCTTCTGGCAGCTGTACAGACGATGGCAGGCGTTGACCATGAAAACGGGGCGGACAGGGAAACGGAACGGATCCCCGGAACGCAGATCCAGCGTACGGATAACGATCCGAGGTTCGAAGAACTGCTCAAAAAACAAAAACCGGGCATAAGGAGTTTTCTTGAAGAGGTCAGAAACAGGATATCATGGGCAGCGGTGGATTATGCTTTTGGCTACCATTTTGCAGGAAATGATGAATCTCATTTTGCCGAAGCGCTTGCAAAAGCGGAAAGGGCAGATCTGGTCATCATGATGCTGGGCGGTAAAAACGGAATGTCCATGATCGCTTCCATGGGAGAAGGAATCGACGGGGTGAATATTAATCTGCCGCCGGCACAGGAGAAACTGATCCGTCTGATCGGGGAGACGGGAAAACAGATCATAGGTATCCATGTGGATGGCAGACCCATCTCCAGTGATGCGGCAGACCGGTATTGTACAGCGATCCTTGAATGCTTTAATCCGTCGGAAGCGGGTTCGGAAGGGATCACTGACGTATTGACCGGAAAGGTCAACCCATCGGGGAAGATGCCCGTTTCCGTTGCCAGATGTGCCGGGCAGATACCTGTATATTACAATCATCCCAGCGGTTCTTCGTGGGATCAGGCTGCGTCCATCGGTTTTCAGGATTATGTGGATTGTTCACACAGACCACGTTATGATTTTGGATACGGGCTGTCCTATACAACTTTTGAATACACAGATCTTTCAATATCGGATGTAAAATCAGGTCCGGCGGATGCCGTTAATATTTCTCTGAGGGTCAGGAACAGCGGAGACGCAGCGGGGGAAGAAACGGTACAGCTCTATTTCAGGGACGAGTATGCTTCCATGGTACGTCCGGTAAAGGAACTGGCGGGATTTCAGAGAATATATCTTGCGGCAGGCCAGGAAAAGGAGCTCACATTTCGCATGTATATGAGTCAGACTGCTTTCCTGGATGAAGACGGCAACTGGAAGATCGAAGCCGGAGATATAACCCTGATGATAGGGTCCTCCAGTCAGGATATCCGCCTTTCAGCAAAAGTCAGGATAACGGATGATGCATGGATAGAAGGAAAGGACAGACGGTTCTGGGCGGAAAGCAGAATCAAACCATGATAGGAAAACCGCGTTACAGAACGGTTCTGCTGTTTCTTCTGAATACATTTGCCGGCATGCCGGTTTCTTTTTTAAATACCCGGCAGAAATAATTATAATCATTGAAACCGACCTGGTCCGATATCTCGCGAACGGAAAGGTCGGTTTTGCTTAGCGTATCCTTGGCCTTTTCCAGTCTTACAAAATTGATGTATTTCGATACGGACATATGTACATAAGTGTGAAATTGCTGATAGGCAGTCGTTTTTCCGACACCGGATAAAAATTTGTCGATCACCGTTTCTGCAGTCAGGTCAGGCGTGTCGCTCAGCGCGTTATAGATCAGATGATAAAAATTATCAATATACTTCTGCTCCTCCATACCATTCAGGAGAGAGCCTGAAACATGTTCTCCCAGCCATATCAGCAGCATGCTGGCTGCTCTGATCGCGTCGTTGCTTCTGTCAGTCAGGCTGCGGTCGATCAGTAGAAACCCCAGAATGTTGCGCGTTTTATCATAAACAGGGCAGCAGGCGATCAGTCCGTTCGGACCAGCCCAGAAAATGGTCGATTTTGCTGCGCGGCATTTTTTTATAACGTCATGATACAAATCAGCTGAAGGAAATTTTTTGCCAACCGGATAATACAGCGCGGGAGTTTTTCCCTCTGTATAGATCAGCACAGGGATGTGTGTTGCAAGTTCAAAATTCCGGACATCCGCAAATTGACTCTCATTGGAAAAATTTTCTTCCATACCGGCTTTCCCGAATCCTTTTGCTGACCGGAAAATTTTACAGCAACCAGGAAATTATGTACTATTTTGCCTTCTTTCTGAATTATACAATATTTTCAGATCCGGGGGAAACAGAGCTTGTTTTATGTGAATATTGTTGATTGTCAGCAGGATGCGGAAGGCGAAAGGGGTAGAAATGGAAAAAGGGAAGAATATCGATAATGAGAAAAAAATCGGGCCGGTTAAGTTCTTTGCCTGGAATCTGCGGGGTGTTTCGACCGGAGTATGCCTCATGGTCATGGGCTATCTGAGCATTTACTGCACAAATACGCTGGGACTCAACATTGCGGTGGTATCCATGCTGCTTGTGGTCAGCAAGGTCATCGATGCCTTTACAGACCTCATTGCAGGACTCCTGGTCGACAAGACCAATACAAAGATCGGACGCGGAAGGCCCTACGAACTCTCGATCATCGGTCTGTGGGTCTGCACGTACCTGCTGTTTTCGGTACCGGAAAGCTGGTCAATGACAGTCAAGTATATCTGGGTTCTTCTGATGTACATTTTCGTGAATGCGGTATTCTTTACATTGCTCAATGCCAATGTGACTGCCTATACAGTGAGGGCATTCAAATACCACGAACAGTATGTCAAACTTTCAACACTTGGATTTGTCGTTCCCATGGTAGGTGTTGCGGTATTCAACGTTATCTTCCCGACGCTTGTGGGGAGAATAGCGACGAGCCAGGCAGGCTGGTCCAGACTGATCGGGATCACCGCCATCTTTATGACAGCACTCGGACTGCTGCGTTTTATCTTCGTGCCGGAAACCAATAAAGAAATTACGGAAGCCGAACAGGAGAAAGAAAAGGTCACCCTGAAGGATGTCGGTATTCTGTTCAAAAACGACAAGTACATATTCGCACTTGCACTGGTACAGCTGGTGCTGAATTTCACAACGAACCTGGGTGTTACAACCTATTACTTTACCTATATAGTCGGAGACATTTCCAAACAGTCGATACTGGCGCTTGTCTCGCTGGTATCCCTGCCGCTGGCATTTGTCATTCCGCAGCTTCTGAAGAAAACGTCTGTCGTGAAAGTGATCATTCTGGGAAATATTCTGAGTATTACTGCCGGTGTGATCAATTTCATAGCGGGAAGCAACGTAGTTCTTCTGAGCATTGCCGGTTTTCTCGGAGGGATCGGAACGGTGCCCTGTTCCATGCTGCCGATGCTGCTGATTATTGACTGTGCGGATTACAACGAATATATCGGAATTCAGAGAATGGAAGGTACCCTTTCAGCAGTAAACGGATTTGCCGGGAAGGTGGGTGCTGCGGCAGCGACAGCGGTGACAGGACTTCTTCTGGCTGCCGCGGGATTTGTTTCTTCGACGCAGGGCGCGGCGACAATGCAGCCGGGCAGCGCACTGTGGATGATCCGTGCTCTTTACAGCATTGTTCCTGCGGTGCTCTGGGTAATTACGGCATTGACCATGATGTCTTATAAACTGGAAAAGAAAATGCCGGAGATCCGCAGTACGCTGGAAGAAAGAAGAGCACAGGCAAAGTCGCAGGAAGTATGAGATTCATTTCCGGGCAACCGGAAGGGAGCGGAAATGACAGCAGAGAAATACTATGATCCGGCAGACGATACCGAATTCACCGAACCTTTCACAGATATTGATGAGGTCAGAGAGTCCTCCGGTATCCGGTTCAGATATTTTCATGGGGCTTTTAGAAATACGTCACTTAAATTCTCATTCTGTTTTCCTGAAAAAAAAGAAGATTTCAAAGGCAGATTCTTCCAGTATCTGTCGCCGTTTCCCGGCCCCGATGAAGAAACGGCATCCCTTGGAAAAACAGGGGCTGACGATATGGTGGCCTTTGCGGTCGGACATGGTGCGGCGTTTGTTGAGAGCAACATGGCTTCCGCACAGGCATTCGGTAATTCCGCGGACTGCACGCAGAAGTATCGTTCCAGTGCATGCACGGCCATGTACTGCCGCAGGATCGCCAGAGAAAAGCTTGGATATGAAGGCCATGTATTTGGTTATGTCTATGGCGGATCCGGAGGCGCTTATAAAACGTTTTCATGTATTGAACAGACAAAGGTCTGGGAGGGAGCAGTACCGGTCGTTCCGGGCTGCCCGGCAGCACTTCCCAATGTGATCTTTGTAAGGGCACATGCACTCAGGATACTGCGCCACCGGATGGACGATATCATCGAGGCAGTACGTGCCGGAAGTTTGAACGGCATAGAAGATCATATGGACCAGGAGGAAAAGGAAGCGTTTCATGAAGTTACGGCGATGGGCTATCCGCCGGAAGCCTGGCGTCATTATACAGATGGAGGAGACGGTTCCCTGGCAGTTCTGGCACCGGGGATTAAGGCATCCGATCCGACGTACTTTACGGATTTCTGGGAAAAGGAAGGCTATCTGGGGGCTGTCCGGGGAGGATCCGCGCAGCGCGACAGGATCAGTGTCCATACCACGATCCGTGAGATCTGTCTCTCGTCGGATGATGATGAGTTTGCTGCGGCACAGAAAACAGGACTTTCCGTCGGGACGGCAGATGATGGAAGGAACGGAGTGGCATCTGCGTGGAAGAAAAAAATAGCGGAAGCGGATCCGGGCCATCCTTATATCACAGTCGATGCAGATCTTGGTAAGGATCCATATGATTCCGGACTTACAGTGACGGTGGAAAGCGGAAGCCAGGCAGGAAAGACGCTCCATATTGCCGTTGTGCATAAAGGGAGGCTGTATGTGGGACCGGGATTCCTTACGGCGGACGGAAAGGACGTGATCCCGCAGCTTAAAGTCGGAGACAGTGTCTTTCTTGACAACAGCGACTACATCGCGATCCAGACCTATCACCGGCATCAGGTGCCGAACGCGGAATACAAGGTATGGGATCAGTTCCGTGACGGCAATGGATGGCCGGAATATCCGCAGCGGGAGAAGCTTCTGTGTTACGGCTTTGCAAAGAGCGGTGCCGGAAGTCTGCAGAACGGCAGACCGACGTGCAAAGTGATTTCCATGGCATCTCTTGCCGATGACAGTGCATTCCCGTGGATGGCAGACTGGTACGCACAGAAGGTAAGCGAAAACTACGGTGAGAAAGCAGGAGATCTGTACCGCCTCTGGTACAATGAGCATTCTTTTCATGGCTATACAGACCCGGGATGGATCGATGTCGTAACGTATCTTCCGCAGCTGTATCAGGCGCTTCTGGACGTGGCCGACTGGGCCGAAAAAGGGATCGTACCATCTCCGGGCACGAAACATGAGATCGAAGACGGTCAGGTCATGATCCCGGCACGGGCCGGCGGCAGAGGCGGGATCCAGCCTTCGATCGAACTGACGGCAAACGGAAAAAAGCGAGCGGAAGTCAAAGCAGGTGAAACCGTCTGCTTCAGGGCAGAGTGCGAGCTGCCGGCCGGCACCGGAAGGTTTACAGGCGCCGATTTATCTTTTGATATGGATCCTTCGTATCCTGTCCATCTGCAGGTAAAAACAGGGATCCCGGAAAATATTGCCGCACAGGGATCTCCTGAAAATGGTGTATACATTTCCGCTGACGGAGAAAAGGCATTGATCTGCAGCAGGGCAAAATATGAGAAACCCGGGACATTCTATGCATATGCCAGGATCAGGGCACAGAGACAGGGCAAGGCTGATGATCTGTTTACAACGATCATGAATATCAGTGAAGCAAGGATCGTTGTCGGATGAGGTACGGATTTCCGAAGATCGCCATGCTGCTTTCGATGTCGGTGCCGGTCGGACTTTCCTTCCTGCATAAGCATTTTGTAGAGGGATCGTGATCGGCGGCATGATAGGCTGAATGATAAGGAGTAGTATGAAATGAGTGAAATTCTGCAGGAATTGTTGAGTGATAAAGTGCCATGTCACCTTCACCCCTTTACCGGGCTGTCATCGAAAGATACAAAGGAGAGCATTGAAAAGAAGGTATGCCTGCTGAGATCAGCAGGCATTTCTTCACTCAATATTCTCTGGGATGATCCCGGCCACGAAGGGCCGGTGTCGGCATTTAACAGCGATACGTACTGGGAACATATCGGTTGGGTGGCGGAAGTCTGCCGCACCCATGCGATGACATTCATGATCCAGGATGCGGCACCTTTCCCGTCAGGGGAAGCGGACGGATGGCTGGAAAAGGAGGAGTACAGGCAGTATCGCAAGCTGTATCTCGCGGAACGGCATCTTGACATTCAGGGCCCGCTGAAGGGCGGAAAATTCCGGGTCGATCTTCTGATGGGCGCGAACCGGAGAGGAGATGTTTTTGACCGGCCGCACGCGGAGCACTGCACAGATGAACAACTGACCGCCGTCATTGCGATGAAACGGGAGAACGGCTGTTTCAAGTCGGAGACGGCGAAGGATCTTACGGAAGAGGTCCGGGACGGTATTCTGTTTTACGATATACCGGAAGGGCTCTGGCGTATCTTTGTGATCTATGAGACGCACAACGGCAGCGGCAGGAAGGAATACATAAATCTTCTGGATGCCGGCTCGGTTGCCCTGGAGATCAAAGCCGTTTATGAACCGCATTATGAGCATCTGAAGAACGAAGCCGGCAGAACCTGGCTCGGCATGTTTTACGATGAAACTGAGGTCGGGAATCTGGAAACTTATGATTTCACGACGCGGATCGGCACCCCGCAGGATCTCGGCGGAAGTTCGCAGGAACTCCCCTGGAGCCATGAGTTTGCATCCCGCTGGAAAGAGGAACGGGGAGAGAATTACCGGCTGGATCTCCCGCTGCTCTGGTTCTGCGATCAGAGCCGGTATGGAGCCGTACGGTACCGCTTCATGGACCTGTGTTCCCGACTGATCCGCGACAATTATAACGGGCAGGTCTACCGGTGGTGCAAAGATCATGGCCTGCAGTACATCGGGCACAATCTGGAGGATGAAAACAGCCACTGCCGGCTGGCATGCGGACCGGTACACTTCTTCCGCATGCAGGCATACCAGGACATGGCCGGCGTGGATATGATCGCAAACCAGATGTTTCCCGGAAAAGACTATACGCAGGCGTGGTACGGATGCAGCGAAGGCGACGGAGAATTCTATCATTACGGTCTTGCAAAGCTGGCCTCTTCGGCAGGTCATATCGCACCCGATAAGAAAGGACGCAGTTTCTGTGAGGTTTTTGCTGTATACGGGGCACTGGCAGGAACGAGGATACGCAAGTGCATCCTGGATCATCTTTTTGTGAACGGCATTACGGAACTGATCCCGGTGGATCCGGTTTTTAAACACCTTTCCGTTGATTACAGCAGAGAACTGAACACCTATGCCAATCGCATGTGCCATCTGCTGACTGTGACGAAGCCGGTGATCAAAACAGCAGTTCTTTATCATGCAGCGGCGGAATGGTATGGCGGAGAATATCAGTATTTTCAAAAACCGGCGGCTGAACTGGCAAAACATCAGATCAGCTATGACATTGTTCCGCAGGATGTTTTCTCAGATACAGAATTTTATCGGACCGATACAGAAAGGGGACTGACGATCAACGGCAATGTCTATGACGCATTGATCATTCCGATGGCGGAAGCGATCCCGGCTTCCGTCGCCGCCTATATCGCATGTGCGGAGAAGAACGGTTTTCCGGTATTCTACACAGACAGGAGACCGCAGGTCATCGCGGAAACAGGAAAACCGTTCATGATCGCATATGGCATGACCGTGCCGCTTTCGGAACTGGCGGGGGAAGTCAGGAAAGCCATTGCGGCGGATATCCGGCTCGAACAGGAAGCGCCGGAACTCCGGTATGCGCATTATGAGGGGAACGGATGCCATTTTTACCTCCTGCAGAATCAGGGCAGGAAACGGCAGATCACATTTCATGTTCCGTATGCCGGCCCGGTCACAAAGCTGGATCTTCTGCATTCCACAGCGGAAGAGATCCGGGCAGGAGTTTTGCAGAGAAAGGAACTTCCGGATATTCAGAATACCGAGACTGTGGTTTCCATGGAACTGGATCGGTATGAGTCTGTCATCCTTGTATTCGGAAACGGCGGAGTAAAAGCAAAGCCTGCTGCGGGAAATTATCGAACGGAACCTCTGAAAACAGTATGGACGATCCGTCTGAACGATCTGCCGGAGCAGGAGGTAAGGACAGATGAATTGTATGATATCGCAGGGAAAGATCATGATCCCCGTTATACCGGAAGAATTATCTATGAGACAGATGCGGTCTGGGACAGGATCCCGGATGAGCTCGATCTCGGAGAAGTCTATGAGGTCGCCGAGGTGTCTGTAAACGGGAAATCCGCCGGCAGCGCCATGTGCAGTCCGTACCGGTTTCATATCAGGAAACTTGCGCAGACAGGGGAAAACAGAATACACATCGAAGTGATCCCGAATCCGGCAGCGGCACCGGTAGAAGAGGGCGCGGCAAGGCTGTTTGCCTCAATGAGTGCGGCAGCCTACTGTCCGATGGATCCGGCGGGCATGCTGGGCCCGGTGCAGGCTGTATTCCGGGATGAAGGCTGAAACGGAGCAGAACAGGACAGCATCGGCGGGAAACTGGCCGAACAGAGTGCTCTTTTGGGGGATTTGGAATGACAAGACAGTATGAAACACTGGAACTGACATACAGCGGACCGAAATTGCAGGATGATCTCGTGCACACGGATATGAAGGCAGTTTTCCAGCTGAATGGAAGGCAGACAGAGTGCATGGGGTTCTATGCAGGAGATGGCATTTACAAGGTGAGATATCTTCCTCTGGAAACCGGAGAGCTTCGGTACCGGGTGTCCGGTCCGGCAGAGGATGCCGGAACCATGATGATCTCCGGTCCTGACAGCATGCATCACGGTCCGGTCAGGACGTCCGGAACGGTCTTTCGGTACGAGGATGGCACATGCTATCTTCCGTTCGGAACGACGGTCTACGCATTGCTGCATCAGCCACAGGAACGGATCGATGAGACGATGGAGACCATGAGGAAGTCACCTTTTAACAAGATCCGCTTCTGCGTGTTCCCGAAGCATTTTCCTTTCAATACAAATGAGCCGAAATTGTTTCCGTTTGAAAAAGACGGGAGCGGGAAATTCAATGTGCATCGTCCCTGTATGAAATTCTGGGATGAAATGGAACAGTGGATCAGACAGCTGGCCGCGATGGGCACGGAAGCGGATCTGATCCTGTTTCATCCCTATGACTGCTGGGGCTTTTCGCACTTGTGCTTTGATGAATGCCTGCTCTATCTTGACTATCTTACGCGGAGGCTGTCCGCCTTTCCGAATGTCTGGTGGTCGCTGGCAAATGAGTATGATCAGCTGGAAGATTTTGAGACCGGATGGTGGGATGCTTTTGCTTCTTATATTACGGAGCATAGCCCGGTCCGGCATCTTCTCAGCAATCATGATTTCACCCGTCCGTGGGATTTCGATCATCCTGCCTGCACACATGTCTGCCTGCAGAGTTCGGATGCATACCGGATTCCGTCACTGCTGAAGAAATATGGAAAGCCGGTGGTATTTGACGAAATGGGATATGAAGGCAATATTCCGTATCCGTGGGGAAATCTGTCCGGATTCGAGATGGTGAACAGGATCTGGAAAGCCGTGTGTTTCGGCGGTTACGGAACGCATGGCGAAACCTTCATGGAAGATATGAATGATGAGCAGACACTGTGGTGGAGCAAAGGCGGAAAGCTGAAAGGACAGAGTGAGGAACGGATCGGCTTCCTGAAACAGATACTGGAGGAATTTCCGGATGTTCCGGTGCTGCAGATACCGAAAGAACATACGGACATCCGAAGCAGGGAGGAGTTGAGAAAGGCGATCCGGGATCATGTGCCGGGAATTGCCGATGTACCAGGATGGCGTGCACAGCTCCACGATTCAGATGAAGATATTGCGCGGGTTTCAGATATGGGGATCGCTCCTGTGATCAGTTCGGGTAACAGAAGATACCTGAAATATTTTGGCGATATGTGTACAATATACGGAGATATGGATCTGCCGGAAGATCACATTTATACGATCGAGGTGATCGATGTCTGGAATATGACAAGAGAAGTAGTCTCACGAAAGGCATCCGGCAGATATCATACAGTGCTTCCGGGGAAAGCAGGCATGGCGATGCTGGCCCGGTTAAGGGAAAACAGCTGACATTTTTAAGGAGGACAGGAATGATCATCTATGTAAATGCCGCAGCCGGACATGACGGCAATGGCAGCAGAGAAATGCCGTTCAGACAGATCAATGAGGCAGCAGCCATTGCCCGCCCGGGCGATGAGGTCCTTGTGGCGCCGGGTATCTACAGGGAATATGTGGATCCCGTTCATGCGGGGACGGAGGATGCGCGCATTGTATATCGCAGCACGGAACCGCTGCAGGCCGTGATCACCGGCGCAGAAAAGGTATCGCACTGGAAGCTGTTCCGCGGCAATGTCTATGTTACGCGCGTGGATAACGGGATCTTCGGCAGATACAATCCGTATACGACCTATGTGTACGGCGACTGGTATTTTGCCGGACGTTCAAAACATACCGGCGCCGTCTATCTGAACGACAAGATGCTGTATGAGGCTTCCTCGGTGGAAGAATGCGAAAAGGGTGAAGTCTATGAATGTTCCTGGGATCCGGAAGGCTCGACCTACAAGTGGTATGCGGAGCAGGACGGCGGTGAGACGGTGATCTACGCCAATTTCCAGGGAAAGGACCCGAACAGGGAAAATGTCGAGATCAATGTCCGCCGCGAATGCTTCATGCCTTCAAAGACGGGGATCGGGTATATCACGGTCAGCGGTTTTTCGGTGAACAAAGCCGCTACGACCTGGGCGCCGCCGGCTGCCTACCAGGACTGCATGATCGGGCCGCACTGGAGCAAAGGATGGATCATCGAAGACTGCGAGATCAGCAACAGCAAGTGTGCCGGTATCGGGCTCGGCAAATACCTCGATCCCGACAATGACCACTATTTTACCTGTAAGCATGTCAAGAGTCCGACGCAGATGGAACGCGACGCTGTCTGCCGCGGGCAGTATCACGGCTGGCTGAAGGAAAAGGTCGGCAGCCATATCATTCGCCGCAACAACATCCACAACTGTGAACAGGGCGGCATCATCGGACGTATGGGCGGTGTCTTCAGCATCATTGAAGACAATCACATTCATCACATCAACAACATGATGGAACTCGGCGGTGCGGAGATCGCCGGTATCAAGATGCATGCGGCGATCGATGTTGTCATGCGCAGAAATCATATTCATCACTGCACGATGGGGATCTGGACAGACTGGGAGGCACAGGGCACCCGGATCACGCAGAATCTGCTGCATGACAACCAGCGTCCGGCATTTGCAAAACAGCTTAAGGGCGGTATGATGAGCCAGGATCTGTTTGTGGAAGTCGGCCACGGCCCGACGCTGATCGACAACAATATTCTGCTGTCCGATGCAACGCTCCGGATCGCTACCGAAGGCGTTGCCATGGTTCATAACCTGATTTGCGGTTCCCTGACAATGGTAGGCGGCGGCACGGACGGTATCTGCGAGGGCGTTCTGCGCCAGCGCTTTACCCCGTATCATATCCCGCATCGTACCGAAGTGATGGGCTTTATGACGATCCTGCACGGCGATGACCGTTTCTATAACAACATTTTTGTCCAGAAATGGCCCTCTGAAGATTTTACTGTCCGCAGCGACAGTGAAGAAACGATAATGACGGAAAATCGCGAGGTGGGTACACATGTATGGGATTCATATCCGGCATATGAGGAATGGATCCGGATGTTCGATATGGATGTCGATACGCCGGATATGAAAAAACTGGAGCCCGCCCACTGGTCGCATCTTCCGGTCTGGGTCGAAGGCAACGCTTATTTTAACGGGGCAAAAGCCTGGAAGAAAGAAAAACATAATCTGGTCGATACGACAGACACGGTCAGAGTCGAACTGGTCGAAAAGGATGGCGAGCTGTTCCTCGACACCAATCTGTATCAGTACCTGAAGGATTTCCATGCGGGTATGGTGGATTCCGATACGCTCGGGAAAGCCTTCGAACCGGAAGAACGGTTCGAAAATCCGGATGGCACGGACATCTGTTTCAATACGGATTACTTCGGCGGGCATCGCGGTATTGACGTGCTGCCGGGGCCGTTCGCAAAAGCGGAAGATGCGGGAAAGCAATTACTGTAAACAGGCATTTGATAGGGATTGTTGATTCCAGATAAGCATCAGGACACGGGGGTTCATATGGAACCGATTATAGAATTCGACCGCTTTTCGTTCCGGTACCGCTCACAGACGGAGCCGTCCCTGTACGACATCGACCTGAAGATATACCCGGGGGAGAAGATCCTCATCACCGGGCCTTCCGGCTGCGGCAAATCTACGCTTGCACGCTGCATCAATGCGCTGATCCCCTGCTCGCTCCGCGGAGAGAGCAGCGGAACAGTGAAGGTGGATGGGGAGGTGCCGGAAAAGGCCGGTATCTTCGGTATGTCCAAAAAGGTAGGTACGGTCCTGCAGGATACGGACGGGCAGTTCATAGGGCTCACGGTTGCGGAAGACCTTGCTTTTGCTCTGGAGAATGATGCGGTGCCGCAGCCTGAGATGAGGGAACGCGTCGCGCAGATCGCGGGAACGGTCAATCTGCAGAAGCTGCTGCACCATGCGCCCGGCGAACTCTCGGGCGGACAGAAGCAGCGGGTCTCCATGGGCGGTGTGCTGGTAGACAACGTGAAGATCCTGCTTTTTGACGAACCGCTGGCCAACCTGGATCCGGCGACCGGCAAACGCACCATCGCACTCATCGACGATATTATGAAGATGAAGGAAGTAACGGCCATCATCATTGAACATCGTCTGGAGGATGTTCTGTACCGGGATGTGGACCGCATCGTCGTGATGCAGGACGGCCGCATCGTGACAGACCGGAAGCCGGACGATCTGCTCTGCAGCAGTGTGCTGACGGAATGCGGCGTGCGGGAGCCTCTTTATGTAACTGCGATCAAATACACCGGTATGCAGATCAGGCCGGAGGACCGCCCGCAGCATATTGAAAGCATGAATGTGGAGCCGTACCGGGAAGCGGTCCGGAAATGGTTCCGCGAAGCACCTGTCAGGGACCGGCAGAACGATAACAATGCGATCCTTGAGGTAAAGGATCTGTGTTTTTCCTATTTTTCAGGGGAACCGGTGCTGCAGCATGTTTCATTTACGCTCAAAAAGGGCGAAATGGTGAGCATGGTGGGCAGGAACGGCGCAGGCAAATCGACGCTGTCTGCCCTGATCTGCGGCTTCCTGAAACCGGATTCCGGCGCAATACTGCTCGACGGGAAGGATATTTCCCCGCTCTCGGTCAAAGAGCGCGGGGAGCGGATCGGTCTGGTCATGCAGAGCCCGAACCAGATGATCAGCAAGCCGATGATCCGCGACGAAGTAGGGCTGGGTCTCACGGTACGAGGCATCCCGGAGGCGGAGGTGAAGGAACGTGTGGAAAAAACGCTGCGGATCTGCGGCCTTTATCCATATCGGAACTGGCCGGTCTCCGCACTCAGTTTCGGCCAGAAAAAGCGGGTCACGATCGCTTCGATCCTTGTCATGGACCCGGATATCCTCATTCTCGATGAGCCTACGGCCGGCCAGGACTACAGGCATTATACGGAGATCATGGAATTCCTGCTGGAGATCAACAGGACGACAGGCATTACGATCCTGATGATCACGCACGACATGCACCTTATGCTGGAATACACCGACCGGGCGATCGTCATCGCCGACGGTACGCTTGTCACGGACGATACGCCTGCACATGTCCTGACGGACGATGCGATCACGGAGAAGGCGGACCTGAAAAAGACTTCCCTTTATGACCTCGCGGTGCGCTGCGGCATTCCGGATCCGTCGGAACTGGCGGAGCGTTTCATCGCTTACGAACGGGCTGACACAAAGAAGGAAGAGGAGGTGCCTGCAGATGGCCGTTAACAGCAGACTGCTTTCCTACGAGCATAAAGATACCTGGATCCACGATCTCAGCGGTGTGACGAAACTGATCTTTTTCCTGCTCTGGTGTATCGTCAGTGCGCTGACTTACGATACGCGCGTGCTGCTCATCATGATCGCCGTCAGCGCCGCGATCCTTCTCATGTCCAAAACAAAGTGGAACCAGATCGGCGCCGTCTTCAAACTGATCATGGTTTTCATGATACTGAATGTCGTTGCGATCTTTTTCATGTCGCCCTATCAGGGCTGCCAGATTTACGGTAGCCGCACGGAGATCAGTCATCTTTTCGGAAACTGCTACGTGACGAAGGAACAGCTGTTTTACCTTTTCAATGTGGTCATCAAGTACTTTACGATCATACCGGCCGTCTTTGCCTTTATGGTCACAACAGATCCCAGTGAATTTGCGGCTTCCCTGAACGGGCTCGGCGTCAGCTACGGGATCTCCTATTCGATCGCGATCGCGCTGCGCTATATACCGGATATCCAGGAGGACTTCCACCGCATCAGGAATGCCCAGGAGGCACGCGGCATCGAGATGAGCGCAAAGGCCAAGCTGAGCGACCGCATAAAGCGCACCTCGAGTATCATTTTTCCGCTGCTTTTTTCGACGATGTCACGGATCGACGTGGTCAGCAATGCCATGGAGCTGCGGGGCTTCGGGAAAAAGAAAAAGAGAACCTGGTACGCATTCAGGCCGCTTCGCAGGAACGACTGGATGGTGCTTGTTTTCATTGTGGTTTTTTCCGTCTGGGCGCTTGTCTTTACGTTCCGGGACGGCAGCCGGTTCTATAATCCGTTTCTCTGAAAATCTACAGGATGATGAGTTCGACGACGTAAACGGCGGCGCAGGCGGCAATGGCAACGGAAAACAGGCTGCCTCCGCAAAGCGCCACGACGACCGCGACGGCCAGTGCCGCAAGGCCGGACCAGACGGAATCGGTCGCGCCGAGAATGGCCGGAAAAGTCATGACGGCGAGCGTTACATACGGCACGTAAAAAAGAAATGTGCGTATAAATACATTCGTGATGTTTTTACGCAGAAAGAGGAAAGGCAGCAGGCGGATCGCATAGATCGTCAGTGCTATGACAAGCAGGGAAAGATAGATGTTTCCGCTCATTGTTTTTCTCCTTCGTGCAGCGGATGGATGACTGCAGCTGCCCCGGCAATACCGACGGTCAGGATGATGACGCGGAAGCCGGACGAGATGTCACGCAGAAAAGGCGCTTCCGTGAAGATCCATGAGGCGGCCATCGAAACGGCCACGAGTCCCGTCATGAAGCGGCTCTTGCGCATGGGCGGGATGATGATGGCGAGGAACATCCCGTAAAGGGAGACACTCAGGGCACTGGAAAGCCGCAGCGGCAGGATGCTGCCGACGAGGATGCCCCCGGCCGTCGCAAAGTCCCAGCCAATGCCGGCCACGAGAAGTGCACCGTAGGAGTAGGCAGGATTGAGCATGCCCGGCACGGCGGAAGAGATGCCGAAGATCTCATCTGTAATGCAGATCGCAAGCAGAAAACGCTGCCACAGGGGAGTGTCGGGCTTCAGCTTCTGCGAAAGGGAACAACTCATCAGAAAATAGCGCAGATTGATGACCAGGGTAGTGCAGACCATTTCCACGATGCCTGCACCGGAACCGATCAGCAGAATGGCTGCGTATTCGCCGGCCGAGGCCCGCATGCCGAGGGACATGAGATAGCCCTGCAGGGCGGTGAAGCCGGCATTTCTGGCGGCGATCCCCAGTGTGAAGGCGACGGCAGCGTAGCCGAGCGCGATCGGGATGCCGTCGACGAGGCCTCTGCGGAACCAGGCACGGCTGTCGCTGTAGTCGGGGGTTCGCGAAAAGACGCGGGTCTTTCCGCTTTTTTCAGTATCCGTATGCGGTTTTCTGCCTTGTTCCGGTTCCGGCCGGGATGCCTGATCATTCATGGTTTGTAAAAATCCGCCTTTAAAGTATATACTACTGTAGTGCCGGCGGTTCATTATAGCATAATCCGGCCGGAGAACAGAAGCTGCGGAGCAGTTTCGCAGCACAGAGGAATCGTACATTGAACAAAACAGCGATCATTTTCCCGGGTATCGGCTACACCTGCAAACGCCCGCTGCTCAGCTACACAGCATCCATGGCGGGGGAGCACGGATACACGGTCATACGTCTCGACTACGGCGAGGATATCCATTCCCTGAAGTGCCGTGACGCATCTGCCATGGAGGCGGTTGCGGACAAGGGTGTGGAACGTGCCCTGTCGGTGCTTGAGAAGCAGGATCTTTCGGAATGCGGGGACATTCTGATGATCTCGAAGAGCGTCGGAACGGTCATTGCGGTGCGTACGGCGCAGAAGCTCGGAATCGCGGACAAAACAAGACATTTCATGATCACGCCGATCCCTGCGACGCTCCCCTGCATTGCAGGGACGGACTGTGTTTTTGTGTCCGGTACGGGAGATCCTTATATCACTGCGGATGAAGTACGGCGTGCGGCCGCGGAGAATCCGGACAAAGTCCTGCGGCTCTTTGAGGGCTGCAATCATTCGCTGGAGCAGGAAGGCCATACGCTGGCCAATCTGCACAATCTGGAAGTGGTCGTGCGGCTGCTGGAACAGCAGCTGCGCTGAAAGCGGTGCCCGGGCGCTGCGGAATATGTCAGGGACGACAAGGGAGGCCGGTATGTTAAAACCGAATCTGGAACTGAAGGACAGCACGGTGCTGGTAACGGGGGCAGCAGGATTTATCGGGGCTAATTTCATCCTGCGCCTGCTTCGGGAAGAGCAGGGGATCCACGTGGTCGGGATCGACAATATGAACGATTACTATGACGTGACCATCAAGGAATACAGGCTGCGTCAGATTGCGGAATGCGCGGCGGACAGGGCGGGAGACCGCTGCAGTTTTGAATTCGTAAAGGGAGATATTTCCGACAGGGATACGATCACGCAGCTGTTCGGGAGATGCCGCCCGGACGCGGTCGTCAGCTTTGCGGCGCAGGCGGGCGTACGGTATTCCATCCTGCATCCGGATGAATATATCACGTCCAACGTCATCGGCTTTTACAATATCCTGGAAGCCTGCAGACATTCGTATGACGGCGGGGCGGCGGGCGTAAAACACCTGGTATACGCTTCCAGCTCCTCCATATACGGAGCCGGGAAAAAGGTACCGTATTCGACAGAGGACAAGGTCGACGACCCGGTCTCTCTTTATGCGGCGACCAAAAAATCCGATGAGCTTATGGCGCACGCATACAGCAAACTGTATAACATTCCTTCCACAGGCCTGCGCTTTTTTACAGTATACGGGCCGGCCGGAAGGCCGGACATGGCCTATTTCGGCTTTACGGACAAACTGAGGGCGGGAAAGAAGATCTCGATCTTCAACTACGGAAACTGCCGGCGCGATTTTACTTATGTCGACGATGTCACGGAAGGTATTTTGCGCGTTTTGAAATGCGCACCGGAGCGAAAGACCGGGGAAGACGGACTGCCGGAGGCACCGTACCGCATATACAATATCGGCAACAGCCATCCGGAGAACCTGCTGGAATTTGTGGACATCCTGCAGCAGGAGCTGGTACGTGCAGGTGTGCTGTCTGCGGATTTTGACTTTGCGGCGCACAGGGAACTGGTTCCGATGCAGCCGGGCGACGTGCCCGTGACCTACGCGGATACCGATCCTCTGCAGCGCGATTTCGGCTTCCGGCCTTCGACCCCGCTGCGTAGCGGTCTGCGTAGCTTTGCCGAATGGTATGCGGACTTTTACAGCGCGAAGGGTGAACTCCAGGCCCGGCAGCCGGAGTCATCCAGCAGCTCGACGCGGAGATAGCGCTCCGAAGGAGAAATATGATAGTCCACGTGCCCTGCAGCACCTGACATCACGCGTTCGGCGGGCCAGGGCACATTGCTGTAAAATACGACAGTCTTTACATCTTCTGAAAATTCCACGTGTACGATCCCGCACGCAATATCCAGCGTGAGGGCTTTGAACCGAGGCCCCTGGCTTGCATAGAAGGCACCGCTGCGCAGTGCGCCGACAATGTCGTCGCGCGTGCACGCGGCTGCATTCACCATAACAAAAGAACGGCACTGTTCTCCGGTGTAGGTGTGGGAATCGTCGCCTGCGACCGCCGGCACCAGCGTGCCGCCGGAAGCCCAGATATCGAACCATACGGAGGAGTCTGCGCGCTCACCGTTCCAGGGCAGGCCGGACACCGTGTTGTAGATCTCCGCTCCGCTGATCCCTTTGACACAGGTAATGCCTGCCGGATCCATAACGGACCAGGAGGGATGGCAGAGGATCGCGACGCCGTCGGCATCCAGCACCGTCTGTACCAGTTCCTGCGGACTCGGAGAATGGTTTTGCTGATAATCGGCGGCAGAGGCACGGGTCATGCCGATGCCGAGTATGTGGTACACCGGGTTCTGCGCGCCGTCCCCCGTATCCCATTCGACGCCCGGCAGCACAAGCATTCTGCCCTGCTCCCCGGCTTCGGACGGCTTGCGGTGGTCCGTTACGGCGACGAAATCATAGCCGTGCGACTCATATTCGCGCAGGGCGGCCTCGTAGTCGAGATGCCCGTCCGAGCGTGTCGTATGCATGTGCAGATTGCCTTTGTACCAGTTGTTTCCTTCGGGTAAAATATACTGCTGCAAGATAAATGACCTCCTGTGCCGTTTGTGTAGTATTGGATACGGATGGAACAAGCATAACACAAAGGGACGGAGATGAAAAAGCGGAACGGCAGGTTTCAGGTTTCCATTTTTTTTACGGACTGTTACCTGATGCCAGGAACTGCCGGACCATATCTTCATGAATCATTGTTTGCTTTATTTTGATTACGGTATTCGCTCGGACTGATACCCGTCTGCATATTAAAGACCCGGCTGAAATAAAACTGATCGGTATATCCGACCATCTGCGCGATCGTGTTCATATCGTAGTTGCTGGAGATCAGCAACCTTTTGGCTTCATTAATGCGCAGCATTGTCACGAAATGGATAGGTGTCATTTTTCGCTCTTTTTTGTACAGACGGCTCAGATAGTCCGGTGTGAGTCCCAAGGAGTCTGCAATTTCTCCGATGGAAATATTTTTACCATAATTGTTGCGGAGAAAAGTTTCGATATAATCTGCGATTTCTTCCCTGTTCATTTCGGAGGAAAGATGATTGTCCTTTTGCAAAGAGGCATCCGCCGCTTCGATCTCCGCGGCAATATGGCACAGGGAGCTTCTTAGTTCTGAAAGATCCAGTGGTTTTAACAGGAAAGCGGATACACCGTACTGAATTGCCTGTTTTGCAAAATTGAATTCATCATAGCCGCTGATAATGATGATTTTTATTTGCGGGTATGCAAAGTGGAGCTCTTTTGAGAGCATCAGTCCATCCATCACAGGCATTTTTATATCGGTGAGGACGATCTGAGGATTTGTTTCGTCTATCAGGGTAAGGGCTTTTTCACCGTCCTCAGCTCGTCCGCAGTACTGCAGAGGCAGAGAAAGAGATTCGATTTTATTGTAAACATTCTGAGAGATCAGGTCCTCATCCTCCACAATGATATAGCGGTATTTGTTCATATATGTTTTTCCTCCACAAAGGCCGGCCGGAAAGGTATCTTGATTACGATCCTGGCGCCGGCATTCTGGCAGCCGGTCGGAAGTATTTCAGCTGCCTCACCATACATAAACAGCAGTCGGAGATATACACTTTTCAATCCCAGTCCGCCGATCTTCAGAGAATACAGATCCTTTGTCTTTTTGATCTGATGCAGTTCTTCCTGCAGTTTTTTCATAGATTCTTCTGTGAACCCTACTCCGTTGTCACTGACTGAAAGGAAACAGAACGCGCCTTTTACTTCGCAGGAGATATCGATTATCCATGGCGGAGAGTTATGAAAGGCGTATTTAAGAGAGTTCTCGATCAGCGGCTGGAGCGTGAGTTTAGGTATTACCGTTTTTTCTGCTTCAGGCGGTACCGAAATGGTGTAGATCAGCTTGCTTCCATAACGTGCCTTCATGCAGTCAAGGTAACAGATGGAATATTCGATCTCTTTTGCAATATCAACGTTTTCCAGCGAATCGGATGAAATGTAACGGATGTAATGCGAAAGATTGTTGCAGTACCTTCGGATATCGTCAGTCATTCCGTTTTCCGCCATGATCTCTATGTTTGTTAGACTGTTGTATAGAAAATGCGGCTTCAGCATTGACTGTGTAGCAAACAGTTTCGCTTTCGTCTCCTCGGCTTTGGCATTTAATACGGAGACTGAGGAAGACTTCAGCGAGAGATACATCCCGTTGTAGATCCGGATCAGCGCATCCAATTCATCTGTAGTAGAAAGATCCTGGTCAATCAGGAGGGAATCATCGGAATCCAGCACCTTCTCCAGACTCAGGTTTTCAAGCTGATTTTTCAGTGAATTCAACGGGTACAATAATTTCTTTGACGTTTTATAACATAGGCCGAGCAATACTCCGAGAGAAACCAGAAGGGAAAGAATGAAGAGCAGGAGAAAAGGATAGATCTGCCGGAGCAGGTAAGAAGTCTTTTGCGTTACAACAACATACCAGCCGGTATACTCGGTATAACTGTCAGCCAGAAAAAGCGATTGCCCATTTTCGCCCTTTACGATATGCGGTCCGCTGCCTGAAGGCCTGTCCAAAACATTCTGAAAATAAGAGGAGACAGGCAGCTGCGTTTTATAAGGGTAGATATTTTCTCCGTCTTTATTCATCACGCAGATATCAATATCCGGATACCTTGCAAGAAGATCATCGATATAGGAAAAAAAAACTTTACAATCCTGTGATGATTCGACAAAGCCCTGCGGCTTATAGGCCGCATCGAAGTACTGTCTGTACATCGAGATGAACCAATGGTCTTTCATGTAGGAGCTGATTTTTATAAATTCACTGTTGAGCGAAGGTCTGGAAATGTATTTTGAACCATGCAGCTTAACGGTATTCGCGAACCAGGGCTCTTCGTCTACCTGCACCGGATGATGGATGCTATACGTTCCCCAGCCTACGATGTAATTTTTTGGAGAATATACATTGATCTGGGCCACCGTGGAATTCGGGCCGATGATCGCTCCAATAATGCTGCTGATTGTGGAGATGCTGTTCCAGTCAGGCTTCTGCGGATCGATCCGGTCCAGACTCTCTTTCAGCTGTTTCGAGTAGATGGCATTGAGGGAAGCAGTGGAAAGCTGATCAGCCTCCTGGGCAAGATTGTTGGACACCGAGGAAGATATTGTTTCCAGGCTGTCAAGGATACGATTCTGTTCATTAAAAATGTACACGATACAGAGCAAAGTGAAGAAGATGAACAGCAGTATGCATATGATGGATGCATATCTGGAAAAAAGCTGTCTTTGTAGGGTGTTTGTGTGTTTCATGACATTCTTTCTTTCCGCCACGCAGCGACAGACCGCGGCACTACCAAAATGCCGGTCATTGAAAATGATCGACAGGCTGCAAAAAAGTCCAAAAAACGGCCGGATACGTTCATGTACTGCAGAAATGAATTTTTGTACTATACAAGCAGCGGAACAATTTATTTATAACACAATTCGCAACAAGGAGGGAAAAATGAAGAGAGTTATTTTGAAGGCGACAGGCATTCTGGTCCTTGCAGCCATGCTGACCGGCTGCGGCACCACAGCTGCAACAGATACAGCAGCCACAAGTGCGGCTGCCGCTGAAAATGCGACATCAGCAGTTGCTGCGGCAACTTCCCAGGCTGCGGAGGCAGCTTCGACTGCGGAAGCGGCGAAGAAAAGCAATGTGACCATCACATTCGGCACGCATCAGTCGGGTCTTCCGACATCTGGCGTAGTGCAGGATCTAGCAGCAGATTTTGAGAAAGAGACCGGTATCAAGGTGGATTTTCAGGTGACGCCGGATGACCAGTGGAGAGATCTTCTGAAGACAAAGCTGGATTCCGGCGAGGCATACGATATCATGTGCGTTGATGCTGACCCCTTAAGTCTTGTGAGCAGGATCAATCCTGAACAGAATTGCGTTGATCTCAGTGATCAGGAGTGGGTCTCCAGAATGGATCCGCTTGTACTTCCGGACGTGACTGTGAACGGAAAGGTCTACGGTGTCCAATTCCCCGGGACCAGGATCTCGGCGTGTGTTTACAACAAGGATATTTATCAGAAACTGGGACTTAGCGTTCCGAAAACGTACAAAGATTTCAAGGCAAACTGCCAGAAGATACTGGATTCCGGGATCACACCGATGTATGAGGGCTGCCAGAACGGATGGCATCAGGTGCTTCCTGTTTTTGAAACAGGATCTTACTATTCACTGTTATATGACAACCTGTATGAGAAACTAAATAAAAACGAAATGCATATCACCGATATCAAAGAGATGAAAGAGATCCTTGAGGAAATGAAGGAATGTGCAGATGCCGGATATTTCGGACAGGATTTCCTGAGTCAGACGGTCGAAGGCGGTGTGGATGCTTTCGGTACCGGAGAAGCGGCAATGATGTATCAGTCCATGGATTTCATCGACCAGGTTGAGGAAGCCTATCCGGATATGAAGGGAAAGATGGGTATCTTCTGTCTTCCATGGGCGGATAACCAGTCCGTCAGTGTAAATCCGACCAACAACGCCTACTTTATCAACAAGAACAGCAAGTACATTGATGAGTGCAAGCAATTTCTCAATTTTCTGGCGAGACCAGAAAATCTGCAGAAGAGGCTGGATGGCGGCGGGATCACTTCCGTATGCTGGCCGGAGATCCCTTCCAAGGAAAGGCCGGAAGTACAGGAGTATATGAAGTCACTTCCGCAGGGGCTTGTCATGCAGGTGGGAGTTTCCTACATCGACCCGCAGTGGATGGATGTCGGTAAGGATATTGATGCCATGTATTCCGGAACGATGACGCCCGATGAAGTGTTCCAGAACATTGAGAAAAGACGCAATGAGCAGGCTGAGTTGCAGAACGATCCTGCATGGGCAAAATAGCAGTTCCACAGATGGCCCGGTTGTGCAAGACCGGGCCATTTTTCTGCGGTAACATGACAGAGGGAAAAACATGAATCTCAATAAACGATATCCGTCTTATATGGCAGCGGGCGCATTTGTGCTTTTTGCAGTTCTGGTCTTCTTTCCGGGGATCCTTGGTATTTTCTATTCTTTCACAAACTGGAACAGTTATTCTTCGGACATTCGTTTTGTCGGCATGAAAAACTATGCTAAGGCTTTCAGCAATACAGAAGGATATACAGGCTATATTATCAATACGCTGCTTTTTACACTGTTTACAACATTGCTTAAAACCATACTCGGGATACTCCTGGCGCTGCTATTTAACGGCACCTGGGTCAGGGGAAATCACGTCCATAGGATGATCATTTTTTCTCCGCAGGTCATGTCTTATCTGATTGTCGGACTGGTCTTTAAAAGCCTGCTGAACCCTTCGCACGGGTTTGTAAATGTTTTTCTAAAATGGTGCGGTCTTGGATTTCTTGCACAGAGCTGGCTTTCCAAACCGGGCCTGGCATTTGCTTCAGTCGTTCTTGTGGACACATGGAAAGGCGTCGGCTACATTATGATGGTAGTACTCGCCGGACTACAGGTGATCTCAACATCCTATTATGAGGCGGCATCCATGGATGGCGCTTCCTTCTGGCAGCAGACAAGATACATTACCATGCCGCTTCTTGCGCCGGTTCTGATCAATGTCACCGTACTGAACCTCACTTATGGTTTCCGCGTTTTTGACATAATCTATTCGCTAACGCATGGGGGACCCGGGCATGCGACGGAAGTACTGAATACAGCAGTTTACGCTGAATTTGCCAAGGGAAATTATGCCATGGGGACCGCACTTTCCAGCATCCTGTTCGTTTTTGTCATGTCGATATCCTATTTTCTTCTGAAAGCCATGGATGTGAAGGAGGAAGCAGATGAAAACGCGTAAGATTTTTACCCGCATATTGCTGAATCTGGTCACGATCCTGTTGAGCCTGATATTTGTCACGCCGATGCTGGTGATCTTTATCAATTCTTTCAAGTCAGCTTCGGAGTCAAATACAATGTCCCTGAAACTGCCTTCAAAGTGGATACTGGATAACTATTTTATCGTGGCGGAGAGAGGGAAGATCACGGTGTCGCTGATGAACAGTCTTCTTTATGCAGTGTGCAGCGCGGCACTGATCCTCATCCTTGTCGCAATGGCAGCCTTTGTACTTTCAAGGAACAGATCGCGACTGAACCGCTTTATATACTATTTCATTATCCTTGGTATTGCCATGCCGGTCAGTAATGTACCGCTGATGAAGGTCATGAAAACACTGCATATCATCAATACCCGACCGGGCATCATCCTGTTATATGCAGCGATCAATATTCCGATCAGTCTGTTCATTGTGTTCGGCTTTGTGGGTTCCATTCCCAAGGACATCGACGAGGCAGCCATTCTGGACGGCTGTACTCCTATGCAGCTGTTTACCAATATCATCCTGCACATGCTGAAACCGGCGCTGGTGACGATCTTTGTGCTGAACGTGATGGGTGTCTGGAATGATTTTACAATGCCCCTGTATTATTTGGATCGGTCTGACAAATGGCCAATGACACTGGCTGTCTACAACTTTTTTGGGATGTATGAACGGCAGTACAACCTGGTCAGTGCGGACATCGTCCTTACGATGTGCCCGGTACTGCTCATCTTCATCCTGGGTCAGAAATACATAGTTGGAGGGATATCCGCCGGTGCAGTCAAGGGGTGATTTGGGAAGGCTCGTGAAAATTTCGGTCCGCGCCGGCAGTTCCGAAGAGTACAGCAACTGATCAGCGAGCGGACGGGCTTCTGCGACCAGTATTATTTCAGCCGCGCGTTCAAACAGGAATACGGAACCCCTCCCGGCAAATATGCGCGAAGGCTGACAGGCAGCGATCCCGCAGCACAATAAAGCATCGCAAAACAGGAAAAGGAATCCGATGGCGCCGAATGCATGGATTCCTTTTTTGCTGCCTGTATTACTCAGTTTTTACCTGAATATCAGGTGCCGCTGATCGCGGGGCTGCCGGGAAACCGATAGAATGAAGCAAAACCTGAAGGAGGATGAGAATGAAAAAGTCGGATGGAATCAGAAAAGCCGCAGTACTGGCCCTGTCGGCCGCAATGTGTTTTGACATGACTGCCTGCGGGGGCGCGGCTGCAAAAGGACAGGCAGCTGCCAAGGATTATAACAGCATGAGCATCGACGAATTGACGAAGGAAGCGCAGGCGGAAGGAAAAGTGGCCTCCGTCGGCATGCCGGACACCTGGGCAAACTGGGTGCAGACCTGGACGGACCTGAAAACAAAATACGGGATCGACCATACGGATCTCGACATGTCCAGTGCCGAAGAGATCTCCATGTTCAAGGAAGAAGGGACGGACGCCACGAAGGATATCGGCGATGTCGGCCAGCAGTGGGGGCCGGTCGCCAAGCAGGAAGGCGTGACGCTCGCGTATAAGACGAGCCACTGGGACGACATTCCGGACTGGGCCAAGGATGACACCGGAAACTGGGTCGTCTGCTACTACGGGACGATGTCCATCATCACCAACAACAAGCTGGTCAAGGACCCGCCCAGGAGTTTTGCGGACATCCTGAAAGGCGACTATAAGGTAACGCTCGGCGACGTGACGACGGCATCCCAGGCGCAGCATGCGGTGCTGGCCAGTGCCTATGCCCTCGGTGGCAGCATCGACGATCTGCAGCCCGCCTACGATTTCTGGAAAACACTGGCGCAGCAGGGCAGACTGGATGTCGGCGAGACCAGCGTGGCCCGTATCGAAAGCGGCGAGATCGCCGTCTGTATGCTGTGGGATTACAACGCTCTGGGCTATCGGGACAATGCCGTCAAAGACAATCCGGACGCTTCCTTCACCGTAAACATCCCCTCTGACGGCAGCGTGCAGTCAGGCTATGCTTCCATCATCAACGCCAATGCCCCGGATCCGGCGGCTGCCTGTCTCGCCAGGGAATATATCCTCAGCGATGAAGGACAGATCAATCTTGCAAGGGGCTATGCCACGCCGATCCGCAGCAATGTGAAGCTGCCGGATGACGTGACTGCCAAACGGATCGATGCCTCGCAGTACGGCAGCAACGTCCACACGATTGATTATCAGAAATGGACGGATGTCTGCCAGAAGATGATCACCTACTGGCAGGAGAACATTATTCCTTCGATCAAGTAATAAAAGAGAGGACGGAGGGCCGGATATCCTTCGCGGGGTATCCGGCCCGTATTCTATGAAAAAGAGACTGACAGGTTCCGGAATGACGGAATTTTTGGCATTTCTTCCGTTTCTGGTGATAGTGGTCTGTTACGAACTTCTGCCGCTGTGCCAGCTTGCCGTAAGCAGTTTCACGGAGAAAACAAGCGGAAAGCCCGGTTTTGAAAACTATATAAAGATTTTTACGACACCCCTGTATCAGCAGTCGATCGTGAATTCGGTCCGCATCAGCCTGATCTCTGCTGCTGTCGGACTCGTCGTGGCTTTTTTTGCCGCGGATCTCTGTCACGAGGCGAAGGAAGGGACCAGGCGGAGATTCACCATGCTGCTGAACATGATGTCGAATTTCTCCGGCGTGCCGCTCGCCTTTGCGTTCATGGTCCTGATGGGCAATACCGGGGTCCTGACGCTGCTGGGGAAGAAGGCCGGTATCCCGTTTCTCGCAAACTTTAATCTGTACAGCGGAAACGGGCTGGTGCTTGTCTATATCTATTTTCAGATCCCGCTGGCAACACTTCTGCTTTTGCCGTCTTTTTCAGGGCTCCGGCCGGAATGGCGCGAAGCGGCTGTGATCCTGAAGGCAGATCCGCTGGATTACTGGCTGCGCATTGCGATCCCGAATCTGCTTCCGGGTATCCTGGGCACGCTGAGTGTCCTCTTTGCCAATGCGCTGGCTGCCTTTGCGACTGCCTATGCGATCGTCATGAACAACTATGCGCTGCTGGCCCTGCAGATCACATCGAAATACAAGGGCGATGTCGAGATCGACAAAGCGACCGGCGGGGCTCTTGCCATGGTACTGATCGGGCTCATGGTGCTGGCGACTGCGGTCAACGACTGCTTCACGAAAAAGAGCACGCAGGGAAGGAGACTGGTATGAACAGACGAAGCCGTCTTTTTGCCGGGATCTTCCTGATCCTGGTTTCCTGTTACCTGCTGCTGCCGTTCCTGATGACACTGGTCTATTCTTTGTTTTCCGAGTGGACCGATATCCTTCCGCACGGCTTTACGCTGCGCAATTACGGGAACCTGTTTTCCGACCCTGAATTCTGGAGCTCGATAGCCAGGACGCTTGTGCTGTGCGCGGTAAGTGTACTGCTGACCATTACGGTGCTTCTGCTGGCCATGTACGTGATCATTGCGGTCAACAGGAACCTGCGCGGTTTCATGCAGATCGTCTGCATGATCCCCTATGCGCTGCAGGGGGTGATCCTGTCCATCAGCATCATTTCCATTTATTCAGGGACAGGCACGTTTCTCTCCAACAGGCTGCTGATGCTTTTCGGGGCCTACACGATCCTGGTGCTGCCGTACATTTACCAGGGGATCTGCAACAGCCTGAACGCCATCAGCTCCGAGACGCTCCTGGAAGCGGCACAGGTTCTTGGCTGCGGCAAATTCCGGGCGTATCTGCAGGTGATCATACCGAATATCCTCTCAGGAGTTTTTATCTCCGCCCTCCTTGCGGAGAGTATCGTGTTCGGCGATTTTGTGCTTGCCAATAACATTGCGGGCAATAATTACCAGAACATCCAGGTGTTCCTCAACAGGAGAATGTTCAAGTCCAGCGGCCTGGCAAGTGCCATCGTGGTCGTGATCTTTGCCGTGGTCCTTCTGATCACGGGGATGGTGCTGAAGCTGCAGAAGCCGCAGACAGGAAGGGAGAACGGATAATGTCTTATATTGAATTCAGGAATGTGGTGAAACGTTTTGGCGATGCTACGGTCCTCGATCATCTTACGTTTTCTGTGCGGCAGGGCGACCTGGTGACGCTGCTCGGGCCTTCCGGCTGCGGAAAGTCCACGCTTCTGCGCTGTCTCGCGGGACTGGAGACTGTCACGGAGGGGAAGATATTTCTCGACGGGACGGATATTACGGACCTGCCTTCGAGCAGCCGCAATATCGGGATGGTCTTCCAGCAGTACAGCCTTTTCCCGAACATGAACGTGGAACAGAATATCGGCTTCGGCCTGAAAATGGAAAAGTGTCCGCCCGATGAGATCCGCGGCAGGGTCAGGGATGCGGTGGCACTTGTAGAACTTGAAGGGAAGGAAAAAGCGTACCCGGCCAGTCTCTCCGGCGGACAGCAGCAGCGTGTCGCCCTGGCCCGCGCCGTCGTCATGCGTCCCAAGGTCCTGCTCCTTGACGAACCGCTCTCCGCGATCGATGCAAAACTGCGCAAGTCGCTCCAGCAGCGCATCCGGGAGATCCATAAGGAGCTTGGGCTGACGACGATCTTCGTGACGCACGACCAGGACGAAGCCATGGTCATGTCGGATATGATCCAGCTTTTTCATGCCGGCCGCATCGAACAGGCCGGTACGCCGATCAGCGTTTATACGGCTCCTGTTTCGGTTTTTGCGGCGGGATTCATGGGAAGCTATAATCAGATAGACGGCGCGGTGTTTTCAAGGCTGAGCGGCATGCAGATCCCGCCGGAAGACATGGTGGCGATCCGTCCTGAGACCATTTCGCTGTCCAGGGAAAAAACAGCACAGCAGGGATGCTGTGAACTGAGCGGGACCGTACTGGACAGCACGCCGAGAGGAAATGTACTGCGTTACCGGCTGCAGGTCGAAGATACGGAATTCCGGGTCGATGTGCTTTTTCGCTCCTTTCACCTGTTTCAGGCGGGGGAGAGGCTGTGGCTCACCATACCGGAGAGGGATTGTCTGCGCATACTGAAAGGAGCGGAAACGGCATGATCTTCCAGAACCGCAAGGGACTGACGGAAGAAGGAAACAGCTACAAAGGAAATCTGCACAGTCATACCGTGAATTCAGACGGCCGCCTGACGCCGGAGGAGGCGGTCTCCCTGTACAGATCCAGGGGGTACAGTTTTCTGTGCTTCAGCGAGCACGACAGATATACGGATTTGCGAAGCCGCTTTGACTCCGGGGATTTTATCATTCTGCCCGGTCTGGAAGCTTCCGCAGACCTGCTGGATCCGGCACATGTCGGGAAGAGGCTGAAGACACATCACATGCACGGCATTCTCGGGACGGAAAGGATGCAGGCACAGGCGGCCTGCCTGTTCCGGAACGGGGAAACTCTTAAGCCGCCGGTGTATACGGGGCAGTGGGACGGCCTGCAGGCCGCGCAGGGGGTCTGCGACAGGCTGCGGGCCCATGGCTGCGTCGTCACCTACAACCATCCGCTCTGGAGCCGTGTGGAGCCGCAGGAATTTGCGGACCTGCACGGTGTTTTGGCATTGGAGATCTATAACTACAATACGGTGAACGAAAGCGGTACGGGGTATGATACTGCCTGCTGGGACCTGATCCTGCGCCGCGGCCGGCAGATCTATGCCTTTGCCTCCGATGACAACCACAACGGGGGACGTTTTGAGGATTCCTGCGGCGGCTGGGTCGTCGTCAGGGCGGCAGAGCTGACGCACGAAGCCGTCATACAGGCGCTGCTAAGCGGAAACTTTTATTGCTCCTCCGGACCGGAAATTTACGGATGGGAGATACGCGATGACCGTGCGATCGTTCACTGCAGCCCATGTGAGAGGATCAACATCATTGCGGGGGGAGATGTCAATGCCGGTGCGACCTTTATCGCGCCGACAAAAGCCGGGATCTGTCACACAGAGTATCCCCTGCACGAAGATGAGACATATGTGCGGGCGGAATGTACGGACTATAACGGAAAAACGGCGTGGAGCAATGCGATCTTCCTGCGGAAGGAACAGGGGATGCGGGAGAGTGCGGAATGATACGATGATACGGGCCGTTTTGTTTGATAAGGATGATACGCTGATAGATCTCGGGGCTTTCTGGAGAAAACCGGTTGGGGAAACGGCGGCACTGATCACGGAGCGGTGCGGGCGCGGCGGAGACACAGTCCTGCGGGAAAAACTGGAAAAGGCCGCCGGTTTTTCCGACGGGCACCTGATCGCGGAATCTCCGGTCGTTGCGGGGACGAACCGCGATGTCATCTGTGCCTGTGACCGGGTCATGCGCGGTGAAGGCATTGTGGTCAACGGCAGGGAGAAGATGCTTTGGGAAAAGGCGCTTGCCGGATACTGCCTGTCGGACGGCACGGTGGTGGGGAAGGAGAACTTCCGTTTCTATTTTGAGAAATGGAGATCCATGGGCATACGTCTGGGTGTGGTGACGTCGGACAGTCTGGAACCGACCAGAAAGTGTCTCGAAGAACTGCAGATCATGCCCTGTCTGGATGCCGTCTACACGGCGGACTGCGGCCTGCCGCCAAAGCCTGCGCCGCAGACCGCCTGGGCCTTCTGCCGCCTGTGCGGGACCGCGCCTTCGGAAACGGCCATGGTCGGAGATTCGGAAAATGACATGCTCTATGCCGCCCGCAGCGGGCTCCTCGGTTACCTGTACCGTAGAAAGCCGGTATTTCCCCTGCCTGCAGGCACAGTAAAATGTATTGCCGGTATCGAGGAACTCGCGGAAGCTTTTCCGTGTAACAGCCGCGGAACATGTTAAAATGCAGAAAGACACAGATGGGCAGTGTCTGATCTGCAAAACATGGAATACAGGAGAGGCAGCTGACAGTATGGCTAAGGAGAAAAGGGCACTGATCGCAATGAGCGGCGGCGTGGACAGTTCCGTCGCAGCCTGGCTGATGCAGCAGGCGGGCTACGCCTGCGAGGGCGCGACGATGCGGCTGTACCGCAACGAAGATATCGGGCAGAGCGGTTTCCGCACCTGCTGCTCGCAGAAGGATGTCGACGACGCGGCAGAGATCGCCTATGCACTGGATATGCCGTTTCATGTGGTGGATTTTACGGAGGAGTTCCGGGAAGAGATCATTGAAAAATTTGTCCGCACTTATGAGGCAGGCGGCACGCCGAATCCCTGCATTGACTGCAACCGGTTCATGAAATTCGGAAAACTGCTGGACTTTGCGCGCAGCCGGGGGATCGATTCTGTCGCGACCGGGCATTATGCGCGGATCGTATACGAGGAAGACAGGCAGCGCTGGCTGCTGAAAAAGGCGGCGGATGTCCGCAAGGACCAGAGCTATGTGCTGTATATGCTGACGCAGGAGCAGCTGTCGAGGACCGTTCTGCCCCTGGGCGGGCTGGAGAAGGCGGAGGTCAGGAAGATCGCGGAAGAACAGGGATTCGTCAACGCACAGAAGAGGGACAGCCAGGATATCTGTTTTGTCCCGGACGGAGACTATGCCCGGTTTATTGAACGCTATACGGGAAGACCCTGTAAGGCAGGAGATTTTCTGGACTCCGAGGGAAATGTGATCGGGAAAAACAAGGGAGCGGTCCGTTATACGCTGGGCCAGCGCAAGGGGCTGGGTATCGCCATGGGAAGCCCGGTCTATGTCTGCGGGAAAGACATGGAGGACGGCAGCGTGACGCTGGGACCGGAAAGCAGCCTGTTCTGCAGAAGCCTGCTGGCGGGGGGCCTCAACTTTATCCCGTTCGACAGCCTTACGGGAAAAGTGCGTGTCGGTGTCTGCACGCGCTACCATCAGAAGGAGCAGGCTGCCGAGGCGTACATGACGCCGGAAGGCCTGCTGCGCCTGGACTTCGACGAACCGCAGCGCGCGGTCACGCCGGGGCAGGCAGTCGTGCTTTACCAGGGAGAACTGGTGCTCGGCGGCGGTACGATCCTGAAGACACAAAAAGGATGAGGATGATCTATCTGGACTATGCAGCCAACGCACCGGCCGATCCGGCGGTGCTGGAGCTGTTCTGTGAAACAGAAAGGCGGTACTGCGGCAACCCGAATTCAAGGCACCCGGCCGGACTCGAAGCCGGAAAGGCCATGGAAAAGGCAGCGGAAGGCATCGCGGCCCTGATGGGGGCAGAGCCGGGAGAAGTGATCTTTACCTCCGGGGCGACGGAAGCCAACAATCTTGCGATCCTCGGCATGGCCGGTGCAAGGAGAAAGACCGGAAAACACATTATCACGACACCACTCGAGCACGCTTCGGTGAGCGCTTCCCTGCGCTGCCTGCAGAAGCAGGGATGGGAGATCGACCAGCTGTCCATTCTGCCGGACGGAACGCCGGATCGCGAAGAACTCCGCCGGCTGCTGCGCAGGGATACCGCCATGGTAGCCGTCTGCACGGTGGACAGCGAACTCGGGACGATCGAGCCGGTCGATGAGATCCGCACCATTCTGAAAGAGTATCCTGACTGCCGGCTGCATGTGGATGCCACCCAGGCAGTCGGCCGCATCCCCGTCTCTTTTGACGGGATCGATACCATGAGCTTTGCACCGCATAAATTCGGCGGCCTGAACGGGAGCGGCGTACTGCTGAAAAGAAAATTTCTTACGCTGGAGCCGATCCTGCACGGCGGGGACAGTACCACCGTCTGGCGCAGCGGCACGCCGGCACTGGCGCTCGCGGCTTCCGCGGAATGCGCCCTGCGCCTTGCTCTGGATAAGAGGCAGGAACGTTACGACAGCGTTAAAAAGATGCACGATACTCTGCGGGCCGCACTTTCCCGCTATGACTGCGTGCGGATCAACAGCCCGGAAAACAGTGTGCCCCACATTCTCAACCTCAGTGTGCGGGACGTGAAAGGGACGGTATTCCAGAGGAAACTGGCCGAGAGAGGCGTCTGCGTTTCCGTCAAATCCGCATGCTCCTCCGACGGGGCGCCGTCCGCTGCCGTGCTGGCAGTGAGCGGCGACGCCCGCAATGCCCTGTCTTCCTGGCGCATCAGCCTGAGCCATCTGACCACACCGGAGGAGATCGATGCTTTTCTGAACATCTTCGACAGTATCATACAGCCGGTGCAGGCATGACCCGCACCGGCAGGGACCTTACTCTGTTTTTTCCTTTCTGTTCAGAAAGCGGTCGAGAAGGCCGGCAGCAAAAGCAAACACATAGGCGATGGAGAAGAACCGGGCGATCGTGAGAGGTACGGCAGCAGGCGAGGAAGCCATGCCCTTTTCCCCGCCCATATTTCCGTTCATTTTGCCGTTCATCCGGGGCGCGGCAGACGAATCGCCGGACGATGCATTTTCTCCGGGCTTTTCCATCCCGTGACCGTTTTCCATACCGCCCTCCATGGAAGAGGCCGTAAACGGTCCCGAAAGCCAGGACAGATACTGCGTGGTCGTCATGCTGTAGAAGCCGAAGAGGAGCAGGACGACAGTCAGGACAGTGCCGATGGCAATGCCTGCCTTGCGAGGTATTTTGACAAGTCTTGCAAACATGCTTCCGAAAAACTGCCGGTGCAGGCCGATGTGAAGGCCGAAGAGCAGCAGGCCGCAGGCAGCGGAAAATTTGTGAATGACCTCACCCATTTGTCCGCCGGCGTGGAAGGAAAAAACGGACTTGGAGATCATGACAGCTGTGACAGCGCAGACAGCCCAGCTTATAACCAGCAGAAAATCAATGATATATATGGCACGCGTCCTGGCCGGCATCTTTCCGAAGAACTTTTTCGTGACGCCGCCTATCCATTTCGCGTTCAGTACAAGGTGCAGCGCAAAGGCCGCAAAAAGTGCGAGGCCGATGATCTCGTGCAGATTTTCCCCGGTCGCGTTCTTGTTGAAAAGGAGGACGATGACAACAGCCATCGCGAGATCCAGGACCCATTTGAACCAGTTCTTCTTCATGATAAATTCCTCTTCTTTCATAAATTTTCTTCTTCGGAAGCCGGCTGTATCCGCCGGCCTGTCAGTCGGCCGGCGGACCGATCCCCGGCTGCAGCATAAAAATATTATCAAATCCGTTGAAAAAGCGTAAGACACCGGAAGCCCCGAAACGCAGAACTTTCGGTGAAGAAAATGTGAAAAGCCGGTGAACAAGACTTACAGTCGGCCTGGGATTGATTTTACATACCTTCCCCGTTTTGCTATTCTTATGATACTGACATTGTCCGGACAGGCAGAAATGCCGACGGTGCGGACGGCACGGCCAGATGACCGGGTTTGTTCATATGCGGCACCGGCCGCCCATTTTATGGAGGTAGATATGAAAAAGAAACTGGCGACAGCCGCGGTTCTGATCGCGGCTGCGGTAACGTTCACCGCCTGCGGAAAGACCGCAGCGACAGAAAACACATCCGCAGACACAGCATCTGCGGCGGCATCTTCCGCGGCTGCGCAGACAGCGTCAACATCTGCGGCAGCGGCATCTTCCGCGGCTGCGCAGGCAGCGTCCACATCCGCAGCGGCGGCATCCTCCGCGGCTGCGCAGACAGCTTCGGCGTCCGCGGAGACCTCTTCTGCAGCGTCCACATCTGCGGCAGCTTCGGGCACGGCAACTTCGGAGACGGCCTCAGCGGCCGGTTCCGGTACGACGGCTTCTGCGGCAGCACCTGCACAGGAGCAGACGCCTGCATCCTTATCCGTTATAAGCGCGCCGGCGTACGATTCGGCAACGGACAGCACCGGCCGTTTGCTGGTGACCGGCACTTACCGCCAGCTCAGCCTTGACGATACCCGGCAGGGCAGTGACGGTGCCGCTTATTCGGCACTGAAGGCCTCTCTCGCAACTTACAATACAGAAGTAAAAAAACGGGTGACCGGCGACGTGAAGGAATATACCGATTACGCAAAGGACAGCCTGAAGGAGCGGGGAGAAGATGATTTTTCGGCGTATCAGGAAGAAAGCGGAGTCAGGATATGCCGCGCAGACAGTGCCGTGCTGAGTTTCCTGGAATCGTATTCGACCTACGCCGGAGGCGCGCATCCGGACACGCTCTTCTATTCGCACAGCTATGATTCCGCCACAGGTGCGGAACTGAAGCTCGGAGACGTCATCACGGACACCTCGGTACTGCCGAAGCTCCTCGAAGAAAAGCTGGATCAGGCGTACGGCAGTGACACATGGCTTGTGGACAGCGTGGCCGATACGATCAGCGAAGCGATAAAAGGCGGCGCGGACGCGATGACCCTCACCTGGACGCTCGGGCACGACGGGATCACATTCTGGTTCGAGCCTGATTCCCTTGCACCCCATGCGGCAGGCTCCCAGCAGGTCACACTGCAGTACGATGCCTACAGGGATCTGTTCAGCGAAAAATACTGCAATGCGCCGGAAAATTATGTGGAACAGCTGGATTATGAAAATGCCATCCTGGTCCCCGGGGAGAGTCTTCTGGACAATTCCGCAAAGAACCTGGAGGTTTCCGAGGAAGCGGACTACGATACGGGCAATGTCACCGTGACCGTGACCTATGGCAATGCACAGAAGAAACTGAAGCTTTACGGTTATCAGACCGTGCCGTACCTGTTCAGCGACAACGGCAAAAGGTATCTCTGCCTGGATGTGGAGGGGGACGATGACTGGGAATCCGTATATTTTGTGCCGCTCAGCGGGGATGCGATCGGTACGATGGTCTCTTGCGACTGGGGCTTCGGCAAATATGTACCGGTGGATCCGGAGAACTTCACCATGGAGACGCGCTGCTACCTTCTGAGCACCTACGCTGTCAATGCGAGGTTCAGCCTGCATGCGGGCGCAAGGCCGCAGGCGCTCGACACCATGGCCCTTGTGTCCGCGAATCCGGGAGCTGACCGGATGTCTCCGCTGACGACCAAAGAAGAACTGCAGGTCCATGTACTCGATACGGAGGACGGCAGTTCGACGACGGAGGCCACGCTGCCCAAGGGGACAAAACTGTATTTTTACCGTACGGACGCCCGGCATACCGTTGATATGAAAACAGAAGACGGCCGGATCGTGCGCTTCAGCGTCGATACGGATGTTTCTCCTGCCATGATCGACGGCAGATATACGGAAGATTCTTTTGAAGGGGCTGTATACGCCGGTTGAAAACAGGCGGCTGATCCTTTTGAAGAAACGGCATATGCCGGATAAAACAGCCGGCAGTCTGCGGGCCTGGATCGGGAATGAACTATTCGTTTGAAGAAAAAACAGTGAACGGTATACTGTGTGCGGAGGTGACGGGTTCGGAAGGGCCCGTCACTGTTCTTGAGGTGCCGGAAAGGGCAGGCGGGCTGCCTGTTGCTTCGGTGGGGCACCGCGCCTTTGCGGAACGCGGCGACTTCCGGGAGGTGCGGCTGCCGGACAGCGTACACACGCTACAGAGCTTTGCTTTTTACCACTGCACGGCACTGCGCAGAGTGTGCCTCTCCGACAGTCTGGAGGACGTGCACGACGGGGCGTTCCGGCGCTGCGAACAGCTTTCGCTCGTGGAAGCGTCGATCAGGGGCGGCTGTTTTGCCGTTCTCAGGGATATCCTGGGGGACAGCGACGGCGGGCTGACGCTGCGCCTGCACCTGCCGGACGGTGAGGCCTGCCTGGTCTTTCCGCCGTATGTGATCACGGCGTCAGACAACACGATGGCGCGCACGATCCAGTTCGACATCAGCGGCTCCGGCTATGGCTACCGCGAATCGGTCAGCGCACGCGCGGTGGACTGGCGCGGGTACGACGCGATGTTCAGGAAGGCCGTGATCGACAGCATTGGCATCGCCGGAGATATCGCCCTGGGGCGTCTCATGTTTCCGTATGCACTGGGAGCGGCGCCGGAAGAAACTTACCTCCGGTTCCTGCGGGAACACGCAGGAGAGCTCCTGCCTGCGCTGGTAAAAAGAGGCATGGCAGACAGGGACCGGGAAGGAGACTTCAGCTGTAGGGAACGTATCCGGTACCTTTGCGGGGCAGCCGTGATCCCGCAGGAGGCGCTACCGGCCGCCCTGGAAGCGGCTGCGGCGGGGAAGGATGCCGCCCTTACGGCGCTGCTCATGGAATATGCCGGGCACAGGCAGACAGGAGATGCCGCTGCTGCTTCGCACAGACTGTCGCTTTGAACGGCAGCCGCATACGGATACATACGGATACAGCGTGGACAAAACATGGGAAATCGCGAAGAACTTGACCTTCTCGGCAAAAAAATACTGACCGCATCCCGCACGGAGCTTTACCTGGATATGCATTTCCTGGGCGGAGCGCTCGATGCGCTGCGCTATGTCTGTGACCTTACGACTGTCTCGATCGGCACGGATGCCGTATCCATCCGCTTCAATCCCGGATGGCTTTTCCGTACGTGGCTGGAACAGCCCCGCCTTGTGGACCGCGCCTACATGCACATGCTGCTGCACTGCATTTTCCGCCATATGTTTTTCAGCGCAGGAGATCCCGCTCTCTGGAATCTTTCGGCGGACATCGCGGTGGAACATATCCTGGATCACATGGACGAGCCCTGCCTGCGCCTGCCGGATTCAGACCTGCGGAGCGAGTGGTACGGGCGTCTTGAGGGCAGCGCGAAGGTGCTGACGGCTGAACGCATCTGCCGCTGTCTGTCCGACATGCATCTGGACTTTGATACGACGGAACTGCTTTCCGACGAATTCCGGCGGGATGACCACGGTTTCTGGGAACGTCTCAGGGACGGAAAAGACGGAGCAGGGCAGCCGGATGCCGAACAGCCGCCGCTTCCTGACATGCAGGGCCCTCACGGCGGTGACAAAAAGGAAGACGGGAAAAAACAGGATTCCGGAAAGGACCGGAAGAACAGTCAGGCGATCACGGCCGGTCAGCGGAAGGCGGAGGAAGAAGAGTGGAAGAACAGGGCGGAGCGGCTCCATACGGAGATGGCTCTCCTTTCCAAGGAAGCTTCCGATGCCACGGGGAGCATGGACAGGGTGCTGCGTGCGGATCTGCGGAAACGCACCGATTACCGCGCATATCTGCGGCATTTCGCAGTCCTTCGCGAAGAAGGCCGCGTGGATCCGGACTCCTTCGACTACGGTCTGTATAACTTCGGCATGGAATTCTACGGGAACATGCCGCTCTTTGAAGAGAATGAATTCCGTGAGGCCCGGAGGATAGACCAGCTCGCGATCGCGCTGGACACCTCTGGTTCCTGCCAGGATGCGCTGGTACAGAAATTCCTGAACGAGACGGCTTCCATCCTGGCTTCGCAGGAGAGCTTCTTCCACAGGGTGGAGATCCATATCATCGAGTGCGACGACCAGGTACAGGCTGATACGGTGATCCGCGACCCGGCCGAAATGAAAAAATATACCGATGCCTTTCATGTGAAGGGCGGGTTCGGCACCGACTTCCGCCCGGTCTTCTCATACATTGCAAAACTGCGGCAGCAGGGCATCCTGCGCCGCCTCTGCGGCCTGCTCTATTTTACGGACGGTTTCGGAAAATATCCCTCGAAGCCGCCGGGGTACGAGACGGCTTTCGTGTTCCGGAGCGATGAAGAGATGGATGACTCCGGAGTACCCGACTGGGCGGCCAAACTGTACGTGTAAAGGAAAGGAACAGGGAAAAGATGAATATCAGCCAGGCAAAACAGGAAATCATGGACACGGTGCGCTGCTATCTGAAGAAGGACGATCTCGGCGGTTTTGAGATCCCTGTGGAACGGCAGCGCCCGATCCTTCTCATCGGGCCGCCCGGCATCGGGAAGACCGCGATCATGGAGCAGGCCGCGCAGGAGATGGGCATCAACCTGATCTCCTATACGATCACGCATCATACGCGGCAGAGCGCGATCGGGCTGCCTTTTATTTCGAAAAGGTCGTACGGCGGGAAGGAATATTCCGTGACGGAGTACACGATGAGTGAGATCATCGCCTCGGTATACGACCAGATCGAGCGCTCCGGGATCCGCGAAGGCATTCTGTTTCTCGATGAGATCAACTGCGTTTCCGAGACACTGGCTCCGACGATGCTGCAGTTCCTGCAGTATAAAACCTTCGGCACGCACAAGGTGCCGGACGGTTTCCTCATCGTGACGGCAGGCAATCCGCCCCAGTACAACCAGTCCGTGCGGGATTTTGACATTTCCACGCTCGACCGCGTGAAGCGCATCGACATCGAGGAGGATTTCGAGGCGTGGAAGGAATACGGCTACCGTTCAGGCATCCACGGCGCGGTGATGAATTATCTCGCGGTACGCAGGGAACATTTCTATTCGATCCGCACGGAAGCGGATGCAAAATATTTTGTCACCGCCAGAGGCTGGGAAGATTTTTCACGTATGATCGCGGTTCGCGAGGAGCTCGGCATGCCGGTCACAAAAGATCTCGCGGTGCAGTACCTGCAGGATCCGGAGATCGCCGGAAGTTTTGCCGTCTATTACGAACTCTGGAACAAGTACAAAAACTGTTATCGTATCCCGGAGATCCTGGAAGGCCGCTTTCCCGCCGATACGCAGAAACTGTCCGAGGCGCCGTTCGACGAGAAGCTCAGTATACTGGGTCTCCTTATCGATACGCTGCACGGAGAGTTTCGCGACTGCGCAGAAAGCGAGGCAGTCCAGAAGGAAGTCCTTGCGGCGCTGAAAAAGCAGGGCGCAGGCAGAACGGAGACCGCCGGTGTCGCAGCAGGCGACACGGATGCCGGCAAAACTGCAGTCACAGCTGATGCTGCAGCTACGGCCGCAACTACAGCTACAGCCACCCCTGCAGTCGCAGCTGCAGTCACAGCTGCCGGGAAAGAGTGCAGGGAACGTCTTGAACGCGGGATCTCGGCACACCTTCTGGACCGGCAGGGCGAGCGGATGCTCCGGAAGAGCATCGCTGCGCTTTCGGAGGCGGAGCGGCTCTGTATGGTGGACGGTGCGGACGCGGACGGAATAAAGGATTGGTTTGCCGCACGCGAAGACAGGCGTGCAGAGGCGGCTTCCAAAACCGACAGCCACCTTTCAAATGCGTTCAGGTTCCTGTCCCGGACATTCGGCGACGGGCAGGAGATCGTGATCTTTCTTACCGAGCTATCCAAAGATTATTACAGCCTGCAGTATGTATCGGAGTACGGAAACGACGAATACTACAAGTACAATAAGCTGCTGCTTCTCAAGGAACGGGGGCAGGAGCTTCGGAACGAGGTCGAGCAGGCGCTGAGGCTGTAGATCAGGGACGGCGGATCGTGAGGAGTATGCAGGCGTGGCGCCGTTCCGGGCACGCCTTGCGGCTATTTCTCGGGCGTAACGGACGCTACGGTTTCTGAGATACGAAACCTAGCGCCGACGCCGCTCGCAAATACCCGGCCCGGCATCCACGCCTGCATACCCGCGTCAGGCATCAGCCGGAAAGCCACTGCAGCCCGGAGATCGCTGCGCCGGGGCAGGCATTCAAAGGCTGTTAAGGATTTGATTTGTTCGCGGCGGGAGCTTATCGGATACCAAACGATCAAAGCCGCGCCAAGACAGTTTTATATTTCCCCATGAGCGTTGTGCCGCTTAGAAGGGTCTGCCTTTGGGCTTTCGCAGGCGGTATGTGTTTCAGCGCACCTTTCCCACAGACCTGCAGAGCCGGTAAAACATGAAGGACATAAGCAGCCAGAACAGGAGCAGCCACAGGGGAAACAGCCGCAGCCCGGTGACGGAGGAGAGCAGACCGAACAGGGGCGGCATGAAGGTAGAGCCGATATAGGCGCTGGCCATCTGCATACCGATCACGGCCTGCGAATTCCGCGCACCGAAATTGTCCGGTGTCGAGTGGATGATAGAGGGATAGATCGGTCCGCAGCCGAAGCCGGCCAGGGACATGCCGAGGATCAGGGATAGCGTGCCCTTTATGGGAAATGTCAGCAGAAGGATGCCGGCCAGTGCGGCCAGCGAGCCGTACAGGATCATTTTGCGGTCACCCAGCCGGTTGGAGATAAAACCGCTGACAAAGCGCCCCAGTGTTATGCCAAGCGTATAGAGCGCGGCAAAGCGGGCTGCGGTCTCCACATTTACCGAGTGGACGGACACAGCGTAGCTGCTGGTCCAAAGAAGGCAGGTCGATTCCAGTACACAGTAGGCGAAAAACATCAGGAATACATAGACTGCGCCGCGTATCCGGATGACTTTGGAAAGCGGGATCGGTCCGTCGGTGTATGCAGGGGCAGCGGCCGCTGCAGCCGGCGAGACTTCGGCATTCGCGAAAGGAGCGGACGCGGGTGACGCAGGCGACGAATGCGAAGCAGATGAAGCAGGTGACGCCGGTGAAGCATCGGCTCCCGCCGGGGTGCTGCTCCGGGTCCACAGGGGCAGGCTGAGGAAGATACAGACAGTTAAAACAAGCTGGATGATCGAGACGATACGGTATCCTCCGCGCCAGCCCAGTCCTCCGGTCAGCGCGTAACTCATGATGTAAGGGCTGACCGATGCGCCGATCCCCCAGCAGCAGTGCAGCCAGCTCATATGCCGGGACGAGAAGTGGAGCGCCACATAGTTGTTCAGGGCAGCGTCGATCGCGCCGGCACCCAGGCCGTAGGGAACGGCCCACACACAAAGGAGCGGGAAACTGCCGGAGACCGAAAAGCCGAACAATGCCGCGGCAGTCAGCAGCACGCTGACTGCGGTGACCTTCCCGGCGCCGAACCTGTGAGTGAGACGGTCAGAAAGCAGGCTGGAACAGATTGTGCCACCGGAGATGATCATGGTGACGATACCGGCGCAGGACTGCGCGACCCGCAGATCCCCGTGCATGACCGGCCAGGCGGAGCCGAGCAGGGAATCCGGCAGGCCGAGACTGATGAAGGCAAGATAGATGATGACGAGCAGCATGGAAAACATAGTGCACCTCCGAATATAGTATTTACAATTTAGTCTCATTGCAGAGCACATTCCGTAAAAATAGTGCCATTTTATGCTAAAATAGTTTCAATATGCCGGACCGCTTTGCACCGCCGGTACCGCGCAGCGGCGGGAGGGCGCCGGCAGTCTGAAGCTGTGCCGGAAGGAGGCAGCGGCGATGGGGCAAAGGATCTTCAAGAAGCTGGATCTGGGACACGATCTGATGGAGCATCAGTACTACCGGGACGAATCTTTTCCGGTGGAGGTCTATGAGGACGACTTCGACGAATTCCCCGACCGCACGCTTCCCTGTCACTGGCACCTCACCGTGGAATTCGATCTGATGACGGCAGGGAATGCGGACTACATCGTGGACGGCATTCCGCACACACTGCGCTGCGGCGATGTCATTCTTGTACTTCCCGGGCACATGCACATGGCAAAGCCGGAGACGCCGGACCGGCGCACACAGGCCATCGGTATGACATTCGATCCGACGATGTTCGCGGCTTCGCCGGGCACGCTTTTTTATCACAGGTTCTTTGCAGCGGCAGGCAGTGCTGAGACCGGAGCAGCGGCATTTTCTGCCGGTTCCGCGGCGGGAAGGGAACTGCGTGCCTGCTTGCGGAGGATCCATGCAGTCTCCGCGGATGCACCGTGTTTTGAGCTGCAGTGCATGGAAGAGATCCTGCATATGTGGAGGCTGTCCGGAGCAGCGATGGTGCAGGACGGCATGCAGGACGGAGAAGGGAAAAACACGGCCCGCATGAAAGAACTGAAGAGCATGCTGTCTTTCATCAGCGGGCACTATCAGGAAAAGATCACGGTGGACGACCTGCGCCGCAGCGCGTCGGTCAGCCGCAGCAGTTGTTTTCGCAATTTCCGGTATTATACGGGCATGAATCCGAATGAATACCTGAATGACTACAGGCTCCGCAGATCGGCCCTGCTGCTGTGCAGCGGAAGCGCAGAGGTGACTGAAGTGGCCGGCAGCTGCGGATTCGTGAGCCCGTCGTATTTTTCTTCGGTCTTCCGGAAAAAATACGGCATGACTCCGCGGGAATACCGGGATAAAAACATGGTTCAGGAAAGCATGGGTTAGCACGTGAGGCTCCTGACGCACGGCTGCCCGTTTTATGGAGGTAAAGATGGAAATCAATCGCAGGATCGCAGAAGAACTGAAGGTGGAAAAATGGCGGGTCGACGCAGCTGTAAAGCTGCTGGACGAAGGCTGCACGGTGCCGTTCATCGCCCGGTACAGAAAAGAAGCGACCGGCACGCTGGACGATGCGCAGCTGCGCGACCTCAGCACAAAACTGGTCTATCTGCGGGGCCTGGAGGAAAAGAAGCAGCAGGTGCTCGCGGAGATCGAGTCGCAGGGAAAACTGACGGAAGAACTGCGCGCGAAAATCGGAGCGGCTGATTCGCTGGTGGCGGTAGACGATCTGTACCGTCCGTTCCGGCCGAAGCGCCGCACACGCGCCGGCATCGCCAGGGAAAAGGGCCTGCAGCCCCTTGCGGACTATATTTTTGCGCAGGAGGCAGCTGAGCCGGTCCTCCGGAAGGCCGCGGAGTTTGTGACGTCGGATGCAGGGCTGCCGGAGGAAAAACAGGTCGCAACGCCGGAGGAGGCGCTGCAGGGCGCCGAAGACATCCTGGCGGAACAGATCTCGGACAATGCCGACTACAGGACGTGGATCCGCGGCATTACACTGGAGAAGGGCACGGTCACATCCGCAGAAAAACCGGCCGCGGCGGGGACCCGCCCCTCGAAACTGGAGGAGCGCAGAAGTGTCTACGAGATGTATTTCAACTATGAGGAAGTCCTGAAAAAAGTGCCGGGTTACCGGGTGCTTGCGCTCGACCGCGGAGAAGAGGAGAAATTTCTTACGGTGAAGATCGCCGCGCCGGAGGAGGAGATCCTGGCGTATCTGCTTTTGCACACACTTCGGGATCCGAAGGCACCGAACAGGTATTGTGAGCCGGTGCTCAAAGAGATCGTGAAGGACAGCTACGGCCGCCTCATCGCGCCCGCGATCGAAAGGGAACTGCGGGGCCAGCTCACCGAAAAGGCACAGGACGGCGCGATACGTGTTTTTGACGAAAACCTGAAGCAGCTGCTCATGCAGCAGCCGGTGGCCGGGCGTACCGTGCTCGGCTGGGATCCGGCCTTCCGGACCGGATGTAAGCTGGCAGTCGTGGATCCGACCGGCAAGGTCCTGGATACGAAGGTGATCTTCCCGACGGCACCGCAGAACAAGGTCGAAGAAGCCGATGCGGTGCTGCAGAAGCTGATCTCGGATTATGACGTCACGCTGTTCAGCGTCGGCAACGGGACGGCCTCCCGGGAGTCGGAGCAGGTGATCAGCGATCTGTTCCGCAGACTGAATTCAGAACCGGGGCGCAAGGAGCCGCTGCGCTATGTGATCGTGAACGAGGCCGGCGCCTCCGTTTACAGCGCGAGCGAACTGGCATCGGAAGAGTTCCCGGCGTTCGACGTGGGACAGCGCAGCGCGGTGTCTATTGCGCGGCGCCTGCAGGATCCCCTGGCGGAACTTGTAAAGATAGATCCGAAGGCGATCGGCGTCGGGCAGTACCAGCACGACATGGATCAGAAGAAGCTGGGAGATGCGTTGACCGGTGTGGTCGAAGACTGCGTAAACAGCGTGGGCGTGGACCTGAACACGGCTTCGGGTGCCCTGCTTTCCTACATTTCCGGCATTACGCCGGCTGCCGCGAGAAACATCGTGGCGTATCGTGAAAAGAACGGCCGTTTCCGCAGCCGCAGGGAACTTCTGAAGGTAGCCAAAATAGGTCCCCGGGCCTATGAGCAGTGCGCAGGCTTTCTGCGGATCCGCGGCGGCAGTGAACCGCTGGATATGACGAGCGTCCATCCGGAGAGCTATCCGGCAGTGAAGCAGCTGCTCAGTGAACTGGGCCTGCAGGAGGATCCCGCTTCGTTCCGCCTTGTAAAGGGCATGGTCAGGGATCCGGAGAAAACAGCGTCCCGCCTCGGGCTCGGTGCGATCACGCTGCAGGATATCCTGAAGGAACTGGAAAAGCCCGCACGCGACCCGCGGGAGGATATGCCGGCTCCGGTGCTGCGGTCGGACGTGCTTTCACTGGACGATCTTGTGCCCGGGATGAAACTGAAGGGCACGGTCCGCAACATCGTGGATTTCGGGGTCTTCGTGGATATCGGTGTGCACCAGGACGGACTGGTCCACATCTCCAGGATGAGTCACCGGTTTATCAAGCATCCCCTGGAGGTCGTGCATGTGGGGGATGTGGTGGATGTGACGGTCCTGTCTGTAGACAGGGAACGGAAGCGGATCGCGCTCTCCATGGTGGAAGCATCGGATTGACAAAGGCAGAATTTTTCCCAATGGTGGAAGCATCGGATTGACAAAGGCAGAATTTTTCCCAATGGCGGAAACATCGGATTGACAAATACAATGCCTGCGTTTATATTTTACATGTTGTCAACCAATATGATAAAGAAAGTTGACAATATGCCTGACGCGGCTTCTGATCTGTTCCGGGATCACTGCGGAAGGCGGGAGAGATCGGAGGTCTCATGAAAAAAACACAGGCAGTTGTTTATACCGGACTGATGGCAGCCGTACTGAGCGCGCTTTCCGTGCTTCAGATCCCCATGCCGTCAGGCGTACCGATCACTTTGCAGACTTTTGCGGTGGCCCTCTGCGGCTATGTGCTCGGCTGCCGTGCGGGCACGGCAGCGACGGCAGTGTATCTGCTGCTGGGGCTCGTGGGCGTACCGGTCTATGCCGGCTTTACGTCAGGTCCCGGGATACTGTTCGGAATGACGGGAGGATTCATTTTCGGCTTTGTTGTGATGGCGTTTTTCTGCGGGACAGGCATCACACTGCACGGAAGGACGGCAGGACTGCCGAGGCAGATCCTGCAGGGCCTGCTCGGACTTTGTGCCTGCCATCTGCTAGGCATTCTGCAGTTCGCCTTTACGACCGGCGTTTCCTTCGGACAGTCCTTTCTTCTCTGTTCGCTGCCCTATATCATCAAGGACGTGATCAGTGTCGTCGGCGCGTGTTTTGCCGCCGCAGCCGTCCGGCGGGCGCTCCTTAAGGCAGGTCTTCTGCAGACGCAGCAGGAAGGCGCGGAGACAGCAAAAGCATGATCAGGATACGTGCTCATCATTTGTTCTGTACGCTGCTTTACGAAGGCCGGGGATACAGCGGCGCTTTTAATACGCAGATGGCAGAGACTGCAGGCGCGCTGAAGGATGCACTGAAGTGTGCGCAGGAGGATGTGCTGAAGGATGTGCCGGCGGGTGCACAGGAGGGGGAAGTTACTGTCTGCCTCCTGGACAGCCCGGATGAGATCTGCGGAGCCTGTCCGAAGAGATCCTTTGACGGCCTGCGGTGCGCGGCCGATGGCCGCAGTGCGGCCCTTCCGGATGCGGCCGTCCGCATGGACAGGGCACTGCTTGCAGGCTTGCATTTGCACGCAGGTCAGTCCTATACTTACCGTGAACTGATAAGGATCGCAGCCGACGGGCTCACGCATCCGCTGTATGACGAGGTCTGCGGGACGTGCAGCTGGAGCAGGAAGGGTGTGTGCTGTTTTGAAAGGCTGCAGGAAAGGCTGAACGATGGAGTTGCCGGCGGGCTTCGAACGGCGGATGCGCACACTGCTGGGAAGTGAATACGAGGCGTTTGCGGCCTCTTTTGACAAGGAACAGGATCGGGCACTGCGGGTCAATACCCTGAAGATCGCAGCGCCTGATTTTTTGCGTCTTGCAGGCGGGACGTTCGGCCTGCGGAAGGTGCCGTGGACAGAAAACGGCTTTTACTATGCGGCGGCTGACCGGCCCGGCCGGCACCCCTGGCACGAGGCGGGCCTCTATTATATCCAGGAGCCGTCGGCCATGGCTGTGGCCGAACTTTCGGGCGCGGAGCCCGGTGAACGGGTGCTGGACCTGTGTGCTGCGCCCGGCGGCAAAACAACAGCCGTCGCGGCCATGCTGCGCGGCGAGGGTCTGCTCGTAGCCAACGAGATCCATCCGGTGCGGGCGAAGGCCCTGTCGCAGAACGTGGAGAGAATGGGCATAGCCAACGCGCTGGTCGTGAACGAGGATCCGTCGGCGCTGGCGTTGAGGTTTCCGGGTTATTTTGACAGAGTGCTCGTGGACGCACCGTGCTCCGGGGAAGGCATGTTCCGGCGGGAGGAGCACGCGCTTACTGACTGGAGCGAGGAAAACATCGCCCGCTGCGCGGCGCGGCAGGACGGGATCCTGGATGCCGCAGACGCGATGCTGAGCGACGGCGGCACGATCGTCTATTCGACCTGCACCTTTGCACCGGAGGAGGACGAAGGCAGTGTAACGGCCTTCCTGGAGAGACACCCGGATTATCATGTGCTGCCGCTGTCTTTTGAACTGGCGGCGGATAAGAGCGGAAGATATGAGGGCTTTGCTCCGGGACACCCGGAGTGGGCGGAGTGGGGCGTTCGCAGTACCCTTTCCGGCACGGGCGCGGCAGTACACCGGGAAACCGCCGGTGAGGCGATGCCGCAGGAAGCCGCGGGCGCGGCGGTGCGTCAGGAAGTCGCCGGTGCAGTGCGGCTGTGGCCGCACAGGACAGGGGGTGCGGGACATTTTCTGTGCCTGCTGAAAAAGAACGGAGTGAGGGCACCGAAGGTGTGCACGGATCCGGTGCGTACCGCCGGGAAGCCGGAACAGAAAATGCTCGCGGACTTCTGCAGGGAGGCACTGCGCCCCGGTGCGCTGGATCTTTCGCCTGCCCGCGTGATCGCTTTCGGAGACGAACTGTATCAGCTGCCGGATGCGGTCTCGACCGACGGACTTCGTGTGCTGCGTCCCGGCCTGGACCTCGGAACACTGAAAAAAGGCCGTTTTGAGCCTGCCCACGCACTTGCCCTGCACATTCGACCGGATGGGTCAACGGAGCGCCTGGAGCTTTCTTCAGGCAGTCCGGAGGCTGTGCAGTATCTGCAGGGCCTTTCACTGCGGGTATCGCCTTCCGGCGGAAGCGGGGAAAAGGAAATGCACGGCTGGACGCTTGTCACTGCGGATGGTTTCGGATTCGGGTGGGGGAAGGCGGCCGGCGGTGTGCTGAAGAACCACTATCCGAAGGGTCTGAGGTGGTAGGGAAATCGTGTGCGCCGGATCTTTACCGGTAGTTTACCGCGGGCGGGATCGCTTTCCGCGGGCGGGATCGCTTTCCGGGAGCGGGAACACTTTCCGGGAGCGGGATCGTTCTTCGGAAACAGCGGTCAGTTTTCACCGGAAGGATCGAACACAGTGATTGAATTGTCGTAGGAATAGCCGGCGGTACTGACAGCCTTCTCCGTGAGAAGCACATAGCAGGAGCCGTCCGGATCTTCCGGGAAGAGGACGCGGATACGGCAGACGAGCTGCTGCCCGTCGCCCATGGGAAAATCTTTTTCGAGTGTATGGCCGGTGCTGTCTGCACCGGCTTTTTTATAGTATTCCTGTTCCGCAGCCGACGCTGACCTGGCAGTGTGCAGCGCAGCGTCTGTTGCTGCGAGCCAGGCCTGTTCACTGTTGCGGGCCTGGTACCAGTTTTCCGTGAGGGCGGCCTGCTTTGCGGACAGGGAGGCGTCAGACTTCGAGGTTGAGGCGGACAGAGCGGAGAAGCTCACCAGCCCCAGGATGAGGAACAGCAGGATCAGGATGGAAATGCCCGGGTGCAGGCTGATATTCCGTCTTTCCGGAAGCGGTTCATTCATCGGCGGCCTCCTTTCCGGTGTACTGGTCTGCCTCCAGATGGAAGAGCAGTTTTCCGTCGCGGCTCAGAAGGTTGATCGAAAGCGAGGCGATCCCGTCTGTTTTCCCGGTGACGGTGAGTTCAGCCCGGTAGGGAGCCTTCTGCTGGCTGTCCTGTGCCTTCTGCGTGCCGATCCTTACGGACTGCATGGACCAGCCGCTGTCATAGTACACAGTCAGAGACTGTACGTCGGCTGCCGTACCGGAAACCGGCGCCTGCGTTTTGCCATCGGAGGCAGCGGCCGTGCCGGATCCGGCGTCTGTCCCTGTTCCGGCCGCCGTGTCCGCACCGATCCGGCCGGCAAGGAGACGGCCCATTTCGGAAGCGTCTCCGTCTGCGGCGATAAAGGTCTCCGCGAGGGTCTGTGCGGCGGCAGTCTGGGAGGACTGCAGGCCGGCCTGCCCGGTCATGGAGTGACTGTAGACGAGCAGGCGCACACAGAATGCGCTGGCCAGTGAAAAAATGAAAACAGTGAGGATGAGTTCGATCAGAAAAAGGGAGGAACGTCCGCGGCGGCTGCTCATTGCGCGCCTCCTTCCGCCGCTGCGGAAGCCGGCAGTACGGAAAGGCAGAAGTCGATGTTTTCGCCCTGGCTGCCCGTGCCGCGCACTTCGAGGAGCGAAGGCGAAAGCATGGTGAAAGAAAGGTCTTTCATGGCCAGGACAGGCGTGCCCGCGTCGGGCGAAAGATCCGCGCCCTTTTCAGACGTGAGTTCGGTGAGCTCCCCGTCGTACAGGTAGAGCCTCGTCACATACTCCGTGCCGTCAATGGTCTCCGAAAGGTCCAGGCTCTGCAGGCCGTCCAGGCTGCCTGTCGACACTGCGCCCTGTTCACCGGTGCGGCGCACCTTCTGCGAGATATAGGAGACGATGGTGCGTTCATCGCTGTGGAGCGCTGAACTTTTTACCGCGTTGGCGTAGATGTTGGCGCCCAGCATGATGACGAGCACCGCGGAGAGGACGAACAGGAAAAACAGCGTGATGACGCACAGGTATCCGATCGTATGCTGTTGTACACGTTTGGGTTCCATGCGGGTCACCTGCCGTCCTTTACTTCAATAATGGTGTAATCCGGCCGTATGTTGGCTGCGACCGGCTGGTAGTCCACATAAAAGGAAGCGCTGTCGTAGGTCAGGCCGTAGTGCTCCTCCATGTAGGACAGACTCGGCGGATACGTGCCCTCGAGTGCGTAGCATTCTGTGATGTCACGTTCGATGGCTGATGCAAGGAGTGCCTTCGAACGCGCGCTGTCCCTGCGGCCGAGGCTCCCGAGCCCGAAAAAGCAGGCGGTGAGCAGCGCGGCGGTGAGCAGCAGCGATAAAAGCAGCGTATTCGGATGTTTTCGATGACTGCCGAAACGGTCCATATTCAGCCTATCCCCGACATGATGCCCATGAGCGGCAGGATGACGGAAAGCAGGATCAGGCCGACGATCACACTCAGGACGATGACGAGCGTCGGCTCGATGAAGGAGATCATGTTGTCCAGTTTCCGCTCCGATTCTTCACGGTAGCGGCGGGCGACGGTGCGGATGACTTCGTCCTGGCGTCCGGATTTGAAGCCGATGCTGATCATGCGGGCGTAGACGGGACTGAAGATGCCGGATTTTACCAGCGCATCCGAAACGCTCAGCTGTCCGGACAGGAGTTTCCGGCAGTCCGCGGCCTTGCGCCGCAGGGTGGCGCTGCCGGAAGTCTGCGCAGCCAGCTCAATGCCGGCATACACATCGGTGCCGGTCTCCAGTACCAGTGTGAAGCCGTCGGCGAACCGGGCTGCGGCCGCCGAATCCGCATAGGAACGCGTCAGCGGAAAAGAGTAGAGGAAGCCCGCAAGCTGTGTCCTGCCGCGGCGTGTTTTGGCAAACCAGAAATACAGTGCGACAAAGACGGCGAAGAGGACGGCGAAGACCAGTGCGGAACGGGAGAAGGTGCGGCTCATCGCCATGAGCGATCCGGAGACGCCGGTCATTTCGGAGCCGAGCTGCGCGTAGACCTGCTCAAAGACGGGCAGGACCCTGGTGAGCAGGATGATGACGACCGCAAACATGATGAGGATCATCAGGATGGGATAGCTCACCGCACTGCGGATGTTTTCACTCATGCGGTCTTCACGCTCGTAATAGTCGGCCAGTTCCGAGGTGACAAAACTCAGTTTGCCCGTCGTTTCGCCGACGGCGATCAGTTTTACGCAATAGTCGGGGAAAACACCTGTTTTGGCTATGGCATCGCTCAGGCTGTCATGCGCGGCGAGATTGCCGCGGATCTGCCGGAGGATCAGCTGTCCCTGCGTGTCGTGCGTGTCTTCGAGCAGGATGTCCATGATCTCGATCGGCATCGTGTCGGAACTGTTGAGCTGCGAAAACTGACGGCAGAAATCCGCCGTTTCAAGGTTCGAGAGGGGCTTTGGCTGCGTCCCGCGTTTTGGCTGTGCTTCGCTGTTTTCCATGGATACTCTCCTTGTGATCTGTACTTTGTATCCCCGGCAGACGGTCTTCCGCAGATGTTTCGGCAGACGACCGCAGATGTTCAGTAGACGAATTTGGTCTGGTAATTGGAGCCGTTGCCGATGAACTTTTTCAGCTTCGCTGTGCCCGTGGTGGAGGCCAGCGTCGGGTCCATCAGGGACCAGGTCGTGCCGTCGAACTGTATGATCCCGTCGACCCAGCCGATATTGCTGAGATAGACGCTGATCCAGGCGTGGTAGGCGGTACCGGCATAGCCGATCTCGAGACGCGTGGGGATGCGCTGTGAACGCAGCATCGCGGCCATGACGGAACAGTAGTCAAAACATATCCCGGTCCCGCGGGAGAGCACGGCGTCGACGTCAGGTACGTAGCCGCTTTTCACGGTCTCGGCTTCGTTGTAGTCGTAGGCGATATTTTCCGAAACATAATTATAGACGATCGAAACAGCATCGAGGTCGGAGTTCGCCTGCCGGCAGATCTCTTTGGCTTTTGTCACGGCCCTCGCACTGTCCGTGAACCACACGTACTGGTTGGGGTACAGGTAAGGGCGGTAGGGGTCGTTCAGCCGGACATCCAGCTTCACCTCGGCTGCCGTCGCGTACATGCTGTCACGGATGATCGTGTAGACCGCGGCCTTGTAGGAACCGTCCCCGGAGGACAGCGGAAAAACATCGTAGCTGCTCTTTCCGGGTTCCAGGCTGTAGGTGTAGACGACGTCGTCGGGGCAGGTGATCTGCACCTTCACCTTTTGGGCATCGCCGCTGTAGCGCACGCAGATGTAGCCCTCGTTGCAGTTCGAGTAGTCGATCTCGGCGCCGCTCTCCCTGAGCACATCCGTGCCCGGGGCTTCCGGCTTCAGCACTTCGGTCGTGTTGTCCCGTGTGCCGGCCGGTGCGGAAGCATCGTAGGTCATGGACTTTGCGGAGGCGGAGCCGCAGCCGGGAATGCCGGCGGCAAAAAACAGGAGCGCCGTAAAGAGCGCGCAGATGCGTGCGATATGTTTTGTCCGCGCCGCGGTTCTGCCGTGCGGATATGTCATTCCGTTCCGTGTTTCCATACCAAGTAATATAGCAGAAAACATACCGATATTCCATGCCGTACATTCCGCCCGCGTTGACCGCACTGCATGTTTCTGCTATACTTTTTCGCGGACATTTGGTTCCGCGCCATACAGCGAGCGGGTCAAAACATATTCCACAGATCAGGAGGAAAACATATGAAGGGCAATATTGTTGTTGGTCAGTCCGGCGGTCCCACGGCAGTCATCAATGCTTCCGTGGCAGGTGTTTATTCCGCAGCCAAGAAGCTGGGTGCGGACAAGGTGTACGGCATGGTACACGGCATCGAGGGCTTCCTGCAGGACAAGCTCGTGGATCTGGACGGCTACCTGGCGGATCCCACTGCGATCGAGATCCTCAAGAGGACGCCTTCCGCGTTCCTCGGCTCCTGCCGTTTCAAGATGCCCAAGATCGAAGGGCACGAGGACGTTTACGAGAAGGTCTTCGAGATCATGGAAAAACATGACATCAGCACCCTGTTCTATGCCGGCGGCAACGACTCCATGGACACCGTGAAGATGCTTTCCGATTACGCTGCGGCACATGGCAAGAAGCAGACCTTCATGGGCGTGCCGAAGACGATCGACAACGATCTGCCTGTCACCGACCACTGCCCGGGCTACGGCTCCGCGGCAAAGTACATCGCGGCCAGCATGAAGGAGATCATCCGCGACAACGAGTCCTTCGGCGCAGAGAAGCCCACGATCTGCATCGTGGAGATCATGGGACGCCACGCAGGCTGGCTTACCGCTGCCGCTGCACTCAGCAAGGGCGATGACTGTTCCGGTCCCGATGCCATCTATCTTCCGGAAGTCACCTTCGATGTCGACAAATTCATGGAAAAGGTCAACAAACTCGCGGCAACGAAGCACTCCGTAGTCATTGCCGTTTCCGAAGGCGTGGCACTCGCGGACGGCAGGTTCGTCTGCGAACTCGGCGATGCCAGCAGTTTTGTCGATGCTTTCGGCCACAAGCAGCTTTCCGGCTGCGCGAAGACCCTTGCGGATATGGTCGCCGCCAAGACCGGCCTCAAGACCCGTGCGATCGAGTTTTCCACGCTGCAGAGAGCGGCCAGCCATCTTTCTTCCCTGACCGATGTCAACGAAGCGTTCCAGTCCGGTGCCGATGCCGTCAAGGCGGCGAACGAAGGCAAGACCGGCATGATGATCACGCTCAACCGCGTCAGCTCCGATCCCTATGAGATCAGCACCAGCCCTTACGACATTCACGCGATCGCGAACGTCGAACGCCATATCCCGGCGGAATGGATCACCGAGGACGGCTGCGGCCTGAACGAGAAGTACATCGAGTATGCGCGCCCGCTGATCATGGGCGAACTGCAGCCGCTGTTCGTCGACGGCCTTCCGAGACACCTTGTCATGAAGGAACTGTTCGACTGACGGACGGCATTGCCTCTTACGAAAGCAGATTTTTGAAAAGCACCTCCGGATACGGCGGAGGCGTTACAGGACAGTAATCCAACATTTTAGAAAACGGCATGGCCTTCGGGTCATGTCGTTTTCTGTTTTTACAGCCACTCTATTGACATGATGTCAGAAACGTTGCATACTGAAGACACTGACACGATGTCAGAAGTACAGGAAACCGGATGCAGACTCTGACGGCTGTTCCGGAAAGGAGATCAACCATGGCGGCAGAGAGAAAAAGGCTCCCGGAAGGGATCCGGAGAGAAGAAATTCTGGATGCCTGTGACAGGCTGTATGAGAAGCAGGGATTCCGTGAGATCAGTATGAAAAGCATCAGCAGTGAGACCAGCTTCTCACGTCCCTCCATTTACAATTATTTTGAGACAAAAGAGGAGATCTTCCTCGGCCTGCTCACAAGAGAGTATGAATTGTGGATGAGCGACCTCGAAGATGCTGCGGGTTCCGGAAAGGTGTTCACAAAAGCGCAGCTTGCGGAGAAAATTGCGTTGTCGCTGCAAAAGCGCAAAACGCTTTTGAAAATCATGGCCATGGACCTCTATGAGATCGAGGATAACAGCCGGCTGGAGCGGCTTGTCGCTTTCAAAACGGTATTTGCAGGTTCTCAGAGTGCTTTTGAAAGCCTGCTGCGGAAGGCGATTCCCGATCTTACGGAGGAACGCGCGGATGAGATACGATATGCGTTTTTCCCGTTTATGAACGGCATTTATCCATACGCGTATCCGACGAAGAAACAGTGCGAGGCTATGGACGAGGCAGGAGTCGTCTATCACCGGCTGACCATCAGAGAAATCACAGCGGGTTTTCTGAAGCAGGTCCTGTAGCTATGTATCCTGTAGCTATGTAAAAGCGTTTTTAACAAATTACGGAAGAGGCTGCGGTACCCTTTCCATGACGCAGAGAACGCAGTATCCGCAGAAGGCGTATGAGCCCGGGAAATCAATGAAAGGAGAACTATGTCAAAAATCATTCAAACGGCTGGAAGAGACCAGCTCGGTACGTTTGCCCCGGATTTTGCAGAGTATAACGACGACATTCTGTTCGGACGCGTGTGGAACGACGGTACGCTTGACCTGAAGACCAGGAGCACGATCGTGATCTCGGTATTTATGGGCAGAGGTCTGGCAGACAGTTCGCTTAAATATCATCTGATGACCGCGAAGAAGAACGGTATCACAAAAAATGAAATTGCCGCTATTATCACACATGCGGCTTTTTACGCCGGCTGGCCGATGGGCTGGGCCGCCTTCAATCTGGCAAAGGAAGTATGGAGCGATTCGGAACCCGCGTTGACGGATAAGGAGAAATTTCAGAAGGAGATCTTCTTCCCCATAGGAAATCCGAACGACGGATATGCGCAGTATTTTCGAGGCAGGTCTTACCTTGCACCGGTTTCGACCGAGCAGGTGCCGATCTACAACGTGACTTTTGAACCGGGCTGCAGGAACAACTGGCATATTCATCACGCAAAATCGGGCGGCGGACAGATGCTTCTCTGTGTCGGCGGGCGTGGCTGGTATCAGGAAGCAGGCAGGGAAGCGGTCGAACTGCTGCCGGGCAGGGTCGTGAATATTCCCGCGGAGGTCAAGCACTGGCACGGAGCCGCGGCCGACAGCTGGATGGCGCATCTGGCCATTGAAGTTGCCGGAGAAAAAACATCCAACGAGTGGTGTGAACCGGTATCCGACGAGGAATACGGCAGTCTCAGATAAGGAGAGAAGGAGAATTAAAATGGCAAAGAAACTTGTGGCATATTTTTCGGCAAGCGGCAATACGAAGAAAGCAGCGGAGCGCCTTGCCGCGCAGCAGGGCGCGGACCTCTTTGAGATCCGGCCGGTTCAGCCCTATACAAAGGCAGATCTCGACTGGACGAATAAGAAAAGCCGCAGCACGCTTGAGATGGCGGATAAGGATTCCCGCGTGGAGATCGCGGAGAAGGTTTCCGACATGAAACAGTACGACGAAATCTTCCTTGGCTTTCCGATCTGGTGGGGCGTGGCTCCGCACATCATCAATTCTTTTCTTGAGCAATATGACCTGGCGGGCAAGGTCATTTCACCGTTCGCCACATCGGGCGGGAGCGGCTACGGACGCAGCGGCAAAGAACTGGAGGCGTCCGCGCCGGGAGCAAAATTCAATCAGGGAAGAATGATGTAACAAAGTCAAATACCCCGCTCCGAGGAGCGGGGTATTTGACACTCGCGGCAGCCTTCTACCTTGCGACGATGCCGGCGGCCAGGTTCGTGCCCGCAAGTGCCGACGCCTGCGTGAAGTAAGCAGGTTCGCCCGCATGCTTGTAATATTCGTAGGCCAGCTTGTGGCGGCCTGTCGTGTCGAGCAGTCCGACGGCCAGACCCTGTGCGATCTCGCCCGGATCATCCATTTCTCTTGAAAGGATGAAGCCGTCGACATATTTGTTGGAGGCAGCCTGCATGTAGCCGAAGGTCACGGCTGCAGCCTGTGCCGGTTCCCCTGTGGTACTTGTGAAGCCCTGTTCTGACAGCTTTACGGTACGGACCTGACCGGAAGGGGAAAGCATGGACGGCTGCGACAGGAAATCCGTGAGGACGTCGATATTCTGCATGGTCACATAACGGCTGTTCTGGTTGTGTACGGCATAGCCGGTGGCCGACCAGTTGTTTACACTGTAAAGAGGTACATTGTACGCGTGCATCGCAACGCGCCAGTCGATGTTGCCTTCGGCTTTGACGATATTGTTGAAAGCTTCGAGGAACGGTCTTGAACCGTAGTAAGCCGCGGAACTGGCGACGGCCCACTGCTGGTCGGTACCTACGTAGATGCGCGCGTTGGCGTTTTCGGAACGGATGCCGTTGTACAGGATACGGAAGGCTTTTGCATACTCGTTTGCAAAATTGGAAAGACTCCCGGCGTTCATGTAGTTCCACTGGCTCCAGGCGTTCACTTCGTTGCCTACGATCCAGTTGTCAACGGTGCCGTGGCCGGTATTCCCGTATCTCTGGCCCAGGAACGAGGCGACTGCTTCCAGCTTTTCCACGCCTGCTTCATTCGATGCGTTCAGGCCGTAGTAATTGGAGGCTGCACCTGCGGCGAGCGGGCTGATGAGGTTCGGGTCACCGCCGAGATCGTTCAGGATGATATAGGTCACCTGTATGCCGCGCTTGTTCATGAGCTGTGCGACGATGTCGTACTCGGAGACATAGCGGCTGCTGAAGCTGTATGTTTTTCCGTTGTAGGTATAGTTGATGCCGCCGCCGGAGCAGATGCGGCCGAGCAGCAGATTGTAGGTGATCTGTTTGATACCGAGGTCTGTCAGGTTGTTTTGCCCGAGAAGCTGGGAGGCCGGGAGGATCCCCTTGATGCCGCCGTCCCTGCGGGCTGCCGTATGTGTAGCGGAAACTTCCGGATTGGCGATGTAAACAGAATTCGTAAGCACATTCCCTGCGGAGTCTGTGACGACGAATTTATTGAACAGATTTGACGCCGCCGTATCCTTGCCGAGAGGGATCACGAAGGAAGCTGTACCGGAAGGCATCTGCTGTACATCCGTGCCCTGCGCGCCCGTCATATAGGGTGCCTGTGATTTCAAATGCAGCACTCCGTCAGCGGACGTTACCGCTGCGGAGGCCGTGATGACGATCTGGTTTCCGTTTATGACCGCGGATGAAAGTCCGGGTTTTGCAGCCGCTTTTGCCGTACTTCCCATCAGTGCGACAGAAGCCGCGAGCAGCATTGCAGCAAACAGCTTTTTCATTGTGCGTTTCCCTCCCGTACATTTGTTATTGCCGTATGGCAGTTTCTGTACCTGATCCGGATATCGCTCAGCTCCCGGATGTGCGGGACCCTCCTGACGGCGCGGATGTTTACCCGGACTTTAGCGCCTCGTATCAATATTTATTATTGTATTCCGATTTATTGGAAATAGATATAAAAAATGAATTTAATCTGCGCAGGATTGATCTGCTCGCGGCGGGGCTGTTTCGGGACCCAAACGATCAGCGCCGCGCCTTGAAATGTTCTTTTGCGGCATCTAAAAGCCTGATTTGTTCGCGGCGGGGCTGTTTCGGGGGCCAAACGATCAGCGCCGCGCCTTGTGAGTCCCACTTCGGGGTCAGCCAGAAACGGCCTTTGGAGCGGGCATGCAGCCCGCCCGGGTGCTTTGTCCGCGCCGGTACTTACGCGGCGTATCAGCGAGCGCATCATAACCTTGATGCGCGCAGCGTTTCAGCCGCGTTATGTACCGCTGCGCTGGGACAAGCAGCGCAAGCGTGCCCGGACGGACGCGTGCTGCTCCAAAGGCACAGTCGTGCCGTGCCCGGACGGACGCGTGCTGCTCCAAAGGCACAGTCGTGCCGTGCCCGGGCGGACGCGTGCTGCTCCAAAGGCACAGCCGGACGCATCCCCGTACGGAAGGAAAAATCCAGTCCGAAATGGCATTGACAAATATCCTGCGGCGTTTTAATATAGGCCATGGAAAACGATTTCCGCGGACAAGGATCGGCATGCGATTTCCGAAGACAAGGATCGGCATCCGATTTCCGGGCGCAAAGGATCGGCATCTGATTTTCGGAAACACAGCGGCGGCAAACGCAGGGGACACATTCATGACATCGATACGGGACGTAGCCAGAGAAGCTGGAGTAGCGATTTCCACAGTCTCCAAGGTCCTGAACCATTATCCGAACGTCAGCGCGGACACGAAGGAAAAGGTGGAAAGCGCAGTCGAAAAACTGCACTTTGTGCCGAACGCCGCGGCGGCGGCCCTGTCCTCCAAGCAGGCTGCCAGGATCGCGCTGGTGCTGGATCCTTCAAGAAACTCCTCGATCGGCGATGAGATCAACATGCAGTATATTTCAGGCGCGCTGAACAGCGCGATGGAACTGAAGCTGGATGCGGTGACTCTCTTTTCGGCCATGACGGAGGAGAGGACTCCGGAGGAGATGACGCAGTACCTGCAGACCCAGTGCGTCACGGGTGTGATCGTGTTTTGCATGAACAGGAACATGTCCACCATGCGCCGGATCATCGATGAACAGCAGTTCTGCTGTGTGGCGGTGGATGCGCCGCTGGTGAACAGGCGCACGTCCTGCATCAGCGTAGACAATGTAAAAGCGCAGTACGACGTGGCGGCGCGGATGATACGGGAAAACAACGTCAAAAAGGTCCTGTATCTGCGCGGCTCTTCGGACGGATATGTTGCGGAGGACAGACTGATCGGAATGCAGAGACTGGCTTCCGAAAAATCGCTCTCGCTGGTGGTCGCCAACGGAGAGTTTTCCGAAAAGAAGGCCAGAGAACTTACGGGAGATCTTGCGGCTGACCGCGATGCGGTGGTCTGTGCGTCGGACATGATGGCGATCGGCACCATGCGCAGACTGACGGAAATGGACATCTTCAAGCCGGTCTGCGGTTTTGACGGCATATCCCTCATGGGCTACGCCGGAAACCGCATGTATACCGTGAGGCAGGATTTCGGAAGGATCGCCGCGGAGTCGGTGCGGGAGGTCTACCGCCTTATGAACGGCGCAGAAGGAAGAAAGATCATTATGCCGCATGAGATCGTGCGGATGAAATATGAGGACGTGATTGCCTGATCATAGGAGGGTCAATGCAATGAGCAAGAATGCTACAAACATGGAACGCGACGTGCTGGTACTCAATCTGGAGCGGCAGTTCAAGGATCTGTCGGAAGAGATGTACGGGAAGACACTCTCTTCATGCACGGACAAGGAAGTCTATTACGTACTGCTGACGCTCTGCAAGCGCCTGCTGGACGTGACGGAGCGCAACAGCGGCGAAAAGAGGGTCTATTACATTTCCGCTGAATTCCTGATCGGCAAGCTGCTCTCCAACAATCTGATCAACCTCGGCATTTACGACAGGATCAGCGAGATCCTGCGTGCGAACGGCAAGGAGCTGGCGAATATCGAGGAGGCGGAGCCGGAGCCTTCCCTCGGCAACGGCGGTCTCGGCAGACTGGCCGCCTGCTTCCTGGATTCCATTGCAACGCTCGGGCTGCCGGGCGAAGGCATAGGCCTGAACTATCACTACGGCCTGTTCCGCCAGGTTTTCCGCAGCAATCTGCAGTGCGAGGAGAAGGATCCCTGGATCGAGGATAATTCCTGGGAACACAGGACCGATATCACGTTCGACGTGTGGTTCGGCAAGAGAAAAGTGACCTCCCGCCTTTACGATATCGACGTGGTCGGCTATGACAACGGTCTGAACAAGCTGCGCCTTTTTGACATCGAAACGGTCGATGATTCGCTGGTAAAGGAAGGGATCACCTTTGACAAGGACGATATCGAAAAGAACCTCACTCTGTTCCTGTATCCGGACGACTCCGATGAAAAAGGCCGTCTGCTGCGGATCTATCAGCAGTATTTCATGGTTTCCAATGCCGCGCAGCTGATCCTGCGCGAGATGAAGGCAAAACAGTACGATCTGCGCAAAATGTACGATCACGCCGTGATCCAGATCAACGACACACATCCGACGATGATCATTCCGGAGCTGATCCGTATCCTGGTGGAGGAAAAGGCATTCACGCTGGATGAGGCTATTGAGGTGGTGAGCAGGACCTGCGCCTACACGAACCACACCATCCTTGCGGAAGCCCTGGAGACCTGGCCGCTGGCCTATCTTGAAAAAGTCGTGCCGCAGCTCGTGCCGTATATTAAGGAACTCGATAAGCGGGTACGTGCAAAATACAAGGATCCGAGCGTTTACATCATCGACAAGGACAACAAGGTCCACATGGCGTTCATCGATATCCACTACGGCTTCAGCGTGAACGGCGTGGCAGCCATCCACACCCAGATCCTCGAGGAGACGGAACTCAACAATTTCTACAGGATCTACCCGGAGAAATTCAACAACAAGACCAACGGCATCACGTTCCGGAGATGGCTGATCTCCTGCAACCATGAACTGGCTTCCTTCCTGTCTTCCCAGATCGGGGACGGCTACAGGAAGAATGCGGAAAAACTTGAAAAGCTCCTGGCTTTCAGCGAAGACGACGAGGTGCTCGGGCATCTTGAACAGATCAAGCAGAACCGGAAGGCGGAACTGGTCTCCTACATTGCCGCGCGCGAGGGCGTGCAGCTGTCTCCCGACGGCATCTTTGATATCCAGGTCAAGCGCCTGCACGAATATAAGAGACAACAGATGAATGCCCTCTACATCATCCATAAGTACCTGGAAATTAAGGGAGGCAAAAAACCGGTACGCCCGCTGAACTTCATTTTCGGCGGCAAGGCGGCGCCGGCCTACGTGATCGCGCAGGACATCATTCACCTGCTGCTCGTCCTGCAGCAGATCGTGAACAGCGATCCGGATGTTTCGCCCTATATGCACGTTGTCATGGTGACGAACTATAATGTGGCCTACGCGGAGAAGCTGATCCCTGCCTGCGACGTGTCCGAACAGATCTCCCTGGCATCCAAGGAAGCTTCGGGCACCAGCAACATGAAATTCATGCTGAACGGTGCGGTGACGCTTGGCACGGCGGACGGCGCGAACGTTGAGATCCACGACCTCGTCGGGGATGACAACATCTACGTTTTCGGGATCGACGCGGAAACGGTCATCGGGCATTACAGGAAAGCGGACTATGTATCGAAGGACTATTATGAGAAGAGCCCTGTGATCAAAGAGGCCGTAGACTTCATCACAGGTCCGCAGGCCATGAAGGCGGGTCATAAGGAGAATCTGGAAAGGCTCAGCCATGAACTTCTGAACAAGGACTGGTTCATGACGCTCATCGATCTCGAAGACTATATCCGCGTCAAGGACAAGGCGTTTGCCGATTTTGAAGACCGCAGGAAGTGGGAGCAGAAGATGCTCGTGAACATCGCGAAGGCGGGATATTTCTCATCGGACCGCACCATCATGGAATACAACAGGGATATCTGGCATCTGGACAACAGCCCGGCGCCGGAGATCAAAAAATAAGAGACATCGGGTCCGGGAAACCGGATAAAGACAGCGGTCCTTTCCGCAGCTGCGGAAGGGGCCGTTTGTGTTACACGCTGTTCTGTACAGTTTCCTGCTGCGCACAGACTTTCTTTTCATGCACCGGTATACCGGGAAGGACAAGGGACCTCCCCGCGCAGGGCTTTGATGGAGTATAATCGATACAGTTACGCTGAGGTCAGCGGCACCGGCACCGGGAAGCGGCTGAGGATGCCGGAAAGCGGTACCATTGCACGATCAAGAGGGCCTGAAGGTCCTTAATCCGGAGGTTTTGACATGGACATTAAAAAAGTGATATCTGAAATGACGCTGGAAGAAAAGGCCGGTTTGCTTTCCGGCCAGGATTTCTGGCATACAAAGGCAGTGGAGCGTCTCGGCGTCCCTGCAGTCATGGTGAGCGACGGCCCTCACGGTCTGCGCAAGCAGGCGGAAGAGGGGGACCATCTGGGAGTGAACGACAGCATTAAGGCAGTGTGTTACCCGCCTGCCTGTGCGGCTGCCTGCTCTTTCGACCGCGCAATGATCAGAAAGGTCGGCGAGTCGATCGGAGAAAGCTGTCAGCATGAAGGACTGGCCGTGGATCCCGGCCCGGCCGTGAACATCAAGAGATCTCCTCTTTGCGGGCGCAATTTTGAATATCAGTCCGAGGATCCTTACCTGGCAGGCGAAATGGCTGCCGCGGAAGTGCAGGGCATACAGAGCCGCAATGTGGGTACCAGCGTCAAGCACTTTGCAGCCAATGACCAGGAACACCGCCGCAACACCTGCGATTCCGTCGTGGATGAGCGCACGCTGCGCGAGATCTATCTGAAGGCTTTTGAGATCATTGTTAAAAAGGCGCAGCCCTGGACGATCATGTGTTCCTACAACAAGCTGAACGGCGAGCAGGTTTCCGAGGACCGCTGGCTGCTGACGGACGTGCTTCGTAACGAGTGGGGCTTCAAAGGTCTCGTCGTAAGTGACTGGGGCGCCGTGCGCGACCGCGTGAAGGGCGTGCATGCAGGCCTGGATCTTGAGATGCCTTCCTCCGGCGGTTTTAACGACGCACAGATCGTGAATGCAGTGATGGATGGCAGGCTTCCGGAATCGGAAGTCGATACAGCCGTGGAGCGCGTGCTGACCCTGGTGGACAGATACGAGCGGGACAAAAAACCGGAAACGCCCTGGGACATGGAGGCAGAGCACAGGCATTCCGCCGAGGCGGAGGAAGACTGTGCGGTGCTGCTGCGCAACGAAAATATGGAACTGGAACGGAAGCCCGGGCTGCCTCAGCCGTTCCGGAAGATCCTGCCGCTCGACAGGAAAAAGAAGATCGTCTTCGTCGGCGAGTTTGCGGAACATCCCCGTTTCCAGGGAGGCGGCAGTTCCCATATCAACTGCTTCCGGGTGGAATCGGCTCTGGATGCGGCGCGTGAGGACGGACTGGACATCACGTATGCGCGCGGCTACGATGCGGCAAAGACCGAAACCGACGAGACTCTTCTGAACGAAGCGCTGCAGGCGGCTCTGGATGCCGATGTGGCTGTTGTCTTTGCCGGCCTTCCCGAGTCTGCCGAGTCCGAAGGCTATGACCGCAGTACCATGGGTATGCCGGAAAACCAGAACACGATCATATCGACGGTTGCTTCCGTCTGTGCCAACACGGTCGTTGTGCTGCACCACGGTGCGCCGGTCGAAATGCCGTGGGCGGATGACAAAAACGTGCGCGGCATCATCGATATGTACCTCGGCGGACAGGCGGTGGGACGTGCGGAGATCGATCTGCTCTACGGCAGGGTGAGCCCTTCCGGACGTCTTGCGGAGTCTGTGCCCTTCAGGCTGGGAGACAACCCGTCCTGCCTGTATTTCGGCGGGGAAGGAGACCGCACGGAATATCGTGAAGGCGTGTTCGTCGGCTACCGCTATTATACGAAGAAACAGATGCCGGTGCGTTATCCCTTCGGCTTCGGGCTTTCCTATGCGAAGTTTGCCTTCAGCGATCTGCGCATCGACAGCGATCATATGAAGGCCGGCGGGGAACTGACCGTTTCCGTGGATGTGACCAACCGCGGCGGCATGGAGGCCAGGCAGGTCGTGCAGCTCTACGTCGGGAAGGCGGAGAGCCGGGTGATCCGTCCGGTCCGCGAACTGAAGGGCTTCGATAAGGTCTCCCTGAAACCGTTTGAAAAAACGACAGTCACATTCCGGCTGGACGACAGTGCCTTTGCCTACTGGAATACGGAGATCCATGACTGGTACGTAGAAAGCGGAGAATACACGATCGCCATCGGGGAGTCCTGTGAGGATATGGCGCTTGAAACAACTGTGACCGTGACGAATGACAGGCAGCTGCCGAAGACCTGGGACGACAATACCACGATCGGCGATATTCTGGACGACCCGGAGGCAAAACAGGTCGCGGAGCCGCTGATCCGGAAATTCACGCAGAACAGCGTGTTCGGGGGCGGCAGTGAGGAAGGCCAGAGCGAAGCGGCCTCGGCTGCGATCACAGATGAGATGATGAAGCAGATGATGGGGGATATGGCCCTGCGCCAGCTCATCAGCTTCGGCAGCGGTATGTTCACGCCGCATGACATGCACAGCCTCATCGACGCGCTGAATGAGATGCAGGGGAAGCGTGCATGAATTCCCCTCTGACCGTCTATAAACTGATCATTCTCTATATGCTGGACCATTCGAAAGTCCCCCTCTCCAATGCGGCGGTCTCCGACTTTCTGCTGGAATCGGGGCTTTCGAACAATTACATGTCGCTGCAGCAGGCGCTGGCGGAAATGTCGGCGGCCTCCCTGGTCGTCGAAAAGGCGGACGGGAACCGTACCATGCTTTCGATCACGCCTGCCGGGCGCGATGCCGTGAGTTACTTCGCGGACAGCCTGAACGCAGACCTGCGGCGGCAGTGCACGGAATATCTGAAGGCCCGCGGCATGGACCTGCGCACGGAAGCAGGAACGGAAGCCCGTTACCTGCGGACGGCGGGGGGCTTTGAAGTACACCTTTCCGTGAGCGAACAGGGCAGTCCGCTGCTGGCGCTTACGATGACGGTGCCGGACGAAGAAACGGCGCGCAGGATGACGGAGAACTGGCCCGGCAGGAACGGGAACTGCTACCGCGCGCTGCTGTCGGAACTGCTGTCACAGAACGGGGGGGCTAAAGTCTGAAAGTGCCGCCGATGTTCATTTCGGAGAACCTGACGGTTCTCCTCATGGAGGTTGTACCATGACAATACTGGAATTATTTCTGATCGCCGTGGGCCTGTCCATGGACGCCTTTGCGGTCTCTGTCTGCAAGGGCCTCGCAATGCCGAAGCTGAAGGCACGGAGCATGCTGATCATCGGCGCGTGGTTCGGCGGCTTTCAGGCCCTGATGCCGGTGCTGGGCTGGCTGCTGGGTGCCGGTTTTTCCGGTAAGATCCAGAAGGTGGACCACTGGATCGCCTTTATCCTGCTCGCACTCGTGGGCGGCAACATGATCCGCGAGGCAATCGGCGAAGCGAAAAGGAACCGCGACGGCTGCGACTGTGCATCGGACAAAACAGCGGACAAGGCGCAGACCGATGTGAAGACCATGTTCATGCTGGCCGTTGCCACCAGTATTGATGCGCTGGCAGTCGGCGTCACATTTGCCTTCCTGAACGTCAATATCATCGAGGCGGCACTGTTTATCGGCATCATCACATTTACGATCTCCGCGGCGGGCGTCTACGTCGGACACCGCTTCGGCGAAAGGTGGAGCTACCGCGCAGAGTTTGCCGGCGGCGCCGTGCTTTGCATACTGGCGCTCAAGATACTGATCCAGCACCTGGCGGAGCATGTCTGATCCGTAAGTCGGCGCACCGTACAAGGCCGGCGCTTACGGGTCCGGCGGGCTGTTCCGGTCAGGCAGACCATTCAGAAAAATTCAGGTGGAAAACAAATGGTATCCTTGAAAAAAATCAACAGGAAGATCGACTGGAAACATGAATGCAGGGTAATGACAGGGGAAGTGATCGGCAATTTCCTTGTAGCTGTCGGCACGGTCAATTTTGCGTCCAGGCTGAATGTGCCGATGACGGGTGTGACCGGCGTGGCCATGATCCTTAACTGGCTGTACGGCCTGCCGATCGGCTGGATGATACTGCTGTTCAACATCCCGCTGATCCTTCTTTGCCTGCGCGTGCTCGGCCGCCGTTTCCTGCTGCGTTCCATACGGTGCATGATCGTAGGCTCTCTGATGATCGACTATGTGGCTCCTCTTTTCCCGTCCTACGGCGGGGACCGTATCCTCGCGGCGCTGTGCTGCGGCGCTCTCACGGGACTGGGCTACGGGATCATCTACCGGGAAAACTCTTCCTCCGGCGGTACGGATTTCCTGACCGTCGCGATCAAGAGCCGCTTCCCGCACATTTCCATGGGGCTTATCGAATTTGCGGCTGCCTTTGTGGTGCTGGCGGTGGACGCGGTCATCTTCAATGACATAGACGGCGTCATCCTCGGCCTTGTGATCAATTTCATTGCGGCCGAAGTCATCAACAGACTTCTGACCGGTGTGAACGAAGGAGCGGTCACGTTTACGATCACGGATCATCCGGCGGATGTCGTACGGATGATCAACGACGAGCTTGATCGCGGCAGTACGATCATCCCGGCCAGCGGCGGCTACAGCCGGCAGGACAGGAGCATGGTCATGTGCGTGACGAGTCCGAAGGAGGTCGCGCTGCTGCAGCGCGAGATCGAGAAGATTGATCCGCAGAGCTTTTCCGTGCAGCTTCCCTGTTCGGAGATCCACGGGGAAGGCTTCCGCGTCTTTACGATCGGGCAGAGCGATATCTGAGGACAGAGCGGGAAGGCAAGGCACAGCGGATACTGCGCCTTGCTTTTTCAGATAAAAATACGATTTGGGATTGACACAGGCTTCGGTATAAAGTAATATTCGTTAAAACATACCATTCAAGTAGGAAAAGGCGAAAACACAGTTGGAGACAGACAGAAAACGTCTGACAAAAGAATTTCTGGCATTGGCTTCCATTGATTCGGAATCTTTCCATGAACGCAGAATGGCGGATTATCTGCTTTCCTCACTGCGGGCAATGGGACTGTCGCCGGAGGAAGACGAATCCGGCGCTCTGACCGGCGCGTCAGCCGGCAATATATTCTGCAGGGCAGCTGCAGCAAAGTACGGGGATGCGCAGCGAAGGACCGCGGCATCCGTGTCGCAGGCACAGGAGGCATCCCCTGTAACGCAGGAAACGGGCGCGGCTCCGGTACTGTTCTGCGCACACATGGATACGGTGGCGCCGGGTAACGGGCGCCATGCGGTACTCTGTGAAGACGGCACGATCCGCAGCGACGGTACCACGGTGCTCGGCGCGGACGACGGGGCCGCGATCGCGGAGATCCTGGAAGCACTGCGCATGACGCTGGCGGAAGGAAAGCCGCACAGGGAGATCGAACTGCTCTTTACGACAGCCGAAGAAGCATATACGCGGGGAGCGGCGTGTTTTGACTGCTCGAAGCTGCATGCGGAGACAGCGTTTATCCCGGATCTGGAAGGCCCGCAGGGCTCCTATTCCGAAACGGAACCGACGCTTGTGCAGTTTTCGGCGCACATAAAAGGCCGGCCGTCGCATGCAGGCTTTGCACCGGAACGGGGTGTCAGCGCCCTTTCCGTGGCTGTCCGCGCGCTTGCACGGCTCCCCGAAGGGCGTGTCGATCCGGACACCACCTTCAACACGGGAATCCTGCGCAGCGGCACGGGGACGAATATCATCCCCGGTACGGCACACCTCGAAGGCGAGATCCGGAGCCTGGACAACGAGGCGGCGCTGGAACTGTACGAAGAACTGGAGAGCATTCTGCAGGAAGAGGCACAGAGGGCAGCTTTTCCCGGCTTCGTGCCGAAGGTCGTCACAGAGAAAAACGTACGCCTTACAGCCTATCGTGTGCCGGAAGGCGACCCGGCCCTCGGATCCTTCGAAAGAGCCTGTACCGCCGCAGGCGTCACGGCCTGCGGTGTGCAGAACTTCGGGGGAAGCGACGGCAACTGTCTGCGCCGGCAGGGCATTCCGGCAATTACCTTTGCAAACGGGATGCATGAGGTGCATACTTGTTCGGAATATACGACCGTCGGAGAGATGGCGAAGGCCGCGGAGATCCTGTATCAGATCATGCGGCAGTGAGCGGGGAGACGGAGACAGAAAATGAAAATTCCTTTGCGCTATCAGGTAACGGAATACGACTGCGGGCAGACCGCGATCATGAACGCGCTGTGTGTTTTGTTCGGCAGGCAGGAGATCCCGCCGGAGATCCCTGCCATGTGCCAGGAGATCGGCGGCGACCTGTACAATACGAACGGCCAGCCCTCGCGTTTCGGCACTTCCTGTGCGGCGATGCAGTACATTGCCTGCTGGCTCAACAACTATGCGGATTCGACAAAATATCCCATCAGGGTCGTACATATCGGCGGACGCAGGGTGAACCTGCAGCCGGATTCCACGCTGACCGCCTGCCTGCGGGAAGGCGGGACCGCGGTCGTGCGCTGCATGCTCGGCTGCGCGCACTACATCACGCTCACCGGCATTGACGAGAAGCGGCGTCTCGTCTACGCGTTTGACGGATACTACCGCGAGAAGCCGTTTACGGAGCCCGGTATCGAGATGGTGCCGGACAGACCCAGGCAGTACAACCGTATCCTGGCGTTCGATGTACTGGACAGGAAGACGAAAGGCAGTTATTCTCTGTACCACGAAGATCTGCGCGATGCGACGCTTTTTTACCGTACCGCGTGTGAAGGAAGGCCCAAGTTCCACGCCTTCCGATAAAGGATCGGCAGTTCAGAAGGGGAATGCACCGCAAAGGTGCGGAGAGGAGAATTATGAAAAAGTTTTTTGACAGGTTCCTGGCGTCCGCGCTGTCGGTCGCCATGGCGGTCGGGCTCGCGGCCTGCGGGGCACCGGAGGTCACGACATCCGGCACGGCAGCCACTTCCGGCGGTGCAGCGGTATCTGCTTCCACGGCAGCCGCCGCGGCAGCGACTTCCGCGGGGACGGCGGCAACTTCCGCGGCTGCGGCTGCATCCACATCCGCTGCTTCGGCATCCACGGGCGAGAAGATCGTCAACATCGGCGTGACCAGCCAGCTGAGCACGATCAATCCGCTGAACATCGATGTGACATTTTTTGCGCTCTATGCACAGAGCCTCATGTTTCTGCCCCTGGTCTCCTTCGACAAGGACGCCAAGGTCGAGGGCATGCTGGCGGACAGCGTCACGAGCGACGACAACAAGACCTTTACCATCAAACTGAAGGATGTGAACTGGTCCGACGGACAGCCGGTCACTGCGGACGACGTGATCTGGACGATGCTCAAGATCTCCAGCGCGGCGGTCGCGAACACGAGCTTCAACTTTTCGGGCTTCGAAGGCTTTAATGACGACGGCACTTCACCTGCCGGTGCGACCTCAGTCGCAGGCATCAAGAAAGTCGATGACAAGACAGTGCAGTTCATCGCCAAGAACACCATGTCCCTGCAGAGCTTCATCAACAACATCTGCATCTGGGTCTGCGTCCTGCCCAGCCATGTGCTGAAGGATGTGCCGGATGACCAGCTTACTTCCTATGACTGGTTCAACAAGCCGGACGTCGTCGACGGCCCTTACTTCCTGGACAGCTATGATGCGGCCCACTTTATCTCCTACCACGCGAACAAGGACTATTACCTGGGTGCGCCGAAGGTCGACAAACTGAATTTCAAGGTCGTACAGGGAGCTGAGCTTCTGGCCGGTCTGCAGAGCGGTGAGATCGATTTTGTCCAGCCTTCGATCGGTATCGTTCCGAACACCGACCTGGAGTCGATCCAGGCACTCAGCAATGTCAAAGTGGAGTTTACAAGTCCCGTCACCAACCAGATGACCTTCATCAACACCAGGAAGATCAAGGATGCGAGGGTGCGCCAGGCGATCCTGTATGCGATCGACAGACAGTCGCTCGTGGACAATCTGCTCGGCGGACACGGCGAAGTGGACGAGGGTTTTGTGAGCTCTGCGAGTCCGTATTATGACGATTCGGTCACGAAAGTTTCCTATGATCCGGAGAAAGCGAAGGCTCTGCTCAAGGAAGCAGGCTGGGACAGCAGCACTAAACTGAACTATTACGTGTGGTCCGGCGACGATGCGATGGTCAAGGGCATCAATATGGTCAAGCAGAATCTCGGCGACGTAGGCATCAACATCAATATCAAGACAGTGGATCTGGATTCCCTGATGGCAGTGGCCGGCAAGGACGACGCGGATATCTTCACCGTCCAGTACACGATCACGCCCAATGATTTCTACATTGACGCACAGTATCTGGTCGACACGGCAGACGACAGCTGGACGGGCGGCTACACGAACGACACGCTCCACAAGGCGATCGAAGACACACAGGTCACTACGGACGACGCACAGATCAAGGCGGACTACAAGACCATGGATGAGCAGCTTGTGAAGGACGTCCCGATGTTTTCCATGTACTTTATCAGCAATGCGGGTGTGGTCTCCAACCGCCTGCAGAATGCAGAACCTACACTGTACGGCGCTTTCAACCACGTCGAGCAGTGGGATGTGACAGATTGACGAAAGGCTTTCAGAATGGATGTACCTTTGCCAACAGCATGTGTACAGGCGCCTGACGGCACCGCCTCCCCGAGCGATCGGGGGGACGGTGCTTCCGCGTCTTCGAAGCACCTGCTGGAGATCCGGGAACTGGCAGTGCGTTTCCGCAGCGATTTCGGGGACCGCACGGTCACCGATCATATATCTTTTCACGTGGACCAGGGCGAAACGCTCGGTATCGTAGGGGAATCCGGCTGCGGCAAGAGCGTGACTTCGCTTGCCATCATGCGGCTGCTTGCCCGCAACGGGCGCGTCGAACACGGGCAGGTGCTCTTTGACGGGAAAGACCTGCTGAAGATGAGCCGTACCAGCCTGGATGAAGTGCGCGGCCGCGATATTTCCATGATCTTTCAGGATGCGCTGGCCAGCCTGGATCCTGTTTTTACTGTCGGCTACCAGGTCACGGAAGCGATCCGCGTCCACACCGAGCCGGATAAACAGAAGGCCCGCGCGATCGCAGTCGACATGCTGCGCAGGGTGGGACTGCCGGATGCGGAAGCCGCCATGAAGAAATATCCCTTCGCACTTTCGGGCGGCATGCGCCAGAGGGTCATGATCGCCATGGCGCTTTCCTGCAGTCCGCGCCTCGTCATCGCCGATGAGGCGACCACTGCGCTCGACGTCACGATCCAGTCGCAGATCATGCGCATGATCGAGAAGATCCGCGTGGAAAACAATATGTCCATGATCCTCATCACGCATGACATCGGCCTGATCGCCGAGATGAGCGACCGCGTTATCGTCATGTACGCGGGACAGATCGTGGAAGAAGCGGATGTTTTCGAACTGTTCAGGAATCCCCTGCACCCCTATACGCAGCTTCTCATAGCTGCAACGCCCGGCATCACGGACAGCGAGGACAGAAAACTGGTGGCCATCCGCGGCAGCGTGCCGGAGAACTATTCCGACCTGACCGGCTGCCGTTTCCGCGACCGCTGTCCCTTTGCGACGGAAGCCTGCGCGGCGCCTCAGGCCATGCGGGAGATCCGCCCCGGACACTTTGCAAAATGCCGTCTGGCCGGTACGGTCACGGGAAAGGAGGGAGCGAAATGAACAGCACACTTCCTTCTGATATGCGGAACACCGCCGCGGGCGGAACGGCCGGCGAAGCCGGCAGCGCGGAAGAGATCCTTCTTTCCGTAAAGGATATCAGGAAATATTATCCCGTCACCTCGAGTTCACTGTTCCCCGGCAGGAGAAAACAGGTGCACGCAGTGGACGGCGTGAGTTTTGACATCCGCAGGGGCGAGACTCTCGGCCTCGTCGGAGAGTCCGGCTGCGGGAAGTCCACGGTCGGCAGACAGGTCGTCGGCATCGAACAGCCTACGTCCGGTGAGATCCTTTTTGAAGGCAAACCGCTGTCCGGGATGAAGGACAGAGAGATGCGCAGGATACGCACGCGCCTGCAGATGATCTTCCAGGATCCCTATGCAGCCCTCAACCCGCGCAAGCGTGTCTATGACATTCTTGCGGATCCCATGCTGTATCATCATGTGGCGGCGCGCTCCGACATCGACGCCCGCGTCGGGCAGCTGCTCGATGAAGTGGGCCTGCCGAAAAACGCGAAGGACCGCTATCCGCACGAATTCTCGGGAGGCCAGCGCCAGCGCATCACCATTGCGCGCGCGCTTTCGCTCGAACCGCAGATCATCGTCTGCGACGAACCGGTTTCGGCCCTCGACAACTCCATACAGGCGCAGATCCTGAATCTGCTCAAAGAACTGCAGGAGGACAGGGGACTGACCTACCTCTTCATCGCGCACGGGCTGGGCGCCGTGCACTACGTGAGCCGGCGCGTCGCCGTCATGTACCTCGGCGTCATCGTGGAGGTCGCGGACTCGGAAGATGTTTTCAGACGGCCGCTGCACCCGTACTCCCGCATGCTGATCTCCGCCGTGCCGGTGCCGGATCCGTCGATACGCGACCGCAAAGTCCTGGTGCCGCAGGGCGAAGTGCCTTCGGCGATCGACATTCCGCAGGGCTGCAGGTTCCACGACCGCTGTCCTTTTGCGACGGACCGGTGCCGCAGCGAGGTGCCTGTTCTTTCTTCTTATACAGACAGCGCGGGCAAAACGCATGAAGTCGCCTGCTTCAATGTCGCAGCGGCTGCGGCAGATGCGGCCACGGCTTCCGTAGCGGAAGGGAAGGAGCACTGATGGCAAAATACATACTGAAGCGTATTGCGATCGCCGTCATCGTGCTCTTCGGCATCACGATCATCGACTTTTTCATTATGACGCTGGCGGGCAATCCCATCGAGATCCTTTCGGGCGGGCCCCGCGTCAATATGGGCGTACTGCAGCAGAGGGCACAGAACCTCGGCCTCGACAAGCCGAAATACATACAGTACTTCAACTGGCTCGGCACCGTGCTGCACGGCGATTTCGGATACTCCTATAAAAACTATGAGCCGGTCAACCGCATGATCTCCGAGCACATCGGTCCCACGCTGATCCTGATGGGTACGGCGCTCCTGCTTTCGACGCTCATTGCGGCGGTGGCAGGCATCTACAGTGCCGTGCACCAGCACAAAGCGGGCGATTACATTATCCAGACCATTGCCTTCCTCGGACAGAGCATACCGGGCTTTTTCCTGGCGCTCATCCTGATCTATCTGTTCTCGGTAAAACTGGGCGTCCTGCCTTCGGGCGGCATGCGCAGGCTCGGGTCAGCCGGTTCGGGCATTCAGTGGCAATATATGATCATGCCGGTCATCGTGCTGGGCTTCGAGATGGCCGGCCGGAATATCCGCTACATCCGCTCGTCGATGCTGGAGATCCTGAACAAGGAGTACCTGCGCACGGCGGAGGCCAAGGGCATAGGACGCTTCCGTGTCATCAACCGCCATGCGCTCAAGAACGCGCTGATCCCGATCATCACGGTGCTGGGCATGGAGATCCCGAACCTCTTCGGCGGCGCGGTCATCGTGGAGCAGGTCTTTTCCTGGCCCGGCCTCGGACTCATGACCATGAACGCCGTGCTGCAGAGGGACTATCCGGTCATCATGGCAGTCTGCCTGATCTCGGCAGTCGTGGTGCTGGCTTCCAATCTGGTCACGGACGTTCTGTATGCAGTCGTCGATCCGTCGGTACGCTTTGAATGACAGGGACAAAACAGCGGAAAGGGCAGAAACAGAAATGCAGGAAAGCTATCTGAAGTCCGTCGTGAGACGGTTCAAATATCACAAGGTCGGCTATATCAGTTTCTGGATCCTTGCCGTGATCGCGGTGCTGGCTGTTTTTGCGCCGCTCATCGCGCCCTACGATCCGGACCGCATCAATGCGGCGTTTTCCGCAGCGCCGTCGGCAAAGTACATCCTCGGTACGGACCAGGTGGGCCGCGACCAGTTTTCACGCCTGCTTTACGGCACGCGCGTTTCGCTCCTGGTCGGCGTGCTCGCGACGCTCCTTGCCACGGTGATCGGTGTCATCCTCGGGCTTATCGCAGGCTATTTCGGCGGCATGATCGATATGGTCATCATGCGTTTTACGGATATGGTGATGTCCTTTCCCTACATCCTGCTGATCCTTGTGGCTGCTACGATCTTCGAGCCGGGTATGTGGAACATCATCCTGATCCTGGGCTTTGTCGACTGGCCCGGTGTAGCCAGGCTGGTGCGCGGCAGCGTTCTGGAGATCAAGGAAGCGGATTTCGTGCACAGCAGCCAGATCGCCGGCATGAGCAGGCCGTATATTCTGTTATCCGATATCCTGCCGAACGTGACGGCGCCGATCCTCGTCTTCGCGACGAGCGTCATGGCCATTTCCATCCTCGACGAATCGGCGCTGAGCTTCCTCGGCATGGGCGTACAGCCGCCGACTGCCTCCCTCGGCAACATGCTGGACGGCGCGCAGTCGCTGACGATCCTGACAAAGATGCCCTGGCTCTGGATCCCGCCGGGAGTCATGATCATCCTGCTCGTGATCTGCGTGAATTTTATCGGCGATGCGCTGCGGGACGCGCTCGATCCAACGACGATCCGATGAAGCCCCGGCCGAAGGTCCCAGGAAAGCTTTTATGAATACAGCGGAAGACAGAAAAATGCATATTGAAAAGACGGCGCTGCGCCTGTCCTTTATAGGCAGCCTGGCGTTCACCGTCGCGGAACTGGTCATGTTTTTCCTCACCAGGTCGCACGCGATCCTCATGGACTGTGTCTTCGACAGTGTGGAGCTGATCCTGATCGGGCCGTTCCTTGTGCTGGTCCCGCTCCTCTACAAGCCGGTCACCGAGCACCATCCCTACGGCTATTCACAGTTTGAATCGCTGTTCATGGTGATCAAATACGGAACCCTGCTCATTATTTCCATTGCCCTCGTCATCCAGAACGTGACGGAGATCCTGCACGGCGGAAACGAAGTGGAAGCCGGGCGGATCGCTGAATTCGAGTTCGTTGTTTTCGCAGGCTGCCTTGCCATGTACCTGACGCTGTACTATATGAGCCGCAAGTACGCTTCGATGATCATCCGTGCGGAGCTTTATATGTGGCGCGTCGATGTGCTCAGTTCGGTGGGCGTCGCGCTGGCGTTTGAACTGACGAACCTGCTGCATGCGACAAAGTACGGCTGGGTCACGCCATACCTGGACCCTGTCATCGCCATTGTGATGACGTTCTTCCTCCTCGTGGAACCCGTCAAGCTGATCCATGAAAACATACAGAAGATGCTGCTGCTTGCGCCTCCCGAGGACGTCATGCAGGAGGTACGGAACATCGCGACTTCGACGCTCATGGATTACGGCTGTGAGCTGAAATTCCTGGATGTCATACAGACGGGGCGCAAGACCTGGGTCGAGCTGTATATCGACAGCGGATCGTCCAGGCTGGACCTGCGTGAACTGCGGCAGGCGCGGAATGAGATACGCACCAGGCTGAAGGGAAGATTTGACCAGGTGTATATCGAACTGATCCCCAATCTGCCGGATGACTGAGCGCCGTAACGCGGGAGGAAACCATGAAATTCGAATATCTGGAGAAAAAGCAGCAGGGGCGGTTCGTTACACGTTACGACCTGCATTACAGGACTTCGGACGGACTTGAAAAGGTGTACGAAATGATCAGCCGCAACCCGGACATGCAGACAGAAGAGGACATCCGCAATCCGAAGGTCGATGCGGTCGTGCTCATCATGCACGATGCGGAGGGAGAGAAACTGCTGATCGACAGGGAATTCCGGCTGGCAGCCGATACGCCGGTCTACAATTTTCCGGCGGGCCTGCTAGAACCGGGCGAAACGCCGGCGGAGGCAGCCGCCCGTGAACTGAAGGAAGAGACGGGGCTGGATCTGCTGGAAGTGCGGGACATGACGGGAGAGAGCTATTCCGCGATCGGCTTCTCCAATGAAAAAAATGTCTGTGTGATCGGTACGGCCGGAGGATGTTTTGAAAAGAGCAGTTCCACCTTCGAGGAGATCACGCCCGGCTGGTACACAAAGGAGCAGGTCAGGGAACTCTTAAGGAGTTCGTCCTTCACCGCCAGGACGGAAGCGTACTGTTATCTCTGGAGCCGCATGTAGCCGGCTCCTTTTTTTACCGTTCGGTGCCGGGGCCGACGGACGGGATGGCCGCGACCTGTGCCGTGACGTAGTTATAGAGGTCGGGAGAGATCGCCTGCAGGGAAGCGGGGGCCGCGTAAGCCAGTTTGAAGGCATCCGCCCAGCATTCCGAAGCACTGTAGAGATTCGGTACCGCGGAATAGGTGCTGGTCCGGAGGATCTGGGAAGCGTAGGTATTGTAGTAGTTTTTCCATTCAGGTGTGGAGGAGATCGCCAGCAGGGTGCCCGTCGCACCGCCCGCCGCGCTGTCGCAGTAGTGGCCGATCTCGTGCAGAAGGCGCAGCGAGTCGGCAACGGTGGTGCCGGGCAGATCGGTCTGGATCTCTATCATGCCGTCGCTCTTTCGCGTTACATAGGCAAGGGCACCGGTCGACTGGTAGATATAGCGGTTGTAAACGGGATGGGTAGTCAGTCCGCCGACACCGATGCGGCTGTCCCCGATGGAAGCCAGGATCCCGGCGGTGAGCGTCTCATCCTTTTTGGAGATGAGATAGATCCTGACATTGTCGTTCAGCAGGCGGTCCCGGACATTCTGCGGGGTGAGCAGCCAGTACACTGTATCGTTGTAGGCTTCCTGCGCGGAGACCTGCGGGGAGGTCCAGATATCCGAACCGGGGACCTGCGTGAAAGAAGTATCCGGCAGGCTGTGCGCGGCACGGGCCTGTATTCCCGGCAGTGCGATCGCCAGTACGGCTGCTGCAGCGATTGCCTGGAACAGCGCAGCAATGCGGTGTATCCTATTTTTGACCAACACAGTTATTCCATTCTCCTGTCAAAACAGGTCGCGGTGGGGGAGATTCTGTATCTCCTTTTGCATTTCGACTATTATTTCACACCTTTCGCAAGGAGACAAGTCGATGAGCATCATTGCCCTTTGTAATCGCTGGGTGTGACGCCCGTCGCCCGCTTGAAGATGCGGCTGAAATAATTCGGATCCTGGTAGCCGACGGCAGCGCAGATCTCCTTGATGGAAAGCCTGCCCTCCGCCAGCAGCTGCCTGGCTTTCGTCATACGCAGCGTCGTAAGGTACTCGATGAAGGTGACGCCGGATTCTTCCTTGAAGAGCTTGCTGAAATAGTAGGGGCTGACGTCGACCTCGCGGGAAACGTCATCCAGGGAGATGTCGTTTCCGTAGTGTGAATCGATAAATGCGCGCGCCGTGTCCACCACGTTGTCGCTGCGCTTGGCGGTTTTTGTCGCCACGCCGCGGGTGGTCTCGGTGATGCGGCTGACGAACCAGCGGTGCAGGGAAGGCAGACTGCTGGTATTGACGATATCAAGATACTCTTCACGGTCGTTGAAGTGGTAGACGCCGAGTGCCCCCTCCTGATAGGCGAGGTGCTCGGCCCAGAGCACAAATTCCAGGGCTTTCAGACGGATACTGAGAACATGCTGCGACTGCGTTTCTTCCATCCAGGTGAAAAACTGCTCCGCCGCATCGTGCGCACGGTCGGCATCGCCGCGCTGCAGGCTGTCGAAAATGGATTTTTCGAGCTTCAGGGGATAGTCGTCATCGTATTCGCAGGCGACGGGAAGGTCGTCTGCGTGGGAGACGGTATCCGTGCCGGCCTTCAGCGAGTTCTGCGCTTCGGCGATGGAGGATTTCATATCGTCGACAGGGTGCACGGCTCCGATTCCGACGCGGAAGGCCACGGAGGTTTTGTCCTCCAGCTGTGTGACCATCTCCTGCAGGCTGGCGATGAGCCGCGTGCGTTCGTTGTAGTCCATCTGCGGGCTGCTGTGCGGAACGAAGACAGGGATCTTGTTTGACATGATCTGTCCGATGATGGCGCGTGAACTGAATTCGCGGACGATGCCGCAGATGCGGCTGTAATAATTCTGGATGCGGATACCGGTGCCGATGGGGTTGGTCATATGCGTGCCGGCTCCGGAGGCGCCGCCCGCTTTTTCGACCAGCTCCCCGCACTCCACAAGAATGATGAATCCGTAGTCCTCGTGAATGTCGAGCAGCTCCCTGTACGGATCGCTGTTGGCGGGGTCATAGTCCTGCAGGAGAAGAGAATAGATGAAGCCGGTTTCAAGGACGGGCACCACGGTTTCCAGTTTTTCACGCGTTTTCAGGTCGCTGCTGCGTTTTTCCTTGAGCCGGTCGACCGCCTTCATGGCGCGCCCCATGGCCTCCGTAAAGACTTCGCGGTCCAGCGGCTTTGTCAGATAGTCCAGGACGCCCAGGCTGAGTGCTTCCTTGGCGTAGTCGAACTTGTCATAGGCGGACATGATGAGGAAAACGGTGTCGGGACAGAAGCGTTTGATCTCCCGGATGGCCTCGATCCCGTTGATCCCGGGCATCTGGATGTCCATCACGGCGATGTCGGGACGGAAGTTCTCGGCAGCCTCGATCACGGCGCGGCCGGTCTTGGCGGAGCACAGTTCGCAGGCACCGCTCCATGTTTTGTCAATGATGAAGGTCAAGGAATCGATGGCGATCCCCTCGTCGTCTGCCAGCAGGATCCTGTACATTCTGTCTACCTCGTGTTTTTCTTTGCCCGGCAGTCATGCCCGGGCTGTGTTGACTTATCAGGTCAAAATATAGGTTCAGGCCTGCGGTACCGGTATATACAGCAGGACTTCCGTACCTTTGTCTTCCCCCGCGCTCGTGATATCGAAGACGCAGTCCCGGTCATAATACAGGTGCATCCTGCTGATGACGTTGGCGAGGCCGACACCGTTGGTCTCGTCGCCTCTTACGGCGGGCTGCAGAGTGCCGGCCAGGAGATCCTCGATCTGCTTCTGCGTCATGCCGCGGCCGTTGTCGCGCACGGACACGGTGATGAGATCGCCGGACCGGTAGACGGAAAGAATGATCTTTGCCGGCCTCGGGATGTCACGCACGCCGTGGTTGATCGCATTTTCAATGAGGGGCTGCAGGATCATGCTCGGCACGGAGACATTCACGAGATCCTCGTCGACGAGCTTCTCATAGCCGATCTCCCCGGAAAACCGCACGTTGATGATATAGATGTAATGGTCGACGAGCGCGATCTCTTCGGCCAGCGTGGAGACCTGTTTTTCCCTGTTCGTCTTGGTGCGGAAGAAGGCGGCCACGTTCTGCAGATAGCGGTAGGTGCTGTCGGCTCCCTCCATCATGGACAGCTGCACGCCGGCGTTCAGCGTGTTGAAAAGGAAGTGGGGGTTGATCTGGGCCTGCAGGTACTTGAGCTGCGCTTCCTTCAGCGAGGCGTCCATGCGCAGTTCCTTTTCCTTCATGCTGTTTTCCAGTTCCATGGAGGAACGCAGTTTTTCGATGTAGCCGCGGATGCTGACGACCATCTTGTTGAAGGCGGCGGACACGATGCCGATCTCGTCGTTGTGTTTTATCTCCAGTTCAGGCACGTCAAAATCGCCTGCGCTGATGCGGTTGGCGTTGGAAGCGAGATCCGTCAGCGGGTCCGTGATCGACTTTGTGAGGAGCAGCGTGATCGTCAGGTTGGTGATCGTGACGGCGATCAGCAGCAGGAAAGTGATGATCTCCAGCGTGCGGAAGGATTCGCGCAGCGCCGTATAGTTGTCCGTATTCAGACGGAACTGTGTATTGTTCAGGCTGTAGATGTATGTGTCGAGGTAGCCGTAGAGCGCCGTGGCCGTATCGTAGGAAGCCTTGTATTTCTGGATGTTGCGTCCGCGCTTGGCGGTCAGCGTGCTCTCGGCGGTCTCGAGATAAGTGCCGGAGATCGCGCGGATATCGGCTGCCATCATGCGTGCATGCTCATCCCCGCCCGTGACGGACAGCTGGCCCAGCAGGTTCGAGTAGTTTTCTTCCGCCGTGTAGTAAGTCTGGAGGGATTCCGAGCTCCTCGTGGACAGAAAGTCTGTCATGGAGGACTGCACCTTTTCCAGCGAATCGGACAGGCTGCCGATCTGGACGTTCGAGAGGTAGACCTCATCGATCTTGGAGATGGCCCGGTTGATATTGACGAACAGGAAAACATTCACGATGAAGATGAGCAGTGTCGTGAAGAGAAACGTCAGGGTCAGTTTCTGCTGCAGCGACAGGGAGGCGATGCGGTTGTGCAGGTCGCTCCTGTGATGCCGGCCCGGGCGGAGGAAGGACAGCTTCATGGCGTGCCTCCTTCCCCGGCAGAGGCGCCGGAAGCAGCAGTGTCGGCCTCCTCCAGGTACTGTGCCACGTCGGTAGAATCGATCGTCTGCACGTCGATCGATACGAACTCATTGACAAAACCGGAGGCAAAGTATTCGTTCAGGCAGTCCGTGCTGTCGGCTCCGATCTGGGCGGTATCGATTGTAAGTGTGGCGGGGATCACCTGCCTGTCAATGGCATCGAGGATGGTGCTGTTGCTGTAGTAGCCGAAGATGCTGACCGCACCCACGCGGTTGTTGTCCACGATGGCCTGACAGGCGGCCGTAGTGTCGGTCTCGTCGAGGCATACGAGGATGTCCGGCAGGGAGTCGCCGGCAAAAAGATCCGAAATGGATTCCTCCGCGGAGAACATGGTGCCGTTGCCGACGGCCATGGTCTTCAGGTCGAGGCGCTGGAGGAGCCCCGCGCTGTCCAGATAGTCCCGGATCCCGGAGTAGATGATGTTCTGACTTTTACTCTGCTCGTTGGGGCTCATGAGCACAAGGACACTGGCAGTGTCTGAGGCGGAGGCGTTCTTTTCGAGCAGCGCGCCGTAGGTCTGCCCAAGCGTATAATAGGAGATACCTACGTAGGCTTTGCGGGCGCTGCCGATGCAGTCGGCACCGACGCAGACGACGGGAATACCGGCCTGATCGGCATTATAGATCTGTTCGGTCATTTCCTCGGTGTCATCTGCAGAGACAATGATGCCGTCGACCCTGGCGGCAATGGCGATCTTCATGAGGTCGATCTTGCTGTAGGAGACATCCAGTGTGGAGCCGAGGAACTCGACGTAGTTGCCGGTGCTTTTTCCTTCTTCCTGCGCGGCTTCAAAGACTTTTTCGTCGAAGGAATTTGTTTTGTCACCGATAAAGGCATAATGATGCGTGTAGGTGCCCGGTTCCGGCGCTGCGGCTGTGAGCCCGCGGATGCGGGTCTCAAAGAGGATAATGCAGACAGCGGTTACCGCGAGCAGCACCAGCAGCAGGAACGCAATTGCAAGAGTGAGCCGGTATGGCTTATGATGAAGGCGTCGCTTATCCGGTTGTTTTTGTGAGTTCTGCGTAAGTTCCGACATAGTAATTTCATTATAAGACAGATAAGGCAAGAAAACAGCAGCGGAAATCGAGGCACGCTGACGGGAACGGAAGGAAGATATGACAGGCCGAAGAGGATGGAAGCATATTGCAGTGATACTGTCAGTGATCTCGTTCTCACTCCTTGTGCTGGGAGGCTGCGGACATGCGGCAGCTGATCCGGAAGCCGCGGAAAGCGGGAAGAGCACCGGCGACGGCGCGCCGAAGATCGGTATCGTATTCGATTCTTTTGTCATTGAGCGCTGGGAGAGAGACAGGGATGTCTTCAATTCCACGGCCAAAGAACTGGGCGCCGATGTGATCGTGCAGAATGCGAACGGCGACGCCGCCGTGCAGGCGGGGATGATCGACCATCTGACGGAAAGCGGCGTAAAGGTGATCGTCGTTGTGGCAACCGACGGAAACAAACTCACGGAATGTGTCAGCAGGGCACATCGCGCGGGTATCAAGGTGATCTCCTATGACCGTCTGGTGAACAATGCGGATACGGATCTGTATATTTCCTTTGACAACGGGGCTGTAGGCCGGTATATGGCGGAGGTCATCAACGATGCGCTGCCGGACGGAGGCAACTATATCAAAGTGAACGGTCCTTCCACGGATTACAATGTAACGCTGGTCAACCGGGGGTTCGATGCCGCGATCAACAGCAATATCACGCTTATCGACCAGGCGCAGTGCGCGGCCTGGAACGACGAGGAAGCATTCAAATTCCTGACAGCCCGCCCGAATGACATCACCAACGCGGATGCGATCATGTGCGGCAACGATTCGCTGGCAGGCCAGGTGGTTCGCGCACTGGCGGAAAGAAAGCGTGCCGGGAGCGTGGTCGTGACCGGTCAGGACGCGGATCTTGAGGCCTGTCAGAGGATCGTCGACGGTACACAGCAGATGACGGTCTACAAGCCGATCGACGAGCTTGCCTCGAGGGCTGCCCGGATAGCGGTGCAGATGGCGGAGGGAAAGACAGCGGATGTTACGGAGACCATCAATGACGGCACCTACGACATCCCTTACGTGAGCATCGCCCCGGTCAAGGTGACCAGGGAAAATCTTGACAAAGTCATCATAGACAGCGGCTTCCATCTGAAGGAAGACGTATATCTGCACGCCGGATACTGAGAAGCTCATCGGCTTTGCAGCGCCTTCTGCGCGAAATGCATCAGGATATTTTAGCAATTTCGGCAATTCTGAGTTAAAAAAATCCTATTCTGTTAAACCGACCCGGATAAAATTGGCAATGTGACGGTAAATGCCAATTATTTCATATTTTGCCTGTGCAAATTGTATGGTAACATTTCTGACATAAAGCGGGGCGATGAGTTCCGCGAAACCGTCAACAGAGCATAGGGAGGTTTAAAAGTATGAAGAAACAGGTTATCAGTACATTGCTTGTAGGCGCCATGGCAGTAGGCATGCTCGCAGGCTGCGGCGATTCCACATCCACAGGCGCGGCAGCTACATCGGCGGCAGCAGCGGCCAGCAGCGCAGCACCGGCGGCAGCTACATCAGCGGCAGCGGCAGCTACGTCGGCGGCAGCGGCAGCAACTTCCGCAGCAGCGGCAGCGGCAGGCACCGGGACCGTAGGCGTCGCAATGCCTACAAAGGACCTTCAGAGATGGAATCAGGATGGTTCCAACATGAAGGATCAGCTGGAAGCAGCCGGCTACACGGTCGACCTTCAGTATGCAAATAACGATGTTTCCACGCAGGTTTCCCAGATCGAGAACATGGTTGCCAACGGCGACCAGATCCTCGTCATCGCTTCGATCGACGGCTCTTCCCTGGGCACGGTCCTGGCAGAAGCAAAAGCAAAGAACATCCCCGTCATCGCTTATGACCGTCTGATCATGCAGACCGATGCGGTTTCCTATTACGCAACCTTCGATAACTACAAGGTCGGCACTATCCAGGGCCAGTACATCGAAGATCAGCTCGGACTGAAAGACGGCAAGGGTCCCTTCAACATCGAGATCTTCACCGGTGACCCGGCCGATAACAACGCACAGTTCTTCTATAACGGCGCTATGGATGTGCTGAAGCCTTACATCACCTCCGGCAAGCTCGTTGTAAAGTCCGGCCAGACCGAGTTCGCGGATGTCGCAACGGCCAACTGGTCCACTGAGACTGCACAGAGCCGTATGGAGAATATCATTTCTTCCTATTACAGCGACGGCACTACCCTCGATGCGGTGCTCTGCTCGAACGACTCCACTGCTCTGGGCGTTGAGAACGCACTCAGCGGAGCTTACAACGGAACATGGCCCGTCATCACCGGTCAGGACTGCGATATGGCCAACGTCAAGAACATGATCGCCGGCAAGCAGTCGATGTCCGTCTTCAAGGATACACGTGAACTGGCAAAACAGGTTGTCAAGATGGTCGGCCAGGTTCTTACCGGAGCTACAGTCGATGTCAACAACACCAAGGATTATGACAACGGCACGGGCGTTATCCCGACCTACCTCTGCGATCCTGTTTTCGCTGACAAGGACAATTACAAGACTCTTCTGATCGATTCCGGATACTATACCGAAGCTGATCTTCAGTAAGTCAGAGACTGCCGCAAGGCAGTAAGCTGGGATGGGCGGGCTGCTTTCACGGTCCGCCCGTTCCTTTATGAAAGAGCGAGGGAGGCAAAACAAGGTGGCCAAAAATCTACTTGAAATGAAACATATCACCAAGATCTTCCCCGGCGTCAAGGCTCTGGATGATGTCAATTTCGTGGTGGAGCAGGGCGAGATCCACGCTCTGGTCGGTGAGAACGGCGCGGGCAAGTCCACGCTTATGAACGTGCTCAGCGGCATCTATCCGTACGGCACCTATGAAGGAGATATCGTCTACGACGGTGAAGTACAGAAATTCACTAACATCAGGGACTCCGAGAAGAAGGGCATTGTCATCATTCACCAGGAACTTGCACTGATCCCGGAAATGACGATCGCGGAAAACATGTTCCTGGGTGTTGAACGCGGTCAGAAATTCAACATTGACTGGGACGAAACGTATGCACTGGCAAGCAAATACCTGAAGCAGGTAGGCCTGAAGGACTCGCCCCATACGATGATCAAGGATATCGGGACCGGCAAGCAGCAGCTGGTCGAGATCGCCAAGGCACTGGCCAAGAATGCAAAGCTGCTCATACTGGATGAACCTACGTCCTCGCTGAACGAGGATGACTCAAAAGCGCTGCTGGACCTCCTGCTTTCCTTCAAGAAACAGGGGCTTACTTCGATCATTATCTCGCACAAGATCAGCGAGATCTCATACTGTGCGGACACGATCACGATCCTGCGCGACGGTGCGACGATCGAGTCGCTCACCAAGGGCAAGGATGATATCACGGATGACCGCATCATACAGGGCATGGTCGGCCGGAAGATGACAGACCGCTTCCCGAAGCGTCCTGCGGACCGCAGGATCGGCGATGTCGCACTGGAAGTGCGCGGCTGGACGACGCACCATCCCGTCTATACCGAGAAGAAGGTAGTGGACAACGTCTCCTTCAATGTGCGCAAGGGTGAAGTCGTCGGGATCGCAGGCCTGATGGGCGCAGGAAGAACCGAGCTGATGATGAGCGTGTTCGGACACTCCTACGGCGCGAACACCACCGGCGAACTCTATATCAACGGGCAGAAATGTGTTTTGAATACTCCTCTGGAAGCCATTCAGCACAAACTCGCCTACGTAACGGAAGACCGCAAGGGCAACGGACTGATCCTTTCCAACCCGATCTCGGTGAACACCACACTGGCCAATCTTTCGGATGTCAGCAACAAATTCGGCGTGATCGATATCGACAAGGAAGTCAATGTCGCCAAGGAATATGTGAAGAAACTCAAGACCAAATGTCCGGGTGTCATGCAGAATGTCGGCAATCTTTCGGGCGGCAACCAGCAGAAGGTACTGCTTGCGAAATGGATGTTCGCCAACCCCGATATCCTGATCCTCGACGAGCCGACAAGAGGCATAGACGTCGGTGCAAAGTACGAGATCTACTGCATCATCAATGACCTGGTCTCAGAAGGAAAATCCGTGATCATGGTCTCCTCGGAACTGCCCGAGGTGCTCGGTATGAGCGACCGTATCTACATCATGAACGAAGGCCATATGGTGGGTGAAGTCAAGGCTTCGGAAGCTACGCAGGAAAGCATCATGGGCACGATCCTGCACACCAAGAGCTATTGAGTCCGTCATCTTACATCGGAGGTTAACTATGAAACTCAAAACAGAATTGTCAAAATATGTGATGGTCATAGCGACAGTGCTCGTTATCCTTTTCTTCACCATCGCGACGGGCGGGAAGCTCCTCTTTGCCCAGAACATCAATAACCTGATCGCACAGAACGCATACGTGTTCGTGCTGGCGACAGGCATGCTGCTCTGCATCCTGACAGGCGGCAACATCGACCTGAGCGTCGGCTCCATCGTCTGCCTCGTCGGTGCCATCGGCGCGACAATGATGGTCCAGAATAATGTACCGATGGGCATATCCATTGTGGTCATGCTGCTGTCCGGCCTCCTGATCGGTGTGTGGCAGGGCTTCCTGATCGCCTATATCAAGGTCCCGCCCTTCATCTGCACACTGGCCGGCATGCTTACCTGGAGAGGTCTTTCGAACGTCGTTCTGCAGGGCCTGACGATCTCCCCCATGCCCGATAAGTTCCTCAACATGTTCAACAGCTACGTAGGCGACATCATTCCCGCCACGGCGAATGTCAACGAGACCGCTACGGTAGTCGGCATCGTCATCTGCCTGTTCATCATCCTCTACAAGCTCAAAGCCAGGGCGGATCGCACCAAGAAGGGCTACGAGAATCCGGCTCTCCGCGACGAGGTCATTACCGATGTGATCCTGATCGCGGTGATCATGTTCTTTATGATCAAGCTGTCCCTCTACAAAGGCATTCCGGTCATCCTCATCTGGGTGGCAGTGATCGTCGCAATTTACGGTTACATTACCAGCAAGACCACGATCGGCCGTCATCTGTATGCAGTCGGCGGCAACCAGAAGGCCACGAGGCTTTCCGGTATCGACACCAAGAAAGTTTTCTTCTTTGCCTACGCCAATGTGGCTTTCCTTTCCGGCGTGACTGCCATGATCGTCATGGCCCGTCTGAATTCCGCGAACCCCACGGCAGGTACGAACTATGAAATGGACGCCATCGGCTCCTGCTTCATCGGCGGTGCTTCCGCATACGGCGGATCCGGTTCGGTCGGCGGCGTCATGATCGGTGCTATTCTGATGGGTGTCCTGAACCTGGGCATGTCCATCATGGGTGTCGATGCCAACTGGCAGAAGGTCGTCAAAGGCGGTGTCCTGCTTGCAGCAGTCGTCTTCGACGTCGTTTCCAAGAAGAAACAGGATTGATACTGACAGGTACCGGCGCTGAACGGTACGACTGAAAAAGATATCGGTTCCGCGGCCCCTGTGCAGCACTGCTGCCAGGGGCCTTTTTCTGCCCTTCCGGGAGTGCCGCCGCCATCTGCCGCGCCTTGTTTCAATATTCCAAATTTGATATGATATCTATTTGTATGACCGGGTGACATCCCGGCACAGGAGATGACATGGAAGAAAGATTGCACGGCGGCGCAGCGGGAAGCAGCCAGGCGGGCGCCGGTGCGGACGACATTGAGATAGAAGACATCCTCAGCGGGGACAGCAGCGGGAATACCGGACATGCGGCGGTGCAGAGCAGCGGCACCTCAGGTGCTGCCGGCACACCGGGTTCCTACGGAACCTCTGCCGCACGCACACGCAGCAGCATGACCAGCCTTACGGGAAAGCAGAAACATCCTGTCCGCCGCAGGGTCATCCTCATCCTGGTGATCGCCGCAGCGGTTGCAGCTGCTTTTTTTCTGTGGAGATGGATAAAATCCAGGAACCGTACGGCAGAACCGGTCACACCCACCGCTTATGTGGAACAGACGGACATAGAGAAGGTATTCAACGCCAGCGGCACCGTCATCAGCGCGGAGGAGTCCGCGCAGAACGCCAACGCCGCAAGCGGATCCACTTCCGGCTATGTGGTGCAGAATGTGAATGTCAAAGTCGGCGATTCGGTCAAAAAAGGCGATGTGCTCTATACGATCGACATGTCCGAAACGGAGGCGGAACTGGCGCTGAACCAGCAGAAACTGGCCAATACCCAGGCGCAGAACAGCCTCGCCCAGGCGCAGGCGGACCGTGCGTACCGGAGCGAACAGCAGAATTCCGTGCAGCAGGTGCAGGACGATACGAACACGCTGCAGGAAGCGGCGGACGATACAAACCAGGCGATCGAGACGGAGCTTCACGACGCGAAGGCCTCTGTGGACACGCTGCAGGCGCAGACGGACAGTCTGCAGGCCCAGCTGGACGCCATGAAAAATGACAGCACCGGCAAGAAAAATGCCGCGGATGCGGCAGACTATAACTACACGGTCGCCCAGGCACAGTTTAACAGGGATTATCCGGCTTATGTGGCTCCCTCTGCTGCAACAGCCACATCGACAGCAGCCACTACAGCAGCGACAGCCAATTCGGATGCCGACCAGCGGTACCAGGACCTGCAGGATCTGCTGCTGGCCAAGACGGATGCGGACGCGGCGTACAGCAAGTCCAGTTCCGCGGTCTCCCTGCTCACGGACCAGCTCACGCAGTCGCAGACCGACCTGAAAGCGGCGCAGGATGCAGTGGATGCAGTGACCACCAAATACCGTGCCCTGGAGAAAACAGGTTCCACCGTGAACTCAAATGCGAGGACGCAGTGGAACACGGAGCAGGACAAGGCCAATGCTGCGGCCAAACAGCAGCTCGAAAACTCCGCCAGTACGCTGGAGACGCAGACGGATATCCAGAAGGCCAAGGACAAACTGCAGTACGATACCGTCTATGCTTCCATGGACGGCACCGTGACAGCAGTGAATGTCGTGAGCGGCCAGCTCTATTCGGGAAGCAATGCCGTTGTCATCGACAACGTGGAGAAGATGAATGTCACAGCGAACATAGATGAGGCGCATATCGCGGATATTACAACAGGCATGCGGGTGCGGATCAAAACATCTGCCACTTCTGACGAAGAACTCGGCGGTGTGGTGACCTTTGCCTCCCCCACGCCGGTCACGACCGCAGACAGTTCCTCTTCGGGCACCTCGACGCAGAACAGCAGTGCGTCCGCGACAGGCACGAAAAAACCCACTTACCGTGTGGATATAGAGCTTGACGAAGCGAATCCCAGGCTGCGCATAGGAATGACGGCGAATATATCGTTTATCCTGGCCAGAGCGGAAGGCTGTCTCGCGGTTCCCACCGCTGACATCATGACTACCGGAGACGGACAGCAGTATGTGACCCGCATCGTATCCGGCGACGGATCGGGAGCGGCAGTTTCCGGTGCTGCGGGTGAGCAGGGTGCTGCTGATACCTCAGGCTCCGAAGGAGTTGCAGACACTACTGTGGGTGCGGCAGACATCACAAGCGCGGCCGGCGCATCGGAAATGACCGAGGCGGGGGAAACGGGTGAAAGCATTGCTACAGGCGAAGTACAGGACATTTCATCTTCTGAGGATGTGATGATCACGACGGGGATCGCCGATGACTACTACACGCAGATCCTGACCGGCAGCCTGAAAAACGGTGACATGATCATCGACTACGCTTCCGAGGGAACGGATGCCGGAAGCGGTGATGCGGGGAGCAGAAGCGGTTCGCAGAATCTCCTGGAAGGGCTTTTCTGAGCGAAAATTTTGAGAAACGACAATGCCGGATGGACCGGAAACAGCATCATACATCTTGAAGGGATCACCAAAAGCTTCTATCTCGGCACGGATCATGAACTGGAAGTGCTGCACGGGATCGGGCTTGAAGTGAACGACGGAGAATTTGTGTCCATCGTAGGGGAATCGGGATCGGGGAAAAGTACACTGATGAACATCATCGGTCTGCTGGACCATGCCACCAGCGGCCGGTACTTTATGGAGGGTGTCGACATTAGCGCCGTCCGGGAAAGCGCTCTGTGCACGATCCGCAACCGGCAGATCGGCTTTGTTTTTCAGACATATAACCTGATCCCCCGGACCAGTGCGCAGAAGAATGTGGAAATGCCCATGCTCTATGCCGGTGTGCGGCCGCAGGAGCGGGCGGAACGGGCTATGGCGCTGCTGCAGATGGTCGGGATGGAAGACAGGGCAAAACACAATCCGGACGAGCTCTCCGGCGGCCAGCGCCAGCGTGTCGCCATTGCGCGTGCCATGGCCAACGATCCGGCCATCATCCTGGCGGATGAGCCGACCGGCGCGTTGGATTCCAGGACCGGCCGTTCCGTGATGGACCTGTTTCACCGTCTGCACGAGGAAGAGGGAAAAACGATCATTCTGATCACTCACTCGAAACCGCTGGCGGAAGAGACTGACAGGATACTGACGCTGATAGACGGCAGGATCACGCGGGAGCAGCAGGGGCCCTTCCGCGCACACGGTGTTCCGGCACCGGACAGTGAAACACTGGACAGCGACCCGGTTTGATCTGGGTGTGTAAAGACAATGGCGGAAGCTGAATGAAAGTGCGGGGCCATGTTTTTTGAAAATATAAAACTTGCCGTTTCCAGTCTGTTTGCCAATAAGCTGCGGACATTCCTGACTATGCTGGGGATCATTATCGGCATTACCTCCGTCATTGCCATCAAAACAGTCGGCAATGCCATGACGGACAGCGTGCAGGAGCAGATGTCCGCTTTCGGCGTCAACAATGTGAGCATTTCCATGTATCCCGATTTCAACAATACGGAAGTGTCAAACATGGATTATGACAGCATTCCGAAGGAGCAGTTTACGCAGGAAATGCTGCAGGACATGCTGAAGACCTACTCTTCGCAGATCACGGCGCTCTCGGTGGAACAGTTTCTCTCAAGCAGCAAGGTCGTGCCCGATCCGGATGTGCCGGAGGTTTATGCGAACATAGATATCGACGGCGTCAACAGCGGATACTTCACGGCCGAGAACATTACGATGATTGACGGCAAGATTTTCGACAAGAATGCATTCGAAAACGGGAGTTTTCAGGCGATCGTCTCGGATTTCTTCGTCAATAATCTTTACGGCGGCGATACGAAGAAGGCTCTGGGAAAGCAGGTCGACGTAACGGTCAACGACGAAACGACCGAGACTTATACGATCGTGGGCGTCTACCGCTATGATGTAAGCAAGATGGGTATCGGCGAAGGTACGGCCACAAAGGATGTTTCGACGAACTTTTTTGTGCCCTACAAGAATGCCGTCGACCAGCAGCCGGAAAGACAGAAGCTGGGGATCACCAACTTTACCCTGGTGACGTCGGCGGGCACGGATACGATGGCCTTTGCGGACGACGTCAAACAGTTTCTGACCGACAGACTGCAGGAGAATACTCTTTATACGGTCGACGCCTTCAGCATGCAGTCCATGGTGGAGGAGTCGAAGAAGACCATGGACAGCCTTACGCTGGCGATCACCGCGATCGCCGCGATCGCCCTGCTTGTCGGCGGCATCGGCGTCATGAATATCATGACGGTATCCATCACGGAACGCACGCGGGAGATAGGTACCCGCAAAGCACTGGGGGCACAGAACAGCGCGATACGCGGACAGTTCATCACGGAGGCGGTCATCCTGTGTCTGGTCGGCGGGCTGTTCGGTATGATAGACGGGATCATTGTCGGCTACGTGGCCTGCCATTTCATGGGCTATGTTGCCAAAGTGCCGCTGTCCAGCGTCCTCATCGCCTTCGGCTTCTCCACCGCCATCGGCGTATTCTTCGGATACTATCCGGCCAGCAAAGCCGCCAGGATGGACCCCATCGAAGCGCTCCGCTACGAATAAAAGAGGCGCTGCTGCATCTTGTAAATTGCATCAGGTTATGCCAAAATAAGCAAGGATATTCAGCAGTTCCGGGGAAAAGTTCCGGCCCCGGCAGTTTTACTGCTACAGTCTTTTTACAACACATTTTCTGAAAGGAGATATCACATGATCTATTCTAAAGATGTTGACGACATGTGCGTCGTCAAACAGGACGTTCACCATGGCGCAGCCCCGATCCCCGAGGAAGCAAAATGGGTACAGTCCAAGGAAATAAAGGACATTTCCGGCTTCACACACGGTGTAGGCTGGTGTGCACCGCAGCAGGGCGCATGCAAGCTTTCCCTGAATATCAAGGAGGGCATCATCCAGGAGTGCCTTGTCGAAACGATCGGCTGCTCCGGCATGACACATTCCGCAGCCATGGCCGCTGAGATCCTTCCCGGACTCACCGTTCTCGAAGCTCTGAATACCGACCTTGTCTGCGATGCCATCAATACCGCCATGCGCGAACTGCTCCTGCAGATCGCTTACGGCCGTTCCCAGAGTGCTTTCTCTGAAGACGGACTTACGATCGGCGCCGGCCTTGAGGATCTTGGCAAAGGCCGCCGTTCCCAGATCGGCACGATGTACGGCACGCTCAAGAAGGGTCCCCGTTATCTTGAAATGACCGATGGCTATGTTACAGAGATCGGCCTTGATGAAGAAGGCTGCATCATCGGTTATAAGTTCATCAACTTCGGCAAGATGATGGATCTCATCAAGAAGGGCGATGATCCGGCAACTGCGTTCGAAAAGGCCAAGGGCACTTACGGGCGCGTACAGGATGCCGTCAAGTTCATCGATCCCAGGGTCGAATAAGGAGGAGAGAGACAATGGCGTTATTTGAATCGTATGAGAGACGTATAGACAAAATAAACGGCGTGCTGAACAGTTACGGCATCTCCTCCATCGAGGAAGCCGAAAAGATCACCAAGGACGCCGGCCTGAATGTTTATGATATGGTCAGGGGCATCCAGCCCATCTGTTTTGAAAATGCATGCTGGGCTTACACGGTAGGCGCAGCGATCGCAATCAAGAAGAACTGCCGCAAGGCTTCCGAAGCAGCTGCGGCGATCGGCGAAGGACTGCAGAGTTTCTGCATTCCCGGCTCTGTCGCAGACATCCGTAAGGTGGGTCTTGGCCACGGCAATCTCGGCAAGATGCTGCTCGAGGAAGACACCGAGTGCTTCTGCTTCCTGGCAGGCCACGAGTCATTTGCAGCCGCTGAGGGCGCGATCGGTATCGCAACCATGGCAAACAAGGTAAGAACAAAGCCTCTCCGCGTCATCCTGAACGGACTCGGCAAAGATGCAGCACAGATCATCGCACGTATCAACGGCTTTACGCATGTTGAGACCAAGATGGACTACAGCACCGGCAAGGTCGCAGAAGTTTTCCGCAAGAGCTATTCGAACGGCCCGCGTGCAGCAGTCAACTGCTACGGCGCGAATGACGTAACGGAAGGTGTTGCGATCATGTGGAAAGAGAATGTCGATGTTTCCATCACCGGCAACTCCACCAACCCGACCCGTTTCCAGCACCCGGTTGCAGGCACCTACAAGAAGGAACGCCTCGAAGCCGGCAAGAAGTACTTCTCCGTGGCATCCGGCGGCGGCACAGGCCGTACACTTCATCCGGATAACATGGCAGCAGGCCCCGCGTCCTACGGCTTTACCGATACGCTTGGCCGTATGCATTCCGATGCGCAGTTCGCAGGCTCTTCCTCTGTTCCGGCGCACGTCGAAATGATGGGCCTCATCGGTATGGGCAACAACCCGATGGTCGGCGCTACCGTTTCCGTAGCTGTAAGCATCGAAGAAGCCGCAAAAGCGGGAAAGTTTTGATGACTTTGCAGGACTGAGACTTAACGGCATATGTTGAATACGCGGGTAAGTCCGCGAACTGTCCGCGCCTGAAAAGCGCGGACAGTTTTTTTCAGGAAATCATACGGGAGCTGCTATGGAAAAAGAACGTACATATAAACGGATCGGTATGGGAATGGCATGCGGATATCTTGCGTATATATTACTGCTGAACATCCTTCCGTCATTTATGAACCAAATCCTGCCTGATGCAAATCTTGCGAGTTTTCTGACAATGTTGATCAATATAGGATCCATACTGCTGATTTCCTGGCTGATCGTAAGAAAGATACCGGTCGGCGGAAAGCCGGAAGGAGGAATCTTCGACAGAAAAACATTTGTCTTTTATTTCTTCTTTGCACAGCTTCTGTCATTTCCTCTTGCCGGGCTGTTTACGAACCTGCAGAATATGATCCTGAATTTCTGCGGAGTCGGAGATTATTCCGCTCTTCAGCAGGTAAACAAGACATCTTCCCCTGTCGGAATGTTTTTCGCTATGATATTTGTTGGGCCTGTTCTGGAAGAGCTGATTTTCCGGAAAATACTGTTCGAAAGACTGCGGGTATATGGCAGCGGAACAGCGGTTATCATAACGGCTATTCTGTTTGGCCTGTATCATGGAAATATCGAACAGATTCCCTATGCTACCTGTATGGGAATCATTCTCGGTTCGATCATGGCCATAACCGGCGATATCCGGTTGACCATTCTGTTTCATTTCATCAATAATCTGCTTTCAGGACTGCAGATCGTTTCGATGGCAACTCTCAGCCCTGTACTCAGCAGCGGAATCAACCATATGATCGACGTTGTTCCGCCACTGGTCGGACTCGTACTGATCATCCGGTACCTGATCCGCAGCCATGGAATATTCAGACTGCCGGAGTTCATGGAAAGAACGGATCATACAGAAGTAAGAGCATTCTTCAGGACAAAAGGAGCAATTATCTATATTGTGCTTGTAGTGCTTCTTGCAGTTCTCAATTTTGCAACGCCGTTATTAACAAAATAAAGCAGAACATCCCGTTGTTTACCTGGAGCACTCGGATATATCCGGAATATTTTCCTGATCGGGGAAGAGAATTCAGCGGGGGCCTTATCACAGGCTCCTGCTTTCTTTTGGAATGAGGGTATTACACAGATACGGAGATTACTGAAGATGACGAAATCCCGGGAACAGATGATACTGGTCATCGCTGTCGTTATCCTGTACTGCATTTACAGTATCGGGAAAAACGGCAGGGGCGACAGAAATGAAAAAGAGGGAAAAGGGAGGAAGACTATGGATCTGTTTGGCAGCAGGCGGGGAAAACAGCCGGATGCGCAGAGACAGACGGAAACACAGCAGAATGCACAGCCGCCGCGGCACAGGAATCCGCTGCCGGCCGGCAGAGGGATACTGATTTTTGCGAGGGTCGTACTGGCGCTGCTTCTGCTTATTGCTGTTTTTAACAGCGGCTATATGCTGGACGTGAATCAGACGGCGGTCGTAACGACTTTCGGTGTGCCTGCAAGCGTCACGGAATCAGGCTTTCACTTCAAGGTTCCTTTTGTGCAGCAGGTCCACAAGATCTCCAAGGAAATCAGCGGCATGGAGATCGGCTATGATACAAGCCAGACGGGAGAGAATGATCCGCAGAAGGTCTCGGCAGATTCCGAGATGATCACAAATGACTTCAATTTTGTGGATGTCGATTTTTATATCGAATATCAGGTTACGGATCCGATCCGGTACTATATCAACCGCAGCAGCGCAGCTTCTATCCTCTCACTGCTTGCAAAATCCTACATCAGGGATACGGTCGGCGTCTACAGCGTGGATGACGTCATTACCACCGGCCGCGCGGAGATACAGGCCAAGGTAAAAGAGGATCTTACGAACCGGCTGGAGGAAGAAAATATCGGGTTGGGGATCGTGAATGTGACGATCCAGGATGCCGAACCGCCGACCGAGGAAGTGCAGGCAGCCTTCAAGGCAGTCGAAGACGCCAAGCAGGGGATGGATACGAAGATCAACCAGGCAAAACAGTATCAGTCCGAGCAGATCCCGGCAGCCAATGCCAAAGCCGACAAGGCCGCGAAAGACGCGGAAGCGTATAAACAGCAGCGGATCAACGAAGCAGAAGGACAGGCGGCACGTTTCAACGATACCTATGCGGAATATAAGAAATATCCGCTGATCACCAAGAAAAGAATGTTCTATGAGACGATGGAGGATGTGCTGCCGGATCTGAAGGTGGTCATTGATGAAGGCGACGGGACGCAGACGATGCTTCCGCTGGAACCTTTTTCCGGAACGGAGGACAGCAGTGAGCAGAAAAAGTAAAGCAGCCATAGGCATCATCACAGGTATAATCCTGCTGATCCTGGTCAGCGGCATGTTTGTTGTTACGCCGGCCAATGCATATACCGTCATCACGCAGTTCGGCAAAGTCATCCGCGTCAATTCCGAGCCGGGACTGACCTTCAAGGTGCCGTTTCTTCAGGGAAAGACCAGCATTCCGAAATACCGTATGGTTTCTGACCTCGTGCCGAGCGATGTGACGACCAAGGACAAGAAGGTCATGAATGTCGATTCCTTTGTGATCTGGGATATTCAGGACCCCGTGAAGTACATGATTTCCCTGGGCGGGGACGATACGAAAGCCGAATCCCGGCTTGGCAATGTCGTATACAATTCAATCAAAACGGTCATGTCAGCAACGAATCAGGAAGATATCATCAGCGGGCGGAACGGAGCGCTTGCACAGTCGATCACCAAAAATATCGGCACACAGATGGATCCTTACGGGATCCATGTGTACGCTGTGGAGACGAAGAAACTGGATCTGCCGGACTCCAACAAAGAAGCGGTTTATCAGCGCATGATCTCGGAGCGTAACAACATCGCCGCGCAGTATACGGCGAACGGTGAATACCAGTCTTCCCTGATCCATAACGACACAGACAAAACAGTTTCAGAGACACTTTCGAAAGCGGATGCCGATGCGGAGAAGGTCAAGGCGCAGGGCGAAGCCGAATACATGAAGATCCTGAGCGATGCCTATAATAACGAGGATAAGGCGGATTTCTATAACTATGTCCGTTCTCTGGATGCCCTGAAGGCTTCTCTGAAAGGCACCAATAAAACAATCATTTTGGATAAAGACAGCGAATTCGCCAGGATACTTTCCGGAACAGCGGAATAAACGGCTTATTACTGTCTGCAATGGCCTGCGGAGCATTCGGCGGCCTGATGATCATCTCCCAGGCTTCGCAGATATCCCAGAGAATGATGTCATTTTCGCGGGAAACGGCAGCTTTGACTGTATCGGTCATTGCCCTTTGCAATACGGCCGGAAGACTGGCATCCGGAAGCATTTCAGACAGGATCGGAAGCACGGCCATGCTGAAGATCACCTTTATCGGGTCCTTTGCCGGCAGTCTGCTCCTGTTCCTCGGAAACGCTGCCCATGTCCCCGCTTACTATGCGGGGCTGGCACTTATCGGATTCTGTTTTGGCGGGATCATGGGTATATATCCGGCTTTCACAGCAGAGGTGTTCGGAAGCAGAAACAACAGTGTCAACTATGGGATCATGTTTATAGGCTTTGCCGCGCCATTTGAACTATAGAAATCGCGAAATTTTCTTGTAAACAAATTTTACAAACGGGCCAACATAAAAGGTCTGTATGCACAAGGCAAACGGAAAATTGAAAATTACGCGTTTGCACCAGAGCAGACCGAGATCAGTTGTAAATCCATTATGAAGAAGGTTTATCAGGAAGGTCATGATTGGCGCCATGATCATGACATTCCCTGCTGCATTGATGACAGGGATAAAAAATGATGAAGGCCCTTTGACGACGGAAAGATAGTTCTTTACAAGTCTGTCCGCATTCTTTCGTGCAATATAGCGCTGGACCAGAAATGCGATGCATACTTCCGGCCACATTTCCCGGAGCGCATCAAGAAATAAGCCATACGACAGTCCCTGATCGATTGCTTTATTAAAGAAGGTCATCCAATAGACCATACAAATGACCATTATAATAGAAAAAATGAAGTCCTGAAATTTTGTTTTCGGCATTTGAATGTCTTTCTCAGCGCGTGGAAGTTATGGCATAACTGGTTGATTCATCCGAAAAACCAAGGGAATGACCAAGACAGTGAAGATAGCATTGACCGCAGCTTTGACAGTTTTCAGGGTAGGCTATTATTGATTTCTTTTTAATGTAATCAAAGCGGAACACATCCATCGGGCAGATATTCCAGCAGTTTTCACAGCCGATGCATTTTGTGATATCGATTCTTCTCACACTCATTGTTTTACAGTCTCCTCTGTATGAAAAGCCTCAGATGGATTCCAGCCCGAAGATGGGATGGAGGGGTCATTTTCCAAGTGCATTGCCTCGTTTTCTCCGGGAAAACGAAAAGTACGATAACGTTTTGAATAAGGAAGCGTCGTATCGCCTTTCCACTCATCTTTTAATTCCACTCGCTGAAATTGCATTTTATTGTCTTTTCTGACAATTGTGAGGTAGCAAAGATATTCATCATTTCTAAATGGATAATCCGCGCGATAATGATATCCACGGCTTTCTTTGCGCTCCAGGCTGGCTCGCAGCTTCATTTCAGCACAAAGCACCTTATGCTTCATTTCATGGCATAGACGGAGATCATGCGGAGATCTTGCAATGAGTTTCGGAACAATTTCATCTCGGAATTGTTCAATCAGTGAAAGAGTACTCGTCAGGGAGCGTTCGGTCTTCACGATTGTCACCCAGTAAGGTGCCATAATTGCCTGCAGCTGATCTCTTGCCAGATTTGGGTCAAAACCGTACTGCAACTTTGTGGGAGCGTAGATTTCATCTTTTATCTCTTCAAGAAGCCGGTCATTCGCTGTCGGAAGAGAAACGTCCGAAACAGAAGCTCCGGCGGCCTTACCAGCCAGGTAACCCTGTACGGAACAGAAATTCGAGGTGAATCCGGTAGCTGCAAGATAAGAGCCTCCGGAGACACAGGATCCATTGCATCCGTCACCGGCAACCCAAAGGCCACCTAAACCGGTTTTGCCTTCCAGATCATCTATACCGCACCAAATGCCGCTTCCGAGATGAAGCTGCATACCGACGGCTGCTCCATAAATATTTCCTTTCGGAAGATCACTGGTCCATTTTCCGCGTCTGGGATCCGACGGATCTTTTGAGACACTGCTTCCTCGTCCTGATGCGGGCTGGACATCTGTCCGGGTATATGCGCCAACCCCTCGTGTCGCTGATTCAATGCGAGGCAGAATCAGATTTTTTGCTTCCGCCTGGGCACGAGGCAGAAGCCTTTCATTAGTGATATCGCCCCCGCACAGCCAGATATTTTCCAGATAAGTCCAACTGTTGCAGGAAAGAACATTTCCAGGGGCGAATGAAGTACAGAAATGAAAATCATCGAATTCTTTTCCTACGATAGGAAGGCCATGGCGGTAGCCAAGCCAGTCACTGTCAAAAGAATCGCAGCCCGTTGGAAATCCGGAGGGTTTAAATGATCCGCCTCCCATGCAGAGAACGGTTGCCTTAGCATGAAAAGTCATCATTGCTGCGGAGGGTACGTGAAAACCAACAGCGCCAATGATGCGGTCATCCTGTTCAATCAGATCGCAGATCATGGTTCGTGTTACGTAGGGAATCTTATATCGATCCAGGGTTTCCACCCATTTTGTTCTGCGGTCATAGGCCATCATTTCTTCGCGATAGCCCCGAAGATCATCATGACGCCAGTCTCCATCAACATAATGTCCGGAATCAGCGCCTGTGGGGTATTGTGTTAAGAATCCCCAGGATGTGAGCCTTTCGTAGATCATTTCCGAGTATTTGGTCCATTCTTTGTACCAGCCAAGATTGGCCAGATATTCATTTGCCATGGTCATTTCACGCAGGCATGCATCCAGGTCATCACCGAACCGGCTGTCAAACCATTGATGAGAACTGGAAAATGAACTTAATCCGGAATAACCCGGGATGCCTTTATCGACAACCAGAACATCGGCGCCTGCTTCTTTTGCAGCAACGGCAGCATTGAGCCCTGCCCAGCCGCAGCCAATGACAAGTACGTCACAGGTGTATTCTGTTTTTTCGGGTGGCATCACTTCCGGAATAGGAAGCTCCTGTGATAAGGAATCTTCCGGCTTGTATGAACTATTCATATTATCCTCTCTTTCAGCGCATCATCTGGACTTTGTATAGGACGGAAAACAGATTACAAGGTCCTGGTGATCATCAGCTTGCGTGAGACAATCACCAGTCCAGTCAGACGTTGTTATTAAATTGTTACTATGTGAATCATTTTCGGGAAATTCTTTGGCATTTTCAATTTGTGCTCCGGCTGAAATGGACAGGCCGCCTTCAGTCGCACGGATTGCATTCGGTATTGCCGCAGCACGGATAAAACCATCTGTGATTGATATTTTCCCTTTATCCCGGGAATCAATAAACAGATGACCGCCGGCATAGAGACCGCAGTTTTTCTTTGCGCAGCCGCCGGAAGCGGAAATACATCCACCGTGAATTGCGAGGTCACCGGCGCGTGCACAGACAGCGCGGCTCCAAAGCCCTGTCATTGCGGTGGCATTTATACGCAGATGATCCGTTTCGCCACCCTTTATTGTGAGATCTCCGTCAGCATAAAGCACAGCAATATTCGCATCCGGACGGCCCCCCTCTACGGTCAGTTTATTATTCCCCGCAAAGCGGATCGTCGTACCGCCGGGGACGTACAGCGCAATGTCAGCGGTTGTTGTAAAAGTAAAATCTGTCAGCGTCAGGTTGGAGCCCTGACCGGAATAACCTCTGATATCAGCGATGCGGTCGGTGAACAGGCCGGTGAACTTTTCTTTTTGTTCCGTGCATTCAAACCCGACGATGAGTTTTCCGTCGGATGGTCTATAACACAGCGTGTAGTTTTCGACTGCCTGGTTCATTTTTATCTCCCGTTTGCAGGATAATTACTGAATATTTTCTGCACAGAAAGTGATATTCGCAGGATGTCCCATATGCTGGATATGGTCCTCATCACGAAGAGTCCCATCATCATTGATAGGAAAACAGTGAATATCCCCATCATCGGCGACACAGACATATAAATATTTCCCATCGGGAGAAACCGCACATCCGCGTGCACCGCCACCGGGAAAAGTTGTCGCATTGAAATGTACCAGCTGGGACACCTGAAAACTATTTGTCTGAGGATTTTGCCGGATGACTGAAATGATATTTATGCCGCGTATTATGTTGTAAAATGTTTTTCCGTCAGGAGATCTTTTGATATCAGAACTTTCTTTTTTTTCGTCTGAACTGTTTTCCGGGAGCAGAGGAACAGATTCAACGAATGACAGGGATCCATTTTCGTCAAAACGAAGAATGGTGACTTCGGTGCTGGCCTCGTGATTGTAGAGAAACAGATTTTGTTTCTCCAATACCAGTCCATATCTGGGGGCGCTTCCTTCCTGGTCCGCATATTCATCGCATTTGATTAGCTGATCATTCTGGATCTTGAAAGAATAGACTTTATTACAGCCCTTATCACATACGAAAAACAGTTTCATTTCAGCGGATTCCGAGACACTGTGAAGATGTGGCATAGACTGTTTGGGAAGTATGCCATGTCCGGTTGCCTTGAATATATCAATGGCAGGACCTACGCTGCCGTCTTCATTAAGCCTGTACAGAACCAGTGAAGCGTCCGAATAGTGAAGGACCGGGTGAAAATTGCCTTCAGCGTCTTTTTCAGCCACAGTGATCGGATCGCCTCCCGAATGATTTGTCAGGAGCGCGTATTTTCTGCGGCTGTCGATGGTTACATAACTCGGAAGCGGTGCAAAAGAATAGGTGTGATTTATTTCGCGGAGATTTCCGTCATTTTCAATTTTGACGGCAAAAAGCTTTCCGCCACCGCCAAGACCGTGAAAATCTTCGTGCTTCATTTGTTCATCGACACAGTACAGGATTTTTCTTTCCTGATCGATATATACATTTCCCACATGGACTTCAGGTAAAACAGAACCAGTGGCAGTCAGACTTCCGTCGGCGGGATCATAAACGCATGCGGTGATTCCATAATCTCCTGATCCCGGTTTCATTCCCCAGTTACCGATGTAAGCAAGATACTTGTTTTCCATAATTCATTCCTCTCTTTACTTTTTTATGAAACAATTAATGAAATGTGTTTTTCGCTGTATTATGGCTGCGTTAACATATCTTCATCCATAAGTTACGACGTTGCATAGCGTGCTGTGAAATCAGAATAAGACATCGATGTTTTCACGGCTTCTTCAAGAAGAGATAATCTTGCAAGGTCGCCCAGAAGAGTACCACCACAAATCCGGTCTTCCGTAAACCAATAGCGCTCATATTTTTTCCCTTTATCATCAGAGTAATCGATCATACTGTATGTTTTCTGAGGGTTTTTACCAACATCTCCAATGGCATAAAGCCCTGTGTTCATGCCGGTAAAACTCATACCCATAACTATATTGGCATAGGACAGCGAATCACCTGCTGCATTTGCCCCGGCTACTCTTCCCTGTTCAATAGCCTGTGGCCAAAGCTTAAAATTGACACCATCGACCTCGGCACAGTCACCGCAGGCATAAATATTTTCGATACTTGTACGCATTCCGGAATCAGCGAGTACACTTCGCGCGCATGCGATCCCGGCGGACTGTGCCGGTGCAGTTACAGCGCGGTTTCCGCAGGAAATGACAACGAGATCTGCCGGAATGGTCCTGCCGTCAGCGAGAACAATACCATTAGCATGCTCATCACCGGAGATCGAAGTAATGCTGACGCCGACCATGATTTCAACACCGAATTCGGAACAGGAGGAGATCAGTCTTTCTGCGGTTTTATCGTCTAACTGCCGGCCCATAAGTTTCGGAGCCATCTCAAGTACCGTTACATGCCGCCTTGCCTTTCGAAGTTCGGAAGCTGCTTCAAGGCCCAGTACACCTCCGCCGATTACTACAACATTCTCTGATGAACGCAGTTCTTTACTGATATCCTGGATGTCGCAAAGATGTCGGATGGTATGTACACCCCTTTTTTCCGCTCCAGGAATAGGAGGAACAAAGCATTCTGCACCCAGTGAGTAGATCAGGCGGTCATAGGAGAATACATCTCCGTTTTTCGTAAGAACCACTCTGGTTTCCGGTTCGATAGTAACAATACTGGTTTGCCCGAGGAAACGAATATTCTGATCTTTGAACCATTGCTCATTTTGTATGACAAGGTCTTCCGGACGCAGAGAAGCTGTCAGAAAATCTTTGGTCAGCATCGGGCGGTTAAACGGCAACTCCGGTTCTTCAGAGATCATGGTTATGCGTCCGGTGCGGTCCCGTTTTCTGATTGCGTCTGCGGCAGACAGACCCGCCGGACCTCCGCCGAGTATGATGTAGCTGCGATCAGAATCTTCGTGATAATTAACCATCTCTTCTTCTACAGGAATACACTGATCAAGGCCTGCACCACAGACCGGACAGGTTCCGAGGGAACTGTCAAAAATTGCACCACAGATCAGGCATTTGACCAGGTGAGAGCCATGGGGATTAGGCCTGCCGCCGGTAAAACAGGCAAATGAAAAACCATATTCCCATGCACCGTTCAAAGCGTTCTCATCAGGATCATAAGCTGCCTGATATCCATTGTCCGGGACCCGACATCCGAGCTGACTTAATCTTACGGTAAAACAGGAGGCGTTATTTCCGGTGCTGTTTGTTAGCACTGCAGCTGCCTTCCCTGACAGAGAGGAACTGGGAAGATCACAAAGAAGTTTCCACATAGCAGAAGATTCTGCCGAATCTTCCTGGGGAATACCGAACAGGACTCCCTGAGAGGAGCATACGGCATGTGCCACTTCCCTGATGTCACATGAGGCAAGATCATAGATCGATGTATTGAAATTGCCCTCCTCAGTAATGCCTTCCGATGCTTTTTTCAAAAGTGTTTCAGTATGACTAAGGCCTGAGCAGTAGCAAAGAACGATGCCTGAGGCTTCGCTGTTAACGGCTTGTGTACTGGAAGAAGGCTGTGGTTCCGGAATGCCGGCTGCATGGAGAGACAGCTGCAGTGGCTGTCGGGGTCTGACGATGCAGTCATAACGGATCCTGTCATTTCCAATCGCTATTTCACCGCTTCCTCTGACAGGACAAAGATTCATTTTTCGCTTCAGAATGTTTTTTAGCTTGTAGAGAATATAGGATGTTCCGATAATACGTATATCAGGATTGATGTCCAGAAGAGAATTTACAGTATCGGGAAATATCTGTTCATTCAGAAGGAAAAGACATTCCGATCTGCACGATTTCTGAAGCCATTCGCCTGCCAGGTCGACAGGAACTGTATCGATTACTGCAGCAGGAGTCTCAGACGAAATATAATAACTGTATTCTTTGATTTTGCAGACAATAAAACTTAACATGGCGATAACCCTTCCTGTTTTTATCTGACTGAAGTGATCGCATAGGACGTGGACTCATCCGAAAATCCCAGAGAATGTCCCATGCAATGTAAATAACACTGCCCGCAGCTCTGACAGTTTTCCGGATAGGCAATAATGGACTTCTTTTCTTTATAGTCAAAACGAAAAACATCCATGGGACAGATATTCCAGCAATTTTCACAACCGATGCATTTATTAAGATCGACTCTTATCACACTCATGATTGTTTTTCCGGCAGATGATCATCTGGCAGCGTCTGCTGTGCGGACCTCCTCGATAGTATTTCTGAATCGCTTTCTCCGGGAAATCGGAAGACAGGATAGCGGGTAAAATAATCTTCCCCAACAGAGCCTTTCCACTCAGGCTTGATGTCGATCTGACGCGTGCGCATCCCTTCGTCGCCTTTTTCGATGGCGATATAGCACAGATAATGATCGTCACGATACGGATAATCAGCGCGATAGTGATATCCTCTGCTTTCTTTGCGCTCCAGACTGGCACGCAGTTTCATCTCGGCACAGAGAGTCTTGTGATACATCTCATGTACGAGCCTCAGTTCATGTGGGGAACGTGCGATGATCTTCGGAACGACTTCATCACGGAATTCTTCTATGACTGCAAGAGTATTCCGCAGGGAACGGTCCGTTTTAACGATCGTGACCCAATACGGTGACATCATGGCTGCAAGCTGGTCTCTTGCCCAGTTGGGACTGAAACCCTGTTTTGTTTGAAGGGGTCTCAGGATCTCATTGCGTTCGGCTTCGAGAAGTTCTTCAGAAGGCTCTGTAAGCGGGGATGAAGATGCATATTTGGAAGCTGCTTTTCCTGCAATATAGCCCTGAACAGAACAGAAATTTGAAGTAAATCCGGTTGAGTTGAGATAGGAACTGCCGGACACACAGGAACCGTTGCAGCCGTCACCTGCCACCCAGAGCCCGGCCAGAGAAGTCTTTCCCTCCAGATCATCGATACCGCAGTAAATGCCGCAGCCAAGGTGCAGCTGCATACCAACGGCAGCACCGTATGCGTCGCCTTTGGGAAGGGGACTTGTCCATTTCCCTATGCGGAGATCTTTCGGATCCTCTGAAGAACTTTTTCCGCGGCCGGTCGATTTTACCGTATCTGTCCTGGCATAAGGCATGAGGCCATTCAGACATGCATTGATCCGAGGAACCAGAAGACTGCCCGTGATCCCTCTTGCACGTCCCATGATGCGTTGTTCACGTATGTCGCCGCCGCAGAGCCAGATATTTTCCAGATACTGCCAACTGTTGCAGGAAAGTACATTTCCGGGGGCATAGGAAGCACAGAAATGAAAATCATCAAATTCTTTCCCGACGATCGGGAGACCGTGCCTATATCCGATCCAATCGCTGTCAAAGGAATCACAACCTGTCGGAAAACCGGCGGGTTTAAATGAACCGCCGCCCATACAGAGAATGACGGATTTTGCTTTGAAGACCATGATTTCTCCGGAAGGTACATGGAAACCAATGGCACCCACTGTCTGTCCATTCTGTTCCAGTACATCCGTGATCATAATTCGGGACAGCCATGGTATGGAGAAGCGATCCAGTGTTTCAATCCATTTGTTGCGGCGGTCATATACGGCAAACTCTTCACGGTAGCCGCGGAGATCATCGTGACGCCAGTCACCGTCTACATAATGTCCGGAATCTTCACCGGAAGGATATTGTGTCAGAATTCCCCACTCAAGAAGACGACCGGCAATCATTTTGGAGTATTTGGCCCACTGGCGATACCAGTCGAGATTAGCAATATATTCATTGCCTATTTGCATTTCCTTGAGACACGCATCGAGGTCATCTCCAAAATCGGCATCAAACCACTGATGAGAACTGGAAAAAGCAGACATTCCCGAAAAACCCGGCGTGCCCTTGTCAACAACAATCACATCGGAGCCGGTTTCCTTCGCTGCAACAGCAGCGTTCAAGCCAGCCCATCCGCAGCCGACGACCAGTACATCACAGTGGTATTCTGTTTTCAGCGGTTTCTCAACTTCAGGAATCTTCAGCTCCTGCAGGCGTGCCTGATAATGATCTGCTCTATCTGCTGTCATTGCATGCACCTCACCTTTTTGTCTTAATATCTGAAATTATGTTAAAACATTCGTAAAAGGAAGTTCAATTCGAATAGTCTCCTATTCATTCTGCTTTCGCATGGAAACACATAAGATGCCGGGGCAATAAAAAACCCGCGGCATGCGAGATGTCGCAGGTAAGGTAAGCAGAGAATCATATTATCATATGCTGAGATCAGGAAACACTGATTTTGTATCCATTCTCATCAAACAACTGTTTCAGATAGTCGTATAAATTTCGCGTTTCATCAGCAGTATCCTGATTAACGACAACATAACCGTCATTTGTAGAGAATACGATACAGCAATCAGTTTTTGAAGCTGCGTAGATATGATATATACCATATGCATCATTTTTCCAAAGGCCCCAGCGATAGGATGGGTTCTGAGAACCTCCTGCAGCGTTTCCATAATCACTGACACTGATCAGTTTCATACTGTCAGTGTCGCCGAAATTAATCTGGTATGTCTGCCCGGATGGGTCTTTTGCAGACATGCCGGAACCGTTCCATGAAATTGCTACAGAGTTATTGCCGCGGACATAGCTGATACAAAAAATGATTGCAATCCAGATCAGCAGAGTGATCAGAAGCTTAACTTTTGGATTGTTTTTGGAATTGTCGGATGTTTTGGAGTTATTCATATCACAATATGCCTCGTTGGTGGGAAGATGCGGGTATTACGATGATGATTTCAGGTCCCTGCTATAAAATCCGCCTCTTTGTAACTGTCGACATATCGCTTGTCATATGAGATAGCAGCATCTTTATATACAGTATAACCTGAATTTGCAGGATCGTGCAGTTTGAAAGGCCCCTTTGAAGGATCATGTCCCGGAGGCATAGGCGGCTGCTGATCCCGTTGCCCATCTATACCAAGTAACGCACAAATCAGCAGGTGGTTGAGGAGCGAACCATCAAGCAGGGAATCATTGTGCCCGCCGCAGATGTATTGTATTTCATCACGTCGTGCCATAAGGCGGGAAAGACTCATGGCATATCGCATAAGTCCCGGCTGAGGATCAATACATTTATATTTCAGTGGAATGTGTGTTTGTACGCTGTCCCCACCGAACAGAATATGCTCCTTGTGATCCAGATACACGAAGGAATCCGGAGAATGACCGCCAATCCAGATACCTTCCACTATTCGTCCGCCCAGATCGATCGAGAACCCGTCCTTAATTGTCAAAATCGAATAATTCATAGGATAAGCATTTTCTGCGGGAGATGAGTTACCGTTAGGCTGTTTTGCTATTTCCGAAGCGAGATCTCCCATAAAAGCAGTGTGAAAATACCCATTGCCGCCGGTGTGGTCAAAATGACCATGTGTATTCAGAACGATATCAACCGGTACGTTGGTAAGAGTTGATACATACTGATGAATATCCGCAAGTGACATGCCGCTGTCGATCATGATGCCGCATCTCTCACCAGTGAGAAGATAACTTGATGCTCCTGTCCCTTTGATCAGCCAGGTGTTTTCTACGAGTTCGGTAGATGAAAAACAGATATCTGATGACTGCATGATAAAACTCCTTTCCGTGTTGATTTACATGAATGCTTCTGTATGAACAGCAGCATGAGAAATATATCTGCTTAATTCTATTGTGAGAATCAGGAAGGGTTCAATTCAAATTGCAGCACGATTTATTCCGGAGTTGAATAACCATATGGCGGTTGCATATGGAAAAAAATCTGGAATATTCGTCAAAAAGCGCATACGGCATTCATTCCAATTTTGAATAAAATTGACGGAAACGAAATTGATTTGCCAATGAGCAGTGGGATAAAGTGTCAATAGAGTTGAAAGAAAATCCGACAGACAGGAAATAATGAACAAAAATTGTTTCAGCAATTACTATTTATATCAAAGGAGGGTTACATGAGAAAGAAATCACTTGCAACAATACTTACACTGGCTATGGCGATGACGCTTATGGCCGGATGCGGGGACAGTGCGGGTTCATCCGTACAGAGTGCCGCCACATCCACAGGAACAGAAAGCACTGCTTCGGCTGCTGCGACATCAGCTTCTGATACAGCAGAAACCGGAACCGCAGCAATGGATGCAGCCATTTCAAATCAGGCAGTTCCGGATGATATTGAATCCGCACACATCGCCGAATTCAATATCGCCAGTGTAAACGACCCGACGGATATGGGACCCTGGGCCGGTAATATGGGCGGTGCGTCCGCATTGATCAATGTAGTATATCAGAGTCTGGAGATCAAGGAACTGAATAAGGATCCTGAACCGTGCCTTGCAAAGACGGTTACCCAGGTTGACGATTACACGTATAATGTGGAACTTTTCAATTATATCAAGGACAGTGAAGGGAATGCCATTACCACAGCAGATGTTGAATATAGTTATGAGACGGCCTTAGGGCTTGGCAAGGTGCCTTCTGTAAAGATGATCGATAATCTTGAAATCAAGGACGATTACAATTTTGTCATTCATTTTAAAGATAATGCGGCGATCGGTGACGCAGAAGGATTTCTGACACAGTTTTTTATCGTTTCCCAGAAGGCATATGAAAGCGAAGGAAACGGAATGGCGCAGCACCCGATCGGGACCGGTCCGTATGTGCTCGACAAATATGTCGGCGGTTCAGAAATCAGCTTTGTTGAGAACAAAGATTACTGGCAGACAGATAAACAGTATATTGCGCGGAGTTCCGAGCAGCATACAGACAAGATCAATTTTCAGATCATTACCGAGGCGATGCAGAGGGCAACTGCAATTGAATCAGGTTCACTTGATTATGGTGCGGTTCAGCTCAGTGATGCAGACCGCCTGAAATCTGAAGGATATAGTGTAATTCCCGAACCTGGAAATCTTACCTATATGATCTTTTTAAACGCCGATTCCTCATCTGTATTATCCGGTAATGAAGACCTGCGCAATGCATTGCTTTACGGCGTGGATAATACAGGTATTTCACAGCTTCTTACGTCAACAGCATCTGTTCCTGTATATGATATTTCGAACAGCAACTATCCTGATTATTACAAAGACTATTATGAGTCTGAAGATAATTATTACCAGTATAACGCTGATAAGGCCCAGAAACTGCTCGCTTCTTCAGGGTTTGATAAGAGTAAAACATTAAAACTGATCTGTTCTTCAGATGAAACATCTACGGAAGTAGCACAGATACTTAAGAACTATTGGGAAGCACTCGGTGTCACGGTCGAGATCACTTCATTTCAGGGAAATCTGATGAGCGATCAGGCAGCCGTACCTTCCAATTGGGATATTTATCTGCTGCAGATGGCTTCCACCGATTATGCAGTGAATGTCTGGGATAAAGTTCTGAACGCAGCCAAATACAATTGGGGCGGTGCCATTAACTTCGATATGGATACGGAACTTCAGAAGAAACTGACAGAGGTCCGCAGCAATGATGGACATACTGAAGCAAATGTAGAAGCTTTTCATGATTATCTCGTTGGAAAAGCATATTGCAAAGGTATTGTGCAGGCGGTTCAGTACTATGGGGCCAGCAGTAAGGTTGATCCGGATCATCTGATCATGTCAGAGCAGAGAATCATTCGTTCAAATGCCACTATTTTTAAAGCACAGTAATACATGAAGTCCTGGTCATTTCCGACAGATGCAATTTATCTGTCGGAAGTATCAGGATCAAAGATTGCTTGCCGCTCTTTCTGATATTCGCGGAATCTGTTTTTTACGGAGGATTATCGATCATGGCGAAATATATAATCAAGCGGCTGATCCTTTGTATTGTTGTCATTTTCTGTGCATCAATCGTTATTTTTACGATTATGTATTTTGTTCCCGGAGATCCTGTTGAAATTATGATGGGAGCGAATGCCACAATTGCAGAGAAAGATGCAATGCGCCATGAATGGGGATTGGATCAGCCGTATCTTATTCAGTTAGGCAGCTTTTTATACAATGTTTTTATTAATCATGAACTCGGAATATCATACACATACAATGCTCCTATCACAACAGAAATGATGTCACGTTTTCCCAGAACGCTCTTTATCGGAATTTCCTGTATTATCGTAGATGTGATTCTGTCGATTCCCCTTGGAATTCAGGCGGCCCTTAAACAGGGAAAATGGCAGGACAGGGTCAGCACGATTTTTGCTATGGCCTGTGTTTCTGTTCCTGATTTTTGGTTTGCGCTGATGCTTGTAATTCTATTCTCTCAAATCCTTCACTGGCTCCCATCCTATGGAATAGGCGGTCTGCAATACTATATTATGCCGATCATGGCCAATGCGCTGGCCGGCATAGGCGGTCTGTTAAGACAGACGCGTTCCGGAATGCTGGATGTCATGAAAGCAGATTACATCACAACTGCAAGGGCAAAAGGTGTTCCTGAAAAAACCGTCATTCATAAGCACATGCTGAATAACGCGCTTATACCTGTCATAACAGTAATCGGTGGACATTTCGGCAGGGCAGTGGCAGGCACAGTCATCATCGAGCAGGTCTTTTCCATTCCCGGCATCGGGCAGTATATGCTGAATGCGGTTAATACCCGCGATTATCCGGTCATTCGCGGAGGTGTGATTATTCTGGCAGCAACGACATCCGTTGTCATGCTGCTTGTTGATCTGGTCTATGCAGTTGTTGATCCAAGAATTAAGGCACAGTATATCGGAAAGGCAGGTCAGTAACTATGGTAACAACAAAAACTATGACTGCGGAAACCCATATCCGGTATAAAAAGGAATCTCAGTTCATGCAGGTGCTTAAGCGCCTGGCCCAGGATCGGTTTGCCATGACGGGATTGGGGATCCTGATAGTTATTATTTTGCTTTCAACTTTTGCACCGGTTATTACTCCTTACAGTGCAAATGCATTTGATCCGAAAGTGGCGCTTCAGGGTTCTTCCATGGCACATTGGCTGGGCTGTGATAAATTCGGACGGGATATGCTGACCAGACTTCTTTATGGCGGAAGATATTCTTTGTTACTTGGATTTACTGCGGCGGCTGCATCAGCTGTGATCGGTCTTGTGTTGGGAGCGTTCGCCGGATACTTTGGCGGATGGGTAGATAACCTCGTAATGCGGTTCCTTGATGTACTGCAGGCAATCCCGGGTATGCTTTTATCTATCTGTATTGCAACCGCACTCGGCAATGGGTTTCTTAACACGATCATTGCATTATCAATCGGAGGAATTGCCGGAATTACCAGAATGCTTCGCGCACGAATCATGAGTGAAAGAAAAAGCGAGTACCTGGAGGCTGCGGCATCAATTAACTGCAGTACATCCAGGATTATATTCAAACACCTGCTGCCTAATACAGTTTCGCCTGTTATTGTCAATATCACAATGGGTATCGGAGCGACGATCATGCAGGCAGCCGGTCTTTCCTATATTGGTCTTGGTGTCCCGGTAGGAACACCTGAATGGGGAGCCATGCTTTCTGAAGGCCGTGCCTATATTCAGAGTGCGCCGCATCTTCTGCTTTGGCCTGGCGTGTTTATTGCAGTTACTGTTCTTGCGATCAACATGCTTGGTGATGGACTCAGAGATGCAATGGATCCCAGACTGAAAAAATAAGGAGCCAACCATGGAAAGTAAATTTTTGCAGGTCAGGGATCTGCAGATTGAATATACATCAGGAAAACAGGTCATTCATGCAGTAAATGGCGTTTCCTTTGATCTTGAAAGAGGAAAGACCCTTGGAATGGTCGGGGAGACCGGCGCAGGTAAAACTTCCATAGCAAAATCGATCATCGGAGTTCTGCCTAATCCTCCGGCAAGAATCACCGGGGGAGAAATACTGCTTGATGGAAAGAATCTTCTGGAGGCATCGGAAGAAGAGATGCTGAAGATCCGGGGCAACCAGATATCAATGATTTTCCAGGATCCCATGACAGCGCTGAATCCGCTTATGACGATCGGAGACCAGATCGCCGAAGCAATCGAACTTCATTCTGAAAATGCCGGAAAGCATGCAGCCAAGGAACAGGCGATAAAGATCCTGAAAATGGTCGGCATAACGGAAGAAAGATATGAAGAGTTCCCGTATCAGTTTTCCGGAGGGATGAAGCAGAGAGTTGTCATTGCCATTGCGCTTTCCTGCAATCCGGAACTGCTTTTGGCAGACGAACCCACAACTGCCCTTGATGTAACAATTCAGGCACAGGTGCTGGATATGATGAATGACCTCAGAAGACGCCTGAACAGTGCCATGATTCTTATTACGCATGATCTGGGCGTGGTTGCCGAAATGTGTGACGACGTAGCCGTTGTCTATGCCGGTGAGATCATTGAAAAGGGAACGAAAGAAGACATTTTTGATCATCCCACACACCCGTATACGAATGGATTATTTGGATCGTTGCCTATGATGGCTGTCGGTGAAAAAAGGCTGCATCCGATCAATGGAATGATGCCGGACCCTACCAATCTACCGAAAGGCTGTAAGTTCAGTCCGAGATGTCCTTATGCTACGGATGACTGCCGAACCGGCCAGATAGTTCTTGATGAAATAACGCCTGGTCATTTTTGCCGCTGCATCAGGAATAGCAAGGAGGCTCACAATGTCTGACAGTGTTATCGAAGTCAGGAATTTAAAAAAATATTTCAGTGTGCCGGGTGGACAGCTTCATGCGGTTGATGATGTATCCTTTACAATAGAAAAAGGACAGACACTCGGAGTCGTAGGAGAATCCGGATGCGGAAAGTCGACTCTTGGGAGGACCATCATACATCTGCTCGACAGTACCGGAGGCCAGATACTGCTGAATGGGAAGGATATCACGAAGCTGAATGCGCACCAACTGAAAGAAGCACGGTCAAATATGCAGATTATCTTTCAGGATCCTTATTCCTCTCTCAATCCCAGAATGACGGTTGGCGAGATTGTATCAGAACCTCTTATGCTCAGCGGAAGGTACAATAAAAAACAGATCAGCGAAGAATCGGACCGTCTGATGGATCTGGTAGGAATTGAAGAAAGACTGCGTAATTCGTATTCCCACGAACTGGACGGAGGCAGGCGTCAACGCGTAGGAATTGCAAGAGCGATCGCGCTGAAGCCGGAGTTCATCGTATGTGATGAACCTGTTTCGGCGCTTGATGTTTCGATTCAGGCGCAGGTCCTGAACCTTCTGATGGATCTTCAGGACAGTATTGGACTTACGCTAATGTTCGTGACGCATGATCTGTCGGTGGTCCGTCATATTTCCAGCCATATCTGCGTAATGTATCTCGGACAGATGGTAGAAAAAGCAGAAACGGAAGAACTGTTTACAAGGCCGATGCATCCATATACAAAAGCGCTTCTTTCAGCAATACCTTCTGTTGACATCCACCATCCGAGCAAAAGGGTTCTGCTGAAAGGCGAAATTACATCTCCCATCAATCCTAAGCCAGGATGCAGGTTCTATTCACGATGCCCGTATGCGACAGAAAAATGTAAAGAACCCCAGGAACTGCATGAGATCTCCCCGGAGCATTTTATTTCCTGCTGCAGAGCGAAAGAGATTTAAATATGTCATACAACCGTTTTTATCATTCGTATTTTGAAAACTATACTGAAAAAGAAGTATATGATCCGCGGCGTAAGAGACTGCATATCGAACGGACCTATGCCGGCTATTACTACAGACAGAACTGTGCGGACAAAACCTGGAAGCAGTATAAGGTCCGTTATCTTCTGACAGCATTGGTAGCTGCGTTTGCCCTCATTTTGCAGGGAACGGCGGAAAGTGCCAGAGAGTGGTATATCGTTCTGCCGATTGTCGCCGGAATTCTGGCGTTGGCCTGGTTTGCCGTTTATACTGCCTTTTATGTTTTTTATCCGCGGCTTCTGGAAATTCGTCAGTATAAAGACAGAAACACTCTGATCGGGGCAGCAGCTGCATCCATGGCGTGCTGTATGGCAGCTGCTGTCGGCAATATCACTTGGATTTTTCTGAACAGGAGTCCGGATATACACGATATCGCTGCAGTTGGGATCGATTTTTTGGCTGCCGCACTGTTATTCTATGTTTTCCGCAAAGAAAATACTATGCAATATATAAAAATAAAAAATAATTCAAAAATCGACAATGACAGCTATGATATCCGGGTCCGTAACGAAGAATAGACTGGTATTGGACAAATAAGAGGATCGTCATGAGCAATCTGTATTGCGGAACAGCAAAAAGGTGTATCACGCCGGATAAGGAAATGATTCCTCATCTCAGCGGGCTGATGGAACAGGATATTGGAGGAGTTCTTGACGACCTCTACGTTCGGGTGCTTTTTCTAAGGCATGACGTAGAACGAATGATGTTTATTGTATTTGACCTTGATAAAGCCCCGCAGCCGATCCGTTATCTGAAAGCATTGAAAGAAACATATCACCTGGAGGAAGAGGAAGTCTTTATAACCGCAGTACACACACACTGTGCACCCATCAGCGGAGACCGTACATATGAAGGTCCGAATAATATTGATTTAAAAGCTGCGGATATTCAGGAAGCAACGCACAAATATGAAGATTTTCTGCTGATCAGGATGATGGAAGCATGTCAGGAAGCATATATCAGACAGGCCCCCTGCCGGATGGGAATAGGATCCTGTAATAGTTATATCAACGTTGACGGAAGACAATGGTATGAGTACCGGGATGAAATCGGAAAAATTCATCGCAGACTTGAAGAAGGCAGCGATTTTTCCAGACCGATCACCCATAAAGCGACAGTGATCAAATTTACTGATACTGACGACAGGATCTTATGTATCTTTGTTCATTATCCATGCCATTGTACAATCATGCATACGAATAAATGTATCAACGGAAAGATGGGAATCAGTGCCGATCTCGCCGGGAAAGTCTGTACCAATCTGGAGACTGAGTATCCGGGTTCCACGGCGATCTGGTGTACGGGTGCAGCCGGTAATATTTATCCGATTTATGCGAATGAACTTCACTATCCGGATCTGCATACCGGAGATATGGTCACACAGAGAATGAACGGAGAAAGCAGCAGGATGGTTCTGGAAGCGCTTGCAGCAAACCATTCTCAGGACATTATTCGGACGGTACAGAAGATTAATTGCAGTATCACTAATGCTTATATCAATGGTATCGTTGCGTGGTCAAGAACTCCCGGAGTAGAAGGTGAATATGAAGTTCGGCTTCATATGATGACGCTTGGAAAGACAATTCTGATCGGTGGAAGCGGAGAGTTTTACAGCGCGTATGCAGATCTTGCATCAGAAATCCTTCCTGACAGCGATGTAATTCTAATTGATCACGACTGCTGTATGATTTCCAATACAGGATATATCTATGATGACGAGACACTGCTGATGCCGGAGGCAGACCTCCCGGGCCTGCAGCGCACGAATATGCTGCCCGGATATTTTGGAAAATCCTTTGTAGATCATCTGATCACCATGCACAAAGAACTGATGGAAGAAATGGATGAACAAATGTATTAGTCATTATGGGAGTTCTTCCTAAACCTTAATTGAATCTTTTGATAACATGGGATGACAGATAATCGGTTACACCCTGAATAATGGTCGAATTTTCCCTGGCCTTCAGATAGATAATATCCATATAGAGATGTGTTTCAGGCACCAATGGTTTTGTGATGATCCCGGAAATACCGGATTGATGTATAAAATTCAGGGCAGCATAATAGGGAAGGACAGATACCACATTTCTGTTCTTCACAAGACTCATCAGAGTCTGGCCACGGTTGGCAGAAAATACAGATATCGGAAGACCGGGATTCAGTATGCGTGCAAAGTTTGTAGTACCCAGCTGCGCAAAAGAGTATGCGGAAAGTTCATCTATGGTTGTACTTTCCCGACCGGCCAGCGGATGATCTTCTGACAGTACCGTAACGAGGGTATCTGTTGCGTATGGGATAGAAGAAAGCCCCTCTTCGTTGGAAAAATCATTCCGGGATTTAATGACAAAATCATAATCACCGTTTCGAAGGCACGCAATAAGGTTTTCCTCCATATCCTGATTAACAAATGCATAATAACCGGGATAATTGTCGGTGAGACTGGAGAGATAATCATTCAGTGTATACAAAGTAATGATTGGTGATATACCAATCTTGATTTTTTTGTCGGCCAGACCGTCAAGCATCCGATCAGTATATTCTTTTTGAATTGCCGCTATCTGCGTTGCATAAGGAAGCCACTCTTTTCCAAATTCTGTCAATTCCACACGTCTGGTCGAGCGGTTCAGCAGATCATGCCCAAGCTCCTGCTCAATTGTTTTAATGTGTTTTGAGAGAGAAGACTGGGACATATATAGATCATCAGCGGTTTTTTGGAACTGACAGCTTTGCGCAAGGGCAACAAATTCCCGAATATAATTCAGCTCCATTGCAGCCTCCGAGAGAACGCACTGATTCTACAGTAAAATCATTATAGCATTTATTGCTTTGTATCAAATAATTACCTGTTGGTGAAACAGAGCTGCTTAACGGATACGATCCGGAAGATACTCTACGCTTGTGCCTTCATATTCTACAATATATGTTGTAATGTCACGATATTTTCCGGCTTCTCCGATTACACCATTCAAAATCTTTTTGGTGCATTTGATTTTGCGCTCAAGGAGGTCTCCGGGATTATCATTCGGAACATGTCCTGTTAATATGCGGCGAATATTTCTGCTGCGGAGTTTTAGCAGCGAATTATAGAATTCCAATACAGTTGTTGAATTCCATTCCCGGAGAGCCGTTGTTCGTCCCTGTATATTATCACCGGAAAAAAGCACGCCGGTTGCTTCTTCATATACGCACAGACTTCCATGTGTATGGCCGGGGGTAAAGATTATTTCAAGCTGCCTGCCGCCGAGATCGATGATCTGCCCGTCACTTGCGGCAATCGGGTCAGGACCGGTCGGCTGCAATTTTGATGCCCAGTCATCGCCGGGCATATGTGCAATATCCTGTGTACGGAATTCTTTCGTGGCCATTCTTTTAAACACATCCATATCTGCCGGATTGATCAGTGCCGGATCAAACTCTGCATTGCCGCCCGCATGATCCGGATGACAATGCGTGTTGATAAGCACAATGGGAAGGTCTGTATATTTGAGGACTTCTGTTTTCAGCGAGCCTATTCCCATTCCGGAGTCAATCAGTGCAGCTTTTTTTGTCCCCCGGACGAGGTAGCATTTAAAGCCGACAGGGGGGCCGGAGAAGCAAATAATGTTATCACCAATATCGCTTCCGGTGATAGTCTTTTGTATCTGTGGCATCTGTCTTCCTTCCATGATCTTTATCTCCTTTTTGAATAATGGGATTGGAATATTTCAGGCTTCAGCGAACATTTTTCTGACGTGCATTATAAGAGAATCTTTTACATATCCGGGCAAAGACCTCGTCTGCGCAGTGCCGAGTGCACCGCCATTGACTTCGGCTGCATGTTTCAGAGTAGCATCGTCATGAATATAGCCAGCATCGTCAATTAAACTGGCATCGTGATTGATGACGATGGTGTTTTTGCAGGGAGATGCTTCCTTGATGGCTTTCCCAAGACTCTGGTACAGTTCACCGCCAATTCCAAAAAGAGAAACATCTCCGAGTGAGATCAGATGAAGACGGATCCGGTAAGGCGGAATGTTATCTCCGTATTCATATTGGAATGGCCCGGGCATATGACCGAAAACATTCCGGGCGGGAGTTTCGCTCCAGGCAATTTTTCCGTGGATGGTAATTGTATCGGTACCTTCGTTTAGATTCCGCAGTGCGCGCCGTATATCCTCAAAATGTCGCCCGGACATCATATCGAGCAGTACGCGCGGCGATTCGGGATCAGTTAAGTATACCTCGCTTACATCACCTGTTTCCGGATCGGGATAGTAGATCTGAACAGACATGGCAGCATTGAGATCGCCGGCTGCCCCGCTTGACCAGATTGCAACTGCACCATCGAACTCTTTTTCCAGATAGCCGCTGCAGCGACCACCCATATCTCCGGTAATTGCGACTTTTGAATCTTTGCCGCAGCGGTTTCCTATAGTGACGATATTATGCGTTGGATGGTTAATGAAAAAAGCAACAGGCACTCCTTTTTCATCATCGATCTGCATGGCAAAAAGTGTGTGATCACAAGGAGAAGCAGGCGATGTTCCCAAAGCATTGCGAATGCTTGAGTTGTTTAATTTATGTTTTAGGTAATAATCCTGATTTCGATTCGTATTTACATAACTTTCATCAAAAGCCCAGCGCATTTTTGCAGGACGCATTGAATTCAAGGCTTCTTTTACAGCCTCTTTTAATTGTGTATAGATAAAAGATTCGTAAGCAAGGCAAGCATTCTGAACTTCGACAGACTTAGTGGATTTATCTTCTTTCGGGTTCAGCGGACGGTTTCCGACAACAGGAGCGGAATGTGTATGAATCCCGATATAAAGTATATTTTCTTCCGGGATATTATACGTTTCTGACAGATCCGGTATCCACAGTTCAGGCATAGGCGCTTTATCCAGATCAAAAGAAATAAGAAGAGATTTTTCCGTGCCGTCTCCAAGAGCAATTACTCTTGTGTAAATATCATCCATGACACCGCCGAAGGTAAACCACATTAACCCATATAGTTTGGGCAGCAGGCTGCCATCAGGAGTTATACAGCGTTTTGCTGCACCGCACATCATTTTTCCCATTTTATTGTCCTTTTCAAGAGAATGAGTCATTAACTTCATGGAGACAGCTTGAAATTTCATTGATTTAATTTTGATTATACAGTAGGGAAAACTGCACTTTTATTCCATTTCTTTCCTAATTATTCATTTGAGGAAACGATGCAGGAAACACTGCGGCGTTAAGAGTGGACGGCTACAGGGCATATATGGAATGAATGAAAGCAATATGGAATTGATGCTAAAGCCGGGATACAGGTAAGATAAATATAAACGAAAGTTGAGATTATCTATGAATATTACGGGCTCAATATGCGCAAGGAGGCCAATGTGATGGACTTTTCAGAACTCATGAATAATCAGGTTTTCAATGAGGATGCAAATGATTTTGAAGAAACCCCGTTAGAAAGAATCGGAGACAGAAAGACCGGAAAACAGGAAAAAACTGGTGCTTTAGTCTGCCCGAATGGAGATGTCCTGTTTAGGCTTTACGCTCCGGATGCAAGATATGTGAAACTGGATTTCAGTCCTACGCATATTCGAACGCGTAAAGGCGTGATCCTGGATATGGAGAAGAAAGAGAATGGCTTTTGGGAGTACCTGCTCCCGTATGATCCGACCGATGTCGGTCCGCGGGATTTCTCCTATATTATTGACGGTGCTCATCTTATCAGCCCTTATATGCCTGTTTATCATAGGGCAGGAAGAAATGAGAATTATTTCGAAATCCCGGATCCGGGTTTTACTCTTCACCATATTGAGAATGTTCCGCATGGATCAGCGATCTATCGCACATATTATTCTAAGGTATACGGTCGTTTTATGCGCTGCATTGTTTATCTCCCTGCGGAATACAATCATAATTCCAACAGCAAATATCCTGTTGTTTTTTTGAATAACGGAGGAAGTGAAAATGAAACAACATGGATTAATGCCAGCAAAGTACATTATATTCTGGATAACCTGGTTGCATCCGGAGAAGCGGTTCCAATGGTTCTTGTTATGACCAATACCATGGCTTTTAAAAATGAGGAAGCCAGAGAGAAAGAACTGCTTTTTGACTGGCAGGATATGATTCTGAAAGACACAATTCCCTTTATTGAAAGCGAGTACCGTGTATATGCCGACAAGTGGCACCGCGCCGTCTGCGGTGATTCTTTTGGCGGCGTCGCAGCAGGCCTGATTGGATGGGGCCATCCGGAAGTGTTTGGAAATATAGGATTTTTTGCAGCACCGATTCGTTACGATAATATTTATAAAACATATGAAGAGAACAAACATATGTACTGGATGTTCAATAATGGAGATGAGGTGGGAAAACAGTATAAAGTGTTGTTCTTTTCAAGAGGAGAAGCAGAATATCTTACAAATTGGGGATTGCAGATGGATGATGACTGGCTTTCAAGAAACGGTATAACCAGACAGAATTGTACGCATGTCCGGCTGTATGCGAAAGATTTTACGCATGATCACTCTACTTTCCGGCGTGGATTTGCGGATTTTGCAAAACTGTTATTCATTGAGGATAAAAGGAATCTTGGCCCCCATAAACCGGATATCAGAGAAAAACTGGAGAAGCCGGAGGATATGGACAAAGCAGCGGGAATATTCCATGCGGATAAGAAAAAGAACGCTGTCGAGACAGATCAGGGAGACAGGAAAAATAACGACACTGTTGATGAAAGCAAAAAAGCAAACTCCGGAAAGGAATAATTATGGCGGTCTATCGGACAAAAAGTATCAGGAGCGTTACTTCGATTGCAGAAGCATTTCCGTTTGGATCCAGAATATCGATAGCTGTAGTTGAATATGAGAAGGATATCGCATGCAGTTCCGTTATGGCGGAATGTTATGCGGTAGAAAACAGAACAATAAAGAAAGCATACACGAACGATACCGGAAAACATTCAGATAAAGTCTGCAATGGAAGGTATGTGATCCTGGAGCTTTCGATAACTGATGAGGATGCATCGCTGGTATTTACAGAAGGCGATAAGGGACGGGAATCAATGCCGGGGCAGGAAAAGATCGGACAAGGTCCGAAAGGCCCGGGAGGTCCGGGTGGTCCGGGAGGTCCGGGGGGACCAGGCGGGCACAGTAAGGGGCAAGGACCGCATATTACGACAGTCTGTGTACAGGCTGAGAATCGTGTCGTTGTACGTCAGATCGCTTCGGTCAATGCAGCGGATGGATCAGAGATCTGTGCCGAAAATGAATCTATAGCTTCTTCACATGGCATACGTCAGGTTGTAGATGATTTCAGACAGTATTTATTCGAAGATAAAAAGGGCAGTATACCATACAGCCTGTATCTTCCTGCTGACAGGAAAGAAAAACTTCCGCTTGTTATGTTTGTGGCGGATGCTTCGGTTCAGGGGGATGATCCGCTGATTGCGCTGCTCCAGGGAAATGGGGCAACCAGTTTTGCATGTCCGGAATGGCAGAGCCGGCACAGATGCATAGTGGCAGTGCCGCAGATCCCGAAGAATATGCATGTGACCAGCGATCAGGAAACCGGAGGAACGGGAGTACTTCCTGAGCTTCTGGTCGGGATAGCTCGTCAGGTTATCTCTGAATATCGTGCTGATGATACGCGTGTTTATATGACCGGTCAGTCTCTTGGATGCATTGCCGCATTTGCCTTGAATATAATGTACCCCGGATTTTTTGCGGCATCATACATGGTGGCCGGACAGTGGCACAAAACAGAGGATCTTTTGTCAATCGCACATCAGAAAATGTTTATGATCAATTCAGATGGTGACATGGGAGCCTATCCCGGAATGAATAAAGCCGCGGAAGCCATTGCCGAAGGCGGAGGAAAAGTTGAGCGGTTTCTGCTGAATGCAAAATGGGAAAAGGAACGGCAGGAGCAGGTGCTTAAGCCTTCGTTGGATACAGAGGCCAATGTTGTCTATGCCACTTTCACAGATACATCTGTGGTTCCTGAAGGTGTGGATAATAATCCCATTTCCAATCATATGAATACCTGGCCTGCCGCTTATGATTTGGATACGCCTAAGGAATGGCTGTTTTCACAGAAAAACAACAATTCGACCGGAGGCAAATGACTATGTTGAAAATGGGGAAAGCTAAGGTAACAGTGGATTTTTCCGATGCCTGCTGGCCTTCAGATGGTTTCGTGGGAGTACATGACAATTGTGCCATTCGCATGCTTGTATTCGAGCAGGAGCGTGACGGTATAAGAGAACGTTTTGCTATTGCGGCAATTGACATAACCTCTCTTTTTGACGATGCCGTTGATGAATTCAGGAAGACAATACATGAAAAAGCGGAAGTGCCGGAGGCCAACTGCTGGATATGTGCAACCCACAACTTTACTACGCCGCACCTGTGGAGAGCTCCTTCTCCGAGAAAACCGGACATTCCACGTCCGGGGCATCCCGTTCGCACACAGGAAGAGATCGAGCGAAGCCGCATGATTAAAAATGCATATTGCGTTGCTGTAGAAAAGGCGGCAGAAGAAGCAGGAAAAACAATGGATAAGATCACGGTCTTATCAGGCTGCGGGACATGTGATGTCAATGCCAGCCGCAATATGGAGACAAAAGACGGATGGTGGCTGGGGGTCGATGCGGGAGAGTATTCCGATCATTCCATTCCGACGGCATTGTTCTGCAAAGAAAACGGCAGACCGATTGCCTTGATTTATGGTTATGACTGTCAGGGAACCGTGACTGCAAAGTCAGAACTTGCGTCCGGAGGAAAGCTGATTTCTTCTGATTTGTTGGGAAATGCTTCGGCATATGTTGAAAAGGAATTTGGTGACGGTTTTGTTGCCCTTGGCTTGTGCGGTGGGTGCGGCGACCAGGAACCGCAGTTTCGCGCGGTTCGTCAGGAAACTGATATTTCCGGGAATTTAAGAACGGTTGATATGCATGAAGCGGGATATGCCCTGCTTGAAGCCGGGAGTGCAAGACTGGGAGCGGAAGTCCTGAAGGCGGCAAAAAAGGCATTCATAGTATCTTCAAAGCCAGTACTGCGGGCTGCAGCGATTACAGTCGATCTGAAAACACAGTATCGCGATCCGATTCTTAAGAACCTGCATCCAACCAGATCCTATGTATTCAAACCTGACGGAAGGACTGAATCAACTGTTATCAATGCGATGATTATCGGAAATTTTGCACTTGTGGGGACCAAAGCTGAACTTGCCAGTATTACATCGCACACTATACGGGATAAGTCGCCGGTTCCGGTTACTGCTGTTGTGACTATGCTGAATGGTGCTGCGAAGTATATGGTTGATGCAGAGGCTTATGACAAGATGACATATGGTGCAATGAACTCATTATTTGTAAAAGGCAGTGCTGAAATCCTGCGGGATGAAATGATATCCATGCTTGGAAGCATGTATCCTGCAACAGACACGGCGCACTGAAAACCGCATTGTATTCTTATTGCGGAAGCATATCAATGAATGATCGTACCGTGTTCATGATCAGAAATCAGGAGGAATAAGGAAGTGAGCAGTCATGTTTTGCGGATAGGATTAGTCGGCGGATTGGGCCATACTGTTAAATTCGGAAGATTGATCAACAGTTTCCCGGAGAGTATGACAGCTGTGATCTGGGACACAGACGAAGAACGGGGTCAAAAAAATGCTGCAGAATTGAACATCCCTTTTGAGCCTGATTATGAGAGGGTAATTAACGACTATCATTTGGATGCTGCAGTGATTACAGCGGAAAATGCACTTCACAGGCAGCTTTGTGTTAAGGCGGCTGATAAAGGTATCAGTCTGTTTGTTGAGAAGCCGCTCTCAGTTGTGCCACAGGAGGCATATGATGTGCGCGATGCCGTAAATAGAAATCACATTAAATTTTATATGTCTGATCCTTTTATTCGTTCTGCTGATTTTGCCATCATGAACATGATCAGGGAGGGTATTCTGGGAAAAATTACCGGTGCGACGTTCCGGATAGGCAGCAATGCTGTTCTGGAGAACCTTGCTCTTCTTGACAGAAACAGGATGATGGGCGGCATTATGGCTGATATCGGCGGACATATGCTTCACAAAGCATATTATTTTTTTGGCAGGCCGGAAGCAGTAAAATCCGTTATGACCAGCTGGTCTGACGGAGCTAAAAACAATAATGTCGAAGACAATATGATCGCAATTCTGGAATATCCCGGAGGTGTTCTTGTATCCATGGAGTGCAGTTGGATCGACGGCGGTGAAGCCAGTTATGAGGCGGTCTATGGAAGCAAAGGAAGTGCTTTGGCAATCAGAAATTCCGATGCCGCCGGAAAAGACAGTGTAACTCTGTTGACAGGCAGAAGAATAGAACATGAGATTCCGGAAGATCAGATCCCTGATAATCCGACACAGCATATCAGGTATTTTATCAGGATGCTTTCTGAAGATCTGCCGAATGACATTGTCGGACAGGACCCGAAGAGCAATAGTGGTGTCAGTATTGACCATGCCGTGGAATATGCAGAGATCATTGATGCGATATACAGAGCAGCAGAAGCAGGCGGAGAAATCAGGCTGTAACTGTATTATTTAATTAATACTTTCCCAACCGATGAGACTATATAACAGCCTATATGAAGCCTGCTTTTTCGGTTGATCACTATATTTTCGCTTCTGGTTGGCCCGTTTCAGCCAGATATTGTGCCGAAAATCCCTC
>JALCRM010000003.1 GCA_022652545.1 Lachnospiraceae bacterium
GAAAACAAAATCAGCGCCCCCGCCGGCTGCGTCGCACACGCTGATGCTGCCGCCGTGTGCCTCGACGATGGAGCGGCACAGCGCGAGGCCCAGGCCCAGGCTGCGTCCGCGGTCGGCCACACTGCTGCTGCCGGAATAGAACATTTCGAAGATATGTTTTTTCTCTTCTTCCGGAACGCCGGGGCCATTGTCGGCAACGGAGACCACCGCGGCGGATCCGTGTTTTGACGAGGAGATCGTGATCACGGAACCCGCCTGTGTGTACTTGATGGCGTTGTTCACGAGATTGATGATGACCTGTACCATAAGGTGCGCGTCCACGGAGACCAGCAGCGGTTCGTCGCCGGAGACCACCTTTATCCGGTGCTCATCCTTCCGGGGATCGAGGTGCCGCAGGCCTTCCTCGATGATCTCGTCCATGAGCTCTATGTTGCGCTTGATATGCATGTCTCCGTTTTCCAGACGCGTCACGGAGAGCAGGTTCTCCACCGTGGCGATGAGCCACATGGAATCCGAACGGATATCTTCATAGATCTGCCGCTTGGTCGCGTCGTCGAAGCTGTCGCCGCCAAGCAGTAGATTGCTGGCGTTTCCCGAGATGGAGGTCAGAGGCGTGCGCAGGTCGTGGGAGACAGTGCGCAGGAGATTTGCGCGCAGCTGCTCATTTCTGGCGGACATGTCAGCCTGTTCCTTTTCCCGCAGATTCCGCTCGTTTTCAGAGGCCAGGGCGCATTCGCCGAGGATGGACAGGCAGATGCTGTATTCAAAGGAACGGATGAGACCGTCCTGCGCGCGGATCCCGACGATCGCATACATGCTGGCCGGAGAGCGGATGGCCAGATACTGGTACTGCGCCTGCGGATACTGCGAGGTCCCGGCGCCGGCCCGTTTCCTGTTCTGAAGCACCCAGGCTACAGCGGCGGCGTCTTCCTTTGACGGCTCCGTCATCTTCTCTTCCGGACAAAACACCGTGCGGCTCCCGAGTTTTCCGTCCTCCACGGGGTAGATCAGCGTGGCCCGGCCCAGCAGTTTGGAGACCTGCCTGCCGGCGACCGAGAGGATCTCGGGCGCGGTGTTCGCGGACAGCAGCATCTGGTTGGTATCGAGCAGGATGCGGGTGCGGTAGGCACGGCGGCTCATTTGTTCGGCGTAGTCTTTCAGGCGGGAGGCGAGCGAACTGGTGATGAAAGAGGAGATCAGCATGACGCCGAAGGTCACGAAATAGCCCGCGTCGTAGGCGTGCATGGAAAAGACCGGCTTTACGAACAGGAAATTGAACAGCACGACACACAGTACGGAAGCAAGAAGGCCGTAGACTTTCCGGCTGGTGACGACCGAAATGATAAGGACGGCCAGGAAATAAAGGGTGATCACGTTGGATTCCTTGATGCCGATCCGGATAAAGAAAAAGCCCAGCAGTGTCGCGGCAAGAAGGACCAGCGCGGTACGCACGGTATCGCGGAATACCGCTGCCGCGGTACCGCGCTCTCTGCCTTCGAAGTTTGCGTAACGGACGTTGTCCTGTCTGCAGGGGATCACGTAGATACTGGTGTCCGGAAGCTGGGAAACGAGTCTTTCCGTCAGAGACCTGCCCCGCAGGGAGCGGAAGCGGGGCTGTGCGCCGGCACCGATCACGACGCGCGTCACTTTGCCGGTGCGTACATATTCGGCAATGCGCAGTGCCGTGTCATCTCCGTAGCGGGTGTCCACCCGCGCGCCGGCTTTTTCCGCCAGGTGCAGGTTCTGCGCCAGGCGGTTGCGGTCGGCATCCTTCATCAGTGCGTAATTCGGAGTTTCAATGAAGAGCGCCGTGAAACGGCCGCCCAGGCGCGCGTAAAGACCGGCCGCTTCCCGGATGGTCGCCGCGCAGGAGGGAGAGGAGGATATACAGACGAGAAGATGTTCCTGTTCACCGTTCGTGTTCATATCCTTATTATATGCAGTATTTCGGCCAGTGCGGTATATTTCTTCCGTTTCGGGGGCTGGCAGTGCCGGTGTGTTCTGTCCGGTGCGCTGCCCGGCGTTTTGTCCGGTTCTCTGTCCGGCTCTCTGTCCGGCGCCCCGTCCCTGCCGTGCCCGCGGCCGTATATCAGTCTGTCAAAATATTTCAGTGCAAAGAAGCCGATCAGGATCTGAAGCGGGAAACACAGACAGACGATAAGATCGGTGATGCTGACAGTCATAGTCGGTACCTCCGTTCCTGGCACGCCGTTTCAGGAAACGACGTGAAAACATTTCTGGATGTCTTTTGTTTTGCCGAGTACGAGGAGCGTCTGTCCGGCGGCAAACGTGAAGTCGCTGGAGATCGCCATGTCCATGTGTCCGTTTTCCCGCACGGCTACGATACTGACGTCGTGTTTTCTGCGGATGTCGATCGCGCCGATCGTGCGGCCTATCCATTCCTTCGGTACGGCGACGTCGAAGATCGCGTAGCCGTCCTCGAGCTCCAGGAAGTCGAAGATGTTTTCGCAGCCGTAGCGCAGGGCCATCCAGTCGGCCATCTGTTTTTCCGGGTTGACGACGGCATCGGCGCCGTTGCGCAGAAGGAACTTGGCCTGCATGTCGTTGGAGGCGCGGGAGATGACTTTGGCGGCGCCCATTTCCTTCAGCGAGGCGGTGATCTCCAGGGAACTCAGGAAGTCGTCACCGATGGCCACGATACAGGCGTCGAAGTTGGCGACGCCGAGGGTCTTCAGGAATTCTTCGTCGGTGCTGTCCCCGATCACCGCGTTCGTGACATAGGGCGTGATCTTCTGGACCATGTCTTCGTTGCGGTCGACGGCCATGATCTGTATATGCATTTCCCCAAGGCGCACCGCGATGCGCTGGCCGAATCTTCCAAGTCCGATAAGCAGTATGTTTCTCATTTAATACCTCCATGAGGAGAACCGTCAGGTTCTCCGAAGTGGGCGGCCGGCGCGAAGCGCCGTTGCCGCGGCATGACGATGGGCGCATCGGCGCACAGCGTCATGTTTATACCTCCATGAGGAGAACCGTCAGGCTCTCCGAAGTGGGCGGCCGGCGCGAAGCGCCGTTGCCGCAGCATGACGATGGGCGCATCGGCGCACAGCGTCATGTTTATACCTCCATGAGGAGAACCGTCAGGTTCTCCGAAGTGGGCAGCCGGTTCAGCCGACAGTGAGACGCTCTGCCGGCAGTTTTGCGCCGCCTGTCCGTATGCCGGGAATCGTGGCATAGATCAGGGTCAGTCCCCCGACCCGGCCGAAATACATCAGCGCGATGAGCAGCAGGCGGGAGAGCGTGTGCAGGTGGGGCGTGATGCCAAGCGTCAGGCCCACGGTACCGATGGCGGATGCCGTCTCATAGCAGCAGTCTAGGACAGGCAGGCCCTCTGCGCGGCTGATGATGAAAGCGGCGCTGAGGAACAGCGTCAGATACATCAGCAGGATGGAGAGCGCGTAGCGTATCGTGTTTTCTTCGATGCGCCGTCCGAACACCGTGGAATCGCTCTTCTGCCTGAAAACGCAGAGCGCCGAGACGACCAGCACGGCAAAGGTGGTCGTTTTCATGCCGCCGGCCGTGGACCCCGGGGAACCGCCGATCAGCATCAGCAGGATCATCAGCACCTTGCCGTCGTCGCTCATCGCCCCCAGGTCCACCGTGTTGAAACCGGCGGTACGGGGAGTCACGGACTGGAAAAGGGAACACAGGATCCGCGTGCCCACCGGCATGGAGGAGAACTCGAAAAAGTAGAAAAGTACGGCCGGGATGGCGATCAGAAGAGCGGTCGTTGTAAGGATCACCTTGCTCTGCAGGCGGTATTTTGAAATGCGGAACCCGTGCGAAACGATGTCCTTCCAGGTGAGGAACCCGAGGCCGCCGATGACGATGAGAAGCATGACGGTGATGTTGATGACCGGGTCCGAGGCGTAGGAGGTCAGGGAAGAATAAGCTCCGCGCACACCCATCAGGTCCAGGCCTGCGTTGCAGAAGGCGGAGACCGCATGAAAAAGTGCCATCCAGAGCCCCTGCGCCACGCCGAAGTCGCGGACGAAGACCGGGGCCATGACGAGCATGCCGGTCAGTTCCACGGTCAGGATGCCTTTCAGGATGAACCGTGCATACCGCACGATTCCGCCGACCTGCGGCGCGGAAATCGAATCCGCGAGTGCGCTCCGCTGCATAAGTCCGATACGCCGTCCGGAGAGCATGGCTGCGCTGATGGCTGTCATGATGACGCCCATGCCGCCCACCTGGATGAGCAGGAGGATCACGACCTGCCCGAACAGCGTCCAGCCGGTGGCGGTGTCCCGTACGACGAGACCGGTCACGCAGACGGCGGAGGCGGAGGTGAACAGGGCAGTCGTCAGGTCCGCAGACCTGCCGTCCGCCGAGGCGACGGGCAGCATCAGCAGCAGTGCGCCTGTCAGGATGATCGCGAGGAATCCGAACAGGATGACCTGTGCGGATGAAATTTTAAGTTTCGTGCGAAATAAGTACATAACGCTCCTTTCAACGATTCGATTATTGCGCGGCGGGAATTAAACCGGTGTTAAGAAACCGGAGCCGGTATTAAATCCGTATAAAAAAGGAAGGACAGGAGCGGCAGTGAAGATCGTAATGGTGAGCGATACGTGCGACCAGCTGAACAACGGAACGACGATCACGACCTGGCGGATCGCCGAAGGCCTGCGGCGGAAGGGGCACGATGTTAAGATCCTTGCCTGCGGGGACCACGCGTCTCCCGAATACCGGGCGAACGAAATGTGGGTACCTCTCATGACGTATTTCTGCCACAGGGAAGGGATCGCGGTGGCGGAGCCTGACAGGAAGATGTTCCGCAGGGCCTTTGAGGATGCGGATGTCGTGCACTTTCTCCTGCCGCTGTTTTTTGAAAAACAGGCGATGAAGGTGGCCATGCAGATGGGTGTGCCCATGATAGCAGCGTTCCACCTGCAGCCGGAGGACGTGACCTATATTTCCCATATTGAAAAAGCGGTCTCCGCTGACTTTTTCTATAAGGTGTTCAACGACTACTTTTACCGCAATGTCGGGCACATACACTGCCCGTCGCAGTTTATAGCGGATGAACTGAAGGAGCACGATTACAGCGCAAAACTGCATGTCATCAGCAACGGGATCGACGACGACTTCAGGCCCGGCCATACGGACAGAGGCGACGGGCTCTTCCACATTCTCATGGTCGGCAGGCTGTCTCCGGAAAAACGGCAGGATATCCTGATCGACGGCGTGTATCTTTCAAAACACGAGAGCAGCATACAGCTGCACCTGGCAGGAAAAGGCCCCTGTGAGAAAGAGCTGCGCAGGCAGGCGGAAAAGCTGACAAACCCGGTCACTTTCGGCTTTTACGAGAAGCCGGACCTGATCGCCCTCATCCATTCCTGCGATCTGTATGTGCACGCATCCGTGGTCGAGATCGAGGCGATCGCCTGCATGGAAGCTTTTGCCTGCGGCCTGGTGCCGGTCATCAGCAACTCTGCGATCTCGGCGACGAGACAGTTCGCTCTTGATGAAAGAAGCCTGTTCGAAGCGGACAACGCCTCCGACCTGGCGGGCAGGATCGACTACTGGTTTGAGCACCCGGCGGAACGGGCGGCCATGGGGAAGGATTATGCGGAGGAAGGCAGGAAGTACCGGCTTTCGGCGTCCGTTGACAAAATGGAGGAAATGTTCCGGGAAGCCATCGCGGACAGCGCCGGATCGTAGATCTGCCCGGGCCGGTCACAGTTGTTTCACACATCTTTTGCAGAGTGTTAACAGATCTTCTGTAATATGATCTGAAAAAAGACGGCGGCAGCCATCGGCCTGCCGCATGTGAACAGAAGAGCCGGAAACGGCCGGGAGGGTCATATGAAGAGTATTTTAAGGAAGACGGGCAGCATGCTTCTGGGTATCCTGACAGCGACGATGCTGTTCGGAATGACAGTGTGCGCAGGCGGCTCGAACACCGATATCTTCGACTTCGGGGAGACGCAGCTGACGATCGAAACAGGCGGTTCGGCTTCTATTTCTCTCAGGGCGGAATATGATTACAGCTGCTATGTTGTCGGCGCAAAGAGCAAGGAGACGTATGCCGTGATCAGCGGCAAGTCCGGCAGTCAGACGATCTCTTTTCATATCGGATCCGATGAGACGGCTAAATCCGTGGCATTCTGGTTCTACGTGGACGACCACAGCGGGCTGAATGACTATGTGTCTGTCGATATCAAACAGAGCAGCGCTTCCGGTCTGGGAAGCAGGGGCATCGCCGACGGGACAGGTCTCACGCAGGCGGCTGTCACTTTCCCGGACGCTACGACCGGCACGGTAGTCCTGACGGGCAACAGCAATGTCTGTGCCGTCAGCGATGCGGCAGGCAGCGTGCTTGCGGCATTCGGCGTGGCAGACAGTTCCGGCAGCCTTCTTCAGCTTCAGCTGGGCAATACGGTATCTGTCGGCGGCATCAGCTACCTGACCGTGAATACCGGCACCGGGACAACGGCAGCGAGCATAGCGATCCAGAGCACGGACAGGCAGCAGCTTGTCGTACGCGGCATCGCCGGGCTGTATCTGAACGGCAAATACGTCCTCTGGCCGTAAGGCGGAAAGGCCGGCGGCTTTTCTATCTTTTTTTGCCGGACAGGCTGCCTACCAGTGCGCCGACAGGGCCGGCCGCGTCGCGGCCGTACTGCTCGACGAGGCGGATGATGGCCGACCCGACGATGGCTCCGTCGGAGCGGGCCATCATGTCGGCAGCCTGCTCCGGCGTGGAAATGCCGAAGCCGATCGCACAGGGCACGTCGGTTGCCGCCCGTACGAGCCGTACCATTGCGTCAAGATCCGTGGTGATGGCTGTCCGTTCGCCGGTGACTCCCAGGCTGGAAACGATATACAGAAAGCCTTCGGCTTCTTTTGCAATCATGGAGATGCGGCTTTCGGATGTGGGCGCGACCATGGAGATGAGATCGATGCCGTATTTCCTGCAGGCAGGCGCAAAGTCGTCTTTTTCCTCGAACGGCACGTCCGGCAGGATCAGGCCGTCGACCCCGGCTTCCGCAGCCTTGCGCAGGAAAGCTTCCGTTCCCGTATACTGCATGTCCCGCCCGGGGTTGCTGCATCCCGGCATGCCCTGCGCGGGCCCTTTGTACCCATAGGAAAAGACCACATTCGCATAGGTCATGAACACCAGGGGCACCTTCACCGGATCCTCCGGGTCAGTGCGCAGCGTATGTACGAAATCCAGGATCCTGTCCGTGGTCACGCCGTTCTGCAGCGCGTGCAGATTGGCGCTTTGAATAACAGGGCCCTCGGCCGTGGGGTCGGAAAAGGGAATGCCGAGTTCAATGAGGTCGGCGCCGTTTTTTACTGCCGCCCGTACGACCTTTCCGGTCGTTTCAAGATCCGGATCGCCGCAGGTGATAAAGGCGATGAAGGCTTTGCCGTGGTCGAACGCTTCTGGAATTCTGCTCATTTCTGCTCCTTTCAGTCCGTCAGGTTCTCGCCCCTGTAGCGGGCGATCGCAGCCACATCCTTGTCTCCCCGCCCGGAGAGCGTGACGACGATGATCTTGTCAGTTCCCATGGAAGGCGCCAGTTTCATGGCATAGGAAAGTGCGTGTGCCGATTCGATGGCCGGGATGATGCCTTCGGTCCGCGCCAGGTATTCGAAGGCCTGTACGGCTTCCTCATCCGTGACGGCCACATATTCTGCACGCCCGATATCGTGCAGCCAGGCGTGTTCCGGTCCGACGCCGGGGTAGTCCAGGCCGGCCGAAATGGAATATACAGGTGCGATCTGGCCGAAGCTGTCCTGACAGAAGTAGGATTTCATCCCGTGGAAGATCCCGATGCGCCCGGTACTGATGGTCGCCGCGGTCTCCGGGGTGTCGATGCCGCGCCCGGCCGCCTCGCAGCCGATGAGCCGCACGCCCGGGTCTCCGATGAAATGGTAGAAACTGCCGATCGCGTTGCTGCCGCCTCCGACGCAGGCCAGGACGGCGTCGGGCAGTCTGCCCTCGCCCTCCTTCTCCTGCAGCTGCCAGCGGATCTCCCGGGAAATGACCGCCTGGAAATCCCGCACGATCGTGGGGAACGGATGGGGGCCCATGACAGAACCCAGGCAATAGTGCGTGTCGGAGATCCGGGCGGTCCATTCGCGCATGGCCTGGGAGACCGCATCCTTCAGCGTCGCCGTGCCCGTCGTGACGGGCACGACCTCCGCGCCGAGCAGCTTCATGCGGTATACGTTCAGGGCCTGGCGCTCCATATCGACCTTCCCCATGAACACCACGCAGTCCATTCCCAGCAGGGCGGCGGCCGTTGCAGTCGCGACGCCGTGCTGGCCTGCGCCGGTTTCCGCGATGAGGCGTGTTTTGCCCATCTTCCTGGCGAGCAGGGCCTGGCCGAGCGCGTTGTTGATCTTGTGCGCACCGGTGTGGTTCAGATCCTCCCGCTTCAGGTAGATCCTGGCGCCGCCCAGGTCTTTTGTCATGTTGGCGGCATAGTACAGGCGGCTTGGCCTGCCGGCGTAGTCGTTCAGGAGCGAAGTCAGTTCCGCGTTGAATGCCGGGTCATCCCGGTACCGGTCGTAAGCGTCTTCGAGTTCGAGCACCGCGTTCATGAGCGTTTCCGGGATATACTGTCCTCCGTGGACGCCGAAGCGGCCCTTTGAAGCTGCAGTCATAGTACACCTCCGCATAAAAGCTTCTATTTTATAGGCATCTTTTACTCTTCCGGTGCCGTCTGCCCCGGTACTCTCGACACCGGAGCTCACGTCCACGCCGAAAGGGTGTATTTCCTGCACGGCACCCCGTACGTTTTCAGGCGTGAGCCCGCCGGCGAGAAAGAACGGCCGGTCCATGCCGCCGAGCAGCTTCCAGTCAAAACCTGTTCCGTTCCCGCCGGTGCCGCCGTCCAGGAGAATGCAGTCTGCCGTGCTCCGGCGCGCCTGTTCCAGGTCGCCGGAAGAACGGACCGGAAACGCCTGCAGGACCTCCGTGCACGGACACAGCCGGCGCAGGGCTTCTATATAGGCGTTATCCTCGTGCCCGTGGAGCTGGATCACGTCGATGGTGCCTTCCTTTATGAGCGCGGCAGGAAAGGCGGGAGAATTGTCCCGGAAGACGCCGACGGCGCGGATGCGGGGATCCAGCGCGGCACGCAGACGGTGTGCAGCTTCCGGTGAAACAGTCCGCGGACTGCCTTCGGCAAATACGAAACCTGCGTAATCGGGCAGCAGGCGATTGACGGTTTCAATGTCGGAAGGACGGGAGAGGCCGCAGATCTTGATCCGCGGGCCGCCTGTCCGCACGGCTTTGCCTGTGCCGCTTAAGCCCCCTGCCGCGTCGGCAGCGCCCTTTGCCACGCCGGCCGCATTCCTTTTCGCGGAGTCCGCTTCCCCGCGCAGGGCCTTCAGGGCGGACGTCCTGTCAGACGCCCGCATCAGGGCTTCTCCGACGAGCACGGCATCGGCGCCTATTCCGCGCATTGCAGCGACGTCGGACGGGGTGGAGATCCCGCTTTCGGCAACGAAGAGAATATCCGGAGGAACGAGGTCGCGGAGAAGTGCGCTGTTCTGCATACTGACGGTGAAATTGCGGAGATCCCGGTTGTTGACCCCGATAATGCGGGCGCCTGCGTTTACCGCCATCCGTACTTCGTCCGCGTCGTGTGCTTCAACGAGGGCGGACAGGCCCAGACTGTCTGCGACGGTGATATATTTCCGGAGACTGTCCGCGCCGAGCAGCGCACAAATGAGGAGCACGGCGGAAGCGCCGAGCATCCTTGCTTCGTAGAGCATGTAGTCATCTACGGTGAAGTCCTTGCGCAGACAGGGCACGCTCACATGTGCGGCGATCTCGCGCAGGTACGCATCGCTCCCCAGAAAGCGCGTCGGTTCCGTAAGCACGGAGATGGCGTCGGCCCCGGCTCTTTCATAGTCTTCGGCGATCCGGAGATACGGAAAGTCAGGCGCGATGAGGCCGCGGCTCGGCGAAGCCTTCTTGCATTCGCAGATGAAGGCAAGGCCGGGGGAAGCCAGCGCACGCTCGAAGGAAAATGCGTTCCCGCGGGGCGGGAGAGAAAGAGCCAGACTCCGGAGCCTGTCCTTCGGAAGATTTTTTTCGGCTTCCGCGACGCGCGTACGCGCAGCGGAAGCAAGGCTGGCCAGGATGTCGTTCATTGCGCGTTCGATGCCTCTATGAACCGCTGCAGCGTTTTGGATGCGGCACCGGAGTCGATGCGTTCGGCGGCGGCCCGGATACCGTCTTCCATGGTAGGTGTTTTGCCGGTGATGTAGAGCGCCGCCCCCGCATTCAGGAGTACGCTGCTGCGCTTCGGCCCTTTTTCGGTGCCGTCAAGGACAGCCCTTGTAATGGCGGCATTTTCAGCGGGCGTACCGCCGGCCAGGTCTTCCTTCGCACAGCGGGCAAAACCGAAATCCTCCGGGCAGATCTCGAAGGAACGGTAGTAGCCGTCCCGGATCTCACATACGGAAGTGGCGGAGGAGGCGGAGATCTCATCCTGGCGGTCTTCCCCGTAGACACAGAAACCGCGCTTCACGCCCAGAGAGGCGAGCACCTTGGCCAGCGGTTCCACCAGGTAGCCGTCGTACACGCCGAGCAGGAAAAAGGCCGGCGAGGCGGGGTTGGTGAGGGGCCCGAGAATGTTGAAAACGGTGCGGATGCCGAGCTCGCGGCGGATGGCACCGACGTATTTCATCGAGGTGTGGTATTTCTGGGCAAAAAGGAAAGCGATGCCTACCTCGTTGATGAGCGAGGCGGCTTTTTCAGGTGATACGGAGATGTTCACACCCAGCGCCTCGAGGCAGTCGGCAGCGCCGCACTGTGAAGAAGCGGCGCGGTTTCCGTGTTTGGCCACCCTGACGCCCGCGGATGCGCAGACGATGGCGGAGGTAGTGGAAATGTTGAACGTGTGTGCTCCGTCACCGCCGGTGCCGACGATCTCGAGGACGTCGCACCCCGGTTCCACCTTCAGTGCGTGGGCGCGCATGGCGCTCGCACAGCCGGAGATCTCCGCAGTGGTCTCCGCACGTGCGCTCTTTGTGGAGAGGGCCGCGAGAAAGGCCGCATTCTGTGTCTGCGTCGTCTCGCCGTTCATGATCTCGTTCATGACCTGAAAGGCCTCATCATAGGTGAGATCCTGCTTGTCTACGATCTTTACGATAGCTTCTCTGATCATCTGTTGCCTCCTTTGGGTGAAAGAGTTCCTGCCGCGGGGATAAAAAAGTCCCTGACAGAAACGGTTGGTTTCTGTCAGGGACGAATCAGCGGATCCGCGGTGCCACCCTGCTTCACGGGATTGCAGATCCCGTGCGCTTTGCAAGGTACGCTGGGAATGAGCCATACCTCCGGCAACTGACGTATGCCTTCACGTTACGGGATACTCGGCCCTTTGCAGGGACCTTTCACCGTACCCTCGGCGGTCCATTTGATGAGTCGTCTTCCGCCCGCTTCCCACCATCGCAGGCTCTCTGCAGGATCGTTTCCCACCGTTATTTCCGCTTCACAGGTTTGGTTGCTCTGTATGAAATTGCTATGCCGCAATACCACTTCATTGCGATAAAGCAAGAATAGACCCGGATGTCCGGGCTGTCAACAGGCAATTCATGAATTATCCCGGTGCCGGTTCTTCTGTTGTGTTATCATATTTATAACTATTGTCTGCGGTCTGCGGCGGTTCCGGGCGGAACATCCGGAACATCTGATTCTTTTGCTGCGGGGACAGCTGAATAAGGAGCAGGGTATGAGTCAGGCTGGTCAAAACGCAAAAAGTGCGGTCTCCGGGGCACTTCCGGGATCGATCCTCGAACACAGTGAATTTCTGAAGAACCTGCCCGGCGGCGTCTGTGTCTTCCATGTCAGGGACGGTGCCTGGATCCTGGATCTGGTCAATGACAGCTGGGGAAGGGTGCACCATCTGTCCGCAGCAGGGACGAAGGAAATGATAGGCCGCGACCTGCTGGAGAAGATCGTTCCGGAGGACAGGGACGATCTGCGGAAACAGCTGGAAAAGGCGGATGGGAGCGCGGACGGGATCGCGGAAGCCACTTCGCGTCTTCAGCAGGAAGACGGCACCTGCAGCTGGGTCTGCGTGCAGATCCGGCGGGCGCGTGTCCGGGAGGAGTCTGCCGGCTGCCCCTGTTACTACGCTGTCAGCACGGATGTCACCGGCCGCGTACAGGCCGAGGAAAAACTGGCCGAAAGCGAAAGCACATTGCGTGAGGCTGTCGGCATTGCCGACATCCTCTTCTTTACCTACTATCCGGAAAAGTCGCGCTGCGAAATGCGCACCGCCAATCCGCGCTATGCGCAGCTGCCGTCGGTGTGGGAGAATTTCCCGGACGATTTCCTCGTTTATCTGGGCGCGACGCCCAAGGACCGCGGCGCCTGTCATGAAATGCTGGGAAAGATAGCTGCCGGTGCGGAAAACGGCGAGTGTGTGCTGTGTACAAAACAGCAGGGAATAGACAGATGGCTGCGTCTGCATGTGACGGCGGTACGGGACGGTGCAGGCGGAAAAGCCGGGGCGGGGACAGTCAGGATACAGGGATATGTCCTGAACGTGAGCGACAGGGTAGGAGCCGCAGAGCAGTTCCGGCGGGAACAGCTGCGGGTAAAGACTCTGGAAGGCAGCGCTTTCGAAGCCTTTTCCTTCTGCCTGACCAGAGAAGCCCCGATCGCGCTGCAGACGCGGGATACCGACATGCAGAAGACGAAGGTCACGGACGACATGGTCAGAGAACTTCTGCAGATCGACCCGCTGATGACCAAAGCGGCGCCGGAGACGAGAAATGTCCTGATCCGGGTCGGAATGCGCATTCCGGATCCGGATGAACGCCGCAAATTCTATACCGCATGCGGGGGCACCGCGCTGCGCAGGATGCTGGCCGAAGGCATATTTGTGCGGAAACTTCGCGTACGGCGCCGGGTAGGCTCCCTTCTCCGGTGGGTACTGTGCAGGATCGAACTCGTGCAGGATCCGGATTCCGGCGACTTTTTCGCCTTTTTCTATTCGTCGGATATCAATGAAAAAGTGACCAGTGAGCAGGTGCTCTCCCATGTCATGAGCATCAATTACGAAGAGGTTTCCTGCTATGATCTTCAGTCGGGCCGGGTACAGTCGATCCGGGAACAGGACGAAAAGGACGGGAATGCGGAACGAAACTATATCCAGATGCTGGAGGAAACGGTCTCCGGTGCCTTATCCGGAGAGCAGGAACAGCTCCGGCGCAGGCTGAGCCTTGGAAATATACTGGAAAAACTGAAGGACTTACCAGTATATACCATGTTTTACACCATGCAGGAGACGCGGGAAGATCTGCCGGGCGATCCGCACCGGCAGATGAAGATGGATATTTTATTTCTGAATGCGCACCGGGATGAGCTGCTGTTTTTACGTACGGATGTGACGGAGATCACGGAGCGCGACCGGGAATACAAGATGCAGATGGCAGATGCCCTGACGGCGGCCAAGGCTGCCAGCGCGGCCAAAACAAATTTCCTGTCGCGCATGAGTCATGAGATCCGTACGCCGCTCAATGCCATTATCGGCATGGACACCATTGCAGCCCAGTCTGTCGGCAACGATGAAAGGATCGCCGACTGCGTTTCCAAGATCGGGCTTTCCGCCCGCTATCTGCTGTCTCTGATCAACGATATCCTGGACATGTCCAGGATCGAGAGCGGAAAGATGCTGCTCCGGGAAGAGAGCTTTCAATTCGGGGAGTTTCTGGCAGGGGTGAACAACATCATCTACCCCCAGGTCAGGGCGAAGGGCCTCGACTACGAATGCATGGTTTCGAGCGATATGGCCGACGCTTACATCGGGGATTCGATGAAACTGCAGCAGATCCTTGTCAACATCCTCGGAAACTCCGTAAAATTCACTAAGTCCGGGAAGATCAGCCTCAGCATCAGCGTGAGGTCCCGCGCTGCGGACAGGGCGCAGCTGCGTTTTGTGATAAACGATACCGGCTGCGGGATCGCCGAAGAAAACCTGACGCGCATCTTTGAGGCGTTCGAGCAGGTGGACACTTCCTCAACGACGGTCTTCGGCGGGACCGGCCTTGGCCTGGCGATCAGTAAAAACCTGGTCAGCCTGATGAGCGGGAAGATCTCGGTGCGGAGCATCGTGGGCATCGGCAGCGAATTTACCGTGGATGTGCCGCTCAGGGAAGACCGGGAGGCGACGGCGGACCTCAAGGAGGCCCTCAACCTTACGGATCTTCATACGCTGATCGTAGACGACGACATGCTTGTCTGCGAACAGACGGAAGCGATACTCAGGGATATCGGCATGGCAGGCGAGTGGGTCACGTCCGGCCAGGAGGCCGTGTCGCGGGTGACGGCCAAAAAAGCGGAAGGAGCCTGTTTTGACTTTATCCTGATCGACTGGAAGATGCCGGATATGGACGGTCTGGAAACAACGCAGCGGATACGCAGGATCGTAGGTCCCGACGTCACGATCATCATTATTTCGGCCTATGACTGGCAGTCCATCGAATCCGAGGCCAGGGTGGCGGGTGCGAATCTTCTGGTCTCCAAACCGCTGCTGCGTTCCACACTGATCTCCGCTTTTGAGAAGGGGCTGGGCAAGGAGCCGTCAGCTCCTGCCGTAAAGCGTGAGTATGATTTCAGCGGGAAGCGCATCCTGGTGGCGGAGGACAATGAACTCAATGCCGAGATCGCAAAGACACTGCTGGAAGACAGGAATTTTGCGGTGGAGATCGCAACGGACGGCATAAAGGCAATGGAAAAATTCGTACAGAACGAGCAGGGCTATTACGATGCCATCCTGATGGATGTGCGCATGCCTGTCATGGATGGGCTGCAGGCCACAGTGAATATCCGGCACTGGAACCGTCCGGATGCCGGGACGATCCCGATCGTGGCCATGACGGCCAATGCATTCGACGAAGATGTGGAGAAGAGCCGCGCAGCCGGCATGAATGCCCATCTGTCAAAACCGATCGATCCGGAGATGCTGTTTGCCACCCTGCACAGACTGATCGAGGTAGAGGATGAATAAACTGAAACTGCAGAAACTCAGGGAGACCTTCTTTCCGAAGAAAAATTTCGGCCTGCGCATGCTTCTCCTGCTGCTGGGGATCACCGGCATGGGCTTTTCCATGTCTCTCCTGCTCAAGGTCCGTTTCGGGGGCGACCCATACACCGTGCTGATGAACGCCGTGGCGGAGCGCACGGGATTTCCCATCGGGAATACCTGCGCGCTGTTCAATATGGCGACCTTCCTGGCGGTGCTCCCTGCGGGGATCGGATATTTCGGGTTCGGGACGCTGGCCAACATGTTCCTGTTCGGCTACAGCCTTCAGTTCTTCAACTGGGCAATGGCCGGCATCCTGCCGGAAAGCATGTTCCGCACCATGCCTGTGCGCGTCACTGCCTTCATACCGGCTTTTGTGCTTTTTATCCTTTCGACGTCGCTCTACATGGTGGTGCGGCTCGGCACGTCGCCATACGACGCAGTCCCCATCCTGGTTGCACGGAGGATCAAAAAAATTCCGTTTCGCCTGGTCCGCATGGCATTCGATTTCCTTATGGTGCTGATCGGCTTTCTGATGGGCGGGAAAGTCGGTATTTTCACGCTGACGATGCCGCTGTTTCTGGGGCCGGTGATCTCCCTCATGGGTAACAGGATCAATGCCAGGTGGCACCTCTCGGACTGAAGGGACGGCCGGAGCGGCCATGCCCCGGAGGAGGTACGGAAAATGGGCAGAAAAAAGATAGCCGCATTTGTTAACAGCTGGAATGAGTTTTACCTCGGGCAGCTTCTGGAAGGCGTCAGACAGTGCGCGGAAGATGCCGGTGCGGATATTTTTCTGTTCGTCTCCAATGCCTACGGTAACGGGAACGATGAATACGACCGCGGAGAGTACAATATTTTCACGCTGCCGGAGCTGAGTTCTTTTGACGGCGCCCTGTTTTTTTCCAACCTCATTTATATCAATGACGTGAGAAATACGCTCAAAAAACGTATCATCGACCGCGGGATCCCCAACGTCACTTTCCTGGATGCCGAAGCGGGGCTGGACTATGTGGGTTCTGACAACTTCAACGGCATGAGGGAACTGGCCGAGCATCTTGTAAATGTGCACGGCGTCAGATCCGCCATCTTCATCGGCGGACCGGAAGAGAATCTGGAAAACAGGAAGCGCCTGAGCGCGGTGAGGGATGTCTTTACGGAGCACGGACTTACACTGCCTGAAGGGAACGTCTATTACGGCGACTGGCATTACCATACCTCGCAGAAGCTTGCAGCCAGGGCGATCGAAAACGGCGGGGAACTGCCGGATGCCATCATCTGCGCCAACGACTGCAGCGCACTGGCAGTCTGCGAGACCCTGAAAAGCAAGGGGATCAGGGTGCCGGAAGACATCATTGTGACAGGTTTTGACCATACGCAGATCGCACAGTCCTACTTCCCGGCCATCACCTCCGTGGAGCGCGGCTGGACGCAGCTGGGCTATATGAGCTGCAGGCGGCTGATCGATAAGATCGACGGGAAAGAAGTCCCGAAGAAGGCTTTTTATCCGACGCACCTGGCGGTCGAGGAAAGCTGCGGATGCAGAACAGGCGCGCGGCAGGACCGGATACGCCGCGAATTCAGCAACGGGGCGATCGACAGACAGATCAGGGGACTGCAGTTTGAGTGGGCCCTTACGGACATCGAAAATGCGCTGAACGAAGCCAGGGATCTCAAGGATCTGCCGGCTGTCGCAGGCCGGTATTATCTCGCGCACAGGGAGTTTTTCGGGGACGATGTCCTCATTGCGCTGGATCTCGGATTTTACAGATCCATCACGGAAAACGACGACGCCATGTGTGTCGACGGATATGGCGACAGGAGAGAGATCATACTGTACACAAAGAACTGCGTGCCCTGCAGGCCGGGCGATCCGGACAAGCTTGTACCGGACTATGACGGGGAGGGGAAGGGCAGCCATTTCTATATTTTCATGCCCCTGCATTACCGCCAGTATTCGTTCGGGTATATGATGGTACCTGACAATCTGGAACCTGAGATATCGGGCGACCTTTACCAGATCGCTTACCGTCTGGACGAATACCTGGAACGATACCGGCACAACAAGCGCCTGGAACTTATGAACCGCCGGCTTTCCGCACTGTATGCCAAAGATTCGCTGACCGGCCGCTGCAACAGGTTCGGTTTCAGAAAGGAAGCGGAGGAGATCCGGGAGACCGGCAGGCAGCAGCACAGGAATACGGCGCTCATTTTTGCCGATATCAACCGGATGAAATACATCAATGATGAATACGGGCATCTGCAGGGCGACCTGGCTATCCGTACGATCGCCGATGCACTGACTTTTGCCTGTCCGCCCGGCTGGGTGATCTGCCGTTTCGGCGGCGATGAATTCATAGCCTATGGTCTGTGCGATGAAGAAGAGGCAGAGAAGATCATCTGTGCAGCAAGGGAGAGGATAGCCGAGCGGGCCGCCCGTATGTCGCTGCCTTATCCGCTGTCGGCCAGCTTCGGACTTTGCATGATCGCGCCGGAAGCGGACGGTACGATGGATTCTTACATTTCCCTTGCGGATTCCAGAATGTATACGGACAAACAGAAGTGTCACAATGAAGAGAAAAATACCCCATAGAGGTATGCAAAGCAGTGGTCATAGACAGCGAAAAGATCTATGCAAAAGCCAATGAACTGGTCAAAAGATGCGGCACGAGGGACACGCTGCGCATTGCAAGGGAGACCGGCATCGAGGTGCGGGAGCGGGAAGACTTTGACAGACTGCTCGGCATGTATGTATGTCGGTGGAAGCACCGGTATATCTTTCTGAACGGGCGAATGGATCCCTATACGCAGCAGCTGGTCTGCGGCCATGAGATCGGGCATGATGTGCTGCACAGGGCGCTCGCCGGACAGGACACTTTCCACGAATTCGTGCTTTTTAATATGAAGGACGAAACAGAGTATGAAGCGAATGCTCTGGCTGCACACCTTCTTATTGATGACAGGGAACTGATGAGATGTCTGAAAAGCGGCATGGATACAGTGCAGACAGCCAGGAGTCTGAACACGCACATAAATCTCCTGCTGGTCAAGCTGGCTGAGATGAACCGCCTGGGGGAGCACTTCGAGCTTCCCTATACACCGCCTGCCGATTTTCTGGGCAGACTGGACCGCCCGGATGCCCAATAAAAAACCTGCGGCAGATCCGCAGGTTTTTGAGGGAGGGAGTATGAATTTTTGTTTTGAACTACGGAGATCAGCGCATCTCTGTTGTTCATGACTACATCATACCGGTGGTTTGTGACGAAGGTACGATGAAAATGTGAACAGATTGTGAAAAAAATATCAGAATGACCGCTGCCGATCCTTTTTCAGCACGGCAGCAGTCTCCGATAAATCTCAGGACGGCTGGAGTGCCGGTTGGCGTTGTGTATGCTTGATCTGATAAAAGTATGCGGGATCGATCCCTGTGTAAGGATGCTTCGGCTGAAGCGCTCCGCTCCGCATGACGGGAAGCGGAAGGATGAAGACAATGTATTTTCCTATATTGCAGCGGGTGTTGCCGAGTTCCAGGTGGATGGTATAAAATACCGCCTGTCCGCCGGTGATGCGATCATCATCCCGCCGTACAGGACCTATACGATCCGGTCACAGGGCGATGTTCCGCTGGTACAGTATATCGTGCACTTTGATCTCTTTGAAACGCCGCAGTACGCGGGGATCGAGAGAAAGGCTGTTCCGGACCGGACAGCGGCCGTCCGCTTTTGCGGGTATGAAATGCCGATCGGGGAGAAGACGGTTGTCGCGCACATCCCGGCAGAGGAGCGGGTCGAGTTTGTACGGATCATATTCCGCATGCAGGGGGAATTTCAGAATGACAGACCGGCAAGGGCAGCCATGCTGAAAGCCTGCTGTACGGAACTGCTCATCAAAACGCTGCGCAGCTGCGAGGATGCTGTGCCGGGCCCGGCGGATCAGGATGCGGGCATGCCGGAAACAAAGAGGACAAAGGCCTGGGTGCATATCGAAAATGCCGCCGATTACATCAGGAGGCACGCGGCGGAACAGGATCTCGACAATGAGCGTATTGCGGAAGCCATAGGTGTGACGCCCAATCATCTGACAACGGTATTCCGGCAGTATACGGGCTTTTCCCTGCACCGGTTCATGGTCGGGATAAAGGTCGAAAAAGCACAGCAGCTGATGCTGACCGGCAGGTTCAATGTCACGGAAGCCGCAGAGCAGGCAGGGTTCTCCAGCGTGCATGTTTTCAGCAAAACATTTAAGAGCGTCTTCGGCGTTTCCCCGACGGAATTCATGGACAGGACGGTGAGCAGGGAGCAGCTTCCGGGCCGCGGTCAGACCGGTGAGCGCATGCACTGATCGATATCCTCGGTGATATCCGGGTCGATCTTCTCGTCGGCGGCCATTCCGCGCATGATACAGATCGCCTTTTCGTGCGGCAGCACGGCGCGGTAGGGGCGGAGCTCGGTCAGCGCCTGATAGATGTCGATGCAGGCCATGAGTCGTTCGTTTTTGTCAAGTTCGGCGGCTTTCTTTCCGAAGGGATAACCGCTGCCGTCGAGTTTTTCGTGGTGCATGCAGGCCCACGCAACAATATCCGGGATGTCCTTCAGATCCCTGAGGATATTCCAGGAGGCCTGCGCGTGCGTTTTCATGATGGCAAATTCCTCAGGGGTAAGCTTGTCAGGCTTTTCCAGGATATCGTTCGAGATCGTAAGTTTACCGATGTCGTGCAGTGCGCCGGCCAGGTAAAGCTTTGTGCAGACCGTGCTGTCATAGCCGTAATATTCCCCCATCCGGCGGGCTTTCCAGGCGCATCCCTGCGAATGGACGCTCGTAAAGTGGGATTTGTAGTCGGTGATGCGTGCGAACAGAGTGGCAAAATCCAGGACAGTTTCGTTGCTGTAATCGGATTCGTATACGGGCAGCGCAGCCGGAAGCTGCGTAACGATGTTTTGGCCGGAGGCCTTTTCCAGGACGTCATAGCGGAAAACAGAGCCGAACAGCGACACCAGCTCCGGGTCGAACATTCTGCCTTTATAGAGCTGCATCCACTCCAGGAGCTCGTCGTACTTTCCGGGCGTGAGCGCGTCAAGATGGAAGGCGTTGTCTGCCTGGTCCGCGATGTGGATCAGCCTTGAGAACAGCGGCGTTTCATCGGTCTTTTTTCCGAACGGGCCGCTGCCGTCGGCGTTTTCGTGGTGATAGAGAACAACGTCCGTCACGTCCTCGTAGAACGGCAGGCTGTGCATGTTTTTCTCGCCCAGTTCACAGTGCGGCTTCAGATCCGTCGTCAGCACGTTGTCCATGAACCCGCCGGATCGCCGCGCAGCGACATATTCGGTCAGTGCATTGTCGTGCATGACGGCCGCGCCTGCCAGAGCGGAGAGTTTCCCTGCGTCATATCCGAGTTCCCTGCCCATTGTGACGCACATGTATGCCACGCGTTCCGCATGGTGCGTTGAGACGCCGAGGAGCTCCCCTTCCACGGAGTCCAGAGCATAGGAAAGAGCGTAGAGCATGCCGTTCATACAGAGTTTCATATTTTCCTCCATGAGAAGAATCTTCAGATTCTTCGAAATGGGCAGCCGGTGCGTCAGCACCGATGCTGCGGTTTGAAAGTGCCGCATCAGCGGCACTTTCAAACTTTTCCTCCATGAGAAGAATCTTCAGATTCTTCGCGCAGTCTTCGAAATGATGCGATAGTGCTATTATAATATTGTTTGCCATTCTCCGCCATCCGCCGGACAGAATTACCGGCCGTTCCGGCGGATGCGGCAGAGCAGGAATGAAAAGAGCCTGTCAGCAGGCTGAAAGAGTGTACCGAACATGTTCTGGTCATATTACCGTGCCACCGGAAAACTGCGCAGAGTATTGTATATGGCTCTGCCGGAAGACGAAAAAGACCTGTCCGACAGCCGCCGCAGCTATGTTGTATCCGAGGCGGCAAACCAGTCGCTTGCACAGCTGTCCGCAGGGACTTTCCTCGTAGCCGCCCTTACCAGCCTGGGACTTTCTGACGGCACGATCGGTACGATCCTTTCCGTCACCATGCTGACGACACTTTTTGACCTGTTCACCATGAATTATGTGCAGCGCCTGCGTAAAAGAAAAGGCTTTGTGTGCGTTATGGTGCTGCAGAAGGTCTGGTTTGCGTTCGTCTATTTCATCCCGCTTTTCGACTGGCCGGCGAAGACCAGGATCTTCTGGTTCGTCCTGCTTTATTCGTTTGCGCAGCTGACGGTGCAGATCAGTACGCCGGCGATCAACGACTGGATCGCCGACCTGGTCCCGAAGAAAACAAGGGGGGCTTTCCTGGCCCGGAAAGATGCCATCGCCGTGTTTGCCACCGTGACCAGCATGCTGGTGATGGGGATCGTAGTCGATCGTTTTCCGGATGACAATCACAGGCAGAGCTTCCCGATCATGGGCGCCGTCATCCTGGCGCTGGCGCTGCTGAACACGGCCGCCTTTCTACGCATGAAGGAGGCCAGGACACTGCCGAAGGACGCGCAGGGAAAGGAAATGCACGGTGCACTGCTGCGCAGGTACGACGCACGGCAGCACAGCCGGAAGGCATCGACGCTGCAGGAGATACGGAGCGCGTTCGGCCATGAGGGTTTCCGGAAAGCGCTTATCCTGAACTGCATCTGGAATGCGGCCTTCTACGTGGCGCAGCCCTTCAACGCCAGCTATCAGCTGAAAGAACTGAAGCTGTCCTATTCTCTCATCATGATCATCACCTTCGGCTGCAGTCTGATCCGCGTGGCACTCACACCGGCGATCGGAAAGAGAGGCGACCGCAGGGGCATGGGCAGGACGCTGTGCCATGTTTTTCTTCTCTATATTCTTGGAAATGTCTTCCTGATGCTGGCGGTGCCGGGCAACGCCCTGCCCATGTTCATGGCCTCGTCGCTGTGCACTTCGATCTCCTGGGCTTTCATCGGGATCGGCATGTTCTGCATCCAGCTCGAACTGCTGGATCCCCGCAAGAGGACGCTGCAGATGTCGATCATCACGGCGCTTTCCGGGACCTTCGCATTTCTCGTGTCTGCACTGGCAGGCAGGCTGATCGATTACCTGCAGAGTTATCCGGTCCGTATAGCAAATGTTCAGCTCTACGCCCAGCAGGTCACCAACTTCCTCGGCATCCTGGCGACGGCAGCAGTCATCCTGTATCTCTGGTTCATTGTATGCCGTGTTGAAAAACAGACGCCGGAAGCGGATGCCTGACGTTTTCCGGCCCTGCCGTCCGCGCGCCGCTTTACAATTAATCCGGAGTGTCAATTTTAAATAATTCAGGTCTGTCAGTTTCCTTTTTCTGCAGCCGATGACCATATCGTATACATGAAAAAAGCGGAATGCACGACGGGATACAAGCCCCTGGAACCTGTGTATACATTTATACATTTCGAAATACATCCGAAAGAATTGAATTAGGCTATTCAGTCTGATAAATTTATAGAGGGTGCGCCGAATGGCGCAGAATCGGGGTGTATAAATGAGCAGACTCACTGTGATCACCAAAAACAAGGCACAGGCGACTGTCGAGGAACTGTACCAGGACCTTGAACGTCGCATCATTGCAAGTCCGCCGGGGCTCTGTCCGGTGGATATGGCCGCTTCCTTTCTCAGGATGTGCCATGCGCAGACCTGCGGAAAATGCGTTCCCTGCCGGATCGGACTCGGGCAGCTGGAAGCACTGATCGACGATGTCCTGAATGGCAGGGGCACGATGGAGACCATCGATCTGATCGAAAAAACAGCAAGATCCATCTATTATTCCGCGGACTGTGCCATCGGCTTCGAGGCCGCACACATGGTGCTGAAGGCACTGGACGGCTACCGTGACGATTTCGAGGAGCATGTCCGGCGCGGCCGCTGCACCAGCGAGATCAGCCAGCCGGTGCCGTGCGTGGCGCTGTGTCCTGCGGGAGTCGATATACCGGGTTATGTGGCGCTGGTGGCAGCAGGCAGGTATGCCGATGCCGTCAGGCTGATCCGGAAGGACAATCCGATGCCGATAGCCTGTGCGCTGATCTGCGAGCATCCCTGCGAAGCACGGTGCCGCCGCAATATGATAGACTCGTCCATCAACATCCGCGGGCTGAAGCGCTATGCAACGGATCATGCCGGGGAAGTTCCCGTACCTGCCGCTGCAGACAAAACAGGAAAGAAGGTCGCCGTGATCGGCGGCGGCCCGTCCGGGCTTTCTGCCGCCTATTACCTGGCGCTCATGGGACACGATGTAACCATATTCGAGCAGAGAAAACAGCTCGGCGGCATGCTGCGCTACGGCATTCCGAGCTACCGTCTGCCGCGCGAGGCGCTGAACCACGAAATAGAGACCATGCTTACCGCCGGAGGCGGGAGCATTCATGTGAAACTGAATGTCAGCATCGGAGAATCTCCGACATTTTCGGATATCCGCAACGAATTTGACGCCCTTTACATTGCGATAGGCGCACATACGGACAAGAAGATCGGCATCGAGGGCGAAGACGCGGAGGGTGTGATCTCGGCAGTCGAAATGCTCCGCAGGATCGGCGACGACGATATGCCGGATTTCAAGGGCAAGAGGATCGTTGTGGTCGGCGGCGGCAACGTGGCAATGGACGTTGCGCGCAGTGCCGTGCGTCTGGGCGCTTCCAGAGTCACGATCGCCTACAGAAGGCGCCGTATCGATATGCCGGCACAGGTCGAGGAAGTGAACGGTGCCGCAGAGGAAGGGTGCGAGATCCTGGATCTGGCATCCCCCTTCAGGATCGACAAGGATGAAAACGGACATGTTTTGGACCTGCGTCTGAAGCCGCAGATCATCGGTGCCGTCAGCAAGGGACGTCCTGCGCCTTACGATGCATCGGAGGCGGATATCGTCGTGCCGTGCGATCTCATCATCGTGGCGATCGGGCAGGGCATAGAGTCCAAGAACTTCGAGAAAGAGGGCATTCCTGTGAAGCGGGGCGCCATTGATGCGCTCAACTGGGCAGGAGTCAAGGATATTCCGGGCGTCTTTGCCGGCGGGGACTGCGTCTCCGGGCCGGCCACGGCGATCCGCGCCATAGCGGCAGGGAAGGTGGCAGCTGCGAATATCGACAACTTCCTGGGTTTCCAGCATACGATCACGACGGACGTCGAGATCCCCATCCCCGGCACCTACGACCGTGCCGCCTGCGGCAGGGTCAATCTGCGCGAGCGCGATGCTTCCGAACGCGTATGTGACTTCGAGCAGATCGAGCAGTGCATGAGTGAGCAGGAGGCAATGCAGGAATCCCACAGATGCCTGCGCTGCGATCACTTCGGCTACGGCGTATTCAAAGGAGGTCGTACAAAGAAATGGTGAATCTGACGATAGACGGCAAAAAGGTCTCCGTACCGGAGGGCACGACCATTCTTGATGCGGCAGCCATGAACGGGATCCGTATTCCCACGCTTTGTTTTCAGAAGGAACTCAATGAGATCGGCGCCTGCAGACTGTGCTGTGTGGAAGAAACAGGGCAGGAGCGGCTGGTACCTGCCTGCAACAACGAAGTCTACGAGGGCATGAACATCCTGACGAACAGTCCGAAAGTGCGGGAGACCAGAAGGATCAATGTCCAGCTGATCCTTTCCCAGCACGATTGCAGATGCGCCATGTGTATCCGGAGCGGCAACTGCACGCTGCAGTCGATCGCGAATGACCTCGGTGTGCTCGACAACGGGTTCCATGAGCAGATCCCGGACAACAAATGGACGGAAGGCTTCCCGCTGGTACGCGACAATGCCAAGTGTGTCAAGTGCATGCGCTGTATCCAGGTGTGCAGCAGGATCCAGGGACTGAATGTCTGGGATGTGGCCAACACGGGCTCCCACACCAGGGTCGACGTCGCCGGCAATATGAATATCGAGCAGTCCGCCTGCTCTCTCTGCGGACAGTGCATCACGCACTGCCCGGTGAACGCGCTGCATGAACGTGACGATACGGCAAAGGTATTTGCCGCACTCGCAGATCCCGACAAGATCACGGTCGTCCAGATTGCTCCGTCGGTGCGTACCGCCTGGGGAGAGCCTCTCGGCCTGAGCCATGAGTTTGCAACGGTCAGGCGCCTTGTTTCGGCGCTGCGCAGGATGGGCTTCAACTACATCTTCGATACGGACTTTTCCGCAGACCTGACGATCATGGAAGAGGCCAGTGAGTTTGTTGAAAAGCTGAAAAACAAAGAGAACGAGAAGTTCCCCATGTTCACATCGTGCTGCCCTGCCTGGGTGCGTTTCCTCAAGTCGCAGTATCCCGATATGGTGGGTCAGCTTTCCACGGCCAAGTCCCCGCAGGCCATGTTCGGGGCCATTGCCAAGAGTTATTATGCGGATATTCTGGGCGTGGATCCCGGCAGGATCTATTCTGTTTCCGTCATGCCCTGCCTGGCCAAGAAGCATGAGTGCGACATTCCGAACATCAACGGTGCGGGAGCGGGCAAGGACGTCGACGCGGTCCTCACGGTCAGGGAGATCGACCGTATGATCAGGGCCGACAATATCATTCCGGAAACGCTCAAAGAGGAAGAATTCGACGAACCTCTGGGAATCGGTTCCGGTGCCGGCGAGATCTTCGGTGCGACGGGCGGCGTCATGGAGGCGGCACTGCGCACTGCGTACAACATAGTGACGGGGACCAACCCGGATCCCGACGCTTTCAAGGATGTCCGCGGCACCAGGGGCTGGAAGGAAGCGGAGTACGAGATCGCAGGCATAAAGCTGCATGTTGCCGTGGCGAGCGGCCTCGGCAATGCCCGCAGACTCATTGAGGCACTGCGCGCGGGCGAGGTGCACTATGACTTCGTGGAGATTATGTCCTGCCCCGGAGGCTGCGTAGGCGGCGGCGGACAGCCGATCCACGACCGTGCTGAGATGGCTGCGGAACGCGGAGAGATCCTGTATGGACTCGACAGGATCAACAAGATCCGTTTTTCACATGAGAACCCTTCGATCGTAGCCTGCTACCAGAACTATCTGCAGCACCCGCTTTCACACCGTGCGCATGAGTTGTTGCACACGGATCATACGGGCTGGGAAATGCCGCTCGATATCTACCATGCACAATAAACGCTGAACAATTACGGGAAGTGCCGCAGCTGCGGGCTTTTACCGCAGTTGCGGCACTTTTTCTGTGCTTTCTGAGCACCGTGGTCCGGTGCACGGAAGACGCAGGCTGAAAGAAGCAGACGATGAAGAAGACACTGATGGATAAAGTGGGGCGTTCAAAGTACAGCCAGCTGTTCGGCGACAGGGATTTTTACAGACACGTGCTGATGGTCGTACTCCCCATGATCATACAGAACACCCTTTCCAATGTGGTCAGTCTGCTGGACAACGTCATGGTGGGGCAGGTCGGTACGCTTCCCATGTCCGCGGTCGCCATCGACAATCAGCTGCTGTTCGTGTTTTATCTGTGCATCTGGGGAAGCATAGCAGGCGCGGGTATCTACGGCGCACAGTTTTTCGGAAGCGGCAACTTAGAAGGTGTGCGCAGCACGCTGCGTTACAAATTCATCGTAGGCGCAGCCGTGACAGCTGTCGCCATGACAGTCTTCGCCCTGTTCGGAGATACCCTGGCGGGGTATTATATCGCGGCGGGCACATCGGATGAGATCCGCAGTGCCACGATCGGATATGCGCACAGTTATATGGCAGTGATGCTGGCCGGGCTGCCGCCGTTCCTGGTGACGCAGTGCTACGCCGGCACGCTGCGTGAATCCGGCAGGACCGCACTGCCCATGAAGGCAGGCATCGCAGCCATGCTGACGAACTTTGTCTTCAACAGTCTTCTGATCTTCGGGCTCTGCGGCTTTCCGAAATTAGGCGTGACAGGTGCCGCGATCGCGACGGTGATCTCACGTTTTGTGGAATTGTTTATTGTGGTGTTTTTCGCACACAGGGACAGGAAGAATTACGGCTTCCTGGAAGGCCTGTACCGGAATTTCAGAATGCCGGCCGGGCTGGCATGGCAGATGACGTCCAAGAGCTTTCCGCTGCTGGCCAATGAGTTTCTGTGGGCGGTAGGGCAGGCCGTGCTGCTGCAGTGCTACTCCGGCAGGGGCATCGCCACGGTGGCGGCACTCAATATCTGCAGTACGGTCTCACAGCTGTTCTGCGAGATCTATCTTTCTCTGGGCAATGCTTCTCAGATCCTTGTGGGGCAGGAGCTCGGGGCCAACCGTCTGGAGGAGGCGAAACGCACCGCATACCGGATGGAAACGCTCACGGTGCTGTGCTGTTTTGCCAGCGGTGCGCTGCTTGCGCTGTGCGGACCGTTCATTCCTATGATCTACAATACGGAGGACGCGATCCGCGTCATGGCGACCCGCTTTATCATGGTATTCGTCTGCTGCATGCCCATCTTCGGGTTTGCGGCGACCGCCTATTTCATCCTGCGATCCGGCGGGAAAGCAATGGTCACGTTCCTGTTCGACAGTTGTTTTTCCTGGGCAGTGTCCGTGCCGGCCGCCTGGCTCCTGACGCATGAGACGGGGCTGCCGATCCTGACGATCTATCTCTGTGTCAATGTTCTGGATCTCATCAAATGTATCATCGGCTTCGCTCTGCTGCGTCGGGGCGTCTGGGTCAGGAATCTGGTGTCGTGACGGCAGAAGGCCCTGCGTTTTTTCCGGGGGCGTATCTGCGGTTGGACATCTTGGCATCCCAGTAGGCTTCCTGCAGCGCTTCAAATACGGCCTGCTTGTCGCTTTCCGTCAGTTCGCCGCCGGCAAACATGCCGCCGAGCTGCGAGACCAGCTGCTCGGCCTGCGCCATGCCGCGGGCGCCGTACTGCTCTGCGGCACTTGTGACGAACGAAGCGCCGTCGTCCATCAGGAATGCGACGTCGCAGCCGAGCACGTCCGCCAGTTTTTTATACAGTCCGTTCTGTTTGGGAAAACGGCCTTCCTGTTCCCAGCCCCGTACAGTCCGCATGGTGACGCCGACGGCGTCTCCCAGCTCGCTTTGCGAGATCCTTTTCTGCTTCCGCAGTTTCAGAATTTTTTCTCCGAATGTCATCGGACAGCCTCCGGCGCCGAACAAAACAGGCAATAAGTTGCCTGTTTCAGTTGCGTACCCGCTTGACAGCAGGAAATGTATTTCCTATAATTATCCAAAAAAGGAAATGTATTTCCTAAAATATAGGACAATTCCGTCCGAGCGTCAAGAGCGGCCGGAGAAAGGGGCGGGAGGCATGTGCGACCTTGCGGAATACCTGCCGGAGCAGCTGCCGGAACGGTCGATCCTGCACAGCGACATGAACAGCTTCTACGCGTCAGTCGAGGCAATGCTCGACCCGAAGCTGCGCGGAAAGGCAGTGGCAGTATGCGGTTCGCAGGAGACGCGGCATGGCATCGTACTTGCAAAATCGCAGAAGGCGAAGAAGGCCGGAGTCAAAACCGGCATGGCGGTCTGGGAGGCGAGGCAGTGCTGCCCGGATCTCATCGTGGTGCCTCCGCAGTACGATGCGTATATCAAGTATTCGAAGCTTGCGCACGAGATCTATCTGCGCTACACCGACCAGATGGAGCCTTTCGGCATGGACGAGTGCTGGCTGGATCTCACGGGGACGGGGCGGGATCCGGTGCAGACTGCCGACGAGATCAGAGAGACGGTGAAGAGTGAACTGGGGCTGACAGTCAGCATAGGGGTCTCCTTCAACAAGATCTTTGCAAAACTGGGCAGCGATATGAAAAAGCCGGATGCCGTCACGGTGATCACCAGGCAGAACTTCCGCAGCCTGGTCTGGCCGCTCGCCGCGTCGGAGATCCTGTACTGCGGGCGTGCCACGACACGGCGCCTGGCCCGCTACGGCGTGCTCACGATCGGGGACATCGCAGCGACGCCGCCGGAACTGCTGCAGGACTGGCTGGGGATCAACGGACTTGCGCTCTGGCGCTATGCGGCAGGCCTGGACTGTTCCCGGGTCATGACGGACGGCTGGGAAGCGCCCGTCAAATCGATCGGCCACGGCGTGACCTGCGTTTCGGACCTCCTGAATGACGGGGAAGTCTGGCATGTGATGCTCGAACTGGCGCAGGAGGTAGGGCATCGCCTGCGCAGCCAGGATTTCCTGGCCGGAGGCGTGCAGCTCACCCTGCGGGACAACGGCCTCCTGTTTACACAGTACCAGGCAAAACGCGAAGCCGCGACACGCAGCGCCATGGAGATCGCGCAGGACTGTTTCCGGCTTTTCCGGGAAAATTACCGATGGGAAACACCGGTGCGCGCGATCTGTGTCCGGGCTGTCCGACTGGTTTCTTCCCGGGAGCCGCAGCAGCTGGGAATCTTTGACGACGCGGCACGGCGCGAAAAACAGGACCGTCTGGAGGCAGCCATCGACGATATACGCAGGAGATACGGAAAGCGCGCTGTGTACAATGCCTGCCTGATGGGCGACATCAAGGTCCATGAGATCGGGGCGTCCGAAGTGACGATGCCGGGCATGATGTATGTGTAAATGCGGGAAGAGGCAGCAGGCGCAGCACGTGTATGCGGGACGGGGACAAAATGGCAAGGAAGGTTTATGTGGAAGTCATCCTGAAGACCGACAGGGAAGGAAAGAACCGGCCGCTCAGCATTCTCTGGGAGGACGGCACGAGATATGAGGTGGACCGGCTGCTCGATGTGCGCAGGGCGGCCTCGCTGAAGGTCGGGGGCGGCGGTATGCGCTACGTGATCATGATCCGGGGACAGCAGTGCCGGCTGTTTGAAGAAGACGGCCGCTGGTTTGTGGAGGCGGACGGTCCCGAAGACGGGGAGAGAGGGGAAAGCTGACGGAAAAGACCAAAAATTGCGGAAGATAATGCGGCCGGATACAGACGTGGTATATAATAATTTATATTATTATTTCAAATACTGCCGGAACAGAATGACCGGCGGCAGGAAGGACAGTAAGGAACAGCGATTCTCCGGATCCGGAAGGACAGCCGCACATGTACACGATAGGCACTCTGATTGGAAACGCGCGCTCACCGCATACAGTGGAACTGATGGACGGAATCACGAAGGAAGCCAGAAGGCAGGGCGTGAACCTGCAGTTTTATCTGGGCGTCCATACCAGCGATTACTACAACGATGCATTTGCTTTCGAAAAGGATGACAATGCGGACCTGCAGTGCAATGTCATTTACAGCTATGCGCTGCTCGGGCATCTGGATGCCCTGATCATCGCCTACGGATCGCTCTGCATTTTTCTGGAACGTCCGGACCTGTCCCGCTTTCTGAAAGATTTTGAAGGTATTCCCACAGTTCTTCTGGAGGACCGCGACAGCAGCGGACGGTGTTCCTCGGTCATAACCGACAATTACGGGGGCATGCGTGCGGAAGTGGAACATCTGATCGGAGTGCACGGCTGCCGGAATTTCCTTTACCTGGCCGGGCCGCACGACAACACGGACGCGGACGAGAGGCTTGCAGCAGTGCGGGACACGCTGGCGGCGCACGGCCTTCCATTTGATGACACAAGACTGGAGTACGGCGATTACTCGGTCAACGTGGAGAGGCAGGCGGAAGATCTGCTGAGGGCACATCCGGATGCCGACGCCCTGGTGTGCGCAAATGACTCCATGGCGGCCACCGCCTGTGAAGTGGCCGGAAAACTGGGGAGAGAGGTCGGAAAAGATCTTAAGATCGTCGGCTTTGACAACAATATAAAACTGGCTCCGTTCCTGAACCCTCCCCTTACGACAGTACAGCAGGATGCGACGGAGATGGGTGCGGTCGCGGTGCGCAAGGCCATTGCACTGTGCCGGGGCGAAGCGCCTTCCGTAGAGACAGATCAGGCAAAACTGATCATACGTGATTCGTGCGGCTGCCGTATGTCGGCCGTACGACGGAAAAAAATCCCGACGGCCCTCCAGGCTGAAAAGGTAGCTGATATCGAGAGAAAATTTGAAAAGTACCGGAAAGAGACCTGGTTCATGCCTCTGATCGGGCGCAGTATGATCGCACAGATCGGCAGGAGCGACGAAGAATTTTACCGGAATGCCGTCGAAAAACTTGCCGTCATCCAGGCCAGGAGCGCCTATCTGTACCTGCTCCCGAAGCCGGTCCTGAACGGCAGCGGCACAGAGTGGAAATGTCCCCGGGAACTCCTGCTCACAGCCCGGATCAGGGACAATATTTCCGAGGTGAGTCTGGGCGACCGGCGGGCGCGGCTCAATATGGACGCGGACAGCGTGCCGGAGTTCCGGAAGGACGGCTGTGATTCCATCTGTGCGTTTCCTCTGTTTTCGGGAAACCGGCAGTTCGGCGTCATGTATACGGAGATCGATATAGACAATTTCATTCCGGTCTATCTGGCCTGCATGCAGATCTCTTCGGCTCTGGATTTTCGTGAGGTGAACCTGCGGCAGGAAGAGACCGCACGCAAGCTCGAAAAACTGAATCTGGAACTGCACCAGAAAAATGAGATCCTGAGCGTGGTCTCGGAGTACGATCCGCTCACGAACTGTCTGAACAGGCGCGGCCTGGTGGGAAAGTTCATGGCCCATGCGGCGTCCCATCCCGGCGCAGGGGCAGTGATGTATGCCGCTGACCTGGATCATCTCAAGGAGATCAATGACACGTTCGGGCATGTCGAAGGAGACTTTGCCATTATTTCGGCGGCCAGACTGCTCTGTGCGCATTTTTCGAAAAATGCCCTTGTGGGCAGGACGGGAGGCGACGAGTTCCTGATCCTGTCGATGGACGACGGCACCGATCCTGAAGCCGAGATCCGGGAATTCCGGAAAGAAGTCGACGCATTCAATGACACGACCGGAAAGCCCTACTACGTGGAACTTTCTATCGGCAGCTGCTCCTTTATGTGCGCTCCGCTCATGCCGTTTGCCGATCTAGTACGCCATGCCGACAGCATCCTGTATGAGGCCAAAAAGGGGCGCCGCAGCCATTCTCTTCGGAATGTCGATCAGTAAGCGGCATTCTGCAGCCTTGACTTTCCCGCATCAATGCGCTAAAGTGTCTTTACCGTAAACCGGATGTGCCGACAGGCGCGAATAAGGAGAAAACATGGCAGAACAGCAGAAGATACCCTACAAGATCTATCTTGATGAAGATGAAATGCCCGAAAACTGGTATAACGTGCGGGCCGATATGAAAAAGAAGCCGGCGCCCCTTCTCAATCCCGGTACCGGGAAACCGATGGCGGCCGAAGAACTGGAAGCCGTTTTCTGCAGGGACCTGGTGCAGCAGGAACTGAACAATGACGACCGGCTCATCCCCATTCCGGAGGAGATCCGGGAGTTTTACAAGATGTACCGCCCGTCGCCGCTGGTGCGTGCGTACTGCCTTGAAAAGAAACTCGGCACGCCGGCGAAGATCTACTATAAGTTTGAAGGCAACAATACCTCCGGCTCACACAAGCTGAATTCCGCCATTGCGCAGGCATATTACGCAAAGAAGCAGGGGCTCAGGGGCGTGACGACGGAGACGGGAGCCGGGCAGTGGGGCACGGCGCTCTCCATGGCCTGTGCATACATGGGCCTGGACCTCAAGGTATTCATGGTGAAATGCTCCTACGAGCAGAAGCCGTTCCGCCGTGAAGTCATGCGCACGTACGGCGCCGATGTCACCCCCTCACCGTCCATGAAGACAGAAGTCGGACGCAAAATGAACGAAGAATTTCCCGGCACCACAGGCAGCCTCGGCTGCGCCATTTCAGAGGCAGTGGAAACAGCGGTAAAAACACCGGGATACCGTTATGTGCTCGGCTCAGTCCTGAATCAGGTACTGCTTCACCAGTCCGTGATCGGCGAGGAGACCATGACCGCGATGGATAAGTACGGCGTCAAGCCGGACATTATCATCGGCTGCGCCGGCGGCGGGTCCAACCTCGGCGGCCTGATTTCACCGTTTATGGGCCGGAAGCTGCGCGGAGAGGCGGATTACGATATCGTCGCCGTGGAACCGGCCAGCTGCCCGAGCTTCACAAGAGGAAAGTTTGCCTACGACTTCTGCGATACGGGCCACGTCTGCCCGCTGGCCAAGATGTATACTCTGGGCTCCGAGTTCATACCTTCCGCAAACCATGCGGGCGGGCTGCGCTACCACGGCATGAGCCCTATCCTGTCGGAACTTTACGACGAAGGACTCATGCGGGCTGTGAGTTACGAGCAGACCAGCGTATTCCAGGCGGCGGAAGAGTTCTGCCGCTGCGAGGGTATTCTGCCCGCGCCGGAGAGCAGCCACGCGATCAGGGCGGCTATGGACGAGGCAATACGCTGCAGGGAGACAGGCGAAGAAAAGACGATCCTCTTCGGCCTGACCGGTACGGGTTACTTTGACATGTATGCCTATCAGCAGTTCAACGACGGCACCATGACCGATTCGATCCCCACGGACGAAGAACTGGAGCGGAGCCTGGCAAAATTGCCCGTGATCGGCTGATACGGGGAGATACAGGGATGGAATGCAAAACATACAGGCCGGATACGATAGCCGACCTTCGCATTATGGGCAGGACGAACGGCAGCCGTGATCCTGTCGTACTTTTCTGGACAGGTTCCTGCGCAGAGGTGAATGTGGCGGCTTCCGAACTCTGGTTTGAAGCGGAAGCGGACTACGCGATGTTTGAACCGTGGATCGATATTGTGATCGACGGAGAACTGACGCAGCGCTTTATGCTTACGCGCGGCAGGCACCGGATCTGTGTCTTCCGCGGAATGACGCCGTCCGAGGCCAAGGATGTACGGATCGTCCGGGATACCCAGGCTATGCCGGACGACCCGGACAATTATCTGGCGATCCTTTCCCTTTCGACGGACGGCAGGTTCTGTCCGCTGCCGGAAAAACAGCTGAAGATGGAATTCATCGGCGACAGCATCACTTCCGGGGAGGGCGGCTGCGGCCGTCTCGGGGAAATGGACTGGGTGAGCGGATGTTTTGACGCGTACCATAATTACGCGAGAGAAACGGCCGATGCGCTGAATGCGGAATACAATGTGCTCAGCCAGAGCGGCTGGGGCGTACACTGCGCATGGAACGGAAATATACGGCAGGCGCTGCCGCTTTATTACGGGCAGGTGTGCGGCGTGCTGCAGGGTGAGAGAAACCGCAGGCTGGGAGCGCAGAAGGACTGGGACTTCGCATCCTGGAGGCCCGATCTCATCGTCATCAATCTGGGGACGAACGACAACGGCGCTTTCGACCAGCCGGACTGGACGGATCCGGACACAGGCGAGATCTCTTCTATGCGCAGAAATGCAGACGGCACGCTGTGTGCGGAGGACCTGCGGAAATTTACGGAAGACGGCAGGGCTTTTCTCGGCAGACTGCGCAGCTGCAACAAAGACTCCAGGATCATCTGGACGTACGGCATGCTGGGCAGCGAGATGCTGCCGGCGATCAGGGAGATCGTGAACGGCTACAGGGAGCAGACGGGAGACCGGAACGTGGAAGTACTGCAGCTGCCGGATGCCGCAGACACCGGGTTCGGCTCGCGCCAGCATCCCGGACGCAGTGCCCACAGGGCAGCTGCGGCTGTGCTGATCGGCAGGATCAGGGAGATCCTTCAGTCGACTTCCGCGGAGACTGCTTCAATCTCGTGAATGATGAGTTCTGTCCCCTTCAGCAGGAAGGCATCTTCGCCGCCGCAAAGGGGGCAGACCGTTTTCGTTTTCCGCATATGCTGCAACAGATCCGAAGGTATGATTCATGGAAAGAGACGGGAAGAACGGGCGACAACAGCATGCAGGCAAGGGGAAAAAGGTGCTGCAGTCATCCGCTCCGAAGGCAAACGCAAAATTCATAAGCGGGAAAGCACAGAATTTGCCGGCAGAGGGCTTCCCGGTAGATTCTGACGGCGTGCATCTCTCATACAAGAGCACCTATCTTCCGGATGCAGTCTCTGTTCACAGAATTATTTCCGTACATTATTTTCAATACCTGAGTAACTTTTCATTTCCAGGGGAGAAGCACGATTTCTGGGAACTGGTGGCAGTGGACAGGGGAGTTATCGATGCAATTGAGGATGACACACGTTTTACGATGCACAGCGGAGACCTGCTGCTGCACCGGCCGAATGTTTTCCACAACATTCTTACGAACGGAAGAATTTCGCCCAGTCTGATTGTCATTTCCTTCAAAAGCCAGTCATCTGCACTTGGAAAGATAGCAGGCATCCTGCTTTCGGCCGACACGACAGAGAAAACACTGCTGGCACAGATCCTCATCGAAGCAAGGGCGCTGTTTGAAGGGCCGCTTGACAAAACATATCAGGAAAAACTCAGATTTCGCAAAGATATTCCTTTTGGCTCTGCACAGATGCTGCGTACCAGTCTTGAGCAGCTGCTGATCCGGTTCTGCAGAAAGTGCGTCCGGGATCATGTCGTGACCAGAAATCTGCTTTTACCTGAGAACGCAGGAAAAGCAGATTTTTTCAGCATCATTGAAAATTACCTGAATGACCACATATCCGAGCAGCTGAAGGTGGAAGATATCTGCAGGGACAATATGATCAGCCGGACGCACCTGCAGCGGCTGTTCCGCGAGCACTGCGGCAGCGGCGTTATCAAACATTTCATTACTCTTAAGATAGACAGGGCAAAGGAACTGATCCGGAACCGGCAATCGGATTTTTCACAGATCGCCGGTGAACTCGGATATTCCTCTTTGTACTATTTTTCCAGACAGTTCAAGCAGGTCACGACTATGTCGCCGTCAGAATATGTTTCGTCGGTGCGCAGCATTACGGAAAAAGACAGACCGGAGTAAATAATGTGAACGGAAAAGCCAAATGTACAAAAACATGAATCGATTGTGCAAGTCAAACAGACGGAGATAATTTATTATTTTATTGTGAGTGTATTTATTTCAGGCACAGCGAAAGAAGGAGGATGAAGATGAAGAAGAAGGTGTTATCGGCAGTTCTGAGCGCTGTTATGGTCATGTCTCTATCGGCGTGCGGCAACAGTGCATCAGAAACCCAGAGTACGGCAGCTTCAGCGGCCCCGGCAGCGGCAACATCAGCGGCGGCAGCAACATCAGCGGCGGCAGCAACATCGACAGCGGCCGCAACATCAGCAGCGGCAGCAACCTCGGCAGCAGCGGCAGCGGAAGACAAGATCGACGCGACAGGCGAGACACTGACTGTGTGGATGCCGCCTTTTGCATCGGCGGACGGATCCATCACGGACCAGGCATTCTGGGAAAGGGAACTGAAGCCGATCGCAGACGAGACAGGCTGCAAGATCAATGTTGAGATCGTGCCTTGGGATTCTTATGAAGAAAAATATACGACAGGCGTCAATTCAAACGAAGGTCCTGACATCGGTTATATGTATATGGAGATGTTTTACGATTACATCCATAATGACCAGCTGGAAGATGTTGACCAGTACTTTACGGATGCGGACAAGTCCAATTATCTGTACTACGATCTGGGGAACATTCAGGGCGGACAGTACGGCCTGCCTGTAGTTGTGGGAAATCCCAGAGTGCTTATAGGCAATATGGACATCCTTTCCAAGGCCGGGATCACGGCGATGCCGACAACATGGGATGAACTGGTGACGGACTGCAAGGCGGTCATGGAGAAGGAACCCGATGTCACACCGCTTGCACAGGCCTGGGGGAATACACATTTCGGCGTCCTGAATGAGCTGTTCTGGCCTTATTTCTGGAGTGCGGGAGCCTCCATTGTGGATGCGGACGGCAACCTGACCGTAGATACAGCGCAGGGACTTGAAGCAGCCCAGTTCATATATGATCTCAGATACAAGGATAACATTCTCAACGATTCCTGCACGTCTACCGATGGCGATGCCGCATTAAGCAACTTTAAGGATGGCAAGGTTGCTTTCGAATATGAGGCAACCGGCAATGCAACCAGGAACGAAGGAATTAACTGGAGCTATTCCATTCTCGCAGCTCCGGAAGGCGGTGCCAAGACCTTCGTTGCGGCAGACTGCCTTGTCATGCTGAGTTCCTGCAAGGATAAGCCGCTTGCGGCCAAAGCAATGAAACTGATGACCAGCACAGACGTGATGAAGAGATTCCATACGGAAGTTTCAAGCCAGATGCCGATCACAAAGGACGAAGAGATTGCCGCTGACGATCCGTTCAAGGATCTTTATGCAAATGACGGTGACAAGTTCCAGACTCTTCCTGTTTTTGAAGGCTCCGCGGAATTCTATGACTATTTTTACAAGGATCTGCAATCCATGATGCAGGGACAGATGAAACCCGAAGATGTTCTTAAGGATGCGACGGATTATTATAACAGCAACATCAAGGAATAAAGCATAAAGCCTTTACCAGGATAGAACGGGGCAGATACAGCAAACTGTGTCTGCCTCTTTTCATAAGAGAGGAGACGGCCATGTCCAGAAAAACCAGAGAAGCGTTCGAAGGATATGTTTATATCATTCCGAGCTTCATCATACTTTTGATATTTTACATCATCCCGATCTTTATGTCGGGATACTACAGCTTCACAAGTTATTCTCTGGTAAAGGCGCCGAGGTTCGTCGGCCTCAGAAATTACATGAAAATGCTGACAGATTCCTATGTACTTGCCGCCATCAAGAATACCTTTATCTATACACTGGTCACGGTTCCTTTCCAGACGATTTTGGCTCTTCTTTTTGCGGCATTTCTTGCCATGCGTTTCAGAAACTGGTTCGGCGAAATGATCCGCAGCGCCATGTTCATTCCTGTAATTGCTTCAGCGGTGGCCTGCGGTGCCGTATGGGCGGTTCTGATGGATACGGACAACGGGCTGTTAAATTTCATCCTTCATTTCTTCGGTGCGAAGGGCATCAACTGGCTGGGCAGCTCGCAATACGCTCTTATCAGTATCTGCATTGTCGCAATCTGGAAAAACGTGGGGTATTTCCTGGTCATTTATTATGCCGGGATCATGGGGATATCCAGAGACCTGTTTGAGGCCGCGGAGATTGACGGCGCCAGTAAGTGGCAGGAATTTCGCCTGATCACCATTCCGATGCTGAAGCCGGTCACCTACCTGATCGTCACGCTGGGTATCATCTGGTCTTTCCAGGTCTTTGACCTTTCCTATGTCATGACGGGCGGAGGCCCCGGGAAATCAACGGTGACGCTGGTCATGGATATCTACAATCAGGCGTTCAAGGGGAACGGAAAAATGGGTTATGCAAGCGCGATCGCAATGGTTCTTCTCCTTTTCATCGTTATTGTCAACCTGATCGAAAACCGTTTCTTCAAGCCGAAGGAGGAGGTGTGACGTGAGAACGAAAATGATGCACAGGAAGAATTTCAACGTGCTCACGGTGATCGGCGTGATTGCGATGGTCATCTTTACCATTTCATGTATCTATCCCTTTATTTATATGGTATTGCTGTCTCTTACGTCATCCAATACGGCGGTCCTGAGGCTGCAGGATATTTCCCTTAAGGGTTTATCCAATTACTACTATGTGCTGAAGAGCCGGAACTTTCTCCGTTCGCTGTTCAACAGTGTCCTAGTTTCCGTGCTGGCATGTTTCTTTAACAATATCATTTCCGCAATGGCGGCATATGGTTTTGCCAAAAAACGCTTTCCCGGGAACAGGTTTCTGTTCTCTCTGTTCATGCTGACGCTGATGGTTCCGGGACAGGTCACACTTATTCCCGATTTCCTGATCATGCGCAGCTTCAATATGCTGAACACCTATCTTTCGCTGTATATTCTGATTATTAACGCATTCGGCGTTTTCCTTGTTAAACAGTTTATGGACAGCGTTCCGGATGAACTTCTGGAAGCGGCCAAGGTGGACGGATGTCCGGAACACAAGATTTTCATCCAGATAGCACTGCCGCTGCTCAAGCCGGTGCTGGTTTCCCTGACAATTTTCACCTTTGTCAATATCTGGAACAGTTTCCTGTGGCCGCTGGTTGCCGTAACCAAATCCGATATGTATACGCTGACGGTAGTACTGTCCCTTCTCAAGGCCCAGTATACGGCGAACTATGGCTTCATTATGGCCGGTGCCACAGTTACATTTGTTTTTCCGTTCATACTGTACATTACTCTTCAGAAACAGTTTGTAGAAGGAATTGCCCTGAGCGGTGTCAAAGGGTGAAGCGTCGCATTTCTGTTCTGAAAATTTTGTCTGGCATGGAGGTGCCCCAATTATGAGCGAATCCGGTGAATGCAGACTGATGACAGTACATTCCCTTGTAAAGATCTTTTCGGACGAAGGGCCGGATGTATCGGATGTGATCCACAGTCTTTCCGTATTGAAAAATGACAGATGTTCCTTCCAGATCACGTGGAGGAGAAACAGCGAAGAAAGAGATTATCTGAGGACAAAGGTGGATTCACCGATCTCGGATTATGTGACGGTTCGCGAGGTGCGGAATGTCCCGTGTGAACTTCCCTGTCATATCGACAGAGACGATAACTATCTGCGTACTGTCCCCGGCCTCTATCCCGATCTCCTGCGGAAAGATCCGTATCCGGGAGCGGCAGTAACGGCAGGGCAGTGGAATGCTTTGTGGGTCGATATCGATGTGCCTTCCGATGCGCAGGCAGGGGTATATTCGGTAAGGCTTGATCTGACGACTGTTATTTCAAACGAACATTTCGGTACTGCGGAAGTGACCGTGGAGATCATTGACGCAGTTCTTCCCGCTCTTGATATCAGGCATACGGAGTGGTTCCATACGGATTGCATCGCCAACTACTATAATACAGAGGTTTTCAGCGACAGATACTGGGAACTCACGGAAAATTTCATGAAGAGTGCACGCCGGTGCAGCGTAAACATGCTGCTGACGCCGATCTTCACACCGCCGCTCGATACGGCTAAAGGAAAAGAGCGCACAACAGTGCAGCTCGTGGATGTCAACATTCAGGACGGCAGGTATTCCTTTGGATTCGAAAAACTTGTCCGCTGGATCGAAATGTGCCGCAGGAACGGTTTTGAATATCTGGAGATCTCACATCTGTTTTCACAGTGGGGAGTTACGGCCGCTCCGAAGGTCATGGGGACGGTGGACGGAAAATACAGGAAGATCTTCGGGTGGGAAACGGACGCTTCCGATCTGGCATACGAGGATTTCCTTTCCAGACTGCTTCCCGAACTTACCGGCCTTCTTCGTAAGTATTATGATCCATCGCACGTTTATTTCCATATTTCCGATGAACCTCAGATCACCCAGCTGCAGAATTATTCGGCGGCACGCAGAATGGTGGGAAAGTATCTGCAGGGGTTTCGGATCATGGATGCACTTTCGGATTACAATTTCTACCGGACGGGAGCAGTGGATATTCCGGTCTGTTCCACAAACCACATAAAGCCGTTCCTTGAGAATCGCCCCAAGGAACTCTGGTGCTATTACTGTACAGCGCAGTATAAAGATGTGGCAAATCGATTTATCGCAATGCCGTCCGCCAGGAACCGCATTCTGGGCCTGCAGCTCTACAAGTATTGCATAGATGGATTTCTGCAGTGGGGATTTAACTTCTATAATTCACTGGATTCACTATACCCGATCGACCCCTATCAGACGACCGGAAGTGACGGCACTTTTCCGTCAGGGGATCCGTTCCTTGTTTATCCGGGAAAGGACGGAATACCGGAGGAATCAATCCGGTTTATGGTTATGGAGGAAGGATTATCCGATCTGCGCGCACTTCGTCTCCTTGAATCCATGGCAGGAAGAGAAGAAGCGATGCGTACGGCCGACTTTTCAAAGGTGGAATTTGACAAATATCCGGCGGATGCGCAGTTTTTGCTTAACGCAAGGGAGAATGTCAACCATGCCATTGCCGAAGCTGTCCGGAAACGGCTCAATGAAGAACTGGCAGGAAAGTGCGCTGCAGAAAGATAAAGGATCATGGAGATCAGCAAAACAGTACTGGATGAGGTAACACAGGCCTTTCAGATCGGGGAGGAGCCATTTTCCATACGCCGGTACGGCAGCGGACATATCAATGACACTTTCCTTCTTGAGAACGGAGATAAGAAATATATACTCCAGCGCATCAATACATCCATTTTCAGGGATCCGGTGTCACTGATGTGGAATATTCGTCATGTTACGGATTTCCTGAGAAAGAAAATAGTATGCGCGGGCGGGGACCCCGAAAGGGAAACATTGAATCTCGTCAGTGCGAAAGACGGCACAGACTACTATATTGACAGAAATAATAATTACTGGCGGATCTACAGGTTTATCACGGATGCGGTTAGCTTTGACCTTGTGCGCAGGCCGGAAGATTTTTATCAGAGCGGTCTTGCCTTCGGACATTTTCAGAGGATGCTGGCGGATTATCCGGCGGAGGAACTTTTCGAAACGATACCGGATTTTCACAATACGCCGAAGCGGTATGCCGATTTCTGCCGGGCGGTTGAGGAGGATGCTGCCGGGCGCGTGTCCGGAGTGAAAAGAGAGATAGAGTTTTTTATGGAAAGGCATGAGGATTATGACATGGCGGTCAGGGAGCATAGAGAAGGAAGCCTGCCTCTCCGCGTTACACATAACGATACGAAGCTGAACAATATTATGATCGACAGCAGAACAGGACAGGCATTATGTATTATTGACCTCGATACGGTGATGCCGGGATTCTCGATCTTTGATTTCGGGGATTCCATCCGTTTCGGAGCGAACACGGCGGAGGAAGACGAACGGGATCTGGGGAAAGTATCTTTTTCTATCATGCTGTATGAGACCTACTGCCGGGGATTTCTGAGGGGCTGCGCGGGAAGTCTTACGAAAACGGAACTCGAAATGCTTCCGCAGGGTGCGCGCCTGATGACGCTTGAGTGCGGTATGCGTTTTCTGGCGGATTATTTGCAGGGGGATATCTATTTTCGGACGGACCGTGAAGGACAAAACCTGGATCGCGCGAGAACACAGATCGCAATGACTGCAGATATGGAAAAAAAGTGGGAAGAAATGAGCAGCGTTACGCGCGAAACAGCTGCCGCCGTAACTGCAGACGGAAGATGAATACAGGAAGGAAACAGGATGCCGGCACGATCAGACAGACTTTTCAGGATCCCTATCATTGCTTCTCCCGGAGAGATAGGGCAGTGCGATAAATTCAAAGTAGAACAATATAACTGGGGCGGAGAATACCGCCCGCACACATCCGGACAGCTGGCTGTCTGTGCGGACGGCAGCTTTTACGCGGTCATGACCTGTTTTGAAAAAGCGCCGGGATACGAAATTGCGGCTCAGGACGGACCCGTATACAGGGATTCCGCGATGGAAGTATTTATCCAGCCATACCCGGCCGGTGAAAACAAAAGCACCTATATGAACTTCGAGATGAATTCCGGGGGTGTGCTCCTTGCGGAATACGGCCCGGGACGAGGAGGACGCAGACACTTTCCTTCGGATATCCGAAATAATATCAAATGCCGCGTAACAACGGAAGAAGACAGATGGAACGCTGAACTAATGGTTCCGCCCGAGGCGGTTTTCTATACCTGCGGAAGGAATGATTTTGCCGGAGGAGACAGGATCCGGTTTAATTTTTACAAGATCAGCGAGCAGCATGAGCCGGTTCATTTCGGCAGTCTGACAGAAATCACCAGCCCTGTCCCGGATTTCCATCTTCCGGAATTTTTTGCAGAAGGCCTGCTGTTCAAGGCAGATGACAGATGTAAATCCTGAGAATGATCGTGTGCTTTATCCGGCAGCTGTCAGACGTTGCGCAAGGCAGCTGCGGCGGTGCTGATCGGCAGGATCAGGGATCTCCTTCAGTCACCTTCCTCGGAGACTGCTTCGATCTCGTGAATGATGAGTTCTGTGCCCTTCAGCAGGAAGGTATCCTCGCTGCCGCAAAGGGGGCAGGCCCTGCCATACCGTACCGTTTCATAGGTGCCGTGACAGCTGCGGCAGAAAGTGACGGCCGGCAGAGTTTCGATCTTCAGATCCGCTCCCGCAAAGAGCGGATCCTTTTTACGGAAATACTGCCAGCAGTCCGTGAGATATTCCGGGACGACGCCGGATACTTCGCCGATCCCGAGCGTTACCGAAACAATGCCGGACACGTGATTTTCCCGTGCGGTCTCCTTCAGCGTATCAGCCAGAGACAGAATAATGCCGAGTTCATGCATAACAGTCACTCTGTTTCCTTTTTGTGGTGGAACAGGATCCTGCATTCGCGCTGCAGGGCATAGGGAGCGACCAGCTTCAGCTTGTCTTCGGCGCGGACCATACGGCTGGCATCGGGCAGGTCGCGCTGCAGGTGGATGGCATCGAATTCGCAGCGTGTCGTGCAGAGGCCGCAGCCGATACAGCGGTTTTCATCGACTGTCGTGGCGCCGCATTTCAGGCATCTGGACGTTTCCTTCTGCAGCTGCTCCTCCGAGAGCGGCAGACGCGGATCTTCAAAGCTGCGGCGCGCATCGCCGGCCTTCATGGCAGGAATCTGCCGTTTGGCTGTATCGTATTCGCCGATCTGAACGGAGCTTTTATCGAGGGCGGTAAATTTACGGAGGTCACGGCCTATGGTGAGCGACTGTCCTTCATGCACATAGCGGTGCAGCGATTCCGTTGCCATTTTGCCGGCAGCGATGGCGTCGATGGCAAAACGGGGGCCGGTCAGAACGTCCCCGCCGACAAAGATATCGGGTTCGCCTGTCTGGAAGGTCACCGGATCTGCGATTGCGGTACCGTTGCGGTTGGTCTGTACCTTCGTGCCGTCCAGCAGCTGTCCCCAGCGGATCGCCTGGCCGATGGAAAGCAGGACATGCGAGCAGGGCACGGTGATCGTTTGGCTGTCGTCGTACTGAGGGGCAAAACGGCCCGAGGCATCCTTGACGGCGGTACACTTCCGGAAAACGATGCCGGTGACATGTCCGTTCTCCGTCAGGATCTCCCTGGGTCCCCAGCCGTTGCGGATCTCTATGCCTTCCTTTGCGGCATCCTCCGTTTCGTCAGCGGCAGCGGGCATCTCACTGCTGCTTTCAAGGCAGAGCAGGGAGACTTTTCCGTCCGTTGTGCGGAGCGCAGTACGAGCCACGTCGATGGCGACGTTACCGCCTCCGACCACAACAATGTCTCCCGGCAGCTTTATACTCTGATCCAGGGCAGCCCTGCGCAGGAAATCCACGCCGGTCTCCACGCCTTCCGCATCTTCGCCGGGCACACCCGTACGCCTTCCGTCCTGCGCGCCGATCGCAATGTAAAAAGCACGGTACCCTTCTTTTCTCAGTTCTGCGATGGAGACATCCTTTCCCACTTCTGTCCCGCACCGGAATTCCACGCCCATTTTGCGCAGAATATCGATCTCGGCATTCAGGACATCTTTCTCGAGACGGAAATTCGGGATCCCGTTCAGCAGCATGCCGCCGGGTCGGGATTCTTTTTCAAAAACCGTGACCGGATAGCCTTTGGTGCGCAGATAATAGGCACAGCTCATACCGGCTGGCCCGGCGCCGATCACGGCGATCCGGATGTCATCCCACTGCCGGCCTTCGTCATTTTCACAGACCGGGATAAAAAGTTCCTTCCCGTCCAGTTCCTGTTCGGCAATGAATTTTTTGATCTCGTCGATGGCGATCGGCGTATCGACGGTGCCGCGCGTGCATTCCTCTTCGCAGCGGCGGTTGCAGATCGCGCCGCAGACCGCAGGAAACGGGTTGTCCTGCCGGATCAGGCGCAGCGCATCGCCGTATCTGCCCATTGCGGCCATCCGGATGTATCCCTGTACGGCAATATGTGCAGGGCAGGCTGTTTTGCAGGGACTTGTGCCGGTGTCGTAGCAGTTGATCTTTGCATCTTCACGATAGTTCGGATTCCAGTTTTCTTCTGTCCACTTTGTTTCGTCGGGCAGCAGAGTCTTCGGGTACTGTACCGGGCCGTTTACCGTACACAGCTTCTGGCCGAGCTTCGCAGCGCCCACCGGGCAGACTTCGACGCACTTGCCGCAGGCCGTGCATTTGTCCGCATCCACGTGCGCGCGGTATGCGGAGCGGGACATATTCGGGGTGTTGTACAGCTGCGATGTGCGCAGCGCGTTGCAGACGCCCGGCGCGCAGTTGCAGATCCCGATGATCTTGTCGTGGCCGTCGATGTTGGTGATCTGATGTACAAAGCCATGGCGTTCGGCGCGCTCCAGGATCTCCATCACCTCATCGTAGTTGATATAGCGGCCCTTTCCCGACGAGACGCAGTACTCCGCCATGTCGCCGACGCCGATACAGAAATCCCCTTCTATGTCGCCGTTTCCTTCTCCCCGCATACGCTGCTGACGCCGGCAGGAACATACCCCCGCAGAGTATTTGTCGTATTTGGAGAGCCAGTGTGAAAGGTGTTCGATATCAACGGACTCCTGCTGTGCTTCTATTGCTTTTTCAACCGGGATGACATGCATGCCGACGCCGGCTCCGCCGAGAGGAACCATCGGAGTGATACCCTCCAGGGGCATCTGCGTCATAAGATTGAAAAAGGTGGCGACCTGCGGATATTCCTTACAGAGCGTGTCATTCATCATCATGAACTCGGCGATCCCGGGAACGAAGATCGGTACGTCGTACTGCAGATGGCGGTCGGCATTTTCCCGGTTCGTCTCCAGGCAGCCGATCCAGCAGAGGCGGTCGCAGAGCTCTTTGGCGTGTGCTTCCGAGATGCTGTTTTTCTTCGCCAGTGCGGGAATGTCAAAACAGACGCGCGTCCTGCCGAAAGAGAGCAGGAAACGCACCTGTTCCTTGTCGAGCACGGTATCCAGCATCCAGTACTCCGGATCGTCCGTCGTCATGCTGTGCGTGAGTTTGACCGCATACCTGTCCGTGATCATACAGCCGAGCTTTTTGAGCAGGGCTTCCTTTTCGGGATCGGACGCCTTGTACCCCGCAGGCTGTGCGTAATCCGCGGCGTTGGTCATTCTCCTCGTGACTTTCTTGCCCATGTTCTTTCCTCCTGCGGAGGGGTACCCCCTCATTTGTGCGGTTCCGTATTTACGGGCGGCAGATATTTCTGCAGAGTGTCGTGAAGTTTCCGGCTGTCGAGCGGTTTTGTCAGGTATGCGGTCATGCCGGCCTCCCGGCACTTGTCCACGGCAGCGGAATAGGCATCTGCCGTCATGGCAATGATCGCTACGCTGCCTGCATCGCTCCGCTTCAGTGCGCGGATCTTCCTGGTCGCTTCGTAGCCGTCCATGACGGGCATCTGGATATCCATGAGGATCGCCGCATAAGTCCCTTCGGCAGCGTGTTCAAACATTTCGACCGCGGCCTGCCCGTTTTCGGCCACATCGCTGGTGAGGCCGTAACTGTCCGCGATCCTTGCGGAGATCTCGGCATTCAGCACATTGTCTTCGACGATGAGAATGTGGCCCTGCAGCTTTTCAGGTTCGGAAGCAGAGGCAGCGGCTGCATTGCGCGCGGCATTTGCGTATGCCGGATCCTGTGTGGCATCGGGGAAAACGAAGGTACAGCGTATGGAAGTGCCCTTGCCTGGCTCGCTGTTCACTTCGATCGTGCCGCCCATGAGGTCGACAAGCTTTTTTACGATCGGAAGGCCGAGACCTGTGCCGGTCATGCCCTTGGGGCGTGCAGGATTGTCGTACTCCTGGGAGAAAGGCTCAAACATGACCTTTTGGAAGGCGGGGCTCATGCCGATGCCGTTGTCGCTGATGAGGAAACCAAACCGGAATTTTCCGTCCGGCTGGTCCTCACTTTCGGAAACGTAGGTCACAGTGCCGCCCTGCGGGGTGAACTTGACGGCATTGGAGAGCAGGTTCAGCGTGATCTGGCGCAGGCGCGTCCTGTCTGCAACGATACAGCCCTTTGTGACCTGTCTGCGCTCGATCGAGAAGTGTATCCCCTTAGCCTGGCACATGGGGACCAGGACATTCCGGATATCTGTCGTATACTCATCGAACGGGTAAGGCTCCGGGATCAGCTCGATCTTGCCGCTGTCGATCTTGGAGATGTCGAGAACATCGTTGACAAGGCTGAGCAGGAAAGCGTTGGCGGACCGTATCTTGTCCAGGTCCTCTTCGAGTTTGGCGCGGTCGTTCAGGTCGGCAATGGCAAAGTCGGTCATGCTCATGCTGATGCCGATGGGTGTGCGGATATCGTGGCTGATGCGGGACAGGAATTCAGTCTTGGCGCGGTTTGCCGCTTCTGCTTCGTGCAGCGCCTCCCGGAGCCGTGCCACCTGCTGCTGCTCCTGGATGTATGTGGAAGTCGTGTCCTGCCGGATGAACAGAATGAAATCGTGTGTGTCATCCAGCCAGCGGCAGCGCGTCAGCTTGTGCCTGTCGGTACCGTCCTTGTCGTGCAGGCTGTAGGAGTATTCATAGATATTCTGTTTCTGCAGCGCCTGTGTGACTTTTTCAAAACACAGCGCGGAAAGGAACTGTTCGCGGTCGGCCGGATCCGGGATCAGGCGCAGCGATTCTTCGAGAACGTGTTCGTAATTGGACCTGGTCCCGATATTCCGGAATTCAGGGTGATTCCGCATACTGAGAAAATGGACGCTGCGGTTCCGGAGCTCCAGCAGGAAAGAAAAGTCGTAATCTTCGTCGGAGATCAGGCGCAGGACCTGTTCGCGCACCACGGCGTGGTGGGTGTCCACGATGCTGGCTACCGCTTCGATATCTCCGTTCCGGGGATTCTTTTCCATGTAGCAGTAAACGGCAGCCCAGCGGACTTCATCCGTGAAACTGTTCAGATAGCGGAAAACGCAGGACACATCGTGCTGCCCTTTCTGATAATCTTCCAGCAACTTCGCGGTCGCAAGTTCTCCGGCACACGTCCTGCGGTCGCTCTCATTGCAGACGATGGACAGGATACCCCGGAAGAATTCTTCGACAGTGGAAGCGGAAGCGAGAGAGGTAAAAACGGGTGTATAGCCCTGGCCGGCCGCAAATACGCCTGTCGTCAGGTCCATGTGGAAAATGGCCAGCGTGTTCGGATTGACCGAGGAATACTCACGGATCCGGCGGTCGAATTCGTCTTCCTGGTGCTTCTGCTCAGTGGCGTCGGAGAACAGTGCATAGGCAAGCTTTGTGCCGTCGGGCTGCGCTACGGCCCGGGCGGTGACACGCACCCAGCGGAAGTGCCGGCCGTCTGCGGCCAGAGTACGGTAGGTAAAGGAACTTTCGCCCTTGTCCGAGAACAGCTGGTGCAGCGCACTCCGTATGCCGGGCAGATCCTCCCGGACGGCACGCTGTTCGAGAGAATCTCCCACAGCTTTGTTAAGGAGCGACTTCCTGTCTGTCATGAGCAGCCGGCACAGATTGTCGTTGACCATGAGGATGGTGAGCCGGCTCCCGTCTTTCTTGAAAAGCAGGAGGCCTGCAGGTATGTTTTTCAGCGTCTCCTCCAGGGCATCTGCGCGCTCCAGCTTCAGCAGGGTCTCCTCCTGCTCTGTGGCGTCCGACTGCAGGTACACGATGACATCGCGGTTTTCATCCAGATAAAAGATATCGTTCCGGATCCGGCAGCTTTCACGGCCGGGAAGGCGTGAACGGACACTGCGGGAAGTGTAATAAACGGAGTAACGGTCAGCGTGCTTCAGCATTTCGACAGCGTGCGGGGGGCAGCACTCGGTGCGCGCGGTCCAGTATTCGCCGGGGTTCAGGGCGCTGCTGATATCGTTTTCAAGGGCTTCGGAGAAACCGATCTCGCGGAAGGCGCTGCCTTCCTGCCTGCGGTAGTACTTATCCGTAGCAAGATCATAGTAGGAAACGGAAATGTAGTCGAGCGTCAGGATACGGCCGGAGATCCTGCGGAAGACCACTTCGTCATTGATATCCGAAGCATACAGGAAGGCGAGCGTGTTGCCGTTCCGCGGATCGGGGAGCAGTTCGGCATGCAGGGATACCCAGGTGAGCCGGGCATTGTCATCGATGCGGAATTCCATGTCGGTCTGGCGCTGGCCGTTTGCGAAGAGGGAGAGCAGGCCTGCCCGTGAAAAAGTCCGGATATACTGCCGGCGCTGTTCCGGGCCGGGTATCTTTTTGGCGGTATGGAGCAGCAGGCGCAGGGAGTCCTCTTCCTGCGCGCCGATTTCCGGATCGTCCGCCAGTGCTTCCTCGCGGATGCTGTGCAGGGAGCGCTCGGAGAGATCCGATGTCAGGATACCGGCGCAGTCGATCACTTTGTCGCGCGTAAGGTCATAGCAGGCCGCGGCAGTCCTGCTGTTGTCCCGGAAAGCATCCAGACGGAGCCTTTCACGGTCATAGGCTTTCTGTGTGTCTATGAGTTTCGTGATGTTCATGACTGTTCCGGCGGCGTATGCCTCTGATGTACCGTCGGCAAGTACCGTCTGCAGATGGATACGGTACCATCCGGGAGTATCCTGGGGCTGCAGGAGTACGTTGCATTCGGCTTCCTCTGCGCCGCCGTCGATGCTCTGCAGGAGACCCCGGCATTTGTGTTCATCTTCTTCTGAGATATGCGCGGCACGCAGGAGACTCCGGGGGGAGTCGGGTGCCAGAGACAGAGCCTGCAGGTTTTCCGGAAGAGAGAAGAATTTGAAACCGTGCGTGTGCGGATAATAGAGAAAATGGCACGTTTCCGAGTAATTCAGGACATCGCGGAAAAGCATGCTGTCTGTCTGCAGCCTGTCGCGCGTGCGTACCAGTTCGTCTATGTCGGAAAAGGATGTGTAAAACCGTTCGGTCTGTGAATTTACGGAAAAGTGATTGGCGTGGACGGAGAGCCAGCGGTACTGTCCGTGTCCGTCGAGGATACGGAAACGGCATTCGGCTTCCCGGTTTTCCTGTACAGAGGCGTGCGCTTCCGCAAGAAGGACCGGCAGATCGTCGGGACAGACGGCACCCACGGCACCTGTGCCCGCATATGCTTTCCGAAGTTCGCGCCGGGTGTCCAGCAGCTGATAGTACCCGTCGTTGAGGTATTCCGTACGGATCTCACTGCCGGCAAAGTCAAAGATGCCGACCCCGGAAGGGATCAGGCTGAGCAGTGCCCTTTGTGCTATCGCACCGTTGTACTTTTCGCTCATGTTCAGTTTCTCCGTAAAGCAGGCCGTCACCGGAACAGTATAAAATATAAATATATTATAACAGGAAATGCGGGACAATAGCCGCACGGAAAGAATATCCGGATACATGTAGTAAATAAAAGGATAATGTATACAACGAAATCACTGTGTTTCTATATTTGTCAGGATGTAATATAATTATTTCACAGACAGTGGAACTTGCAGAGATCACAGGCCGGAAGGACAGCAGATGGCAGAAACATCGAACACTGTAGATGAACAATATGCACAGGTCTTTCACGTTTCCGCGCAGCAGCTTTTTGAAAGTCTGGCTGCCAGCAATCCGGGTGTATTCTTTTTTGCAGCGGATATGAGGAAGGATATGGCCGTGTGGTCCCGGACCGCAGTCGAATATCTCGGCCTCAGGAGCAGTGTCCTGTCTCCCGCAGGCGCGGTCTGGCGGACGCTGATCCACGCGGATGATCTGCAGGTATTCGACCGGAGCATGGACGACATGGCGGCGCACGTCACCTGTCTGCATAACTGTGAGTACCGCATGAAAAATGCCAAGGGCGAGTATGTATGGGTCAACTGCCGCGGGCATATGTCCTATGAGGAAGACGGTTCTCCGAGCTTTTTTGCCGGTTTTGTCACACTCATGGGCAGACGCAGCAAGATCGATGCAGCTACGGACCTCTGGACGATCTACGAGTTTCAGATCGATATGCAGCAGAAACTGGAGGCCGGTAAAAGCGGCATTGTCATGCTGATCAGCATAGACCATTTCCGCACGGTGAACGACCAGTTCGGCTACCAGTTCGGCGACAAGGTGCTTCATCATATCGGGCAGCTGCTGCTGGCCCTGCGTGGGAAATCCACCACGGTATACCGGATGGACGGCGCGGATTTCGGCGTCATTCTGGAAGAAGCACAGAAGGAAGACGCCGAGCGCTTTGAAAAACGCCTGAGCGGGCTGCTCGGCGATTTTGAGCAGGACGGGATCGCGCTGCCGCTCACCTGTACGACAGTGGCGACGTGCTATCCGAAAGACGGTACGATCGCCGACCAGATCCATAATAACCTTTACTATGCTCTTCTGCAGGCAAAACAGGACCAGGTCGACGGGGTCGTTTTCTATAACCGTGAGATCTATATGAAGATAACGTACCGTGCGCGGCTTCAGTCGGCACTGCATACTTCCGTATCCAAAAAGTGCCGCGGGTTTTCCCTCGTTTACCAGCCGATCGTGGATGCACAGACCGGCGAGTGCCTGTTTGCCGAAGCGCTGCTGCGCTGGAAAAATGACGATTATCCGAAGATCATGCCGTCGGAGTTCATCCCGATCCTGGAGGAGACCGGCTTCATACTGCCGGTCGGCAGGTATGTCATCACCACAGCCCTTACCACGCTGGCAGCCTGGAAACGGCAGCCGGGCGGAAAGCGCCTCAGGAACATCAATGTCAATATATCACTGAAACAGCTGCAGGATCCGTCCACACTCGGCTTCATTCTTTTTGAGATGGATGAGCTGATGCTGCCGCATGATTCGCTCGTACTGGAACTGACGGAAAGCTGCCATGGCTGTAAAGGACTTGCAAAGATCCTCGAAGGCTACCGCAGCAACGGGATACGCATCGCACTGGGCAATTTCGGCACCGGCTTCGAGACCCTGGCCGATCTCGGCAATATGCCGGCGGATGTGATCAAGATCTACCGGACGATGGCGGAAAGCGTGGAAGAGAGCCGGTGCAGCAACCTGCTTTTCCAGATGATCATCGAATACTGCAGCCGCGCGGACATTTCGACCTGTGCGGAAGGCGTCGAAAACAGAGAAATGCTCGACAGTATCCGCAAGGCAGGTGCAGATTATGTGCAGGGCTATTATTTTGACAAGCCGCTTACCGCGGAAGAATTCGAGAAGAAATATATCGATGCAGAGCCTGCGGCCGTAGCTTCAAAGGCGGGTGCGGTACAGCAGTAAGTACATGTCTGCGTCATGTTTTTCGTGATCTCTGTCAGACGTCCCTTTCCTCTGAGGAAGCGGTGAAGAGCAGGGAAACCGCTATGGCAGCGCAGCCTGCAAGGGCTGCTGCCGAGAGCGTATCCCGGTACAGCGCACCGCTGACCAGCATACTCGTGACAGGCTCCAGCATATTGATAAAGGAAACATCTCCGGCGCCGATCCGGCGTATGCCGGTATGGAGCAGAACCGTGGCGGCGCAGAACATCGCACCGACAAGCAGACACCAGAACCAGCTCTGACCGGTGGCAGGAAGAACGATTTTTTCGTGCAGGCAGAGGGGACGGTACAGGACAGCCGGCAGAGCGGAGACGGCGGAAAAGGCACTTGTGAAAAATGCCCGTACGCCGGGATCGAGGCGGCCGGCCGATGTTTTTTCACTGGCGATCATGTAAAAGGCGTAGGCTGCGGCGGACATTGCGGCCACGGCCACACCGGAACGGCTGCTTCCGGAGAAACTGCCGGCCATGAGGAACAGACCGAGAACCGACAGCACGATCCCCGCGGCTCTGCGCAGGCGGATGCGCTGACCGAAGAAAACAGCCATGGCAGCACAGACGAGCGACGGATACAGGAAATGGACCATCGTGGTCGGGCCGACAGGCATCAGCGTGTAGGCCAGATTCAGAAGCCAGTCGGTCAGGAAGAGACTCACACCGATCCAGAACAGATCCAGCAGCTGCCGTTTCGTGACGGCCAGTGACTTATGCGCAGCCAGACAGACGGCCAGCGTAAAAGCTGCCGAAAAACTGTTGCAGATCAGGACCAGAACGAGCGGCGACACGCCGTCGAGGAGAACCAGTTTCTGTATAGAGGGAATGACACCAAACAGGACAGAAGCGATCAGTACAATAACAAAACTCATCTACGTAGGGCACTTTTCTGCGGAACAGATCTTTCACGCACAGTCGATTATAGCCGAAAAAAGGCACTTTTTCAAGCACAGGCAAAATAACGGGCGGTTCTGCCGCCCGGCGGGAGGCACCGGCAATGGCATTCTGGAATGAGAGCACGGTCTATCGGAGCAGTGATGAAGCGGCCTGCAGGAAGTATGGCGAAGCACTGCAGGCGGCAGGCATCCGGGTACGGATATGGTCATCGGAAGAAGTGCCTGTCAGCGGGTGCTGTTCGAATATCGACATGCGCAAGGTAATACGCGGGACGAACAGACTGAACAGGCTCTATGCCATCGATGTTCCGAATGCGGATGCGGAGAAGGCACGTACGATCCTGGGCCCCGCAGCTCTCCGCCTGTAGCGCGGAACATCAGAAAACAGACTGTACGTCCGCAACGGCACCGTTCCTGACGAGGAAGCTCCAGACGGCGTGATCCGGCAGCCTGTGCTCCGTGAGATAGTAGCGGCCGTCAAAATAGCCGATATAGTAAGGCGTGCCGCCGCCGATGAAATTGTCCGTATAGAGATCGCGGTATTTTCCCGCGGTGAGATCTTCGAGCGAGTCGGCCCACAGGATCGTGGCGGCGTTCTGGCTGCCGGAAAGGTCCGTGGATACTGTCACGAGATAGCCTTCCGGGGAAGAGAGAGGATCTTTCGAAGATCCGGCATCGTGCAGTACCGGTTCGATCTGTGACATACCGGCGATGGCATCCGGTACAGTGTATTCCTTGAGCACCCGGAAAGAGGACAGGCTGCAGACAAGGACGGACGGAGCGGCGGTTTCCGAGGCTTCATACGGAAGACCGGAAACGAACAGGATCCTGTTTCCCTCGATCGTAAAGGAGCGCACATAGCGCTTTTCCAGGGCAGCCACTTTCCGTATTTCTGTCAGATATACATCGCCTGTTCCGGCCTTCCGCCTGAACAGATACATTTCCCCGCTGAAAGAACTCCAGCAGTAAAAAGTGTCTGTCTTTTCGTCGTACACGATATAGTGCGGCTTGTTTCCGATCCCGGAAAAGGTCTGCGTATGTACGAAAACGCCATCCTTCTTTTCAAAGATCAGCACGCGGTTTCCGCCGGTGTCGTCGGCCAGGAAAACGGTGCCGTCGCCTGCGATCGTATGCCCTTCTGAAATTTCTGAGGTGACCACGGACCAGCGGTCCAAAGGCGCCGAGAGATCGGTGCTGGTGAGGATCTGGTCATGATAGCAGTCCACAATGAAATAGTCACCGGCTATTCTGGTGACGTCGGTAGGTACGCTCAGCGCGGAGTACGTGTTGAGCTGCGCTTTTTCCGGAACAGCCGGCACTTCCTCACGGACAGCCGCGCGGATATATTTTTTCCCGTCGTAGGGAACGGCGCTGCGGCCGTTGTACTTCCGGACCACGAAAACAGACGCCAGGACAAAACATATGACCGCGGCGGCGAGTACCGGGATGCATATTCTCTTTCCGGTCCGGGAGACTTTCATGGCATCAGCCTTCCTGTGTTCCGGTCAGCAGATAAAACACCGTGAAATTTCCTTCCCTGTCCCGTCCTCTGCAGACGAGCAGCCGGTCCGCAGCATTGCCTGCGGACGCGGAGGCTGAGGACAGGCTTTCATCGAACAGTACGGCAGAGAGGAGAGAAAGGGCAGCCAATGCAGTTTTTTCCTGCGCGTCGCTGCGCCGGGACGGTGAAAATACCTGACCGGACACGGTATGGAGGCGGATGCGGTGCTTTTCGGCAAATGCCGCGCCGGAGCGGCCCGGCAGCGAACGGGGTGCCGTGACAGAAACGGGAAAAGAACCGTATTCTGCGCGGAAGCGGTACATCGTTTGCAGAAATGTCCGGCTGCCGTTTCCGGGAAGGACGCGGAGAACTCTTGCGCGGAGACGTCCGTGCGGCCCAGCGACGGTTTCGTTCACTTCGCAGAGGAAAGAGGCGGAGAAGCGCCGGCGGAATTTGCTGATGGAAGAGGGGAGAAAAGGCGCGTCCGGGGTATATCCGGGCATGCCGATAAAATATTCGAGGTAGGGATCACCGGTCAGGAAAGACATGGTCGCGCGGTCAGTGAATCCGTAATGTGTCTGTATGATCAGAGTCCCGAGTGCCGCACGGAACGGTACGGCCACGTTTCCGAGCCGCGAAGGGAAGAGCGCCGCGTAACGGCTCTCCATTCTGTTCCATGGCACGCGGTCTGCCCGCTTTACCCATTCGTTTTCCGGATCCAGCTGATAGCCCGCAGGCTGGTTAAAATCCGTAAAACCGATTTGACTGTCTGTCCCGGATCTGTACATAACTCCATTTTACCGGGCTGCGCGATTTTTGCAAGGAATAAGGCGGATACGCCGCGTCAGTTTCGATCGGGCAGATGCCCTTTGGGTGTCAGCATGCAGGCCCGTCCGGGTGCTTTGTCCGCGCCGGTACTTACGCGGCGTAGCAGCGAGCGCATCATTCCCTGGATGCGCGCAGCGTTTTAGCCGCGTTATGTACCGCTGCGCAAGGACAAGCAGCGAAAGCGTGCCCGGGCGGGCCTGCATGCTGACGCCCCAAAAGCGTGCCCGGGCGGGCCTGCATGCTGACGCCCCAAAAGCGTGCCCGGGCGGGCCTGCATGCTGACGCCCCAAAAGCGTGCCCGGGCGGGCCTGCATGCTGACGCCCCGAAAGCGTGCCCGGGCGGGCCTGCATGCTGACGCCCCAAAAGCGTGTCCGGAAGGGCGCATGCTGCGAACCAGAGTCGTATACCCACCTATAAGTAAATCCCGCAGCAGTTGCTGCGGGATTTAGAGGGAGTTGGAGTATGAAAAAGTTTGTTTGAAGAACCGGGGCTACAGGCGGCCATCTGGTGACCGCATCGGCTGTTGTGCCAGAGGATCAGATCCTCTGCACTTCGCTCTCGTGTTCTATGTTTCCTATCATAAGGGCGGAGTGTGTTCAAAAAAGGGCCAAATTGTGTTTCTTCTGTGATCTGTTATTTCATTTCGCCGACGAGTTCCTCAGCCAGTTCCTTTGTGACCGGGTGGTCCTGCGCGTCAATGGCAAAAGCATTTTTGCCGTCCGTCCAGTAGGCGACGGAGACCGTATCGCCGTTGCCGCCCATCGTGACAGAAATGTCCCCGACTTCTTCGGTAAAGGTGACGTCGTACACGTTGTAGTCGCCGCTGATATTGTCAGTGCCTGTGCCTTTGCGCAGCATGATCATTTCATTGTTTGCGGAGTCGTAGTAGCGCACTTCGATCAGCTGGTCCCTGATCGCGTCGATTCCCTGCGTGCTGTTGCCGTCCACGCTCTCCGGCACCGAAAATGTAAAGCCGGCATACGCCTCGGCATCCTTCATCGTATCGAAACCATGGAACGGATTTGCAATGCCGGTACCGGTCTCCATGCCTTTTCTGCCAGCGTCCGTACTGTGCCGGAGCGCAAAGAAAGCAGCGGCCGCAACGGCCGCGCAGGCAGCTGCGATGATGACAATAAGCAGAGTACGTTTGCTGCCGGTGATCTTCATGGCTCCTCCTTTGCTGTTTTGCTGTTTCCGTCAGTACCGAGAGGTCTCAGATGCGTTTGTCACACAGGAAGTGCAGCGTCAGGATGCCGGGACCGCCGTGCGTCCCCACGACAGTGCTGAGCGTATGCACGATGATCTTTTTGTCCGGAGCTTTTTTCTGTACGAGGCTGGCCAGCAGGTCGGCGTCTTTTTCGCAGTCGCCGTGGCAGATGTAGACCGTATCGTTTTCAGAGGCGAGTTCTTTTGTCGCATAGCGGTCATACATATCCGCGAGCGCCTCCACGGACTTGCGCCTGCCGTGTGTCCTTCCGAAGGAGTCGAGTTTTCCTTCATTGTTGATATACAGCAGCGGTTTGACGCTGGCCAGTGTGCCGACGATGGCTGCCGTACGGGAAAGGCGGCCGCCGCGGAACAGGTGGAATAGGTCGTCGACGGTGAAGTAGTGTGAAAAATTCAGGGCATGTGCAGTCAGCCACGCGGCATTGTCTTCAAGGGAGAGTCCCTGGTCCTTGAATTTCTGTGCTTTTATGACCTGCAGCGCTTCGCCGCCGCAGGAGGACAGGGAGTCGACGATTATGATCTTTGCTTCGGGGTGCTGCTCCATGACAGCCTGCGCCGCCAGCTGGTAGTTGGAACAGGTGCTGCTCATTCCGGAAGAAAAGGAGACCGTAAGGATATCGTGCCCCTCCTCCACGATCTTTTCGAAGACGGCACGCACACTTTCCGGATTCGCCGCCATTGTAGTCGGCATGGCGCCTTTCCGGACTTTGTCGTAAAATACCTTTGCGGGCAGCTGATTTTCGGAACTGTACAGAACTCCGTCAATGGAATAATCCATGAACAGCTCCGCAATATTGTTATCACGGCGGTATCCTTCATCCAGATCCGCCGCGTTATCCGTTACGATGACATAATCGCGCATAAAAACCTCCTGCACCAAACAGTTAGACTATACCATATTTCATGCGCGGGCAAAACAATAAAAATACAAGAAGGCGGCGCACCGGGCAGATGCAGGCATACGGGCGCGTGACAGGGACAAATTGAAAACGGACTGCGAAGCAAAAATTATAAGAAGCAGAAGGAGAACACTGGCTGTGCAGGTGACGGCAGACGGAGGGGTGGTCGTAAGGGCACCTCTCCTGGCTCCAGCCTGGAAGATCAACCGTTTCCTCGAAGAGCAGTCGGAATGGATAGCGGCACATGTCGCACGGGCCCGGGAGCGCAGCGAAAAGGAACGGGCCGACGGCCTGCCTGTTTTTACGGACTCGCAGATGCGCAGTCTGACAGAGCAGGCAAAACAGGAGATCCCTCCGGAAGTGCGCCGGTACGCGGCTCTCATGGGCATCAGGGTGGGACGCATCACCATCCGCAGCCAGCATACCGTATGGGGCAGCAGCTCCGCGAAGGGGAACCTGAACTTCAACTGCCTTCTCATGCTGGTGCCGGAGGAAGTCCGTACCTACGTCATCGTGCACGAACTCTGTCACCAGAAACAGATGAACCACTCCGCCCTGTTCTGGGCGGAGGTGGAAAAAGTGCTGCCGGATTACCGTCAGTACCGAAAGTGGCTGAAAGACAACGGCAGCCGCTGCATCAGACGTCTGCCTGCGCGCTGAGGCCTGTCAGGAAGCCGAACATGGCGGCGTAGTAATCCTCGAGGATGCTGCCGTTCGCATTGAAGATCTCATGTTTTGATTCAGGGAAGCGCACGATCCTGACATCCGCGGCGCGGGAGGCAAAATCATCCTGCCCGGTGATGTCCACCATCGTATCCTTTCCCGCCTGGCAGATCAGTACGGGGACTTTTACTCTGTCCGCTTTTGCCATCAGGCTCTTTGTGGCGGAGATGGCGGCGCGTACCCACGAGTAGGAGCCGCAGTTCATCGTGCACATCGGGTCCGCGCAGCGCAGGCGGAACTGGTAGTCGTAGCGCTCCTTTGACAGCGCGCAGCCGTTCTCGAAGTCAGGCTTGCCAGTCCAGGGCTCGGAGCCGGGGATGGTGCGGTCCGTCCAGCGGGCGATCTTCGACCAGAGCACCAGGAGCCTGATCTTCCAGAGGGGAATGCCGCCGAAGGTCATTTTCAGCATGGGGGAACTCAGAATGGCGGCCTTGAAAGCATCGGGATATTTTTCCAGGAACAGCGCGCCGACGGCGCCGCCCATGGAATGCGCGAACAGGACCGGACGGGGGTCCGCTCCGCCGACCGCTGCGCCGGAGGCAGGCAGGACGACCCTGTCCAGAAGACTGCGTACATCTTCCACATACTGGTCAAAATCCGTCACATAAACGAGGTCAGCTCTTTCGACGCTGCGGCCGGAGTGGCCGTGGCCCCGCAGTTCGATAAAGTACACGGCATAGCCCCGGTCGTAATAGTCGTAGCAGATCTCGTGGTATTTGCCGAAGAATTCGCAGAAGCCGTGTACGAACACGACCGTTTCCAGAGGCTTTTCCGGAACCGCCCGGTAACAGCGCAGCGGCGTGCCGTCGGAACTTTTGAAATCAATGCTTTCCACCTTTGTATCCAGCCAGTTTCTGACTGTCGAATCCATGCAGGCCCTGTAGCCGTTTTCATCAAAAGGTACCATTGTCATTGCGTACTCCTTCCGCTCCCCTTCTGAGATAGTCAGTGAGCATATCCAGTTCTTCCGCGGAGATACAGTTCCTGAGGGAGCCGTCTCCGATCTTTTTACGACATTCGGCAAGATCCATCCAGAGGACGTCCTGCACCTCTTCGCGCTGCAGGGTGAGTTCGCCTGCGGCCGGCGGCCGGGTGCAGACAAAAACGTTTGCCCATTCACGGTCCCGGAACAGCCGGCCGTGGAAGGAGCCTTCCGAGGCGCGGAAGTGTCTGCCGAGGTACACCAGCTCGTTTTCCGTGCGGACCATTCCCAGCTCTTCCTGCAGTTCCCTCTGTGCGGAAGCGGTGACCGTGCCGCCGGCCGCAATGTGTCCCGCGGAGGAAGTGTCGTAGCAGCCCGGGTGCGAATCCTTGTCCCGCGCCCGCAGCTGCAGCAGGACGTCCCACCCGCAGCCCTGTTCGCGCGGGGCTGCCTGCGGCCGCACGACCCAGATATGTACAGTGGCATGCGGATCACCTTCCCGGTGGACTACGCCGCGCTCCTGCACCAGGCCTGTCCTGTCGCCTGTCTGTTCGTCCACGAGGTCGAAAAGCTCGAGGCTCCGGCCGTCCAGCGCGGCGCGGACGAGGCCGCCGCTGCCGTCGTAGACGAGTTTCAGGGAGAAGAACGGAAGATCTTCGTCGAGCAGACGGAAGAAGATCTTGTCGCCGGGCCAGAGATTCAGCGTCCAGATCCGGTCGATGTCCACCCACTCGAGCACGCCTTCGTCGCAGGGCACGGGCTCGCCGCAGAAAGCATCGGAGATGTAAAGACACATGAGCTCGGTCACGCCGTTGCCGGACACAAAGGTCACGACCCCGCGGAAGCGCCAGCCGGTGAGAGTGTAGCCTGTCTCTTCCTTCACTTCCCGTACGAGGCATTCCTCGGGACTTTCGTCCTGCTCGAAGTGGCCGCCCACCCCGATCCAGCGGTCATGGTTCACATCGTTCTTTTTAACGGTCCGGTGCAGCATCAGATATTTACCGTCCCGCTGCAGGTAGCAGAGGGTCGTGAGTTCACAGTTCATAGGTCTTCCTTCCGGGCGGAGGTGCCTGCCAGGTCCAAGTCGAAGACGGCGCGGATCTCTGCCTCCTCGGCCTCCGCGGAGCCCTGTACCATTTCGGCGCTGCCGCCTCCGTGCGCGTGCAGCTTTTCCGCAAGAATGCGGTTCGGGATGCGCGAGTCGCCCTGTGCGGTGCCGAGGATATAATGCCAGCGGGGACATCCGGATGAAGCGTCATCAAGGAGGGAAAACACGGCGCAGACGCCGGGGTGCGCGGCCTTGAGGCTGTTGACGGCAGCGCGCAGTACCGGTTCCGGCAGCGCTCCGGTGAACAGGCAGACGTCACGCTTTTCTTCCGGAACGGCGCGGACAGCGTTGTCCATGAGTTCGGTGCGGGCTTCGGAAAGCTGAAAACGCAGCTGCGCATTGTCCTGCTTCAGTCTTTCGACGGCGGCGGCGATCCCGCTGCAGGGCACCGAAAGAGAAGCGGATACGGCTTCCGTGCAGGCCTGCCGCTGTCTGTAGTCGGCGAGGGCGCGCGATCCGCACAGGATCGTGAGGCGGGTGCCGCCTTTGTTTTTTTCCTGGCGTATGATCTTGAGCAGTCCCACTTCGCCGGTCCTCCGTACATGCGGTGCACAGCAGGCGCAGCAGTCGGTGTCCGGGATCGTGACGATGCGGACGGGGCCCGTGATCTCTATTTTGCTCCGGTAGGACAGGGTTGCCAGCTCGTCCGGCGAAGGATAACGGCAGTCTACGGGTAGGTCTGCGGCGATGCGTGCGTTGGCTTCGGTCTCGAGCTCTGCTGCCTGTTCCGCCGTGAGGATGCCGGAATAGTCCATTGTCGTGACGTCGGACGCGAGCCGGAAACCGACATTGCGCAGTCCGAAACGGCGGAATACCAGACCGGAGAAAATGTGCTCACCGGTATGCTGGCGCATGTTGTCGTAACGGTGTGCCCAGTCAATGGTGCCGCGTACGGCAGTGTGCTGTTCGAACCGGCGGGCTGCCGTATGCACGATCACGCCGGCTGCGTCGATCGCAACGTCCGTGACTGCTGCCGGACCCGTGGCATCTCCCTCTGCAGTTTCCGCTGCTTCGAGAAAACCCGTGTCGGAAGTCTGGCCGCCCTCCTCCGGGAAGAACAGCGTGCGGTCCAGCACGAGGTCAAAGGCGCCTGCGTGGCGGGCGGAGGGGACGCAGGAGAGCACCTCCGCTTCAAAGCTGTTCCGGTATGCATCTTCGTCGTAGAGCTTTATGGTAGCATTCAACCCTGCTCCCCTTTCTTTTCTTCCGCAGCAGGGAAGGAACAGGTGACAGTCATGGAGGTGCCGTCCGGGGACTCCGCCGTGATCCTGCCGCGGTGGGAGGCCACGGCTGCCCTGGCGATCGAAAGACCGATGCCGTAGCCGCCGGTGGCGCTGTTGCGGGAAGCATCCGCACGGTAGAAGCGGTCGAACATGTTCTTCAGGTTTTCCTGTGTGACCCTGTAGGTCGTGGGGTTCGTCACAGAAAGGCGCACAAAGCGGCCCTGCTGTGTCAGCCTGAGGGACAGCCGGCTGTTTTCCGGAGAGTATTTGAGGGCGTTGTCGAGCAGGATCGCAACGAGCCGCCGCAGGGTCTTCTCATCGCCGCAGACAGTGAGCATGGGTGCGATCTCCGTGACCAGCGTCTTGTGCTGCTCCACGGCAGGCGCCTGGAAAGAGGCGGCCGTTTCGGACACCAGTTCGGAGAAGGGCAGGTCGATCAGCTGCAGATGCGGGCTGCCCTCTTCCATGCGGGAAAGGTCGATGAGTTCGTTCGTAAGCTCCGTGAGATGTTTTGTCTGCAGGCGTATGTCGTCCAGCCATTCATTCTTCCCGGATTCCATTTCCATGACATCCGCATCCGCGTTGATGACGGTGATCGGCGTCTTGATATCGTGGCCGGCGTCCGTGATGAAACGCCGCTGCTTTTCATAATTTTCGGAGAAGGGCCTGACGATGCGGCGCGAAAGCAGGTAGACCAGCACGAAGACCGCGCACCAGGCGACGGCAGAGATCGAGCACACAAGCAGGGAGATCGTGCGGAAGCCGGAAAGGTCACGGCTGCAGTCGATGAAGATGACGCGGATATCGTTGTCGGCGTCCGGGTCGGTGTAGTAAACATAGCGGTAATTGCCGCTGAAACCGGAAGCGGCACCGGAAGCGTAGACATTCTGCGCCATCGCGGCAGCATCCGCATGGTCGACGGCAGCGATCTTTCCCGTGTCAGTGGAGACGGCGGTGCCGTCCGTCGTGAGCAAAACGGAAAAATAACGTGTCTCAAAGGGAAGCTCCGGACTGTTGAGGTCGGGCTCCGCGAAGAAATCGGAGAGTACGCCGGTGCTCCCGCGTTCCGAAGCGTCGCCGTGCTTGCCGTTCTGCGGTACAGCCGGCGAAGCGGAGGAAGCAGAGGAGGCGGAGGAAGCTGAGGAAACTGAGGAAGCGGATGCTGCGGAAACAGAAGAAGCAGATGCCGCTGAAGCTGCCGTGCCGGATCCGTCGGTCGCGGAAGAAGCCTGCGTACCGGGACCGGAGAGCCCGTCCTTACCGGACGGCGCAGTCTGCGGGAAGCGCCCGCCGTTGGCTTCCAGCACGCCGAGCACGCTGTCCGCGTAGCTTACGATACGCCTGTAGTAAAAACCGCTCACCAGCAGAATGATCACAGCCAGCACGGCGCCAAGGGAAATCATGGAGGCAGCGACAAGCCTCCGACGAAGTTTACGGATCATAAGGCTGCCTCCACAGAGGCATAAAGCAGCCTCCCACGAAGTTTACGGATCATAAGGCTGCCTCCACAGAGGCATAAAGCAGCCTCCCACGAAGTTTACGGATCATCTGGCTTCCTCCAGGGAATAGCCCGCGTTCCGCGAGGCCCTGATGGATACGTCCGCCTGCAGCGCGGTGAGCTTTTTACGGAGATAGGAAATATAGACCCATACGACGCTGATGTCGGCGTCGCTCTCATAGCCCCAGATCTTGTCCATGAAGCGCTCCGTGGAGATCAGCTGGTGAGGATTGCTCATCATCAGCTCAAGCATCTGGTATTCCTTGTTGGCGAGCCGGTAGGAGCCCGAAGGCGAGGACAGTTCAAAGGTCGTCTGGTCGAGTGAGATGTTGCCGAATTTCAGCACGGAAGTGGACTGCATGGACTGCGTCCTGGTAAGCGCGCGCAGGCGTGCCAGCAGCTCCGGCATTGCAAAGGGCTTTGTCAGGTAGTCGTTCGCACCGCTGTCCAGGCCGGTGACGCGGTCATCGATCTCGCTTTTGGCGGTGAGCAGCAGGACGGGCAGGGAACTGCCGGAAGCGCGCAGCTTTTTCAGGACAGTGATGCCGTCTGCCTTCGGCATCATGATATCCAGGATCGCAGCGTCATAGGGCGTGTCAGAGGTCAGGTAATCCAGGGCCTCCTCTCCGTCGTAGACGGCGTCGACTTCATAGTTGTTCTTCTTCAGGATCGTGACGATGGCCTTGGAAAGCGATCTTTCATCTTCTGCAAAGAGCAGCCGCATTTTCCGCACTCCTTTCGGCGTAAAGGCTCTGTACGGAAGTCCCGCAGCGGAGCGCATCTGTAATGATTATAGTGTGCACCGGGCGGCTTAAACAAGGCTTAAATAAAGAAAGAGCACAGGCTTCTCCGGCGTTACCGGTAGTCGTTGGCAATGAAGAGAGGCTTGATGATGAGGACGCGGGGATAGTCCTCCTGGCTGACGGTGACATTCGAATTCAGTGCGCGCATATCCTCCCGCGTGACATCCAGCGCTTCCTGTATGGTCCCGTCCGCGGTGCGGCCTTCGCGCAGTACGCGGATCATCCAGTCGAGGAGGAGCGGGTGTGCATACGGCGCAGGCACGGGGAATGCCCTTTCGGCGTTTGCGGCATCTCCGGCTTTCAGGCGGGCCCTTGCGAAAAGGCCGCTCTTCAGGAAGGCGTCCATGTCGGAGACGGCTTTGCGCCAGGAAGCGTCGGTTTTCCGGCGGTTTCCCCTGCCGAACGGGAGCGTGTGACTGGTCAGGGACAGCAGCGCGATAAAAATACCGACCATAAGCAGGATGACGGCCGTCTGGCCGCTTCCGCCCTTTGTCAGCAGGAACGTTCCGGAAAGAGCCATGAGGATACTGCCGGCCAGGATCGCCACGGAGACCCACTGCAGGCGCGCATCCAGCCTGCCGGCCGTTTTTTTGGCGGAGGCTGTGCCGGCCAGCGTCTGGTAAAGGACAGATCTTTCGCCGAGCCTCTGTTTCGCCAGCTCCAGCGTGCGGATGGACTTCTTCTCTGTTTCGGTCAGTTCGTGGGGGGCCGCTTCGGCATCGAATTTGGCCTGCGCGGCAGCCATGCGCTGTTCGGCGGCCGCACTTACGGTGCGGATCTCCGGATGTTTTTCGGAAAGACGTTTCAGCAGCGCATCGAGGTCGCCCTCCCTGCGGATGAGAAACTGCCGTTCCGTGCCGTCCCTGAACAGCACGACGACATAGGGCACCGCGCCGGAGAGCCCGCCGCCCGTGATGCCGCCTTCCGCGACGGCCAGGCGTTCAAAGACGCGGTCAGCGTCCTCGTAGCAGAAATAGTACTTGGCATAGGAGAAAATGCCGGGAAGGTACACGGCCCGTTCGCCCATTCCGCAGGTGCCTTCTCCGAACTTTTCCCTGCCCTTCAGGTCTTTTTTCAGCGTTTCCGGGTCGAGCGCTGTTTTGCCTATACATCTGGATGCCATATCTCGGAAGCCTCCTGCCTGTTCAGTATCGCTGTTCCCGACAGCCCGGCGAGCTCAGCGCAGCGTCAGGTCGCCGTCCTTTACCCAGCCGAGTCTGCGCCCGATGTTATTGAACAGCGGAGCGAGGACGGCGGGCAGGACAAAACATATGAGAATGAGCCCGGCCCAGTCAAATGCCGTAACGGATGTTTTGGTCCCGGCGGCAATGTCGTTTATCCAGCCGGTGTATACGCCGATCTGTCCGACAAGTCCGCAGGTCCCCATGCCCGAAGCCACGGGCGTGCCATCCATTTTCAGGCGGAAGAAACAGGTCGCCAGCGGGCCGGTGATCGCGGAAGTCAGCGTGGGTGCGATCCAGATCCGGGGGTTCTTGACGATGTTGCCCATCTGCAGCATCGAGGTTCCGATGCCCTGGGAGATCAGGCCGCCCCAGCGGTTTTCCTTAAAGGACATGACGGCGAAGCCGACCATCTGTGCGCAGCACCCTGCGACGGCGGCGCCGCCGGCGAGTCCCGTAAGGCCGAGCGCGGCGCAGATCGCAGCGGAAGAGATCGGCAGCGTCAGCGCTACACCGATCACGACGGAGACGACGATGCCCATCAGGAACGGCTGCAGCTCGGTCGCCCACATGACCAGGTCGCCGACCTTCATGGCGGCGGTGCCGAGGGCCGGTGCCCACCAGGCTGAGAGCAGGACGCCGACGGCGATCGTAACAAGGGGAGTGACGAGGATATCGACCTTCGTCTCCTTGGACACGGCTTTCCCGACTTCCGCGGCGACAATGGCGACGAACAGCACGGCCAGGGGGCCGCCCGCCCCGCCCAGGGCGTTGGACGCGAACCCTACGGTGATGAGGGAAAACAGCACGAGAGGCGGACAGTGCAGGGCGTAGCCGATGGCCACCGCCATGGCCGGCCCGCTCATCGCGGTGGCCAGGCCGCCTACGGTATACTGGACGCCGGCCACCGTCGCGACGGGCGTCGTCAGGGCGGCAACGTGGAGCTGTGTGCCCAGCGTATTGATGATCGTGCCGATCAGCAGGGAACAGAACAGGCCCTGTGCCATGGCGCCGAGCGCATCGATGGCGTACCTTTTCACAGAGATCTCAATGTCCTTGCGCTTCAGAAAGGCCTTGAATTTTTCCATGCTCTTCTCCCGAAGGCCGGTGCGGGCGCACCGCGCCTGAAAACAAGTTTTGTCTGTGTGGAGTATAAAGTCGCGGCCGGAGGTTGTCAATCGAGAGAGCGCGCAGATATAATATAGAATGTGTTTTCCGGATACCGGCAGACACAAAGAGGAGGATACGGGATGTTTCTTGTGGGTGCCATGAGCTTTTATCTGGCGGTCTATGTGCTGGCGGCTGTCGTGCCGGCCATCGCGCTGCTGATCTACGTGTACAGGCAGGACAAAGTCGAGCAGGAGCCGCTTCCGCTGATCGGTTCGCTGCTGCTGCAGGGCGTGTATGCGGCGCTGTGCTCCATCATATTTGAGGCAGTCGGCGAATGGCTGCTCCCGAATTTCATAAGCGAGGACAACCCGGCTTACCTTGTGGTGCTGGCATTCCTTGTGGTTGCGGTCGTGGAGGAAGGGACGAAATTTTTCTTCCTGCACAGAAGGACCTGGAACGAGCCGAATTTCAACTACCGCTTCGACGGTATCGTCTATGCTGTTTCGGTCTCGCTCGGTTTTGCGATGTTTGAAAACATCAAGTACGTATTTTCATACGGGCTGTCCGTTGCGCCGTCACGTGCGCTGCTGGCGATTCCCGGGCATATGTCCTTTGCCGTCTTCATGGGGTGTTTCTACGGGCGGGCCAAGCTGTGGGGCGATGCGGGACACAGGGTACGGTCGAAGGTCTGCATGTGGGCGGCCTGGCTGAGCGCTGTGTTTTTCCACGGCTTCTATGATTCCTGTGCCATGATCGATACCGAGCAGTCGATCATTGCGTTCCTGCTTTTTGTCACGGTCATGTATACCATGGCGTTCATGCTGATCCGGCACGAGTCGCGGACCGACGAGCCGGTGTAGGGCAGCCTACTTTTCCGTGCGGCTGGAGAGCAGGACCCGGTCGTTGTCGAATTTTTCACCGGCACCTGCCGCAAAGCGCTCCAGCAGCGTTTCCACGGTCATGCCGCGGCGCTCTTCCCCGGACACATCGAGCACGATATGCCCGCCGTCCATCATGAGCGTGCGCTTGCCGAGCGTGAGCGCCTGGTTCATGTTATGCGTGATCATAAGGCAGGTGATGCTGCGCGCCGAGACGATGTTTTTGGTGAGATCCAGCACCTTTTCGGCAGTCGCGGGATCGAGAGCCGCCGTATGCTCGTCCAGGAGCAGGAGTTTGGGTGTGACCATGGTGGCCATCAGCAGCGTGAGCGCCTGGCGCTGTCCGCCTGAAAGCAGGCCGACAGGGCTGTCCATGCGGTCTTCCAGCCCCATGCAGAGAAGCGAGAGCTGTTCGCGGAACAGCTCTTTTTCTTTGGCAGTGATGCGACTGAAATAGGAATGTCTGCTGCGCGAAGCACGCAGGTAGGCTATGGAAAGATTTTCTTCAATGGTCATGTGCGGTGCGGTGCCCATGAGGGGATCCTGAAACAGCCTTCCGATGGAGCGGCTGCGGGTGTGCTCCGGGACGAAGGTGATGTCTTCGCCGTCCAGTTCGATACTGCCGGCATCGGGGATGAAAGAACCGCAGATCGCGTTGAACAGCGTGGATTTTCCGGCGCCGTTGGACCCGACGATGGTGGCGAAGTCGCCGGCTTCCATCTCAAGGCTGACATTTTCCAGGGCCTTTTTCTCGTTGACGGTGCCTTCGTTGAATGTTTTGTAAAGGCCTTCGATCCTGAGCATCATTGCGCGCCTCCCTTCGTCCGGGCTGCGATCATGGCTCTCTTACGCCGTTGCAGCGCAAAAGCTTTCTTTGCCTGCGGCGCTGCGATGGCGAATGCGACGATCACAGCGGACACGAGCTTGAAAGCTTCCGTGGGAACATTGAGCCGCAGCGCGACGGAAACGATGAAACGGTACAGGCAGGAGCCGGCGACCGCCCCGAGGATTCGCCACTTTACGGACCGGTGGCCCGTCATGCTCTCTCCGATGATCAGGGAAGCGAGCGCCACGGTGACCATGCCGGTGCCCAGGTTGATATCCGACTGTTTGTTGTACTGCCCGACCAGCGAGCCTGCAAGGGCGGTGAGGGCATTGGCGACGCAAAGGCCGACGATCGTCGTGAAAACCGGGTTGATCGAGGAAGCGCGCACCATGGCAGGAGAATCGCCGGTGGCGCGGATCGAGAGGCCGAGGCGCGTCTGCAGGAACCAGTTCAGCAGCGCGCAGACGAGGAGGACGAGGAGAAGCAGCAGTATGAGATTGCTCCAGGCTTTCCACCAGTCCCCGGGAAACAGGTCCCGGAAAAGGGAAAACACGGTGGGCGTTCCGAAGATGGAAAGATTGGCGGAAAATCCCATGACGGCCAGGTTGATGGTGTACAGGCCGGTGTTTACGATGATACCGGCGAGAATGCTCTGTACGCCCAGTTTTGTCTGCAGAAAGGCCGTTACAAAGCCGGAACATACCCCGGCGGCCATGGCGGCGAGGAGCCCGAGCACCGGATGTCCTGCGATCGTGACGATCGCGCCGACAGCGCAGCCCAGCGTGTAACAGCCGTCTGTCGAAAGATCGCAGATGTTCAGCACACTGAAACTGATAAACAGCGCGAGCGTGACCAGCGAATAGATCAGGCCGAATTCCAGTGCGGTCCTTATGATGCCTGCCGTCAGAAAACCTGTCATGAAAAACCTCCTACAGCATTCCATTCTCTCCCCGTTTTTTTCGGGGAGAGAATGGAATGCTGTTGTTAGTTGGAAAATTCCTTCTGTGTGGTCGTTTCCACGACCTGTGTGCAGAGCGGTGCAAATTCACTTTCCACGGTCTTCGGGTCAAGGCCGATCGCGGTGCAGGTATCGGTGTTGACCGTAGCGATGCCGTTGTCGAAGGTCTCAACCTTGGTTGATGCCGGGTCCTTGCCGTTTACGAGAATGTCGGCGACCATGTCTGCCGTTGCGCTGCCGAGGTTCGCATAATCCACGCCGTAGCCGCAGAATGCACCGTTCAGGGCAAAGCTGTCTGCGCCGCCGTAGTGTGCGATCTTAGCCGCGGTGAACTTTTCATAGATGCCGAGCTCCGCGCTCTGGATCGTGTTGTCGGTAGGGGTGAAGACCGCATCCACGCCTTCAGCTACGAGTGCGTCGGCTGCAGCGGAGACCTCGTCCGCGGTCGTACCGGTCTTTTCGATGAATTTGATGCCCTTGGAGGTCAGGTAGGTCTCGGCATCCTTTACAGCCTGGGTGGACGAATCCTCGCTCTTGGAATAGAGGATGCCCACATAGTCGGTATCCGGCTTTGCAGTCAGCATGAGATCGATCAGCGCATTGGTATTCAGCGCGTCGGAGGTGCCGGTGATATTGGAGCCGGGTGCATCCATGGAGGCTACCAGCTTGGCGCCCACAGGGTCGGAGACTGCGGAAAAGACCACGGGGATCTTGTTGTCTTCCGTGGCAGCCTGTACGATCTGCGCGGAAGGAGTTGCGATCGGGACGATGATATCGACTTTGTCGGCGATCAGATCGGATGCGATCTGATTGAGGGTGGTGCCGTCCCCCTGGCCGTTCTTGTCATAGTCGGTGTAATCAAAGGTCACGCCGTACTTTGCGCCGAGCGTGTCCAGCTCCGCTTCCATGCTCTCGGCGATCTGGTTCAGCGAGGGATGGTCCATGTAGCGCACGACGCCTACTTTGTAAACTTTGCCGGATGCAGAGGAAGCGGCCTGTGCCGGCTGCTCCGCCGTGGAGGCGGCTGCGGACGCAGCTGCGGAAGTGGCGCCTGCTGCAGCGGAGGTGGCGGCTGTGCTGCCGGTCGCGGTGCCTGCGCATGCGGTCAGTGAGATGGCTGCAACGGCAGCGGTCATAAGTGCAACGGTTCTGAACTTTTTCATAAGATTCCTCTCTGCCGGTATGAGGTCCGGCTCCTTCCTGCCAAAAACGATAGCGACACTGCCACTTTCGCCGATGTGCACGAAGCCGGAGAGGCAGGAGCAATAAAAAAAGCTTTTGCCCCCTTTGCAGGGACAAAAGCTTACGCTTCTGCGATACCACCCTTGCTTGACAGCCCTCTTCGCATTGCGGCTGTCCACTCGCTTCACACACTATCATGTGTACCCGATTGATAACGGATGGGAACCCGTCGGCACTTACTCCGGAACATACATCCCGTTTCGGGCCGCCCTCGGAAGTCCATTCGCTCTGCATCCGCCTGCCGTGTTCTCACCATCCACGGCTCTCTTTAAGGTTTCCGGAGAGTTACTTCTCTTCTTCAACGGTTTAGCGCAATTTTAAACACGCCGGAGAGAAAAGTCAAGACTTTTTACGGCAGGGCAGTTTATAATTATTTTAAGATATTGCTGCAGCTGTGTTCAGCACGGAAGGAGTTCCTGCCGGATGATCGAGGCGGAAGGGAAAAGCATACTGAAGGGGATAGCAGCGGGACGGCTCCGCCTGTACGGCAGAAACCGCGCGGAGATCCCGGACACCGCAGCCGCCGACCCGGCTGCGGAACTGGCGCGCTTCGAAGCGGCGCGGAGCGGGGCGATCGCGGAACAGGACCGTCTCTACCGCAGGGCGCTGGCGGAGTCCGGACAGAGCGTGGCGGCTGTTTTTGACATTCACCGCCTGATGCTGGAAGACGAGGCACTGACCGCGGAGATACGGAAACGGATCACGGACGGCCATAAGAGTGCCGCTTACGCCGTCCGTACGGCCTGCGATGCCCAGGAACGGATCTTCGAAGCGATGGATGACCCGTACCTCAGCGCGCGCAGCGCTGATATGAGGGACATCGCGCAGTGCGTGCTGGACGGCCTTTCCGGGGAAGACTTCGACGACCTTTCCGGCGAAAAGGAGCCGGTGATCCTGGCGGCGGACGACATCACGCCCTCGCAGGCGCTGCGCCTCAACAAGAGCAGGCTGCTCGGCTTCGTGACCCGCAGGGGCAGCGCCAACAGCCACACGGCCATTCTGGCGCGCAGCCTGAATATCCCGGCGCTTGTACAGTGTGCGGACATCGCGGAGGACTGGGACGGAAAGAACGCGATCCTGGACGGTTTTTCGGGAAAGCTCTACATTGACCCGACGCCTGAGACGGCGGAAGCGCTGCGCAGGCGTCGTGAAGAGGCCGGCAGGGAAAAGATGCTGCTGAAGGAGATGCTGGGGAAGAGCGATACGACCGCAGACGGGACGCATGCGGGTGTTCTGGCGAATATAGGGGGGCCTTCCGACATCGCGGCCGTATGCGACAACGATGCCGACGGCGTGGGCCTCTTCCGCACCGAATACCTCTTCCTGAACCGTACCGCCTGCCCGTCGGAGGAGATACAGTACCGCGCATACCGCGAGATCGTCAGCGCGCTGGCGCCCCGCCCAGTCACGGTACGCGCCTGCGATATCGGCGCGGACAAAACAGCGGTCTACATGCAGACGGAAGCGGAAGCCAATCCGGCGCTGGGCTGCAGGGGCATACGGTACTGCCTGCGGCACAGGGAGCTCTTCCGCCTGCAGTTGCGCGCACTTCTGCGGGCTTCCGCAGCCGGCGGGCTGTCCGTGATGTTTCCCATGGTATCCGATGTGCGGGAACTGAAGGAAGCGAAGAAGCTGCTTTACGAATGCAGGCAGGAGCTGGCGGCGGAAGGCGCAGCGGTCGGCGAAATGCCGGTCGGCATTATGGTCGAGACGCCGGCAGCCGTGCTGACAGCCGATGAACTGGCGGCGGAGTGCGACTTTTTCTCCATCGGTACAAATGACCTCATTCAGTACACCTGTGCGGTGGACCGCCTCAACGCGGGCCTGGAAGATCTGTTTGAGACCAGGCATCCTGCTGTTCTGCGGGAGATCGCCATGACAGTCGAGGCGGGTCACAGGCACGGCATACCGGTCAGCATCTGCGGCGAAGCAGCCGCGGACGATACGCTCACGGAAACTTTCCTGCGCATGGGCGTGGACAGCTTCTCCGTCAATCCGGAAGCAGTCCTGCCGCTGCGGCGCACGATCCGGGGGATCGACCTGCGCGGCGGCAGTTCTCCGAAAGCCTGAGGCGCCCTGTCAGGGATCGGGGAACCGGTCCTCGTACAGCGGGATCACTTCCTTTTCCCATTTTTCGGTGCACGCTTTCAGCGCGTCCGCCGTTTCATCCACCGTGGCCGCGGTGACTTCCATTTTTCCCGCAGCCATGTCCTCCGCCATCTGTCTGTTGATCTCCGGGCTGAAATGCAGGACATCCATATAGGTGTTAAGGTCCGTGACGCTGTCCTGCATCTGGAAGCAGAACACGCGGACATTCGGATAGGCCAGCAGGGCCTTCATGCAGCTGCGTTCATTGTAAACGGTAAAGTCACGTTCGCCGTTGCGTATGGACGCGTCCCACCAGAGCACGGAATAGGGCGGGAAGAAAAAGTAATACTGCGTATCGGGATGCGCCGCTACCTGGTCCGTGAGCAGCTTGATATTGGCGTCCAGGGCATCCTGTTTTGCGTTTTCCGGCTGCATGGAGACAATATTCTGCGGCCTCTCATAGCGGGAAAGCATGTCCTTTTCCGAAAAAGTCTTGCTCTGCCACCAGTTGTAGGACTCGTTTTCATCATATCCCTGCAGCGATTTCAGGATCATGTAGGGGATCTTCTCCAGCAGCACGTCTTTGTTGAGCAGATATTTATAGTCGTTCAGGGGGTTCCTGTCGTACAGGTACATGGGACAGCCGGACGACGCAAAGGTCGTGTGCGGGTCTGCCCAGAGGGAAGGCGGGTCGATGTTGTAAAAAACATAGCGCAGGCTGTGGTTTTCCTCCGCCGTATCCAGCATCCAGCAAAGGTCTGCGGTGGCTCCGTAGGAGCGGACAGCCTTGATGGCGCGGCAGCCGAAAAGACTGTCGTACCATCCGTTGTTGTTGTTCTCCGTAACGGAGGAACCCACGATCAGACTGTCGTAGTCGAAGTTCCGCAGCGTGCCGACGCACTGGTACTCCTTGTCGGAAAGGACCGCCTTCAGCCCGAACCACGGCCGGTGGTAGTGAAAGAACGGGTCGAAGACAAAGACCAGCAGGCAGCAGGCGGCCAGCAGGACGGCGGCGACAGCCAGAAATTTTTTAAGGAACCGGGCAGGACTCATTTCTCATTCACACCTCATCAGCGGTATCTTGGCACCCGGGCCGGCCCGGGCGATCCTCAGAAGTTAAAGTACAGGAAAGTCGACACGCGCGAAAGCGAGATCACGCACCAGAAGAACAGGAGCGCGAGGAGAACGCACTGCCGGCGGGAAAACACGGACTCGGCCGCTATGGTCTGCGAATTCTTCCGGGTAAATACGATAAAGCAGGAAACGGCAAGGAGCACAAGCCATACCACCAGTGAAAACACCCAGGAATATGCCGGGAAGAGCCTTTTCGCCAGCGTGCCGAGCAGGTAGGTCTCGGCCGGCGCGAGCTGCATGGCGGTGAACTTCATGTAACCCGGGAACAGAGGGTGTGCCAGGGAGCGGAACATCGCGAAGGCGTCGCCCATGTCTGCGGACCGGAAGAAGATCAGGGAGAGCATGAAGAGAACGAAAGTGAGGGGCATTGCCGCTTTCCGCGGAATGGTCACGAAGGGTGCGCCCTTCAGCAGGCAATGCTTCGGCTTCTCTCCGGGAAGAGGCGCCGGCGCAGTGATGCCGAGATCCTCCCAGATGGTGCACAGACCGTGCATCACGCCCCAGGATACATAAGTCCAGGCGGCGCCGTGCCACAGGCCGCTCAGCGCGAAAACGACAAATACATTGAAAACGGTGCGCGCGGTGCCGCGCCGGCTGCCGCCGAGCGGACGGTAGACATACTTTGTGAAGAAGCGGCCCAGTGTGATGTGCCAGCGCTGCCAGAATTCGCGGATGCTGCAGGAGAGGTAAGGAGAATTGAAATTCACCGGCAGGTCTATGTTGAACATTTTGCCTATGCCCAGGGCCATGTCGCAGTAGCCGCTGAAGTCAAAATACAGTTCCATCGTGTAGGAGAGCAGCACGAGCACGGTGCTCAGCGTATCCATGTACCAGGTCATCGAGAAACCGTAGTTGGCAGGGATCGCCAGCGTGTCCGCCAGGAGCACCTTCTTGCCGAGGCCGGTCACGAACAGGACGGTGCCGCGGGCAAAGCTGTCGGGGTCGAATTTCCTCTTCCTTTCGTCGGCGAACTGCGGCATCATCTCGTCGTAGAGCACGATGGGGCCTGCGATCAGCTGCGGGAAGAACGTGACGAAGGTGGCATAGTCGAGGAACGGATAGTGTTTTGCCCTGCCCAGTGCCCTGTCGATCACGAAGGAGAGCTGCTGGAAGGTAAAGAAACTGATGCCGAGCGGCAGCAGGATATGGTGCAGCGGCCAGTCGGTGCGAAAGAGCGCATTGACGTTGGAAATGAAGAAATCCAGGTATTTGAACCAGAAGAAAAGGGCGAGGTCCGCGCCGGTCCCGAGCACCAGGAAGCACCGTCTCTGCCACATCGGAAAAGCTCCGGGATCAGCGGCGTAGCGGCGGTCCCAAAGGGAGATGAGCCAGCTTACCGCGTAGTTCATGGCGATCGAGAACAGAATGAGGAACAGATACTTTATGTTGAACCAGGCGTAGAACCACAGCGACATCGCCGTCAGAAAGGCGCAGGACACCCTGCGCAGCCGGAAATGGTTGAGCAGGTACCAGCCGCCGAGGGCCAGCGGCAGAAATATGAAGATGAAAACATAGGAATTGAAAAGCATGGCGATATTATATCACAGGGAAGCCGCTGCGGCCCCCTGCAGTTGTGCTTCCCCGTACGGCGATATGCTATAATGGCCCTATGCAGACACCCATTGAATTCGGGAAGAATTTCCTGGTCCAATATTATACGAAGAGGGACATCGCAGAGAGCATGGCCTGCCTTTCCGACGAGATCATCTGGATCATGCCGGAAAAGGGGTACCATCTGCGCGGTCAGAAGGAAATTTTTGCCTTCCTGAAGGGCAGGATCGATACTGACCCCGAAAAGTGGTATGTCGACGTGGCCAGGGTCATGTCCGACCCGAGCAGCGATACGACGCGCACCGTGCTGTTTGAGCTTGCGCTGGTCCCGCTGGATCCCAGCCGCACCCGCTATGTGCAGGCCTCCATGGTCGTGCGCACCACCAAAAAGGATATGGAGATCACGTTTCTCCATATCTCCCGTACCTACGACCCCTCCGACCCCGGGCCTTTCCATGAATTCGTCGATTATCTGGCCGGCGAAGTCATGATCGTGCAGGGCATCGGCCCCGGGGAAGTGCGGCTGGTCTGGCAGAACCACGCATTCTGCAGGGAACTCGGCTATACAGACGAGGAATACCGCACTCTCAGCCGCAGCGACCCGTTCTTCATGCTGTCTGTCAAGAGCCGCAGCGCCCTGACGGAAAAATTCGGAGCGCCGGACAGAAGCGCCCGTATCTCGCTCCCCGCGCGTGCGCTGTGCAAGGATAAAACCGTAAAAGATTACAGTCTGACCGGCCGTTTTGCCTATGCGCAGGACGGTACCGCGATCAGTTTCCTGCTGTTCCAGGATGTCACGGAATATGCAGACAGGGACCGCAGGCTCACGGAAACGGTCGAAGCATGGAAACAGGTGCAGGACGCATTGCCCTGTCAGGTGGTCCTGCTCCGCATCCAGCCGGTGTTTCCGGGCGCGGTACCGGGTAAACCCGGCACCGCCGGGAAGGATACGGCGGTCGTGACGGGGTCGTATACCTGCGGGATCGTGCGCTGCAGTGCAGGCATGCCGGCTCTTTTCGGCCTGGACAGGGAAGCCTATGAGCAGGCGGTGCAGAAGGATATTTTTGCCGGCTTCGATTTTACGAACGTAAGGAAAGACTGCCTGATCCGGGACCACGTCACAGCGCAGGCCGACGATGCGGAAACCTGTTGCGGAACCTATACCGTGAACCGCGCGGACGGGACCACCCTGCCGCTGCGCCTCGACCTGTCCGGCATCCGGCAGAACGACGGAAGCCTGCTGGCCTGTCTGTGCTGTACCGACGTCACACCGCTCCGGGAGGAAGAGGAGCGCGTCCGCAGCGACTGCAGGGCACTCGTGGCAAAGGCTGAGGAAAAACAGAAGGCAGCCGAAGAGAAGGAGGCCGCGGCCGAAGCGGTCATCCAGGCGAAGGCGGACCGGCGCATCGAAGAGATCACGCAGAAATGCGAAGAACGTATAAAGGCCGCTGAGGAGCACTGCGCGCAGCAAACGGAAGAAGTGAAGCGGCAGGCGGCCGAGCAGGTGGCGGCTGCACAGGAAAACGCGCGGAAGCAGGCAGCCGGTGCACAGGAAGAGGCCGACAGGCGTGCGGCCGCGGCCGAAGCGGCTGCAGACAGGCGGGCGGGGGAAGCCGAACGGAAGACGTCATCGTTCCTCGCAGGCGTGCACGGAGACATGCGAAATCCTCCGGAGAGCGTCCTGGCGTTGGCAGACCGCCTGGATATGGAAGGACATCTCAACGGGGAGCAGAAGGACGCACTGGAGAAGATCCGCGAAGCCTCCCGCTATATGCTGCAGTCGGTGGATCATCTGATGGAGATATCCCGTCCTGCAGCCGGAGAGCAGCAGCTGCATGAGGACAGGTTCATACTGGCGGACCTGATGGAGGAACTCTGCAGCAGGACCGCGGCGCAGTGCACGGAACGACATATCACTTTCGCTTACACTGCGGATCCGGGACTTCCGGAAGTGCTGGTCGGCGACAGCGATGTGCTGGGAAGGGTGCTTTCCGTGCTTCTGGACAATGCCGTGAAATTTACGAAGAGCGGCGGAAAAGTGACGCTGCTCGTACATGCGGCAGCCACGGAGACGGACCGGCTGCCCCTGCGTTTTGCGGTGCGCGATACCGGCGTCGGTATTGAGGAAAGTCTTCTGCCGAAGGTGTTCGATCCGTTCACCAAGGGCTCCGGGCAGCAGGGCTTCGGCCTGGGACTGGCGGTGGCCTCTGAACTTGTACACAGACTCGGTGGTTCGGTCGGCGTGAACAGCACGCCGGGAGTCGGCTCTGAGTTTACCGTTTCCGTAACGATGCAGGCGCCGCACAATGCCATCGGGCAGGCGTGCAGCGCCGATGAACTGCGCAGCGAACGCCGGGTGGCGGGCAGGAACGGAGCCGCTCCGGCTGCCGGAGATGCGGGCCTTGCGGGGCACTGCATCCTCGTCGCAGAGGACGATCCGCTGAACAGCGGCATTCTGCGCGACTATCTGGAACGCAGGGGCATTTACTGGGAGAAGGCTTCCGGCGGGCAGGAGGCGGTCAGCATTTTTGCGAGAGATCCGGCGGACAGATACGATGCGGCCCTGATCGACTATCATATGCCGGGCATGGACGGCCTCGAAGCAGCCCGCAGGATCCGGGAGATCGAGAAGGCCCGCGGACAAGGCAGGGAGACGCCGATCATCGTGATGACGGCAGGCCCCTTCGAAGAGGACGTGGCAAAATCGCTTTCTGTTTTTGCCGGCAGTCTGTCCAAGCCGCCCGACCCGCACGCACTTTATGATATTCTGGCATGGGCTTTCGATCCGTCGAAAGGAGAAGAGGGAAAGTAATGGGAAAATGCAGATGTGAAGACAAGGCAGAAAGCGATCCTTCGGAAGAGAGCAGGGGCGGCGCACCGGCAAAGAAGGGCTGCGCGGCGGGGACGGTACTGGGGCTGGCGCTCGCAGCGGCGGCAGGCGGCACGCTGGGCGCGGCGGATTTCTTTTATGAGTACGCGCTGACTCCCAAACGGCATGATACGCGGGGCGACGACAGGCCGAGCGAACGGCCGTATGCGGAAGGGCGGCGCTGGATGAATCTGCACGAACGCCGGAAGGACCTGTTCCTCACGTCTCCGGAGGGCCTGCGGCTGCATGCCAACTACATCCCCGCAGCAGATCCGGCCTGCCACCGCTACGCGGTATGTGTGCACGGCTATGCGGATTCTTCGGAAAGCATGGGCCTGTATGCACGCCACTATTACGACAGGTACGGCATGAACGTGCTGCTGCCGGATCTGCGCGGCCACGGTGCCAGCCAGGGCTCCTATGTGGGCATGGGCCTGGACGACAGTCATGACACGGCCGCATGGATCAGGCGTATCGTCAGGAAAGATCCGGAGGCGGTCATTGTCTTGCACGGTATTTCGATGGGGGCGGCCACGGTGCTCCTTGCGACGGGACTGCCGCTGCCGGAGCAGGTAAAGGCAGCCGTTTCCGATGCCGCGTACACTTCGGCCTACGAGGAATTCAAGGCAGTCTACGCCCACACGGCGAATGCGGCCATTCCGGCGCCTGTCATGCTGGAACTGGTCCGTGCGATCGCACTGGTGCGCGCGCATTATGACCTGAAAAAAGCTTCCCCGCTCGAAGCGGTGAAGCTTTCCAGGACGCCGACCCTTTTCATACACGGTGACAGCGACGGTTTCATAGCCCCGTCCATGATGACGGATCTTTACGAAGCAGCCGCCTGCCCGAAGGAATGTGCGTGGTTTGAAGGCGCCGACCATGTCCAGTCGGTCGTGGTGGATCCGGCAGGGTACTGGGAGAAAGTGGACAGTTTCCTGAACGGGATCTCCCCGGATATCCTGGGGAAACCGCTCAGCTGAGCAGCGTCACCACGTCGCCGTTGACTTCCACGGAGTGGATCTCGCGGTTCAGATAGACATTGAAGCGGGTCACGCCGCTTTTGCGGATGCTGGCTTCAAGGTTCGGGTTCATGTCGGTGAGTTCGCGGCGCAGCACGTCGATATTGAGGTCTTTCGTGCCGTGGCGTTCGAAGATCCGGCGGATCTGCTTTTCGATCTCACTGTCGGAGGAGCTTTTCAGCGAGACCCAGGTGGCGTTGTCGCGCGTGGCGACGGACAGGGATGGGAAGTCCTTCACATATTCGGACAGCTTGGTGTAGTGATAATTCCGGATGTCGAAATCGGGGAAGATCTTCTGCAGGCGCTGCCCGATCTCTCCGAGGCCGGTTTCCTTGCCCTCGGCACTGTTGTCGGTGATCATTTTGACGATGGCTTTTTCGATCGTTCCCTGGTCGGTGAAATCCGTCTGCTCCTCGGCGGAGGTATCGTCGCTCTCTTCCGGCGCAGGCTCGCTCTCTTCCACGGGAGCCGCAACTGCGGAAGCCGCGTAGGGACTGCCCTGCGGACGGGTCTGGTTTTCCGAGAGCTGCGGGGTGGCTTTTTTGGAAGCCCGGGCAGGCTGTTTTCTGCGGGAACTTTTGGATTTTGAGGTGGAGTCGGCGATCTCGTCGCTGCTGTCGATGACGTCGAGGAAGATGAAACGCTCACAGGATGCGCGGAAGGATTCCGGGGTCTTTTTCTCCCCCATGCCGATGACTGTTTTGCCCGCCTCGCGCAGGCGCTGTGCGAGCTTGTTGAAATCGCCGTCGCTCGAAACGATACAGAAGCCGTCCGCTTCCCCGCGGTACAGGATGTCCATCGCATCGATGATGAGGCTGATGTCGGAGGCGTTTTTGCCGGGTGTGTTGTTCGGCTGCATGACGGGGGCCAGGGAATAGGCAGTAAAGCAGTTGAGCCAGCCGTGCAGGCGGTCCTGCGACCAGTCGCCGTACATGCGGCGTATGGTGATCTTCCCGTATTTTGAGAGCTCGCTCAGGATGCCCTGGATATATTTTGCGCTGACATTGTCTGCATCGATAAGAAGTGCGATCTTGCTGTCTTCCATGTACACGACCTTTCCGCGGATCTGTGCTATGATTTATCTGCGGCAGGACCCACGGACACAATTATAAAGGAAAAATATACGGAATGCACGAACTTCCCATTGTAACGGGCCTTATCGAAACACTGGAAGATGAGGCGCGCAGGAGAGGACTGAAAAAGATCATGGAGGTGGACATCTCGATCGGCGAGCTTTCCGACGTCGTCGACGAGTGCGTGCGCCTGTATTTTGAAACGGCGAGCGAGGGGACCGTCACCGAGGGGGCTGTCCTGCATTTCACAAAACAGCCTGCCATGCTGCGGTGTGAGAAGTGCGGTTTCGTCTTTCCGCATGCGGGAAGTTTTTCCTGCCCGCAGTGCGGGGGAAACGGGATACTGGTGCGCGGTACGGGCACGGACTGCGTGATCGAAAGGTACAGTGCCGTATAGCAGAAAGGAAAGGGCTCCCATGAAACTGGAAGAACGGGAAAAACTGGCGGCGGCTGCCGCGGGAAAGATCAAGGCGGACCTGGTGCTCAAGAACGCGAAGGTCATCGACGTCTTTACAGACGAGGTCCTCGACGCGGACGTGGCCATCGAAGGCGGCTATATCGCCGGCATCGGGAAGTATGAGGGCAGCCGGGAGATCGATCTCCAGGGCGCGTATGTGGCACCGGGTTTCGTCAACGCGCACCTGCACATCGAAAGTTCCATGGTGCCGCCGGCGGAGTATGTGAAGGCCGTACTGCCCGCCGGTACCACGACGCTCATTGCGGATCCGCACGAGATCATCAACGTACTCGGCGCCCCCGCCATGCAGTATCTGCTGGAGGACGCGAAGACGCTGCCCGTCAATCTTCTGTACATGCAGTCTTCCTGCGTGCCGAGCACTCCTTTCGAGACTTCCGGCGCCACCTACAGGGCGGACGACATGGCTCCCTTCTGGGGAGATCCGCACATCGGAGGGCTTGCGGAGGTCATGTCCGTCCCCGCGGTGCTCGGCTGCGATCCGGATATGATGAAAAAGATGGAGGCGGCCTGCGCGGCGCACAAGCTCATCGACGGACACGCGCCCGGCCTCACGGGGAAGGCACTGCAGGCGTACGTCGCGATGGGCGTCAAAACAGATCACGAGTGCACTTCTTTCACGGAAGCCAGGGAAAAAATGCGCGCAGGGCAGTATATCCTTATCAGGGAAGGCTCCGCTGCCCGCAATCTCGAATCGATCGTCCGCGGCATCTGCGGCGAACAGATGAATACGCGGCGCTTTATGTTCTGTACGGACGACAAGCATCTTTCCGATCTGTATGCGCAGGGGGACATCCGCTGGAACGTGGAACTCGCGATCCACTACGGCATCGAGCCGGTCAAGGCGATCAAGATGGCTTCCTTCAATGCGGCGCAGGCATACGGACTGGACGATCTGGGCGCCGTGGCTCCCGGCTACCGCGCGGATCTCGTGGTGCTTGACCGCGACCTGTCGGCGGTGCGTGTGCTGGAAGTGCTCAAGGACGGCGTCCCTGCCGAGGAGGCGGTCAAAGGCCTGCACGACATCGAACCTCCGGAGACGTTCCTGCACACAGTGCACTTTACGGACGTAAAGGCGGAGGACCTGACGCTTCCGGCCGAGGACGGGGCAGACGAGGACGTCATCGGCATGATGCCGAACGAGATCCTGACAAGCCACCTCAGGGAGCCGGTCCCGGTGAGCGGCGGCAGGTTTGCGGAAAACAGCGAATACAACAAGCTGTGCGTGGTGGAACGCCACGGCCGGAACGGGAACGTCGCCGTGGCACCGCTCAAGGGCTACGGCATCAGCGGAGGCGCCGTGGCGACTTCCGTGGCGCACGATTCCCACAACGTGATCGCGGCGGGCGACAATGACGCGGACCTGGTGCTTGCCATCAACACGCTGAAGAAGATCGACGGCGGCTATGTCCTGACGGGAGGCGGAAAGGTGCTGGGCACCCTGCCGCTGCCGCTGGCAGGACTCATGAGCATGGAACCGGGAGAAAAGGTCAGCGGGGCCATTGCCCGGATCGAGCAGATGGCGCGCGGCATGGGTGTGCCGGAAGGCATCGATCCCTTCATCAGCCTTTCCTTTATGGCGCTGCCGGTCATCCCATCCCTGCGGCTCACCGACCGGGGGCTGTTCGACGCAGACCATTTTTCGATGATCAGAAAGTGACGGGAGAAAGCTGCTTTGAAAAAATATATCTCATGGAATGTAAACGGCCTGCGCGCCTGTCTGGGCAAGGGCTTCACGGATTTTGTGGAACGGGAATCTCCGGATGCGATCGCACTGCAGGAGACCAAGCTTTCGGAGGGCCAGCTGACGCTCGAGCTGCCCGGCTATCATCAGTACTGGAATTACGCCGAAAAGAAAGGCTATTCCGGCACCGCGGTCTTTGCGAAGGAAGAGCCTCTGCGTGTATGTTTTGACATGGGGATCGAAGAACACGACCATGAAGGCCGCGTCATTTCTCTGGAATATCCGGAATACTGGCTGGTCACCGAGTACGTGCCCAATTCAAAGGAAGAGCTGGAGCGGCTGGACTACCGCATGACCTGGGAGGATGCTTTTCTTTCCTATGTAAAGAAGCTGGAAGCGGATAAGCCGGTGATCTTCTGCGGAGACCTCAACGTCGCGCACCGGGAGATCGACCTGAAAAACCCGAAAACGAACCGCGGGCATGCCGGTTTCACGGATGAGGAGCGCGGGAAGTTCGGCGCGCTGCTGGATGCCGGCTTCATCGACACCTACCGGTATTTTTATCCGGACAAAACAGATGCCTACAGCTGGTGGTCGTACCGCTTCCATGCCAGAGAGAAAGGCATAGGCTGGAGGATCGACTATTTCCTGGTCTCCGGGGCACTGGCCCCGCGGCTGAAGGACGCGCTGATCTACGGAGATGTACAGGGCTCCGATCACTGCCCGGTAGGGCTGCTGATCGACTGATCCGAAAAAACATATAACGGAGGGTATCATGGAAGAAGAAAAGCAGCAGGGACAGGGCGCAGGACAGGAAGAGGAAGGCTGCACGCACGACTGCAGCAGCTGTGAAAAAAACTGTGCACAGAGGGATCCGAAGAGTTTTCTGATCAAACCGAACGAGCGCAGCCATGTAAAGAAAGTGATCGCCGTGGTGAGCGGCAAGGGCGGCGTAGGCAAATCCCTGGTGACGGGGCTGTGCGCTGTCGCGACAAGGCGCAGGGGCTATGCGACCGCCATCCTCGACGCGGACATCACGGGGCCGAGCATCCCGAAGATGCTGGGACTTACGAACCGCGACGTGCACGCGGACAGCACGGCGCTGCTGCCGGCCGGCAGTGCGACAGGTATCAGGGTCATGTCCATGAATATCCTGCTGGAGAATCCGGACGCTCCTGTCGTCTGGAGAAGTCCGGTCATCACCGGGGCTATGAAACAGTTCTGGACGGATGTGGCCTGGGGCGACGTCGACTACATGTTCGTCGATATGCCTCCGGGAACGGGCGACGTGCCGCTGACTGTCTTCCAGTCCCTGCCGGTGGACGGGATCATTGTCGTTACGACGCCGCAGGAGCTTGTCGGCATGATCGTGGAAAAGGCCGTCGGCATGGCGAAGATGATGAACGTGCCGATCCTGGGCATCATTGAAAACATGAGCTATGTAAAGTGTCCGCACTGCGGAGAAGAGATCCGTGTCTTCGGTGAGAGCCACACGGAGGAGATCGCCGGGAAGGAAGGACTGAAACTGATCGCGCGCCTTCCGATCGATCCGGCTGCGGCCGCAGCCTGTGACAGCGGGAAGATCGAATATTATCAGAGCGATGCGCTCGAAGGTCTGCAGGCAGTACTGCCGGCGCTCGGGTAAAAACGGAATAACAAAAAAGGAAAGGAGCAGGCTGCAGCCGCCGGAAGGACGGCCGCTGCCCGCTCCTTTTTTGCATTCCGGACAGGGATCGTGCTCTTTTTATACGCCTCGGACCTGGATCGTGCTCTTTTATGCGCTCCGGGCGGGGATCGAAATCGTACGGCTGCTGAGCCGGCTTTCCTGCAGACGGTGTGAAATGGAAATGACGGTGCGCCCTCTGGAGGCTTTCTCCAGCGCCTGCAGGACGCGCAGTTCGGTATCGCTGTCGAGGTTGGCCGTGATCTCGTCGAGCAGCAGGATCTCCGGTCCGGCGCAGACTGCACGCGCGATGGACAGCAGCTGGTACTGGCCCTGCGAGAGCTGAAGCTTTTCGGCGGGTGTGTCGTAGCCCTGTGGCAGAGCCGAAATGACTTCGTCCAGCCCCACCAGTGCAGCAGCGTTCCTCACTGCCTCCCGGCTGATGCCGGGGTCGAAAAGAGAGATCTGGTCGGCGGTGTTGCCCTCCACCCGGCGGAAAGTCTGTTCCACGCAGCCGAAAAGTCTGCGCCTGCAGCTGTCGGGAATGCGGTCCGCTTCCATTCCCTTTATGGTAACGCTGCCCTCCTGCGGGGCATAGAGACCCAGCAGCAGCCGGAATACGGTGCTCTTTCCTGCGCCGGTGCGTCCGGTCAGGGTGACGGACTCTCCTTCTTTTACTTCGAAGGTCAGACCGTCCAGTACTTTTCTGTCTTCCCTGTAACGGAAGGAAACATGGTCGAACGCCACAGCGGTTTCTCCGGCTGACGGCTGTTTTTTCCCGCCGCCGTTCCCGGGCACTGCCGGTGCCGCCGCTGTCGCCGTCGCCGCTGCTGCCGTCGCTGCTGTTGCTGCCGTTGCTGCCGCCGTTGCCGCCGTTGCTGCTGCTGCCGTCGCCGCTGCTGCTGTCGCGTCAGATACGGCTTCCGGGAGACTGCGTTCGGGCTCCTGCAGGAATTCGTCGATGCGGTGTACGCCGGCCACGGCGGACTGGATATTCTGGATCTCCATGCCGAGACTTTCGAGCGGGCTGAAGATCCTGTTGACGTATGCGATCATTGCGACAGCCGTGCCGACGCTGATGCCGAAGAAATCACGGTATGCCCCGCCGGCCGCCGCGAAGGCCATCATGGTGCCGATGACGCAGGAACCGGTGAAAAGCACGATCGGGGAATAGACGGAATCGTAGAAGCTGGAGCGGTCGACAGCCCTGTAGCTGTCGGTGATGTAGCTGTCGTACAGCTCTTCCATATATTTCTGCTTGTGCAGGATACGGATCATGGAGATGTTGCGGATCGTCTCCGGAATATGGTTGTTCACGCGGGCGATGGCCGCGCGGTTGTCTGTCTGGGCGCGCAGCATCCGCTTCTGGAAAACACGGGTCATAAGGAAGAGGAGAGGCGTGACGACGGAGAGCAGGAGTCCGAGGCCGCGGCTTTTGGCGAAGATGATCACGAAGATGCTGACGATGCTGCAGGCGTCGGCAAACATGCCGATGATGCCGTCGGTAAAGAGCGAGTCCACGGTATCTACATCATTTACGAAGCGCGACGTGACGCTGCCGGACTCCGCATGCGTGTAAAAAGCTGCAGGCAGCCGTTTCAGCTTGGCGCAAAGCGCACTGCGCAGACCGTGGGTGACCTTCTGCCCGTACACCGTGATGAGGACATTCTGTCCGGCTTCGCACAGATCTGCGAGGGCGATGGCCCCGAAATAGAGGAAAGCCATGGACAGGGTGACGCCGCTTCCCGCGGTCAGTCCGTTCACGACCCTTTCCAGGACCAGGGGCGCAAGCAGGGCTGAGACGACAGCACCGAGGATCACGGCGGTCATGACGGCCGTGAGCGGCAGGTATTTTCCGGTGACACTGGCAATTACGCCTCTGACGGCGTGTCTGCGGTTTCGGCCGGCGGTCTGTCCGGCGGCGCTTCCGCTGCTGCTTTCAGCTGTATCCGTACCGAAGTCCTGCCGGACACTGCTTTCTTCTTCGGCAGCCTGTACGGAGGACGGTGCAGCAGCATCGGTTGCGGTGGCAACAGCATCGGTTGCGGCGGTAGCGGTGGCAGCTGTATCGGAAGCGGCACAGGCTGCGGCGGCAGGCGTCTGTCTTGCGTAGAGATCCCGGTATGCGGGGCTGGTGTTCATAAGAGCTGCATGCGTGGAAAAGACGGCGCTGCCGGCATCGAGGAACAGGACGCGGTCCAGTTCGGGAAACCGATACAGGCGGTGGGAGATCAGGATCACGATGCGGTCTGCTGACAGCAGGCGCAGATTTGCCAGGATCTGCTGCTCCGTCACGCGGTCCACCGAAGCAAAGGGATCGTCGAGGATCAGCACGCTGCGTGCGTGGTAGAGCGTCCGTGCAAGTGCGACGCGCGCCTGCTGTCCGCCCGACAGACGGACACCTCCGTCGCCGATATTTGTGTTTTCACCGTCCGGCATGGCTGCGACCTCGCGGTCCAGGCAGACGGCGGCAAGCACCGGGCCTATGTCGCCCGGATCGCCCATACGGATGTTTTCGCCGAGCGTTCCGCTCATCAGCTCGGGGCTGTGCCCCAGCCAGGATACGGTCCGGCTGCGCTCTTCCGGCGACATTGAGGAGATCTCGCGTCCGCCGACGGAAATGCTGCCGCTGTACGCGATCTCACCCGTAAACGCGCGTGCGAAGGAGGATTTTCCGGACGCCACGGCGCCTGTGACGCCGATGATCTCGCCGGGGTGCGCCGCGAAGGAGACCTTCTGCAGCAGCGCGGGTCCGGTACCGCGCCGGATGCCGAGATCCCTGACATCCAGTTCGCCGCAGGGCAGGGAAGAGGGCGAAGTGACGCTGCCGTTGTCGGTATATTCCCGGATCAGGGGCTTTACGCGTTTCCAGGAGACCTGGGCCTTCTGTACGGAGTTGAAAAGCTTGGCCGCATGGGAGGCCTTGGCGGCCAGTTTGGCGAAGCAGGCCAGGAAAGTGGTGAAGGCTGCGATATTCCAGGCAGTCCAGCCGGTGCCGTTCATGTTTTTCCCGCCGAAATACAGGATGATGACCGCGCCGCACATGGCGATGATGTTATAGAGCGGCTGCATCGTGTTTTCCCAGATATTCGCACGCACTGCGCGGTGCTCGTAATCGGTGAGCTTCTCCTCGTAGGCGGTGTCGCGGTTGTCTTCACAGCCGAAGATGCGGTACGTGATGGCGTTGCCGATGCGGTCCAGCGTAGAGCTGTTGAGGCGGCCGGCGCTTTTTTTGTATGCGGAGCTGCAGGCGGAGACGACGGTCCTCAGACGGCCGGCGATGAAGTAGGCGGCCGGCGTGAATGCGCAGGCCAGCAGGGCCAGGCGCCAGTCGTACCAGAACAGCATGGCCAGATAGGCGACCATGACGACGCCGGTGTCGAAGATCTCCGTGATGAATTTCCGGAGCCCTTCCACGCAGGTGTCTACGTCGGATACGGCCTTCGTCATGACGGAGCCCAGGTTCTCCCTGCGGAGTTCCTCGGGACTCATGCCGACCAGGCTGTTGTAGAGCATATGGCGCATGCGCCGGCTTGTATCGTTGGCAAACCGCCGCACATAGAAACGTTTGAACGCGCGGGAGACCTGCACGGCCAGGATGGCGGCAAGATAGAGGAGGACCAGCGTCAGCATGGACGACGGCTGTCGGAGGCCTCTGATGATATCGTAGAGGCGCTGTGCCAGCTGGCCTTCAAACCAGGGGCCGGCTACCATGCCGGCATTGTAGAGGATGCCGGTCACGGTGACGACGGTCAGGACGCCCTTTTCCGGCTTCAGGTAGGAAAGAATGCGATCCGGATGTGCGATCTTTTCGATCTTCTGTGTGCTCATGCCCTGGGCTTTTCCTCTGCTGCATTGTTTTTGGGGCTGCGGCCTTTTGTCGGCCGGTTTTTGCGGTAGAGAATGCCGAGGCCTTTCAGCAGCAGGTTGTCGTCCCGGATGATTCTGTGGCTGCAGGCGCCGGTGATGCGCCCTGCCAGCCCGCCTGTCGAAACGATCGTGGCGGCCGGTCCCATTTCCTTTTCAAACCGGTCCAGAATGCCGTCGACGGTGCCGACTGCACCGTAAAACACGCCGGACCGCATGGCATCGATGGTATTGGTCGCGATCACTTTGGAAGGCGGAACGATCTCAATGCCCGGGAGCAGGGAAGTTTCATTGACGAGCGCATCCAGGGAGATCCCGACGCCGGGGCCGATGGTGCCGCCGATATAGCGCCCTTTTGCGTCCACGACTGTGATCTTGGTGGCAGTGCCCATGTCCACGATGAAGGCAGGCAGGGGATAGAGTTCCTTGGCTGCGACGGCAGTAGCCACAAGGTCTGCTGCGATCGTGCCGGGGTCATCCAGGACAATGTCGAGGCCGGTCTTCAGTCCGGCGCCCACGACGAGCGCATCGAGTCCCGTCAGCATTTTTACAGCCCGTTTCAGCGTGATGACGAGGCCGGGCACGACCGAAGAGATGATCGCACCGTCGATCTTCCTGCTGTCCACGTGCACCAGTTTCAGTATGCGGTACATGTCTGCGCAGTATTCATATTCTGTGCGGTGCAAGGCGGTCTGCAGACGCATGACGGGCTCTATCGTCCCGTCTTCCCCGATACAGCCCAGCACGGTATGTGTGTTGCCGGTGTCGATCGCAAGTATCATAACGATACACCTCCATGAGGAGAACCTTCAGGTTCTCCGAAATGGGCGGCCGGCGCCGTACTTTGGCGCCGCTGCCGCGATTCGAAAGTGGAGCATCAGCGACACTTTCGAATTAACACCTCCATGAGGAGAATCTTCAGATTCTCCGAAATGGGCGGCCGGCGCCGCACTCTGGCGCCGCTGCCGCGATTACAGAAAGTATAGCAGATTTCCGATGCCCGGGTTGATGCAATCTTCTTTGTTTACGGTGTCTTCAATGGCCAGTGAGAAGATTGATTTGTCCGCGGCGGCAGTGTTTCGGTTTCCGGACGATCAGCATCGCGTCAAGAAAAGTTTAGTTTACTTCAATGGCTTTTTTGATCGTTTGGGGCCAATTTCGGGGGTCAGACGATCAAAATCGCCCCGCGATAGGTTAAACGTTCAAAGCCATGCCACTTCTGGCTTTACATACTCACTTCATTAAGCAGTTAAGAGATGTTTTGTTTGGGATGACATACGCCCCGCGGGAATGCATACAACTTTATGTAAAGCGGGCACGGCGGAATTCCCGATTCCATGGAGGAACCCCCGATGCTATAATGTTGCCGGTATATCTTTTCCTGACAGGGAGGCCGTGCAAAATGAAAGAGGAAATGCGCAGATACATCTGTACCGTTCTGGCAGCAGTTCTCACAGCCGGCCTGCTCGCGGGATGCGCTTCTTCGTCCGGGTCGCAAAACGGACAGGAAAGCAGCGAACAGACGGTCCGCATTTCCATGTACAACGACATTGCCTATTCCGACTGGCGGACCTATGTGGAGCAGCAGTTCCCGGATGTTACGTTTATCTGGGAAAACAACAGGAACAGTACGCAGAATCTTATCTATCAGGCCAGACACGATGACCTGGCCGATATCGTCATGATCCGTCGCTTCGAAAACGACAGCGCCGGTGAACTGGCTCCCTATCTTATGGATCTCGGCGGGGAAGAACTGGCTTCCACATTTATAGACGACTCGCTTACCCCCTTTACCTTTGACGGAAAAGTCTGCTGGTTCCCGGCTCCGGCCATGGTGGAAGCCATCTATGCGAACGCCACCCTGTTTGACCGCTGCGGGATCAAGGTCCCGCAGACACTGGATGAATTCGAAGAAGCCTGCCGGGAATTCCGGAACCGGGGGATCGAAGGACTGAGCGTTGAGGCCTCGCTGGGCTTCCGTGCGGTCCTGCTGCTGGAAGCATTCAATTATACCGGATGGTTTTCATCGGAAGAGGGGCAGAAGTGGCTGAACTCCTTCCGGAATGATAACGTGAACGAAATCCCGGAGGAGGGCTGCCGGCAGCTGGCGGAGACGCTCCGGAACCTGAAAGAGTGCGGCGCGCTCGGCGAAGAAGATATGAAGGTCGATACGGCGGAGGCATACAGCCGGTTCGATTCCGAAAAGGCAGCCATGTTTATCAGCGGCTCAGATCTGCAGTTTAATGTCAAAACAGATGGCTCTGTCCGGATCATCCCCTGCCTGGGGAAAACGGAAAGCGACCGGACGCTGTTTGCCTATCCGATCTTCAGCACAGCCGTCTCAAAACGCGCGGAGGATGACCCGGCAAGAAAGGCGCTGATCGGGAAGATCCTGAAAGTCATGTACAGCGGCGATGCGCAGCGGATCCTCGCGGAGAGTGCGGATGCCCTTTTCTCATACAACAAAGACACAGACCTGCCGGTCAGCGATCTGTATAAGCCGGTCAGCGACCTGTTCCGCAGCGGGAAATGCTTCATGCGCTTCCTGAACCGTAACTCATTTTCAGCTTCGGCCGTTGCAGTGAAGGACATTGTGGCCGACGATACCTCCGACGCGGTCTTCTGCAGTGACCTGAACGCAGAACTGGGAAAACCGCTCGACAAAACAGTGATCGGCCACAGCAATGTGGAGGCGGACAACCAGCTCGGCGGTACGTGGCCGCTCGTACGTTCCGCAGCATCCGTGCTGTCCCGGACCGTGAAGGAAGCCACGGGCGCGGACGTTGTTCTGATAGAAGCGAAAAGCGCAGCGGCGCCCGTTTTCAAGGGCGACTATACAGAGTCCGATCTGAACGCAGTGGTCGCGGACGACAAACTGTATGAGGGAACGCTTACCGGTACGCAGCTGGATGAAGTCTTTGACGATGTCATCCTTGCCACGACCACGTACCGCTACCATATGATCGAGCCGCTTGTGGATTACCCTGCCGTCAGCGGGATGCAGGTACTGCTGTATTCCGACGGGAAGAGCAGCCGTCTTCAGCAGGACGGAAGAGATATCGACGCTTCCGCTTCCTGTCAGGTCGTGATTTCCGGGACGATCCTCTCGGCGCTGCAGTATCTGCAGGACGGGAACGCGGACACCTTCGCCCCGATCGATGAAACACTGCAGAGCGCGTTCCGGAAGGGCCTCAAAGCAGGCTCCCTGCCGGAACCGGAGCAGTATTTCAAAGTGGAGGTGTCAGAATGAGCCCGAAAAGACAGCTTTCTGCTCCGGTGCGCCGCATGCTCGGTGTTTTCCCTCTCCTGATCGTGATCGTTTCTGCTGCCGCGGTGCTGATCGCCGGATCGATGTTTTTCAATATCAGGCAGCAGACAGCGCGCATACGGCAGTTTGAAAGCCAGCGGGAGATGGCCAACAACGCGGCCGATCAGTTTCAGCGCGGATCGGATGTCTTGACCTATGAATCCAAAATGTTCTGTGAGACAGGAGATCTGTCCCATTTTCAGGCATATATTACGGAACTTACCGTAACGAGGAACCGGGATACGGCTGTGCAGGCTTTGTTCCGGATGGGACTCACGCAGCGCGAGATCAGCCGGATCCAGGATGCCAAGATCGCTTCCGACGATCTTTCCAACCGCGAGCAGCGGGCCATGGAACTGGTCGCCCTGAGCCGCGGGATCACGGAGACGGATTTCCCGGAAGGCGTGACGGCGGATCTTCTGACGGAGCAGGAGAAAAACCTGCCGGATGAGAAAAAGTATGCGCTGGGCTATCAGTACATCATGAGCGCGGATTATTTTACCGCCAAGAACACCATTGACAACAGCGTCCGGAAGTTCAGCACGGATCTGATGCAGCGTTATGGGAATGCGACGGTGGAGGTCGCGGATCTCGGAACAGCGACCGCGATGGCATCCTTCGTGATCATCGTCGTGCTGGTCGTCCTTTCGGTGGCCATGTCGATCCTGTACGGCCGCTATGAGAAGGAAAATGCTGCCGAGCTGGCGGCGGCCATGCAGGAAGCACGCGCCGCAAGTGCGGCAAAAAGTGACTTTCTGTCCCGCATGAGCCACGATATCAGGACACCTCTCAACGGCATCATCGGAATGACTGCCCTGGCAAAGGATGAAAAAGACCGCGATACGGTCGACCGGTATCTCGGGAAGATAGACGGATCCGGCCATTTCCTGCTGACGCTGGTGAACGATATCCTGGATATGTCCAAGATCGAAGCCGGCAAGATGCAGCTGCATCCGGAGGTGTATCCGAAAGCGGAATTTGAGCGTTATCTTGACGATGTCATCAGGCCGCTCTGCGACATGAAAAAGATCACCTTCCGGTATGAGATCGTCGGATCGGATGAAAACAGCGCCGTTCTGACGGACAAACTGCGGTTCAACCAGATCTTCTTCAATCTGCTTTCCAACGCGGTCAAATTCACACCGGAAGGCGGGCATGTCAGTCTGCTGACGGAAAACATGAACGTTGCGGACGGCACACTGACCGGCGACTTCGTGGTGGAGGACGACGGCATCGGTATGAGCAGTGAGTTCATGAAGAAGCTTTTCGGGACCTTCGAGCAGGAAAGCGTGTCACAGGGACTGACGCGCACCGGCTCCGGTCTGGGACTGTCGATCACGAAAAGCCTCGTTGACCTGATGGGCGGTACGATAACAGCGGAAAGTACGAAAGGAAAAGGCAGCAGGTTCAAGGTGCATCTGTCACTGCCGGTCGTAGTGCCCGCCGGTGCGGAAGACAAAACAGCGGAAGGCACCGCGCCGCAGGTTGCTTCATGCGATACGGATCTCACCGGCCTGCACATACTGCTGGCGGAAGATAATGACCTGAATGCCGAGATCTCGGATATACTGCTCCGGAAGAAGGGAGCTGCCGTGGACCGCGCCGTCAACGGGGAGGATGCCCTGCGGCTGTTTTCCGGATCTGCCGTCGGCGGATACGATGCCATCCTCATGGATGTGCAGATGCCGGTCATGAACGGACTGGAGGCTGCCGCGGCGATCCGGGCACTGGACCGTGCGGATGCGGCAGCTGTCCCGATCTTTGCCATCACGGCCAATGCCTATCAGGATGACATAGACCGCTGCATGGCTGCGGGCATGACGGAGCATCTGGCCAAACCGGTCGAACCGGAAACGATGTACAGAGCGGTTGTACGCGGTATAAGGCAGGCACATGCCGGGGCTGCGGGCCGGGCGGACGCGGAGAGAAAGGAATAAAGTGGACAAAAGAACAGACGCAAAGAACATTGCAGTGATTACCGGTGCATCCAGCGGGCTCGGAAGGGAATTCTGCCGTCAGATCGACGCGCTCGGCTATGATGAGATCTGGGCCGTCGCCCGTCGCCGTGACCGGCTGGAGGCGCTGCAGCAGGGGCTGAAAACGGCAGTCCGGGCAGTGCCGCTCGATCTTACGGACAAGGCGGCCATCGGCTCATACGCCGCGCTGCTGGAGGCAGAGAAGCCGAATGTCGCGCTGCTGATCAACGCTGCGGGATTCGGAAAAATAGGGAGCTACAGGGACATTACGCAGCAGGACTGCGACAACATGATCGAGCTCAACTGCCGTGCGGCTGTCGATATGACCCAGGTCTCGATCCCGTATATGCGCGCCGGCGGGCACATCATTGAAATATGCTCCACCGCTGCCTTTCAGCCCTTCCAGTATCTCAACATCTATGCGGCGACCAAGGCTTTTCTGCTGCGGTACAGCCGGGCGCTGCGGGTCGAGCTTCTGAAGGAAGGCATCATCGTAACGGCGGTCTGCCCGTACTGGGTCGGCGATACGGAATTCATCGGGACGGCTAAGAAGACCACCGACAGCGCCTATATCCACGGTTACCCGCTGGCGGGAAAAATGCGGAATGTGGTGGGACTGGCTCTGCATGACAGCCGCATGGGGCGCGCTGTTTCGACGCCCAGTGCGGTCAGCAGCGCACATCGCTTTTTCAGCAAGATCTTTCCCGACAACGTGCTGATGGCGATCTGGGAAGGCATCCGTAGACTGTAGGACGGCACCGGCTGCCCATTTCGGAGAATCTGACGATTCTCCTCATGGAGGGGATATGGAAAAACGGGAGAAGACGGTACTGGTCGTGCTGCCAGCAGAGGACAGGCACCGTGCCCTGCTGGAATCCAGGGGACAGGGCAGCCTGTACGACCTGAATTTCATATACGAGGATGCGTCAGAGGTCTCGGAGGGCGATCTTTCCAGGGCTGACGTGATCATCGGCAATCTGCCGCCGCGCAGCCTGTCGGCCTGTACGCACCTGGAGTGGATGCAGCTGAACTCCGCGGGGGCGGATGCCTATGCAGTGCCCGGTGTTTTGCCTGAAAAGGCGGTGCTGACCTGTGCGACGGGTGCCTACGGGACTGCGGTGTCCGAACATATGCTGGCACTCACGTTCGGCCTGATCCGGCACCTGGGGCCTTACCGTCTGGAACAGGCAAAACATATCTGGAGCCCGGGAAGCAGCATCATCTCCGTGGAGGATTCCGTTGTCCTGGTACTGGGGCTCGGCGACATAGGCGGGAGTTATGCGCGCAAAATGCATGCGCTCGGTGCGAAGGTGATCGGCGTCCGGATGCGCGTGCGGGAAAAGCCGGATTATCTGGACGAGCAGTATACGGCCGACGAACTCGACAGCGTGCTGGGACGTGCGGACATTGTGGCGATGGTGCTGCCGGGCGGGGCTTCCACCGAGCACATCATGGACGGGCGCAGGCTGGGACTCATGAAGGCAGGCAGCTATCTCATCAATGTCGGCCGCGGCAACGCCGTTGATCCGGCAGCGCTGAAAAGAGCGCTGAGAAGCGGACATCTTGCGGGCGCGGGACTGGACGTTACGGAACCGGAGCCGTTGCCGCCGGACGATGAGCTTTGGGATATGCAGAACGTGATCATTACGCCCCATGTGGCAGGACAGTTTTATCTGCCGGCCACTTTTGAGAGGATCGTCGCGATAGCGGGCGACAATCTGCATGCCTACGCGAACGGCCGGCCGCTGTCGCATGTGGTGGACAGAGGTCTGGGATACCAGAGATAAATGCATCCGTCCTGCAGCGGATCAAAATATAAATTTAGATATTATTCAGAATTTTTAGGAAACTTTCAATTGCCGGGTGACACAACTCTATCTATAATGAATCCTGTGAACCGGGCTACAGGGAGCAGAAAGACGGAAATGACGGCTTCTGCTCCTGTTTTTCATACCTGATTCCGGGAGGAGTCATAAACAATATGAATGATAACAATAATCCGAACGGCGGACAGGGCGGAAACGGACAGCCGCCGCGTCAGAATCTCTTCATTTTCCTGATCGCCGCGCTCGTTACGCTGCTTTGCGTCAGCTTCTTCATGAGCAGTCTCGGCTCCAGCACAAAGAAGGAGATCACGTACAACGAATTCGTCTCGATGGTCGAAAAAGGCGAAGTAAAGAGCGTTGTGATCGAATCGAGCCAGATCGACATCACGCCGGTCTCCACGCAGACGGCCGACTACAACCCGTTTGCGGGGGGCGCGGAGACCATCACCTATTACACCGGGAAGGTCGAAGACGACAGCACCCTCACGGCGCGCCTGCTCAAGTACAACGTTGAGGTCAAGGGGGATATACCGGACAGTTCCAGTATGATCCTGGCTTTCCTGCTGGAATATATCCTGCCGCTGATCCTTTTCTGGGTGCTCATCAGTTTTCTTTTCCGCCGTGCCGGCAAGAGCGGCGGCGGGATCATGGGCGTGGGAAAGAGCAACGCCAAGGAATACGTGCAGAAGGACACCGGCGTGACGTTTCGCGATGTGGCCGGTGAGGATGAAGCGAAAGAGTCACTCGTCGAGGTCGTCGATTTCCTTCACAATCCGCAGAAGTATGCGCAGATCGGCGCAAAGCTGCCTAAGGGCGCACTGCTCGTAGGCCCGCCCGGCACAGGCAAAACACTGCTCGCAAGGGCAGTCGCCGGCGAGGCACACGTCCCGTTCTTCTCGCTGACGGGCTCGGATTTCATCGAGCTGTACGTCGGCGTCGGTGCTTCGCGTGTGCGCGACCTCTTCAAGGAAGCGGCCAAGAATGCACCCTGTATCATCTTCATCGACGAGATCGACGCCATCGGCCGCAGCCGTGACTCACAGTACGGCGGCGGCAATGAAGAACGTGAACAGACGCTGAACCAGCTGCTTTCCGAGATGGATGGCTTCGACGCGCAGAAAGGCATCATTGTGCTCGGCGCCACCAACCGCCCGGAGATCCTCGACAAGGCACTGCTGCGGCCGGGCCGTTTTGACAGGCGGGTCATCGTGGACCGCCCCGACCTGAAGGGCCGTGTTGCGATCCTGCGCGTACATGCCAAGGATGTGAAGATGGACCAGACCGTGGACCTCAATGAGATCGCGCTTGCCACATCCGGAGCCGTAGGCTCCGACCTGGCCAACATGATCAACGAGGCTGCCATCAATGCGGTCAAGAACCACCGTGAATATGTGAACCAGAAGGACCTTTTCGAAGCCGTCGAGCAGGTGCTGGTCGGCAAGGAGAAGAAGGACCGTGTCATGAACGCGGAGGAGCGCCGCATCGTGTCATACCACGAGGTAGGACACGCGCTGATCACCGCGGTACAGAAAAATTCGGAACCTGTGCAGAAGATCACCATTGTGCCCCGTACCATGGGTGCACTGGGCTATGTGATGCAGGTGCCCGAAGAGGAAAAATATCTCAACACGAAGGCTGAACTGCACGATATGATCGTGGGGCTGCTGGGCGGGCGTGCCGCTGAGGAGCTGAAATTCAGCACGGTCACGACAGGTGCCTCCAACGATATCGAAAAGGCTACGGGGATAGCCCGGAATATGGTCACGATGTACGGGATGAGCGACAAGTTCGGCCTGATGGGCCTTGCGACGGTGGAGAGTCAGTACCTGGAGGGCCGTACACAGCTGAACTGTGCAGACGAGACAGCCGCCTCCGTCGACGAGGAAGTGCGCCGTATCCTGGAGGACTGCTACAGGGAAGCGAAGGAGATCCTTTCGCAGAACCTGGACGTAATGGACAAGCTGGCAGCCTACCTGATCCAGCGGGAGACGATCACAGGCAGCGAGTTCATGCGTATTTACCGCGAAGCCAAGGGACTTCCGCCGGAACCGGAGAAGACCGGGGCCGAGAAGATGGAAGACGATGTGCGCCGCGCCGGGACACCGGTGCCGCCGCAGACGCCGCCGACGCAGCAGGTGCCGCCGCAGACGCCGCCGACGCAGCAGGTTCCACCGCAGACGCCGCCGACGCAGCAGACACCTCCGCAGACATCTCCGGCTCAGCAGCCGCAGAATCTGGGACGTTTTTCACACGTTTCATCGGACGACATCAGCGGTAACGGCAATTGACAGCAGTCTGATCACAGCGCAGGGTACCTCAGGCATCCTGCGCTTTTCGTTGGGAAAGAAACCATGGAAGCAGCAGAGAACGAAAAGAAACAAAAAAAACCGGCTGCAAAGAAACCGGATGACATCCGGCCGGGAGGCTTCAACGTAAGCGAGGAGCTGCGCAAGCTTCCGCAGAAGCCCGGTGTTTATATCATGTACGACGAGAACGATACGATCATGTATGTCGGGAAAGCCGTGAACCTGCATAACCGCGTACGCTCCTACTTCCGGAAGATCGTCGGCCGCGGGCCGCAGATCGACCGCATGGTGCAGCGTCTCGTGCGTTTTGAATACATTGTGACGGACAGCGAGCTGGAAGCGCTCGTCCTGGAAAACAACCTGATCAAGGAAAACCGTCCCAAGTACAATACGATGCTGAAGGACGACAAGACCTATCCGTATATCAAGGTCACCGTTGCGGAGCCGTTTCCGCGTATCCTGTTCTGCCGTACGCAGAAGCGGGACCGGGCCAGGTACTTCGGCCCGTTCACCAGTCCGCAGGCAGTGCGCGATACGATCGAACTGCTGGACCGCATGTACGGCCTGCGCGACTGCAACCGCACGCTGCCGGGTGCGCAGGGTGCGGAAAGGCCCTGCCTCAATTATCATATGAAGCGCTGCTGCGGCCCCTGTACGGGCAATGTAAAGCAGGAGGAGTACCGCGCCGGTGTTGACCGGGCACTGGACTTCCTGTCCGGCGACTATGCCCCTGTCATACGGGATCTCACGCAGCGCATGGAGAGCGCCTCGGAAGAAATGAACTACGAGGAGGCCATGCGCCTGCGCGATCTGATCGCCAGCGTGAAGGAAGTGGCGCAGAAGCAGAAGATCACGGAAGACATCGGGGAAAACAGGGATGTGCTGGCCGTCGCCAAGGAAGAGGAAAATACGGATGCGGACGCGGTCGTGCAGACTTTCTTCATACGCGAAGGGCGCATGATCGGGCGGGAGCATTTCTGCATGACACATGTGGGCGGCTGTACGAAGGCCGAGATCCTGTCGGATTTCATCCGTCAGTTTTATGCGGGCACGCCTTACATCCCCAGGACACTGATGCTGCAGGAGGAGATCTCCGACCGCGAGGTGGTCGAACAGTGGCTTTCGGCGCGCAGAGGCTCCAAAGTTACGGTCGAGGTGCCGCAGCGGGGAAGAAAGGAAAAACTTGTCGAGATGGCGCGCGAGAACGCGGAGCTGATCCTGGAACGCGACAAGGAGCGCCTCAAGCGCGAAGAGGGAAGGACGATCGGCGCAGTGCGGGAAGTCGCGGAACTTCTGCATATCCCGAAGGCCGACAGGATGGAGGCCTTCGACATTTCCAATATCAGCGGCTTTGCCAACGTGGGTTCCATGGTCGTTTTCGAAAAGGGCAGGCCGAAGCGCAGCGATTACAGGAAATTCGCCATCCGGAGCGTGACCGGGCCGGACGACTATGCCTGCATGCGGGAGGTGCTCACGCGCCGATTCCGCCACGGACTGGAGGAACGCAGGAAGCTGGCGGAAGAGGGCGGAAACAGGGACGGCGGGGAAGGCACGCCGCAGGAGGAACTCGGCAGTTTTACGCGTTTCCCGGATCTCATCCTGATGGACGGCGGCAGGGGACAGGTCAACGTGGCTCTTGAAGTGCTCGGCGAACTGGGTCTTTCCATACCGGTCGCCGGTATGGTCAAGGACGACAGCCACCGCACGCGCGGACTTTATTTTGCAGGCAGGGAAACTGCGATCGGGCACAGCTCCGAAGGCTTCAAACTCATTACGAGGATACAGGATGAGGCGCACCGCTTTGCGATCGAATACCACCGCTCACTGCGCAGCCGTGCACAGACCGAGTCGCGGCTGGACGCGATCCCGGGGGTGGGGCCGGTCAGGCGACGCGCGCTGATGCAGGCATTTCCGTCCATTTCAGCGCTCGAGCAGGCGGATGCGGATACGATCGCGGCCGTGCCCGGGATCTCGCGGGCGGAAGCGGAAAATATCCATGCTTTTCTGCACAGGGAGGGTGCTTCCGGCGGATGACTTTAGCGCTCCGGTATGCTAATATGATAGCGTTATAGACACTATGCGGGTCCGCACTGCGGACAGAACGGAGCAGCAAATGAGCAGTGTATTGCTGAGCAGCGTCATTGAAAAGATGAAGCTGGAAAACCTGACTCCCGATATAGATATTTCGAAGATCAAGATCCTGCAGCCGGACGTGAACCGACCGGCGATGCCTCTGACGGGATATTTTGAACACTTTGAGGCGACGCGTATCCAGATCGTAGGCTTCGTGGAGTACTCCTACATGCAGAGCATGACGGAGGAGCAGAGGAGCGAGAATTATGAAAAACTGCTCTCAAGCGGCGTGCCGTGCGTGATCTTCTGCAGGGAACTGCAGCCGGGCGATACGTTCACCAAGTACGCGGAAAAATACCGCGTACCGCTGCTGATGACCAGGAAATCGACGAGCACGTTCATGGCGGAGCTCATCCGCTGGCTGAACGTGAGGCTGGCCCCCTGTATTTCCATCCACGGCGTACTGGTGGATGTCTATGGCGAAGGCGTCCTGATCACGGGGGAAAGCGGCATCGGCAAGTCCGAGGCGGCGCTGGAACTGATCAAGAGAGGACACCGCCTGGTTTCCGACGATGTCGTCGAGATCAGGAAGGTCAGCGAAGAGACGCTGATCGGCTCCGCACCCGATATTACCAAGCACTTCATCGAACTGCGCGGGATCGGCATCATCGACGTCAAGGCCCTGTTCGGTGTTTCCAGTGTAAGGGATACGCAGAATATCGATCTGGTCATACAGCTCGAGGAATGGGACAAGGAAAAGGAATACGACAGGCTCGGACTCGAGGAAGAATATACGGAGTACCTGGGCAACCGCGTGGTATGTCACCGCATCCCGATCAGGCCCGGCCGGAACCTGGCGGTCATCTGCGAATCGGCCGCAGTGAACCACAGACAGAAAAAGATGGGTTACAATGCAGCGCAGGAACTGTACAATCGCGTCCAGAATTCTCTGAAGAGAAAACACGACGACGATGACGATGAAGGCTGACAATCATAAGGAGACGGGAAAGATGGGCAACACAATATTCGGCGTGGACGTAGGCGGTACGACCGTAAAGATCGGCATGTTTGACAAGGACGGGAACAAGCTGGATGTGTGGGAGATCCCCACCAGGACAGGAGAGGGCGGGATCAATATCCTGCCTGACATCGCTGCCTCCATTCAGGAAAAGATGACGAACCAGGGTCTGTCCAGGGAAGACGTCGTCGGGATCGGCATCGGTGTGCCCGGCCCCGTAGACGATACGGGCACCGTGCATGTGGCAGTGAATCTCGGCTGGGGCACTTTCAATATCAGCGAGACGATGGAAGGGCTTACGGGCATCCCGACTGCAGCCGGCAACGACGCCAATGTGGCAGCGCTGGGCGAGTGCTGGAAGGGCGGCGGAAAAGGCCACAAGGATATGGTGCTTGTGACGCTCGGCACAGGCGTGGGCGGCGGCATCATTGCCAACGGCAGGCTGCTGACGGGAGCGACCGGCGCCGGCGGCGAGATCGGGCATATCCACATTGACGACAACGAGACCGACCGCTGCAACTGCGGCAATTACGGATGTTTTGAAGAATCTGCCTCCGCGACCGGCGTGGTACGCCTTGCAAAGCGTATGCTGGCAGCGACGAAGGAAGACAGCACCCTGCGCGGGAAGCGCCTCACCGCGAGGCTGGTCCTCGACGAGGCGAAGAACGGCGACAAGGTCGCGGTAAAGATCGCGGAACAGTATGGCTACTATCTCGGGAAGGGTCTGGCTGTGGTGGCTTCCGTCACCAACCCGGAAATGATCGTGCTGGGCGGCGGCGTCTCCAGGGCCGGCGGCATACTGATCGATATGCTGAAGCCTTCGTTCATCAAGTACTGCTTCCCCGGTGCGCGCGACTGTAAGTTCGCACTGGCCACGCTCGGCAACGATGCCGGTATGTACGGGGCAGCCAGGCTGGTACTGCAGAAGTGAGCCTTTCGGATGCTGCAAGACGGCATGAGGAAGGGGAGAAAGAGCTTTCATGATCGCAGACCTTAAGTCACAGCTGATGCAGATCCTGCCGGAGGAACGGATCCTGGCGGACGAGCCCATGTCCAGACACTGCTCGTTCCGCACAGGGGGGCCGGCGGATCTGTTTTTACGTATCCGGACAGCAGATGAACTGTGCAGTGTGCTCGCACTGCTGAAAACAGCAGGAGAGCCTTTCACGGTACTCGGAAGGGGCACAAACCTCCTGGTGGCAGACGGCGGTTACCGCGGTGCTGTCGTGACGATGACCGGTTCCGGTGCGCGCCCTGTCACGGACACGCTGGACGAAGAAGCGGAAGAAACAGACGGCCGGCCTTCCGACAAAGTACTGCAGAGACTGGATACCGTCACGGTGGACGGAGTCCGGATCAGCGCCGGAGCAGGCGCTTCGCTTTCGCACATTGCTGCCGCGGCGAGGGACAATGCCCTTGCCGGCATGGAGTTTGCGGCAGGGATACCTGGCAGTGCCGGCGGCGGTCTGGTCATGAATGCCGGCGCGTACGACGGCGAGATGCGCGGCATCGTGGAAACGGCGCAACTGCTGATGCCGGACGGTACGCTGCGGACTTTTTCGAATGAAGAAATGGAATTCGGCTATCGCCGCAGCATTCTGAAAAGAGTGCCGGCTACGGCCGTGTCGGTATGTTTTGTCCTGCATAAAGGCGACAGGGCAGAGATCGCAGCCCGTATGGCCGAGCTTGCGGAAAAGCGCCGGGCCAGGCAGCCGCTGGAATATGCCAGCGCAGGCAGTACGTTCAAGAGGCCGGAAGGGCACTTTGCCGGCAGGCTCATCATGGATGCGGGACTTGCGGGGTGGCATATCGGCGACGCCGCCGTATCGGAAAAGCACTGCGGGTTCGTGGTCAACAAAGGGCATGCCACCTCGGACGAGGTGCGCCGCGTGATCGAGCACGTACAGGAAACAGTCTTTGCGCAGAGCGGGATCAGGCTGGAGCGCGAAGTGATCTATCTGGGAAGTTTCTGAAAGGGGATTCAATGAGGATCGTAGTCGTCACCGGAATGAGCGGAAGCGGCAAGAACACGGCCATCAAAATGCTGGAAGACCAGGGCTATTACTGTGTGGACAACCTTCCGCTGCGGCTGATCGACAAGTTCATGGAACTGCTTTTTGCCCCCGGCAGCGAGATCTCCAAGGTCTGTATCGGTCTGGACGTGCGTTCCGACGCTTCCTTCGAGTATGTGATGAATGTACTGCAGAAGCTGAAGGAAAAGGGCTATAACTACGAGATCCTCTTTATGGATGCGAGCGACGAGACGCTGATCCGCCGCTACAAGGAGTCCAGGCGCGCACATCCGCTGGCGCCCGACGGCCGAGTGGAAGACGGCATTGAAAAGGAACGCCGCATTCTGGAGGATATCAAGGCACACGCCAACTATGTGATCGACACGTCCAACCTGCTCACAAGGGAGCTGAAGGAAGAACTGGTCAAGATCTTCCAGGAGAACCAGAATTACAATTCCCTGTTTGTTTCCATCCTGTCCTTCGGCTTCAAATACGGGATCCCGACGGATGCGGATCTGGTCTTTGACGTGCGTTTCCTGCCGAATCCTTTTTACATCGACGAGATGAAGCATCTTACGGGCAATGACGCGCTGGTGCACGATTATGTCATGTCTTTCCCGCAGACGCAGGAATTCATGAAAAAGCTGGACGACATGGTCACCTACCTCATCCCCTTTTATGTGAAGGAAGGCAAAAACCAGCTTGTCATCGCGATCGGCTGCACGGGCGGACAGCACAGGAGCGTCACGATCGCCGATGAGCTGTACAAGGCGCTCAAGGACAAGGGAGATTACGGTCTGAAGCTGTATCACAGGGACGTGGACAACCGCAGGTAAAACAGGAGGCGATGCCCGTTGTCTTTTTCTTCGGGAGCAAAACACGAACTGGCGGGAGTGATCCCGGCCGCACGCCACTGCCGCATCGCGGAGCTGGCGGCCATGGAAGCCTGCATCCTCACGGTACACGCGCAGAAACGGGCGGACGGAAAGCTGCAGGCCGAAGGCAGGCTCCGCAGCGAAAACCGCGAGGTCTGCAAAAAATTCTTTACTTTATTTCAGAAAACAATTACTATCAGAAAAGGCATTTCGGAGTTTTCTGAAAATATGCTTCGGAACGGCAGCTGCCGGTTTACGGCAGCGGGAGACGACGGGACCTGGATGCCGCTTCTTACGGTGACGAAGGTCATCCGTGAGGACGGGAGCCTGAAGAACCCGGAAGACGGCGTGAGTGCGCTGCTCCTCAAGAATGACTGCTGCCGGCGCTCCTATCTGCGCGGCATGTATCTCTGCATCGGCTCGATGAGCGATCCGGGCAAGGAGTATCACCTCGAATTCGTCTGTCCCCGCATACAGCTTGCAGACCAGATCTGCAGTGTACTTGCGCAGGAATCCATTCCCGCAAGGACCGTGCGCCGCAGAAAACAGTATGTGGTCTACCTGAAGGATTCGACGGCCATCATCGATCTGCTGAATATGATGGACGCGGACGTCAGCCTGATGAATATGGAAAATTCCAGGATCCTCAAGGAGATCGCGAACTCGGTGAACCGCAGGGTGAACTGTGAAACATCCAATCTTCAGAAGACGGTGAATGCCTCCGGGAAACAGATCGAAGCCATACGCTATATCCGTGATCACGGAGGATTCGGACAGCTTCCGGAAAATGTCAGGCAGACCGCCGAGCTCCGGCTGGAGCATGAAACGGCTTCGCTTCAGGAACTGGGAGAATTGTCTGATCCGCCGGTGGGCAGATCCGGGATCAACCATCGGCTGCGCAGACTTACCGAAATTGCGGAAGAACTTCGTGAAAAAGACCGGAGATCCCCGGCTGGGAAATGACAGGCAGGAATATCGCCTGCAGCCGGGCCTATGACGAAAACGGAATGTATCGGGGGATATGTGCCGTTGTTTGTTACAGGGAGGAAAAATTATGATCAGTAAATCGATGAGAGTGAAGTTATCCACCGGACTGGATGCCAGGCCCGCTGCGGAACTGGTACAGGTCGCCAGCCGCTATGAAAGCAGCATCCATATCGAGGCGGACACGAAGAGAGTGAATGCCAAGAGCATCATGGGCATGATGACACTGGACCTCGATAACGGGCAGGCACTTACTGTCATCGCCGACGGCAGTGACGAGGAAGCGGCGATCAATGGGATCGAAAACTTTCTCAAAGGCAAAAAAGCCAGCTGAGGACAGGGGCCGCAGGCACCGAAAAAGACTGAGGGACGCTCTGCGGCCGCCGGACAGCGGCCGGGGGCGTTTTATTGTTGGGTGACGATCGGAGCTGAAAACAATGCCGCATCGCATTTACCTTCTTTTCAATCCCGTCGCAGGACGCGGACAGATTGTAAATTCTCTTGCCGACATCATAGAGGTGTTCACCGCTGCAGGGTATGAGACAGTGACACGCTCGACGATGGGCCGCGGCGCTGCAGAACTGCTGGCAAAAAACTTCGACAGCGGGGAGTGCGATTATTTTGTCTGCAGCGGAGGGGACGGCACGCTTGATGAGGCAGTGAGCGGCCTGATGCAGCGGCCCGATGATGCCGGCACCGTTACGCTGGGCTATATTCCCGCCGGATCGACGAATGATTTTGCTGCGAGCCTCGGGATCCCGACGGACATGGTGAAAGCAGCGGAGACGGTCGTGAACGGAAAGAACTTCCGCTGCGATGTGGGACGCTTCAACGGTTCGGAATATTTTGTCTATGTGGCGGCTTTCGGCATGTTCACGGAGATCTCCTACAGTACACCGCAGGACCAGAAAAACCTGCTCGGCCACTCCGCCTACATCCTGCAGGCGATACGGGAACTCATGCAGGTGGACAGGATCCGCACGCACCACATCCGCGTGCAGGCGGATGACGGGATCTATGAGGATGACTACGCTGTCGGGATGATCACGAATTCGCGTTCGGTGGGCGGCATAGAAGGCATTACCGGCAGACATGTGGATCTGAGCGACGGGCTCTTTGAGGTGACGCTGATCAGGATGCCCCGGAATCCCGTGGAACTGAATGCAGAAGTGCAGAAGCTCCTGGCTTCCGATCTGCACAATGAATATATGGATCATTTCAAGACCGCAAAGCTTACAGTGGATTCAACGGAGCCGATCCGCTGGACGAGGGACGGCGAATTCGGAGGAGAACACAGTCACGTGGAACTTGAGGATCTGAAGAGAGCACTGCAGATCCGGGTCCCCGGGACGGTTCCCCGCAAGTAGCCGAAGGCGCGGCTGAAAAGCCGAGGGAGCGCAGCAGCGCCAGCGAAGCGGTATTGTCCGCTCCGGCACGCGCCAGGACCTCAGGCAGGCCGAATTCGGAAAATGCCAGTTGCAGGATACCGCTGCAGGCTTCGGCGGCCAGTCCGCGTCTGCGGTATGACGGCAGCAGCAGGTAGCCCAGTTCCGTGCCGAAGGCTGTCTGCATAAGGCCGGCGGTTCCGACGATGTGTCCTGTATCGCGGAGGACGAGGGCCCAGAGTCCCCAGCCGTAAAATTCGTAGCAGTTTTTCCGGTAGGCGCGAATCGCATCCTCAATTTCCGGGAACGTCTCGCCGGGGACCTCGAGAAAATGCCGGGCGGACGGCTCGCTGCGCAGGGCGGCAGCGGCAGCGGCGTCTTCCGAACAGCGCTCTGAGAATTCCCGCACAGTCAGCCGCCGTGTCGTGAGGACGGTCCAGGGGATGCCGGTCTCCCTCTCGTAGATTTTCTCGAAGTCGCGGCCCCACAGTTCTGCGGGATCCTCCACGACAAAGCGTGCCAGGGAAAGATCCTCACCGGCGTTGTTTGCGTGCCGGTATGCGCAGAAAGGTCTGCCGGAGGCCCTGAGAGCGGAAAGGATGCGCGCGGAGTCTCCCATGCACAGGGTGCCGCTGTCCGCTTCCGCTTCCCACGCTTCGGAAAAGAGGAAGGTCTTAGCTTCCAGACCTTCTTCGGCAATGGAAAGGCAGGCTTTCTCCGCTTCTTTTTGTGCGGATGACCCCGTATCCAGCAGGATCACGATTTTATGCAGAAGTCCATACAACATATCAGAAAGGATACCACGATGGCTGAAAAAAATCTCACAGTAACGATCACCATGAAGGACGGCGGCATCATGAAGGGAGAACTTTACCCCGACACAGCCCCGGAAACGGTAGCCAATTTCAGAAAACTGGCCGATGCAAAGTTCTATGACGGCCTGATCTTTCACCGCGTCATCCCGGGGTTCATGATCCAGGGCGGCGATCCTAAGGGCAACGGCACGGGCGGACCGGGCTGGACGATCCGGGGAGAGTTCGCGGGAAACGGCGTCAAAAACGATCTGAAGCACACGCGCGGCGTACTTTCCATGGCACGTGCACAGGATCCGGATTCGGCCGGTTCCCAGTTTTTCATCATGCATGACAGCGCCCCTTACCTGGACGGGCAGTACGCAGCCTTCGGAAAAATAACGGAAGGGCTGGATGTCCTGGACAGGATCGCAGCAGCGGAAACCGACCGCAGTGACAGACCCTGCAATGACCAGGTGATCGCCGGGATCCGCGTTACGGAGAATTAACGGCGTCTGTCGGCACAAGGGAGGAAGACAGGAAAAAGCCTTCGGTTTACGCAACTTAAAGGTTTACTTCACATTCCGTTCATATTTTATTTAAATTATCTTAAACAGGCGCGCAAACTTTGGTCACGAAATGAGGTTACTATTAGTTTGTAAGATACAGATAGGAAATGCCGCAGGCCGCAAGGCCAAACAAACTGATAACTTTTTCATAATACTGCCGGGTGCCCGCAAGGTACCCGGCATCCTCCCTCTTTAGGGAGATTTTTTTTGCCGTTTTTTACAGGAACAGGCAGACGACGGGGATCGTGATGATGCAGATCACGGTAGACAGAATGATCCCCCGGGAGAGATCCCTGTCGTCGAGGCCGCATTCACGGGAATACATGAGAGGCAGATTGCCGCCGGGAAGCGAGACCATGACCGCCATGGTGCCGAGCAGCAGAGGGTCGGAGAGAAATCTTTTCAGAAGCAGGACCAGCAGGATCGGCAGGACCAGCATGCGCAGCCCAAGGAAAACATACATCCTGCGGTCTCCGAGCAGCTGGCGGAACGGAATGGATGCGACCGAGCAGCCCAGGACGACCATGGACAGGAAAATGGTGGCGTTGCCAAGGTAAGAGATCACCTGGGCGATCACGGTGGGGACAGGCGGGTCGAGCAGATAGACCAGGATCGTGACGACGGCGGAGACGGTACCGGCATTGAGCAGACTGCGCAGAGTCGTGCCGAGGCTGTTTTTACGGGCGGGCAGGGCCGCATTCGCATTGTCTGCTGTTTTGGCACCCTCGAGCGTGGCTATGCCGTATGTATAGAACAGAAGATTGAAAACGAGGCAGTTTACGGTCACATAGACGAGCGATTTCTCGCCGAGCACGGCGGAACATACGGGAAAACCGATGAATCCTATGTTCCCGAAAATGGTGAGCATTTTAAACGAATATCTTCTGCTGCGCGGAATGCCGAGCAGGAAGGGGATCAGGTACGCGCAGGCGATCAGGATCGCATACACGGCGGCTGCGGCCGCAAATGCAGTGAGGAAGACGGAGGGGGAAAGGCGGCCCTGGTTGTTGATGGCGGCGTTGAGGAGCAGCGCGGGGTTGCACAGATTTACGACCAGGAAGGAGATTCCCTTTGCGACACGGTCGTCGAGGACACCGCGGCGGTAGAAAATGTAGCCTGCGGAGATCAGGATGAAGATAACAAGCATTTCAAGAAACAGCGAAAAAGCGCTCACGTTATTCCTCCGATGTATCCGCCGGCTGAGCTGAACGGATATGCGTTTGCTTTAGGCGGATCAAACTATTATGATTATATTATATTGTCTGAACTTTACATAGGATCCCGGCCGGCGGAAAGTTTTTTTCCGGCTTCTGTATATTATGCATGCAGGGGGATGAAATGGGAAGAAAAAAACACGCTTCGCTGGAACTGAGATACTATGACATACCGCAGAATGAACCGGTGCTGGCACTTCTCGGCGAACCGTGGGTACGTAAGTACGGCTACGGCATAGAGTATCTTCATTTTCATAACCTGATGGAGATCGGACTCTGCCACGAAGGCTACGGCATCCTTACGCTGGATACGGAGAACCGCCCCTATGAACCGCATATGGTCAGTGCGATCCCGCGGAACTATCCGCATACGACCAACAGCGAGGACGGCAAGACCAGCTTCTGGGAATATCTGTTCCTGGACGCGGACGAACTCCTTACGGAACTTTACCCTGACAATGAATATTACCGCAGCAGGCTGCTGCGGCTGATCAACCTGCAGCCGGTTTTCGGCAGTTTTGCACAATACCCGCAGATGGCGGATATCGTGAGCACGATCATCGAAACGATGCGCAACAAACAGGACTTCTATTCCGAAACTGCGCGCGGACTGACGCAGGCACTGCTGTTTGAGATCGCCAGAGTCAACAAGGAGCAGGAAGGAAACGCCACGGATGCGGGCGAAGAGTTTGCAGTGCACAGAAGCAGCCTTGCTTCCATCAGCCGGGGGCTCGACTATGTGAGCACGCACTACCGCGAGCCGATCCGTGTAGAAGATATGGCGGAACAGTGCAATATGAGTGAAACACACTTCCGCCGCCTGTTTTCCGAGTACATGAATATGAATCCCGTGGACTATATCAATGTGATGCGTGTGCAGAAAGCCTGTGAGCTCATGAGACGGTCCAACGATTCCGCGAGCGATATCGCCATGAAATGCGGCTTTCCTACACCTTCGACCTTTCACAGAAACTTCAAACTGTTCGTCGGCACGACGCCTTACCAGTGGAAAAAAGATCCCAGAAACTACGAGAGCAAACTTTTGCAGTTTCACATTTCAGCTGAAAAAGGCTGGTAAAATGACGTATTTCCGGCATTTCGCCCAAAAACATCTGCGTTCAGCCCCTCCCCGGACGCCCATAGATGGTCGAATTTGCAATAAAATAAAATGAATTCGATTGCATCAGCTTTTGTACAATTGTTATAATTGCCATGTAATCAAGTACGGAACCGGATTTTTAAGTGCAAAATGCCAATATGGGAAAGCACCTACTTAAACGGTTTCGGCAAAAATGCACAGTATGTGCGATTCATTGGGAGGAAAAAGATGAATAAGAAACTCGTATCACTTGTTCTGACCGGTGTGACAGCCTTCACCATGGCTGCATGCGGCAGCACATCCACAGACACCACTGCAGCAGCGACTTCTGCAGCGGCAGCAGCGACATCCGCAGCGGCGGCAGCGACATCCGCAGCGGCAGCTGCAACCTCTGAGGCAGCGGCGGCAGCTGCTACGAGCGCAGCGCTCAGCGTGGACACCGCTGCAGAAGATGAGAACACCCTTTCGGTGGCAGCATGGGACGCAAACTTCAATATCCCGGCCCTGAAGGATGCAGAAGCAGATTATCAGAAGAATGTGGATCCCAACTTCAAGTTGAACATCATGCAGGTCTCCGCATCGTCCGATATCGAGACGGCCATCACCACGGCTGCTTCGGCCGGTGACTACAGCACCCTGCCTGATATCGTCCTGTTCCAGGATCACTATTTCCACAAATACATCACCGACTATCCGGATGCATTCCAGAGCGTCGATGATTCCGGCGTCGACTGGACGGATTTCGGAGCTGAAAAACTTTCCTATTCCATGCTGGACGGCGTGCACTACGGCTTCCCTGTAGATAACGGCACCGTGATCATGGCTTACAGGACCGATATCCTGCAGCAGTGCGGCTACACCATGGACGACATGAAGGGCATCAGCTGGGATGACTTCGACAAGATCGGCCAGGAAGTTTACGCAAAGACCGGCAAGTACCTGCTTTCCATGGACGGCAACGGCAACGACCTTATGTACATGATGCTGCAGGCCGAAGGCGAGTCCCAGTTCAAGGACGGCAAGCCGTACATCACCCAGAACCAGAAACTTGTACAGATCGTTGCTGATATCGTCAAGATGCAGAAGGACAACGTCCTGTATCTCGCAAACGACTGGACCGAATATACCGACAAGACCATCATGGGCGACGAGGTCGCAGGTGTCATGAACGGCAACTGGATCATCCCGACCATGGAACAGGTTTCCGCCAACAGCGGAAAATGGGAAATCACTTCCATGCCGACACTGGAAGGCAACGGCAAGGAAGGCTATGCTTCCAACGGCGGCTCTTCTCTGTACATCACCGCAAACTGCAAGAAGGCTGACCTCGCGAAGAAGTTCCTGGCTTATACATTCGGCGGCAGCACCGTTACCTATGACGGAGCTCTGAAGGACGGCGGCGTTATCACGACCTGCATCTCCGCAGGCAAGTCGGATGTTTATCAGCAGGGCGTTGAATTCTTCAACAACACTCCGGTCTATGCCACGGTCGTTTCCATGGGCGCCAATGTACCGGTCATCGAGCAGAGCGATTACCATTATGACTGCCGTACACAGCTGGCAGCAGCAGTACAGAACATCATCAGCGGTGCGGATGAGACACAGGCGCTGCAGGATGCAGAGGATCAGCTGAACCTCGACATGGGCAACTGATTTTCAAAACAAGGTTAAAAGGCGGGGGACCGGATATCCGGTTCCCCGCTTATGCTTAGAAAGTCAAGGAGGGTACAGTTGAAAGCGAAGAAGATGAATGTGACGGGCAAACAGCAGAGGGCAGGCTGGATTTTCCTGACACCGGCTACCGTTCTGATAGCGATCATGAGCTTCTACCCGATGATCGAAGCTTTTTTCATGTCACTCAAGACCGGGTCCAGCGCACACATGAAATGGCAGGTCCCGTTCTGGAAGAACTATTACCATATGTTCCGCGATAAGCTTTTCCTGCGTTCCCTCGGGAACACATATCTGTATCTGCTCATCGAAGTACCGATCATGCTTGTGCTGGCCATTCTGCTCGCACAGCTTCTGAACAACAAGGACCTTAAGTTCAAGGGCTTTTTCCGCACCTGCGTATTCCTGCCCTGCGCAACTTCGCTGGTTTCCTATTCCCTCATATTCAAATCTCTTTTTGCGACTACCGGTCTTGTCAATTCCATCCTGGTGGGAATGGGGATATTCAAGGAAAACTTCAATTTCCTCGGCACGCCTTCCACGGCGCGCGCCATTATCATCATCGCACTGATCTGGAGATGGACGGGCTACAACATGGTCTTCTATCTGGCAGGTCTGCAGAATATCGAATATTCCGTCTATGAGGCGGCCAAGATCGACGGCGCGAACGGCTGGAAGACTTTCTGGAAGATCACGGTCCCGCTGCTGAGGCCTACGATCATCATGACGTTTATCATGTCCATCAACGGCACCCTGCAGCTGTTCGACGAGTCGGTCAACCTGACTGCAGGCGGACCCGCCAATTCGACGATCACAATGTCACACTACATCTACAACGCTTCGTTTGGTCAGGGCGTCGCCAACTTCGGCTATGCATCTGCCATGTCTTTCCTGGTGTTTATCATGGTCGCCATCCTTGCGGCAATCAATATGAAAGTAGGTGACAAACGTGACTAAGAAAAATAAAGCCAACGGATCTTCCATCCAGAAGAGACTGATCCCCACTTATATATTTCTGATTATTGTTTCATTCATTTCCGTATTTCCGCTGTACTGGATGTTTGCGGCCGCCACAAACAATACCGTGGATGTCGCAAGAGGCAAGATCACCTTCGGGACATACGCGCTGCAGAATTTCAAAACGCTGACGGCGGCGCAGGATCTGGGCAGAGGCATGAGCAACTCCTTCCTCTACGCCACTGTGGAAACACTGGCAGCCCTGTTTATCTGCTCGCTGGCGGGCTTCGGTTTCGAACTGTATCACGACAAACATAAGGACAGGCTCTTCGACGTTCTGCTGCTGGCCATGATGGTCCCGCAGGTCGCCACGATGATCCCCCTGTTCAAGATGATGTCGCACATGAAGCTCCTGAACACGGTCTGGGCTTTTGTACTGCCGGCGATCTCCACGCCTTTTCTCATCATGATGTTCCGGCAGAACTCCAGAAGCTTCCCCATAGATATCATGGAAGCGGCCCGTATCGACGGCTGCAGCGAGATCGGCATCTTCTTCAAGATGTTCCTGCCGGTCATGAAATCCACCTATGCGGCAGCGGCAGTCATTACCTTCATGAATGCGTGGAACGCTTACCTCTGGCCGAAGGTCGTCATGAGCGACAAGACCGGAAAGTCGCAGACTATGCCGATGCTGATCGCCAACCTGTCAAACGGCTACAAAGTCGATTACGGCGAACTGATGATGGGCGTGCTGTTCTGCTCCATCCCGACGATGATCGTGTTTTTCGTTCTACAGAAACAGTTTGCAGAAGGCATTACCGGTGCCGTAAAGTAACAGACCGGAATAAGCACAGAGCCATCCTGCCGCTGCAAGACAGGGTGGCTCTGTTTAATAACGGCCTTTGGCCGATTGAGGGACGGAAGGGAAATGAGCGAATTTACGATCGAAAAGATCCAGGATCCGGCTGTTTTCAGGGAGGGCCGTATCAATACACACTCTGACCATGTTGCGTTCGCATCCGCGAAGGAGAGCAGGAGCGGCCAGAGCAGTTTCCGGTACAGCCTGGACGGAATGTGGAAATTTCAGTATGCGATAAATCCGGCATCGGCGATGCCGGGATTTGAAAAGCCGGAATGTGACTGTCACGACTGGCAGGAGATCCGCGTTCCGGCCAATATGCAGATGGAAGGCTTTGACGTTCCTCATTATGCAAATACGCAGTATCCATGGGACGGGCAGGAGGAGATCATGCCCGGCAGTGTGCCGGAGCATTTTAATCCGACCGCCAGCTACGTAAAGTACTTCACGCTTCCCGAAAGCATGAAGGGAAGACGTGTATTCGTTTCCTTCCAGGGCACCGAGAGCGGTATGGCACTCTGGCTGAACGGACGCTACGTCGGCTATTCGGAAAACAGTTTTGACCCAGCGGAATTCGAACTGACCAAGTATGTCAGAGACGGAGAAAACAAACTGGCTGTCAGGGTTTTCAAGTTCACCTCCGGCAGCTGGTGCGAAGACCAGGATATGTTCCGGTTCTCCGGGATCTACCGCAGCGTCTACCTGTATACCGTACCGGACGTACATATCGAAGATATCCGGGTCAGGACGATCCTGGACGATGCCTATGAAAACGCGGAGCTTCAGCTGCACCTTTCCACGCTCTATATACAGCAGAGCGGACAGGGCAGAGGAAAAGCCGTATTTGCGCTGTACCGGGGAGAGCGGGAGGTGTTTTCACGGGAGAGCCTTCTGAAGGCCGGCGAGAGCAGACACAGCTTTATCGTCAAGCAGCCCGCCCTGTGGAGCGCCGAGGAGCCGAACCTTTACCGGCTGGAGATCACGGTGTCTGACGGGGATGGCAATGTACAGGAGTTTATTTGCCAGAACGTAGGATTCCGCAGGTTTGAGATGAAGAACGGCCTGATGTGCCTGAACGGCCAGCGCATCGTTTTCAAAGGCGTGAACAGACATGAATTCAGTTCCGTGACGGGGCGCGCGGTGCGTCGGGAAGATGTCCTGAAGGACATCATGACCATGAAGCGCAACAACATCAACGCCATCCGTACCTGCCACTATCCGGACGCTTCCATCATCTATGATCTCTGCGATGAATTCGGGCTTTATCTGATCGCCGAAAACAATATGGAGACGCACGGTATGTGGGAACGTCTCATGCACAGCGGTATGGATGATCTTTCCAAAGCACTGCCGGGCGACAATATGGCCTGGGAGCCGATGATGATGGACCGTATCGAATCCTGCTACCAGCGCGACAAGAACCATCCGTCGATCCTGATCTGGTCAGTCGGCAACGAATCGTTCGGCGGCAGGGTCCCGTATGACATGAGCAACCGCTTCCGCGAACTCGACGACACAAGACTTGTACATTATGAAGGCATCGCGCACGACAGGCGCTATAATGATACTACCGACATGGAAAGCCAGATGTATACGCCGGCCGATGAGATCCGCAGATATCTGAAGCAGGACAGGAGCCGCCCGTTCATCTGCTGCGAATATACGCATGCAATGGGCAATTCCTGCGGAGGCATGTACAAATATACGGACCTTACCGAGACAGAACCCCTGTACCAGGGAGGCTTTATCTGGGACTATATCGATCAGGCCATCCTGCGGAAAGACCGGTACGGGAGAGAGTACCTGGCATACGGCGGCGATTTCGGAGACCGCCCGACGGACTATAACTTCAGCGGCAACGGGATCACCTATGCCGGCGACAGAAGCTGCTCTCCCAAAATGCCTTCCGTCAAATACAACTATCAGAACATTGCGGTGAAGATCGATACCTTCAGGAAAGTGGAGGTCAGGAACAGGAACCTGTTTGTGAATACGGATCGCTTCGACTGCGTGGAGATCCTGCAGAAGGAAGGCGTACAGATCGCTGAGGCAAAACTGGATACATCGGTAACGCCTCTCGGGGAAGCACAGATCGTACTTCCGATCCCGGAGCCGGAGGAAGCGGGAGAGTATACGGTGACGGTCTCTTTCAGGCTCCGCGAGGATACTCCCTGGGCTGCGGCCGGATACGAGATCGCCTTCGGACAGAGAGTATTCAACGCGGCCGTGAAAGGGAAAGGCATACGTCTGTCAGCCGGCGAGACAGTGGGAGGCTCGGCGCCTGCAGCAATGGCGCAGACGGAACCCGGCTCAAAGGAAGCGGCGGCTGTGGAAAAGAGGAACCAGGCGCTGGCACTGAGAGGCAGCCAGGACAGCCAGCACACCTTCTGCTCGAACGACGCCCTGCGGGAAAAGGGCGGGGACGAAGCCAATGCTGCGCCTCTGTTCAGGATCGTGCACGGTGACGATGATATCGGTGTGCGCGGTGAGGATTTTGAGGTGCTGTTTTCGACCAAGGCCGGCGGCGTGACCCGGTACCGCTACGGCGGGAAGGACATGCTGGATGCCATCCCGATGCCGAATTTCTGGCGCGCGCCTACCGACAATGACCGCGGGAACCAGATGCCGCAGCGCTACGCAGCCTGGAAGATCGCCAGCATGTACCTGACCGTGCGCGGGGAGGGACCGTATGATATTCTGTCTCCGTCCGTCAGGGAAGGCAGGGACAGTCTGCAGATCACATACCGCTATCGTCTCTGCACGGTGCCGGAGGCTGCCTGCAGCGTGAGCTACACGGTGTATGGCGACGGAACGGTACGCGTAAAGCTGTCGTATGACTGTGTGCCTGAACTGGGTGACATGCCGGAATTCGGAATGATGTTGCGCATGGATGCCGACTATGACAGGCTGCAGTGGTACGGACTGGGACCGGAAGAGACCTATTCTGACCGTACCCAGGGCGCAAAGCTCGGCATATGGGATGCGAAGGCGGCCGAGGTGCCGGCAAAGTATCTCAGGCCGCAGGAAACGGGCAACCACACCGGTGTCCGCTGGGCAAAGGTCACGGATCTGCGCGGAAGAGGCCTGCTGTTTGCAGGCGACAGGATGTTTTTCTCCGCACTTCCATGGTCTCCGCATGAGACGGAGGCGGCAGGACACCCGTATGATCTGCCGGAGATCCACCATACGTGGATACGCTGTGCACTGGGCCAGATGGGGATCGCAGGCGACAACAGCTGGGGCGCCCTTACACAGGATGAGTTTTTACTGAAACCGCAGGAACACATGGAGTTTGAATTCACGTTCCGCGGGATCTGAGGCGGCAGCACCGCCCCGGGCAAGGAGGTCGAAGACGGATATGATGGATGTGATTGTGATCGGAGCCGGTGTGACCGGCTGTGCGATCGCCAGGGAGCTTTCCCGCCGCGAGCGCAGTATTCTGGTACTGGAAAGGGGCCTTGATGTATGCGAAGGCACTTCCAAGGCCAACAGCGGGATCGTGCATGCCGGACACGACGCGAAACCGGGCACGATGAAGGCCCGGATGAATATCGAAGGCAGCCGCATGATGGAAGCGCTTTCCCGGGAACTGGATTTTCCGTACCGCAGGAATACTTCGCTGGTCATCGGTTTCAATGAAGAGGACAGGCATACCCTGGAGGAGCTGAAGGCGCAGGGCGAGGTCAACGGCGTGGAAGGACTGGCCGTCATTTCGGGGGAGGAGGCGCGCGCAAAGGAGCCGAAGCTGTCCGCCGGGGTCACCTGTGCGCTGTTTTGTCCGACAGGCGGGATCGTGGACCCGTTCCTTCTCACAGTCGCATTTGCTGAGAATGCGGCAGTGAACGGCGCGGAGTTCCGCTTCGGCACGGAAGTCACGAAGATCTCCGGGAAGGAAGGTGCCTTTACCGTGGAAACGGCGGACGGTACGGCCTTTCAGGCAAAACGGATCGTCAACGCTGCCGGTGTGTATGCGGACGTTTTCCACAATATGGTGAGCGCGCAGCACATCCATATCACCGCGCGCAAGGGCGAATACCTCCTGATGGACAAGAAGACGAAGGGGTTTGTGAATGCCACCATTTTCCAGTGCCCGACGAAGATGGGCAAAGGCGTGCTGGTGACACCGACCTGTCACGGCAACCTGCTCATAGGGCCTACATCCGTGGATATTGAGGACAAGGAAGGCGTGAACACGACGGCCGAAGGACTGGCCGATGTCGTGGAGAAAGCCGGCCTGTCGGCGGAGGACCTTCCCACCAGACAGGTCATCACGAGTTTTGCCGGGCTCCGGGCACACGAAGACGGCGGAGATTTCATCGTGGCGGAAGCGGCGGACTGCCCCGGTTTCTTCGATGCGGCAGGGATAGAGTCGCCGGGTCTTACCTCGGCACCCGCCATTGCAAAGTATATGGCGGAACTGATCACGGAAAAGGACAAAGCACCGGAAAAGACCGGTTTCAAAGCGGAACGGAAGGGGATACCGTGCATGGCGGAAGCCACGCCGGAGGAACGGAAGGCGCTGGTGGCAGAGAACCCGCTTTATGCGAATGTGATCTGCCGCTGCGAACTGGTGACGGAAGGCGAGATCGTGGATGCGATCAACCGGCCGGTGGGAGCAACCACGCTGGACGGCGTAAAGCGCCGTGTCAGAGCGGGCATGGGACGCTGCCAGGCAGGCTTCTGCACCCCCAAACAGATGGACATCCTTGCCAGGGAGACCGGCAGGGATCTGCAGGATATTGTGAAATCCGGATCCGGTTCACAGCTGCTGGATGGCGGTAAGTTTGAAAGCACGCACTGATGCGCGGTTTCAGACCGCACATACTGCAGCAGCCATACAGCAGTGCGGTTTTCGGAGGCATATACAATGAACGCTGATAAAAAGGCAAAGATCGTGATCATAGGCGGCGGCCCGGCGGGCCTGTCCGCTGCGGCGGCTGCGAATGAAGCAGGCGCGGCTGCCGGGGACATCCTGATCCTCGAGCGTGACAATGTGCTGGGGGGCATTCTGAACCAGTGCATCCACAACGGATTCGGACTGCACACCTTCAAGGAGGAGCTGACCGGCCCGGAATATGCGGCCCGTTTTGTCAGCACGGTGCAGGAGCGCGGGATCCCGTATCTTCTGAATACCATTGTAGTCGACATTTCCGTGGACGGGGACGGCAGCAAGGTCGTGTCCGCCATGAACAGGACGGACGGATTTTTCACGGTGCGGGCAGATGCAGTGATCCTGGCCATGGGCTGCAGGGAACGTCCGAGGGGAGCGCTGAACATCCCCGGATACCGGCCGGCGGGCATATATACCGCGGGCACCGCGCAGCGTTTTGTCAACATCGAAGGCAGGATGCCCGGGCATGAGGTCGTGATCCTGGGATCCGGAGACATAGGGCTCATCATGGCGCGCCGCATGACGCTGGAAGGCGCAAAGGTCAAGGTCGTGGCGGAACTCATGCCTTATTCGGGCGGCCTGAAGCGCAATATCGTGCAGTGCCTGGATGACTTCGGTATTCCGCTGAAACTCAGCCATACGGTCACCGATATCAGGGGACGCGAGCGTGTGGAAGCCGTCACCATCGCGGAAGTCGGTCCGGACCGCAAGCCGGTGCCGGGTACCGAGGAAACCTATACCTGCGATACACTTCTTCTTTCCTGCGGGCTCATTCCCGAAAATGAACTGTCTTCCCAGCTGGGCGTCGAACTGAGCCGTGTGACTTCCGGCCCCGTTGTGAACGAATCCCTGGAGACTTCCGTGCCCGGTGTTTTTGCCTGCGGCAACGTGCTGCATGTGCATGACCTTGTGGACTATGTTTCCGAAGAGGCGGCGAATGCGGGCAGAAATGCGGCCGGCTATGTCGAAGGGAACGGCAGTGAAGGAAAGCCGGAGGAAGACGGAACGCCGGTACAGGTCATTGCGAAGGACGGTGTGAGATACACGGTGCCTTCGTCGATCCGCATCGGGCGCATGAATGACCTGCAGCTTATCCGTTTCCGCGTGGGCGCCGTCTACCGGGATGCTTCAATCGCGATCGATTTCAACGATACCGTAGTGCGTACACAGAAGAAACGTATCCTGGCACCCGGCGAAATGGAGCAGGTCATTCTGAAGAAAGAGGATCTGCAGAAATTCGAAGGACTGAAGACCATTACCATACGGGTAGATACGAGTGAGGCGAAAAAACAATGAGCAGGATCACGGAACTGACATGTATACGCTGTCCCATCGGCTGCCAGATCACAGTCACGCAGGATGACGACGGGAAAGTGACAGAGATCAAGGGAAATTCCTGCCCCCGCGGCTATGAGTACGCCGGCAGCGAGGTCACAAATCCGGTTCGCACAGTTACGAGTACGGTCCATGTGGAAGGGGGCGTACTGCCCGTCACTTCCGTCAAGACGAAGGGAGATATCCCGAAGGGCCGTATCTTTGACTGCATGCAGGCGATCAATGCAGCTTCCGTCAAGGCACCGGCAGCGATCGGCGACGTGGTGATCCGCGACGTCTGCGGACTGGGCGTCGACGTCATCGTGACCAGGGCTGTGGCAAAAGCTTAGCAATATCGTATTCCGGGAGGACGATATGGACGGGTATATCATGGCGCTGGATCAGGGCACTACCAGTTCCCGCTGCATTCTGTTTGACCACAGCGGCAGGATCTGTTCCCTGGCACAGCAGGAGTTCACGCAGTATTTCCCAAAGCCGGGCTGGGTGGAGCACAACGCGCTGGAGATCTGGTCTTCCCAGTATGCCGTGGCGACAGAGGCCATGGCAAGGATTGCGGTGACCGCAAAAGATATCGCGGCGATCGGCATCACCAATCAGAGAGAGACAACGATCCTGTGGGACCGCAGGACCGGCATGCCTGTCTGTAGTGCCATAGTATGGCAGTGCCGAAGGACGGCGGAGCGCATCGACAGGCTCACGCCTGAGGAAAAGGAGATGATCCGGGAAAAGACCGGCCTCGTCCCCGATGCATATTTTTCCGCAAGCAAGATCGAATGGATCCTGGACAACGTGAAGGGCGTACGCGAAAGAGCCCTGCAGGGAGAGATCTGTTTTGGCAATGTGGACGCCTGGCTCATCTATAAACTGACCGGCGGGCAGACACACGTCACGGATTATACGAATGCCTCCCGCACGATGCTGTTCAATATCCATACGAAGCAGTGGGATGAAGAGCTGCTGAAGCTGTTCCACATCCCGGCGGACATCCTGCCGAAGGTACAGCCCTCCGGGAAGATCTTCGGCTACACCGACGAAAGCGTGCTCGGCGGTCGCATTCCGATCGCAGCCGCGGCCGGCGACCAGCAGGCCGCCCTTTTCGGCCAGTGCTGTTTCGGGCCGGGGGAAGTCAAGAACACGTACGGCACCGGAGGCTTTCTGCTCATGAATACGGGTACGCGCGCCATCACTTCGGCGCACGGGCTGCTGACGACGATGGCGGCGGTGTGCGAGGGAGAACCGGTGCAGTACGCGCTGGAAGGCAGCGTGTTCGTGGCGGGCTCGATCATACAGTGGCTGCGCGATGAGATGCGCATGATCAAAACAGCGGCCCAGTCGGAAGAGTACGCCGACGAGGCCTTCGACACGGCAGGTGTTTACATCGTCCCGGCCTTTACCGGGATGGGTGCTCCTTACTGGAATCCGTACGCGCGGGGCACGGTCGTGGGGATCACAAGGGGCTGCAAGAAGGAACACTTTATCCGCGCGGCGCTGGAATCGATCGCTTTTCAGTCCATGGACGTGATTCATGCGATGGAAGAGGACGCAGGCGTGCCGCTGAACGGTCTGAAGGTGGACGGCGGCGCAAGTTCCAACAATTTTCTCGTGAAGTTCCAGGCAGACCTGATCGGCAAGGAAGTGAGCAGACCGAAATGCATCGAGACCACCGCGCTGGGCGCCGCTTACCTGGCCGGCCTGACAGTCGGTTACTGGAAGGACAGGGACGAGGTCCGTGCCAACTGGCAGCTAGGGCGGAAATTCGTGCCGGATATGCAGGAGGAAGAGCGCGCGGAGCTTCTGCGAGGCTGGAAACGTGCGGTGCACTGTGCGATCGGGTGGGCTGACGATAGGGAGTAATGGGACCGGAGAAGCGGGGGAGGACAGTCCCCCCGCGCTCCGGGACAGCATTTCCGACAAAATCAGCTCCTTTAAGTTGGTTAATTTCACTCATTGACCATAGATAAATTTAGTCTATAATTTAATTAAATTAACCGAGCGGCGGAAAGCTCTTCAATGTTCCGCTGTCCGGCACCTGGGCAGACGGTACATGTATTGCGGGCAATATCGCAGCATTTGACTGTCTGCCTGTTTTTGTAGAACCGGCAATGATCGGAGGCGGAAACATTACATGGTCAGGACTTATGAGTATCAGGAAGGAAAGCTGCATGTCGTCTTTGGCTTAACGGAGGAAAACCGGATCCGGCTGCTGCACTATTCGGCGGCGCCGTACGATCCGGACAGGCCGGCGGAACCGGCGAATTACTATCTCGAGGGGTACCAGTTCGCAGCACTGAATTTTTCGGGGCTGAACCGGCCGTATGAAAAACAGGGCAGTATGTATGTCTGCACCGAGCCCGGTACTTCCATGACTTTCGCGGGGCTTACGGAGACCCGCACGAAGGAAGGGCGCCTCGTGACGATCGTGCAGGAAGACGCCGCCACGGGGGCGAGGGTGGAGACCTGCCTCCAGTTCTTTGACGGACTTTCCACCGCCCGGTTTGTCAACACGGTGACCAACATCGGTACGCAGACGCAGACACTCGAATATCTGGGCTCCTTTTCACTGCTCGGACTTGAAAAGGAAGGCATACAGGATGCGGACCGCAAGATGCGCCTTTACATTCCCCATAACAGCTGGCAGAAGGAACTCAGCTGGCAGTGCATGACCTTTGCGGAACTCGGCCTGCCGCAGAACCAGCCGCACAATTTCGCGCGCACGAGCAAGACGATCGAATTCACCAACACCGGGAACTGGTCCGCAAAGGACTATCTGCCGATGGGCTATATCGAGAATACCGAGGCGGACACCGGCCTGTTCTTCCAGATCGAGCACGACGGCTCCTGGCACTGGGAGGTCGGGATGCAGAACAGCCACTTTTACCTGAATGTGTCCGGCCCGACGGAAGTCCAGTCCCATTTTTCAAAACAGCTGGAACCGGGAGACAGCTTCACTGCCGTTCCGGTCAGCGCAGGCGTTTCGGATGCGGACATTTCCGATGCGATGGGCGAACTCACGGAATACCGCCGCAGGATACGCCGTCCGAACGCGGACGACCGGGCACTGCCGGTCATCTTCAACGACTACATGAACTGCCTTTTCGGGGATCCTACCGCGCAGAAGGAGAAGCCGCTGATCGATGCGGCCGCGGCAGCTGGCTGCGAGTATTTCGTCATCGATGCCGGCTGGTACGCACCCGGCGAATGGTGGGCCGGCGTGGGAGAGTGGCAGGAGTGTCTGGAGCGCTTTCCGAACGGCCTGCGCGAGATCTGTGACTATGCCCGTTCGAAGGGACTTGTCCCCGGTGTCTGGGTGGAGCCCGAAGTCATGGGCATACACTGCAGGCTGGCCGACAGCGTGCCGGATGACTGGTTCTTCCTGCGCCACGGAAAACGTGTCTTTGACCGCAGCCGCTATCAGCTCGACTACCGTAACCCGGAGGTCACAGCCCATATGAACGCTGTCGTGGACCGGCTGGTGCAGGACTGCGGCGTGGGGTACTTCAAGTTTGACTACAATATCGAACCCGGCATCGGCACGGAACTGCACGCCGACAGCTTCGGAGACGGGCTGCTCGCGCACGAGCGCGCCTATCTGGCCTGGCTGGACGGGCTTTTTGCAAAATATCCGGATCTTGTCATAGAGAACTGCTCCAGCGGCGGCCTGCGCATGGACTATGCACTGCTGTCGCGCTGCAGCATACAGTCGACAAGCGACCAGGAGGATTATGTGCAGTACTCCACGATCGCTGCCAATGTGCCTACGGGCGTGACGAGCGAACAGGCGGCCGTCTGGTCCTATCCTCTGAAACAGGGAGATCCGGAGGAAGCGGTCTTCAATATGGTGAATGCGCTGCTTTGCCGCATCCACCAGAGCGGGCATCTGGCCGAGATCTCGCCGGAGCGTTTTGCCCTGGTGCAGGAAGGCATTTCCTATTACAAGACCATCCGGCACGATATCGCCGTATCCGTACCGTTCTGGCCGCTGGGGCTGGCGCACACTGCCGATCCGTGGGTCGCGCTGGCTGTCAGGACAGGAGAAAAAGCCTATCTTGCGGTGTGGCGCAGGAACACGGCCGTGAACGGTGCCGGGAGCGACTTTGCGGAGATCCCGCTTGGAAAACTCTGGAAAGACAGGAACACCGCGGAGCTGCACGTGCGTCTCGCCTATCCGGAAAAGGCCCTTAAGGAACATTGTACCTACAGTTACACCGGAAGCAGCGCGCTCCTTACGGTGCACTTCACACAGACGTGCATGGCACGTATTTTTGAGATCAGCTGAGCCCCGGAGAGGAGAGGACCCCATGACAGACAGAGAGTTTCTGGAACAGATCACAGCGCATGTCAAAACAAAGATCATCCCGTTTTGGGAAGGTCTGCGCGACGATGAGAACGGCGGCTTTTACGGAGGCGTGGACTTTGACCTGCACGTCGACAGGAAGGCCGCCAAGGGCGTGATCCTGAACAGCCGTATCGTATGGTTTTTTTCAAGAGGGTATCTTACGCTCGGAGACCCTGTACTTCTTGACTGCGCGCGGCACGGCTATGAATTCATGAAGCAGCGCTGCTTTGACGCGCAGGAAGGCGGCGTGTTCTGGTCCGTGAAATTTGACGGCACCCCGGAGGACACCACCAAGCATACGTATAACCAGGCCTTTTCCATCTATGCGCTGTCGGAGTATTATGAAGCATCGAAGGATCCGGAGGCGCTCGCTCTCGCGAAGGCACAGTTCCGCACCATTGAGGACCGCTGTTTTGACGGCGGGTACCTCGAGGCACTGGACCGGAACTTCCGCCCTGTCAGCAACGACAAGCTGTCGGAAAACGGCGTGCTGGCGGACCGGACGATGAACACGCTGCTGCACGTGTTCGAGGCTTATACGAATCTCTACCGTGTGAGCCGGGACAGTGCGGTGAAGGAACGGCTGGAATGGATCATGACCGAGTTTGCGCAGAAGGTCTGGAACCCGGAGCTGCGGCGGCAGGAAGTGTTTTTTGACCGCGACATGCATTCGATCCTGGATCTCTATTCCTACGGGCACGACATAGAGACCAGCTGGCTGATGGATTTTGGAGTAGAAGTGCTGGGGGAGCCGGCCTACCGCGACCTGATCGCGCCGATCTCCGACGCCATGCTCGACAACCTGACGCGTGTGGCTTACGACGGACATTCGCTGCCGCAGGAATGCGACCGCGGCGTGGTAAACAACACACGGGTGTGGTGGGTACAGGCCGAGACGGTGCTGGGGTATCTGAACGGTGCGCTGAAGCACCCTGAACGGCCGGAATACATGGAGAATGCAAAGAGCACCTGGGAGTATATCAGGACATATATCGTGGATCCGCGGGAAGGCGGCGAATGGTTCTGGGACTGCGACGCGGACAACGTACCGTCCGACAGGAAGCCGATCGTGGAGCCGTGGAAATGCCCGTACCACAACGGGAGAATGTGTTTTGAAGTGATCCGGAGACTGGGCGGGAAGACGGAAAGGGAGGAAGTATGACGGAATTCGAAGAGAATCTGGCAAGGGAACAGAAAAAACTGGACGAGCTGCTTTCCAGGAAAAACAGGGTCAGCGGGGAGTTCTACAACGGGATCTACGACCGGTATGAAAACCCGGTCCTGACCAGGGAGATGGTGCCGCTGTTCTGGAAGTACGATATGGACCCGGCGACCAACCCTCATTTTATGGAGCGGCTCGGGATCAATGCCGTCATGAACTCCGGCGCGATCTACCTGAACGGCAAATTCTGCCTGGTGGCGCGCATCGAAGGGGCGGACCGCAAATCCTTCTTCGGCGTGGCGGAGAGCGACAGCGGCGTGGACGGTTTCCGCTTCCGCGACTATCCCATCCAGCTGGAGGATACCTGCCCCGAAGAGACCAACGTGTATGATATGCGTCTGACACAGCATGAGGACGGCTGGATCTACGGCGTGTTCTGCTCCGAGAGCAAGGACCGCAGCAATCCGGATCTGTCTGCGGCAGTCGCCGCGGCAGGCATCGTGCGCACCAGGGACCTGGAACACTGGGAGCGCCTGGACAACCTGACGACACTGCATTCTCCCCAGCAGCGCAACGTGCTCCTGTTTCCGGAGTTCGTGCAGGGCAAATACGCCTTCTACACCCGCCCGATGGACGACTTCATCGAAACGGGATCCGGCGGAGGCATAGGCTTCGGCCTTTCCGACAGCATCGAGCACGCGGTCATCGACGAGGAAAGGATGACCAGCCTGCGCAAATATCACACCATTACGGAAGTGAAGAACGGCGCCGGCGCCATTCCGATCAAAACAGACCGGGGCTGGATCCACATCGCGCACGGCGTGCGCAATACGGCAGCGGGCCTGCGCTATGTCATCTACTGTTTTGCCACGGCACTGGACGACCCTGCACGCGTCATTGCGGAACCGTCCGGGCTGCTCATCGGGCCACGCGGCGCAGAGCGGACCGGCGACGTTTCGAACGTCGTCTTTACAAATGGCGCGATCGTACACGACGGTACCGTATATATCTACTATGCTTCGAGTGACACCAGGATGCACGTGGCGGTGACCACGCTGGAAAAACTGACGGATTATGTATTCAACACCCCGGCCGACCCGGGACGCAGCGTCCTCTGCGTAAGGCAGCGCTGTGACCTGATCCGCAGGAACCTGGAGTACATGGGCGGGAAGAAAGGGTGAGACAGTGAAAACGTACAGGCAACCGGTATTTGTGACGCCCTGTTTTGAAAAGAGGATCTGGGGCGGGCGGCGCCTTGCCACAGAGTTCGGCTTTGACATTCCGGACGGCAGCATCGGCGAGTGCTGGGCAGTCAGCGCGTATCCTGGCCATGAGTCAGAGGTCCTGAACGGCAGCGGGAAGGGCCTTCGGCTTTCCGAATTCTGGGAACGCGAGCCCGGCTTTTTCGGGGCGCTCCCGGACAGTTACGTGAAGGCCGGCTATCCGTTCATTACGAAGATCATTGACGCCAGGGATGACCTGAGCATACAGGTGCATCCGGACGATGCGTATGCCGCAGCCCATGAAAACGGGGCGCGCGGAAAAACAGAATGCTGGTACATTCTGGACTGCCCGGCCGGCGCCACGCTCGTTCTCGGGCACAATGCCGCGACGCGTGCACAGTTTGCCGATATGGTCAGGGAACACAGGTGGAACGAACTGCTGCGAAGGGTCCCCGTAAGAAAGGGAGATTTCATACAGCTGGAGCCCGGCACGATCCACGCGATCACGGCAGGTGTGATGCTGCTGGAAACGCAGCAGAGCAGCGACGTGACCTACCGCCTTTATGACTACGACCGCCTGGAAGACGGAAAACCGAGACAGCTGCACCTTTCGCAGAGCATTGATGTGGTGACGGTACCCGAAAAGGACGGCGACTCCATGGTAAAACATATGGCAGACACGCCGGTGAACGTGGCGACGGAGATGGTGACCTGCCGCTTTTACAGTACATACCGTCTGCCTGTGCAGGGCACGGCCGTTCTTGGCAGCTCGGAGCTGTTCCGGATCGCCACGGTCACGGGCGGGAGCGGAACGCTCACCGCGGACGGGACGGTATACAGCCTGGAAAGGGGCGCGAGCTTCCTGCTTCCTGCAGGGGGCGCGGACTGCACGCTGCGGGGCAGCCTGGAGCTGATCCTAGGCAGGCCGGTGCTGTAGCAGATTCTGCTTGTCATAATTACGGATAAGGTGGAAAATGAACCTGTTCTGCGGGCAAGAGGCAGAACAGGTTTTATTTGCATAAGTATACGATTATGAACCGGGGCCTTCCTCAGGAGGTATTGGTTTGCTCAATCAGCATTACAGGGATATGCTCGGCAGAAAGTCCGTGATCCGGGAACTTTCCGAATATGCAGGCAGGCGCGCGGCGGAAGTGGGCGCTGAAAATGTTTATGATTTTACGCTTGGCAATCCTTCCGTACCGGCACCCGACAGTTTCCGCGACAGCTGCATCCGCGAACTTATGACGCGCGATCCGGTACAGCTGCACGGCTACAGTCCGAGCCTCGGGATCCCGGAAGTGAACGAAAAGGTGGCGGCATCCCTGAACCGCCGCTTCGGGATGCACTACACGGCGGGACATATTTTTACCGCGACGGGAGCTGCCGGCGCACTGGCACATGCGCTGCGCGCCGTCACTAAACCGGGTGACAGGGTACTGGTGCCGGCTCCTTATTTTCCGGAGTACGGTCCGTACATCGAGGGAACCGGGGCACAGATGCAGGCAGTACCTGCCCGGTTTGAAGATTTCCAGATCAATCTCGAAAAGATGGCCGGGATGCTCACGGCAGACGTCGCGGCCGTCCTCATCAATTCTCCGAACAACCCGTCCGGTGCGGTCTATTCCGAAGAGACCCTGCGTCAGCTGGCGCAGCTGCTGGAGGACGGACAGAAGAAGTTCGGCCATGCCATTTTCCTGATCTCGGATGAGCCCTACCGCGAGATCGTCTTTGACGGAAAAACGGTCCCGTACACCGCGCACTTCTATAATAATACGATCACCTGCTACTCTTTTTCCAAGTCGCTTTCCATACCGGGCGAACGTATCGGCTATGTGGCCGTGAACCCCGCATGTGAGGACGCGGAACTCATTGTGCCGGTCTGCGGGCAGATCTCGCGCGGCATCGGGCACAACTGCCCTTCTTCGCTCATCATGCGCGCCATGGCGGACAATGCTGACTGTACTGCGGACCTGCACGTCTATGAGACCAATATGAACCTTCTTTATGATACTTTCAGGAAACTGGGCTTTGACGTCGTACGTCCGGGCGGCACTTTCTACATCATGCCCAGAGCTCTTGAAAAGGATTCCGTGAGCTTCTGCAGAAAGGCCATGGCGCATGACCTGATCTTCGTACCGGCTGACGGGTTCGGCGCACCGGGCTGGTTCCGCGTCGCGTACTGCCTGCCTACAGGGAAAGTGGAACGTTCGCTGGGCGTGATCGAAAACTTTGTGAAGACGGAATACGGGAAATAAGCGGGGCACGAGGAGAGAGCGGATATGCTGAATCTGATCAAGGCTGCAATATACGGGCTTGTGGAAGGAATAACGGAATGGCTGCCCATCAGCAGTACCGGACACATGATACTGCTGAACAAGGTAATGCCTATGGATGTGAGCCAGGATTTCTGGGATATGTTTCTGGTGGTGATCCAGTTCGGCGCCATCCTGGCGGTCATCATTCTGTACTGGAGAACGATATGGCCGTTTGAGATCGCTTCGCACCGCCGCAGGAGATATGTGGCGGTAAAGCGTAATACACTGCAGCTGTGGGCAAAGGCCCTGGTCGCCTGTATACCGGCGGCAGCCGTGGGCGTGCTCGGCAGCGACTGGCTGGATGCCCACTTTTATAACTGGATCTGCGTTTCCGTCATGCTTGTCGCAGTCGGCGCAGCCTTTATCATCATAGAAATGCTGAACAGGGACAGGGAACCGGCGACCACCGACCTGGACGACCTGACATACGGGCAGGCGCTGGCCATCGGAGGCTTTCAGCTGATCGCGGCAGTCTTTCCCGGCACTTCCCGTTCGGGGGCCACGATCCTCGGAGGACTGATGATCGGAGTGTCCCGGAAGGTGGCGGCGGAGTTTACCTTCATCCTTGCCATACCGGTCATGGCGGGGGCCAGTCTTCTGAAACTTGTAAAGCACGGCTTTTCCTTTACCGGGCAGGAAGAAGCGATCCTGGGAATCGGCATGGCGGTCGCGTTTTTCGTTTCCCTGGCAGTGATACGCTTCCTGATGAACTTCATACGCAGGCACGACTTTAAGCCGTTCGGCTGGTACCGTATCGCCCTCGGCAGTTTTGTGATCCTGTACTTCGGCGTACTGGCAAGGTAAAGCCAGGGGCAGACGCAGCGTGCATTTTTTTATAAACAATTCAATAGGCAGACGAAATTACGAAAACGCTTAACGCCCGAAGAACCTACAGAATGCGTCACTTTGTGTGCAATTTCATAAATAAAGTGAATTCTTGACGAAAAGATTGACTATAAGATTTTCTTGTGATAGTCTTAGCGCGTAATTGAGGAGTCTGAAGCCCACTGAACCGTAAAGGGCGCGTTTTCACTGTGTTTGATCGAAAGGAGAAATACCATGGCAGAGGAAAAGAAGACTGCTGACAAACCGAAGGCGACTGTAAAACAGGCTGCTTTTAATGCAGAAGTCGTCAAGAAGGACGTTGAGAAGAAGGCCGAAGCAGTCAAGGCGCCTGTAAAGGCAGCCGAAAAGAAGGCGGATGCGGCCAAGAAAGAGACAGAGAAGAAGGTCGCTGAAGTAAAGAAGGCCGTCGAGAAGAAGAACGAAGAAACCAAAAAGGCAGTTGAGAAGGCGGAGAAGTCCGTCCAGAAAGTGGAGAAAAAAGTGGAAAAGAAGGTTGTCAAGGACGTGAAGGAAGTTAAGAAGGATGTAGCGAAGAAGACCGCGGAAGTCAAGAAGGCTGTCGAAAAGGCAGTTCCCGTGAAGAAGGCTGAAGTCAAGACGGTCGTCAATATCCAGTTCGAAGGCAAAACCTATACCAACGAGTCCCTGCTCCAGTCTGCCAAGGATGTATGGCAGTATGACCTCAAGAAGAATCCGGCAGACCTCAAGACCATCGAGCTCTATGTCAAGACCGAAGAGAGCAGAGTCTATTATGTCATGAATGGTGAGCTCGGTTCCTTCACGATCTGATCCACAGGATACCAGTGCCTATGACAGCCGCCGCAGAGTGATCTGCGGCGGCTTTTTCATTTTCTTTTAAGATTTGCATTGTTGACATAGCCAGGGACGGGTGGTATTTTAATGACAGCAATCGATTAGCACTCAAACAAATCGAGTGCTAACAACCGCAGATGAGCGGTGTTTTTCTTAACAGAGGACAGAGAATGGAACTGCCGGAAAGAAAAATGAAGATCCTGCAGGCGATCGTCCGGACTTACCTGGCGACAGGAGAGCCGGTGGGAAGCAGGACCATTTCGAAGGCCACGGACCTGAAGCTGAGCAGCGCGACGATCCGGAATGAAATGGCAGACCTAGAGGAACTGGGACTTATCGTTCAGCCTCATACCTCTGCGGGACGGATCCCTTCCGACGCCGGCTACCGCCTCTACGTCGACGAGATGCTCAAGAACAAGCAGAAGGAAGTCGACGATGAAAAACAGGTGCTCCTCGAAAGGGAAGACCGCCTGGAAAACCTGCTGAAGCAGGTCGCGAGGCTGCTGGCGGCGAATACGCAGTATGCTTCCATGATCTCCTCGCCGGTGATCATCAAGAACAAGATCAAGTTTATCCAGCTGACGCAGGTAGATCCGCAGCACGTGCTGGCCGTCATCGTCATCGAGGGAAATCTCATCCGGAATACGATGATCGATGTCGAAGGGGAACTCGGCAGCGAGCAGCTCCTGAAGCTGAACATGCTGCTGAACAGCAGTCTGGACGGCGTGTCCGTCGACCAGATCAACCTGGGACTCGTGGCAGCGATCAAGCAGCAGGCGGGTGAGAGCAGCGGCATCGCAGCCAAAGTGATCGACTCGGCCGCGGAAGTGATCAGGGCCGATGAGCATCCGGAGATCTACACCAGCGGAACAGACAATATCTTCCGCTATCCGGAACTGTCGGATCAGCAGAAGGCCAGCCGCCTCATAGGAGACTTCGAAGAGCAGGAGACCCTGCGCAGCATCGTGAAGGAAAGTCTTGAGGACGGTACGGACACAGGCATACAGGTCTACATCGGGAACGAAGTTCCTTCGAGCGGTGCGATGGAAGACTGCAGCGTGGTGACCGCCACCTATGAACTGGGCGAGGATATGAAAGGTACGATCGGTATCATAGGCCCGAAGCGGATGGACTACGACAAGGTAGTGGATGTCATGAAAAACATCATGGCACAGCTCGATGACTACTATAAAAAATAGACCGGAGCGTCAGAAAGGATACGGCAGTGGAAGACAAGGACAAGGAAAAGACAGAGGATACCGGACAGGACACAACGGAGAGGCAAGAACCGCAGGAGCCGCAGGAAACAGCTGAACAGGGCACCGAAGAGTGCAGCCGGGCTGACGCGGAGGCAAAGGAGACAGAGCTCGAAGCAGAGCCTGCAGACGGCGGAAAGGACAGCGCTCCCGAGGAAAAGCCCGCAGAAGATGCGGCCAAAGAGGAAGAAAGTTCCAGGGACGGCGGCTTCTTTTCACATAAGAAGAAAGACGACAGGCAGGTCCGCGAACTGAAGGAAAAGAACGAGGACCTGGAGGACCGCCTGAAACGGCAGCTGGCCGAGTTTGACAACTACCGCAGGCGCACGGAAAAGGAAAAGGAACAGATGTTTTCCATGGGAGAGCGCAGCGTTGCGGAAAAGATCCTCCCGATCGCCGACAACTTCGAACGGGGACTGGCCACGGTCACGGAAGACGGAAAAGACAGCGAGTTTGTAGACGGCATGCGCAAGGTCTACAGGCAGTTCACGGAAACGATGGATAAGATCGGGATCAAGCCGATCGAGGCAGTGGGAAAGGACTTCGATCCCGAGTACCACAGCGCAGTGATGCAGGTCGATGCCGAAGAGGGACAGGAAAGCGGCAAAGTCGTGCAGGAACTGCAAAAAGGCTATATGTACCACGATACGGTGCTTCGGCACACGATGGTGGCAGTGTCAAAATAACAGAACACAGTAAGCACACCTGGTGTGCAGAAACGGAGAGATAATTATGAGTAAGATAATCGGCATTGACCTTGGTACTACAAACAGCTGCGTGGCAGTCATGGAAGGCGGCAAAGCAACAGTCATCCCCAACGCGGAAGGCGCAAGGACCACTCCTTCGATCGTGGCGTTTACCAAGAACGGAGAGAGACTGGTAGGCGAACCCGCAAAACGGCAGGCAGTCACGAACGCGGATCACACGATCTCCTCCATCAAGAGAAAAATGGGCACGGACGACGGACCCGTGATCGACGGCAAGAAGTATTCACCGCAGCAGATCTCCGCCATGATCCTTTCGAAACTGAAGGAAGATGCGGAAAGCTATCTCGGCGAGAAGGTTACGGATGCGGTCATCACCGTGCCGGCATATTTCAACGATGCACAGCGCCAGGCGACCAAGGATGCGGGACGTATCGCAGGGCTTGATGTCAAGCGTATCATCAACGAGCCTACCGCTGCGGCACTGGCTTACGGCCTGGACAATGAAAAAGAGCAGAAGATCATGGTCTATGACCTTGGCGGCGGCACTTTCGATGTCTCCATCATCGAGATCGGCGACGGCGTCATCGAAGTCCTTGCTACAAACGGCGATACCCACCTCGGCGGCGACGATTTTGACCAGAGGATCATCAACTGGATGCTTTCCGAGTTCAAGAGCAAGGAAAACGTAGATCTCTCGGGCGATACGGTGGCTATGCAGAGACTGAAGGAAGCGGCGGAAAAAGCCAAGAAGGAACTTTCCGCTTCCAACACGACGAACATCAACCTGCCGTTCATCACTTCCGTCAACAATACGCCCAAGCACCTGGATATGAATCTGACCAGGGCAAAGTTTGAAGAGCTGATTAGCGATCTGATCGACAAGACGGCAGTACCGGTACAGAACGCCATGAGAGACGCGGGACTTGGCAACGCCGATCTGGGCAAGGTACTGCTGGTAGGCGGTTCCACCCGTATCCCCTGCGTGCAGGACAAAGTGCAGCAGCTGACGGGCCACGATCCGAGCAAGACCCTGAACCCTGACGAATGCGTTGCGGTAGGCGCTGCGATCCAGGGCGGCAAACTGGCAGGCGATGCCGGCGCAGGCGATATCCTGCTCCTCGATGTGACGCCGCTGACCCTTTCGATCGAGACCATGGGCGGTATCGCGACGCCTCTGATCGAGCGCAACACCACCATCCCCACCAAGAAGAGCCAGATCTTCTCGACGGCGGCGGACAACCAGACGGCCGTGGACATCAATGTCCTGCAGGGCGAACGCAAGTTCGCAGCCGACAACAAGTCGCTCGGCCAGTTCAGACTGGACGGCATTGCACCGGCTCCCAGGGGAGTACCGCAGATCGAAGTGACCTTTGATATCGATGCCAACGGCATCATCAATGTTTCCGCCAAGGACCTCGGCACCGGAAAGGACCAGCACATCACCATCACGGCCGGTTCCAACATGTCCGAAGGCGATATTGAAAAGGCAGTCAAGGAAGCCAAGGAATACGAAGCACAGGACAAGAAAAAGAAGGATTCCGTAGATGCCCGCAACGAAGCCGATTCGTTCGCTTTCCAGACGGAAAAGGCTCTGAAGGAAGCAGGCGACAAGGTGGATCCGAGCCAGAAGTCGACTGTCGAAGCCGATCTGGCTGACCTGAAGACGGTACTGGATCGGACCAAGGACCAGGCCAACATCAGCGACAGCGATGTCGATGCACTGAAGACCAAGAAGGAAAAACTGATGAACGACGCGCAGGCGCTGTTCACCAAGATGTATGAGAACGCGCAGCAGAGCGCAGGCCCTAATCCCGGGAACATGGGCGGCGCAGGCGCAGGCCAGAGCGATGCAGGCAATGCACAGCAGGGTACAGGCAGTGCACAGGGCACAGGCAATGGCGGAGACGACGTAGTAGACGGAGATTATAAGGAAGTCTGACAATTATCTGCAGGTAAGCCGAAAGGCCCGGGCCGCTCTGTGAGCAGTCCGGGCAATTTGGCCATTCGGAGTGAAAGATGGCAGCGGAACAGAAAAGAGATTATTACGAAGTGCTGGGCGTGGACAAAACTGCGTCACAGGAAGAGATCAAAAAAGCATACAGAGTGCTGGCCAAGAAATACCATCCCGACATGAATCCGGGCGACAAGGCTGCGGCGGAAAAGTTCAAGGAAGCGTCGGAAGCCTACGCGGTGCTGAGCGATGCGGAAAAGCGCAAGCAGTACGATCAGTTCGGACATTCCGCTTTTGACGGGACGGGCGGCTTCGGTGCGGGAGGATTTGATTTCAACAGCGCCGATTTCGGAGACATTTTCGGCGACATCTTCGGCGATATCTTCGGCGGGGGAAGAACAGCCCGCGGAGGAGCTTCCGGTGGCCCCATGAAGGGTGCGAACATACGCACCAGTCTGCGCATCAGCTTTAAGGAAGCCGTATTCGGCTGCGACAAGGACCTGACCCTCAATCTCAAGGATCCCTGCCCTTCCTGCCACGGCACAGGCGCAAAGCCCGGAACGAATCCCCAGATCTGCCCGAAATGCCAGGGCAAGGGGCAGGTGGTCTATACGCAGCAGTCCTTCTTCGGGACTGTGAGAAATGTACAGACCTGTCCGGAATGCGGCGGCACGGGCAAGGTGATCCGCGACAAGTGCCCGGACTGCGGCGGCTCCGGTTATACGACCAGCCGCAGGACGATACGTGTTTCGATCCTTGCCGGCATAGACAACGGTATGAGCGTGCGTATCCGCGGCAAGGGAGAACCCGGACTGAGCGGCGGGCCGCGCGGCGACCTTCTGGTGGAGGTCCTGGTCTCCGGCGATCCGCAGTTCGTGCGGGAGGACGAAGATATCTATTCCAGCGTGAAAATCTCCTATGCCGTTGCGGCACTCGGCAATTCCGTGCTGATCGATACGGTGGACGGCAAGGTTCTGTACGATGTAAAGCCAGGCACCAAGACCGGGACCAAGGTCCGGCTCAGAGGCAAGGGAGTTCCTTCCCTGCGGGACAGCAAGGTGCGGGGAGACCAGTACGTTACGCTTGTGGTGGATGTGCCCACGCAGCTGAGCAAGGAAGCCAGGGAAGCGCTGAAACAGTTCGACGCGCTCACAGGCAACACGCTGGCACCCGTGGTCACGGATGCCGAACGCGCGGGAGACAAAAAGAAGAAGTTCTGGAGCAAGTGATCTTTCGGCCGGACGGCAGTGCAGAAAATGCCGCCCGGCCGTTTCATGACGGAGGCAAAACAGCATGAAGTGGATGAGGTTCCGGGTCAGGACGCGCGCGGCTGCCGAGGATATTCTGATCGGCTCGATGCAGGACATAGGCCTGTGCGGCGCGCAGATCGAAGATCACGTGCCGCTGTCGGCGTCCGAAAAGGAGCAGATGTTTGTGGACATCATGCCGGACGAGGGCACCGACGACGGCTCCGCGGCAGTCAGCTTTTATGCGGAAGAAACGCCCGAAGGCATGCTGAAGACGGGAGATGCCGTGCGGAGCCCGGAAGAAGTCTGCAGCGCGATCAGGGAAGAGATCGAAAAACTGAAGACCTGGTCGGACGAAATAGGCGAAGGCACGGTGACAGTCGAAGAGACAGAAGATATCGACTGGATCAATAACTGGAAACAGTATTTTCACCAGTTTTACATCGACGATATCCTGGTGATCCCCTCGTGGGAAAAACCGGCTCCCGGCGGGGAAAAGCCCGCGCTGGTGTTCCATATCGACCCCGGGACTGCTTTCGGCACCGGTATGCATGAAACGACACAGCTCTGCATCCGGCAGATCCGCGGATACCTGACACCGGAGACCGAGCTGCTGGATGTCGGCACCGGCAGCGGGATCCTTTCCATCCTGTCTCTGATGCTCGGGGCGCAGCATGCCGTCGGCACGGATCTCGATCCCTGCGCCGAACCCGCAGTCCGCCAGAACCTGGCTTCCAACGGCGTGGACCCGTCCAGGTTCCGCTTTATCCTGGGCAATCTCGTGAGCGACCCGTCCGTACAGGAAACGGTGGGCACAGGAAAATATGACATCGTCGCGGCCAATATCCTGCCGCCTGTCCTGATCCCGCTTACGCCGGCCGCGGCGGCCTGTCTGAAAAAAGGCGGCGTATATATCACTTCAGGCATCATTGACGGATATGAGGACAGTGTAGCGGAGGCCATGGAGAAAGCCGGCCTGGAAGTCGTCAGCCGCACACGGCAGGGAGAGTGGAACTGCGTGGTCGGCAGGAAAAACTGAAAGGAGAGGGCATGCTGCATATTTTTGCGGATCCTTCTGCGATGCAGGGCGATCTGCTCACAGTCACGGGACCGGAGGTGAACCATATCCGCAGCGTGCTGCGGATGAAGCCGGGAGAAGAGATCAGCGTCAGCAGCGGGGCGGATACGAAGGAGTACCGCTACGGGATAGAAGAGATCCGGGAAGACAGGGTCCTCTGCCGCCTGCGTTTCGTGAAGGAAGCCGACGTGGAACTGCCGGTGCGGGTCTGTCTTTTCCAGGGGCTGCCCAAGGCGGATAAAATGGAATGGATCGTCCAGAAGACGGTGGAACTCGGCGTGAACGAGATCGTGCCGCTGCGCTGCGAACGTTCCGTGGTGCGACTGGACGCGGAAAGATCGGAGAAGAAGACGGCCAGGTGGCAGACGATCGCCGAAGCAGCCGCACAGCAGAGCCGCCGTCAGATCGTGCCGCAGGTGAAGAACCCCATGTCCGTGAAGGAAGCCCTGGCGTACGCGGGCAGTTTTGACGTGCGCATCATTCCTTACGAGCTGGCCTCGAACGCACGAGGCACCAAGGAAATCTTCCGCGGCCTGCGACCGGGCGCTTCCCTGGCTGTTTTCATCGGCCCCGAAGGAGGCTTCGAAGCGTCCGAAATCGAGGAAGCCAAAGCCGCCGGCGTGGAGCCTGTCACGCTGGGACGCCGTATCCTGCGCACGGAATCGGCGGCGATGGTCGTGCTGTCCTGGCTGATCTACGAAACAGAGATCGTCTGAAAACTTGACAACGCATACGGCAGCGTGACAGAATTGGAAAGTTGTCAGGAGACGGCTTCTGATCCAAAGGGCCGGGACTCCTCCCACGGGGGCGCAGATGGAACGGGAAATATATCTGGATAATTCGGCCACGACACGTGTTTTTCCGGAAGTCGCGGAACTTATGAACAGGATCTACCTGGAGGAATACGGCAATCCTTCCAGCATGCATCACAAGGGCGTGGAGGCGGAACGGGAGTTGCGCCTGGCGGGGGAAACCCTGGCCGGCATCCTGAAATGTACGCCTAAGAACCTGATCTATACGTCCTGCGGTACGGAGTCGGACAACCTTGCCATCATCGGCGCGGCCCGCGCGGCCAGCCGCCGCGGGAAGCATCTTGTCACGACGGTGATCGAGCACCCGGCCGTTCTGGAAACGATGAAGTATCTGGAGGGCGAGGGCTGGGAGATCACCCGCCTGCCGGTGGACGGAAACGGCCTGCTGGATCCGGAGGACGTGCGCCGGGCAGTCCGCCCGGACACCGTCCTCGTTTCGGTCATGCACACGAACAACGAGATCGGGGCACGCGAACCGATCGCGGAGATCGGCGCGGCCATCAAGGAAAAGAATCCGGAGACGCTCTTCCATGTGGACGCCGTGCAGGCGTTCGGCAAGGCGCGTATCATACCGTCCGAATGCCGCATTGACCTGCTCGCTGCCAGCGGACACAAGATCCATGCCGCCAAGGGGACAGGTCTCCTTTACGTTGCACCGGGCGTGCGGATCCGCAATATCATCTACGGCGGCGGGCAGCAGGGAGGCATGCGCTCGGGGACGGAAAATGTGGCGGGCATCGCAGGCATGGCCCTGGCGGCCGGCATCCTCTACGGAAAGCTGGACGAGGACCTGGACAAGCTGTACACAATGCGCGAAAGCTTTACGGCGCGCGTGAGCAGAATCCCGGATGTGCATGTGAACGGTCTGCCGGGCCGCGGCAGTGCGCCGCAGGTCATCAGCCTGTCCGTGCGCGGCGTGCGCGCGGAAGTGCTGCTGCACGCGCTGGAGGACAGGAAGATCTATGTTTCGGCCGGCAGTGCCTGCGCTTCCAACCACCCGCACGTGTCGGAGACGCTCAGGGCGATCGGGTGCCCTGCGGAGGACCTCGACAGCACCATACGCGTCAGTACTTCCGTCATGAACACGCAGGAGGACATGGACTGCGCCGCGCAGGCGCTCGAAGAGATCGTCCCGATGCTGCGACGGTATTCGAGACAGTAGGCGGAAGAAGACCGCAGCCCGCTTTTGCGGACCGGGCAGGGAAAGGAAATATAGGCCATGCGCTATCAGTCTTTTCTGATCAAATATGCCGAGATCGGCATCAAGGGCAAGAACCGCTATATTTTTGAAGACGACCTGATCGACCAGATCAAGATCGTGCTGCACCGGTGCGAGGGAAGCTTTCATGTGACCCGTACGTCCGGGCGCATTTTTGTCAACGCCGACGGGAACTATGACTATGACGGGGTCGTAGGCGAACTCAGCAAAGTGTTCGGCATCGTGGGGATCTGTCCGATCGCCGTCTGCGAAGTCCTGCCGTACGAAGAACTGTCGAAGGCGGTAACGGCCTTCTTCGGCGAAGAGTACCCGGACCGCCGCCACACCTTCAAGGTGCTGACGCGTCGCCTGGCCAAAAACTATCCCATGGATTCCCTCGAGCTCAACGCGGCACTCGGCGGTGATCTGCTGGAGCAGTACCCCGACCTGCGTGTGGATGTGCACGACCCGGAGATCATACTGCACGTGGAGATCCGCGACAGAGTCTATCTGTACACGCATGTGATCCCCGGCCCCGGAGGCCTGCCGGTCGGCAGCGCCGGCAAGGCCATGCTGCTGCTTTCGGGAGGCATTGATTCGCCCGTCGCCGGCTGGATGATGGCCAAGCGCGGGCTTAAGCTGGATGCCGTCTACTACAACGCCCCGCCTTATACCAGCGAGCGGGCGCTGCAGAAGGTCATTGACTTGGCCTCGAAGGTCTCGGTCTACACCGGCCCGATCTACCTGCACAACATCAACTTTACCGAGATCCAGCTCTATATTTACGACAACTGCCCGCACGACGAACTGACGATCATCATGCGCCGCGAGATGATGCGCATTGCGGAGAAGCTTGCCCGTGCGACGGACTGCGGCGCTCTCATCACAGGGGAATCCCTGGGACAGGTGGCTTCACAGACCATGCGCTCCCTCGAGTGCACGAACGCCGTCTGTACGCTTCCGGTGTTCCGCCCGCTCATCGGTTTCGACAAGGAAGAGATCATTGCGATCTCCAAGAAGATCGACACCTACGACACATCGATCCTTCCGTACGAGGACTGCTGCACGATCTTTGTGGCAAAACATCCTGTCACAAAGCCGATCCTCGACGTGATCGCGAGGCACGAGCACAGGATAGAGGACAAAATAGAGGAAATGATAGATCGTGCGATCGCGACGGACGAGATCATCATGGCCGACCGCGGGGGATCGAAGATCCTGAAGGAAAGAGACAGGGAGCTGCCCGCAGCCATGCGCGCGAAGGTACAATAAAAAAAACAGCCTTCCGGCATAGGCCGGAAGGCTGCTCTCAGACTGGGAACGTCCTGTTTCTGAATTCTCAGATCATGTAAGGCTTAAGAACGGCGAGAACTTCATCGACATTGTCCTCGGCATGGATGTTCAGGTCGATCGGCTTGGACAGATCCAGCGAGAAAATACCCATGATGGATTTTGCATCGATGACATATCTGCCCGAAACGAGATCGAAATCATAATCGAACTTGGTGATGTCGTTCACGAATGACTTTACCTTATCGATGGAATTCAGAGAGATCTTAACTGTTTTCATTGGATTATACCTCCTTGGTGGAATACCTGCCTTCTGTTTTAGTCTACGGGGAAGGCACATAAAAGTCAACGGTTAAACGGCACAAAAAAACGGGGTCCAGCGATGCAAACTGTAGCATTCCATAATCTCGGATGTAAAGTAAACGGTTACGAAATGGACGTAATGATGCAAAGTTTACAGAAAAAAGGCTTTATTGTTGTACCTTTTGATCAGAAGGCCGATGTCTATATCGTCAACACCTGCACAGTCACGAGTATCGCAGACCGTAAAAGCAGACAGATGCTGCACCGCGCAAAAAAATGCAATCCGGAAGCTGTCGTTGTGGCCGTCGGCTGCTATGTAGGGACCGACCCGGAACGCGTGGCGGCCGATCCCGCGATCGACCTGGCTGTCGAAAACAGCCGCAAGGAGGACATCGCCGATATTATTGAGGAATATCTGCGCGCGCACGGCCGCATGCCTGAGGAGACGGCCGAGACTGCTGAAAAGCAGCAGGGTGCGCTGCTCCTGGAGGCGCCGGGCAGGGTGCGCGCGGATATCAAGATACAGGACGGCTGCAACCAGTTCTGCACATACTGTATCATCCCCTATGCGCGGGGCCGGATCCGGAGCCGTACACAGGAGGAGATCGTGGAGGAGATCACGGGCCTTGCAAAAAGCGGGACAAGGGAAGTCGTGCTGTCCGGCATCCATACAGGGTCGTTCGGAATGGACCGCGGGAAGCCGGAACTGCAGGAACTGCTGCCGAAACTCGACGCGATCCCGGGTCTGGAGAGAATACGCCTGGGTTCCCTTGAGCCGCGCATCATGACGAAGGAATTCGTGGAGACACTTGCTGCGTGCCCCAGGGTATGCCCGCACTTTCACCTTTCGCTGCAGTCCGGCAGCGATACCGTACTGAAGCGCATGAACAGGCACTATACGGCGGCAGAGTTCCTTTCGTGCATGGACAGGCTGCGTGCAGCCTACGACAGGCCGGCTCTTACCACGGACGTCATCGTCGGTTTTCCGGGGGAGACGGAAGCGGAATTTGCAGAGACCGTGCGCTTTCTCGAAAAGGCCGATTTTTACGAGATCCATATTTTCCGCTACTCCAGGCGCAGCGGTACGCCGGCCGCCGCGATGGAAGGACAGGTGGAGGAGAGTGTGAAAGCACAGCGCAGCGACATTCTGCAGAAACTGACATATGAGCAGTCGCAGCGTTTCCGGGCTTCCTTCCGGGGCGGGGAAGAAGAGATCCTGGCGGAGGAAGTGCTCACGGAAGAGGCGATGCGGCACCGCACGCAGAATGAAATGTCGCCGGTCAAGGCAGTGCAAACCGAAGGAAGCGGTACGGCAGACGGGAGCAGGAGATATCTTGTCGGCCATACCTCGCGCTACATAGAAGCCGGAATCGTCCTCGGGGAAGGGGATGCCGGTCCGGCGCCGGGCACGCTGCTTCGCGGATGCCTTTCCGGGGAGATCCCGGGGACGCCCTGTCTGCGCATGGAGCGATTGTAATAGCCGGTAAAATAGGGTAAACTATAGCCGTATAAACGGGTTTCGGCTGTATGCGGCCGACAGGAGGCCAGATGAACGAACAGATGAACAAAGGCGCAGGTACAGGCGGGGATTTCGGCAATACACAGTATTTCAAGGTGGAGACCGAGCAGGAGAGCGCAGCGAAGAAGGTGCTTTCCGTCGTCTATGAAGCCCTCACGAACAAAGGCTACGATCCGGTCAACCAGATCGTGGGTTATATCATGTCGGGCGACCCTACCTATATTACCAATTACATGGGCGCGCGCAGTCTCATCATGAAAGTGGAACGCGATGAACTCGTGGAAGAGATCCTGAAGAGCTACATTGCGAACAACCACTGGGGCAGGAACTGAACGCATGAGGATCATGGCGCTGGATTACGGCTCGAAGACGGTAGGTGTCGCACTGAGCGACGAGCTGCTCATGACGGCACAGCCGAAGGAGATCATCCGGCGTGACAGGGACGGCATGATACGGAAAACGCTGCAGAGGATCGAACAGCTGATCCTTGAAAATGATGTCCGTATCATTGTACTCGGGCTACCTCTGAATATGGACGACAGCTCCGGGGAACGGGCCCGCCTTTCACAGGATTTCGGAGACCGCATCATGCGCCGCACAGGCGTGCCGGTCATCATGTCGGATGAACGGCTGACGACTGTCGAGGCCGATGAAATGATGGACCGGATGGAGATCAGGCCGGAAAGCCGCGGAAAATATGTGGATATGCTGGCGGCCTGCGTGATTCTGCGTGACTATATGGAGAACCATCCGGACGAACTGAAGGCATGGAAGGAAGGGAAACTCCCGGAATGAGTATGGAAAAGATCACTTTTACCCCGGACGGAGCGGACGGGCCGGTCGAGTTCTATGTTTTGGACCAGGCTACGCTGCGCGGGTGCGATTATATTCTGGTGACAGACAGTGAGGAAGGCGACGGAGAAGCCCTGATCCTGAAGGACAGAGCTCCGGCGGACGCCGCGGACAGCCTGTACGAGATCGTGGACGACGACACCGAGCTGAAGGCAGTTTCGGAGCTTTTCCGCGATACGCTGGAAGATCTGGGGATAGACCTGGAGTGGTAAATTGGACGGTGCATGTGGCGGAAGGCCCTGCGCACGGTCTGAAATAAGTTCGGGAAAGGGAACACAGCATCTGCCGGATTGGTGAGAGGAATCCGGCTGTTGTCTGTGTATCTGTGTCCCGGGAGAGATGGAGGGATCATATTCTTTGAAAAGTGAAAAAAAACAGCAGGAGGAACCGGTCTCGAAACTGAAGATCATTCCGCTCGGGGGGCTGGAAGAGATCGGTATGAACATCACCGCCTTCGAGTACGAGGACAGTATCGTCGTGGTGGACTGCGGCCTGGCGTTTCCGGCCGATGACATGTACGGGATCGACCTGGTCATTCCGGATACGACCTACCTGCAGAACAACCTGGACAAGGTGAAGGGCTTCGTCATCACCCACGGCCACGAGGACCACATCGGCGCACTGCCCTACGTGCTGCGCGACATCAATGTGCCGATCTACGCGACGCGCCTGACGATGGGCATTATCGAAAACAAACTGAAGGAGAGGGACCTTCTGAACAAAACACGGCGCAAGGTCGTGAAGTTCGGACAGTCCGTCAACCTCGGACAGTTCCGTGTGGAATTCATCAAGACGAACCACAGCATCGTGGACGCGGCAGCGCTGGCGATCTATTCCCCGGTGGGCGTAGTCGTGCATACCGGCGATTTCAAGGTCGATTATACGCCGGTCTTCGGTGACGCGATCGACCTGCAGCGGTTTGCGGAACTCGGCCGGAAGGGCGTACTGGCCCTCATGTGCGATTCCACGAACGCCGAACGCCCGGGCTATACCCCTTCCGAGAAGACGGTCGGACGGACTTTTGACATGCTTTTCCAGGAACACAAGGATACGAGGCTGATCATCGCGACTTTCGCATCCAACGTGGACCGTGTGCAGCAGATCATCAATTCTGCCTACAAGTACGGGCGCAAGGTCCTTGTCGAGGGACGCAGCATGGTCAATATCATTGACACCGCGCAGAAACTCGGCTGTATCAACATTCCCGACAATACGCTCATCGAAACGGAAGAACTGAAAAACTACCCGGAAAACAAGACTGTCATCATCACGACGGGCAGCCAGGGCGAAAGCATGGCGGCGCTGAGCCGCATGGCCGAGAACACGCACCGCAAGATCACCGTCGGGGCCGGCGATACGGTTATCTTTTCGTCCAATCCCATACCCGGCAATGAAAAATCGGTCACGAATGTGATCAATCTGCTCCTTATGAAGGGGGCGGACGTGATCTTCCAGGATGTCCATGTATCGGGGCACCCCTGCCAGGAGGAGATCAAGCTGATCTATACGCTGGTACAGCCGAAATATGCGATCCCCGTGCACGGAGAGTTCAAGCACCTGACAGCGCAGGCCAAGATCGCCAGAGACCTGGGCTACACGAACAAGAACATATTCATCCTGCACTCCGGGGATGTCCTGGAACTCGGGCGCGACAGCGCAAAGGTGACAGGGCGCGTACAGACGGGCGAGATCCTGGTGGACGGCCTGGGCGTAGGGGATGTGGGAAACGTGGTGCTGAGAGACAGGCAGCACCTTGCGGAGGACGGCATCGTGATCGTGTCCTTTGCCATGGACGGCTATACGGGAGAACTGGCTGCCGGACCGGAGATCACCTCGCGCGGCTTCGTGTTTGTCAAGGAGTCGGACGTCATGATGGAGGAAGCGGTTTCCGTGGCGCGCGAAGCGATCGAAAAAGTGAGTGCACGCGGTATTTCCGACTGGAACAAGTACAAAGCGGCGGTTCGCGATGAGCTGGGGGACTATTTCTGGAAGAAGACCCAGCGCAAGCCGATGGTCATTCCCATGATCCTGGAGACCTGATGCAGGGCGCCCGGCTGCAGACGGATGTTTTTACGCAACAGTTGTCCTGTGCCGCGCTGCGCAGGGATGAAGGGGAAAACAGGCTTTGAAAGGCAGATATCCGATGAACGGAAGACAATCTGTGCTGGATATGATCGTGACGGTCGCAAAGTGGGTCCTGATCATCCTTCTGGTCCTCTTTTTCGTAAGGGAGGGGCAGAAGTACTACAGGATCGGGTACAGCGTCTTTTCTCCTACCGCGATGGACGCGGAAGGAAGCGGGAAGGACGTCGAGGTGACCATTACAAAGGACATGTCTGTAAAGGACATCGGCGCACTCCTGGAAAAGGACGGGCTGATCCAGAACGGCAGCGTGTTTTATTACCAGGAACTTTTTTCCGCGTACCACGGCAAACTGATGCCCGGTACGTACACGCTGAACTCTTCCATGCTTCCGGACGAAATGATGAAGACCATGAGCGCGGACTATGCCGATACGGCAGCTACGGGTGAATCGGCTTCGGAAGCGGGATCTTCGCTGACGTCAGATACCGCATCCTCGGATGCGTCTGCCGCGGGCGACAGCATCCTTCCGGCGGACAATGCCCCCGCCGCTGGCGACGGCACGGCAGCGGACGGTGCACAATGAAGGATGAACGGGAGATACGGCTGACGGCTTTCATTGAATCGGTGAAGACCGTACAGCCGGCATATCTTGAAGAACTGCTGAATAAGGCGCTGGGCGAAGGGGTACCGGTCATAAGGCCCCAGACCCGGGGCCTTATTCGGTTTTTGCTCGAAACGGTACGCCCCCTGCAGATCCTGGAAGTGGGTACCGGGGTGGGGTATTCTGCACTGTTCATGCGGGAGTACGCGCCGGCGGCCGCCATCCTGACGATCGAAGCGGATCCGGCCCGCGCGGAAGAGGCGCGGCAGAATTTTGCAAAGGCGGGGGCACAGAACATTACTCTCGCGGAGGACGATGCCGCAAAAGTACTTCCGGAACTTTCCGGCCCGTACGATTTTGTTTTCATGGACGGCCCGAAAGCGCAGTACCTGCATTATCTGCCGGAGGTCAAACGCCTGATGGCAGAGGGAGCCGTTCTGCTGTCGGACAACATCCTGCAGGAGGGAGAGATCCTGGAGTCCCGCTATGCGGTGACCCGCAGGAACCGCACGATCCATGCCAGGATGCGCAGCTATCTGGAAGCGCTGACGGAGGACCCCGGCCTGACCACGGTGATCCTCGGGACAGGGGACGGTGCGGCGATCACGTTGAAAAGGAGAAAGACCGGACATGAATGATCCTGCACGTATCGGAAGAACAGGCCGGAAGCCGGAGCTGCTGGTGCCGGCCGGCAGTCTCGGCGTGCTGAAGACCGCCGTACGGTTCGGGGCCGACGCCGTCTATATCGGCGGGGAAGCCTACGGACTGCGGGCCAGGGCCAGAAATTTTGACCGGGATGAAATGGCGGAGGGCATCCGCTATGCGCACGAACACGGTGTCCGCGTGCATGTGACAGCCAATATCATCGCACACGACGAAGATCTGCCGGGGGCGGAGGCGTACTTCCGCGAGCTGGCGGAACTGCGGCCGGATGCGCTGATCATCGCGGACCCGGGCATGCTGCGGCTGGCGCAGGAGAACTGCCCGGGCATCGAACTGCACATTTCCACACAGGCCAACAGCACGAACAGGCTGACGTTCCGGTTCTGGCACGAGGCAGGCGCTTCGCGCATCGTCTGTGCCAGGGAGCTGAGCCTTGCCGAGATCCGCGGCATCCGCGAGGCGGTGCCGGACGATCTGGAGATCGAGGCCTTTGTGCACGGGGCCATGTGCATCTCCTACTCCGGGCGCTGCCTGCTGTCATCGTACCTGACCGGCAGGGACGCGAACCGCGGGGAGTGTGCGCACCCCTGCCGCTGGAAATACGCGCTGCAGGAAGAGAAGAGGCCCGGCCAGTATTTTCCCATTGAGGAGAACGGGCGGGGCTCCTATATTCTGAACTCGAAGGATCTGTGCATGGTCGGGCACATACCGGAACTGCTCGCAGCGGGTATCGACGCGTTCAAGATCGAAGGCAGGATGAAGACCGAACTGTATGTGGCCACGGTGGCGCGCACCTACAGGAAGGCGATCGATGACTGCATGGAGAGCGAGGCAAAATACCGCGCAGCCCTGCCCTGGTACATGGACGAGATCCGCCGTTGCACCTGCCGGGAATTCACGACCGGCTTCTATTTCGGAAAACCTTCGGAGGAGTCCATGGAATATGCGGATGCGCTTTATGTGAGCGAGGCGGTCTATCTGGGCACCGTGGATGCCGTGGACGGAGAAGGCCGTGCGCACTTTGAGCAGAAAAACAAGTTCTCCCGGGGCGACACGATCGAGATCATGAAACCGGACGGCCGCGACGTGAAGGCAGAGGTGCTTTCCCTTCAGACGGAAGACGGTCTGTATACGGAAAGCGCGCCGCATCCGCAGGAAAAACTGTGGGTGACCCTGTCTGAAAAGCCGTCCCCGGGCGACCTCCTGCGCAGCTGCCGGGCGTGAGAAAAGCCGCGCGCGGACAGTGCCGCTGCACGGCAGGCTTGTTTTTTTCGGCGGCCGGGTGCATCTTATATATATTATTTTCGAAACAGCAGAGTTGATTGGCGAGGGACTGCCTGCAGACAGGCAGTGCCGCAGAACGGAGAGGTATGACGGATAAGATCAATGTCGAAGAGATATTCGGTGAAGACGTGTTTTCACTGAGTACGATGCGTGAACGCCTGCCCAAGAGCGTTTTCCGCAAAGTCGTCAGCATCATGGACGAAGGCGGGGAACTGACCCGGGCGGAAGCGGACGTCATCGCGAAGGCCATGAAGGACTGGGCCATGGAAAACGGAGCCACGCACTATACGCACTGGTTCCAGCCGCTCACGGGGATCACGGCCGAAAAGCACGACTCCTTCGTCAACAGTCCGGACCGCGAGGGCCATATGATGATGGAGTTTTCCGGCAAGGAACTCATCATGGGCGAGCCGGACGCTTCGTCCTTCCCTTCCGGCGGGCTGCGCTCCACGTTCGAGGCGCGCGGCTACACGACCTGGGACGTTACTTCCCCGGCTTTCCTCAAGAAGACCGGCGCCGGTTCGACGCTCTGCATACCCACCGCATTCTGCTCCTACAGGGGAGAGGCTCTGGACAAAAAGACGCCCCTTCTGCGTTCGATGGAGGCGCTGAGCACGCAGGCAGTGCGTCTGCTGCGCATTCTCGGCGATACGGAGACCAGGAAAGTGATCCCCAGCGTGGGTGCCGAGCAGGAATATTTCATCGTGAATGCGGAAAAATATAAAAAGAGGCCCGACCTAATCTTCACCGGCCGTACGCTGTTCGGCGCGCCCGCCCCGAAGGGCCAGGAAATGGAGGACCATTACTTCGGCGTCATCCGCGAGCATGTCGGCGAGTATATGAAGGACCTGAACACGGAGCTCTGGAGCCTGGGTGTGCCTGCCAAAACACAGCACAACGAAGTGGCTCCGGCCCAGCACGAGCTGGCGCCGATCTATGAAAACGCCAACATCGCCTGCGATCACAACCAGATCGTCATGGAGGCCATGAAACGGGTGGCCGAACACCACGGCCTGCGCTGCCTGCTGCACGAGAAGCCGTTTGCGGGCGTCAACGGTTCCGGGAAACACAACAACTGGTCGCTGACCACGGACAAGGGACAGAACCTGCTCGATCCCGGCGAATCTCCGGAAGACAACGTCCAGTTCCTGCTGGTGCTCTCCTGTATCCTCAAGGCAGTGGATATCCACGCGGATCTGCTCCGGCAGAGCGCTTCGGATGTCGGCAACGATCACCGTCTCGGCGAGAACGAGGCGCCGCCGGCCATCGTTTCCGTATTCCTCGGCGAGCAGCTCGGCGACGTCGTGAAACAGCTCCTGGAAACAGGCACGGCAGCCAAGCATATACAGGGCGGCGTGTTGCGTACCGGCATTTCCACGATGCCCGACCTCAGGATGGATGCGACCGACCGCAACCGTACGTCGCCGTTCGCCTTCACGGGCAATAAGTTCGAGTTCCGCATGGTGGGTTCCGCGGATTCCATCAGCAGCTGCAATACCGTGCTGAACGCCATTGTGGCGGAAGCCTTCAGCGACGCTTCCGACAGGCTGGAGAAGGCGGCTTCCCTCGACATTGCCGTACACGATCTCATCAAGGAAAACCTGAAGGACCATCAGCGCATCATCTTCAACGGCAACGGCTACGCCGACGCGTGGGTCCGCGAAGCGGCCCGCAGGGGACTGCCCAATATCCCCAGTTCGATCGAAGCCGCACCGGCGCTCACGACGCCGAAGGCGGTCGCGCTGTTCGAGAGGTTCGCGATCTTCTCCAAGTCGGAGCTTGTTTCGCGCGAGGAGATCATTTACGAGACCTACGCCAAGACGATCACGATCGAGGCGCGCACGATGATCGATATGGCAGGCAGACAGATCATTCCGGCCTGTGTCGACTATGCCGGGAGCCTGGCCGGAGATGTCAATGCGCTGAACGAAGCGGGCGTTTCGTCGGCAGCCGGTACGGATCGCCTGCGCGAGATCGCGGACAATATCGATACCGCCCAGAACGCGCTGCGTAGCCTGCAGGCGCTGGATGCAAAATGCATCAGCCTGAAGGATGTGAAAGAGAAGGCCTTCTTCTGCAAGGACTCCATGAAGCCGGCCATGATTGCGCTGCGCCGTCCCTGCGACCGTCTGGAGAACCTCATCGACAAGTCCGTGTGGCCGTTCCCTACCTATGAGGATCTGATGTTCGAGGTGTAAGCGGACACCTGCGGCAGGGCAGGAGCCTTTATAAAACTCTTGCAATATCGCAGGCCGTCTTGTATAATTCTGTCTTGCAGTTGGCGGAGAACCTTCTGCGGGACATAATGGGCTATAGCCAAGCGGTAAGGCAACGGACTCTGACTCCGTCATTTCGCTGGTTCGAATCCAGCTAGCCCAGCGATGAAGACCCCCGGGAAACACTCCCGGGGGTCTTGTTTTTACAGTCACGTGACAGAAGGAAAGGAAATATCATGTACTATACTTTTGACAGCAGGATACGCTACAGCGAAGTGGATGCCGAAGGACTGCTGCGGATGGACGCGCTGGTGCAGTACTTTCAGGACTGCTCCACGTTCCAGTCGGAGGACGGCGGAGTAGGGATCGGCTATATGCAGGACAACGACGCCCACTGGCTTGTGAATTATTACCAGATAGACGCGTCCCGCCTGCCGGTGTACGGGGAGCGGGTAAGGATCGGCACGGTCCCCTACGAGCAGAAGAGCTTTCTGGGCATCCGTAACTTCTTTATGGAAACGGAAGCGGGCGAGCGGCTGGCCGTCGCCAATTCCGTCTGGTCCCTGATCAACATGGAACGCATGAAGCCGGTCATGGTCCCGCAGAAGATGCTGGACTGCTACGTCATTCACGACCGCCTGGAGATGGATTACAAGCCGCGCAAGATGAAGGTCCCGGAAGGACCCGGGAAGGCGGGAAAGCCGATCGAAGTGACGGAGACGCACATGGATTCCAACCGCCATGTCAACAATGTGCAGTATGTGCGTTTTGCCATGGATATGGTGCCGGAAGGCAGCCTCATCACCGGGCTGCGGATCGAATACAAAAAGCAGGCAAAACTGGGCGATATCATCACACCAGTGTGCTGGGAAAACGGCGGACTGCTGGTCACTTCGCTGAACGGAGAAGACGGGACACCCTTCGCGCTCACGGAGATGAAGGTGCGCGAAAGGACAGCGGCGGAAACGGATGCCTGGCGCCGCCTGAAGCCCGGGGAAGAGGGACCGATATGCTGAAACTCGGAGAAAAACAGGAACTGCAGATCGAAAAGACCGTCGATTTCGGCTGTTATCTGACGGACCCGGAGGATGCCGGAGAACGGGTGCTGCTGCCGAAGTCGCAGGTGCCGGAAGGCGCCGCAGACGGTGATATCGTGGAGGTCTTTCTCTACAGGGATTCGGAGGACAGGCTCATTGCCACACGGAAGGAGCCGGCCCTCACGCTGCACACTCCCGGTTTCCTTACGGTAAAACAGGAGACTTCCGCCGGGGCATTTCTGGACTGGGGCCTGGACAAGGACCTGCTGCTGCCGTTCCGCGAACAGCCGCGCGGTGTCAGGGTGCACGAGGGGCAGAGCTGCCTGGTGGCGCCTTACATTGACAAAACAGGGCGCCTGTGCGCGACGATGAATGTCTATCCGTATCTGCGCACCGACAGTCCGTACAAGGCAGGGGACCACGTCACCGGCCTGGTCTACTGGACGAGCGACAACTTCGGCACCTTCGTGGCCGTGGACAACCTCTATTCGGCGCTGATCCCGAAACGCGAGCCGGCCAGGCAGCTGCAGCCCGGCGAAACTGTTACGGCGCGCGTATCGGCGGTAAAACCCGACGGCAAACTGGACCTGAGCCTCCGCGAAAAGGCGTACATCCAGATGGATACCGACGCAGACAGCCTGCTGCATAAAATGGAAAGCTGCGGCGGCAGCCTGCCTTTCACTGACCGCGCGGATCCCGGGCTGATCCTTCGGGAAACGGGCATGAGTAAAAACGAGTTCAAGCGCGCGGTGGGGCGTCTGCTGAAGAACGGCCGCATCGAGATCACGGAGGATGCGATACGCCTGACCAGATGAACGTCCGGGAGAACAGGCCGGCTGCCGGCTTGTTTTGACAGCACGGCAATCATGCTATAATGAAAAAACATCCGCATCCGCGCAGGTACATGCCGCTGATGCGGCACTTTCAAACCGCAGCAGCGGTGCTGACGCACCGGCTGCAACAGCGGCGCGAAGTGTTGCCGATGTTCATTTCGGAGAATCTGAAGATTCTCCTCATGGAGGGATAAGTTTGAAATTGCCGCTGATGCGGCTCTTTCAAACCGCAGCATCGGTGCTGGCGCACCGGCTGCCCATTTCGGAGAATCTGAAGATTCTCCTCATGGAGGGAGATATGTCATCAAAAAAAGCGGGAAGCCTGTTTCTGACTGCTGTTTTGCTGGATCTTATCGTTTATGTACTGGCTGCCGGAGCGGCCGGCTATTTTCCCTGGCTGTATGATATGGTGCCTTCTTCGGTACTTTCCGAAGGTGTTCTGGTGCTGCCTCTGCTCATTTTTGCGCTCTGCACGCCGGCGCGCTTTTGCGAGATGTTCCCGTTCCGCAGGATCAGGATCCCGGTGATCCTCCTTTCGCTGCTCCTCATGGCAGTCCTGCTCCCGATGATGGTGCTCTGCAACTGGCTCACCATGCTGGTCACGAGCAATACGGCGGCCCTGCTCAGCGGCTCCATCACGGCGGAACCGATGTGGCTGATGATCCTCATCGTGGGTGTGATCGCTCCCTTCTGTGAAGAGATCGCGTTCCGCGGCTATATTTTCAGCTCCTTCCGCACGACCGGCCGCATCTTCGGTTCGGCTGTCCTCTCTGCACTTCTTTTCGGCCTGATGCATATGAACCTGAACCAGACCTGCTACACCTTCGCGGTGGGCATTTTCTGGGCACTGGCGGTGGAAGCGAGCGGAAGTCTCTGGACCTCCGTCCTCATGCACATGTCGTTCAATACAGTCGAAGTACTGAGCATGTACTACACCCTGGATCTGCAGACCGACGGGAGCGCCGGACAGCTGGTCAACGCTCTCGAGGGCAGTGCGGACATGCAGAGCTCCTCGCTCATGATCCTCTGCATCATGGCTGCAGCCGGCGTTGTACTGGCCGTACTGCTTCTGCACGCGATCGCCGCCCTGCAGGGCAGGCCTTTCGGCATAAGGCGCCGGAAGAATGCGGCTTCCCCGGCCTTCCAGGGGGAACCTGATGCTTCAGCATCAGGCTCTGATGCGGCTGTTTCCTCAGCCGCATTATGTAACATCCCGCTCCTGCTCGGGATCCTGCTGAGCGTCGCCTACATAGCGCTCTCCCTTTGGCTGGTGCCCTGACGGAAGAGAACTGTCCCTGATTCGTATTTCTGCACAAATCCGGGCCCGGTTTTTATGGATTTTTTTGTGAGCATGCTATAGAATATTGCTGAATCCTCAGGTATGGGGCGACAAATCATCCGGTGCAGACCGGAAGGAAAAAGCGGGAGGCATACGGCAGTATGGTCTCGACACAGGTGCTGCAGAGCACGATTGAAGGTATCAGGGATATCACGCATGTTGAGATAGGCATCATGGATCCGGAAGGCAGGGAAACGGCGGTAACGGCGCCGGTCTTTGCAGAAGCTTCCGCTTTTGTCCCGAAGTTTGCGCAGTCCCCGGCGGATTCGCAGAGCTGGGGGGAATTTGAATTTTTCAAGATTTTCGATGAACAGGTGCCGGAATTCGTCCTGGTGATCCGCGGCGGCGGAGACAACAGCCTGATCATCGGCAAAATGGCAGCCTTTCAGATCACCGGCCTGCTGGCAGCTTCCAAGGAACGCTATGACCATGACAGCTTCATTAAGAATCTGCTGCTTGACAATCTTCTGCTGGTCGACATCTACAGGCGGGCCAAAAAACTGCATATTGCGGTAGAGGCGCCCCGCGTCGTGCTGATCATCGAGACCGGCGGCAGCAAGGACTTCAATGTGCTGGAGTATATGCAGCAGTATATCGGGACCGGTACGACGGATTTTGTAACGGCCGTGGATGAGAACAACGTCGTTGTCGTCAAGGACCTCAGCGAAGCGCTCCACACCAGGGATGTGGCCAAGACGGCCGAAGCCATAGCGCAGTATCTGCGCGGGACCGGCATGCAGAAGGTCCATATCGCCTACGGGACTGCGGTCGACGAGATCAAGGATGTCAGCCGTTCCTACAAGGAAGCCAAAATGGCCCTGGATGTGGGCAAGATCTTCTTTGAGGACATGGACATCGTCGCCTACAGCCAGCTGGGCATAGAACGGCTGATCTACCAGCTCCCCATCCCGCTGTGCAAGATGTTTATCCGCGAGATCTTCGGAGGACGGAACCCGGACGATTTCGACGAGGAAACGCTGATCACCATCAACAAGTTCTTCGAGAACAACCTGAATGTGTCCGAAACGTCCAGGCAGCTGTTCATTCACAGGAACACGCTGGTCTACAGGCTGGACAAGCTGCAGAAGAGCACGGGGCTGGACCTCCGGGTGTTCGATGATGCCATTACTTTCAAAATCGCACTGATGGTAGTAAAGTATATGAAATATATGGAATCGCTGCAGGATTTTGAGTACTGATATCGCGCGGAACGGGCATTCTGTTTTGGTAAGGGGATCTTATGGCAAGACGCAGAAAACAACAGTATGAAATTCCGGAGGGAAACGTCATCACGATGCGGAACGTCTGCAAGTCGTATGACAGGAGCGCACCGGCGCTGAACGGCGTTTCTCTGGATATAAAACAGGGAGAGTTTGTCTTTATCGTGGGGGATTCCGGCTCGGGAAAATCCACGCTGATCAAGCTGCTCCTGCGTGAACTTACGCCGAACACGGGCTTTATCAATGTCCTCGGCTATGAGCTGACGTCGATCAAGCACAGGAAGATCCCGAAGTTCCGCAGGAACCTGGGGATCGTGTTCCAGGACTTCCGTCTGCTCAGGGACCGGAATGTGTATGAGAACGTGGCCTTTGCCCAGCGCATTATCCAGGAGCCCAATTCCCACATCAAAAAGAACGTACCCAGGATACTGGCAACCGTCGGTCTTGCGGACAAATACAAGAGCAGGCCGAATGAGCTCTCCGGAGGGGAACAGCAGAGAGTCGCACTGGCGAGGGCTCTGATCAACCATCCGTATATCCTTCTGGCGGATGAGCCTACCGGCAACCTGGATCCCCGGAACTCCTGGGATATCATGCAGCTTCTGAACCAGGTGAACAGGGAAGGCACGACCGTGCTTGTCGTCACACACAACCGCGAGATCGTGAATGCGATGCACAAGCGCGTCATCACCATGAAGCAGGGCATCATCCTGGACGATGAGATGCACGGTGAGTACTCCGCGGAAGAAAACGAAACGTACGAGCAGAGTGAACTGGAAGAAGTGTACGAGGAAGACTACGAATCGGCTCCCGAAGACAGCGGGATGCAGGACGACGGGTACAACGGGGACTATCAATGAGAATCGGTTCATTTTTCTACACAATCGGACAGGGGTTCAGGAACCTGAGACGCAACAGGCTGTTCACTATGGCTTCCATCGCCACGATCGCAGCATGTCTTTTCCTGTTCGGACTGTTTTACGCGATCCTGGCAGACTTCCAGAACGTTGTCAAAACAGCGGAGCAGGGCGTATCGGTCACGGTCTTTTTCAATGAAGGCACGACCGAGGAGCAGATCAATCAGCTCAAGGTTGCCATCGAGGAACGGCCCGAAGTCAAGAATGTCAAATACATATCCGCCGATGAAGCCTGGAATTCCTTCAAGGACGAGTATCTCGGGGACTATGCGGAGGGCTTTACGGAAAATCCGCTGCAGAACAGCGCCAACCTGGAGATCTATCTGAAAGACGTGTCCAAGCAGAACGACCTGGTGGATTTTCTGAAAGGGCAGGACAACGTGCGGGAGGTCAACCGTTCCGAACTTACGGCGTCCACGCTGAGCGGGTTCAACAGCCTGATCACTTACATTTATCTCGGGATCGTGCTGATCCTGCTGGCGGTGTCCATATTCCTGATCAGCAATACCGTTACGATCGGCATAGCGGTTCGGAAGGAAGAGATCAGCATCATGAAATACATAGGGGCCACGGACTTCTTCGTGCGTGCGCCGTTTGTGATCGAAGGCATCATCATCGGTATTGTGGGATCCGTGATCCCGCTGGTTCTGATTTATTTTATCTATGACAAGGCGATCGCTTACATAGCGGAGCGGTTTTCCATGCTCTCCAAGCTGATGAGCTTTCTGCCCGTACAGAACATCATGCAGCAGCTGATCCCGATCTCTCTCATTCTTGGTATTGGCATCGGCTTCTTCGGAAGCGCGGTGACTGTCAGGAGGCATCTCAAGGTTTGAAGACAGGCAAAGGCGGACCTATCGTGAAAATGAGAAACAGCCTGCGGTATGCCCTTCTGGGCATATTGCTTTTTACAGCGCTGACTGCACAGCTGACGCTGCCGTCCCTTACGCTGCGCGCCGATGCCGAGGAGCTGACGAATGACAGCATCAAGGCGAAGGAAGCGGAGATAGAATCCGCCAAGCAGGATCGCGAGAACATGCAGAATACGCTCAGCGACATGAAAGACCTGAAGACCAAGCTCGAAAGCGACAAGAGCGACCTTCAGCAGTATGTCACGACCCTGGATTCCTCGCTGACGGATATCCAGGCCAAGATCGACGACCTGAAGCAGAAGATCTCGGACAAGGAAGCGGAGATCACCAAAGAGGAGCAGGAACTGGAAGAAGCCCAGAAGGTCCAGGATGCGCAGTATGCCGCCATGAAAAAGCGCATCCAGTTCATCTATGAAAAGGGCAACGGATATATCCTGGAAGAGATCATCACAGCCGGCAGTTTCGGAGAGATGCTGAACCGTGCGGATTACATCGACGAACTCTCCGCGTACGACCGGCAGAAGCTGCAGGAGTACAAGGAACAGACAAAACTTGTGGAAGTGACGAAAAAAGCGCTCCAGGAGGAGCGTACGACGCTGAACCAGGCGAAATCAGACCAGGAGACCGAAGAGGCCAACATGCAGAACCTGATCGAACTGAAATCTTCGCAGATCAACAGCCTCGAAGGGGACATCAGCAACAAGGAGGCATCCATCGCCGAATACCAGCAGGAAATAGAGACGGAGAATTCCACCATCTCGGCACTGGAGGCGGCAGTGGCGGCGGAGAAGGCAAAACTTGCCGAATCGCAGAGACGCCATTACAGCGGCGGCATCTTTACCTGGCCGGCGCCTCAGTATACCAGCATCACCTCCGAATTCGGCTACCGCGTGCATCCGATCTACGGGGACACACGTTTTCACAGCGGCCTGGATATGGCGGCGCCCTACGGTTCTCCTATCCTTGCGGCTTATGACGGCACCGTTGTGGCTGCCGGCTACAATTCTTCGATGGGCAATTATGTCATGATCGACCACGGTGACGGTCTGTATACCATTTACATGCATGCCTCCGCGCTCGATGTTTCGACAGGTGCGAATGTGACAGCCGGACAGCAGATCGCGGCAGTCGGGAGCACAGGGGCGTCAACAGGGCCGCACCTGCATTTCTCGGTAAGACTGAACGGACAGTATGTGAATCCGTGGAGTTATCTCGGAAAGTGATCCGAGAAGGGGAAAACACAGATGGAAAATAACAGTAACGAAAATATGGAAGACAGCTGCATACCGCAGTTCGGGACAGCAAACGGACAGCAGCCCGTCGCGCAGTCCGGGACACAGCCGGGCACACAGTTTGACGCGCAGTCCGGGGCACAGCCGGGCGCGCAGTCCGACGCGCAGCCGTGGGCACAGTCCGTCACCGCAGCCGGACCCGTCGCAGCTGCACAGGCTGCTTACAGAACGGCGCCGTCCTACGGCGCTGCGGGCAGCGGTGCGGGGACAGCTCCGCAGAGATCTTCGCAGACTGACGGACGGCCGCATCACATGAGCGGCCGGATCTTTTTCGGCGGTTTTCTTTCGGGACTGCTTGTCGCGGCCGTTCTTCTTTCGCTGGCTGCCGTCATCGGGCTGCGCAGCGGAACGCTGCTGCGTTTTGCGGAGCAGGCAGGCGCTTCGGCGGAAACATCCGGAAGCTCCCCGGCTGCCGCGCAGACTGCGGACAGTTCTTCCGCGATCAACAATCAGTCCGTTTCGAAACTGCAGCAGCTGGAGTCACTGATCGACAGCAAATATTACTATGCGGATGACGTGACCGTGCAGCAGAAGGAAGACGGCATGTACAGCGGCCTTCTGAAATCCCTGGACGACCCGTATTCCGTGTACTACAACGCGGATGAGCTGAAGGACCTGAATGCCTCCAGCGAGGGCGTGTTTTACGGCATCGGCGCCTATGTCACACTGGATCAGGAGACCCAGTATCCGCTTATCACGGGCACGGTAAAGGATTCACCGGCGGAGAAGGCCGGACTGCAGGCCGGCGATATCATCTACAAGGTGGACGGTACCGACGTGGCAGGCAAGGACCTGGATGAAGTGGTCAACATGATCCACGGCAAGGAAGGCACCAAGGTCAAACTGACGATCTACCGCAAGGGAGCGGCCGATTACATCCAGGTTGAGATCACAAGGGCAAAACAGAGCTCCACGACTGTCTACTCCGAGATGCAGGACGGAAAGATCGGCTATATCGGCATCACGGAATTTGACGATGTGACAAGCGACCAGTTTGCCACAGCTCTGGCGGACCTGAAGGCACAGGGCATGAAAGGGCTGATCATAGACCTGCGCGGCAACCCCGGCGGCAATGTTACCACGGTGACCGCCATTGCACAGCAGATCCTGCCCAAGGGACTGATCTTCTACTGGGAAGAACGAAACGGAGAAAAGACGGAGTTCGACTGCGACGGCAGCAATGAGCTGCAGGTGCCGCTTACGGTACTGGTAAACCAGTATTCGGCCAGCGCTTCAGAGATCCTGTCAGGCGCTATCCAGGATTCCGGGATCGGCACGGTCATAGGGACGCAGACCTATGGGAAAGGCGTCGTGCAGGATGTTTACGACCTTAAGGACGGCACCGCTGTCAAACTGACCGTGGCAGCTTATTTTACGCGCAACGGCCGCGACATCAATCATAAGGGGATCACCCCTGATATTGCACTGGACTTCGATACGGATGCCTATGCATCCGGCACGGATAACCAGCTGGAGGAGGCGCAGAAGGTCCTGAAGGAAAAGATCGACGGCACCTTCGACCTCGACAGTGAGAATGCCTCCATATCCGCTTCTGCGGATACGGCGTCCTCAGCGGAAACGGCTTCCACTGCCGGGCCCGCCGGCATCGCCGCCACTTCGGATACGGCATCCTCAGCGGAAACGGCATCTTCTGCGGATACGGCGTCTTCTGCAGAAACGTCATCCTCTGCGGACGAAGCGTCTTCTGCGGGAGCAGCTTCTTCCTCGGACACAGCTTCCTCGGCAGCCACGGGATCCTCTTCGGATACGGCGTCCACGGGAAAATCCGCAAAATAAATGTAGACAGAGATACATGTACTGTGATATATTTTGTCCGCAGCACTGGTGCGGGCAGATGCCCGACAGTTAAGGAAAGGAGGCAGAATGATGCGGTCTTTATTTGCAGGATATGAAACGGAAAACAGCATATTTCAGTTTGCCTCCGGCCTGGTTCCCCTGGTGGCGCCGTTCTTGTAGTCCGGCGTTCCGGGATCCGAAATACGATGATCGAGCCGCGGCAGGATATGCCGCGGCTTTTTTACGCGAATGAGGGAGTTACGTTGAAAATTTCAAAATACATATGGCAAAACAAATGGTCCTATCTGCTGGCGGTGGCCTCGCTTGTCATAGCGGTGTCGCTGGATATGCTGGCCCCGCTCCTGACGCAGCATGTGGTGGACGATGTGATCACGGGCGGCAGGACGGCTCTTCTGCCGAAACTGCTCCTCGGCTATCTGGGGATCGGCGTCGGACGCTGCATCTTCCAGTATGTCAAGGAATATGAATTCGACAGGACGAGCAGCCGTATCGCCGCCCGGATCCGCCGGGACACGTTCCGGCACATACAGTCGCTCAGCGCGGACTTTTTTGACAGGAACAGCACGGGCGTGCTGATGGCCAGGGTCAAGGAAGACGTCGACCACATCTGGGATGCCCTGAATTTTGTGGGGATGCTGCTGATCGAGGTGACCTACCACACGGTGGTCATTCTCGTATGCATGTCGCGGATCAGTCTGCGCCTTACGGTCATTCCGCTGTGCGCGATGATCTTCTGCGGCTGGACTGCGGTCGTCCTGGAAAAGAAACTGGACACGGTCTACGAGGAGATCAGCGACGAGAACGCGGCCCTGAACCGGGTCGCGGAGGAGAACCTCGAAGGCGTGCGCACCGTCCATGCCTTCGGACGCGAGAAGTACGAGATCCAGAAGTTCCTGTCCCACAACCAGAAATACTATGACCTGAATATGCAGCAGTCCCGTATGTTCGCAAAATACTACCCGCTGTTCTCGGTCATGACGGCGATCGTGCCGATCCTTTCGCTGCTGGCGGGGGGATACAGTGTGATGCAGGGCACCCTGACGCTCGGACAGCTTTCCGCCTTCATCGAATATTCGTTCAATATCGTCTGGCCGATGGAGATGCTCGGCTGGCTGGTGAACAGCTTCAGCTCGGCTGTCTCCTCCGATAAAAAACTGCAGAAGATCTTTGAGGAGAAGCCCACCATTACGGAAAAAGTACCCTGCACACGGCTGGATAAGGTGCGCGGCAGGATAGAGTTCCGGCATGTTTCGTTCCACAAGGCAGACGGGCACGAGATCCTGCATGACATCAGCTTCGTGCTGGAGCCGGGGAAGACGCTGGGGATCATGGGCGCCACCGGAGCCGGTAAAACTTCGATCGTACAGCTGCTGCAGCGCATGTACGATGTGACGGACGGCAGCATACTGCTCGACGGCGTGGATATACGCGACCTTCCGCTCGCACAGCTGCGCAGGACTTTTTCCTTTGTTTCGCAGGAAGTCTTCCTGTTTTCGGATACGATCGGCGAAAACATCGCCCTCGGCAGCCGGAAGGAAACGGGGAAAGAGACCGTGGAAGCCGCGGCGGGGGAGGCGCAGGCCAGCGATTTCATCGAGCGGCTGAGCGACCGGTATGATACCGTCATCGGCGAACGCGGCGTGGGTCTGTCCGGGGGACAGAAGCAGAGGATCAGCATCGCGCGCGCACTGGCCAAGAACGACCCGGTGCTGGTGCTGGATGATTCTACCTCGGCGCTGGACATGGAGACGGAGCATGAGATACAGAAGATGCTCGAAGACAAGAAGGAAATGACGAAGATCATCATCGCACACCGGATCAGTGCCGTGCAGAAAGCGGACGAGATCATTGTGCTGGAAGACGGCCGGATCGCCGAACGCGGCACCCATGCTTCGCTGATGGCGCAGAACGGCCTGTACCGGGAGACCTGCAGGGCGCAGTCGTAAAGGCGGCCGTAAAGACGGTCGTTAACGGCGCTGCGGCGCCGGCATGGACAGTGCATCTTAAGGGAAAGTGAACAATATTATGGCATTCAATTCATTCAGGACCAATGAAAAACAGAAAAAGGTAACGGAAAAGAGCAAGCTGCAGACCATGCGCAGGCTGTTTTCCTACATGAAGGATTACCGGCGGCAGGTAACGGTCGTGCTGCTGCTCATGGGCTACGGCATAGCGGTGAATATCATCAATCCGCTGCTCATTCAGTCGGCAGTGGACAAGGATATCGGAGGGCACGATATGACCGGCCTGACGCGCATCGTCTGCGTCGCCCTCGTGCTGAACGGCGCGCTGTTCCTCACGATCCGGACCAGGATGACGATCATGGCGGATGTCTGCAACCGCATCCTGCTTACGATACGGCAGGAACTGTACAGCCACATCCAGGAGATGGACTTCCACTTCTTTGACAGCAGGCCGCACGGAAAGATCCTCTCCCGCATTATCGGCGATGTGAACTCGCTGCGCGATGTTTTGAACAACAGCGTCACCTCGCTGATCCCGGATGCCCTGACGGTCGCGGCCGTCGTGGTGATCATGTTTGCGGAGAATCCCAGGCTCGCGGCAGCAGCCCTGATCTCCACGCCGTTCATGGCCCTGGGGACCTGCGCGATAGAGATCAAAGCCCACAAACACTGGATGGATTTCCGGCAGAAGTCCGCGAACCTCAATGCCTATGTACACGAGGACCTGGCGGGCATCCGCGTGATCCAGAGTTTTGCCGCGGAGGAGGAGACCCAGGAGACGCTGGACGGGCTGCTGAAGGAACACAGGGATTCTTTTCTGCAGGCGGTGCGGCTGGCCGACGGCTTCGGCTCGGTCATCGATCTGGCCTGGAGCGTAGGCTGTATCTGTCTGTACTGGTACGGGATCATCGTACTGGCCGGAGAGCACATCAGCGTAGGTACTTTCATGGCGTTCTCGGTCTATCTCAACATGTTCTGGCAGCCGATCAACAGCATCAGCAGTTTTTACAACCAGCTGGTCACCAACATCGCGGGGGCAGAGCGTATCTTTGAGATCATGGATGTCGAGCCGGGGATCCGGGACCGCGCCGGTGCCGGGCAGCTGCCGCCCCTGCAGGGGGAGGTGGAGTTCAGACATGTCGGGTTCACCTACGAAGACGGCGGCGGGGAGAACGAACAGACTGCCGGAGAGGACGGGGAGAGCGCACAGGTGCTGCACGATGTTTCCTTCCTCGTAAAGCCCGGCGAAACGGTGGCGCTGGTAGGGCCCACCGGAGCAGGAAAATCCACGATCGTGAACCTGATCGCCCATTTTTACGAGGCGCAGGAGGGAGAGATCCTGCTGGACGGCGAAGACATACGAAACTATACGATCGAGAGCCTGCACAGCCAGATGGCGATCATGACGCAGGACAGTTTCCTGTTTTCCGGCACAATACGCGAAAACATCCGGTACGGGAAGCTCGACGCGACCGATGCCGAGGTAGAGGAGGCTGCCGCCGCGGTGGGTGCGGACGGCTTCATCCGGCAGATGCCGCAGGGCTATGACACGGAACTCACCGAGTGGGGAGGCGGCCTTTCCGGCGGACAGAAACAGCTCATCGCGCTCGCGCGGACCATGCTTTCAAAGCCGCGCATCCTGATCCTCGACGAAGCGACTTCGAGCATTGACACCCGTACGGAGCTGCTGGTGCAGGCAGGGATCGCAAAGCTGCTGAAGGGCAGGACCTCCTTTGTCATTGCGCACAGGCTTTCCACGATCCGGAACGCAGACCGCATTTTTGTCATCGACGGCGGGGGGATCGCGGAGGAAGGCAGCGCGAAGGAACTGATGGCAGAGAAAGGGCTGTATTACCGCATGAGCATGGCCCAGAGCATCGTGCAGTGCGGCCCCTGACGAATCCGAACATATGTTTGCACTTTCAGCATCCGCTGTGCTATAGTATTGACTGCACAGCGGATGTTTTGCGGGGCGGAAGATGCGCCGCGCGGTACGCGAGGAAGAGATGGATCATTTCAGGTTGGTTTCACCATACAGTCCTACCGGCGATCAGCCGGAGGCGATCAGGCGCCTGGTGGACGGTTTCCGTGAGGGAAACCAGTTCGAAACGCTGCTCGGCGTGACCGGGTCCGGCAAAACATTTACCATGGCCAATGTCATTGCCGCCATGAACAAGCCGACGCTGGTCATTTCGCACAACAAGACGCTGGCAGGCCAGCTGTACGGGGAGTTCAAGGAATTCTTCCCCGACAACGCCGTGGAATATTTCGTTTCCTATTATGACTATTACCAGCCGGAGGCCTACGTGCCTTCGAGTGATACCTACATAGCCAAGGACTCGGCTGTCAATGACGAGATCGACAGGCTCCGGCTCTCGGCGACGGCAGCCCTGACCGAGCGGCGCGACGTGATCGTTGTGGCTTCTGTGTCCTGCATCTACGGCCTGGGCAGCCCGGACGACTATGAGAAGATGTCCATTTCCCTGCGCCCCGGCATGGAGAAAAAGCCGGAGGAGGTGGCGGACCGGCTGATCGCGATCCACTACACAAGGAACGATGCGGACCTGCAGCGCGGATGCTTCCGTATGCGCGGGGATGTTATGGAGATCAACCCTGCGGAGGGCAGCGACTACATCATCCGCGTGGAGTATTTCGGCGATACGATAGACAGGATCACGGAAGCCGACCCCGTCACAGGGCGCGCGCACGCCGAACTGACGCACGTCGATGTTTTTCCCGCTTCCCACTATGTCGTGCCGAAGGAAAAAATAGACCGCGCCTGCGATGAGATCCAGAAGGAACTGGACGAACGGGTGCAGTGGTTCCGCAGCAGGGACAAGCTGCTGGAAGCGCAGCGCATTGCCGAGCGCACGAATTTCGACATCGAGATGCTGCGGGAGACCGGCTTCTGTTCCGGCATAGAGAACTATTCAAGGCCGCTCAGCGGCAGGGCGCCGGGTTCCGCCCCGATGTGCCTGATGGACTTTTTCCGCGGCGATTTCATGATCATGATCGATGAGTCCCATATCACCGTACCGCAGATCGGCGCCATGTACCACGGGGACCAGTCCCGGAAACGCACGCTGGTGGACTATGGATTCCGGCTGCCGTCTGCGCTGGACAACCGTCCGCTCAGCTTCGAGGAGTTCGAGCAGCGCATCGACCAGATGCTGTTTGTTTCGGCCACGCCCGGGCCGTACGAAGCGGAGCACGAGCTGCTGCGCGCGGAGCAGATCATCCGGCCGACAGGCCTGCTCGATCCGGAGATCTCGGTACGTCCCGTCAAAGGGCAGATCGATGATCTGATCGGCGAGATCCGCAAAGAGACCGGCAGGAAGAATAAAGTCCTGATCACCACACTGACCAAGAAGATGGCGGAGGATCTTACGGAATATCTGAATGAGGCCGGTATCCGCGCAAAGTATCTGCATTCCGACATCGATACCCTGGAGCGCGCGCAGATCATCCGCGACATGCGCCTCGATGTGTTCGATGTACTTGTGGGCATCAATCTGCTCCGGGAGGGACTGGATATACCCGAGATCTCGCTGGTCGCGATCCTCGACGCGGACAAGGAAGGCTTCCTGCGTTCGGAGACTTCTCTGATCCAGACGATCGGACGGGCGTCCCGGAACTCGGACGGCCACGTGATCATGTATGCCGATACGGTCACGGACTCCATGCGCAGGGCCATCGACGAGACGGACCGGCGCCGTTCCGTACAGCAGAAATACAACGAAGAACACCATATAGAGCCGCAGACCATACGGAAGGCGGTCCGCGACCTGATCGCCGTCACGAAGGAGATCACAAAGGAAGAGGTGGCTTTCGAGAAAGACCCGGAATCCATGAGCCCCGGGGAACTGGAAAAGCTGATCGCAAAGACGGAGAAGCAGATGCGCTCGGCGGCCGCAGACCTGAATTTCGAATCCGCAGCAGAGCTGCGTGACAGGCTGATCATGCTGAAACAGCACTACAACGAAGCGACAAAGGGAAAGTAGGAAGATTTCATGGCAGAAAACAAAAAGATCGATTACTGGCCTGCACTGCGGGCGGATGAAATCAAATTCGCGGAAGACAGTAGGTCGGACGAAGCACGGCGCAAGATGATCCACAAGGACGACTGCATCCGCATCCGCGGCGCCAGCGAACACAATCTCAAGCACATCGACGTGGACATCCCGCGCAACGAACTGGTGGTCCTGACCGGGCTTTCGGGCTCGGGCAAGTCCAGCCTGGCTTTCGATACCATTTATGCGGAAGGGCAGAGGCGCTACATGGAGTCCCTGTCCTCCTATGCGAGACAGTTCCTCGGACAGATGGAAAAACCGGAGGTGGACGATATTTCCGGGCTTTCTCCGGCCATTTCCATAGACCAGAAGTCGACGAACCGCAACCCGCGTTCCACGGTGGGCACCGTCACGGAGATCTATGACCACTTCCGCCTGCTGTATGCGCGGATCGGCACGCCGCACTGTCCGAACTGCGGAAGGGAGATCTCCAAACAGACGGTGGACCAGATGGCTGACCGCATCATGCAGCTGCCGGAGGGCAGCCGGATCCAGATCCTGGCGCCGGTTGTGCGGGGCCGCAAGGGCATGCACGAAAAGGTCCTGGACCGCGCGCAGCGCGCCGGCTATGTCCGCGTCCGCGTGGACGGCAGTCTCTACGATCTGTCCGAGGAGATCCACCTGGATAAAAACATCAAGCACGATATCGACGTCGTGGTCGACCGGCTGGTCGTAAAACCCGGTATCGAGCGGCGTCTCACTGATTCTGTGGAAAATGCACTGGGCCTTGCCGAAGGACTGCTGACGGTGGACGTCATCGGCGGGGAAAGCATGGCATTCAGCCAGACCTTCTCCTGCCCCGACTGCGGCATCAGCATTCCGGAGATCGAACCGCGCAGCTTTTCCTTCAACAATCCGTTCGGAGCCTGTCCGGAATGCGCCGGTCTCGGGTACAAGATGGAGTTCGACCCGGATCTCATCGTGCCGGACAAGCGGCTTTCCATCAACGAAGGCGCCATCGCCGTGACGGGATGGCAGAGCTGCATGCAGAAGGGCAGCTTTACCAATGCGATGCTCCGGGCGCTGACAGAGCACTTCGGCTTCAGCCTGGATACGGCGTGGAAAGACCTGCCGCAGAAGATCACCGACATGCTGATGTACGGTACGGAGGAATCCGTGGATGTACATTACACGGGACAGCGCGGCACCGGCGTCTATCCGATCACCTTCGAAGGACTCATCCGCAACACCGAACGGCGCTACCGTGAGACCTTTTCAGAGAGTTCCAAGGCGGACTATGAGACCTACATGCGCATCACGCCGTGCAAAGCGTGCGGCGGCAGGCGACTGCGTCCGGAATCTCTGGCCGTGACGATAGCAGGCCGCAACATCTACGAAGTGACCTGCATGTCCATACGCGACCTGCAGCAGTTCCTTCTGCACCTTGAACTGCGGGAAACCCAGCAGTTCATCGGGAAACAGGTTCTCAAGGAGATCAATGCCCGCGTGGGATTCCTGATCGACGTGGGCCTGGATTACCTGACGCTGGCGCGTGCCACCGCGACACTGTCCGGCGGCGAGGCACAGCGTATCCGGCTGGCCACGCAGATCGGGTCCGGCCTGGTAGGCGTCTGCTATATCCTCGATGAGCCGAGCATAGGCCTGCACCAGCGCGACAACAACAAACTGCTCAATACCCTGAAGCATCTGCGCAACATGTGGAATACCGTGATCGTGGTGGAGCACGACGAAGACACGATGCGCGCCGCGGATTACATCATTGATATCGGCCCCGGGGCCGGTTCCCACGGCGGCGAAGTCGTCGCATGCGGGACGGCGGACGAGATCACGAAGGTGCCCGGCTCGATCACCGGACAGTATCTGTCCGGAAAACTCTGCATCCCGATCCCGGCAGAGCGCAGAAAACCCGGCGGATGGATCACCGTGCACGGCGCAGAGGTCAACAATCTCAAGCATATCGATGTAAAGTTCCCTCTGGGAGTCATGACCGTCGTTACCGGCGTGTCCGGCTCCGGGAAGAGCTCGCTCGTCAACGAGGTACTGTACAAGACCCTGGCCCGCGACCTGAACCGCGCGCACATAGTGCCCGGGAAGAACGACGGCATCGAGGGGATCGACGGACTCGACAAGGTCATCGACATCGACCAGTCGCCGATCGGCAGGACGCCCCGCTCGAATCCCGCGACATACACCGGTGTATTTGACCTGATCCGCACCCTGTTTGCGGGCACGAACGATGCAAAATCGCGCGGATACGACAAAGGCAGATTCAGCTTCAACGTAAAGGGCGGCCGCTGCGAAGCCTGCGGCGGCGACGGGATCATCAAGATCGAAATGCACTTCCTGCCGGATGTCTACGTGCCCTGCGAGGTATGCCACGGCAAACGCTACAACAGGGAGACGCTGGAGGTCAGGTACAAGGGGAAAAACATATTCGACGTGCTGGATATGACGGTGGAGGAGGCGCTTTCCTTCTTTGAAAATGTGCCCTCCATACGGGACAAGATCCAGACACTGTACGATGTCGGGCTGGGGTATGTAAAACTCGGCCAGCCGTCCACGGAGCTTTCCGGCGGCGAGGCGCAGCGTATCAAGCTGGCTGCGGAACTTTCACGCAGGAGCACGGGCAACACGATCTATATCCTGGATGAGCCGACCACCGGACTGCATTTTGCGGATGTCGGAAAACTGGTCTCCATCATGCAGCGCCTGGTGGAAGCGGGCAATACCGTGATCGTGATCGAGCACAACCTGGACGTGATCAAATGTGCGGATTATATCATCGACATGGGACCGGACGGCGGCGACGCCGGCGGCACGGTCATTGCCCGTGGCACGCCCGAAGAGATCGCGAAGTGCCATGATTCCTATACGGGCTACTATATAAACAGGATCCTTTCCGGAAAACGGTAAACGGCCGGAATGCAGACCCGATAAAAAAATTTTGCAAAACATAGGAGGCATAGTTTATAATGATTGTCACTTGCGGGACCGGGTGCTTTTTTCCGGCGGCAGGCAGCAGTCGTTTTGTGGTGTTTTGAAAGGAAAGAGGTCATACATGCAGTTTACCGACATAGGGATAGATCTCGGCACGGCAAGCGTGCTGGTTTATATACGCGGCAGGGGCGTGGTGCTCAAGGAACCCTCCGTGGTGGCATTTGACAGAGATACCAACAGGATCAAGGCGATCGGAGAGGACGCGCGCCTGATGCTCGGCAGGACGCCGGGCAATATCGTGGCGGTCCGCCCGCTGCGGCAGGGCGTTATTTCCGATTATACCGTGACCGAGAAAATGATGAAGTACTTCATCCAGAAGGCGGTCGGACGCAAGACCTTCCGCAAGCCCAGGATCGCGGTCTGCGTACCCAGCCAGGTCACGGAAGTCGAGAAGAAGGCAGTCGAAGACGCGACGTTCCAGGCAGGTGCACGCGAAGTGTACATCATTGAAGAGCCCATCGCCGCGGCGATCGGGGCCGGCATCGACATCGCCAAGCCCTGCGGAAACATGATCGTGGACATCGGCGGCGGCACGACGGATATTGCGGTCATTTCCCTGGGCGGCACGGTCGTCAGCACTTCCATCAAAGTGGCGGGCGATGACTTCGATGACGCGCTGGTCCGTTATATGCGCAAAAAGTACAATCTGCTCGTCGGCGAACGTTCGGCGGAGGACATCAAGATCAAGATCGGGACCTGCTACCCGCTGCCCGAACCGGAATATATGGAAGTCCGCGGCCGCAACCTGGTCACCGGCCTGCCCCGTACCATCAAGGTCTCTTCGGACGAGACCGAAGAGGCACTGCGCGAACCGACCAACCAGATCGTGGAAGCGATCCACAGCGTGCTTGAAAAAACACCGCCCGAACTGGCGGCGGATATCTCCGACCGCGGTATCGTACTGACCGGCGGCGGCTCCCTGCTGCAGGGACTGGAGGAACTGATCACATCAAAGACCGGCATCAATACCGTGACCGCCGAAGACCCCATGACGGCAGTGGCGATCGGTACCGGAAAATACGTGGAATTCCTGTCCAGCGGCATCGGTTCCGGAGAAGCATGATCCCTGTCTGACAAGACGGGCCGGAAAGCCCGCCCTTTTCAACGTGCGCCAGGCGGCGCACGTTTTCATTTCAGGTAATTGCATGGAAGAGATCAAAGGGTACGTCTCGGATATTATCTTCCGCAATGAAGACAATCTCTATACCGTTTTTGAGATCACGACCGTTGACGGAACATTGACATGCACCGGCAGCCCGGCCTCCGTCAGTGTGGGGGAAAGCTGTGTCCTGACAGGCGAATACCGGGAACATCCGGTGTACGGCCTTCAGTTTCACATGGCATCCTACCGTTCCGCGCCCCCGGAAGGGGCGGCAGCGGCACAGCGCTATCTTGCCTCCGGCGCAGTAAAGGGCATCGGCGCAGCTCTCGCAGCGCGCATTGTGAAAAAGTTCGGCGATGATACGCTGAAGATCATGGAAGAGCAGCCGGAGAGACTGTCCGAAGTGAAGGGGATCAGCGAGAACGGCGCGCGGGAGATCGCCGCCGTCATGGGAGAGCGCAGGGATCTGCGCGATGCCATGCTGTTCCTGCAGCGCTACGACATCGGGAACGCCCTCGCTGTACGCATATGGAAGACCTACGGCATGGCCATGTACGGGATCCTGCGTGAGAACCCGTACAGGCTGGCAGAGGACGTGGACGGTGTGGGCTTTGTCAGGGCGGACGGGATCGCACGCCGCATCGGCATCCGGGCGGATTCCGAATACCGCATCCGCTGCGGGCTGCTGTATGTTTTGTCTGCCGCCATGGGAGAAGGCAGCAGCTGCCTGCTTTCCGAAGAACTGACCGCGCGCGCGTCTGACCTGCTCGATGTTTCTACGGAAGAAACGGAAGTGCAGCTGGAAAATCTCAGCATGGACCGCCGCATCGTGCGCAGGCAGACAGCGGACGGCACTCTCGTGTTTTCCGCGCAGGCTTATTCCACGGAGCAGGCGATCGCGCATCTTCTGCTCGATCTGAATGCCGCGGAGCCGGAAGGCTGTGCGGCGCCGGGCACCGGGGACGAATGTATCCGGAGCCTGGAAGCAGCGGAAGGGATCACTCTGGACGGGATCCAGCGCGAAGCGGTCCTCGCCGCGGCAGAGCATTCGGTCCTGCTGATCACAGGCGGGCCGGGCACGGGCAAAACAACTACGATCAATACGATCATCCGATATTTCCGTGCACAGGAAATGGATGTCCTGCTGGCTGCCCCGACAGGCCGTGCAGCCAAGCGCATGGCGGATGCAACGGGTTTTGAGGCTTCGACCATCCACCGCATGCTCGGCGTAAGGGCAATGAACAGGGAAACGGCAGCGGGAGAACGGGCGCAGGGCGACGGGACAGGCGGAGGCGCCGGCTTCACCGTCTTTGAAAAAGGGAAGGACGATCCGCTGGAAGCGGATGTGATCATTATCGACGAGATGTCCATGGTGGACATGAACCTCTTCCGCTCGCTGCTGGAAGCGGTCGTGCCCGGAACGCGCCTCATCATGGTCGGAGATGCGGACCAGCTGCCCAGCGTGGGGCCCGGACGCGTACTGCAGGATCTTCTCGAGAGCGGGGCGTTTCCCTGCATCCGCCTGAAAAAGATCTTCAGGCAGGCCGCCGAAAGCGATATTGTCATGAATGCGCACCGGATCAACGAAGGCCAGCCTGTCCGGATGGACAACAGAAGCAGGGATTTCTTCTTTCTTGAGAGAAGCGATCCGGCGGTGATCTGCAAGCACACGGTGCAGCTGCTGCGGGACAAGCTCCCGGGCTATGTGCACTGCGCGTCCGGCGAGATCCAGGTGATCACGCCGATGCGCAAGGGCAGGCTGGGCGTGGAGCAGCTGAATGCGGCGCTGCAGGAAACACTCAACCCGCCGTCTGCGGACAAGGCCGAATACCGGCGGGGAGATGCGGTTTTCCGGGTCGGCGACAAGGTGATGCAGATCCGGAACAACTACCAGCTGGAGTGGGAAGTACGAGGCAATTTCGGCATTGCAGTCGACCGCGGGCAGGGCGTTTTTAACGGGGACTTCGGCGTCGTGAAATGTATTGACAATACCGCCAGGATCTTTACCGTATGTTTTGACGAAGGCAGGGAGGCGGACTATCCCTTCGAAGACACGGACCAGCTGGAGCTGGCTTATGCCGTCACGGTCCATAAATCGCAGGGATCGGAGTATCCGGCCGTGATCATGCCGCTGCTTTCCGGCCCGGCGGCGCTGATGACGCGCAACCTTCTCTACACCGCGGTAACACGGGCCAGAAAATGCGTCGTCATTCTGGGCTCCTGCGAACAGGTGGAGAGAATGATCGCAAACGCCGGGCAGAACGGGCGGCGCACAGGGCTGCAGGAAAGCATACGCGCGTATCAGTCCGCAATGCGGGAGGAGACGCCGTGAAAAGCGACCTGTCCTTTGCGGAAAAGTATCCCGCATGCAGGAAGGCTGCGGGACTGCTGACAGATCTTCTGTTTCCGCGGCGCTGCCCCGTCTGCGACAGGCCGGTGCAGCCGTTCGGAGCGCTGATCTGCGGATCCTGCCGCGACAGGCCCGTGAGGATAGGCGGGGCGACATGCCGGCGCTGCGGCAAGATGCTGCAGGACGCCCGCACGGAGTACTGCCGCGACTGCGCGTCGATCCCGCACCGGTACCGGAAGGGCGCGGCGGTCTTTGCATACCGCAGCGTATCGGGCGCAGTCTATCGCTTCAAGTATGAGGGCAGGCGGGAATATGCCGATTACTTTGCCGGCGAGATGGCGGATCTGCTTAAGGAAAAGCTGCGCAGCGGCTATTTTGAACGTCCGGATCTCCTGATCCCGGTCCCGCTCTCGAAGGAGAGACTGCGGCGGCGCGGATACAATCAGAGCGGCCTTCTGGCGGAGTGCATGGCGAAAAGCACGGGCATCGCAGCGGAGACTGCTTCACTGTGCCGCATCCGCAATACAAAGCCGATGAAAGAAATGGACCTTTCCGACCGGCGCAGCAATCTAAACGGGGCTTTTCATGTATACGGAAATGCGGTAAAATGTAAAAAAATATTGATTATCGATGATATTTATACCACCGGAGCAACGATCGATGCCTGTGCCGAAGCTCTGTACGGAGCCGGCGCTTCCTCGGTCTGTTTTATGACTCTGGCAATCGGGGTACAGGCAGAGAGGCCGGAGTATGCTCAATGAGGAAAAGATCCGCCTGATGACGCGGCTGGCGCTTTATGAGAAGAACCAGCTGAAAGAAGACGAGACGGCGGAGAACTATTTTAAAACGGACTACATTTCAAAACAGCTGCTGGGCTCGCTGGTGAGCGGGACGATCGCATTTCTGGTCGCGGCGGGAGCATATGCAGCCTATAATTTCGATATAATCATGCTGAGCATCTATTCCGCGGACGTCAAAGGGCTTCTGCGGCAGGTGCTTTTTGATTATGTTCTTTTCATGGCGGCTTTTCTGCTGATCACCTGGGTTATATATGCGGCACGCTACCGGAAATCCAGAAGAGGGCTTCACAGATATTTTTCCGCGCTGAAAAAACTGCTGCGCGGCTACGGGGAGGACCCGGAATGACGACATTACTGGAGATACGAGAATACATCAAGGGGCTTTACGCAAGGTTCGGTGCCGTTCTGACACCCATTGCCCGCTTTGCGGTAGCGCTGATCGCTCTCGGCATGATCAATTCCGGGATCGGTTACAATGAGACGCTGAAGGGCGCGCTGCCGACGGTCATCGTGGCGCTGTTCTGCGCGCTGATCCCCGCCAATGCAGGCTGTGCACTGATCGCTGTGGTCATACTGGTGCATATGTATTCCCTTTCCCTGCTTGCACTGGGATTTACGGCAATGCTGTTCCTGCTGCTTTTCCTTCTCTATTTCCGTTTCACACCCAGGACAGGCATCCTGGTCGTCCTGACGCCGGTCTGTCTGAAGCTGGGTATTCCGTATGTCGTTCCGCTTTCCGCGGGCCTGTTTACGGCCCCGGAATCCGCACTCAGCATCGTGGTGGGCGTAGTTGTCTACTATTATCTTGTGTTCATCGGCGGCAGCGGCGCGACAACCGGCACCGGCAGCGTGGATCAGATCCTGACGTCGCTGCGGAGCCTCATGGACGGGATCGCCGGGAACCACAGCATGATCATCATGGCCCTGACGCTGGCTGTGGGCGCGGTCATTGTCTGCTATGTCCGCAGGCTGCGCATCGCGCATGCCTGGTCTGTAGCGGTCGCAGTCTCTTCCGTCGTCATGCTGATCGTCCTTTTTGCGGGCGACATAGCCTATAACACCGGCATGTCCATCGGGATGGCATTCCTCGGAATGATCGTTTCGGCGGGCATTGCGGAAGTGCTGGTCTTCTTCTTTTTCAATATGGATTATTCACGCATTGAGAGCGTGCAGTTCCAGGACGATGATTATTACTATTACGTCAAAGCTGTTCCCAAGGTGACGCTGGCGGCAAAGTCGCATACGGTCCAGCGCTTCAGCGGCCCCGAGGCGGAGGAAGACGGTATATATTACAACGGGCCGGATGATTTCGATTACCAGAATATCGACGAGGATGCCGACCGGAGCGACAGACCGGAGGACGGCGGAGAAAGCGGAGACGGCAGAGAAAGCCGCGGCAGCAGAGACAGCGGAAACAGCGGAGACGACAGGCCCGGTGAATGACCGGCTGCCGGAACGGCTCCTGACGGAGCGCGGGACGGCGGCCCTGCAGAAAGGCATGCATGCAGGAACTGATCAGGCGGATAGAAAATTATCTGACAAATGTACAGAGCTTGCCGAAAATGCGGCTGACGGATTTTATCGAGATCCTGATCATCGCGTTTCTGCTTTACCACATCATGCTCTGGCTCAAGCATACCCGTGCGTGGGCCCTTTTCAAGGGACTTATCGTGATCGGCGTCTTTATTGTTATTGCGGAGATCTTCCACATGTCCACGATCCTGTGGATCGTACGGAATGTCATGGGGATCGCCGTCATCGCGATCGTCATCATCCTGCAGCCCGAACTGAGAAAGGCGCTGGAGGAACTGGGACAGAAAAACATACTGGCGGCGTTCATCACCAACAGCGGGCGCTCTCATATCGAAGGCCTCTTTTCCGACCATACGCTGAATGAGATCGTACGCGCCAGCGTGGAGATGGCCAAGATCCGCACCGGTGCGCTGATCGTCATCGAAAAAGACACTACTCTGCGGGATTACGAACGCACAGGCATCGACGTCGATGCCATCGTGAGCAGCCAGCTCCTGATCAATATTTTTGAAAAGAACACGCCTCTTCACGACGGCGCTGTGATCATACGCGGCGACCGCGTTATTTCTGCGACCTGCTACCTGCCGCTTTCAGAGAACAGACTCGACAAGGACCTGGGCACCAGGCATCGCGCGGGTGTCGGTATTTCGGAAGTGACGGATTCCCTCACGATCATCGTTTCCGAGGAAACCGGCAACATCAGCACAGCGTACCGGGGCAGGCTGGACCGCGCCGTCGGACAGGCAAAACTGAAGGAGACGCTGATGCATTTCCAGCACCATGAAATGGAAGGGGAAACAGGTGTTTCATTCTTCGGTATGAACCGGAAGGACGACCCGGCGAAGCCGAACGACCAGAAAGGGCACGATGAAGGAAAAAAAGAAGCCGGATCTGTTTGAAAATCTGGGGCTCCGGATCATAGCACTCATCGCGGCCGTCATCACCTGGCTGCTGGTGACGAACATCAATGATCCCGTGACCTATATGCAGTTTTACAATGTACCCGTAAAGATCCTGAACACGGCTCTCATCACGGACCAGGGGGATGTATATACCGTACTGGACGACAGCGATGTGATCCCCGTGGTCACGGTCACCGCACCGCGCTCGATCATCGATGCCCTGGGTGAAGAAAATATCATCGCAACGGCAGACGTAAAGAACCTTTCCTCCCTGAACACGGTCTCGATCTCCCTGACCACGAACAAGTACTACAACAAAATAACGAGCATCAAGGGAAGCATCGATACGGTGCGCCTTTCCGTGGAGAGCAAGTCCACTTCGATTTTTGCCCTGAATTACGAAGTAAAGGGCAAGCCGGCAGACGGCTATGTACAGGGCGATGTGACGCTTGACCAGAACCAGGTGCGCATTTCCGGCCCTGCGTCCGTTGTCTCCGGGATCAGCAAGGCCGTGGCTTCCGTGGATATCGGAGGTGCTTCCGCCACCATTACGACCAGCGTGGACGTGAAGCTGTACGATGCCGCCGGCAACGCCGTGGATACCGAGTCACTTATCATGAACATCAGCAGTGTGAAGATGACCGTGACCATACTGCCGACCAAGGATGTCACCGTGACAGGCAAGGCACAGGGCACACCTGCGGACGGCTATCTTCTGACAGGCAAGGTCACGTTCGACCCGGAGACGGTGAAGCTGGCCGGGAGAGCGTCCGTACTCGCTTCTGCGGAAGCGATCGATATTCCTGCGGATGTGCTCGATGCCACAGGGGCGACGGGCGATACGGAAAAGACGATCAATATCAAGCCCTATCTGCCGGAGAACACTTCCTTTGCCGACAAGGACTTCGACGGTACGGTGAAGGCGGTGATCGGTGTAGAGGCAGCGTCTGCAAAGGTATTTGAGATCGATCCGGCGGAGATCGCCCTGCGCAACGTGCCGGACGGGTGCACTGCGGAGATCACCGCGGGGGCGGATGAGCATGGCAACGCAGCCACAAAAGAGGACATGAAGAAACTCAGTGTCACGCTGAGCGGCCTGGCTTCCGTTCTGGATGGCATGAGCGTATCCGATCTTTCGCCGTATGTCGATGTCGGCAAGCTGGCGGGAGGCGGAAAGAGCGGTGTATACAGTACGGAAGTGTCGTATTTTCTTCCCGAATTCGTTACGGCGGCAGACAGGATCCGGGTGGCGGTCACGGTGAACAACGCAGCGGATGCTGCGGCACAGGACAGCTCTGCTTCAGGAAGCAGCACCGGCGGCTGAAGCCGGAATCTTTATCACGGAGGAAAATTCAATGTCACGTTTGTTCGGAACGGACGGCGTGCGGGGGGTCGCAAACAGCGAACTTACGCCGCTGCTGTCCATGCAGCTGGGGGAAGCGGGCGCCTATGTGCTGTCAAAACAGAATGCACATCAGCCGCTGATCCTTGTAGGATGCGATACCAGGATCTCGGGAGACATGCTGAGCAGCGCCCTGATGGCAGGTGCCTGTTCTGTCGGCGCCAATGTCGTGTTTCTAGGCATTCTGCCCACACCGGCAGTGGCATACCTGGTAAAGAAGCACCGTGCGGATGCGGGTGTCGTGATCTCGGCATCCCACAATCCCATGGAATTCAACGGCATCAAGTTTTTTGACGGGGAGGGCTTCAAACTCCCGGATTCGACCGAGGATGAGATCGAAGCCGAGATCCGCTCCGGGATGCAGGACATTGTCTTTCCGACCGGAGAAGGCGTCGGGAAGATTACCTATGATTTTGAAATGCGCAGGGAGTATATCGACCATGCGCTGGAGACCGTAAAAGTGGACCTGACAGGCCTCAAACTGGTCATGGACTGCGCGGAAGGCGCCTCCGCATGCACCAATGCGGAAGCGGTACGCAGACTGGGCGCGGATCTGGTCACGATCCACTGCGCGCCGACAGGCACCAACATCAACAGGAACTGCGGTTCCACCCACCTTTCGGACCTGCGGAAGAAGGTCGTGGAGGAAGGCGCCGCGGCCGGTCTGGCGTTTGACGGTGATGCGGACCGGTTCCTTGCGGTGGATGAAAAGGGCCATGAGGTAAACGGCGATCAGATCATGGCGATCGTGGGCCGGTCCATGAAACAGAAGGGCGAACTCAGCAAGGATACGGTCGTCGTGACGGTCATGAGCAACCTCGGTTTCTTCCAGATGGGGGAACGCGAGGGACTGCATATTGAAAAGACGAAGGTCGGGGACCGCTATGTGCTGGAGCGTATGCAGGAGATCGGCGCCAACCTCGGCGGCGAACAGTCCGGACATGTCATTTACCTCGCGGAAAATACCACAGGCGACGGCCTGCTTTCCGCACTGCACCTTCTGCAGGTCATGCAGGAGACCGGGAAACCCCTGTCCGAACTGGCATCCGTCTGTGAGGTACTGCCGCAGGCCCTCGTCAATGCCCATGTCGCGCCGGAAAAGCGGGATCACTATCTGGACTATCCGGAAGTGGCGGAAGCCTGCCGGAAGCTGGAGCAGAAGTTTGCCGGGGACGGCAGGGTACTGATCCGCCCGTCCGGAACGGAGCCGCTTGTGCGTGTCATGATCGAGGGACGGGACCAGGCACTGATCCATGAGGAGGCCAGGAAACTGGCCGATCTGATAGAAAAGGTCATGGCCTGATCAATGGATTACAGAGCAATCACGCTGGATGACAGAAGTCTGATCGACAAATACGCCGGGTACGCGGAGGGATCCTGTCAGTATTCATTTCCCGCCATGTTCTGTCTGCAGGCAAAATACGGAGACAGCATCCGCGAGGAAAACGGCTGGCTGTATATTTTGCGCAGCAGGCTCGGCACCAGGCAGTATCGTACCTGCCTTTTTCCGCTGGGAGAGGGCGATCCTGCGGAACCGATCGTCAGGATCCTCGGGGAGGCGCGGAAGGAAGGGCGGCGGACACGCTTCCTGACCGCGACGAAGCGCCAGAGAGATATCCTGGACAGTCTGTATCCCGGAAGATTTTCCGCTTGTGAGGACAGGAGCCTGGCGGAGTACCTCTACGACAGGGAAAGGCTCGCCGGCCTGAGCGGGCACCAGCTTCACACGAGAAGAAAGGAATGCGAGCAGTTCCGGCTGACGTACGGGGGCAGGGCGGAGATACGGAATATATCGCCTGCCGACCTCCCGGAGATCAGGGAATTTCAGGCGAAGTGGATGGCGGAACACGGCACCGGTACCGAAAACAGCTATCTGCAGTATGAAAGCGAATCCACGGAGCTGGCTCTGGACAATTTCGAGGGGCTCGGCCTCAGGGGCATACTGATCAGGATCGACGGCAGCGTACGCGGATATTCTTTCGGCTATCTCATGACGCCGGATTATATGGACGGCCAGCACGAAAAATGCGATACGTCCTGCCAGGGGATCTACAGCGTACTGAAACAGGCATTTGCGTGCGCGGCCGGCAGCGCAAAGTATATCAACTGGGAAGAGGATCTCGGGATCCCGGGTCTGCGTCAGCATAAACTTTCCTACAGGCCGGATATCCTGCTGACAAAATATGTCATAAGTGAGGCGGCATCGGATGAACAGACTTGAAGCCAACATTTCTCTTCTTGCCATAACTTTTTTTGCGGCCCTGCAGTATGTGTTCCTGCAGGCTGTGCCATCTGACGTGTCGAATTTTGCGTTTCTCTTCGTTACCAATCTGATCGGCTTCATCTTTTCCCTGTTTTTCTTTTTCGGAGAATTGTTTCGTATAGACAGGCAGCAGGTGTTTTTCAGCATCCTGCTGGCAGCCGAACTTTTCTGCTTCAACCTTCTGCTCCTCATGGGATCGAGGGAGATGGATGCGACTGCAGTGGCGGGGATCGCCGCCATCTATTTTATTTTTATCCCGATCATACTGATCATCCGGCACAGGAAGGTCGGCAAAGACTGTGTACAGGGGACCGTCCTGGTCCTCCTGGGCGTGCTGATGACGCTGGAGTTCAATACCGGCAGCATCCTGAACGTACATGTCATCTATCTGATCCTGGCGGATATCTGCGTGGCAGCCTACCTCCTGACGGTCGAACGGTTCTGCCAGCGGTCCAACCCGGCGATCCTGGCCATGGGGCAGATGCTGTTCGGCAGTATTTTTGCATTTGCCGCCTGGTGCGCGGAGTCCGCGCTGGGCGGGACCCGGATGTCCCTGCCCCTGCAGCCGGCTTTCTGGAGCAGCGTGTTTTTTATCAGCTTCTTCATCCGCGGACTCTATGGTGTGGTCCAGATCTATGCGCAGCGCTATGTGAGCGCACTGAATACCTCTCTGATCTTTTCGACGGAAGTCATAATAACGCTGTTCCTTTCTCCGCTCCTGGCACAGCAGCTGGGTGTGAAGGCAGAGCCGGTGACCCTGCTGAAAGTATTCGGCTGTCTGCTGATCGCGGCAGGGGTGCTTACCGCCGACGGGCTGCCGAAGCGTCTCATGACTCTTTACTACGGAGGCAGTAAGTCCGGAAGGAAGAAAGTTTGAAAGCACTGCCGATGTTCATTTCAGAGAACCTGACGGTTCTCCGTATGGAGGTAAAATGAGCGGAAAAACAAAGCAAAACGGGCCGGTAAAGTTTATCCTGCTGCCGGCCGTTCTGTATTTTCTGCTGGATACGCCGGCCCGCCTGAGCGGTTTCATGAATCTTCCGGGTTTTGCAGGCCCCAAAAATTTCCTGCCTGCGACACTCGGACTGCTTCTGGGTCCGTGGAGCGCCGCCGGCATGTGCCTGGGCGCCGCGGCGTCTTCGCTGCTGGCGGGGGACAGTCTGAAGGATTATTCCGCGGAGGCGTTCGGGATCATTGTTATTTCCGTACTTTTCTGGATCCTCTGGTACGTCCGCGCTTCCCGCCCGTTCTGCCTGAAAAAAGGGAGAGATTACCTCCGCTTCACAGCGATCGCGGCCCTGCTTTCCGCAGTGAGCGGTTTTCCCGGTCAGCTGCTGCTCGGCGGCGTGACCTGGATGGAGACGATGTTCAGTTACTTCTCCTTTACGCTCTTTGTGGGGGTGCCGGTGCTCATTCTCGTGACGTCGGTGTTTTGCCTGCATCCGGTCTGCCCTGCGGCGAAGGAGACAGAGCCGGACATTGAGGCTGTGATCGGGGCGGATGCCTCAAATCTGGAAGAGACCAACGAAAAGATCGGAGACTTTTACACTGCACACAGGATGCCGTTCCGGCAGTCCTTTGCCACGCAGAACTGCCTGGAGGAATTTGTCGTCCGCATTCAGGGCGGGACGGGCGGTGCCCCTGTCACTGTCCGGATGTATATCCGCGACAGCGTATCGCTGGAGATCGCCTATCTGGCCGACAGGTACAATCCCCTGCAGCGGCAGAACGGCGAGACCGAAGAAGACCTTCTCGGCCTGCTCCTGATCCGACAGCACGCGCTCCGCGCGTCCTACAGCCACAGCGGAAGAGAAAATCATTTATATATAGTGATCTGACCGGAGGGAAACAATGCGTAAAGAAAAACAAAGAGTATCTATTCGACAGAAACTTCAGAATGTCATGCTTTCGCTGTTTGCCATTGCCCTGGTGATCAACGGGATCGTGGGTGTTGTGAGCCTCCAGCTGCAGCGGCAGCGGGTGCGTGCTTCCGACGATTTACTGGGGAACACGGCAGCGGAAGACAACGCCGTCGTGCTGCTCAGCCAGATGAAACAGAGTCTGCAGGATATCGTCACCACGAAGGCAGAACTCGCAGACGCCAGACTGGGCAGGTACTCTTCCGAGGTGCAGGTGTTTTCGGAGTATCTCGGGTCGCTGTACAAAAACGCGGACACGACAGCCCGGATAGAGGTGCAGCCGCCGCAGAAGAAGAACGGCGGCGTGCTGATCATGCAGCGGGGGCTGGAGAACAAGTCCCTGAAGTATGCCGACGTCGCGGACGAGTGTTCCCTGCTGGCCAACGGACAGTACGTTTTCGATCCTGTCATACGGGAGACGGGCAACAACGTGGCCACGATCTATCTGGCTACGGAGAGCGGTCTGATGCTGAGCTATGATGCTTCTTCCGATACCGCGTCAGACAATGACGGCGAGATCTATTACGAGTTCCGGGATTCGGACTGGTACCAGTCGGCGAAGGAAGCCGGAAAGCCTGTTTTTACGGATACGTATACAGACAGTTTCGGAAGAGGGATGACCGTTACCTGCGCAGCGCCGTTTTATAAAGAGGACGGTTCCTTCGCCGGCGTGGTCGCGATGGATATTCTGCTTTCCGACCTGAACAGCAGTATCATCAACATCAATCTCGGCACCGGCACCTATGCGGTCCTGATCAACAGGAACGGCGAGATCATCGCTTCCCCGAACATGTCGTCCGACGATGAGACGCTGCAGAACATACACAGTGAGGACTCGCCCATGTACAAGGTGGCTGATCAGGTCATGAGCGGAGAGACCGGCTTCCTGCAGGCCAGCGACGACGTCTATTATGCGTATACGCCGATCACTGCCGCAGACTGGACGTTTGTGATCCACATTCCGTCCACCAAGATCACTTCTTCTTCGGACCAGGTAAAAAAGTCTATTTCCGAGAATACGGCAAATGTGGAGAACCAGCTGGACCAGCAGATCAGGGCGACGATCACGATCTACATGATCTTCTTCTTCTCGGTCATGCTGGGAGTCGTACTTCTGCTGCGCAGGTTCGCTCGCAGTCTGACGAAGCCCATTATCGGGCTCACGAAGGACGTGAAGGTGATCAGCGACGGCGACCTGGACCACAGGGCGGCTGTCAGCGGAAACGATGAGGTGGGAGATCTTGCGAATGCATTCAACACAATGACCTCCAGCATCAAGAAATACATAAGCGACCTGACCGCGGTCACGGCGGAAAAGGAAAGGATCGGAGCGGAGCTGAGCGTGGCCACGAAGATCCAGGAGGATATGCTTCCCCGTATCTTCCCGCCGTATCCGGACCGGCCGGAATTTGACCTGTACGCAACGATGCAGCCGGCCAAGGAAGTGGGCGGGGACCTGTACGATTTCTTTATGCCGGACGCAGACCACCTGGCCATCGTCATCGGCGACGTTTCGGGAAAGGGCGTTCCTGCCGCCCTGTTCATGGTCATTTCCAAGACCCTGATCAAGAACTATGCGATGATGGGACTGCCTGTGGACGAAGTGCTTACGAGAACGAACAACGACCTCTGCGAAGGCAATGATGCCGGACTGTTCACAACGGCCTGGATCGGGATCTATGAGATCAGCACCGGCAGGCTGACCTTCGCGGATGCCGGACATGAGACGGCGATGAAGCTGAAGCCGGACGGAAAGGTGGAACTTCTTAAGCCTGTGAAAAAGAAGATGGTCCTGGCGGCCATGGAGAATATCCGCTATATCGTCAACGAGGCGGAACTCGACGTAGGCGACATGCTTTATATTTACACCGACGGCGTCACGGAAGCTACCAGCGCACAGAATGAACTGTACGGCATGGACCGCCTGGAGTCTGTCGTGAGCATGCACCGCGGTCCCGATACGCACGCGCTCCTGAGGGAAGTGCGCACGGATGTGGATAAGTTTGTGGGAAGTGCCCCGCAATTCGACGATATCACCATGCTGGCCCTTTATATCAACAGCCGCTGAACGGAAAAAATCCGGACAGCCGTGCCGCGTCCGCAAACGGCAGGAGGTATTATGAAAGAACTGAAAACAGAGCCGAAAATAGAAAACATGGAAGCGGTCTCGGACTTCGTGGAAAGCAGCCTGCAGGAGGATAACTGCCCGGTCAGGGCAGTTATGAAATTTCTGGTGGCACTCGATGAAATGCTCAACAATGTCGTGAGCTATTCCCACGCCCATGAAGTCGACATTCTGGTCGGCAGGGACGGAAAGAGATATTACGTGAGACTGGAGGATGACGGAAGCCCCTTTGATCCGCTTGCGCAGCCGGAACCGGACATATCGCTGGCAGCCGAGGACAGAGGCGTCGGCGGCCTCGGTATCTATATGGTGAGGAAGAGCATGAGCAGGGTCACGTACCTCAGGGAAGACGGAAAAAACAAGTTATGCATGGAACTGGACACCTGACAGTAAATTTTGCATGAACGGGAGAAAATCATGTATAATAGGGAAGACCTCTTGCGGAGGAGCATTGTTGAGGAGGAACAGACGTGAGGACAGACATTTGTGTTTTGAACAACGGCAGGGCAGAGACTTATGAAAAAGCACTGTCCATCATCGATGATATGGCCGCACACAATGGACTTGCGCATCGTGAGGCGCTGCTTCTGAGACTGATCGCAGAAGAGACGCTCGGGCTCCAGAAGAATATCCTGGGCTGCAATGAGGGCGAGTTTTACGCGGAGAATGACGGCATGCAGTACGCCGTGCACCTGCGTGCGGATATGAAGATCAACGAGGTGGAACGGGAAGAGTTCATGAACGCCGCGACTGACAGAAAAAACAGCGCATATCAGGGATTCAAGGGAAAACTCAGAATGATCGCTGACGCCATGTCCAATGACGAACTGAACGACTACGCCTATGCGGGCATCGATGCCGGGATCGCTTCGAGCGGCGAGTTCTGGATGCCGACTACGGTCAGCAGTGCATGGTCTTATACGAAGTACAGGAACGGGCTGGACAAGCAATCGTCGGAATGGGACGAACTGGAAGAGTCCATCCTTGCCAAGGTGGCGGACGAGATCGTCGTGGCTGTCAGGAACAGGATGGCGGAGATCGTCGTCGTCAAGAAATTCTGAAGAAGTTTTCAAACGGGTACCATGGCTGCCCGGAGACGGGACGGCATTTTACAGATAATCTGCGGAATATTACGGAGGAAATGAAGATGACCATTCAGGATGACAGGAACGGAAGCAGTCTCACAGTCAAAGTGGGAGGCAGGCTCGATACGACAACGGCACCGGAGCTGGATACGCATCTGGCTTCGGCTCTGGACGGTGTCAAGGATCTGGTATTCGATTTTTCGGATCTGGAATATATTTCCAGTGCAGGCCTGCGCGTGCTTCTTGCCACGGTCAAGAGAATGAACAAGCAGGGCACCATGGTCGTGAAGAACGCAAATGAGATCGTGAAGGAAGTTTTCGATGTCACGGGCTTCATGGATATTCTTAACGTGCAGTGACGCCGGCAGGTGGTTGAATCCGCTTTGCTTTATGCTATAATGATTACATTTCTTATGCTCCGCGGCAGAGAAGGCAGTGCAGCCTTCGCGGCGCGGATGCGGAAACCGGGGACAGCGATGGTCAGTCAGAAGGTCACGATCAAGAATCCCACGGGCCTGCACCTGGGGCCTGCAGGTGTCCTATGTAAGGACGCGATGCTATTCAAGTCTCAGATCACTTTCCAGTTCAAAGAGACTACGGCGAATGCAAAGAGCGTGCTGAGTGTACTCGGTGCCTGCGTAAAATCCGGCGATGAGATCGAACTGATCTGCAATGGGGAAGACGAAAAGGAAGCTCTGGATTATCTTGTGGGTGCGATCAACAGCGGCCTGGGAGAATAGATCACAATTCGGTGCAGCATGAATGGAAAGCCGGTCTGAGACAGAACTCGGACCGGCTTTTTTGACTGTTTTCAGGACACGGCAGCGGTGCCGGCAGGCGGCACCGGCCGCAAAGATCACGGAGGTGTATATGTTAAAATATTCCCGCTATCAGAAGAATCCCGTCGTCGATTTCCCGGAGCGTACATGGCCGAACAGGGAGATCACCAAAGCGCCGCAGTGGTGCAGCGTGGATCTGCGCGACGGCAACCAGGCGCTGGTGGATCCAATGGTCGTGGACGAGAAGATCGAACTGTTCGACGAACTTGTCAAAATAGGTTTCAAAGATATCGAGATCGGCTTCCCGGCTGCCAGCCAGATCGAGTACGATTTTCTCCGCCGCCTCATCGATGAGCACCGTATCCCGGACGACGTCCGGATCCAGGTGCTGGCACAGTGCCGCAAAGAGCAGATCGACAAGACCTTTGAGGCCATACGCGGCTGCCGCAATGTGATCTTCCACATCTACAATTCCACCTCGACGCTGCAGAGGGACGTCGTCTTCAAAATGGGCCGGGAGGAGATCATCAGTATCGCGGTGCAGGGCACGAAATGGGTAAAGGAAGGCGCCGCGGGCTTCGACGGCGATCTGACGCTGGAGTACTCGCCGGAATCCTTTACCGGCACAGAGCTGGATTTCGCTCTGGAGATCTGTACGGCTGTACAGAAGACCTGGGGCCCGACAAAGGAACATCCGATGATCATCAATCTGCCTTCTACCGTGGAGATGACGACGCCCAACGTTTTTGCGGACCGCATCGAATGGATGGGCAGTCACTTTGAGGACCGCGATACGATCGTGCTTTCCGTGCATCCGCACAACGACCGCGGCACCGGCGTGGCTTCCACGGAACTGGCCCTGCTTGCAGGCGCGGAGCGCGTGGAAGGTACGCTCTTCGGCAACGGGGAGCGCACGGGCAACGTCGATGTGCTGACAGTGGCTTACAACATGTTTTCACAGGGCGTGGATCCGCGGCTTGCGATCGGGGATATCAACGAGATCACGGAAGTCTACGAGCGCTGCACCAAGATGCCCGTCGATGCACGCCATCCGTACGCGGGCAAACTTGTTTTCACGGCATTCTCCGGTTCTCATCAGGATGCGATCAACAAGGGCGTGGCGGCCATGAAAGCCAGACAAAGCCAGACATGGCAGGTGCCCTATCTGCCGATCGACCCGGCCGACATCGGGCGGCAGTACGAACCGATCGTGCGGATCAACTCGCAGTCCGGCAGGGGCGGCGTGGCCTTCGTCATGGATACCTATTTCGGCTTCAAGCTGCCGAAGGGCATGCAGAGGGAATTTGCGGATGTGGTCCAGTCCATATCCGAAAAGCAGGGCGAGGTGTCGCCGGAAGAGATCATGCAGGCTTTCCGCAGCGAGTATCTGGACCGGAAGGAACCTCTGCATTTCGCGAAGCTCCAGGTGTCCGACCTTTCCAACGAGAGCGACAGCGAATTCGATACGGGCATCGAACTGGCGTATACGGAACACGGGGAACCGAAGAGCCTCAGCGCTGTCGGCAACGGCCCGCTGGACGCCCTCAAGCGCGGCGTAAGGGAAGCGCGCGGCATGGACTACAGGATCCTGGATTACGAGGAACATGCCCTGACCGCGGGCTCTGATTCGCAGGCGGCGGCATATATTCATCTGCTGGACACCGAGTCGGGGAAGGTGACCTGGGGCGTGGGCGTGAGCTCCAATATCACGCGGGCTTCCGTGCGCGCCTTCTTCTCGGCGATGAACCGTCTGGGCGTGGGGGAAGCAGTGGACAGGGAGACCTTCTGAACCGGCCTCTGCGGAACAGGCAGGGCGGGAAGGTTGTCACTCAGTGAATACGGGCGCTGCTTCGATTGACAATCGAACGCAGCGCTTTTAAAATTAGCAGTAAAATGCGGCGCACCGGGGACCGGGAACGGCCGGCTGCGAAAATATGCCGCACGGAGCGGCCTTCCGGCTGCGGAAAGAGTACGATGGCGGACGAGAAAAAATTTGTGGAGCAGATCACCCCGCGTGATACGGACTTCACACAGTGGTACACGGATGTAGTCATCAAATCCAACCTCATTGCCTATTCAAACATCAAAGGGTTCATGGTCATCAAGCCGGCGGGCTATGCGATCTGGGAAAACATTCAGAAGCTCTTGGATGCACGCTTTAAGGCTACGGGCGTGCAGAATGTTTCCATGCCGATCCTGATCCCCGAATCCCTCATGAAAAAAGAAGGGGACCTTGTCAACGGCTTTGCCCCCGAAGTGGCATGGGTCACGGCGGGCGGCACGGAACCCCTGACGGAGCGTCTGTGCGTGCGCCCTACTTCAGAGACGGTGTTCAGCGATTTCTATGCGCAGGATGTACATTCCTACCGCGACCTTCCGAGACTTTACAACCAGTGGTGCTCCGTTGTCCGCTGGGAGAAGGAGACCAGGCCTTTCCTGCGTTCCCGCGAGTTCCTGTGGCAGGAAGGACATACGATCCACGCGACGGCAGAGGAAGCGGAGGAGCGCACGCAGCAGATGCTGCAGGTGTATGCCGATTTCCTGTCCGAGGATCTGGCGGTCCCGACGATCAAGGGCCAGAAGACCGAGAAGGAAAAATTTGCAGGGGCTGCTGCCACCTACACAGTCGAAGCGCTCATGCACGACGGCCGTGCGCTGCAGTCCGGCACCAGCCATTATTTTGCCGACAATTTCTCGAAGGCATACGGCATTCAGTTCACGGACCGGGACAACAAAATGAAATTTGTGCACCAGACTTCCTGGGGCATGTCCACGCGCGTCATCGGTGCCATGATCATGGTCCACAGCGATGATTCCGGCCTGGTCATACCTCCGAGGGTGGCGCCGACCGAAGTCGTGATCATCCCGATCCAGCAGCGCAGGGAGGGCGTCCTCGAAAAGGCGCGCGAGATCGCGCAGATGCTGAAGGACCGCCGCGTGAAGCTCGACGATACCGACCGCAGCCCGGGATTCAAGTTTTCGGAGCAGGAGATGAACGGCGTGCCGCTGCGTATCGAGATCGGCCCGAAGGATCTCGAGGCCGGAAAGGCCGTGCTCGTCCGCAGGGACACCAGGGAAAAGACCGAGTGTGCGATCGAAGAGATCCCGCAGACCGTCGACCGCCTGCTTGTCCGGATCCAGGATGACATGCTCGCAAGGGCCAGGGAGCATCTGGCAAAACATACCTACGAGGCGCACAGCAAAGAGGAGTTTGAAGAGATCTTTTCCGAGAAGAGCGACAGGCACGGCTTTGTCAAGGCCATGTGGTGCGGAGACCGGGCCTGCGAGGACAGGATCAAGGAACAGCTCGGTGTCACCAGCCGCTGCATACCGTTTGAACAGGAGGAACTGTCAGGGACCTGCGTATGCTGCGGAAAGCCGGCGAAGAAAATGGTGTGCTGGGGCAGGGCTTACTGAGAAGCCTGCGGTCCCGGGAAAGGGCAGGCCGGAGCGGCCGCCCTGCGTAGCGAATGGAGGAGCCATGAATATTCTCGTCATCAATTGCGGAAGTTCTTCATTGAAGTATCAGCTGATCGACAGCCATTCGGAGAAGGTCATTGCCAAAGGCCTCTGCGAACGGATCGGAAGCGAGGGCGCCTGCATTACGCACACGCCTGCGGGCGGTGAAAAGAAGACGGACACGGTCCCCATGCCGGACCACAACGCAGCCATACAGGCAGTCATAGCCAAACTGACGGACAGCAGCGTGGGAGTCATCACTTCGCTGTCACAGATCGGCGCAGTAGGGCACCGTATCGTACACGGAGGGGAAAAGTTCAACAAGGCGGTCCTCATCGACGACGAGGTCATTTCGGCGATCGAAGAGGTCTCCGATCTGGCGCCGCTGCATAACCCGGCCAACCTGATCGGGATCCGGGCCTGCATGAAACTGATGCCGGGCGTACCGATGGTCGCGGTATTTGATACCGCCTTCCATCAGACCATGCCGAAGGAGGCATATCTCTACGCACTGCCGCTGTCCTATTACAGGGACTACAAGATCCGCCGCTACGGCTTTCACGGCACCAGCCACGACTACGTGAGCCGCCGCGCCGCAGAGATCCTCGGGAAAAAACGGGAAGACCTGCGCATCATCGTCTGTCACCTCGGAAACGGCGCTTCCGTAACGGCAGTTGACCACGGCCGTTCCATCGATACGACGATGGGCCTCACCCCGCTGGAAGGCCTGATCATGGGCACCCGCTGCGGCGACATCGACCCGGCCATCATTACTTTCCTGATGAATAAACTGCACTGCAGTGCGGAAGAAGTTCTGAACATCTGCAATAAGAAATCCGGCATGCTCGGTCTGTCCGGCGGCATCTCAAACGACTTCCGGGATCTTTCGAAAGCCGCGGAGCAGGGCAATGAAGATGCCGAAACAGCACTGCAGGCCTATGCACTGCGCGTCGGCAAGTACATCGGCGCCTATGCGGCCGAGATGGACGGCGCGGACGTCATCGTCTTCACGGCGGGCGTCGGCGAGAACGACGGACCCATGCGCCGCAGGATCTCCAATTACACGGAATTCCTCGGCACCTCGGTGGATCCCGAGAAAAACAGGATCCGCGGAGAGGAAGTCATCCTGTCCGCCCCGGGCGACAAAGTCGTCACGATGGTCGTCCCCACCAACGAGGAGCTGGCGATCGCAAGACAGACGCTGGAGATCGTGGAGACAAAACAGAACGCGGTATAAACGGAAATGGAAAAGGGGCCCGGCTGCTTTGAAACAGCCGGGCATATTTGGGTAAATGAAGGAGATCACAGTTCCGGAAAAAGTGAATACGGTACTCGATACCCTCCAGGATGCCGGCTTCGAGGCCAGCATCGTGGGCGGCTGCGTACGGGATTCCCTGCTGGGCCGTACGCCGGACGACTGGGACATCACGACGTCGGCGCTGCCTGCGCAGGTCAAAGCCCTGTTCCGCAGGACAGTGGACACGGGCATCCGGCACGGTACGGTCACGGTGCTTCTCGGCAGGGACGCCTTCGAGGTAACGACGTACCGGATCGACGGCGCTTACGAAGACGGCCGCCATCCCACGAACGTGACCTTCACGGCCAGTCTCTCGGAGGATCTGAAGAGGCGGGACTTTACGGTCAACGCCATGGCATGGGACCGGAAAAAGGGACTGACGGATCTTTTTGACGGCGTGGGGGACCTGGAGCGAGGCGTGATCCGTGCGGTAGGAGATCCCGTACTGCGGTTCGGGGAGGACGCCCTGCGCATGATGCGCGCCGTGCGCTTCGCGGCGCAGCTGGGCTGGACCATTGACCCGGGGACGGCCGCGGCCATCACGCAGCTGGCCCCCAGTCTTGCGCAGACCAGCGGAGAACGTGTGCATGCCGAGCTTTCGAAGCTGCTGATGTCTGCCCACCCGGAGGAGATGCGCACGCTGTACGCCACCGGCATCACCGCTGTCATCCTCCCGGAATTCGATGCCTGTATGCGGACGCCGCAGCACAATCCCCATCACCGGTACAATGTGGGGGAGCACATCATTCATTCCCTGCAGGCGGTGCGTGCGGAGACGGTCCTGCGCTGGACCATGCTTTTCCACGATCTCGGAAAGGCCGTCTGCCGTACCACCGACGCGGACGGCGTGGACCATTTTTACGGGCATGCCGCACACAGCGCAGAAATGGCGGCGGACATCATGAAGAGGCTGCGTTTTGACAATGCCACGGCGCAGAAGGTGGAAACACTCGTCAGGTACCACGGGCTCGAGATGGAGGCGACGCCGTACGGCGTCAGGAAAGGGATCGTCACGGTCGGCGAAGATCTCTTTCCGCTCCTGCTGGAAGTGAAGGAGGCTGACGGCGCGGCACAGAGCGAATACCGGGCTGCGGAGAAAAAGGCCAGGACAGAGGTCTGGGCGAAGATCTACGCGCAGATCCTCGCAGAAGGCAACTGCCTGACACTGAAGGACCTGGCGGTCACAGGCAGGGACCTCGAGGAAGCGGGGATGAAGCCCGGAAGGGAAATGGGTGAACTGCTCCGGGAAATGTTGCAGGAGGTCCTGAAAAATCCGGTAAACAACACAAAACCATGGCTTCTGGAACATTTCAAATACAAAATGCGAAAAAACGGTTAAAAACGTTGCCCGATCGACCGGAAACCGCGCAAAATGGCCATTTCTTGTTGACAAATCCGGACTGACAATATATAACAGATTTGTACCGATGAAAGTAAGCGGTGCAAAACCTAACCTAAATATCACCAGGAGGACAAAAATGAACAAGACTGAATTGGTTGCTGCAATTGCCGAGAAGGCAGGCCTTTCCAAGAAGGATGCAGAAGCAGCTCTCAAGGCTTTCACTGAGACTGTTACCAAGGAACTTAAAAAGGGCGGCAAGGTCCAGCTCGTTGGCTTCGGCACTTTTGAAGTTGCCAAGAGGGCAGCAAGAGAAGGAAGAAATCCTCAGACCGGCAAGGCCATGAAGATCAAGGCTTCCAAGGCTCCGAAGTTCAAAGCAGGCAAGGCCCTGAAGGATTCCATCAACTAATTGATTCAGCAGTTTATTCGGAGTGCCCGGGGAGCGATCTCCGGGCATTTTTGATAAGGACGGGACGGCGATGCGCCTGGACAAATATCTGAAGATCTCACGGCTGATCAAGCGCAGAACGGTGGCCAATGAAGCCTGCGACAACGGACGTGTGCTCCTGAACGGCCGTACGGCAAGGGCTTCGGCGGAAGTGAAGGCCGGCGACGTCATCGAGATCCTGTTTGGGGACCGCAGTACGAAGGTAGAGGTGACTGCGGTCGAAGAGTACGTCCGAAAAGAAGCGACGGGCGAACTTTTCAGGTATCTGTGAGCTTCGCAGCGGAGTGATCGCCTATGTCAGTGAGAGACAGGGAAAGAAACGGTTCCGGCCCCGGAAAGCCGAAGAAGCGCAGACGGAAGCACAGCGGCCTGCTGCTGATCGCACTGGCCGTGGGTGCCATGGTCATTGTCATCGGGGTCAGATGTGCCGCGCTGCAGAAGACGCTGACCGAGAGCCAGGCAAAGGAAGCCGAGCTGACGGCCGAGCTGAAAACAGAGACGGACCGCACGCAGCAGATCGAAGAGTACGGAAAATATACCAAGACCCAGAAATATATCGAGGAAGTAGCCAAAGACAAACTGGGCCTGGTACATGATGATGAAACCATATTCAAGAACGAGGACAGCAGCAAGTAAGCGGCCGCCCTCGTTTTTCGTCCGTGAAGTACAGGCAGATGTACTTCGGAAAGGTGCGGCAGCCAATGCCCTCCGGCACACTTGCACAGCGCGTAGGCAGAAGAATACAGGAAGACGGCATGATCGTGCCGGGGGATCGCGTGATCGCGGGCGTTTCCGGCGGTGCCGACTCTGTGTGTCTGCTCCTGCTCCTTGCGGAACTGCGGGAGCGGGAAGGCTTTTCCCTGCGCGCCGTCCACGTCCATCATGGTCTGCGTGCCGATGCGGACGGGGACAGGGACTACGTCAGTATGCTCTGTGCGAAGGCCGGGATCCCTCTGACGGTGGAACAGGTCCGGGCGGGAGAGTATGCGCGCCGCCGGCACATGAGTACGGAGGAAGCCGGAAGGGTCCTCCGGCAGCAGGCCTTTGCGCGGGAGGCAAAGCGCTGGGATGAAGAGGCTGCGGAAGCGGGAGAAAAGACAGTCAGGCCGTGCCGCATTGCCCTTGCCCATCATCTGGAGGACTGTGCGGAAACGGTGCTTTTCAATCTGTGCAGGGGTTCCTCCCTCGCCGGGCTGCGCGGTATACTGCCCGTGAACGGCAGCACGATCCGCCCGCTCATAGGAGAACGGCGCGAAGAGATCGAAGCGTATCTGCGCGCAGGAAACGTCACCTGGCGCACGGACGAGAGCAATGCGAGTCCTGCCTATACTCGGAACCGCATCCGCGGAGACATCCTGCCGCTGCTGGAATCGGAAGTGAACAGCGGCGCAGCAAAACACATCGCCGCGGCGGGTGCGGAGGCTGCGGCCGCGGAGGCTTTCCTGGAGACACAGACGGCAGCGGCGGCCGGGCGCTGCCTTTCCGCGGACAGCATCTGCGCAGGTGCAGGAAAAACTCCTGCCCGCGGCCGCGTATGGACGGTCCGGCTCACGGCGCTGCGCATGGAACCGGAGATCCTGCAAAGGCGCGTGCTGTACAGGGTGCTCGCGGAGTGCGCCGGGAAAAAGAAAGACCTGGAGGCAGTGCATGTGGAAGCGCTGCTCCGTCTGGCAGGGCGGCGCGGGAACGGCTCTCTTTCACTTCCCTGCGGAATAACGGCAGTAAAAAGCTACGGAGAGCTGCGGCTCAGCCGCGGAGACACGGCTCCTTCTGCGGCGGAAGACGACCTGGCCGCGACAGGTCTCCCGGTCTCCGGAACAGCGTACGAATACAGTAAATTTGCCTATGTTCCCGGGCTGTCCGCAATCCCGCAAAATAATTATACGAAATGGTTCGATTATGATAGAATATCAGCATCTCTGTCGTTCCGGAGGCGCCGGAAGGGCGACCGCATCACCGTGACGGATGAAGGAGCTTCCAAGACGCTGGCACGCTACATGATCGATGAAAAGATCCCCGTATCATACAGGGACCGTATCGTGATGCCGGCAGACGGCAGTGAAATATTGTGGATACCAGGGCATCGCATCAACGCACACTATAAAGTTACGGATAAGACGAAGAGAGTGCTCCAGATCAGCCTGCCCGATTTACGGAGGAAAGAAATGAACGAACAGATCGACGTACTGATCGAAGAAAAAGACATTGAAAAGCGCATCTGCAGCCTGGGGGAACAGATCTCCAGGGACTATGAAGGACGCGAGGTGCATCTGATCGGCATTCTCAAGGGCGCGAGCTTTTTTATGTGCGAACTTGCAAAGCGCATTACCGTGCCGGTCTCCATCGACTTCATGTCGGTCTCGAGCTACGGGAGCGGAACGGAATCCAGCGGCGTGGTCCGCATCAAGAAGGACATGGACGAACCGATCGAGGGCATGGATGTCATCGTTGTCGAAGATATCGTGGATTCCGGGCGCACCCTGAGCTTTCTCGGAGACCTGCTGAAAAAGAGAGGCGCTGCCAGCATCCGGTACTGCACGCTGCTCGACAAGCCGGACCGCCGCGTGACCGACCTCAAGGTCGATTACACCGGTTTTGTGATCCCCGACAAATTCGTGGTCGGCTACGGTATGGACTATGACCAGAAATACAGGAACCTGCCTTATATCGGCGTGGTGAAGCTCTGATCGGGAAGGAACTGTTTTGGATACTAAAAATCAGAGAAACGCAAATGCATATCTTTGGGTAATGATCGTCGTACTGTTCTCTTTCATGATGCTGTTCCAGCTTGTGCGCGGCGATATGACGGCTGACGCTTCCGTTTACACGGAGGGGCAGTACCGGCAGGACCTGGCGGACAGCAATGTGACCGGCGTCGTCATCATCCCCAACCGCGAGACGCCGACCGGCGCCGTGCAGGTCACCATGAAGGACGGCACCGAGAAAACACTCTATGCGACGGATGTGACAGTGCTGGAGAAGGAAGCGTCTGACAGCGGGATCGACCCGGTCGTACGCGACGTGCCCCAGCAGAGCTGGTTCATGACGAGCCTGCTTCCTGTTTTGATCGCTGCGGCCATCTGCTTTTTCTTCTTCTTTGTCCTGAACGCGCAGAATGCGAATGCGGGCGGCGCCAATGCCAAGATGATGAACTTCGGCAAGAGCCGCGCCAGGATCGACGACGGCGGCCACAAGGTCACCATGCAGGACGTTGCGGGGCTGCAGGAGGAGAAGGAAGAGCTGGGAGAGATCATCGATTTTCTGAAGGATCCCGGCAAGTATACCTCCGTAGGCGCGCGCATTCCCAAGGGCGTGCTGCTCGAGGGCGCACCCGGCACAGGCAAGACCCTGCTCGCACGGGCTGTGGCCGGTGAAGCGGGGGTGCCTTTCTTCAGCATATCGGGCTCCGACTTTATGGAAATGTTTGTCGGCGTCGGCGCATCCCGTGTGCGGGATCTTTTTGAGGAAGCCAAGAAAAAATCGCCATGCATCGTCTTCATCGACGAGATTGACGCGGTCGCGAGGCGCAGAGGTACCGGCCTGGGCGGCGGACACGACGAAAGAGAGCAGACGCTGAACCAGCTGCTTGTGGAGATGGACGGTTTCGGTGTCAATGAAGGGATCATCGTCATGGCGGCTACCAACCGGGTGGACATTCTGGATCCTGCGATCCTCCGGCCAGGCCGTTTTGACAGGAAGATCACGGTCAGTCTGCCGGATGTGCGCGGCCGGGAGGAGATCCTCAAGGTACATGCACGCAACAAGCCGCTGGCAGATGATGTGGACCTGGCGGAAGTGGCCAGGACTACCGCGGGCTTTTCGGGCGCCGATCTGGAGAATCTGCTGAATGAAGCGGCGATCCATGCGGCGGCGGAAAACAGGAAGTTCATCACCCAGGAAGACATACGCCAGTCCTTTATCAAAGTGGGGATAGGTTCCGAAAAACACAGCCGCGTCATCTCGGACAAAGAAAAACGCATCACCGCCTACCACGAGGCGGGCCATGCGATCCTCTTCCACGAGCTGCCGGATGTGGGACCGGTCTATACAGTCTCCATCATCCCTACGGGACTGGGAGCGGCAGGCTATACAATGCCTCTGCCGGAAAAGGATGAAATGTTCATGACGCGCGGCCGTATGCTGCAGGATATCATGGTGGCCCTGGGCGGACGCATTGCGGAGGAACTGGTACTGGACGATATTACGACCGGCGCTTCCTCGGATATCAAGAAGGCGACGGACGAAGCCCGCAAGATGGTCACGCGCTACGGTATGTGCAAGAACATCGGCGTGATCAACTATGAACAGGAAGAAGAGGATGTTTTCCTCGGCTACGATCTGGGACACACCAGCCGGCACTCTGAGCTGATGAGCGGAGAGATCGACAAGGAAGTCAAAAACATCGTGGATGAATGCTATTCGAAGGCAAAACAGATCATCATGGGACACGAGGACGTTCTGCATAAGGCGGCCGCGCTGCTGATCCGGAAAGAGAAGATCACAGGTGCGGAATTTGACGCCCTGTTCGGCGGCACAGCGCAGGCGGCGCCTGCAGAGGCGGCGGTTTCCCCGACAGAGGCTTAAGGGCGGAAAGCACCGGCTGTGCATGTAAAAATCAACAAAAATCTACGGCAAAAACTAGTAAATTTGTGAAATTCCCGCATTTACCCTTTTCGGGGGCGGTGATACTATTCACTCGTAACCCCCCGATACATTTAGTTTTACCCCAGAGATTTACCTTCTCCGAAAAAAGACAGGCCCCCCAAGCACTGTCTTTTTTTTGTGCATTTCCGGGCCTTACTTTCCGGCTTTCCCGTCCGCCCGTTCCTCCATGTGCTAAAATAACGCCAGGAGTCTGTAAAAAATGGATGAAGAAGCAATATTCAGTGATTATTCCCCGGCTTTTATACAGCCGTGGGAGCCGGCAGCCTATTCACAGGTGACGCTGCGGCTGCGTACGCCGCAGCAGGATGTTTCGCACTGCACGGTATCCCTGCGCGGAGACCGGGACCAGGAAATGATCAAAACAGGCGAGGACGGGCGTTTTGCCTGGTATGCGGCTGTCGTACAGCTCGACGCCGTGAAGATCTCCTGGTTTTTCAATGTCTATACTGCGGATGGCCGCAGGGTCATGTACACGCGGCGCGGCCCGGCGCAGAACATAGAGGATGCATCGTTCTGGAACCTTGTGCCCGGCTACAGCACGCCCGAATGGATGTGCGGCGCCGTTATGTACCAGATCTTCGTGGACCGCTTCCGCAACGGCAGCCCTGAAAACGATGTACTGACGAATGAATTCAATTACCTCGGCGCCAGGTCGCAGCATGTGGACGACTGGTACCGCGATCCTGCCGCTGACGATGTGCGGGAATTCTACGGCGGCGACCTGCAGGGCGTTATGGAAAAACTGGATTATCTGCAGGATCTCGGCGTGGAAGTCATCTATTTCAATCCGCTTTTTGTCTCGCCTTCCAATCACAAATACGACAGCCAGGACTACGACCATATCGACCCGCATATAGCCAGGATCGTGCGCGACGGGGGCGACCTCCTTGCGGACGGACAGTCCGAAAACCGCTTTGCCGGGCGATATATCCGACGGACGACGGATCCGGCCAATCTTTCGGCGAGCGATGAGCTGTTTGCGGATCTGGTGCGGGAGGCGCACAGCCGCGGGATCCGTGTGATCATTGACGGCGTTTTCAACCACTGCGGCTCGTTCAACAAGTGGATGGACCGCGAGCGGATCTATGAGAGCGGCGGGTCGGAGGAGGCAGGAGCTTTTGTTTCGGCCGATTCGCCCTACCGCGATTTCTTCAGCTTCCGGAGGGAGGGACACTGGCCCTACAATCCGTGTTACGACGGCTGGTGGGGACACGATACACTTCCCAAACTGAATTACGAGGGATCCCAGAAACTGACTGACTATATCATGCATGTGGCGCGAAAATGGGTCTCACCGCCCTACTGTGCCGACGGCTGGCGGCTGGATGTGGCAGCGGATCTCGGGCACTCCGCAGAATTCAATCACGAGTTCTGGAAACGGTTCAGAGCGGAGGTGCACGACGCCAATCCCGAGGCGGTGATCCTGGCGGAGAATTACGGAAATTCCGCACCTTGGCTGCAGGGCAGCGAGTGGGACACCATTATGAACTACGAAGCCTTTATGGAACCGCTCACCTGGTTCCTGACGGGGATGGAAAAGCACAGTGACGATTTTCGCCCGGACAAGCTGAACGACGCTTATGATTTCTGGAAGACCATGACCTATTACTGGAATGCGGAAATGACCTTCCCCACCATGTTCATCAGCATGAACGAACTTTCCAACCACGACCACTCGCGCTTCCTGACCCGTACGAACCGGCGCGTGGGGCGGCTCGCGACGCGCGGGGCCGCAGCGGCGGGGGAAGGTGTGGACAAGGCAGTGCTGCGTGAGGCCGTGGCGATCCAGATGACCTGGCCGGGAGCTCCGACGGTCTACTACGGCGACGAGGCCGGCCTGTGCGGCTGGACGGATCCGGACGACCGGCGTACGTATCCCTGGGGCAGGGAAGACATGGAGCTGATCCGCTACCACAAGTTCATGATCTCCCTCCGCAGATCCAGTCCCTGCCTGCGCAGGGGCGCCCTGCGGTGTATGAAACTGGACAGAGGTTTTGTCTCCTACGCGCGTTTCCTGGATGGGGAGGCGATCATTACGGCAGTCAACAACAACGACGGCGAGGTGTACGGGGAACTGCCGGTATGCTATGCCGGCGTGCCGGACTGCTGTGAACTCGAAGTTCTGATGCAGTCGGACGGCGGCGGGTTCCTCGACGCCGGCCTCGAAGGCGTGGCCATTTCGGAAGGCCGGCTGGCCATGCGTTTCCCGGCGCATTCGGCCACGGTATTCCGCTGGAAAAAATGAGGGCCCGGCAGGCCGGCTTTTCCGCGCTGCCCTTGCACCTGCGCTGCCGGTGGCATATAATTACTTAGCAGTGCTGAAAAGCACGGACGGATCGAAGACCCGATATCATAATCCCAAAGAAAGGTGGTAAAAATTATGCCCATAGTAACAAGTACCGAACTGTTCAAGAAGGCCTATGACGGAGGATACGCCATCGGCGCTTTCAACATCAACAACATGGAGATCGTACAGGGGATCACCGATGCAGCTGCCGAACTGAAGAGCCCCGTTATCCTGCAGGCTTCCCAGGGCGCCAGGAAATATGCCAATTCCGTCTACCTTGTAAAGCTGGTCGAAGCGGCATCCGAACTGCATCCCGAAGTTCCGATCGTACTTCACCTGGACCACGGCGCGGATTATGAGACCTGCAAGGACTGCGTTGACAACGGATTCACTTCCGTCATGATCGATGCTTCCTCCAAGCCGTTCGAAGAGAACGTTGCCACTTCCAAGAAAGTCGCCGAGTATGCACATGCGCACGGCGTAGTCGTCGAAGCGGAACTCGGCACTCTGTCCGGCATCGAGGACGCTGTCAGCGTCGAGGCCGACAAGGCAATGTACACCGATCCCGATCAGGTCGAGGAATTTGTAAAGAAGACCGGCGTCGATTCACTGGCCATCGCCATCGGCACGAGCCACGGCGCATATAAGTTCAAACCCGGCACGAAGCCGCAGCTGCGTCTTGACATCCTTGCAGAAGTTGCAAGAAGACTGCCCGGATTCCCGATCGTCCTGCACGGTTCTTCTTCCGTTCCTCAGGAATATGTACAGATCATCAATGCAAACGGCGGAAAACTTGTCGATGCGATCGGCGTACCGGAAGATCAGCTGCGCCAGGCTGCATCAGGCGCTGTCTGCAAGATCAATATCGATTCCGACCTGCGTCTCGGCATGACCGCAGGCATCCGCAAGCACTTCATTGACCATCCGGATCACTTCGATCCCAGACAGTATCTCGGTGATGGCCGTGCCAATGTGAAAGCCATTGTTGCACACAAGATCAAGGATGTGCTTGGTTCGGACAACAAGATCTGAAAACTGCCGGGCTGCCGGCTGCTGAAGGAGTGATCCCGGATGCGGGGGGCGGCAAACGGAAGGCGGGAAAGATCATCGGTGCATGCCGGTGGTCTTTCTTTGTCTGCAGAGGTGGCGCACAATACCGCAGAGGTGCGCGGAATGGAGTAATATGGCTGTTTCAGAAGAAAAGTCAAAAGTGTATTTTACGGATTTCCGCACGGTCATGGATGTGCCGGTCACGGAAAAACTGAAGAGGCTCTGCCGCCGTGCAGGCCTTGATACCATCGATATGGACGGAAAGTTCGTAGCCATCAAGATGCATTTCGGCGAACTGGGCAATCTGTCCTATCTGCGGCCGAATTATGCCAGGGCAGTCGCCGAGATGGTAAAGGACAAGGGCGGAATGCCCTTCCTGACGGACTGCAATACCCTATACCCCGGCAGCCGCAAAAACGCGCTCGAGCATCTGGACTGTGCGGAGATCAACGGTTTTAATCCGACCACGACAGGCTGCCACGTCATCATAGCGGACGGACTGCGCGGCACGGATGAAGTGGCGGTACCTCTGGAGGGCACGCAGTATATCAAAGAGGCATACATCGGCAAGGCGATCATGGACGCGGATGTCGTTATCAGCCTTACGCACTTTAAAGGCCATGAGATGACCGGCTTCGGCGGCACGATCAAAAACCTCGGCATGGGGAGCGGAAGCCGCGCGGGCAAGATGCAGCAGCACAACAGCGGTAAACCGCATGTGGACCCGGAACTCTGCCGCTGCTGCCGGCGCTGTGCGAAGGAATGCGGATCCGGAGCGATCTCGTACGATACCGGGAAAGCATATATCGACCCGGCGGTCTGCAAGGGCTGCGGCCGCTGTATAGGTGCGTGCGCGTTCGATGCCATATCCAATGAAAACTACAATGCGAACGAGATCCTGTGCTGTAAAATGGCGGAATATGCCAAAGCTGTCTGCCAGGACCGCCCCTGCTTCCACATCAGCCTGATCATGGATGTTTCCCCGAACTGCGACTGCCATGCGGAAAACGACGCGCCCATCCTGCCGAATATCGGCATGCTGGCTTCCTTTGATCCCATCGCGCTGGACCAGGCCTGCGCGGATCTCTGCCAGCAGGCGGCGCCTGTGCGCAACAGCCAGCTCGGCGACAACATGGCCGAACCGCACTGGCATACCCACGGGGATGTCTGGACGGACAGCAACCCCAATGTGAAGTGGAAGGAAATGCTGGAACACGGCGAAAAGATCGGACTCGGAACGAGAAATTACGAACTTGTGAAATAAGGAAAATGCCGGCTGCGGAGAAGATCCCGCAGCCGGCATCTTATTTTCCGGTGACTATCCGGCTTTTCCGGAAGCTGCCGCGTTTTTGATCAGCTCCAGGATCAGCGGGATGGCATTGACCTGCAGACTGTCAGCCATGGCAGCGGAATATTTTTCGCGGTCGCGGTAGAGCTCGTGCACGGCGTCGGTGATCCGGTCGGTCAGTTCATCGTCGGGCACGACCATGCTGTAGCCCTGACGGCGGAAGGAATCGGCGTTGAGAAGCTGGTCTCCGCGGCTGCTCCCGGAAGGCAGGGGAACCAGGATATTGGGCTTGCGCAGGGCGAGGAGCTCACAGATCGAGTTGGCGCCGGCCCTGGAGATCACGATGTCGGAAAGTGCGAACAGGTCGCAGAGCTCTGCCTTTACGAAATCGAACTGGCGGTAGCCGGGAATGGTGAGTTTCAGGTTGTCCATCTTGTCTTTTCCGCAGATGTGGACGATCTGGAAGTCCTTCAGCAGTGCGGGCAGGTTTTCACGGACGGCCTCGTTCACGCTCTTTGCGCCGAGGCTGCCGCCGATGACCATGAGAACGGGCAGATCTTTGGTAAAGCCGCAGAGTTCGCGCCCCTTTTCCGCATCGCCATGGAGCAGTTCGGGGCGGATCGGCGAGCCGGTCAGCACTGCCTTGGAAGCGGGAAGCAGCGGCAGCGTCTCCGGAAAATTGCAGCATACCTTTTCCGCGGAAGAGACACAGAGCTTGTTTGCGAGTCCGGGCGTCATGTCGGATTCGTGTATGATGCAGGGAATGTGCAGGGAGGCCGCCGCGCGCACGACGGGGACACTGACATAGCCGCCCTTGGAAAACAGCACGTCGGGACGGTACTCCTTCAGGATCCTGCGCGCCTGGTTGTAGCCGCGGATCACGCGCAGCGGATCCGAGAAATTTTTCGGGTCAAAATACCGGCGCAGTTTGCCGGTCTCGACTCCCCTGTATTCTACGCCGTAATCGGCGATCAGCTTTTTTTCGATGCCGTTTTCCGAGCCGATGTAGAGAATGTCGTAGCCCGCGGCCCGGAGACCGGGAAGCAGGGCAATATTCGGTGTCACATGGCCTGCGGTACCTCCGCCGGTCAGGACGATCTTTTTCTTCTGCTGCGGAACTGATTCGATTTCAGACATTTTACGCTCCCGGGTCATTGCTGCTGCGGTTCCGCCAGGGCGATCGCCTGACGCAGTGCCCTTGCCAGCTGATCCGGGCACGAAGTGGCTTTGTATCCGCACCGGATCCCTTCCAGTTCACTAATGACATCTTCCGCTTTTTTGCCGCGGACGAGCCGGCAGATCCCCTGAAGGTTTCCGTTGCAGCCGCCCGTGAACGACACACTGCGTATGATGTGGTCATTGTCCAGTTCCAGGTCGATCTGTGTGGAGCAGGTGCCTTTTGTCCTGTAGATCATCAGTTGCCTCCGTATTTCGGAATTCGCGGACTGTCCTCTGTTCCGGGGATGCCAGAACCCGATTATCGCGATTCAGTTTACCTTATGAAATGAAGATTTACAAGCATGGTTGTTTTTTCACGTGTGCGCTGATAAACTAACCCCTGAAAACAGGTGCGCGCAGAGCGCTGCGGCGGGGAAGAAACCGCAGCATCGGTGCCGACGCACCGGCTGCTCATTTCAGAGAACCTGAAGGTTCTCTTCATGGAGGGGAAAAAATGGCAAAAGTATCTTTCGATTATTCCAGAGCAGGTGCTTTCGTAAGACAGGAAGAAGTAGACAACATGGAGCGCCAGGCACTTGCGGCGCGTGAGCTTCTCCTTTCAAAGCAGGGTGCCGGGAACGATTTCCTGGGGTGGATCGATCTGCCGGTAAACTATGACCGTGACGAGTTCGAACGCATCGGGAAGGCCGCGCAGAAGATCCGCAGCGATTCAGAGGTCCTGCTGGTACTCGGGATCGGCGGCTCCTATCTCGGCGCATGCGCAGCGGTCAATTTCCTGGGCCACAGTTTTTACAATACCGTTTCGAAAGAGATCCGCAAAGGACCGGAGATCTACTACGCGGGCAATTCCATCAGCTCCAATTATCTTTCCGACCTTGCGGAAGTGATCGGCGACCGCGATTTCTCGATCAACGTCATTTCGAAGTCCGGCACCACGACCGAAACTTCCATCGCATTCCGTCTGTTCCGTGAGATGGCGGAGAAGAAATACGGCAGGGAAGGCGCTGCAAAGAGGATCTACGCAACGACCGACAAGGCCCGCGGAGCCCTGAAAACGCTTGCCGATGCCGAAGGCTATGAGACCTTCGTCATTCCGGACGATGTAGGCGGACGTTTCTCCGTGCTCACTGCCGTAGGTCTGCTGCCGATCGCCGTATCCGGTGCGGATATCGGCGCCCTGATGAAGGGAGCCGCGGAGGCAAGGGAACGTGCGATCCGCGACGATTACGCTGAAAATGACGCCCTGAAATATGCGGCACTGCGCAACATCATGCTGCGCAAGGGCAAAGCGGTCGAGATCATGGCCAACTATGAACCCAGCCTGCACTACACCTCCGAATGGTGGAAACAGCTGTACGGGGAAAGTGAAGGCAAGGACCAGCGCGGCCTGTTCCCGGCCAGCGTCGATCTGACCACCGACCTGCACTCCATGGGGCAGTTCATCCAGGACGGCTCGCGTATCATGTTCGAGACCGTGCTGAATGTGGAGACCAGCCGGAAGACGGTAACGATCGGCAAGGATGAGGAAAACCTGGACGGCCTGAATTTCCTGGCCGGAAAGACCATGGATTTTGTCAACAAGAGTGCGATGAACGGAACGATCCTTGCGCACACGGACGGAAACGTGCCGAACTTTATGGTCACGATCCCGGAACAGACGGAGGAATACCTCGGGCAGCTGTTTTACTTCTTTGAGTTTGCCTGCGGCGTGAGCGGCTATATGCTCGGCGTCAATCCGTTCAACCAGCCGGGCGTCGAGAGCTACAAGCACAACATGTTCGCCCTGCTGGGCAAACCCGGCTTCGAGGATATGACGGCGCAGCTGCTCGGCAGGCTGAAATAAGGCGGGGCATCAGGCGGGCTTCCGCTGCCGGAAAAGCTACATGAAAACAGAAGGGCTGTGCACCCGCAGGATGCGCAGCCCTTTTCCGGCTTTCAAAGGGCTGCGGGACCGGCGGCAGCACTTTGCGATATCTATGTTATAATAAACTATTATTGCGGGGAGACCCGGGTGTTCAGAAAGGAGTTCCGACCTTGAAAAATCTGACAAATATCTCGGAAGATGTTGTGGCAATAGGAGCCAGCGACCGCAGGCTTTCGCGCTTTGAGAACCTGTTTCCGCTGCCGCACGGCGTCTCATATAACAACTACGTGCTCCTGGACGAAAAGACGGTGCTGATGGATACTTCCGACACCTCTGTCGCGGATCAGTTCATGGAAAACCTGAAGGCGGCACTGAACGGCCGACCGCTCGACTACCTCGTCATACAGCACATGGAGCCGGACCACGCTTCGGCAGTAGCGTCCCTCCTGGCTCTTTATCCGGGTGTGACGGTGGTTTCATCCAAAGCAGGGCTCACGATGCTGGGGCAGTTTTTCCCGGCGGCGGTGCAGGGCATGCATGCGCAGGAAGTCAAAGAAGGGGATGCTCTGAAGACCGGAAGGCATACGCTGCACTTTGTGGCGGCGCCGATGGTGCACTGGCCGGAAGTGATCATGACCTATGACGAGACCGACAGGATCCTGTTTTCAGCCGATGCGTTCGGTACATTCGGCGCGGTGGACGGATCGGTCTTTGCCGACGAACACGATTTTGACAGGGAGTACCTTGACGATGCACGGCGCTACTATGCCAATATCGTCGGGAAGTTCGGCCCGCAGGTGCAGTGCGTGCTGAAGAAGGCCGCGAAGCTCGACATCGCCGTGCTCTGCCCGCTGCACGGTCCGGTCTGGCGCAAAGACCTCGGCCGTATCCTGGATCTTTATGAGAAATGGAGCACATACGTACCGGAAAGCGACGACACGCTGATCGTCTACGGCACTCTGTACGGGCATACCGCCAGTGCCGCGGAAGCGGCAGCCGCGCAGATCCGCGCAAAGAGCGGGAAAAAGGTGGCGGTGTACGATGTTTCCGAAACGGATGTCTCATATCTGATCTCCGAGGTGTGGCGCTGCGGAAAGATCGTGCTGTTCTGCCCCACCTACAACATGGGCATCTATCCGAAGATGGAGAGTTTCCTTTGCGACATGGCGGCGTTGCATGTGCAGGACCGCACCTTCGCGGTCGCGGAGAACGGCACCTGGGCACCGGCCGCCGGCCGCCTTATCGCCGAGCGCCTTTCATGCCTGAAGAACGTGCGTGTCCTGGAAAACAGGCTGACGATACGCAGTGCGCTGACGGAAAAAGACGCGGCTGCGCTCGAGGCATTCACGGACGCAGTGGCAAAAGCCTGAGCATACGGCAGGGCAGCGGCGGGGCGGATCGAAGGATCTGCGGCCTCCGCCACAGATATCGGAGGACAGAAGCATATGCGCAAGACCAAGATCGTCTGCACCATCGGACCGGCGAGCGAGAGCGAAGACATGCTGCGCAGCCTGATCCAGGCGGGCTGCGACGTTACGAGATTCAATTTTTCGCACGGTACGCACGAGGAGCACAGGGCTAAATTCGAACGGGTGGTAAAGGTCCGCAGGCAGCTGAACCTTCCGATCGCCACGCTTCTCGATACAAAGGGGCCGGAGATCCGTCTGCGCAACTTCAGCGCCGGCAGCATCGAGCTGGCCGAAGGGCAGAAATTCACCCTGACCACGGACGAGATCGACGGGGATGCCGCACGCGCGTCCATTACCTACAAGGGACTCGTCAACGATGTGAAGCCGGGAGCTCCCATCCTTATCGACGACGGGCTCATTGAACTGCGGGTGGACAGTATCGAAGGCGGGAAGGACATCGTCTGCACGGTCATGAACGGCGGCCCTGTCAGTGACCACAAGGGGATCAATGTGCCGGGCACGGAGCTTTCGATGCCGTTCATCAGTGATCAGGACCGGTCGGATATCATCTTCGGCTGCGACTTGGGTTTTGACCTGCTCGCGGCTTCCTTTACCAGGTCGGCGGAGGATATCCGCGAGATCCGGAAAATACTGCAGGAACACAACAGCAGCATGAAGATCATCGCCAAGATCGAATCCCTGCAGGGGGTGAAAAACCTGAAGGAGATCCTTGACGAGGCGGACGGCATCATGGTGGCGCGCGGAGACCTCGGCGTGGAGGTACCTCTCGAATATGTGCCGGTGCTGCAGAAGCAGATGATCAAGATGGCGGAAGCGGAAGGAAAGACGGTGATCACCGCAACGCAGATGCTGGATTCCATGATCCACAACCCGAGGCCTACACGCGCCGAGGCGACCGACGTCGCGAACGCCATTTACGACGGGACCTCCGCGATCATGCTTTCAGGTGAAACGGCGGCAGGCAGGTATCCGCTGGAGGCTGTGAAAACAATGGCCCGCATCGCGGAGCGCACCGAAGAGGACATCGACTACAAGCGGCGCATGACCAGGCGAACCGTAGACGATGTGATCAAGGACATTACGTCCGCCATTTCGCATTCGGCCTGTACGATCGCGGAAGACATCGGCGCCGCTGCGGTCATCACCGTCACGATCTCCGGCTTCACGGCCAGGAGACTGGCACGCTACAAGCCCACCTGCCCCATCATCGCCTGTACGACCAGGAGCCGCGCGGCCTGCCAGATGAACCTGCTGTTTGATGTTTATCCGATCCTGATCCAGGAGGAGGACAATACCGAGCAGCTGTTCGACGCGGCGGTCGAAAGAGCGCAGCTGGCCGGATACATCAGGCCGGGAGACAAAGTGGTGCTCACGGCCGGCGTACCGCTCGGACAGTCCGGCAACACCAACATGGTGCGCGTGATCGAAGTGAAATGACGGACCATGCGGCAAAACAGCAGAAGCGCTGCGGAAGGACCCCGATGCATCATATATTCTGCATAATGGGAAAGAGCGCGTCCGGCAAGGACACCATATATGCGAGGCTGCTGGCAGACCCGTCGCTCCGGCTGCACCGCATCGTGCCGTATACGACACGGCCCATGCGGGAGGGCGAGGAAGAAGGACGGGAATACTGTTTTGTCTCGACAGAGCAGTTCCGGGCCCTGCAGGCAGCCGGACGCATCATAGAAGAACGCTGCTACCATACGGTTTACGGGGACTGGTATTACTTTACCGCAGATGACGGACAGATCCGGCTGGAAGAGGAAAGCTGCCTGACCATCACGACCCTGAAGGGTTTCCGCGCACTGAAAAAGCGTTTCGGCGCGGCTGCGGCGGTGCCGCTCTTCATTACCCTGGACGAGGGCGAACGTCTCGCCCGCGCGCTCGAGAGGGAGCGCAGGCAGGCAGAGCCGAAATACGAGGAAATGTGCCGGCGGAGCCTGGCGGACGCCGCTGATTTTTCGCCCCGCAGGCTGGCGGCAGCGGGCATAGGCAGGGATGACACGTTTGAAAACGACGATCTGGAGCGCTGCATTGCCGCGATCCGGGAGAGGATCGCCGCCTGCCTCCGCGGGGACGGCGGGGAAACGCACGGAGAAGGACAGTGAGCAGATTTACCGACGTGATCGGACAGGAACAGATCACGGCGCACCTGCAGAAGTCGCTGCAGGACGGCCGGATCTCCCATGCGTACATACTCGACGGGCCGGAAGGCATCGGGAAGAGGATGCTCGCGGATATTTTTGCACAGACACTGCTCTGCTCTTCCCCGGAGAAGGACAGCAGCGGGCTGCCGGAGCCCTGCGAAAAGTGCGATTCCTGCATTCAGGCGCAGACGGGCAACAATCCCGACATCATCCATGTCACGCACGAAAAGGAGAAGACCTTCCGCGTGGACGAGGTGCGGGCAGTGCGCGACGACATCGTGATCAGGCCGGTCGGTGCGTATAAGGTCTACATCCTGGAAGATGCGCACCTGATGAATCCGCAGGCGCAGAACGCTCTGCTGAAGACGCTGGAGGAGCCGCCGTCCTATGCGGTGCTCATGCTGCTGGCCGACGGGACGCAGAATTTTCTGCCCACCATCCTTTCCCGGGCAGTCACGCTGCGGTTGAAGCAGGTGCCGGATGCGGCCGTCGCCGCCTGGCTGGAGGAAAACTGCGGGATAAGCCATACAAGGGCGCTGGCGGCAGCGGGACTGTCGGGCGGACGCCCCGGACATGCGGCTGCGCTCGCTGCGGACGAAAATTTCGAAGCGGACCGCAGGCAGATACTGGATGCACTGACAGGGCTCGCATCGAGCGATGCCGCCGGCATAGCCGAAACGGCTGCGCTGCTGTCCGGCAGGAAAGAGCTGACCGCCGCAGGGGCCCTGCGCCTCTGGCTGCGGGATATTTCCGTCCGGAAGGCGGCAGCCGGGACGAAGGCGCCGGAACCTGTTTTTCCGGATTATGCGGAGGCGACCGCAGCTGCGGCGTCTGCGCTTACGTACGAGGATCTGGGCAAGATCACGGATGCGCTGAATGAATATGACCGGCGTGTCAGGGTCAACATCAAGGAAGAGACCGCGCTGGACCTGCTGCTGCTTTCTGCCAGGGACACGATGCGGAGAGAAAAGGGGTAGAAAATGTCTGATGACGAACTGAAGATCATCACCATCGTACACGATGAAGCGGAGAACGGCGCGGCAGCGGACGGTATCCTGCCGGAGCATCCGGTGTATCCGATGCCGGCAGATCCCGCGCAGGATGCGCAGGCCGGGGATGACGCACCGGCTGTGCCGGCTGCGGATGCTGACCCGGAGATGCCGGCCGAAGCGGACCGGCTGGAGGAAGAGGGAGAGAAAGCCGCTATCCTGCTGGAGGAGAGCGGGGACGAAGTCCTCTCCGGCGACGAGGAAGACGACGATGACAGGCCCGTGTCGGAGGACAGGCCGCTGGCTGACCTTACGGCGGCACCTGAGGATACCGCAGCCGAAGATCCGGATGCGGAGGAGGCTGACGTCACGGAAGCGCCGGATGTCACGGAGGACGGAGAAATGCCGCTGCCGCTGTTCGGGCCCGGCCCGGGCGACGAGGCCGAGGAAAAGCGCGTTCCGGTCGTAGGTGTCCGCTTCCGCCCCGCGGGGAAGATCTACTATTTTGACCCGGGCACGCTTGCGCTGGAACACGACACGCATGTGGTCGTGGATACGGTCAAAGGCGCGGATTTCGGCATTGTTACGGGCAAACCGTTCATGCTGCCGGCCTGCAATATGAAGCAGCCTCTGCGCCGGGTGCTGCGCATCGCCGAAGAAGCGGATGAAAAACGGCGCAGCGACAATCTGGAAAATGAGAAGAGCGCGTTCAAAATCTGCCAGGAAAAGATCCGGCAGCACGGACTGGACATGAAGCTCACATCCGCGGAGTACGCTTTTGACGGCAGCAAGATCATGTTTTACTTTACTGCGGACGGCAGGATAGATTTCAGGGATCTGGTAAAGGATCTGGCCGGCGTCTTTCATACGCGCATCGAACTGCGCCAGATCGGCGTGCGCGACGAGACCCGCAGCATAGGCGGGTACGGTGTCTGCGGCAGGCCGCTCTGCTGTGCGTCCTATCTGACGGATTTCATACCCGTGTCGATCAAGATGGCCAAGGAGCAGAACCTTTCCCTGAATCCGGGCAAGATCTCCGGTGTCTGCGGCCGGCTGATGTGCTGTCTGAAAAATGAGGAAGAGACGTACGAGGAGCTGAACAAGCCGCTTCCCGGGATCGGCGATGAAGTGCAGGGCAACGACGGCCTGGTCGGCGAGGTGATCAGTGTCGATGTGCTCCGCCAGAGGATCCGTATCATTGTGGAGGTCAACGACGAAAAGGAGATCCACGCATACGGTGTGGATGAATTTACGATCACCCGCAAACGCCGCCGCGGGCAGAGCCGCGTTTCGATGAGCAGGGGAGATCAGGGACACGGGAGCCAGGGCACTGCCAGGTCCGGCGATGCGCCGGAAGAAGGAGCGGGTGCAGGCGGCCGCGGGAGACGCCCCGCCCACACGGGCAGGCGCGGACAGAGCGGGCAGGACCGGAACGGCGCAGGAATGAACAGTACGCAGGACAGTGTACAGAACAGCGCGCAGGACGGCAGCCAGGACAGGCAGGGCCGTGAGGAACGGCCGAACCGCAGGGGAGACCGTCCGACGGATCGTCCGTCAGACCGTTCGGGAGAACGTCCGGGACAGGGGCAGCAGGGACAGGATGGCAGGGGCACCAGGCGCGGCCGCAGAGGCGGGCGTGACGGAGCCCAGCGCGGCGGCAGTCCGGCGGGTGCCGGCAGTCCGACGGCGGCAGTGACCGAAAATGTACAACCGGCAGATCCGTCCGCAGGCAGCGTGCTGCCCGATGTCGTCACGGATTCCTTTGACGATGGGGAATGAAACGGAGCTTTGCAGGCCCGGCGAGAGGGTCGACGACCTGCAGTGCAGCGGGCTGAGGATCCTGCAGGACCCGAAGCGCTTCTGCTTCGGCATGGATGCAGTGCTGCTCGCAGGGTTTGCGGCGGCCGGGGAAAATCCCTCGGCACCGGGGACAAAGGCAGGCAGCGGCCGCAGAAAGGCTGCGGTGTGCAGACAGCTGCTGGATCTGGGTACGGGAACCGGGATCATTCCGCTTCTGCTGTCCGCAAAGACGGCGGCGGAACACCTGACCGGGCTCGAGATCCAGTCAGAGAGCGCCGATATGGCGCGGCGCAGCGTCGAAATGAACGGGCTGTCCGGGCGGATCTCGATCATGTGCGGCGACATCAGGGACACGGACCGGATCTTTCCGGCGGCTTCCTTCGATGTCGTTACCTGCAATCCGCCCTATATGACAAAAGGACACGGACTGGCCAATCCCGAAGGGCCTCTCGCGATCGCGCGGCACGAACTGCTTTGCACCTTCAGCGACGTGGCGTCTGCGGCGCAGACGCTGCTCGTACCGGGCGGGCGCTTTTACCTGGTACACAGGCCGTTCCGGCTCGCGGAGATCATGGTGACGCTCCATGAAAAAGGACTGGAGCCGAAGCGTATGAAAATGGTCCATCCGTTTATAGACCGCGCGCCGTCGATGGTGCTGCTGGAGTGCGTGCGGGGCGGGCGGGTGCGCCTGGAGGTCGAAAAACCGCTGGTCGTATACGCCGGACAGGGCAGATACACACAGGAGATCTATGATATCTATGGATACTGAAAACGGGTACGGCACGCTGTATCTGTGCGCCACGCCGATCGGCAATCTGGGCGACATCACGGAGAGGGTCCTCGAAACGCTGCGCAGCGTGGACCTCATAGCTGCCGAAGATACGCGCAACACGCTGAAGCTGCTGAATCACTTTGACATCCGGAAACCGATGACCAGCTATCACGACCACAACCGGTTCGACAAAGCGGAGGAACTGGTCGCGCAGCTGAAAGAGGGAAAGGACATTGCCTGTGTCACGGATGCGGGCACGCCCGGGATCTCGGATCCGGGGGAAGTGCTCTGCCGGCGGTGCATCGAAGAAGGCATCCGTGTGACCAGCCTGCCGGGAGCCTGCGCGCTCGTGACGGCGCTGACGCTGTCCGGAATGCCGGCGAGGAGGTTTTGTTTTGAAGGCTTCCTCCCCACCGACAAAAAGGAGAAGAAACGCATACTCGGCCAGCTCTGTGACGAGGAGCGCACGACCATCCTTTACGAGGCGCCGCACAGGCTGCGTGAGACTCTCCGCGAGTTGCAGGAGGCCTTCGGGGACGGTTCGAGGAAACTGACGATCTGCCGGGAACTCACGAAAAAGTACGAAGAGGCGGTGCCGACAACGCTGCAGGAAGCCGGCCTTTTCTATGAGAACAATGAGCCGCGCGGAGAATATGTGCTGGTGCTTGCGGGTGCGGATCCGGAAGCCCTGCAAAAGCGCAGGCAGGCCGAATGGGAGAAGATGGGCGTAGCGGAACATGTCGCCATGTATGAGCAGCAGGGCTTCGACCGCAGGGAAGCCATGAAGAAGGCGGCCGATGACCGCAATGTCAGCAGACGCGATATCTACCGGCAGCTGCTGGAGGACACGGGTAAAACACAGGATGGCAGTATACTGCATCAGTGACCTGCACGGGGCACTGGAAGAATTTGAAAAGCTCCTGGGAAAAACAGGTTTCCGCTTCGACGGAAGCGATACCCTGTGGCTTCTCGGGGATTACTGTGACTGGGGCGCCGAGCCGCTGAACACGCTCTGCCGCGTCATGGAGATGGACCGCCGGTATCCGTTCGTACACTGCCTTCTCGGCAACCACGAGCAGATGTTCCTGGACACCACGGATCTGGCACTGACGGATCCGGAAGAGAACCATGCCGCGCTGAACTGGCTGTGGAACAACCGCGGAGTCGTGACATGGACGGAGTTCCTGAAGCTGTCTGACGACCGCCGTTCGGAGATCGTGGAATGGATGCGCGGACTGCCGTACAGCGGACAGGTCACGGTGAACGGCGTATCCTATCTGCTGGGTCACGCATATCCGTATTTTGAGGACACTCCCGGGCGCAGGGAGGAAAAGAGCCGGCGGCAGACCGATGCACTGTGGCGCAGGCTCATGATCCGGGAGGACCCGTTCGGGTTTTACGAGGGCAGCAGGCACTATGACATGTTCCTGTGCGGCCACACGATCACGGAGTATTATTACAACAAACTGCAGTATGAAAAACACTGGCCGTACCGGAAACCGGATCCGTCGGTGAGAAACCGCATTTTCCATGCGGAGAAATTCATCGATCTGGACTGCGGCGCCAAGTGTTTCGGCTGCGAGGAGGATGCCCTGCCGGTCCTGCGCCGCGGCGCGGAACGTGCGCAGCTTTCGGCGCTCCGCCTGGACGACGGACATGAATTCTACGTGCACCCGGCGCTGCGTCACCTGCCGCCGGTGACAGTGCCGGAGATGAAGATGCCGGACATCAAAATGCCGGATATCAGGATGCCGGATATCAAGATGCCGGATATTAGGATGCCGGACATCAAAATGCCGGACATCAGAATGCCGGACATCAAAATGCCGGATATCAGAATGCCGGACATCAAAATGCCTGATATCAGGATGCCGGGTATCAAAATGCCGGACATGAAGATCCCGGGGTTCAGGAAAACGGGATCCGGCGCACAGGAAGACGGAAAGCCGGAAGAAGGAAACACGCAGGATGGCGCCGGGCACCCCTGAAGCCCCGGCAGCGGGAGCGGAACAGAATTGGATTACAGAACGATCATCATCCTGATATTGATTGCCGCCCTCAGTGCGCTGAGCGTGATCCTGCTCATGGGCCGGATCCGCAGGAAAAGGGAGCAGGAGATCGTCCCCATGGACGATCTGGAAGGGCATGATTTCGAGTTTTACTGTGCGGACCTGCTGCGCGGGAACGGTTTCCGCGATGTGCGCGTCACGAGGGGAAGCGGCGACTTCGGCGTCGATATCCTGGCCGAAAAGGAAGACGTCACTTACGCTGTGCAGTGCAAGTGCTACAGTTCCCCGATCGGCGTGTATGCAGTGCAGGAAGCATATTCCGGCCGCGACTTCTACGGACGTATGGTGGGAGCCGTGATGACAAATCAGTACTTTACCCGTTCGGCGCAGGAAGCGGCGGACAGGCTGAAGATCATATTGTGGGACCGCGACAGGCTGGCTTCTATGGAAGAGGCAGCGCGCAGATGAAGGAGGCGTTATGACAGCGGAAGAGACAGGGATCAGGGAACAGATCGTGCAGGGTAAGACCGTGCTCGGCATCGAGTTCGGATCGACGAGGATCAAGGGAGTGCTGACGGGTGTGGACAACGCGCCGGTCGCACAGGGCAGCCACGAGTGGGAGAACCGCCTGGAGAACGGGATATGGACCTATTCGCTGGAGGATATCCGCGACGGCCTGCAGGACTGCTACCGCGATCTTTGCGGGAACGTGGAAAAACAGTACGGCGTCCGGATCACTTCGCTGCGTGCCATCGGCATCAGCGCCATGATGCACGGGTATCTGGCATTCGACGGCGACGGCCGCCTGCTCGTACCGTTCCGCACCTGGAGAAACACGATCACGGAGGAAGCTTCCGAAAGACTGACCGCCCTGTTTTCCTACCATATCCCGCAGCGCTGGAGCATCGCCCACCTGTACCAGGCGATCCTGAACGGCGAGGAGCATGTACCGGACATCCGTTTCATCACGACGCTGGCAGGCTATGTGCACTGGCAGCTGACCGGCAGGAAGGTGCTGGGAGTAGGGGACGCCTCCGGAATGTTCCCGATCGACCCGGCGACAGCCGATTACAACAGCAGGATGATCGCGCAGTTTGACGGCCTCGTCGAAGGCATGCACTACCCCTGGAAGCTCAGGGATATTCTCCCGGCATCGCTGAAGGCAGGCGAGGAGGCGGGACTTCTCACGGAAGAAGGGGCTGAACTTCTGGATCCCTCCGGCAGTCTGCAGGCCGGCATTCCGCTTTGCCCGCCCGAGGGCGACGCCGGCACCGGCATGGCTGCCACCAACAGTGTGGCACAGAGGACGGGCAACGTGTCCGCGGGGACTTCCGTGTTTTCCATGGTGGTCCTGGAGAAGCCGCTTTCCGCCGTCTATCCCGAGCTGGATATCGTTACGACGCCCACCGGCGACGAAGTCGCGATGGTACACTGCAACAACTGCACTTCCGACCTGAACGCCTGGGTGAATCTGTTCGATGAGTTCTGCGGTGCCATGGGCATCGAGGCCGATAAAAACAAACTGTACGGCACACTCTACCGCAAAGCCATGGAAGGCGACGCCGACTGCGGCGG
>JALCRM010000004.1 GCA_022652545.1 Lachnospiraceae bacterium
GCTCCTGTCTCCGGTATTGGTCGCTGCGCTCATATCTCCGGTATTGGTCGCTGCGCTCCAGTCTCCGGTATTGGTCGCTGCGCTCATGTCTCCGGTATTGGTCGCTGCGCTCCAGTCTCCGGTATTGGTCGCTGCGCTCCTGTCTCCGGTATTGGTCGCTGCGCTCATGTCTCCGGTATTGGTCGCTGCGCTCCAGTCTCCGGTATTGGTCGCTGCGCTCCTGTCTCCGGTATTGGTCGCTGCGCTCATGTCTCCGGTATTGGTCGCTGCGCTCATGTCTCCGGTATTGGTCGCTGCGCTCATATCTCCGGTATTGGATTCAGTCGCGTGTTCAAAATCGACTTTATTCAAAATGTAATCAACACCGGCCTTAATGATTCCCGGGATACCTATTTCTGCTCCGATATGGATTGTCTTGCTGACGCGCTTGGAATCGGAGGAAAATTCATCGGTGGGATCAATTTCTACCTCGCAGTATCTCGATTCCGAAGGCGCGTAGTAGCCGAAAACTTCAAAAGGATTTTCACACGCATGGAATCCACAATCGCACATCTTTGCGTTTGGTTCTTCATATTTCTTGCCGCTTTCGAACTGAAACCCACGGCACTTCAAATTTTTATCAAATCCCTTATATGCTTTCATACATTCTCCTAATCTAAGAATCTGTCTGTTGATTCCCGCATCCCGTTTAAGCAGTCTTCACAAATCCATGCGTCTGGATATGCGAGATACTTCTTTCCTTTGAGTTTCACCCGAAGCGGTACGGTGATATGCACCGGGTCTTCCGTAGTGATGTGTTCTCCGCAGGACACGCAGACGGGAAGTTTACTTACGTTGTCCTCTTCTTCCATGTCGTGTTCATCTGCGTCTCTCTCCGGGTCGTCTGACCACATTGATTTTTTCTCCCTTCTGCCGTAAAATAATTACGGCTATTGATTGCGTGAGAACAGTTGATTTGCCTTTTGGCTTCGAAGCCCTAATCTTCGGAGCCATTTTTTACAAGTACGTACTGCGCTATATAGGAAATATCTTCGTCCCTATCCATGACAGGCATCCGGTTTGTTACAATCTTCATTCCCTGTGACCGGAGATCGAATATCCTTGAAGCAAGTCTCATGCACCCGTATGCGTTGAGCGCTACTATCGGAGTAATGCTTCCGTAGGTATGCAGATGCTTTTCAATTTGATCCGTCTGTTTTTCCTTCATTCTTCTCTTCCTCTTCCATTCTTTTCTTCCCCAAAATCTGAATAAATTCACTTGGGAAAAGTGCGTGTAAAACTGCGCTTATTGCAGGACCGTTGAAATCAAGGCTTTGCTTTGTATAATTCAATTCGCAGTTTTCAAAGAGTGCGTTTTTTAGGATTCTCGATATATCATCCAGTTTGAATTCGCTATCTTTAAAAAGCCCTTTCATTCCATCATCCATTTCTCATCCCTTGTCGTATCGTGTACGACTTCCCTTCCCATGTGATTGGCTATCGCTTCGGTGATGAGCGCGGCCCCCGCACAAGCAGCACTCGCGTTGATGGAAGAATCCGCGACTAACGCGCCGAAGAAGAAAAACCCGATGCTTACTCCATAAAGTACAGTTCTCATTTCTTTCTCCCCGTCAGTTCCGCGATGTCTTCATCGCTGAATTTCAGCACATCATCCAGTTGCCGAAGTTCATCGAGGCGCATCGATCCCGGATCACTGAGTATCTTGTAGTACCGGGTGCGTTTGATGCCTGATCCTTTCAGCACCCGGTCTACATCAAAGCCCTGATATGCTACCCTTGCCTTGATTACTGATTTCATGGCATCTCCTTGTTGCCTGTTTTGGCTACATTTAAAAGAAAATTTTTTTCTTCTCGCTGACTTTATTGATTCCAAGTTCGGAGCAAAGCGCATTGGCTTCTTTGTCAGTGAAAGAAACACGATTCTTGACCTTCTTGCAGAAGGACTGGCGAGAAATTCCGAGTTTTTTTGCAAGATAAACTTTTTTTAACCCGGAATCGTCGATGATTTTTTCAAGATATTGTGTATCTACCATTCCTTATTCCCCCTTTCATACAACATTTTGTTGTTGCCACTTCTGACTACTTCTTAAGGATATTCCATGTTCCCTGTTTTGTCAACAAATATTTCCGTAATGTAGCCAAATTTATTTTGCCGTGATATACTCGTTTCGAGGTGACAATTATGACAATCGGAGAACGCATTAGAGCTAAGAGAATTGAACTTAATATGACGCAAGACGAACTCGCAAAGAAGATGGGTTATAAGTATCGCTCTTCTGTTAATAAGATGGAACAGGCGGATCATCTCACATTAAAAATAATATCTAAAGTTGCAAAAGCCTTAGGATGCGAAGAATCAGAACTAATGGGATGGAATGACGATAGTTCTCAGGTTCATTACATAGATCATAAGGCCGCTGATGCAGCGCAAAAGATGATGAAGAACCCGAAATTAAGACTTCTGTTTGAAGCCGCAGCCGATTCCAGTGAAGAAGATCTGAGTACAACATACAACATGCTCATGGCACTAAAGAGAAAAGAGAATCACGACAATGACTAATACCATCAACATACAAATAATAGAAATGAAGCAGGATGAAGCAGTCACGGAGAATGAAGACGGGAGTTACACCGTATTCATCTCCGATTCTCTTTCTCCTGATGCAAGGGTGGCCGCATATAATCATGCAATTTACCATATAGATCATGACGACTTTGAAAAGGAAGACGTGCAGTTGGTAGAGTTGGCTGCGCGTGGAAAGGAGACAAAAGCAGAAATAGACCCGCACGAAGAATGGTATCAACGAATGTACCAAAGCGCAATTTCACGAAGAAAAAAAGCGCATTCGGCTCTTGATGCTTACGACAAAAAGAGAGCGCAGTTTGAAAAGAAATGGCACATATCGTATCCGCTCAAGGGGGAAAATCAATGAACGACAAGCCTGACAGTGTTGAGATGAGTACCGGAAAATACGTACTACATGAGATTGGATATGTTATTTTGTGGATCATACTTTATATTCTGAGCGTCAAATTCATACTCGGGTATTTTCTTAGTTTTTTGATCGAACTTTCAAAGTCCATCCCTTTCATCATTGCTATTCTTAATTATGCGAATTGGATTGTCGGTGGTTTGGGAGTTGTTATATTGTCTACCCTTTATGCACTCGTTGCACTATTGCCATCAGAAATATGCAAAAAAATATATTTAGTAAAGCACTCAATCGTATCGGTAATAATTCTATGGGTGTTTGTTATTATTAACGTTGTCTTTGCCGTAATCGTGTTGATAAATGCAAAGCAATTCGACTATGTTTGGTATACATGCTTTTTCGGTTTTGTTTCAGTTGCATCCATTGCTGAATCCAATGATGGACTGGATAGAATAAAGAAGTTAAATCATTCGGATGAAGAAGTCGAAACATACGTTTCATACAAGAAATTCAAGTCTCAGAGGACAAAAACCATTGTTGCTATCGTGGCAGCCTGCCTGATCCTGGTCTATGCGATCTCCGAAACAAACATTGCCGCACAAGCATCGGAAAGAGAAAAGGATATTGAATCCTACTCTTCCGGACTGGAATCTCAGATTGACGATTTGAAAGCGGATGAGGATGCCTTAACGGAAAAGTATAGCAAGGCACAGGATAGTTACGATGCAATGTTAAAACAGCACGCAGACGACGAGAGTTACAAGCAAATATATCAAAATATAGTCTCCATGAACAATCAGGGGAAGGGATCAGACTATTTCTACGTAGACCGGAACATAATCATTATGGAAAAGGGAAGCACCAAATATGTTTACGTTACCATGACCAAAAACGGTGACAGCGCTTCTGCCCTATCCGCTGATACATCCGTATCGGCTAATTGGGATGGGGATTTTGATTCAAGAGGAAAGATAAAATTGAAGTTGATTGGAGAAGAAAAAGGATCGTCTATTGTAACGCTTGAAAGTTCAAAAGATAGTTATGTCATAAAGGTACTCGTTGTTGTTATATAGAAAAGAGCCTCGCAGATTTCTCCGTTCGGCTCTCTTATCCCACCACCCAGTAGGATATGCCTATTATAGCAGAAAGGGCATGTAATGAAAATAACTCAACTACCATCAGGATTATATGGAACTGTTGTATATATTGGGAAAAACGAGGAAGGAAAATACAAATATAGGTCATTAACTGACGTAGATAAATATCGTCTTCAAATGAAGGCATCACAACTCGCAAAAGAAAGAACCGGAGCAGCCAAAGACAAAGCGTTCTCCGTTTATTCTAATGCCTTTCTTGCGGACAGAAAGCCCGTTTTAAGCCCATCAACCATAAATGGTTACAAATCTATTGATCGAACGCTTAAGCGGGAGCATAAGGAGTTTTATAGGACTTCTATTTATAAGATTGATTCAAAGGTAATGCAGGCACTTATAAATGAATTGTCAAAATCTCATACCCCTAAAACCGTGAGAAACTTTGTGGGTTACATAAATTGTGTAATTGAATACTCAGGGTCTAAAGTTCCCGACTACGTTCTCCCAAAGAAATCAATGCCTATTCTTAATGTGCCTGATGATACGATTATGAAAATTGTTATTGAGAAATCAAGAGGTACGCTTCTTGAAATCCCTATTCTTTTGGCTGCCTTTGGCCCAATGAGACGAGGAGAAATTTGCGCGCTGAAAATGGAAGACATAGAGGGAGATGTCGTTCATGTTCATCGTGATATCGTTCGCGGTGACGATGGTAAGTGGCATGTGAAATCTCCTAAAACATATCTATCAGATAGATATATTACATATCCACACTTTGTCATACAGAAAATAATGGAAAACGGAGAAGTTACAAAATATACTCCTGACTACATTACACACGAATTCGAAGATTTCCTTTCAGATATCGGAGTGGAACATTTCAGATTCCACGATTTAAGACACTATTCTATTTCCGCTCTTCATGCTGCCGGGATCGCAGATTCTTATATCATGCAGCGTGGCGGATTCTCCACACCCTATACGATGCAGAAGGTCTATAGGCATACTCTCGAAGATCAATCGAAGATTGCGACTGAAAAAGCAATAAAGCATTTTAACGAGCTACTGTAGAATTTCGTGTAATAATCCGTGTAATATTTGAGTTTTTAAGGGCGTATTTGCGTTCTTCCTGAGGGATTTTTGTGTAATATATTCAAACACTAAAAAAGCCGGTAACCCTTGATTTTACTGGATTACCGGCTTATGGGGCCTACGGGGCTCGAACCCATGACCTCCCGCACGTCAAGCGGACGCTCATCCCAGCTGAGCTAAGACCCCATTTATGTGACGGGCTTTATTATATCAATCAATCCTGCTTTATGCAATTCCTTTTTCCGCTTTTGAGACTGCTTCCGCAACAGTTTCAAGCGCACCCTCTGTCTCTTCGCCTTCATCCCTGCAGACCAGATACCAGGAGATTGCACCAACCGGGATGCAGCAGAGGATCGCCGGTACGCCGAGTGCTGTGACTGCCGCCGCGGACGCCGCCACACCGATATGGTACCAGAGAAGAGAATTCCCGAAAAAGCGGGCTTTCTTATGCATCTCTTCGTCTCCGTCGATGAGATATGCCATGAAGGAAGTAATCGCCTGTTTCAGGTTATTTGTTGAGAAGATCGTGGAGCTGTTGTAACCGTCTATGCCATGAAACACGCACCACTGCGTGGCCGTCATGAAAAAGAGCGGATACAGGCCGAGAAACGGGTCAACACCGGACGGGATCAGACTGAGCAGAAGCATGCCTGCCAGGTCGGCGGCAATACAGTATTTCTGCATGTTCACCCGGCTTTTTTTCTGAAGCAGCACGGTGAGCGCCATAGCGCCGGTATAAATGAACAGTCCCAGGATCCGGATAAACAGTGCGCTGAAATTTCTGCCGACGATACTGCTGACGATCATGATCATATTGGAGGTCTGTGCGGACCCGAAGTTCTCCGCCCTGACCAGAAGCGCATAGGCACCTAAGAAACCGCCGATAAAACACATGGCACTGTGCAGATACAAATTCTGACGATCACGATCCATTGCCGTCCGCCTCGAAAAGTCTCTTTCTCACGAATCCGCTGTTTACGGTTTCCTCTTCCGGTAATGAATCATAGCACATTGCATATTATTAAAAAAATCAATATTATATATGTGATCCATAAATTTCATCTATGTATGAGGTGTGCCATGTCGGTAAGTTATGACTCATATAAAGTATTCTATGTCACGGCAACGGAAGGCAGTTTTACAGCGGCCGCGCAGGCGCTTTTCGTCACGCAGCCGTCAGTTACGCATGCGATCAAGACTCTGGAAAACGAACTGGGCTGCAGGCTGTTTGTACGGAGCAGAGGCGGTGTGGAACTCACGCGCGAAGGCAGCGTCCTGCTGAAGTATGTAAAGACTGCCTGTGAAAACATCATCGAAGCGGAAGAAGTCCTGAACCAGCTGAAAAAGCTGGAGACCGGGGAAATATCCATCGGTGCCAACGAAACGACACTGCATAACTGCCTGCTGCCGCAGCTCGCAAAATATCATGCAAAATATCCGGGGATCCGTCTCAAGATCAACAATAACTCCACCCCTGCGATCCTGTCACAGCTGGAGGACGGGAAACTGGACTGTGCCGTACTGGTCGTGCCGAAAGGATTTCATAAGGAAGATCTGGTCGTGGAACCTCTCTCTGACCAGACCTATATGATGATCGCCGGAATGGGGTTCCGGGAACTTTCTGCCCGCACGCAGTCCCTGCGACAGCTGGAAAAATATCCGCTGGTCGGGTTCTGTGAAGAGACCATTTCCAGAAAGGAAATGGAAGCCTGGTTTGCACAGCACCAGGCAGTCTATCGCCCGGACATCGAGCTGGCCACCGCCGACCTGATCGTTCCCGTCGTCGTTGCCAATCTGGGGATCGGCCTTGTGCCGTCGGCCTTTACGGAAGAAGCTCTGGCAGAAGGAAAGATCTTCCGGATCCGCATACGGGAGCGGCTTTTTGTGCAGGATATCTGCCTGATCTATGCCAAAGACAAGCCGCATCCGCTCTGCATGAATGAACTTCTGGAACAGATCCGCAGTATCCGGCAGGTCAGTCCTCAACCGAAGTCACGGAAGGGATCGCCTTCATGAGTTCTATGACATCCTCCGTGCTGAAATCCTGCGGATAAAGTACCGATAAAACGGCATCGATCACACCGGGCTCTTCGGTGCGCATGGCGCTCATGCCGACGATCTCGATCTTCCGTTCGCCGAGCTGGTCGGTCACCTGTTTCAGGTCGTCATCCTTCAGGTGCAGTTTGATCCGCGTTATCTCGTGCGGCTGCAGTTTGACCTTGCGCTTTCTGAGACGCACCTGCACCACTACGACCATTGCCGTAACGCAGATACTGATAAAATACATCCCTGCGCCGATACCCATACCGATGCCGACAGTTGCCCAGAGGCCTGCTGCCGTCGTAAGTCCTATAACCTCTTTGCGCTGTACGAAAATGATGCCGGTACCGAGGAAACCGATCGAGCTCACCACGCCCGCCGCAATTCTTGAAGGATCCAGCCGGACCGTGTCGCTGATCACATCGCTGAAGGCATATTTTGATATGATCATCATCATGCAGGAAGCAATCGCAATGATGATGTGCGTCCTCAGCCCTGCCGTACGCTCCCTGTTTTCTCGCTCTTCTCCGATCGCGGCGCCGCACGCGGCTGCGATCAGGATCCGCAGCAGGTAGATCCCGTTTATCGTAAGGAATGCGAGCATCACGATTCCTCCTGTTTTGTCTCCCGTGCGTATTTCACATGTATATTTTCCAGTCTCTCGTACGCAACTGTTTTATCGATGATTGCCTTCATAAGCGTGTCGAGCTCCGTCCCTTCGGAATAGTCCGCGGGCACAAAATACCGGATCCGGGCGTCTTCCATCATCCTGTATACCTTCCTGCGGTTGCCGGTCGCGGGGTTAAAGACACCTATGGAATGTCCGCCGTAGGAATTGACCAGCTTCATGCAGGGAATGTCCGTATCCGAATCCCCGATATAGACCATGTTCCTGAACGGGACACGCATATTTTCCGGGGCAAAATAATCATTCACGCCGGGGTCATTGATGTCCAGCACGCCTTTTTCGATCCGGAAAAGGAACTGGGTCTTGCTCGTGTAATTCACTGCCTGGGCCGGCCATACCGCAACGCCGCGCTCATTGTAGTAAAACGAGCTCGCATAGATCTTTTCAAATGCACCGTTCCTGGCCATCTCCGTGCCCTCGATCATCTCCTTCAGACCGGAGGAGATAATGTAGTGCTCCACGATGACGCCATGCTCCCTGCCGTACTGCCGGATCCGTTCGAACCAGTCCGCCACACCCGGGAACAGCTTCACTCTGGAACCATATTCCGCAAGGGTCCTTCTGTTGAAAACAAGACTTCCTTCCGCCTCCCGCACCATCATCAGCATATAGGCGAGATTGGAATCCATCTCGTTCTCCTGTGCCATGGCGTTGGATTCTTTCCAGAATTCGTTTACATCGTAGCCGACCGACTGAATGTAGCCCTGGGCCTGCATATCGTCGGGAGACAGCGTTTTGTCAAAATCATAGCAGATCGCCACGACCGGCCGGTCTTCCTTTGTTTTGCGGATATAAGGCATCGGCTTCTCCTTTCCGGCTGTTCTCATGTTCTCAGTCTGCCGTCTTCAGGGTGCCTTTGATGAAATCCAGCTGCCATTTCCCGGTGTCCGTAAGATCCGCATCGTCCCAGCCGGAGATCTTCGTGCAGGAAGGTTTCAGGAAAGCCGCGGCTTCGTCCTTGTTGGCAAGGCTCCAGCCCGCTGTGGAGAGATTGTATTTTTCGATCAGTTCCGCCCATTTTGCGGCGCTCCTGTAATCGATCGTGCCATTGCCGCTCGCGTCGCAGATCGAAAACTCGGAGATAATGACCGGCAGGCCCTTTTTATGCGCCGTCTCAAATTTCTTCATCAGTGCCGCCCCGTGTGTAGCTGCATAGAAATGCAGGGTGTACATGATGTTGGTCTGGTCACTGATGGGATCGTCCGCCGCTTTGTCCACATCCTGCGACCAGGTCGGCGTGCCTACGATAATAATGGCTTTCGGCGCATTCGCGCGGATCTTCGGGATGACCTCCTCCGCATAGGACTTGATCCGGCTCCATTCGACGGTGCCGTTTCCCGGATTCGGTTCGTTGCAGATCTCATAGAGGACATTGCCGTTTTTGGCATATTTTTTGGACATGCGCGCAAAGAAATCGAGCGCCTCGTCCTTATGTTTGTTCGGATCGTTGTCGCTCAGAATGTGCCAGTCGATGATCGCATACATTCCCAGGGCCGTGCAGGCCCTGACTCCCTTGTCGATCAGCGCCTCCAGCTTCTTTTTGTCTCCGCCGCCCTCACAGTAGCCGCCGTCTTCCGCCGTGTACATCGCAATGCGGATCATGTTCACGCCCCATTTATCGCGCAGGGTACGGAACGAATCCTCGCAGACATACTGCGGATACCAGGCTATGCCGTGCGTACTGACACCCTTCAGACGGAACTTCGCGCCTTTGCTGTCCACAAGGTCCGTACCGTTCACCTGCAGGGCGCCGTGCAGGGCATACGGTGTTTTGTTGCCGGAAGCCTGTACAGAGGCCGCACTGCCGTCCGGCAAAACACACGCTGCGGTAAGCAGCGCCGCCGTAAGCAGCACGCTGATCGTCCTGCGGGTACCCTTATCAAACTGCTTCATAATGCTCCCTCCGAATCCGTCATCCGGTGCCGTTTTCGACACCGGTGCCGCTTACTGAGCCGTCTCCGGCATGACAAAACTTCCGTTCAGATCTTTCTGTTTTGCGGCTGTCTGCATGGCCGCCTCCGTCACGATCGCGGAATGCGTGTGCTTTACGGTTCCGGCCGCATCCGCCTCAACGGTATCTTCCTCTGCAGCGCTGCCTTCCGTATCCGCCGCACTGCTGCCCGCCGTCAGACTGTTTTCCCCGGTCGCATAGTCGATCGTGACACCCGGCTGGACGTTGTAGACAAATACGCAGAACTTCACATCCACACTGTTGTATTCCACCGACTGCGCTTCCATGAGGAGTCCTGTACAGACCAGGTTCCTGCCCTCAAAAACAGGAGTCACGCGGTACAGCACATGTTCTTCGTTGCGCCGTACAGCGTCTGACGCTGCGGTCTCAAAGGGCAGCATGCCGGCCACATTCAGGTAGCGGGTGCCCGTGATAAGATTCCGCGGATTCGCATTTTCTCCCGTCATGCCGTATGCGATGAGGTGGCAGCGGTTGTACAGGAAATTTCTGTCTATAAAGGAATACTTCCTGTTGCGATAGCCGGTCGGCCAGACCGTGTCGATCTCTCCCCGCTCGTCGTCGGGCATGAGATCCGTCCCGACGCTCGCCCAGCAGGTCCCGCAGCGTCCCAGGCTGTCCAGGCTGCTGTATGCCTCAAAGGAAACTGGGCCTTTGTTCAGGTCTTCCGCCGTAAAAAACGGGACATTCCCGTTGATCTCTGCATATGTATCCCTGCCGTTGTAGGCAGGTACTTCTGCGGCCTGAAATCCTTCGGACGCCGCAGTCACGATGCCGGAAGCATCCGCCGTTTCCCCGCTCTGCGGGTCATACGCTCCCCCGTAGCGGTTCGTCCCCGGCAGTATCCGGTCTGTCACGATCACGGCGGCTGTGAGCACGACCGCGAGTAGAATGTATTTTCCTGCGCTGCTGTGCCGTTTACGGCCTCTGTGTTCTCCCTGCATGCGGTTTTCCAGTCAGTCCTTCCGGTCAGTCCTTCAGGCTTCCCCGCGCGACGTTGCGGTCGAGCACTTCCTGCATATATGCGCGGATCTGTGCCGAACCGTCCCCTGTCCTGGCGTTCCGCTGTTCGACCTGTGCGCGCTGCACGCCGTGCTGCACCCAGTCCGCGCCTCCGTTCGAGTCGTTGAGCATCATGGGCTGAAAGTTATCCATGGCATGGGCAAAACAGCTCTCGGGCGTTTCGTACGCGTCAAATTCCTCGAACAGGGCACGCATCTCGTCCCTCTGGTCTTCCGGGAGCAGGCCGAAGATCCGGTCGGCGGCAGCCTCCTCGCGCGCACGCTGGGTCTTCCTGCCTTCCGGGTCATACGCATAAGTGTCCCCCGCATCGATCTCTACGACATCGTGCAGGAGACACATCAGCATGGTTTTCGCTATATCTATCTTTTCGTTGGAATATTCCTGCAGAACGCAGGCCATCAGAGCCATGTGCCAGGCGTGCTCTGCATCGTCCTCCCTCCGTCCGTTCGAAGAAAGGTGCGTCTGGCGGAGGATATTCTTCTCTTTGTCGAGTTCAAGGCAGAAGCGCAGTTGCTTTGCGAAACGTTCCTGATCCATGGCATTGCTCCTGTTAAGGAAAGATATCTGTCAGTTCGCGGATGCCGAAGATGCTGCTGCAGAAGCCTCCGTTGCAGCGGATGCCGCAGATGAGGCTGCTGTTGCCGCGGATGCGGATGAATCTGCCGCAGCTGCAGAGGTCGCAGCCGCCGAACTGCCGGAAGCTGCAGCACTTGAATCCGGAAGCGTATTTGCGATCTTGTTGTCCTTCAGGAGCTTCTGGAATTTGATGTTGAATGCAAGCAGGGAACTGCTCTGTTTATCGGTAAGTTCGTCGGAGGAGTACTGGGAAATGACATCGTCGATCGATGTCGCTCCGCTCGCCTGCGGATAAGTGAATGTCTGTGAACTGTTGCCGTCGTTGAACCGGATCAGGCCCGCAACACCGTTGCTGAACGGATCCTTGGCCAGTTCAGCCATGTTCGCCGCCAGAGGCGCTTCGTCTGCGTTTGTGTCGATCAGCACGACGAGCAGTTCATCGCCGCTCTTCTTGTTTTTCTCCCAGGCGACTGTCGCATCACAGTTTTCCGAGCCTGTGTATTTGAAGGAATCGATGACTGTATAGTCAGCCGCCGAAAAGTTCTGCTGCTGTTTTCCTGTCAGCATCGTAATGATCACGATGAGCGCTGCGAGCGCCCCGAGCGCAATGCTCAGGTAAACAATAAGCTTCCGCTGCTTTGCGGCGCCGCCCTGGTTTTTATTCTGGTCTTCTGTCACGGTCTTATACCTCCTCTTAAACGTGTTTATTATATCGCATCACAGAGCAGGATGGGAGTTCCGGACAATATTTCAGCTGGCCAGTTCCGGCTTTTTACCGGTCCAGAGCTGATAGTAGCGGCCCCTGAGGTCAAGGAGCTGCTCGTGCGTGCCTTGTTCCACGATACGCCCCTGTTCAAGCACGATAATAACGTCGCTGTTGCGTATGGTCGAAAGACGGTGCGCGATGACGAACGTGGTGCGCCCCTTCATAAGCTTGTCCATGCCGTCCTGCACGATCTTCTCGGTACGTGTATCGATGGAGCTTGTCGCTTCGTCGAGAATGAGCACCGGCGGATCCGCCACTGCCGCGCGGGCAATGGCCAGAAGCTGGCGCTGGCCCTGCGAAAGATTGGCGCCGTCGCCTGTCAGTTCGGTATCGTACCCTTTCGGCAGCCTGCGGATGAAACTGTCCGCATTCGCGAGCTTTGCCGCTGCTTCGACTTCCTCATCCGTGGCATCGAGTTTGCCGTAGCGGATGTTTTCGCGCACGGTATCGGTGAACAGATGTGTATCCTGCAGCACCACGCCCAGCGAACGGCGCAGGTCCGCCTTGCGGATCTTGTTTACATTGATATCGTCAAAACGTATCTTCCCGTCCTGGATATCGTAAAAGCGGTTGATCAGGTTCGTGATCGTTGTTTTGCCCGCACCCGTGGAACCGACCAGCGCGATCTTCTGTCCAGGCTTCGCATGGATCACGATATCGTGCAGCACCATCTTCTCCGGCGTATACCCGAAATCGACGTCGTTGAAGGTAACATCTCCTTCGAGAGGCTGGTAGGTCGTTGTTCCTTCCGCCTTGTGAAAATGCTTCCACGCCCACTGTTCCGTGTGGTCTGCGGTCTCCACGAGCCGGCCGTTTTCCATTTTTGTATTTACGAGCGTGACGTAGCCTTCGTCCGCCTCCGGCTTTTCATCGAGCAGCGCAAAAACACGCTGCGCGCCGGCCAGGGCGGAAATAATGGAGTTGAACTGCATCGTCACCTGGTTGATCGGCATGTTGAAGCTCTTGTTGAAGGTCAGGAAACTTGCCAGTCCGCCGACTGTAAAACCGAGGTAGGAATTGAGGGCTAGCATGCCGCCCACCATCGCGCAGAGCACATAGCTCGTATTGCCCAGCTGGCTGGTGATCGGCCCCAGGATATTGGAATAGGCGTTCGCCTTGTATGCCGACTGGTAAAGCTCCTCGTTGAGTTCGTCAAACTTCTCCTTGCATTCTTCCTCGTGACAGAAGACCTTGACGACTTTTTCCCCGCTCATCGTCTCTTCGATGAAGCCGTTGATGCTGCCCAGGTTCTTCTGCTGCGCCACAAAGTTCCTGCCCGATGTTTTGGTCGCCCATACGGACACCGCCATCATGACGAAGACCATCGCGACAGTCAGCGCCGTAAGCGGTATGCTCAGCACGATCATCATGCTGAAAATGGATACGATCGTGATTGCGCTGTTGAGCAGCTGCGGCAGGCTCTGGCTGATCATCTGGCGCAGCGTGTCGATATCGTTCGTGTAGACCGACATGATGTCGCCGTGTGAATGCGTGTCAAAATAGCTGACAGGCAGGGATTCCATATGGCTGAACAGTTCCTCGCGCAGCCGTTTCAGCGTGCCCTGGTTCACATAGACCATGACGCGCGCCTGCGTGAAGGAAGCCGCGATGCCGATCCCGTAAAACAGCGCCACTCTGCCCATTGCCGCGAGCAGCGGCCCGTAATCCGGATCGCTCTGTCCCATCATCGGCGTGATGTAGGAATCGATCAGCGTCTTAGTGAACATCGTGCCCTGCACGCTGGCCAGCACCGAGACCACGATGCAGATCATGACAACGATCATGTGCACCGCGTAATATTTGAAAACATATTTCATAAGGCGCATGAACAGCTGGCCCGGATGGTCCACCTTCGCCCTGGGCATGCCGCGCATACCGCGCCCGCCCGGGCCGCCCAATTTCACTTCCTTGACTCGTTCTTCTGCCATAATACCCTCCGTTCCAAAAGTGGAGCATCAGCGACACTTTCGAATTACTACGCCATGAGGAGAATCTTCAGATTCTCCGAAATGGGCAGCCGGCGCGAAGCGCCGATGCTGCGATTCGAAAGTGGAGCATCAGCGACACTTTCGAATTATTACCTTTTCTCATCGAAATCCGCATCGTCGGAAGACCCGACCTGTGAATCATATACTTCCTTGTAAATCCTGTTGGTCTTCAGCAATTCTTCATGCGTACCGACGCCGTTGATCCTCCCGTCGTCCATGACGACGATGCGGTCGCAGTTTTCCACGGAAGAAATACGCTGTGCGATCACAAGCTTTGTCGTGTCCGGAATGGATTCGGACAGCTGTTTGCGGATCTTTGCGTCCGTCGCCGTGTCCACAGCGCTGGTGCTGTCGTCGAAAATAATGACGCGCGGCTTCATCATCAGCGCGCGGGCGATGCACAGCCGCTGCTTCTGTCCGCCGGATACGTTCGAGCCGCCCTGCTCGATGCGGGTATTGTAATCATCGGGCATCGTTTCAATGAATTCATCCGCACACGCCAGGCGGCAGGCTTCGCGGCATTCCTCGTCGGTCGCGTTCCTGTTTCCCCAGCGCAGGTTTTCATAGATCGTGCCGGAAAACAGGACATTTTTCTGGAGCACCACCGCTACCTTGCCGCGCAGCGCTTCAATACTGTAGGCCTTCACGTCGTGCCCGCCCACCGACAGCGTACCGCCTGTCACATCGTACAGACGGCTGATCAGATTCACGAGCGAGGATTTGGCTGAACCCGTGCCGCCTATGATACCGATGCTCTCGCCGCTGCGGATGCTGAGGCAGATGTCCTTGAGCACCGGTTCCTTCGACTCCGCATTGTAGGCAAAGTTCACATGGTCAAAACAGATGCTGCCGTCACTGACTTCGCGGATCGGATCTTCAGGATCCTGCAGTGTGCTCCGCTCCTCGATGACTTCGAGGATACGCTTCGCACTGGCCTGGGACATCGTGATCATGACGAACACCATCGAAAGCATCATCAGGCTCATCAGGATGTTCATGCAGTAGGTCAGCAGACTCATCAGTTCGCCGGTCGTCAGGCTGTTCTGGATAATCATGTGCGCGCCGAGCCAGCTGATCAGAAGTATGCAGGTGTAGACCACAAACATCATGGCCGGGGAAATAAAGGAGATATTCAGCTCCGCCTTGCAGAACATCAGGTAGATGTTCATGGCCGCCTTCTGGAAACGGTTGATCTCATGATCCTCGCGGACATAGGCCTTGACCACGCGGATAGCCGAAACATTTTCCTGCACGCTTTCATTCAGGTCGTCATAGCGCTCGAACACCTGCTTGAAATAACGGGAAGCCCTTCCCATGACAAAAAACAGGAAAACGGAGAGGATGGTCACGGCCACAAGATAGACACTCGCCAGCCTCGGGCTGATGAGGAACGACATCGTCATCGCAATGATCAGCGAAGCAGGCGCGCGCATGGCCATCCGCAGCGTCATCATGAAGGCGTTCTGCATGTTGGTAACGTCCGTCGTCAGCCTGGTCACAAGGCTGGAAGGCGAAAAATGGTCGATATTTGCAAAGGAATACATCTGGATATTGTCAAACATCGCCTTGCGCAGGTTCCTCGCAAAACCGGCGGATGCCTTCGCGCCCATGAAGGCACCGATAAAACCGAACATCAGGCCGAGCAGCGCCACCGCCAGCATAAGCAGCCCTGTGTGTATGATATAGGACATGTCCTTTCCATAGATACCCTTGTCGACGATCCTGCCCATCAGGACCGGGATAACCATTTCGCAGATCACTTCCCCGATCATTGAGAAGGGGGTCACGATGGTCGCGAACTTGAACTGGCCGATATATTTTGTCAGCTTTTTGATCATTGCAGTTCCTCCAGATTCCGGTATGCCCTTGCCAGCAGAGTGCTGAGTTCCCGGGTTTCTTCCTTGGTAAATCCTTTCGTCAGGTACTTGTTTGTGCGTTCATGCACACGGCCGAGTTTCTGCAGGACGCTTTTTCCTTTTCCTGTCAGCATGATGTTCCGGCAGCGCCGGTCATTTTTGTCCACTTCCTGCCGGATCAGGCCCTTCTCTTCCATTCTTCCGATCAGACCTATCATCGTGGGGTGTTTTACATGCATGCCTTCGCAGAGTTCCTTCTGCGTCACGCCGGTCTGCCCGGCCGGTTTTCCCTGTGCGGTATCCTTGCCTTCTTCGACCGGTTTCCTCTGTGCAGCATCTTTGCCTTCCCCGCACCGGTCCGCCTTTGCCAGGAAAAACAGGATCCCGATCTGCGAAAAGGTCAGGTCGTCATCCCTGAACTGCTCGTTTACCTTGCTCGTGAACTTCTCATTTATCAGCTTGAGCTGATACCCAAGCGGAGCATCTTCAAAGCGATGTGTGTGTTTTTCCATGTAAGCGCTTCCCCTTTCTTCCTGCAGTCTTCGTGCGCTTCTTCAGATTGTCTTAATAAATGTAGCGCAGTACATATTTTATGTACTCGGCTACATATTGTCAATACGTTTCGGGAACACACAGGGACTTTATTCTTTTTTAATAATTTTGCGCCCTGCCGCGCCGGAAAAAACCGAACTTAAGAATTCATTTCGATTTCCTTAAGGTACACCTAAGGTTCGGGAATTATGATGGCGTTGTTCCAAAGGGGACAGCAAAGGGATAAGCGATCCGGAAAGATCGCAGCCGTCCGGATCCGGGAAACGCAGAGGATCAGCGGATAGCCCACAGCGAAAGGCGGTCATAACATGAAAGCAAGGAAAGCAGAGAATATAGTGAAGGGCTTCGCAGCCGCGGCAGCGGTAACTGCCGTTACCGTATACACGGCCCTTCCTTTGAATGTTTCGGCGGCATCTTCCTCAGCCACCGCTTCCACATCCGTATCCGCGTCAGACTCTTCGGCAAATTCGTCCACATCCGGCGCAGGCGGGCAGGCTCCTTCCGGGACACCTCCCACCGGCAGCCCTGATGGCAGCGGCAGCGGTTCTGCTCCTTCCGGAACGCCTCCGACAGATGCCGGCGGTACAGCCGGCAGCGGTGCTGCAGGCGGCAGCGCGCCGGGCGGCGGACAGAGTTCCGCAGTCACCAGCTGGTCTGCAGCGACCGAATACACCGCGGATGCGACCGAAAGCAACGGCACCTACGATTCTACCGGTACCGATGAAAATGCCATCCATGTTTCCGACGGTGCTTCCGTCACGCTCAACGATCCGACCGTCACGCGCACAAGCAGTGACAGTCAGGGCGGCGACAGTTCCAGTTTTTACGGCGTAGGCGCTGCAGTCCTGACGACAGACGGCACCACCTATATCAACGGCGGTACGATCACGACAGACTCCAAGGGTGCGGCCGGTGTTTTCTCCTATGACAAAGGCGTCACCTACGTGGCAGGCACCACGATCAATACCAGTCAGGACACGTCCGGCGGTCTGCACGTAGCGGGCGGCGGCACACTCTATGCCTGGAACGTCAACGCAGTCACGCAGGGGGAATCCTCCGCTGCGATCCGCAGTGACCGCGGAGGCGGCACGATGGTCATCGACGGCGGCTCCTACACTTCGAACGGCACAGGCTCCCCGGCCGTCTATACCACGGCGGATATCTCGATCAACGACGCCACCCTGACCGCCAACGGTTCCGAGGGCGTCTGCATAGAAGGCATGAACACGCTGCGCCTTTTCGACAGTGACCTGACCTCCAACATGGCGGACGACAGCCAGAATGACTCGACCTGGTCCGTGATCCTGTACCAGAGCATGTCGGGCGACTCCGAGGTGGGCACCTCCGAATTTTCGATGACAGGCGGCAGCCTCACATCCAAAAACGGCGGCCTGTTTTATACCACAAATACAACGAGTGAATTCCTGCTCGACAACGTGAACATCACCGCGGCGGACGACAGCGAATACTTCCTGCGTTGCTCCGGTAACAACAACCAGCGCGGCTGGGGCACCTCCGGTGCTAACGGCGCCGTCACCAATTTCACTGCGATCGATCAGGTCATGAAAGGCGATGTGATCTGGGATTCCATTTCCAAGCTGGACTTCTACATGACAGACGGCAGTACCCTTACAGGCGCCGTCACAGACGATGAGACATATGCCGGAAACGGCGGCGACGGCTACTGCAGCCTCTATATCGACAACGGTTCCACCTGGACCGTCACCGGAGACAGTACCGTGACCAACCTCTACAACGAGGGGACTATCGTCGATGAAAACGGCAACACCGTTACGATCGTCAGCAGTGACGGGACAAAATATGTTTCGGGCAGCAGTTCCGTGACCGTCACCGTGACCGGCACATACAGCACGACCGCCGATCTGTCCGGCGTACTCACTGCTCCGCAGTGGTCCGACTATGAAGTCTCCGTTCCTTCGCAGATCACGGCAGTGACGGAAACAGCCAGTGTTACGGCAGACGCTTCCGATACCGCAGCTTCCTCCGGGACAGCTGCTTCCACAGATACAGCTTCTACGGTCTCCACGGCTTCCTCAGATGCGAACGATACTTCCGCCGCATCAGACACCGCTACGGACAGTTCTTCCGCCGAAACCAAAACATCCAGCGTACCGCTGGTCGCAGGCATTATCGCGGCCGGTGCACTGGCAGGCGGCGGCTCGGCTTACATCCTCCGCAGAAAGAAGGACTGATCCACTGACTCCGGTACCACCTATATTCCCCTTTTCCCGGGGCGCGGTCTTCGGACCGCGTCCCTTAATTTATGCACTTATTGCGGGTCGAACACCTGCGTACGTATCGGGAGCAGCGCAGTGATCAGGATCTGCCCGAAAAACAGGCAGCAGATCGCCTCACCTGCACCGACAGTCGCCATCTGGAGCGGAATGCCGCCGGGCACGCCGTAGCCGTAGGTAAGGACAAACGGAATGATGATCGCGTTGCTTGCAATGGGGGGCAGGCTGCAGAGATAGCGGTGCTTCCTCAGAAGGTACGTGCCTGCCGCGCCAAGAAGCGTAGCCAGCGTACCGAAAATGATGTCGTAGATGCTGCCGCCTGTTACCAGATTGGCTATGAGACAGCCGATCGTCAGGCCGGGTACTGCCGCTGTCGTAAAAAAGGGAAGGATGGTGAGCGCTTCGGAAAAGCGTACCTGGATCATGCCGCTGGCAAGGTCAAAACCTGCTGCAAGCGCTGTGAGAACTACATAGATGGCAGCGATCATCGCCGCCTGTACAAGGAACAGGATCTTACGGTCTTTCATAGTCGGTCTCCTTTAGAGTTTTACGAGTGGGAAGGGCCGGGCTGCCATGGACAGCGCGGCAAACACTCGAACAAAAGCAACACCGGCGACTTTAACACGGATGGGCATATTTTGCAAGGGCCGCGGGCCTCTTCCCTCTGACCGCGGCTGGCAGCGGGGATACAGCCCCGTTACAGGCTGCGCAGACCGGCGGCCAGCAGATGGAAAAACCAGAGGTGGGCCGGATAAAAGACGTAAAAGAAATATCGGTTGAAAGCGCTTTTCTTACCTTTCTTGCCATTATAAAGAAGCAGAAAAGGCAAAAACAGGAATGTGAAATTTTCCGAATTGAAGCAGAGATCGCTGAACCATATCCCGGCATCTCCATAATCACCCGGCATCGGCAGGCCGGTCAGTGCGATCAGCAGTGCATTCCAGATAAGAAATACGATGACCTGTTTTCTGCGGTTTCCGTAAAACAGATAGAAGATCACAATAACAGACAGGTTCTGGATGCTCCCTTCCAATCCAAAGGCATAACTGCCGATGGTAACGGGGTATACGGAAAATACGGCACTACCCATGCAAAGCAGTACGGCGGCCGCGTACAGAAGGACTTTTCTGCCTCTTTCCGCCTTCTTCGCGCACTCCATGACGCACATCAGACTGAAGCCGATAGCCAGAGTGAGGAAAATATTGTCCGAAATGGAATCCTTCCCGAGCAGGAGGGACGACAGATAATCTCCTGCCTGCATGAGAACCGCTGCCACCCACAGTCTCAGAAGATACTTCTTCCGGCTCCTCGTATGGAAAAAGCCTTCGACCACAAAGAAGGAAAAAAGCGGGGAGACAAAACGTGTGATCAGGTGAAACCAGGACGGAATTATGAGCGGCATCGCGAGATACATGGAGTCCAACGCCATAAAAAAGGCCGCAAAATACTTCAGTTGATTTACATTCCATTTCTTCATTACACACTCCTGAACGCTAACCGGAAAAATCGATTTTTCAGAACCTGATTTGTTTGCGGCGGAGCCTTCCGGGCACCGAAACGATCAGCGCTGCGCCTCGCCATTGTCTGCTCTGCACCTGCATCCCCGGCCGTTTTCTATATCGGCAGCAGAGATTCGATCGTCAGTGCGAGCCACAGCAGAAGCACGGCGACCGTGATCCACTTATATCGGACCATGATGGCAATATACTCGCGGATGAAGGCGCTCGGCCAGTAATACATGGCCGTTTTACAGCCGATCCCGGCCGCATTCATGCCGAGATCCCTGGCGAACATGCCTGTGCGGAAAACATGATAATCACTCGTGACGAAAAGATACCGGTGTTCCCTGCCGCCGCCCAGCATGTCTCTCACGTTTCTTAAGTTTTCATAAGTTGTCGCCGACTTGTCTTCCAGCAGCATTGCATCCCGGGGAAATCCCTGCCCGAGAAGATAATTCTCCATGGCCTGGGCTTCGGACAGTTTTTCATCCGCTCCCTGTCCGCCTGAAAGTACCAGTTTTGCCCGGCCGTTCAGTTTCTTATACACTTCGGCGGCTTTGTCGAGGCGCCCTTTCAGCAGAGGGGACACCCTTTCGCCATCCAGCAGACCGCAGCCATGCACGATAATATAATCGCAGTGCATATCTTTGGGCAGTCTCAGATAAAGCAGCGAATAGATGAGAAGTGCCGTAAAAGTGGCTGAAACATATACCGTCAGTATACTTCCGAGCCACAGGAAGGACATAAGCATGGTGTCAGGCGTCGAAACAAGCAGCATACACCCTGTCGCGATCATGCCTGCGATCATGGCGAATCCTGCCAGCATGGACAGCAGGTTGGACAGCTTCCTTCCTTCCCTTTTCAGCATGAAAACGCCGTTCAGGATCAGCAAAACGGCAATAAACAGAAGCGACAGCGGAACAAAAAAGAGAAAGAAAAGCATGATGCCTTCGCTGACGTATTCCACATGCCGCGTTGTTTCTGCAAATCCGGTAAAAAGCAGAACCACGGCCGCCAGCAGGACGATGACATTCAGAAAGCTTCTGGGATCCCTGTACAGAAGCAGACAAAACAGCAGCAGACACAACGATCCGATTATCAGGTAAAGCATCCCGCACCTCCTGCCATATTTCTACCACAAAGCGATGCGGACTGGCAATAAAGTACTGTGCAGGATCGATAGATTTGCAGTGCCCGGTGATTGTTAATTCCAGTTCCTCCTCTCCTTTTCTATTCGTAAAAAATGTAGTAATCCATACGTAAAAAGTATGATAGAATGTATAAAGCATATATGCATAGGAACATGTGACCGTATGCGGATATGTTTTTGAAAAAGCCGGAACATTCAGGGAGGTAACAATGGATTTCCGTTCTTTGCAGTACTTTACGATGGTGGCTGAAGAACTGAACTTTTCACGCGCGGCGGAGAAGCTGAACATGAGCCAGCCGCCTTTGAGCAATCAGATCAAACAGTTAGAGGAAGATCTCGGCGTGCAGCTGTTCATCCGCGGCAAGCGGCATCTCAAACTTACGGAGGCAGGCAATCTCCTTCTGCGCCGTTCCCGCCAGATCCTGGCTCTTTCAGGCAAAACACGGGAAGAGCTGTATTCCCTCGGCAACGAATTTTCAGGCCGCATCTGCCTCGGCATGGTCGAAGGCATGGCGCCCTATCTGGCTGCCGGCTGGATCGCCGGTTTCCGGAAAGCCTTCCCAAGGGTAACATATGAACTCTGGAACGGCTCCAGCGACGACGTCATCGACCAGCTCAAACGAGGCCTGGTGGACATTGCCGTGATCGCCGCCCCGTACGACCACGAACATCTCGACGGGATCGAAGTCGGCGTCGAGCCCTGGGTAGCCATCATTCCGAAATCGCACCAGCTGGCCACTGTACCGGGAGATACCATCCCGCTTGCCAGCCTGATCGGCGAACCGCTGATCATCCCGAAACGTCCTTCCCGCCGTGTCGCCATAGAGCAATGGTTTGAGGGCATCGGCGCGGAGCCCAATATTCTGTGTGCCCTGGCAAACTATGTCGACGCTGCGGCGCTCGCGGAGGAAAATGCCGGCATCAGTATTTTCCCGCAGTCACGCCCTTCCTTCAATCCGGCCGTCGTCTGCAAGGTGATCACCAATCCGGCCAAGATCGCCAGATACATTCTCGTATGGAACAAGGAACAGCCGCCTACCGGCCTGGCTCTGGAATTCATCAATTTTGTCAGGAATATTCCCGCCCCGGACGAGAACAGCAAAAAACGGACGTCCGAAGACATCCGTTTCCGTGAATTCGTTATCCCTGATGGTGCGGACCTGCTTTGACATATCCGCACTGTCAGGCAAAAAACACCGCAAGGCGGGGATTTTCTTCTTCGGAATCTTCGAAGACCTGCCGCAGCTGCCAGAGATAATCGCTGATGTAGGATTCCTCATCGATCCCGTAAATGCCGACTGCCGTGTCTTCGGAAATATCCGTCAGGCAGTCGTGCAGTGCATCGAGATTCTTACCGTAATAGTCCGGGAACTCCATCCGCTCCGCCAGATAGTCCTGTACCTCTTCCGGCGTACCGAGGTCCTCCAGATCCAGAATGATCTTTTTCATCTTGCTCCTCTTCGTACAATCTTTCCTGAGTACAGTCTTTCCTCAGTACAGTCTTTCAAAAGTCTTGTAGTGGTCGCCGGTATAATAGATGAGCCCGTCGCTGGAATAAATGATCCTCTCGGCACTGCGGTAGGTACCGTCAAAATCTATGTCGCACTCATAATACTTACGGCCTTTCTTCTCCGGCAGGTTTCCGTCGTAATTTCCGAAGCGGCTGCCGCCGATACTTTTGCCGGGAGCGACGTCCCAAAGGTTGCCTTCGCTGCTCACCCAGCCGAGCGACTCGGCTTCCTTCTTCGTAATGTAGTTATCCGGCAGATGCCCGTACAGATGGAGGTAAAGCGCTACATGTTCTTTATCTGAATAAGTTCCTTCTTCAGTGACTCCTTCGGATGTATCTGATATTTCCCCGCTTTTATTGGGTTTTTCAGATACAGCTGCGGAAGATGATGAATCTTGTGAATCAGAATATTCATCTGGCTCTCCGCTGTTTTCTTTGTTGACTGCTACGGTCGATCCTGTTCCCGACGCCTGTGACCGTTCCCCGGAAGCCTTTTCCGCTCCTGTACAGCCCGTAAGAAGTGACAGAGCAAGGAGCGCCGTCAGGATAATGCATGCTGCCCGATGCCGCAGCGATCTTTTCATGGTTTTTCGTACCTCGCCGGCGGATCCGTCCGATACACAGCCGCTTCCCTTACGTAGTCCTCCGCATTCCTGCGGAATTTTGCGGCCAGTTCAGGCGTCACGCTGCCCGTGATTTTCGCAGGCACCCCCATTGCAACGGAGTTGTCCGGTATTTCCATATCCTGTGTGACAAGCGCGCCTGCGCCGATCACACAGTCCTTCCCTACCCTGCTGCCGTTCATCAGGACCGCGCCCATTCCGATCAGGGAGCCGTCGCCCACTTTTGCCCCGTGCACGATCGCGTTGTGTCCGACCGTGACATAGTTCCCTATGATGACATCCTGCCCGTAATCCTCGTGGATCACTGCGTTGTCCTGTATGCTGCTGCCCTCGCCGATCCTGACCGGTGCACGGTCAGCGCGTATGGTCACGTGATACCAGATGCTGCACCCTTTCGCGATCGTCACATCCCCGATGATATCCGCGTCGTCCGCGACAAAAACATCGGGATCGACCTGCGGAGCGCGCACGCCGCCGTGCGCCTGTTCACCGGTCTGTGCATCCGCGGGTCCGTGCGCCTGCTCATTCATCCGTTTCTCCATGTGTTTTATCCGTCCTCCGGATCAGGCTTTCTTCCAGGCGGCTACGCGGTCCTGCAGCCACTTTGCAAAAACATCGACCCCTTCGCCCGTCCGCGCGCAGATCGGAATGATGACCGCGTTCGGATTGCGCATGAGAATGTTCCGGCGGCACTTTTCCATGTCAAAATCAAAATACGGCATGACATCGATCTTGTTGATGAGAAAAACATCGCACACCGTAAACATCAGCGGGTATTTGAGGGGCTTGTCGTCACCCTCCGGCACGGACAGGATCATCGCACTGACAGAGGCACCTGTGTCAAATTCCGCCGGGCAGACCAGGTTGCCGACGTTCTCCAGGACAGCCAGGTCAATGTCGTCGGTGCGGAGCGCATCGAGCCCCTGCCGCGTCATCTCCGCATCTAGGTGGCACATGCCGCCCGTGTGGAGCTGGATCGATTTTGCGCCGGTCTCTGCTACGGCCCTGGCATCCACGTCGGAATCGATGTCCGCTTCCATGACGCCGACACGCAGCTTGTTTTTCTGCAGCATGGGGATGACGCTGCGAAGCAGCGTTGTTTTACCGGACCCCGGGGAGGACATCAGGTTGAGGAGAAAGACACCCTTTTCCTTAAGTTCGCCGCGCAGAAGCTCCGCGCGCGCATTGTTGTCCGCATAAATACTTTTTTTGATCTCGATGACTCTTACCTTGTCCATATCTGCCTCTCCTAGGCGTCCCTCCGGGGACTGCCCTTCGATTTTCTGGAATCCTCGTAAAACTTCTCGCGGTGCCGCCGCCGCTCTTCCAGCATGCGTTCCGAAGACAGCTTGTACAGTTTTTTGACATCCCTCGTCTCATCGTAACGCGCCATGCCGACGGAAGGATAGAGCGTGCAGTCGTTGCCGTCCACTTTGTGTACCTCAGACACCGCCTGTTCGATGACCTGCAGAAGTTCGTCCGAGGACTTCTGCGAGCTGAACGCATTCAGCATCAGGAACGTGTCGCCGACATAGCGGGCCAGGGCAAAACCAGTCCCGAGCCTCGAATGCAGGCGCAGCGCCACTGTCTGCAGCACGTCCAGCGAGAAGTCGCGTCCGTACCGCGCGCTCAGTTCCCTGTAATTGTCGAGCGTCAGGCAGTATTCCGCGAAATCCTGTCCGTAGAGGTCGTAGGCGTCGCAGTAACTCGTGACGATCTCTTCAAAACCGTGAATGTTGAGAAGCCCCGTGACTGTATCTGTAAAAGCAGGTTTCTGCGCGTCTTCCTTAGGCTGCATCTCGTCAGTCACGTCGCGGAAATATCCCAGCAGCCCTACGATCCTGCCGCCCACATAGATCGGCATCTTGCTGGCTTCAATGTCCCGGAACACCCCGCGTGTGAGGCACTGCCCTGGTACGCGGCGCGTGCAGATGCCGTCACGCAGCACCTCCTGTTCATCCTTTTTGTAAGGTCCCGGGTCGGAGTGCCAGCCCATCTCTTCGTCGTTCCTGCCCAGCAGCTGGTCTTCCGTTATGCCGTAATAGTCGAGGAAATAACGATTGGCCCCGAGAAAACGCCTGTCCTTGTCCTTCCAGAAAATGCCGTATCCGCTCTCTGCCGAAAAGGTGCTCCAGAGCTTTTCTGACGTAATAAGATCGGCTGCGGACAAAACACCGGCGCCTGCTGCCGTCTGCCGCACGCCTGTGCCGGATCCCGCCGCCGAAGTGCCGCTGTTTCTGTGCAGCTGTTCGGCCCAGTCCTGGTTGCCTGTACGGATGCACAGCATCACCAGTTTTTCAGCCGCATGGAACAGCGTATAGAGTTTCCAGGTGTATACGCCGGCCTTGTCCCTGGTCCTGAAATACTGAGCGAGCACGCCTGTGCCGGATTCTTCGATCCTGCCCTCGAGCGTTTCGGCATCGAGGAACTGCCGGTAGACTTTCCGGTCGCCCGGAAAAATCACAGTACTCATGGCTCTGTCCCTGACGGTCGCCAGGTCCCTGTCCGTAAACTGTTCGTCCCTGACGGTATCCGTATACAGCGGTTCCGCCGTATTTTTCCGCACATCGATGAGGAAAATGGAATCGTAAAGCATGTAGAGATAGCGCAGGGCGTTGTCGAGCTTTTCATGCCGCGTGAATTCGAGGGTACGCGTGAGGTTCGTAAAAGAGATCAGCACCAGGGCGCCGTCTTTCCTTGCCGCGATGCGCTCCATATGAAGAGTGTAGTACATGCCGTGGTCTACGATCGCGGCATTTTCCTCCCCCGTGGTACATGTTTTGTCCAGGATCTCCCGGATGCGTATTTCCGGCGCGCGGTTCCTGTCGGGCCGGCTGTTCAGCCTTTCGTCCGTAGGCTGAAAATCCACACCCTTCATTTCCGTATACATCGCGTCATTGATATACAGGAACCTGGAACCGCTTTCCTTCACATCCACGATGGCGAGCGGGATCCCGTTGTCCTGCGCAGCCCGTCCTGACGAAAAGCCGAACGGCGCGGCGGAAAGAAGGTTGATGCGGCCTGCCGCATCATAGTAAGCCTGCATGTCCGCCCGTTCCATCGGTACGTTGATCTCTTCCAGATGCCGTATGGTATCCTCGTACGCCATCGGCCTGCCGAAAAGATAGCCCTGCACTTTTTCGCAGCCTATCTCGCGAAGAAAACTGTACTGTTCTTCTGTTTCGACACCCTCCGCGAGCGTCTGGACTCCCAGTTCCTTCGCCATGCTGACGACAGAACGGATGATGGCACCGGACTTTGCGGTGTTGCCGCGCAGGAAGTGCATGTCGATCTTAAGAACGTCGAAATCAAAATCCTTCAGTGCGTTCAGGGAAGAATAACCGGCGCCGAAATCGTCCATCCAGACTTTATAGCCTGCGGTGCGGAACTGTTCGATGTTCCGGCGCATGAGTTCTTCGTCTTCGGTGAGCGCACTTTCCGTGACTTCGATATGCAGCATGTCCTTGGGCATTTCGCTGTCGCGGACGGCGTCTTCGACGACGCTGATGATATCGCAGAGTTCAAAATCAAGACGGGAGAGATTACAGGATACAGGGTAGCAGGTCTTGCCTTCGTTAACAGCTTTTCGGTATTCACGGCAGATATTCTGCACTACATAGGCATCGAGGCGGTGGATCAGCTGGTTGCGTTCAAGAAGTTCGATGAACCTCGCAGGCGCAAGCAGTCCGTATTTGGGATCGTCCCAGCGGCAGAGCACTTCCATGTCGCAGACTTCCCTCGTGAGAGTACGCACGATCGGCTGGTAGAACAGACGGATATAGTGCTTTTTCAGCGCTGTATCGAAATTCTCGAGTATGTAGTTGTCGAGTGCATCATGCTCGCTCTTTTCCATACCGGCCAGCGTCTCCGCCACTCCCGCTCCGCGCGGTCACTTCCGCGATGTACTTCCGATCTGCGCAATCACATCGGCGATGCGCTCGCACGCATGGCCGTCGCCATAGGGGTTGGAAGCCTTACTCATTTTATCATATTCCGCCGGATCTTCGAGCAGTTGTTTGAAGTTCCGGTAGATCGTCTCCTCATCCGTACCGACCAGTTTCAGCGTGCCTGCAGCTATCCCTTCCGGACGTTCCGTCGTGTCGCGCATGACGAGCACCGGCTTCCCCAGGGAAGGGGCTTCCTCCTGGATACCGCCGCTGTCTGTCAGGATCAGATAGCTGTGTGCCATAAAATTGTGAAAATCCAGCACATCGAGCGGCTCGATGATGCGGATCCGTTCGTCCCCGCCCAGTTCTTCGTCCGCTTCCTCGCGCACGACCGGGTTCATGTGGATCGGATAAATGGCCTTGCAGTCGGGATGTTCATCCATGATACGCCGGATGGCGCGGAACATATGGTGCATCGGCTCACCCAGGTTCTCGCGCCGGTGTGCCGTGATGAGGATCAGCCTGCTGCCCGCAGCCCAATCCAGATCCGGGCTGCTGTAATCCGTACGGACGGTCGTCTTCAGCGCGTCGATCGCGGTATTGCCTGTCACATAGATCGTCGCGGGATCCTTGCCCTCCCGGACAAGATTCTGTTTTGACAGCTCCGTGGGCGCGAAGTTGTAGCGCGATATGATGCTCACCGCCTCGCGGTTGAATTCCTCCGGGTACGGGGAATAAATGTTATAGGTACGCAGGCCCGCCTCCACGTGGCCGACGGGGATCTGCAGATAGAACGCCGCAAGGGCTGTGACGAAGGTCGTCGTGGTATCGCCGTGTACCAGTACGACATCCGGCTTTACCTCTTCCATGACAGAGCGGATCTTTTCGAGGATGCCCGTCGTGATGTCAAATAACGTCTGGCGCTCCTTCATGATCGAGAGATCGTAATCCGGAGTGACATGAAAGGCCTCGAGGACCTGATCGAGCATCTGCCGGTGCTGTCCGGTTACACACAGCACGGTCTCCACATTTTTCCTGCCCTTCAGCTCTTTCACGAGCGGGCACATCTTAATTGCTTCAGGACGCGTCCCGAATACCACCATGACCCTTGTTTTGTTCAAAACACCACTCTCCCCCCGCTGCTGTGCAGCAAAAAAAATGTATAAAAAGATATGCAGTCCGCCTTTTTCTTACCGCCATTTCCTGTACAGTCTGCGCAGGAATGTGGTACTGTACAGGTACCCACGATTTGCGGAGAAAAAGAGAAGCCGAAAAACGCCGGCAGCATCACGCGGATGCCGGCCGAACGGAGGTCTTTTATGAACAGTATACAGGATATGCCGTATAAAATCACGCTTCGCGAAGTGAAAGAGGAGGATGCGGCGGCACTGCTGGAGATCTACGCGCCCTATGTCAGGGAGACGGCGATCACGTTCGAATACGACGTGCCGACCGAAGAGGAATTCCGGGAACGGATACGCAGGGTAAAACAGAAATATCCATATCTTGCGGCCGTGGCGGACGGAACGATCGTCGGCTACGCCTATGCCGGCCCGTTCATTCCCCGCGCGGCGTACGACCGCTCCGCCGAGATGTCGATCTACCTTCGTATGGACAGAAAACGCCTCGGCATCGGCAGCCTGCTCTATGACGAAATGGAAAAGAGGCTGCGCGCACAGGGCATCTGCAACCTTTACGCCTGCATCGGCGTTCCGTCAGGCGGCGCGGATGAGTACCTGAGTTTTGACAGCATGCATTTCCACGAAGCCCGCGGCTACGCGCTGGCGGGTACCTTTCACAAATGCGGTTACAAATTCGGGCGCTGGTATGACATGATCTGGATGGAAAAGCTGATCGCCGCGCACGACTGACCGGAAGGCAGCCGCATGCCTGCAAACAGACAGAGACGGAAACGCAGTCCTGTTCCCGTCTACATCACATGCAGCAGGACGCACAGAAAGTGCAGCAGGCTGCCGGCCACGATGAACAGGTGAAAGATGGAGTGCGAATATCTGTACTTCTTCAGAAGTCCGTAGATCACGGCGCCGACGGTGTAGCAGACGCCGCCAGCGATCAGCAGGATCATGCCGTTCTTCCCGATCCCGGCAGATATGATCTTCCATGTGAAAACAATACACCAGCCGAGTCCCAGGTACAGTGCCTGCGACAGGGTCTTGAATTTTTCCATATTGATCGCGTTCAGTACGATGCCGAGTACGGAAATCCCCCACACCACGCCGAATACGACCCAGCCCAGCGCCGTGTTGGCACTGCGTACGGTACAGAGCGCAAACGGCGTATACGTGCCGGCGATGAGCAGATAGATCGCGCAGTGATCCAGTACACGGAAGACTTTTTTGGCTGTCAGCTGCGGTTTCAGGCCATGGTAGATACTCGAAATGCAGTAGAGGATGATCATGTTGGCACCGAAAATGGCGCCGCTGACAATCCCGTACACGTTATGGTGAAGGGCCGCAAAAATCACACAGAGCGTCAGCGCCGTTATCCCCAGCGCCCCGCCTACGATGTGTGAGACCATGTTGAAGATCTCTTCCCCTTTCGTATAGACCGGGATCCTGATCCTGTCCAGCCGTTTTCCCATACGTGCCTCCTTCCTCTGTCCGCCGGCTTCGGAAAGCCGCCGCTGCTTATGTAGTTTTAAAAACTACGTCTGTGCACTGAGTATAACCGCATCAGGCAAAACACTCAAGTACTTTCTTATCTTATTTTAACACCGTTCCTGCAGGTGCCCTTTCCAACCCAACTCCCCTCGTTTATAATAAATACAGCGAATTCTCACGACTGCGAAAGCGAGACGACATGGCTACCGACCCTTCCTCCCATCCATACGACGAAACGTTGATGAATGCAGGTTTGATCGCAAGATGGACCTGCGACCTGACCTCAGACGCCATCCTCGAATCGGAGGATACCGGGCTCGGTCTTTGCAGCTGCTCCGCGCAGTCTTACGAAGCAGCCCTGGACAGTTTTGTCCGGCGCTACATTCCCGAAGGGCCGCAGCGCCAGGCCATTCTCCCTCTTCAGCGTGCTTCGCTGCTGCAGAGCTTTGACGAGGACAGAACGCATTTTTCCTGCGAGGTCTGCCTGCAGCCGCAGGATCAGCTGCCCATGTGGATCTCGGCTTCCGTCAATCTCTCGCGGTCTCCGGAAAGCGGGCATGTCGAGTGTATCACCTACGTACGTGACATTACAGACAAAACACTGGAAGAACAGGTCTTTTCACGTCTTCCCCTGCTGGGCTTCGACGTGGTGGGACTTCTTTACGTCAGTACGCATGCCTGCCGTTATTTCCGCATCAAGAAAATGCGGCCGGGCGCGCTCTACGAACACCTCGAAGATTACTACCGTTCGATCGGGGAAGATATCGAAAAGATCGTCCTGCCGGAACAGCGCGGAACCGTCCGCGAAGGCCTGCGGATCGAAACTATTGAAAAAGCACTCCGGACAAGCGACGTTTACCCCTTCACCTATTCGATGATCAGCCGCAGCGGCGAGATCCTGCAGAAGCTCCTGCAGTTTTCCTACCTCGATGAAACGCACAGCGTTCTGTTCTTCTGTAAAAGCGACATCACAAAACAGACAGAAAGCGAGCACCGGCAGATCGATGCCCTGCAGGCTGCAAAGCTCGAAGCGGAGCATGCCAACGAAGCAAAGTCCATGTTTCTCTCCAGCGTGAGCCACGATCTCCGCACCCCGCTGAACGGTATCATCGGCTTTACCGACCTGGCGCTGAAGGCCGACACCGAGGAAAAGCGTCTGGACTACCTGCGCAAGATCCGCTCCTCCGCTGACCTCCTGCTGTCCCTCGTCAACGATACGCTGGATCTCTCCCGCATCGAGAGCGGCAAATACACCCTCTCCCCCGAACCGGCCGACTGCAGTGCCCTGCTCAACACCGTTGTCCTGGCCCTGCAGCCTATGGCGGAGAAAAAGGATATCAGCCTGAAAACGTCGATCGCCTCGCTTTCCGGAGAGCCTGTCCTTGCCGACTCACTGAAGCTGCAGAAGATCTATCTGAATCTGCTCTCAAACGCAATCAAATATACCCCTGCAGGCGGTTTTGTAAAAGTCGATCTGCAATACCTGCCCGCGGAAGAGGACAGCTCCGGGGTCCCCTGCGACCTTCTCCTGCAGTTCAAAGTCCGCGACTCGGGCATCGGCATCGGCCACGACTTTCTGCCCCGGCTCTTTGAACCTTTCACGCAGGAACACCGGAAAGAGGCCTCCGGAATTTCCGGTACCGGGCTCGGCCTGTCGATCGTAAAAAAGACCGTCGACCTTATGCATGGTAAGATCCTTGTAGATTCAGAACCCGGAGTCGGATCGTGCTTTACCGTAGTGCTTCCTTTGAAAAAGGCTGCCGGTCAAAACATGAGTCCCGCCCCTGCGGCAACCGCCGGTGTTTCGCTACGCGGCCGCCGTGTGCTGCTTTGCGAGGACAACTACCTGAATGCCGAGATAGCCTCCACGCTGCTTGGCGAAGAAGGCATTGCTGTCGACAGTGCGGAGAACGGGAAAGCGGGCCTTGACCGGTTCCGCAGTTCTTCTCCGGGATCCTACGATGCCATCCTCATGGATGTCCGCATGCCGGTGATGGACGGTTATGAAGCAACACAGGCGATCCGCGCCCTTGACCGGTCCGATGCCCGTACAGTACCTGTCATCGCGATGACCGCAGACACTTTCGCGGACGACCTTCGCAGACAGCGGGAAGCCGGCATGGACGCCTACATCGCAAAGCCGGTAAGTTCCGAAGAACTTCGGCGCGTACTTCAAAAAGCAATGGGCGCAGGGCTTTCCGCAAACAGGTAATTCCCTGACAGTCCGTTCAGTAATTACGAAAAAAGAAGGTGCCGGCGTACTGCCCGGCACCTTCTTTTTTATCGGTTTACCCGCTTTCTTCAGATCTTCTCTCCCGCCTTTTTCCGCAGTGAAAACAGAAGGAGAATGATCCCTATGACCATGATGACGGTAACGATCAGGCCGCCCTCAGGTCCGAACACACCGCCGTTGAGAAGTGCTTTTGACTGCAGTGAATCCATTCTCAGGATCGATGCACTTGTACCGACGCCGCTGACTTCCGACCCGTAGATATGCCCCTGCGTAAAATTCCAGGCCGAATGCAGAGCCCCGATCCCCCAGAGACTGTCTTTGCGAAGCAGCCAGAGTGCGGCAAATAATCCGTACAGGCCGATGTTCAGGACGGCAATGAATGTCAGTCCGGGGTTTAACGCATGGCGAAGAGCAAACATCACTGCGCTGAGCAGTACGGCACCCAGGACCGGCATCCTGTTGGTCAGGGATACCATCAGACCGCCGCGAACGGCAACCTCTTCGGACATGCCCTGTATTACGAAAATCAGCAGGCAAAGGAGAAGCGCCGGCACGGAAGTATTTTTGCTCATTGACAGCGAAGCCGCTCCGGTGAGCACTGCAGTCAGCACCGCGACACTGATAATAGCGAACCCCAGTACAAAACCGAGAAGGTAGCTTTTCAGCCAGCCCGCCTTTTGAAAGCCGATCGACTGCAGCGTCCGTCCTTCCGAAAAGTGGCAGAACGCAAATACCATCAGAAGTTCAAACAGTGCCGGCAGATAATTAGCATAATCCCCCAGTTTCCCTCTTAACGGATAGCATACGAACTGGGATATCAGAAAGATCACTGTGTAGATCAGCAGCAGCGGAACCACGCCGAACTTGTGTTTTGCCTTTTCCGCTTCGAGCATGGTACTGTTCTTTGCAAACATCTTCACGACCCTCCTCATCTGTAATATTTTAACTCTTCCTGCCCGGACAGTTTACTCTTCCCGGCTCCGGACCATTTACATTTCGCGGCCCCGGGTAATTTACTCTTCGCGGCCTTTCTTTTTCTTCCTGCGCTCTTCGATGATCCATGCCGCCAGTGCCGCGGCTGCCGCCGCTGACAGGCTGCCGAACAGCACCATCTGCGAATCGTCGCCTGTGGCTGCGCCGCTCCTTCCTCTGCCTGCACCGAGCACGTTGCCCTCGATATCGTAACCGCGCCTTGCACCTCTCACCTGGCCGCCCTTCGCATCATATAGCGCTCCCGGGAAGTCCGGATCCACCGGGTTGTGATGTACATCGTAATACTGCGGTGTTTCCGGTGTGGTCGGTGTCGTCGGCGTAACCGGTGTCTCCGGCGTGACCGGTGTAACGGGTGTGACCGGGGTGATCGGCGGTACCGGCTTCACCGGTGCCGGCGGCGTAGGTGTCGGCGTATCCGGCGTGGGAGTAGGTGTAACAGGTGTCGGTGTGACCGGGGTAGGTGTCGGCGTATCCGGTTTCTTTTCATCCCGGATCACGATCGCGTTGTTCTCCACCTGCGTCCAGCCGTCCGCCGCCGTACTCTTGTAATAAAGATTGCCCAGATCGTCGAACTTAACGACCAGCATGTGGTCCTGAAGCACCGCATCGCTGTAGGATTCCGTAAAGGTCGTCATCAGGTATCCGTCCGCCGCTTTTGTTTCATCAAAGGTATATTCCGTATTCACTTTCAGCTTCCCGGTAAGCACTTCGGCCGTTTTCCCTGTAGTCCAGTCATACACCGCAGTACCGTCCGTAAAGTCGCCTTTCATTTCAAAATGCGCATCTAATACCGGAACATCGGTGTTCTTGGAGTCGACCTTGAGGACAGTCAGGCTGGTCAGGATGTCCTGTACCGTGATGGTATTCTTCTCTATCTTTACCCGCTCAGGCAGCGTCGTGCCTGCCGCAGCAGACAAAACACCGTCCGTCCCCATCGTCACCCGGAAAGGCTTTGCCATCTGGTAGCCTGCCGGTGCCGAAACTTCGGTAATGGTATAGCTATTGCCCCCGACCATATCTTCCAGGATCGAAACAGGCCCGTCGACTGTATATGTCTTCACGGCCTCCGACGCGCTGTCACTGAATACTCCCTTGACCTCAAACCTGACGTTCCGGAGTTCGTCGCCCTTCTCATCCAGTTTATTGAAGGTAAACATGGTCCCATTGTCTGTAACGGTGATCGTATTGCCGCCATCCTTGTATGCGAGTTCCACCTGTCCTCTTAATGCATCATCCGGAAGTGTTGTACCATCTGCGGCCTTCAGTTTTCCGTCCGTTCCCATCGTAAGCGTAAAATCAGGTACCGTAACATATCCCGACGGCGTTGTCGTCTCCGAGAATTTATAGGAGGTACGCGCCACCATCTGTCCGATGAGATCATCTGTGGACTTCTGACTTCCCAGCATCGTCTCTACAGTCGTCTTCCCGTCGGCAAAAGTTCCGTCCACAGCAGTAACGGTAAACTCTGAGCCTACAAGTGCCTGGGGTTCCGCTGCGCTCAGATCCCAACCCTGTTTCTTTATAGTCACCTTGTTGCGTGCATCTTTCATGACGATGGCATTGTCTGCAAGAGCGGTCCATCCACTGTCTGCCGTGCTCTCATAGAAGAACTGCCCTGCATCATCCACTGTGACGGTAAGTGCCGGGCCGTCAAGCACCGCGTCCTCATAGGTATCCCTGAAAGAAGAGAGCACGTGGCCGGGTGCCGGTATGTCTTCGGTAAGCGTATAACGGTTACCTGACACCAGTTCGCCTGTAAATACCTTGACTGCAGTACTGTCTGACTTCCAGGTTTCGCTTCCCTCCGATGCGGTTCCGTCGGCAAATGTTCCTGCCAGTGTAAACTGTGCGCCGGAAAGACTACTTCCGTCCTCCGCGTCGCTCTTGCCTATCGTCAGTTTATTGAGGACATCCGATACGCTGAGTTCATTATCTTTGACCGCTGACCAGCTGTCCGTTCCCGTCGCGCTCTCCGACAGCTTTCCATCGTTGCTCATCTTAAGATAAACAGGTGCCATCACCGTATAGCCTTCAGCCGGCTTTGTTTCCTCCAGCTTGTAAACTTTTCCGGCGATCAGCTTGCCTTCTATCTTATGCGGGTTCTCCGTCGGATCACTTTCGCCGATCGTCCAGCTGTCTATCGACGTGCCGTCAGCTGTCAAAACAAACTCCGCACCGGCAAGCGACTGGCTGTTCTCTCCTGTCTTCGCAACAGTAAACACGTTCTGCGGATCCTTCACGTTGATCACATTGACCTTGGTATCGTCATTTTCGATCTCGACGCCTGCCGGCAGTGTTGTTCCCGCTTTTGCAGTCAGTTCACCGGCTTTGCTCATGGTCACCTCAAAAGCAGGAACCGTCGCGTAGCCGTCCGCAGGTTTCGTTTCTGTAACGGTATAGGAATTACCACCGACCAGGAGACCAGTTTCAATGTAAGAGATTGCCCCGCTCAGTTTGACCGGACTGGTTCCGTAAGCAAAGTCACCGCTTATTTCAAACTCCGCTCCGGCGACATTCTTGTTAAGCGTGAAAACGTTCTTGTTGTTTGTGATCGCCGCCGCGTCGGTGTAATTGACTGTAAGCGCGTCATAGCCGATTGTGAACTCATGTTTTGTCGAATCCAGTTTGTAGCCATTCGGCACCGCAGTCTCGACCAGGTAATAGGTATCCCAGAGAAGATCTGTGAAGCTGACCTTGCCACCTGCATCTGTCACACCGGCTTTGCCGACAAGCGAATCGTCGGACTTCCTGTGCACTTCGAATGTAACTCCCGAAAGTGCCTTGCTGTCTGCACCAAGCTTTTCTACATTGACTGTGCCGAGTACACGTTCATTGGCAATTCCCTTATCAGTCAGATGTACATCATCTTTTGTTACCGCCAGATTGAATGGCGTCTTGTCACCAAGGTTCTCGCTGTTGATGACAAGTGTCTTATCCTGGCATGCATCGGTCACCTTGAAGGTCGCTGTAAATCTACTATTCACGTAGTTCCCGTCCGTGCCTGTCTCAGTGAGGGTATAGTCGCCCTTCGGAAGGTTGGAAATCATGATCTGGCCGGCAATGTCAGTAGTTATTCCTTCCTGCGTGTGCGTCGTTCCATCCGTCCACTTGCCGGCAAGAGTAAATGTCGTCTTCTTCGCCTTAAGGGCTTCCCCACTCGTCGCATCAACTTTTGTCAGATCCATTTCCGCGGTCATGAGGGTATTCTTAGCAGTGACTGTGATGTCGTCAGTACCGACTGTTATGGCGTCCTTGACCTTAGTAGCATCGCCTCCAACCGTTACCTTACCGTCTGCTGAAGAGATCCTGACCGTAAACGAAGGCATCGTCACATAAGCCGAAGGCGATGTCGACTCTTCAAAGGTATAAGTGACATCCGGTGCCAGTACACTGGTCCAGGTCTCCTCGGAAAGAAGATTTCCTTTCGCATCTTTTCCAAGTATAGTCTTCGGATCAGTTGTTCCATCCTCGAAAGTCTTTCCACTCTCCGGAGTAACCGTGAATGTCGCACCTGTAAGATCTTTACCATCAGCATCTGTTTTTTTCAGAATCAGTTTTGTAACTCCGTCCGCGACTTTAATGGTATTAACACCATTTTCATAATTAATGACTACCGTCCCGGCCGATCCTGAAGGCAGGTTATTACTTGTAAGTTGCCCATCCGTCCCCATTGTTACGTTGAACTCCGGGATGGTTATATATCCTTGCGGTGTTACCTTTTCTTTAAATGTATATGTAACTCCCGCCACCATCTGCCCGATCAGATCCGTAGTCACATCATTGCCGTGCATAGTCTTTTCAGTCGTCTTTCCATCGGCAAAGAAACCATTCTGTGCGGTAACAGTGAATTCAGCCCCCGAAAGCACTGTTCCATCGGGCTTATTTTTCTGCAGTGTCACCCTGTTCTGCTTATCCTGCATCGCTATGGCATTATCCGCGATCTCTGCCCAGGTATTTTCGCCAGTCTTATAGTACAGCTGCCCCTGCGCATCAACCTTTATGACAAGAGCTCCGTTTGCATCGAGTACCGCCTTGTCATAAGTCTCCGCAAATGAGGATATTACATACCCGGGTGCTGGCTTTGTCTCTGTCAGCGCATACTCATTTCCGGCTATCAGTTTCCCGGCAAGAAGCTCCGCCGCCTTATCCGACGAAGTCCAGGTCTGCGGCGCATTGCCATTCACGAAGGTTCCAGTAAGGGAGAATTCTGCCTTGGCAAGCATCTTACTGCCATCCGTATTCGTCTTGCTGATGCTGATGCTGTTCTGCTCATCCTTCATTGCTATGGCATTATCCGCGATCTGTGCCCAGGTGTCTTCGCCAGTCTTGTAGTACAGCTGCCCCTGCGCGTCAACCTTTATGACAAGAGCTCCGTTTGCATCGAGTACCGCCTTGTCATAAGTCTTCGCAAATGAGGATATTACATACCCGGGTGCTGGCTTTGTCTCTGTCAGCGCATACTCATTTCCGGCTATCAGTTTCCCGGCAAGAAGCTCCGCCGCCTTATCCGACGAATCCCATGTCTGAGGTGTAGTTCCATCCACAAAGGTTCCCGCAAGGGAGAATTCTGCATTGGCAAGCATCTTACTGCCATCCGCATTCGTCTTGCTGATGCTGATGCTGTTCTGCTCATCCTTCATTGCTATGGCATTATCCGCAATCTCTGCCCAGGTATTTTCGCCAGTCTTGTAGTACAGCTGCCCCTGCGCATCAACCTTTATGACAAGAGCTCCGTTTGCATCGAGTGCCACATCATTATATGTCTCCGCGAATGAGGATATTACATACCCGGGTGCTGGCTTTGTCTCTGTCAGCGCATACTCATTTCCGGCTATCAGTTTCCCGGTAAGAAGCTCCGCAGCCTTATCTGACGAATCCCAGGTCTGCGGTGATGTAATGCCATTCACAAAGGTTCCAGCAAGAGAGAATCCCGCACCGGCAATCTTACTGCCACCCGTATTCGTCTTGCTGATGCTGATACTGTTCTGTTCATCAGCAACTGTAACGACAACACCATCCTTAATCGAAACACCATTTGGAAGTGGTGCGTCCTTTGGTGCCGCCAGCACCCCGTCCTTTCCCATAGTTACACTGAACGGTTCTACTACCTTATACCCGGCCGGCGGATCTGTTTCTGTGATGCTGTAGGTATTGCCTGCTATCAGCAGTCCCTGCCATGCTGTTGACTTATCATCCCAAATCTTATCAGATTCGGCACCTTTACCATCATCGAAGATTCCATGAACCGTAAACTTTGCTCCTGTAAGTGCCTTGGCAGGCGTTGAGCTGTCAACCTTACTCAGAGCAAATGAAGTCTTATTATCCTGAACTCTGATCAGATTGGCGGATGTATCATTGTCGTACGATACTGTGACAGTCCCTGATGCACCATCGGGCAATGTTTTATATGTAAGTTTTCCGTCCTCCCCCATCGTTACTGTAAAGTCAGGGATCACAAGGTAGCCTGAAGGCGCAGTCTGTTCATGGAATGTATAACTATTACCGGCGATCATCTTACCTGTCAGTGTTTCCGCAGTTGTCGAGGAAGTCCATGTGTATGAAGCTGTTCCATTTGAAAATTTACCTGTGATACTGAATACTGCGCCAGGCAGTAATGTCTTTCCACCCTCCGCAACTTTTTCAAGCTTCACAATATTCTGGCTGTTTGCAACTGTGATGGAGCCTGAAGGATTTTTCCCTTCAGTATTACCGATTGTCACATATGAAGGTGTTGAGGCACCGTCGGATTTAAGCAGTTTCAAACCACCTTGGAAGCCCATCTGTACAGCAAAGTTAGCATTGATCGTCCCGTCGTCAAATGTGACCGTCGGAAGTGCTTTATAGCCTGCCGGTATGGTCGTCTCAGTAAAGTAATATGTCTGCCCGGCCACAAAATTCGTTGAATCAAGACCATTATTGCTTGTAGTATCCCAGATCATTGACTCCTTGCCGTCGGCAAACTCTCCTCCCTCGTTGGGCTTAATTGTGAAAACAGCACCGGCAAGATCATTGCCAACTGCATCTGTTTTTGTAAGTGTAACGTGCGTCTGCGGGTCGGTAGCAGTAATGGTTATGTTGTTACTCCCATCATTCGAAACCGACAGGTTGTTCAGCTCGCCCATAGTGATAGTGCCATCTGCATTCATTGTGATCTGGAAATCACCCAGACCGCAATACCCGGCGGGAGGCGTAATCTCGCGGATGGTGTAGCTGTTTCCCGCGATAAGTTTGCCTGTCATCGTGCCTGAAGTGGCGTCATCGCACAGAATCCTGGTTTCTGATGTTTGTGCATCCTGGTTGTCTACGAAGATCCCTGTGATGTCAAAAGTTGCCCTGGGATTAACCGTAGCTGGCGATGTGACCTTCGTGATGGTAAGCGAGTTCTTCGCATCCTGCATGATGAGGGCATTGCCTATAACAGCAGTCCAACCTCCGTCTGCACTGCTCGCGTAATATAGCTTGCCATCAGTATCCATCTTGAGAGTCATTGCGCCGTTGGTTATTACAGCGTCGCTGTAACTGTCCGTAAGCCTGTTCAGCTTGTACCCGGCCGGAGATACTGTTTCTTTGAGGGTATATGTAGTTGTATTATCGGCAATCATCAGACCAGCAAGGCTCGCTGCGGTCGTCTCGGAAGGATTGAGAGTCTGTGAAGTACTACCGCCCGCAAATGTACCTGCAAGAATATATGTAGATCCGCTGATCTGAGCGCCACTTGTTTTGTCCTTCTTCACAAGCGTGGCATTGGTCTTGTCATCAGAAAAAGCCAGTTTGTTACCAGTAACATCGTTCCATGTGCCATTTACATTTTCCTGCAGCTTGCCAGCATTCGTTATCCTTATGGTGCGAGCATTGTTCGGATCGTTGAGCTGATAACCTGCGGGTGCCGTTGTTTCCTGAATCGTGTATTCAGTATCAGCTATTAGTGCAGCCGAAAGGCCTGCCGTACCATCGGCATTCGTGGTAATGGTCCGCGCCTCAGAGCTACCATCAGCAAATGTCTTTCCTGTGGCAGGCGTCACTGTGAACACCGCGCCGGCGATAGGCGTAGTGTGATCCGTGCCAGTGCTGGCGTACTTATTCACCGTGAACGCTGTGGGCTCGTCGGCCACTTTGATAGTTGACTGGTTTGCGGTGGTGTTGTCGATGGTCACGTTCACGCCCGCAGGCAGTGTACCCGCGGTGAGGTGGCCGTCAGTACCCATGGTCACCGTGAAGGTCGATTGCATCTTGAGATAGCCATTGGGCGCGACTGTCTCGGCGATAGTGTAGGTGTTGCCCGCAATGAGGCGGCCGGTGAGCTCATAGGCGCTCGCGGCGCTCGTCCACGTAATTATGTCAGTGGTCTTCTTGGTCTGGTCGGTCGCATCGACGAACGTACCGGTGATGGTGAATGTGGCGCCATCAAGGAGAGTTCTGCCGTCAGCGCCAACCTTGGAAATAGTGATCTTGTTCATGGAGTCCTTGACAAGGAGGGCATTCTTGTCAACATAGTTTTCGAATTCGCCTGTAGCACTCGTATCCTCGTAGAGATTGCCGTAAGCATCAACCTTGAGGTATGTGGTCGCGTTGCTCGGCAATGTGTATCCCGTGGGCGGAACAGTCTCAGTGAGAGTGTATACGGTTCCCTGGACGAGAAGCCCGGTGAGATCCCACGCCTCGCTTGCTGCGCCTGTAGAAGTCCAGGTCTTTGTCTCTATTGTGCTGCCACCTGTGAATTTGCCGGAAAGCGTGAACGTGGCCCCGGAAATCCTGGTAGAACCACCTGCGGCGGCCTTGGCTATCTTCACCGGAATGGTCGTGTTGGTGAACACGTAAGGATCGTTTGCCTTGCCTGTACCCGTCACTGCAGAGGTGTAGCCGGACACGGTATCTTCTTTCACTGTGTAGGTATAAGCCGTGCCTGCTGCGTTCGCCTTGGGCAGGTTCTCCCAGGTAACGGAACCCCATGTGTCGGCAGTGGTGGTGCCGCTCAGCGTCTTCTGGTATCCCTGGCCCAGGTCAGTTCCGTTCTGCAGCAAATGATAAGTAACCGATGTCGGGCGTGTGCCATGGGCATCTCCATTATCCGCCCATGTTTTGGAGGCGGTCACGGAAGTAGTAACGGCAGTGTTTGTAATGGTGCCGACCGGCGAAGTCGCATCAGTGAAACCTCCCACTGTGCCTGTCGTAGGCGGAGTCGTGACGGCATTTGTTGCAAAAGTTTCACCAGTTGCCGTTGTGATTGAATATTCAATGGCACGGTACTGATATAATGTGCCATCAGGTGCGTACTTGGGAAGATTCGCCGTAGTTACTTTAGCATCCTCTGCAGAGCCAGTTGTTATGGTCCAAAAATCCTTCGTGGCGCCATCGCTTCCTACAACATCCTTCCAGTTGATGCCGTTATCCGTCGATTGCTGTAAGTAATACGTGATTTTAGAGACCTGGCCCGCTATACCGGGTGCCGTATCGTCCCACTTCTTCGTCACATCAAACGTCGTGTAGACCATCGTATTCGTAATGGAGGCCGTATAAGTTGTAACTGAGCCTTCCTGTTTTGAATCCGTGGTTGATGTAGCATAATAAGGTTTGGCATCATCAGCACTGGTTCCCGGCACAACATCAGTAGAGCCATAAACCAGCGCAGTTTCTGAAGCCCGGTACTTGTATTCTAATTTATCGTCATCCGTATACTTAGGCAGCATATCAAGCGTGGCATCATAGGAACCAGTGATGGACTTCTGAACCGTCAAAACCCCATCATCCCCGGTGGTATTCATCCATTCATTTGGCACCGGTGTCCAGTTGCTGCCATCCGTTGAATATTCGACCATGTACTTTATTGCGTCAGGACGTGAATTATATTTGTTGTTTTGATCGTCCCATGTTTTATTGATAACAAGCTTCGATATATCGAGTGAATTGGTGACAGTAATCGAGCCTCCTGCCGTCACACCTGCGTCCGGGGAATACTGCATGGTAAAGTATTTGCTCTCCGGCTCAGCGAAAGATTCTTGCACTCTGTAATGGTACGTCAGCAGGTTTGTTATATCGCTGTCCGAAGCAAACGCAGGAAGTCCTGTCCACTTCGTTTCTGCTATGTTACCTTTAGCTTTTGTTACCGACGACGTCTTTGTTCCGATAAAACCGGTGAAGTCGCCGTTAGTAAAGACCGTACTGTCGTCAATGGCTGTCCAGTCAGTTACAGTACCGTTCTTGTCTGTCACTTTTGCCTGAAGTGTAAAGGTAAGTACGTCCGGCATGTAATTCTGGAACCATGCGGGTATTTCCGTTGTACCGTCATAGGTAGTGGAGCCGTCATGCCACACCTTGGCCACCGCAACATCATAGATACCATGGACATGGGTATTTTTGAAAGTATAGTCCAACCCGGTATTGCTGCCTGTGGATGTGTAGTAGTCAATTGCTGGCTCAGTAACATTGTAAGTGCTGGCAACCTTGGCATCGTTGCGGTAGACAGGCACATAAACGCTCGTTGACCAGATATTCCCATCTTCAGAGACAGTCGCGTTCCACGTTGCACCGTTTGATGAAGCCGTGACAGTCCCGTCGGTGTTTCGGGTAAGCGTGACTGTAGCTGTCTGCGTATCTGTTTCGTTGTTGACACCGGTACGCGTTACCGTGAACGCAAGACTTGACGGACGCTTGCCGTCACGGTTGTTTTCATCGACCCAGTTCTTTGTAATGGTGAGTTTCTGCATCGGAATGCTGTTGGTGATGCCCGTCTTACCTGTGTCTGTGGAACCTGAAGTCGACAGGGAACCAATGTCTGCAGAATCGGCAATATTGCCAGCGGCACGGCTCACAGTTTTGGCGCTGCTGCCACTGCCATAGGTGACGGATATCTCGTATGCTTTGTAAGCAGCGGTATGCACAGTACCTTCCGCGTCATAAATGGATGCCGGCAGATCCTTGAGCTCAACACCAGCGAAAGAGCCGCCGCTTTGCGTGACGGTCCGCGTCACAGCATTGTGGGCAGCTGTGGAATCCGTAAGAATATTCCAGGTGCTCCCGTCAGTTGAATAAAGGAAACCATAAGTGATGCTTGTGGGAATGGCCGAGAGTGCCGAGCCAAAGAGCATCTGCGCTGAGGTAGGCGTTACAGGTTCCGTGTCATCTTTGAAAGTCCATGCCTTCGTTACACTGAGGCTCGTGGTAACAGGTGAGTTCGTAACACTTATCGTTGCGCCTTGTGCTTTAATTTCATAATTAATATTCGTCACAGTAAACCCGGTAGGCGCAACACTGGATCCTACAGCTGTATCTCTGGGTATTCGGCCTTCGCTGCTAGTGAGAGTCAGTGTACTATCTGCACCTTCGGTGAGTATGTACCAATAAGGATTTCCATTGGGCGCATAGATCTCGAGGCCTGTAATCTCCTTCTGCCATACTTGAGGAGTCTCCGTCCCAAGCGGGATATCTTTCACCGACTCAAGATCAACAGGTGTCTCTTTGGGATCACTATAACTCCAACGCCAAAGCTTTAGAGTAACGGAAGGTTTCTTTAAAATACTGTAATCACCAAAATTGCTCCATAATTTCTGTACATTGATATTACCAAGTACCTCGCCGTATTTATTGGTGAGGCCTGCGGTACCTGCGGTTGCGGTACCTGTCACGTCAGCTACATAAGCTGTAGCGCCGGAGACAGTAGTGGCAGTTACTTTGGCTGCACCGGCTGCGTCATACACCACGTACCCGTTGGGCACGTTTGTCTCCTCAACTTCATATTTGTATGGATTGCCATTGGGCCCGTAATAAGCCAGATTGGTCCAGTTAAGCGTCTGGGGATTGGTTCCCTCATATTTAAGCGTAACCGTATTGGCATTTGTATTATTGGTATTCGTACCGTCTGCAGCCGTGGCAAAATCTGCCGCACGCGTGCCGGAAATAATGGCACCATTTGAATCTGTGAGGTACCTCGACAGCGTCATGGTTACACTCGGTGTGTTATCTTTTGAAAACACATAGCCATCAGGCCATTCCCATTTCTTTGTAAACGTGACGCCAAAATTCTGGTCGGCCTTAAATGAATTCGTGACTACCAGGCCGTTCGATGTATCATTCGACACTAGATAGGCATCGACCATCGTAACAGGGCTCGTCTCTGTGACAACGTATGTATAAGGCTTTCCTTCGCTGTCATAGCGCGGGAACTTTCCGTCGAAGACAAAATTCGTCGAGCCGGATTTCAGCGTGGTTGTTACAGCCTTGCCTTCACTGTCTGTAACCTTTTCCTTTTCCTTTTCTGTCTTCCCGTAATGATACCTCCACAGTTCAAAGGTCACGTCCGGCAGATTGGCTTTGTTAAATCCGGCCGGCAGATTCGTCCATACCTTCGAGCCGGAAACAGTACGATCCCTTGTCGGTTTGTTTACAATAGTGCCTGCCGTTTCGCTTGTCTTGCCCGATTCGTCAGTAGTTACACTCAACTTTGCTACATCAATTTTATGCTCGCCATCAAGAGTAATCTGGGTCTTTGTTTTTCCTGTCTCATCAAACGTTGACGCTTCACCCGAACCGGAAGGTTCACCGTCATATGCACCGGAGCATACATAATCATTGGTATTCGTAGACGAGAAGTTCTCCCCTACATAGTAGGTATATTCATATCCTTCCGCATTGTAGCGCGGCTGAGCCACGTAGGTGCACTTCCACCAGTAATCCCCCATTACGCCGGTCTTCCAGTCACGGTCCTGATAGGGCATCTGCTCATAATGAGTTCCTTCAGTATCTGTGTAACTCCTGTACAAAACAGGGTAAATGTCAGGGCGCTTCTTCTGTGCTTCGGGGTCGTCCTTATCCTTCCAGAACTTGTTCATATAGGGAACAACTGTAGAGGAAAGAGAATTTGTCAAAGCATAGGTATCCACATCGCCTGTATGGTGTTTACCTACTACATAGCCCAGGTCTTTGCCTTCATGGCTCCAGGCTCTCGAATACAGATTGGAATAATTTGTCCCCGTACCATAATCGAGACTCTTCTCAGCTATAGAATAACTGATATAAGCGCCCGTACTGCTGTCATACTTCTGGAACCAGCCACCGCCTTCGGCTGTACTGGTGTCCAGTTTCCAGACACCGTCCGCATCCGGAGTCAGGGTGAAGTCCTTTGAAGCGGTACCACCTTCAAATACAGCTTCGCTGGCTGTTACAGTGAATGTGATCGAATTCGGGCGGGTACCCTTTGCGTTATTTCCGTCGACCCATGTTTTGGTAAGCACGATCTTCTCAACGCCTACCCGCTTGTTCGTAAGGGTGAATTCATAATCGCCCTTTACCTCGGCTGAAGGAGATACATCATAATTCTGGTTTGGTGTTGAAACGAAGGACTATCCTGACTCATGCCCGGAACTTCCTGCAAATGCGCTGATACTGGAATCACCGTCAGCTACTACAGGATACTCACTGTTGTCACCCAGCGCTGTTTCGATCACGCGGAAAGCACCTGCCACGTTTGAAGGTTTCTCTTTTGCGACCCATGCCTTGTATAGATCCTGATATGTGCTATCAGATCCTTCAGGTTTTGTATCAGGCACACCGATACGTACATAGTCCGTTTCTGTACCGATGGCGCCTGTTGCCACCTCAGACCACTTACTGCCGTCCGCCGTGTACTCCAAAGCAACCTGCACAGTCTGACGGTTCATCAGGTCACTGGCATCGATCCATGTTTTGTTGACCTTTATCTCCATGCCTGCTCCGGGTGCCGAATTGGAGATAGTTGCCGTAGCCAGGGAGTACTTTTCATTGGCATAGTCCGGATCGGTGGCAGCGTATGTGCCCTCACTCATCGAATTATTGTCGGATATGGAATAAGTGTCCGCCGGGTCTATCAAAGTCTCTTCGACAGAATATTTGTACTGGACGCCGTTGTCATCATAACGAGGCAGAAGACCTGCTGCCGTCGCATCGGCCTTTGTTGTCAAATCCTCATAACTTGTGATCACGACAGGATCCGGCGTGAATGCCTTGCCGTCGACGCTGCCGGTATAGGATACGGTTTTCGTGCCAATGGCAGTACCGTTGCGGTATATGGTGTATGTAAGTGTCGTCGGACTTGCAAGCAGTCCGTTGGGGAAGGTTTTATTGATCTTCACCTGGGCATTGCCCACCAGAACATTCCTGATAGTAGTGTCGTTGGAGCCTGACGTCTGATCCTGGCGATAGCGGTAGCCGTCAGTTGTTATCAGATAACCCTTCCCACCGACATTTCTCGTCTCGGTGCTCTCGAACCCGCTGCCGACTTTGGTCTTGACCGCATCTTCCATCACTGTATAAATGTACTGATGACCGTTCGAATTATACTTGGGAAGGCCCGTGAAGGTTACCGTCTTCGAAGGGTTCTCGGTCCCAAAGCCCGTGAGCATCTGGGTGGCAACAAAGCCGGACTTGGAAATATCATCCGGATCCAGTTGGTAGACCTTCATTTCCACCTGGGCATCGACATCCTGACGTGCGGCAGCGACCCACGTCTTCGTCCCCGTGAGGTCTACCGTTCCGGTGATGGTGTTATCGAGCTCGCCTCCGTTGAACAGGAACAAATCATTTCCTTTTATGTCCTTATACACGTCAGCCTGCTTAAACACCTGCTTATATGTATTTGTATTCGTTCCGCCGGTAAGAGTCTCCTTGGCAAAATAGATGTAACGATAGCCGTCTTCGTTATACATGGGCAGCGTCGTTCCATCGCCAGGCAGCGTGATGGTGATTGCTTCCGTCGCTTTATTGTCAAGTGTTGCTGTTGTATTTCCTTCGACAGGCGATGCGGTCTCATAACTCTGCCCGTTAATATCCGGATAGCGGTAGAGCGTGACCGTCGCTGCGGGACGTGCGGCTATAGTCGCATCATCGCCGGCGTCAGCCCACTTTTTGGTGCCGCTGAACGTCATGGTATTGGTGAGTGTATTGGTTGCCGTGCCGTCTGTATACAGTGCGGTTGTTATAGACGCATAATTGCCTTCGTTGAGGTAAGTGGCTTCATATGTGGTCCCATCAGCAGCCGTATTGCCAGATGCGACAGAATGGTCTGTTTCCGTCAGGTAATAGCTGTAAGGATAATCTGCCCCGTCATATCCGCGGGCATTCGGCATGGATATCGCCCAGGTGTTGTCACCATTATCCGTTACTGTAATATACCCTTCTGCATTTTCATCTGTCGTAGTGAGATTTACGGTTTCATCCGACTGATCCATCGCCGACTTCTTGCAGGTCAATGTTCCGATCCAGTCTCCGATTTTCTGCCTGGTTAAATATGCATTGCTGCCATCCGCCCATTTCTTCGTGGCAGTGTAAGGATTGAGCTTCGTATTTACGAGCGTATTGTTGGTAGCATCGCCATTGACATAGGAAGATACATACCCTGTCGGTACCGTATCCTCATGCAGACGATAGATGACTTTTGTATCTTTTGTACTATCAGTAGTGTATTCATTCAATGTCTTGGAAAATGCATAGGACCATTCGGAAACATTTCCCGCATGTGTAGGGATATCGGGAAGTGCTGTATAACCGAGGGAAGCCATATTCTTGGTAGTCAGATTATTCCATGTTGTACCTGCATCCGTCGAGAAATCCAGTGAAAGACCAGGCGTTACGCCGGTCTTATCATCAGCGCCGTCTTCCCACTGCTTGTAAAGGTTGATGTTTGATGCAGGTTCCTGAGACTTAAAGGTAGCAGATACACTGCCGCTGCCACTTGGGTAATTAAGTTTTTGTTCTTTGGGACCGATGGCAGACTGCTTTTTGTCTGTATCCGGTACCATAGTCACAGTAACGCCTTCAGTCGTGGAATGCGTACCGATCTCGAAAGTCGTGTTGGCTGGGATGTCGAAGGTCTCACCCGGTGTGACTGTTTTTTTATATACTACTTGTCCAGCGTTGGTGATAGTGATATCGGCATTCTTATCCACAGTATAATGGGTCATATCGCCATCGGCGTAGTTATAGGTTGTATTGGTTACGAAATAGTGGAGGAACCATAACCGCGCATAGAGCGTGAGAGGGGCTTTGACAGGAGTCGCAAAGTCATACACGGTGCCTGTGGTATCGTCTGCGCTCGTGTACCAGCCTTCGATTGTGCCGATGGGAGGGTTAGAGTTTGGCTTGGTCGCCAACCCGCCATCTTCTACATTCTGTGACGGGATAAATCCTGTGTCTCCATTCACGCTGAATGTTACGGTGTGCGTTGTATTGTCGGCTCCCAGCATCATCCTTGCAAATGCCATCACCGACATGCTGCTCAGGTTGAAGTCGACCTGGTCGCTGCCGCCGGCGTTCACGGAAGCCGCGTCGTCGGAAATGATGTCTACCTTGACATCGGAGGCACTGATGTTTGTGGCATCCTTCGTGGTGTCTGCAGATTCCCTGACGGAAGTATCGAGCGGAAGGTGGACAACCGCAACGTCGTCCGCTGTCTTTGCGTCGAGATCCTCGGTCAGCTGTTTCTGTTTGAAGGTCATGGAGATCTTGACCATGCCTTCGGTCGGTTCGATCTCCTGCTTCTCCCCTTCGATCACGTTGCCGTCATCGTCTGTTTTGTCAGCCAGGAAGGCTATGTCGTAGAGCAGGGTATTGTCCGCGGTAAATTTCTGGGCTGCATCTGAAGCGGTCTTTGCGGTCTCGGCATCGGGTGCGTCTGAGGCTGCGGCGCCCGCTGATGCGGCGATCTGCTGCGCGTTGTCATTCAGAGCCTGCATGTAGGCATCGTAATTGTAACCGTCAGTATTTGCGGTAACGGGTGTGGCCTTCAGCTCCGCATCGTCAGGGATCGCGCCCGCGTGCTGCAGGGTGGCTGTCACGACCACGTTGTCGTCCTCATAGGTAAAGGTCGTCTTCTTGCCGTCGGTGTACTCAAACTTCACCGTGGTGTCTTCCGTGATCTTCGTCCATTCGCTGCCGTCTTCCGTATAGGAATAAACGTAGGCTTCGTCGCGGTCGCCGGTGTAGCTGCTCTTCTTCGCGAGCTTTGCCTTTTCCTTCTTCAGGGATGCGACGATGGTACCGTTCACGGTTGCCTGGACATAGTTGTATTTGACAAGCTTGAACAGGCCCTTCCAGACCTGTACGCCCTTGACCGGCGGCGTATCCGTGTCATTCAAAACAAGTTTCCCGCTTTCGTCGAATTCGGGCAGTCTGACATTGCTGAACTTATCGGAGATGGAATCGCCGAATTCATCGACGCAGGAGGCGTCGACCTTCACGACCTTGTCGGCGGGCTCATAAACGAAGGTGATCTTCGTGTCTTTGTCGATGTCCGTCGTCTTGCCGTCCGCCGTATAGGAGTAGACGTCGATGTCACGGATGCCGATCTTCTTCGTTGTTTTGGAAAGGGATGTGAGCACAGTGTCGCCGATGCGGGCTTCCTTATAGATCCAGTCCTTGATCTCGAACGGCTCGCTGTCCTTGTCGGCCAGAGCAAGCGTTTCATCGAAGGACGGCAGTGCGTCCTTCTCCTCATAGCCTTCTATAGCCGCGCCGTCCTTGCCCACATATTCGGCGGTGAGCTTTACTTCCTTTGCCTGCGCCTTATAGGAGAGCGTGATCTCGGTATCCTTTTTCAGGACTGTTGTCTGTCCGCCGGCCGTATAAGAATAGACGGTGACGTCTTCGCCGCGGCTCTTCTTTGTCTCCTTCGAAAGTGCCGTGACGGTAGTATCGCCGATCCTGGCGGAAACATAGTCATAACCCTCGATCGAAACGGGGGCATTGTCTTTGTCATCGAGTGCGAGGGTATCGTCAAACGAAGGCAGTTCAGGGTGTTCAAAGCCTTCGATCGCCGCGCCGTCTTCGTCGACCGCTGCGAATGTGACCTTCACCGCGTCGATCTGCTCGTCCTTCTCATAGACCAGCGTGAGGGTCGTATCGGTCGCGATGTCGATTGTTTTGTCTTCTGATGTGGTGCCCGTATATGTGACGGATTCGCTGCCGGAAGCGTCTTTCTGCGTGACCTTGCGGATCGCGGTAAGCACGTCGCTGCCGAGCCGCGCTTCCTTATAGGTATAGTCCCTGATGTCTTCGGGCGCTTTTGTCAGATCGAAGGTATCTTCAAAGGCAGGAAAAGCATCGGCACTGTGGCCTTCGATCGTCTTGCCGTCCGCGTCGGTGCAGTTCAGCGTAAGCTTTACATTGACCGCTTTGTCCTTCTTCTCTTCCTCTTTGGTATATTCAAAAATGACGGTCGCGTTTTCGGAAAGGGACTTCCACTCCGCACTGTCTCCGGTGCCGAGGTAAACGGTGACTTTCTGACTGGCTGTCAGGACATTGTTCCCGTCTCTGGTCTCCTGAATCTCATTTTTGATTTGACTGATCCGGTCGCCGTTCAGTGTGGCTTCGCTGAACGTATATCCTTCAATGGAAGGGGCAACATCCGCTATGGTGATGCCGGCTTCGGTGACGTCTATGGAAAAAGTGTCGTGGCCTTCGATAACGCTGCCGTCTGCTTTGCAGACGCCGGTCACCGACACGGTCTTATCTTCCGTGACGATCTCAGGTTTATCCGCAGGGGCTTCGCTTGTGGCTTCCGCCGCCGCGCTCGTTGCCTCTGCCGCTGCACTCGTGGCTGCCGATGCCGGCGCGCTCGTGGCCTGTGCTGCCGCACTCGTTGCCGCAGATGCCGGTGCGCTTGTGGCCTGCGCTGCCGCACTGGTGGCCGCCGATACCGGCGCGCTCGTGGCTGTCGGCGCGGAGGCTTCCGGTGCTGCCGGTGCGCTTGTGGCTGTCGGCGCGGAGACTTCCGGCGTATTTGAGGCTTCCGGTGCATCTGCGGTTTCCGGCGTATCTGTGGTTTCCGGCGCGGGAACTTCCGTCGACTCCGCCGTACCGGTGATCTCCGGATCGCCTTCTCCTGCGTAGACCGGCATGACATCTGCCGCATTGGAAAACAGCATTGCCACGATACCGATCGATGCCACAATACGCTTCACGAACATCTTCTTCATACTTCTATCCCCCTGAGTGCCAAAGTACCCGCTGACAAAGCCGGCAGGCTGAAAACCGTATAAAAATTGCCGATTCCCTGCATCATAAAATGCCTACAATTAGCATAATTTTAACATTTATAATGTACAAAATATAGCGCAATCTGTATTTTTGTCACATAATTTCCGGCATGAAAAAAGCGTTCCGCGTGCAGCCGGCACCCGGAACGCCCTATTCACTGATGCTTCTATTGCGTTTATACCTGCTCTTCCTCGTAAAACGGCGTCCCTTTATAAAAGTACGGATCATAGTACAGCGGAAGACTTTTCTCCAGCTTTTCTATTTTGTATGGTATCTGTTCCTTTTTCAGCTCGTTTTCCATGGATTGAACCAGGCAGTCATCCTTTGAGTCCTGTGACAGCACTAATCTGACGTTATCACGATAATTCCGCGCCAATATGACCATCCCTGTCTGCGTTGCTCCTCTGCTGTTTAAAAATTCAAAATCCTCCAGATATTTTGTCACCTCCGGATGGAATGGCAATTTGGTAAGATGCGTATATACGCATTTTGCCTGGGGACTATTCATAATTTCCTGAATTTTACCGGCAACCATCGAAATGATCTGCGGATTCTGTTTCAGCGCCTGCTCACCCATCGCGGTCTGGTTAAAACCTGCGATCAGGTTTGTTTCATCCAGGACCAGGTCCAGCTGACTTCTGAATATGGTTTCCACCTGTTCTATCGGCATTTTGGAACATTTTGCTATCGGATAATTCAAAGCTGCAAGGCCGACAAAGTTCTGCTCTGTAATGCTTGGAAACAGTCTTCTCAGATTGATAGCCACCTGTATCTGGATATTGCCATCCGGTGACCCCATCACATGCTCAAGGCTGCGAGCAAATACAGCCGCAATAACAGAAGAGATCGTTACCTCCGCTTCCCCTGCCCTGCTCTTGACGGCCGACAGCGGAAGCGTGAAGACATAGCCCTGTATTCCCTCGCTGGCGTCTTTATAAAAGGACATCGGCAGTTCCGAAGCCTCCTGCGCCCGCCCCAGACCGACAGCTACGTTCCCGGGGTCTGCATATTTAAGCACAGGATTTTCCAGCGTTGCCTCCGGATCCTCCGGCTGACAGGAAAGCGCTGTCTCCTTACTGATCTTTCCCTGATAATATAAATACCAGCCAAGCACAGAATTCATAAACTGATTTGCGCCGGTTCCGTCCGTTAATGCATGAGCGACTGAAAACGCAATACTGTCTTCCACATACGTAACGATCCACGGAAATCCGTGCATTTTCTCAGTGCCGTACAGGATCTGCTTTCCCCACTGTGCTTCGGGCACCAGCGCTTTTTCTTTGTTTTCCTCCAGATGAAAACATCCGTTGTCATCTTTGATTATTCTGGTTGCAAAATACGGATTATACTTCAATGCCTCATTGACGGCCTGCTCCAGCAATTCGCCGTTGACCGTTTCCGTCATCTTATAACCGAATACCGGGAATATCGTATTGTTCAGAACCATTGCCTGGCCGCCTAAAGGCATCGCATATGTTTTCATCCGCTCTCTCCCATGTTATGAACTCTGCTGACACCGGCACAATTGTTCCGGTTTCCCACCGTCCTCAGGTTATATAATCAATTTTCCTATTAAATCAATACTGTCGTCCCCGGGTTGAAATGTCAATATTCCCGTCTTCAATTTTACGATTATCGTACGTTCCGGAATCAAACGCCTCCTTGCTTTAGATTTTTGTGACATGTCACATTCTTCCAAATTAAAAAGGAACTCCTGTTTCCAAGAGTTCCTTTAAAGATAATTCCTTAATCTTTAATATAGCTTTGCACCTGCCGGGATGTGATCATCCACCATAAGAAGATGAAGTTCTTCCCCGTCTGAATCTTTCAGATTGTTTGCTGCTGAAAGCAGCATACCGCAGGATTCAATTCCCATCATGGCTCTGGGCGGAAGATTGACGATCGCGATCAGCGTCCTGCCGATTAAATCTTCCGGCTCATAGAATGCATGAATTCCGGAAAGTATCGTTCTGTCCGTGCCTGTTCCGTCATCGAGGGTAAACTGTAAAAGTTTCTTGCTCTTTGGTACTGCCACACACTCTTTAACCTTTACTGCTCTGAAATCGGATTTTGAGAATGTATCAAAATCCACTGCTTCTTCAAACAACGGCTCAATCTTTACGTTTGAAAAATCTATTCTTTCAGGTTCTGCTGCCGTCTGACCGCAGCCTGCTGCAGCATTGCTCTTCGCTTCCCCGGTTCCCTTCTTATCGTAATCCAATGACTTAAGAGTCGGGAACAGGATCACGTCGCGGATCGCGGGGCTGTTGGTGAGCAGCATCACAAAACGATCGATGCCGTAGCCGATGCCGCCTGTCGGCGGCATGCCGACTTCCAGCGCATTGAGGAAATCCTCGTCGATGTGGTTGGCTTCCTCGTCACCCATTTTGATAAGGCGCTCCTGCTGCTCGAAACGCTGGCGCTGGTCAATGGGATCGTTCAGTTCCGAATACGCGTTGCACATCTCGCGGCCGGTGATATAGAGCTCAAAGCGCTGTACGAGCGAAGGATCGTCGGGCTGCTTCTTGGTGAGCGGCGAGATCTCGATCGGATGGTCCATGATGAAGGTCGGCTGTACCATTTTTTCCTCGCAGTAAGTGTCGAAGAAAAGATTCAGGATATCGCCCTTTTCATGGCGTTCCTCGAATGCGATGTGATGCTCGTCCGCAAGCTTTTTTGCCTCTGCTGTGTCCTTCACTGCCGCAAAATCCACGCCGGAATATTCCTTGACTGCTTCGGTCATAGTCTGTCTCTTGAAGGGCCTGCCAAGGTCGATGGTGACGTCGCCGTAGGGAATTACCGTCGTGCCGAGCACTTCCTGCGCGACGTGGCGGAACATGTTTTCCGTGAGGTCCATCATGCCGTGGTAATCCGTGTAGGCCTGATAAAGCTCCATCAGCGTGAACTCGGGATTGTGGCGGGTATCGAGTCCCTCGTTGCGGAAAACACGTCCGATCTCATAGACTCTTTCCATGCCGCCCACGATCAGTCTCTTCAGGTACAGTTCAAGGGAGATGCGCAGCTTCACATCCTCATCCAGTGCGTTGTAATGCGTCTCAAACGGACGCGCGCTGGCACCGCCGGCATTGTGCACCAGCATCGGCGTCTCCACCTCGAGGAAGCCCTGCCCGTCCAGATAGCGGCGGATGGATGCCAGGATCTTCGAGCGCAGGATGAACGTCGTCATGACTTCGCGGTTCATGATGAGGTCCACGTATCTCTGGCGGTAGCGAAGGTCATCGTTGGTGAGGCCGTGGAATTTTTCCGGGAGGATCTGCAGGCTCTTGGAAAGCAGCTCAATGGATTCCGCATGCACCGAGATCTCCCCTGTCTTGGTCTTGAAGACCTTGCCCCTGATCCCCACGATATCGCCGATATCGAATTTTTTGAAATCCGCGTAAGGCCCTTCTCCCACAAAATCGCGGGCAACATACGACTGGATCTGTCCGTCGCGGTCCTGGACGTTGCAGAAGGAGGCTTTTCCCATGATACGCTTGCTCATCAGGCGGCCTGCTACGGAAACCTCCTGCCCCTCGAGTTCTTCGAAACGGTCTTTGATCTCCTGGCTGTGATGCGTCTGATCATATTTGACGATGCGGAAGGGATCCTTCCCGGCATCCTGCAGTTCCTTCAGTTTTTCGCGGCGCACCTCGCGCAGACGGCCGATGTCTTCCACCTGCTCCTGCTGTCCGCTGCCGCCAGCGTTCCGGCCGCCCTGCTGTCCGCTGCCGCCCGCATTCTGCTGTCCCTGCTTCCCATGTTCATTTTCTTCGTGATCCATTTCGCATTGCCTCTCTTGCTGCCGCTGCAGCCGTCAAAAAACGGGCAGACAGCCTTCACGCTGCTGCCCGTAAACTATTTGTCCCAGTCCGGGGTACCTCAGACGGCCGCCCTTTCGATCTCGAGCACCTTGTATTTGAAAGTACCGGCCGGCGTCACAACGGAAACAGTCTGTCCGACCTTGGCACCGATCAGCGCACGCCCGACGGGAGATTCATTGGAGATCTTTCCCTGCAGACAGTTGGCTTCCGTGGAACCCACGATCTTGTATTCGATATCTTCCTTCTCGGCGATGTCGCGGATCTTCACCTTGCAGCCCACGCCGATCTTGTCGACTTCGACTTCGTCCTCGACCACGACCTCGACATTCTTCAGGATCTTTTCCAGATCCACGATACGGGCTTCGATGTCTCTCTGCTCGTCCTTTGCCGCGTCATATTCGGCATTTTCGGAAAGGTCACCCTGCGCGCGCGCCTCTTTGAGCTTCTGCGCCACTTCCTGACGTTTGACGACCTTCAGTTCATGCAGCTCATCCTCGTACTGTTTGAGCCCTTCGTAAGTGAGTATTGTTTTCTTTTCTTCTTTGGCTTCTTCCATGTCTCTTCCGAACGCTCCTGTCTTTTTTTAGGTTGCAACTGCCAGTCAAAACATCTTCCATGCGCGAAAACATGCGTATTTCCGCGTTTTCCATAAGATTCAAGTTATTATACATACCAATGCCCGCCCTGTCAACGCATAACCTCGCGCAAAACGACATACACTTTATATGTCATTATGTTAAAATTTCAATAAGTTATTTTAAATCGACGGCCGGGCTGCGGGAAGCAGTTCCCGAAAGCGGCATCATGCAGTAAAAAGCAGACAGCAACTTCCAGCCATGCTGCGAGACTGAAGAAAGGACAGTGCACTTGATCCGGAAATTCATCAATGTCCTGCGTTCGGATTGTTTTGACAGATATAAGGAAGCGATCATACTCAGGAACCGCGACACAGTAGGCAAGTTCGCGCTGGTCGGCTGTCTGGTCGCTCTTATTGCGGCTGTTTCCAATTTCCTGATCTTTCAGTCGGCAGTGCTTCCCGAGGTGCTGCTCCTGCTCCTGTATTTTTCCGCCATGGGTCTACTCTATGCCGCGAAGATCCGCAAAATGACCGGCTATATGACACTCATCCTGTATCTGCTCATCACGCCGATCCTGCTCATCGCCGCCTATATGGGAACTTTTGCGGACAACGCAACGCCGGCGCATTCTTTCATGGTACTCATCATCGCCCTGCCGGTGTTTATTCTGGACCGTCCTCTGCGTCTTTCGCTTTACATCATCGCCATGTGCGCCGCTTTCGCGGTCTGGTGCCATGCGGCGAAGAGCGATGAACTGTTCATGCACGACATGATGCGCCTGGTCTCCGCTGCGGCCATTTCAATAGGCCTTGCGCTGTTCGTTGTGGAAGAGCGTATCGAAAGCATCACCAGCACCGAACACCTGAGCTCCAAATCCGAGCATGACCCTCTCACGGGGATCTACAACCGCGGCGGCGATGAGCGGATCAGCGAGCTGATCAGGGACCGCGTCGCCGGCACTTTCATCCTGATGGACATCGATGATTTCAAACACGTCAATGACAATTACGGGCACGCGGAGGGAGACAGCATGCTGCGGGAAGTTTCCGCTGTCCTCAGCAGCAGTTTCCGGGCCATGGACGTTGTCATGCGCATGGGCGGCGACGAATTTATCGTCTATGCTCCGGCCATGGTGGACTTCAACTACGTGAATGTCAAAATGAAATCTCTTCTGAAAGAAATGAGAGAGATCAACCGCGGCAACGACAAACGTCCGCATATCACCGTGAGCTTCGGCTGCGTCATCAACGACGGTTCCTATACCGAATATGACGCGCTGTTCAATGCGGCCGACCACCTGCTCTACGAAGTTAAACGCAGCGGCAAAAACAACTATCGCCTGCTGAACCGCAGTACAACATAGGCGGCCCGCAGACACTTCCGGCAGATCGCAGGCATGCCCGGCGAGCTCACGCGGCCCGCAGACACTTCAGTCGGCTTTCAGACAGCTGTCCAGCAGTTCCTGCAGTTCCTCAAAACTCTCGACCTCATTCACTTCCGAACGTATCCTGGAGGCACCTTCAAACCCGGTGATATACCAGGTCACATGCTTGCGCATCTCGCGCATCGCAACGCCCTCCGGCAGAATGGTGCGCTGCAGTCCGGCGTGCGCCAGGATCATTTTCCGCACTTCCCCGGGACCCGGCCGCGTGCCTTCCTCTTCTCCGTTCAGCGCCCGCGCGATCCTTGCAAAGATCCATGGATCGCCTTCCGCCGCCCTGGCTATCATCACGGCGTCGCACCCTGTTTTGCAGAACATCTCGCGCGCCGAGGCGCCGTCCCGGACGTTTCCATTCCCGATGACCGGGATCTTCAGTGCCCGCTTCACGGCGGCGATCGTCGCCAGGTCGGCTTCTCCGGCATACATCTGCGCTCTCGTGCGGCCGTGGACCGTCACGGCGGAAGCACCGCCCGCTTCTGCAGCCAGAGCACATTCCACGGCGTTCACATGCGCGGCGTCCCACCCGGTGCGCAGTTTGACCGTGACCGGGCGCGCGGTGTGTGCGACAGCCGACTGTACGATCTTCTGAATGAGAGGAGGATCCTGCATGAGACGGGAGCCCTCGCCGTTGTTCACGATCTTCGGCATGGGGCAGCCCATATTGATATCGAGGATGTCGAACGGACGGTCCGCGATGATGTCGAGCGCCCGGGCGATCACCTCCGGTTCATGGGTGAAAAGCTGCAGCGAAAGAGGCGTCTCTCCGGGCAGCGTCCGCATAAGCTCCCCGGTGGCGCGGTTTCCGTAGCAGATGGCTTTAGCACTGATCATCTCGGTACAGACGAGGCCGGCCCCCTGCGCGCGGCAGAGGGTGCGGAACGGCAGGTCGCTGACGCCCGCCATGGGCGCAAGGACGAGACGGTTCGGGACCGTGACGCTGCCGATCCGGAAAGGACCGGAAGGCACGGTGAAAACAGGTTCATTCATCTTCTTTTCCCAGCAGGTCGCCCGGGGCCTTGTGCAGGATCATGACCTGGTAGTAGATGGACAGAGACTGGAACAGTTCCTGATGTTTTTTCCGCATCTCCTTGATCTTCAGACCGCAGCCGATCTCATCGTACATGAGGTCGCCCTCGTCGGCCTGCGTCTCGAATTCCACGTCGCCTGTCGGTGAAAACACGATCGTCAGGATACCGCCGACGTCCTCCGTAAAGGTCACGCAGAGGATCTGCAGTTCGTCCTTGACGTTCTGCGGCAGTCCCTTGAAAGTCCTGTTGAAATAGTATTTTTTATCGTAGGCGCTGGCCGCGCACAATACGACGCGCACATGCAGATGTTCCCCGTTCTCTTCCGGGTCACTCTTTTCTGCATTCCCCGCGTTCAGCTTGTTCTCTTCTGCATTCCCAGCGTTCAGCTTGTCCTCTTCCACTTTGCCCTCCGCTCAGACATATCCTTCGACGCCGCGGACCGAAACTTCACCGGCAAAGACCTGTTTTGTCCCGCCGTCTTCCGTCCGCACGATCAGTTCACCGCTGTCCGTGATACCCTCTGCCGTTCCGCTGAACGGCTCCTTCGGATCCAGCACGCGCACCTTCCGGCCTTCGTTTACCAGCAGTGCCTCATACCGCCCGCGAAGCGGCGCAAAACCGCCTGCCTGCATGAATTCTCCGTAGCATTCCTCAAAATACTGCCAGATCCGCACAATAAGCGCGGATCTGTTCACGGCCTGCCCTGCCGCCAGCCGGAACGTAGTCGCGGTGTCCGCGATCTCCGCCGGGATCTCCTCCATATCGATGTTGAGACCCGTCCCGATCGTCACATCGCGGATCTCCTGTTCCTCGAGACGCATCTCGGTCAGGATACCCACGCACTTCTTCCAGGAAGGTACGGCAACGTTCGCCGCGACGACGTCGTTCGGCCATTTGATGCCGAATCTGGCACCGTTTACAGCCGTACACCCGTTTTCGGCCATCAGGGCGTTTGCGGCCTCCGCGATGGAAAGCGCCATCACGAGCGTCAGCTGCGGCGCCGTTTCCGCCGGGATCTGCGGCTTCAGCAATATGCTCATGTAGACGTTTCCGGAAGCCGGCGAGATCCATGTCCTGCCGCGGCGTCCGCGTCCTGCCGTCTGCCTGCTGCTCACCACCAGTGTACCCGCCTGCGCGCCTTCGTCGGAAAGCTTCATGATGTCGGAATTCGTGGACCCCGTCTCCGCACGGTATATGACCGGATGCCCTGCCCATTTTGTTTTGTCAAAACATGCTTCCAGTTCGGCCTGGTTCAGCAGATCCGCTCCGGCCAGTTCTTTGCCTGTCAGCCGGTATCCCCTGTTGGTGGAAGCCTCGATCGGATACCCTTCGCGGCGCAGGGCGCCGATCGCCTTCCAGACGGCCGTGCGCGTCACTCCGAGTTTGACGCTCAGCTCCTGTCCGGAAACATAGTCGTCCCGGGAACGCAGCTCATTGAGGATCTCTGTTTTCATGTCCGTTGTCTTGTCCACCTGTCCCGCATCCTTTACCGCACCGCGCCGTCCGGAATGCCGAGTGTGGCGGCCATGACCGCCTTGATCGTATGCATGCGGTTCTCCGCCTCGCGGAACACCACAGATCTGCTGCTTTCAAACACTTCGTCCGTTACTTCCATCTCTGTAAGTCCGAATTTCCCGCAGATCTCTCTGCCGATACCCGTATTCTTATCATGGAAAGCCGGCAGGCAGTGCATGAAGACGGCCTTTTCTCCGGCTGTATCCATGATCTGCCGCGTGACACGGTAAGGCGCGAGGTCCTCGATACGTTTTGCCCAGACTTCATCCGGCTCGCCCATCGATACCCACACGTCCGTATAGATCACGTCCGCGCCGACGGCCGCTTTCATGGGATCCGTCTGGAACGTGATGGAACCGCCGCTTTCTTCGGCGATCGCACGGCACTGCGCCGTCAGCTCTTCGCCGGGGAAATATTCCGGGTGCGCACAAAGCGTGATGTGCATTCCTGTTTTGGCCCCCGCCACCATCAGCGAATTGGCCGTATTGTAGCGGCAGTCGCCGTAGAAGGTGACGTGCGCGCCCTTTTCGCTGCCGAAGCACTCGCGGATCGTCAGCATGTCGGCAAGCATCTGCGTCGGGTGGAACTCATTCGTGAGCCCGTTCCAGACCGGCACATCGGCGTACTGTGCGAGTTCTTCCACGATCTTCTGGCCAAAACCGCGGTACTCAATGCCTTCGTACATGCCTGCAAGAACGCGCGCCGTATCCGCGACGCTCTCCTTCCTGCCGATCTGCGATCCCGTAGGGTCAAGGTAGGTGCTGCCCATTCCCAGATCGTGCGCCGCCACTTCAAAAGCACACCGTGTACGGGTGCTGGTCTTTTCAAAAATCAGGGCAACATTTCTGCCGGTGAACCAGGCTGTCGACTGCCCCGCCTTTTTCATGGCTTTGAGCGCGGCGGAAAGGTCCAGCAGATAGTTGATCTCCTGCGGTGTGTAATCAAGGAGTTTGAGAAAATCGCGTCCCTTCAAATCAATATTGTCCATTCCGATGATCCTCCGGTCAGCCGACCGCCTGCAGTTCCCCTGCGGACCCGGGCGCGGCTGTTCTGTAAATTTCATTCATGGTAACACAAAAAAAGCCGGCATAGCAACTTTCCGGACGCATACAGCCGCTCCAAAGGTAGAGACGTGCCGCCCGGAAGGACACATGCCTCCGCCAAATACAGCGAAGTGGCACAATATGCTCTTCAATGACTGGTTTGTTCGCGGCGACGCCTTTTCACACCACATACGATCTGCGCCGCGCCAATTCAGTCCCTATTTTGGGGTCGGCCAGAATAAGGCTTTGTAATTGTTCTTCAGTTGCATTTGATGATGTCCACACCCGCGGATCGGGCAGAAACTGCCTTTGGAGAGGCAGCATGCGCCCGCCCGGGTGCTTTGTCCGCGCCGGTACTTACGCGGTGTATCAGCGAGCGCATCATTTCCATGATGCGCGCAGCGTTTCAGCCGCGTTATGTACCGCTGCGCAAGGACAAGCAGCGCAAGCGTGCCCGGGCGGGCGCATGCTGCAGCTCCAAAGAGGATTATACGTGCCCGGAAAGGCGTGTGCTGCCTCTCCAAAGGGTTAATCTTGCCTTCTCCGGGTAACAGAACGGCCCCTGCTTTCGCAGGGGCCGCAGCGGCTTCCGCCACATCCGAATTCACTATCCGGTTTTCGTTCACATCGTACCGAAGAAAGCGTGGCAGCAGATGATAATACCGCTGTGCAGTTCCTTGCGCATGAAACCGGTCACCGTGCCCAGAGGGCGGGCGCCTGCGAGTGCTTCATCCGCGGCCTTCAGGCAGTCTGCGGGCACGCCTCCCCTGTTGACAAGGGCCGCACACCTGTATGCCGGCACGAACTGATTCTTCTGGTAGATGACGCCTTCGATCGTATTGGGGAACTTGCTGCTCAGAACGCGGTTGATCACCACGGAACCCACCGCCACTTTGCCGACATACGGCTCGCAGCCGGCTTCATAGTAGATGATCGCACCGAGCAGCTGCCTGTCATATTCGCTCACGCTGCCGATGACGCAGGCATCATTCTTGGCCTGCTGCTGCGCAGCCGCTGCTTCCTTCTTTGCCTTTTCGGCTGCAGCTTCCTTATCCTTTGCTTCCTGCTCCGCCTGCTGTGCCTCAAGAACCGCGTCGTACGCCGCTGATTTTGCTGCTTCTGCAAGCTCGGTCGTCATGCCGCTCACTGCGATAGCCGAATCCTCGTCTGCCGAGGCTGCTGTCGCTGCGGCGTCTGCCGTCTGTGCGGCCACGACTGCCTTTGCCTGTTTTGTGTCTGCTTCCTTCCTTGCCTGCTGTGCTTCTTCCGTTGCCTGCTTTGCACTCTCTGCCGCTGCTGCCGCTGCGGTCGCAGGATCTGCCGGAGCTGCGCTTGCTGCGGTACCGGCATCATCCGCCGCACCGGCCTCCGTGCCGGATCCGGCCGCTGACGCGTCGGAAGTATCCGCCGAAGCATCAGACGTTTCCGTCGCTGCCGCATTTGCGGCTGCAGTGGCCGTCTGTACGGTCGTGCTGCCTGCAGCCTGTGCGGACGCGCTGGCTGCCGCTGCAAGAACCGCAGTGAGCAGTATGGCAACCAGACGCATCCACGGTGTATTCAAAACATTTTTCTTCCCATCCCTGAATAACTTTCCTGTCATCCTCTGCATATAAGCCTTTCGGGCAAAACCTCTGCCCCTCCGTTCGTGATCTGTTCCGCTGTGATCCATCTGTGATCCATTTCGCAGCTGTCCGTTCTCCGGCTGCTTTTTTACGGAACCTGTACAAATATTTCGTAATTGTTACATCCAACGTTCAGAATTGTATTTATGCGTAACAATTTTGTCAAGTTTGGGGCGGAGATTGCCTTTCTGCGTTGTTTTGCACGTAAAAAGACCCCGCAAGCCTTGAGTTTGCGGGGTTTTTCACATGCATACAGCGGTTTTATGCCGCTTTGCGGGCATGTGCATTATTGTATTAAATTAAATACAATTCAGTCTCGGGAATATTCTCGGGAAGCTCGGGAATGCAGTCACAGTGCGGATCTGTGGGATCCGCACCGGTCAGCTGCGGCATTTTTCAGGTTCACATCTTTTTGGATCTTTCGCTGGCAGCGGTCACCGCATCGATCACGGATGCCCGGAATGCGCCCTTTTCCAGGGCTGCAACGCCTTCGATCGTAGTGCCGGCCGGCGAACAGACCATGTCCTTCAGCTCGGCAGGTGTTTTGCCTGTTTCGAGCATCAGCTTCGCGGAGCCCATGACCGACTGGGCAGCAAAGCGGTATGCCTGCTGGCGCGGCATGCCCTCTCGTACGGCGGCATCCGCCATGGCCTCAATGAACATGAAGACAAAGGCCGGCGACGAACCGCTCACGCCGACAACGGCATCCATAAGGCTTTCGGGAACGACTTCGGCGAGACCGCAGCAGCGAAGCAGCTTCATTGCGCTCTCCAGTTCCGCGTCAGTGACGTTCTCGCTGCGGCACACGGCCGAACAGCCGGCTCCCACAAGAGCGGGCGTGTTGGGCATGCAGCGTACGATCTTGACAGGCCTTGAGAAATACTGTGTGAGCTGTTTTGTGGTCTTGCCTGCTGCGATGCTGACGATCAGTTTGCTGTCGTCGACATTGTCATTGATGTCTTCGATCACTACAGGGAGATACTGCGGCTTGACCGCCAGTACGATAATATCGGACTCAGCCGCCACCTGCGAATTGGAGTCGGACGTGCGGATCCCGAAATCCGCGGACACCTTCTGCCGCGTTTCTTCAGTCGCTGCCGATCCCGTAATGTCTCCGGGCTGTACGAGCTGCCCGGCAAGGATCCCGCTGATCATTGCCTTAGCCATGTTTCCGAGACCTATGAAACCAATCACCATGACTGCCTCCTTACCGCCTCTGCAGGCGGTCTGCACATCTTATCCGGAAAACCTCCGCTGCCGGTATGCCTCGTAGACCAGTATGCCGGCGGCCATCGCCGCGTTCAGTGACTCGATCTGTCCGCGCATGGGGATGCGCAGCAGCGTGTCCGCCGCGGCGGCTGCTTTTTCACTCAGGCCGTTCCCCTCGTTGCCGATCAGGAACGCCGCCCCCTTCGTATAATCTGCCGCATCGTAATCGGTGCTGCCTGCAAGGTGCGCCGCAAAAACGGAAATACCGCTGCTCCGGAGCCTGCCCGCGAGAGCCGGAAGATCCTCCGTCTGCAGGAAGGGCATCCGGAAAACAGATCCCATAGTGGCGCGCACGGTTTTCGGATTGAAGAGGTCGACTGTTCCGCGCGTCATGACGATGCCGGTCACGCCGGCCGCTTCCGCCGTACGGAAGATCGTACCCAGATTGCCGGGATCCTGTATATCCTCAAGCAGGAGCAGAAGGGGCGCCGCACCGTCCCCGGGGAGCAGATCCTTTTCCCCGTAGACGGGCATCCTCGCCACGCAGAGCACGCCCTGCGGCGTCTCCGTGTCACTCATGCCTGCAAAAACATCGTCCGAAACGACTGTGCAGCCCGTCTCTTCCAGTCTGCGGGTCAGCCTTCCATACACCGCAGCCCGGTCCGCAAAGGCCTGCTGCGCCGTATCCAGGAAAGTCTTTGAAACATAGACCTGTTCCAGCGCACCGGCGGGCGCATCCAGATACAGGCGCAGGCCCTCTGTCACAAAGGCCTGTTCCTCACGCCGCGTCCTGCCCTTCGTCTGCAGCGCACGCACCCTGCGGATCCCGGGGTTGGCTGCCGACGTAACGCAGGGCCGGTCTTTGTTCAGCGGCACCGACGTGACGCAGGGCCGGTCTTTATCCAGCGGCATCACCGGGAAAGGGCCTGGCTGATCTCGAACTGATACTCGGGGATCGTCTTCTCCATGGCCAGGGCCTCTTCGATGTCAAAATCCTGGAACTTTCCGTCGCGGTACCCGACGACGCGGTTCGTCTTGCCGGCCGCAATGATGTCGGCTGCGTAGGCGCCCATGATGGACGCATAGAAACGGTCCTTACAGGTCGGGGAGCCGCCGCGCTGCATATAGCCGAGGATGGTCGCACGCGTTTCGATCCCGGTCGCCGCTTCGATGCGGCGCGCCATGGAAGTCGAATGCCCGATCCCTTCGGCGTTGATGATGATGTGATGTTTTTTGCCGTGCTTGCGGTTGTTGATGATGTTGTCGATGATCTTCTGCTCGTTGTAATCGTACTTCTCGGGCAGAAGGATGTCCTCGGCGCCGTTCGCAATGCCGCACCATAGCGCGATATAGCCGGCATTCCTGCCCATGACCTCTATGATGGAGCATCTCTCATGGGAGGAAGAGGTGTCGCGCACCTTGTCGATGGCCTGCATGGCCGTGTTGATGGCGGTGTCAAAACCGATGGTGTAATCCGTGCAGGCGATGTCCAGGTCTATGGTGCCGGGCAGGCCGATGGTGTTGATGCCGAGGCGGGCCAGTGCCTGCGCGCCGCGGTACGAGCCGTCACCGCCGATCACGACGATGCCGTCGATGTGATGCTTCCTGCAGATCTCGGCGCCCTTCTGCTGTCCCTCCGGCGTGCGGAATTCCGTGCAGCGCGCCGTGCCGAGGATGGTGCCGCCGCGTTCGATGATATCGGACACGCTGTGCTTGTCCATGTCGATGATCTCTTCGTTGAGGAGACCCTGATAGCCTCTTTCAATGCCCTTTACAGTCAGACCGTTCCCGATGGAGCGTCGCACGACCGCACGTATTGCGGCATTCATGCCCGGCGCGTCACCGCCGCTCGTAAGGATGCCGATTGTTTTTACCTGATCTGCCATGACTATATACCTCCGTGCCGGACAAAACCGGTATCAACTGCATTCCGTTAATCCTGAAATAATCATAAACCAAACTGCGGTCCGTGAAAATGTCTGCCGCCGCGAATTTACTTTAAAATCACATTGTCCGCGCCGTACCTGTCCTTCAGAAGCGCCAGCAGCTCCGCGTCCGCGCGCACACCCGAGCCCCGGGGCATGGTCTTCATGGACTTCGGCGAGGCGATGTAGATCGACACCTCATCGGGGCCGCCGTGGGTATCTATGATGGCGGCGAGCTCCTTCTCCGCTGCGGCGTAGCTCTCCCTGGTGTCAAAACGCAGCCAGAGCTTCTTCGGAACGCGGTCGAAGGGCGTGATGCTCTGGCACACCAGCTTGCCGTCCTTATCTTCCTCGAGGGAAACGCGCCCTGTGACGAAGACCTTGGAGTCCTCGGCGAGAACAGAGGAATACTGTTCATAGTCCCTGGGAAAAACGATGACCTCCACGTCTCCCGTCAGATCCTCGATCGTCACGAAAGCCATGACCTTGTCATTTTTCGTGTACTTGATCTTGCGTGCAGCCACCAGGCCGCCGATCGTCTCGACGGCGCCGTCCGTCACCGCGGCCGTTCCGGTCTCCTCGTCCAGCATGAAATCCGCGGCCTTCCGGGTGATGCGGCTCTTCCAGAAATCGATCGAATCGTCCAGCGGATGGCCGCTGACATAGACGCCGAGCACTTCCTTTTCGAAGGCGAGCTTCATCTCCCGCGTGTACTCCCCTACGTCAGGCATGGGGACGGTATAGGCCGTGCGGTCCGTTTCGGGCGCCAGGTCGAACAGGCTCATCTGCCCTGCCAGGTCGTTCTTCTTCGAAGCCTGCAGGCCGTCCAGGATCTGTGAAAACACGCTCATCTGCTGCTTCCTGGTACTGCCGAAGCTGTCGAAGGCGCCGGCCTTGATGAAGTTTTCGATCACGCGCTTGTTCGCGTCGATCTCCGCTGCCGTCACACGCTCCAGAAAATCATACAGGTCGCGGAACTTCCCGTACTGCTCCCTGTTTTGCACGATCCCGTCGATGACGCCGCGCCCTACGCCCTTGATGGCGGTAAGCGCATAGCGTACCGCACCGCCGGAGACGGAGAAACCGGCCTCGCCCTCGTTGATGTCGGGCGGCAGCAGACGTATCCCCATGGTGCGTGACGTCAGGATGTAGCCGGCCAGCTTGCCGGGGAAATCCACCACTGTCGTCATCAGCGCCGCCATGAACTCCGTGGGAAAATAATATTTCAGCCAGGCGGTCTGGTACGTGATCACCGCGTAGCAGGCCGAATGGGACTTGTTGAAGGCATACTTGGCAAAATCGAGCATGGTATCGTAGATGCCCGACGCTGTTTCAGCCGGGATGCCGTTTGCGACGCAGCCCTTTACGCCCTCCGCCTCGTTCCCGTAAATGAAGTTGCGGCGCTCCGCCTCCATGACATCCTGTTTTTTCTTGCTCATGGCGCGTCGCACGAGGTCGCTGCGGCCGAGGGTATAGCCGGCGAGCTGCTGTACGATCTGCATGACCTGCTCCTGGTACACGATGCAGCCATACGTCGGAGCAAGTATGGGTTCGAGGAGCGGAGTCGCGTAGGTGATCGCGACGCGGCTGTTCTTTCTTTCGATATATTGCGGGATAAAGTCCATCGGGCCCGGCCTGTAGAGCGCGATGCCTGCGATGATGTCCTCGAGGCTGCCGGGCCGCAGTTCCTTCATGAAAGACTGCATGCCGCCGGATTCAAGCTGGAAAACGCCTTCGGTATGGCCTGTTGAAATTGAGGCGAAGACCGCCCTGTCGTTAAAGTCGATGTTGTCGATGTCGATCTGCGCAGGCTCCGCGCCGCCGTTTTCCGCCGCGCGTTCCTTCAGCGTCCTGTTGGCCAGCAGCACCGCATCGTGGATGACATTGAGGGTGCGGAGGCCCAGGAAATCCATTTTGAGCAGGCCCAGGTGCTCGATGGTCGTCATCGTGAACTGGGTCGTGGTGGAGCCGTCCTGCGCCCTTGCAAGAGGCACGAGGTCCTCGGCGGGCTCCGAGCAGATGACGACGCCGGCCGCATGTACGGAAGTATGGCGGGGCAGCCCTTCCAGGCGCATCGACATATCCATCAGTGTTTTGACCCGCGGATCGCCGTCCACCGCCGCGCGCAGCTCGGGATTCATTTTCAGCGCCTTGTCCAGCGTGATATTGAGTTCGTTCGGGATCATCTTGGAGATGCCGTCCACAAAGCTGTACGGCAGGTCCATGACCCGCCCCACGTCGCGGATGACGCCCTTGGCCGCCATCGTGCCGAAAGTGATGATCTGGACGACACGCTCCCTGCCGTATTTGCGGGTGACGTAATCGATCACTTCCTGCCGGCGGTCGACGTCAAAATCCACGTCGATATCGGGCATCGAAACACGCTCCGGATTGAGGAAGCGCTCGAAGATGAGTCCGTAGCGGATGGGGTCGAGGCTCGTGATATGCAGGCAGTAGGAAACGATGGAACCCGCCGCGGAACCACGGCCCGGGCCGACAGCAATGCCGTTTTCACGGCAGAAATTGACATAGTCCCAGACGATCAGGAAATAGTCCACATAGCCCATTTTGCGGATGACGCCGAGCTCGTAGTCGAGCCTACTGCGCACCGCTCCGTCGTCGTCCGGATAGCGTTCCGCAAGGCCTTCGCTGCACAGCTTGTTGAGATAAGTCCAGGAATCGTACCCCTCGGGTACGTCAAAATGCGGCAGCCTGGTGTTGCCGAATTCGATCGTGACATTGCAGCGGTCGGCGATCTTCGCGGTGTTGTCCAGCGCTTCCTGCGCGTACGGGAAGAGGCTGCGCATCTCCTCTTCGCTCTTTACATAGAACTGCCCGCCGGGATAGCGCATCCGGTCTTCGTCCGCAACCTTTTTTCCGGTCTGGATGCAGAGCAGCATGTCGTGCGCTTCCGCATCGTCCGCATAGGTATAGTGGCAGTCGTTGGTCGCGATGAGCGGAATGCCCAGTTTTTCGCTCATTTTGAGCAGGGCCCTGTTCACCGTCTTCTGGTCGGCGTAGCCGTGATCCTGCAGTTCCAGGAAAAAGTTGTTTTGACCAAAGCAGTCATTGTACTTGCGGGCGGCTTCCTCCGCGGCGGGAATGTCGCCGCGCACGATATCGCGGGCCACCTCGCCTGCCAGGCAGGCTGAGGATGCGATGATGCCCTCGTGAAATTCCCGCAGCAGCTCCATGTCCACGCGCGGGCGGTAATAGTAGCCTTCGGTGAAGGAGCGGCTCACGATCTTAGAGAGGTTGGCGTATCCCCGGTCGTTTTCCGCAAGAAGGATGAGGTGGTAGTAGCGGTCGTCGCTCCCCGAAAGCTCCCTGTCAAAACGCGAACCGGGCGCAACGTAGACCTCGCACCCGAGGATAGGCTTGATGCCGGCTTCGCGGGCGGCGTTATAGAAATCGATCACGCCGTACATCACGCCGTGATCGGTAATGGCCGCCGCACTCATGCCGAGCGCGCTGACCTGTTTCACATATTCCGATACTTTGTTGGAGCCGTCCAGCAGCGACCACTCCGTGTGGCAATGCAGATGTACGAATGCCATGCCGTTCCTTTTGCCCTCCGTAAGGCTGCCGGTCCCCGGCGCCGCTGCAGAAAGGGAAATGCCGCGGTCTGTCTATTTCCGGTTCCTTTGCAGGATCGCTTCGGCCACCGCGATGTCATCGGGTGACGTGATCTTGATATTGCTGTAGGAGCCCTCCACGAGCTTTACCGCATGGTGCGTATAGGTCTCCACGACCATCGCGTCGTCGGTGGGCACCGGCTCTTTTCCCCTTGCTGCCGCATAGGCCCCGGCGGCAAGGCGGAAGTCAAAACACTGCGGCGTCTGTACGATCCAGACGTTCTCGCGGTCGGGCGTCGCAGCCACGAACCCGTGCGCATCCGCCAGCTTGACGGTATCCTTGCTCTTTACGGCAGCCACGGCAGCGCCGGTCTCCCTGACCGCCGCGTACAGGCGCTGCAGGATCTCCACGCTCACAAAAGGGCGCGCACCGTCATGGATGAAAACATAGTCGCACGGCCACGTCACAGCTTCCAGCCCGTTTCCCACGGACTCGCAGCGTTCCGCCCCGCCGGCCGCATAACAGCGCACCTTGGACGCGCGGAGGGGCGCAGCGATCTTTTCCTGCACATACGCCTCGTCCCCTGCCGGGACGACTGCCACGATATCCGAAATGACTTCGCTCCGTTCCAGGGTCTCCAGCGCGTAGGACAGCAGCGGCCTCCCGCAGAGGTCCATGTACTGCTTCGGGACGTCTCCGCCCATGCGTCTGCCTTTGCCTGCCGCGAGCAGGATCGCCGTGACCTTCATGCGCCGGCCTCCGTCCCGTAAAGAGATTCTCCCAGCTTCAGGCCGGGCACGGCGTTGAGGTCCAGGCCGCTCTCGCGTCCCTTCAGGAATTCGTAGTAAGCGGCGCAGCCGATCATGGCCGCGTTGTCGGTGCACAGCACCGGCGGCGGGCAGAAGAAAGCGATGTTTTCCCGCTCACAGGCTGCCTTCATGCGCCCGCGCAGGGCGCTGTTCGAAGCGACGCCGCCCGCCAGGGCGATCCGGTCGAGACCGCACAGCCTCGCAGCCGCCATCGTGTGATCGACGAGCACGTCCACCACCGCTTCCTGGAACGAAGCAGCGACATCGTTCACGTCGACCTTCTCTCCCTTCATGTCGCAGGTATTCAGATAGTTCAGTACGGATGACTTGATGCCGCTGAACGAAAAATCAAACTCGCTGCCTTCCACTTTCCCCCTCGGGAAGCGGATGGCTTCCGGATTTCCGTCTTTCGCTGCCCTGTCGATCTTGGGGCCGCCCGGGTAGCCCAGACCGATCGCCCGCGCGACCTTGTCGAAGGCTTCGCCCGCCGCGTCGTCGCGCGTCGTGCCGAGCAGTTCATACTCGCCGTAACCCTTTACGCGCACCAGGTTCGTATGTCCGCCGGAGACGACGAGACAGGCAAAGGGCGGTTCCAGTGTTTTGTCCGCAATGTAGTTGGCACTGATGTGGCCTTCGATATGATGCACGCCGATCAGCGGAAGCCCCGACGCGAACGCGACCGCCTTGGCTTCGGAAATGCCCGTGAGCAGCGCGCCGACAAGGCCCGGTCCGGCCGTGACCGCCACAGCGTCCAGGTCGCAGAAGGTTTTGCCTGCCGTCCGCATGGCTTCGCGGATGACCTGGTTCATGCGCTCGATATGCTTGCGCGATGCGATCTCCGGGACCACGCCGCCGTACAGCGTGTGGATGTCGATCTGCGAGGAGATCTCGTTGGAGAGCACCTGCCGCCCGTTGACCGTTACCGCGGCCGCCGTCTCATCGCACGAGGACTCGATCGATAATATGACTACGTCTTTCTGTATCAGCATGTCTGTCTCTTTCCGGGCGCCCGTACGCTGCCTGACCTCCCAGCGGCGGTGCCTTTCCTTCAAAACATCAGTCGTCATTCTCAAAACTAAGGTCCACGGATTTTCCGTCTTTGCCGGGATAAGCCTCCGGGAAAACAGCCCGCACGGCCGGCATGAAATCGTCGGGTCTTACGAGCGAAGGACTGTAGTGGGTGAGCCAGAGCTTCCCCACGCGCGCCTCGGCCGCAAGGGACGCGGCTTCGGCAAAGGTCATGTGCTTGTGCTCCAGCGCCTTGTCCTGCTTGTCGTCTTCCCCGTACATTCCTTCGCAGATGAAGAGGTCCGCGCCCGCGGCGTTTTTCACGATGGCATCGCAGGGGCGCGTGTCCGTCGTGTAGGTCACCTTGAGTCCCCTGCGGGGCGCTCCGAGCACCATGTCCGGCGTCAGTACGCGGCTGCCGCCGTCCGCCGTATCCAGTGTGACGTTTTCTCCCTTCTGCAGGAGATTCCAGCACTGTTTCGGGATATCCAGCTTCAGCGCCTTGTCCACATCAAATCGACCGATCCGGTCAAGGATGATCGAATAGCCGTAGCAGACCACGTTGTGGTGTACCCGGAAAGCTTCGATGCGGAACCTGTCATTTCCGGGGAACGCAATGGTCTCCTCCGGTTCCGTCAGCTCCCTGTACACGATCTCGAAGGGCAGTTCCGGCGCGATGACGCGCAGCGATTCCACGACCCTCTGCAGGCCTTTGGGCCCCACGAGCAGCAGCGGCTCCGTGCGTTCCGAATTTCCCATGGAAAGCAACAGCCCCGGCAGGCCGCTGATATGGTCGGCGTGATAGTGCGTGAACAGGATCACGTCGATCGGCTTCGGGCTCCAGCCCTTTTTCTTCATTGCGATCTGGGTGCCTTCCCCGGCATCGATCAGAATGCTCATTCCGTTATAACGTACCATCAGCGACGTCAGCCACCTGTACGGCAGCGGCATCATGCCTCCGGTCCCTAAAAGACAGATATCCAGCACTTTCCCCTCATTCCCCGTCCCGGCTCCCGCGGAGCCACAGGATCAGACAGTCTTCCTTCGGTTTCTCGTAAAATCCCGGCCGCATGCCCTCCGCGCGGAATCCGTACCGCTCGTACAGCGCGATCGCCGGGGCGTTGCCCTTCCTTACTTCCAGTGTGAAATCCCGTATCCCGAGCGCCCTGCCGTCCGCAAGGAGCCGTTTCATCAGCCCGGCAGCTATGCCCTGTCTCCGGAAAACGGGCCGTACCGCGACATTGGTGATCTCGCCCTCGCCCGCTACGTTCCGAAGGCCCATGATCCCCAGGATGTGCCCGCCTTCCTCCTGCGCCACATAGTAGAACGCATAAGGCAGGAGCAGCGTCTCGTTGTAGTCGGCCACGCTCCAGGGCTCGGAAAAACATTCCCTCTCGATCTCCACGGCCTCGGCGATGTCCCGCTTCTCCATCCTGCGTATCGCTACCGCCATGCTCACTGTCTCCTGACCGTCATCGACATGTCCGCGCCCGCCTCGCGCCGGCGCTCCGCCTGTGAGAGCCGCAGGTATTCGGGCCGGAAGGCGTCAGGGTCGGCAAAACATTTCTCCCCCTGCGCAAGGTAGTACTGCATTGCCAGCGCCGCCACGGAGGCCGCGCGCTGTTTTGACAGATGCGCGGGGGCAAAACAGTACGGCACGTGCACACTGTCCGCGATCGTGTCCCTGTATGCGTCGCTCCCGTCCCCGAGAAAGATCACGCTGCGCCCGGCTGTGTTCAGTTCTTCCGCTGTCTCCGCGACCTCCTGCAGGCACTGCGCATGCACGGTGCGGAACGCGGAGCCTGCCGGCGATTCATAGAGCCCGGTATAGACCTGGCCGCGCCGCGCGTCGAGCATCGGGCAGAGCAGGCTCTCCCCGGTCCCGTACAGGTTGAAAGCCAGCGCGTCGAGCGTAGGCACGGGGATGAGCGGCTTTTCGAGCGCAAGGCCGAGGCCCTTTGCCGTCGCGGCGCCGATGCGGATGCCGGTAAAAGACCCAGGACCTGCGGTGAGCGCCACGGCGTCTATCGTATGCAGATCCAGCTCCGTCATGCGTTTCAGTTCGTCCATCATGGGGACCAGGCTGCACGAAGTCGCCCGGCCGCAGTTAAGGCTGTATTCCCCGAGAATTCGCCCGTCTTCGACAAGAGCCGTGCTGCAGGCTTTTCCGGATGTTTCGACTGCCAGTATCTTCATAAATGTGCCTCTGTATAAATTTCTTCAGGACCGGCCGTCTTCCACGGTGATCCGACGGTAGTCGTTCCCCCTGGCCAGGTCCTTCGCTATCGTAACGCTTACGCGCGCCTCCGGCAGGATCTCTTCAATGATGTCCGCCCATTCGATAAGGCACACGCCGCGCCCGTTGATATACTCGTCAAAACCCACTTCGAACATTTCCTCCGGATCCTCGATCCGGCACACGTCGAAATGATACAGCGGGATACGCCCTGTTTCGTATACGGAAAGGATCGTGAAAGTCGGCGAGTTGACGTACTCCCTGACCCCGAGACCTTCCGCAAAGCCCTGGGCAAACACGGTTTTTCCGGTGCCGAGGTCGCCGTTCAGGGCAAAAACATCGCCCGGCGCCGCCTTGAGTCCCATCTTCCGGCCGATCTCGTAAGTTTCCCCGGGCCCTTCTGTTTCCAGGATCTGCATGCCTGTCCTTTCATCCGCGGCTGCGCCGCGCGCGCCCTCCTTCAAAACAGCCGGGCACTGGGTAGATTATAGCATGCCTTGCCCTACTTTATCACCCGGCTGATCTTCTTGTAGACCAGCATCGTCAGCACGGAGACCAAAGTCCCCTTTATGATGTTGATGGGTGCGACGGTAAACAGGACGAAGGTGCCGAGATCCCTGACAGCCGGGTTGATCGCGGTCCCCATGGCGATGATCTGGTCAAGGGGAAGGCCGTAGAGGACGGCAAAGGTCGGGAGCAGATAGACGGCGTTGAACCATGTGCCGAATACCGCCATAACGGCGGTGCCGACAGCCAGCGACAGGATGGCGCGCTTCCTGGTCTTGCGGAAGCTGTAGATGACCGAGGACGGCAGCACGAGCATGCAGCCGATGAGGAAGTTGGCAAAGTCGCCTACGAACGCGCTGTCCGTGGATTTCAGCAGGAGCTTGATGACTACCTTGAGGAATTCCACAAGCACGCCGGCAACGGGCCCGAAGGCAAAACCGGCGATCAGGGCCGGCATCTCCGACAGGTCGATCTTGTAGAACGAAGGCGCGATGGGCAGCGCAAAATCCACGCAGTACAGAATGCCGGCAATGGCGGAAAACATGCCGATCATCGCGACCTTCCGCGTGGTGAGCGTCCGCGCCGTGCTGCCGTTCCTCTTTGCGAAAGAGCGCTCAAAGAGCCAGGCTACAGCCAGGATCCCGGCCGTCGCGGCGATACAGATGAGCATAAAGGCTGCGTTTTCCTTCAGTGCGGTTATGATCGTTCCTTTTTCCATGACAATGATCCTTTCCCGCCGGGTTTTCTTCCCGGCGTGTACAGTGTGCGCCCGCAGGGGCACAAAAAGGCCCCGAACCTGAACCGGTCCGGGGCCTTGCCGTCTGCTCGCCATGCTGCCTGTCCGCCGTGCGGCCGCTGATGCCTGCAGCCTGCCTGCGTCCAGGATCCCATGCCTTCTTCTTCCATCCAGACTTTACTGTTGGTCCCGGAGTTGCACCGGATCGGCCGCTTTGCAGCGGTTCGCGGACTTTACCGCCAGTAGGGGATCTCACCCTGCCCCGAAGAATACATCCTGTGAAATTACGTAGTGATGATACCTCATTACAAAACCGAAAGCAACAGCGCCTCAGCTGACCCTGTGGATCTGTGCCCGCAGGTCATCGGTGCTGCCGTCTGCCTCCTCGAGGACCACGATGTCTGCGCCGAGCGTACGGAGCTTGCCGGGGAAATCTTCATATCCCCGCTCGATGTACTGGATGTCGTGGATCTGCGAGACGCCGTCAGCCGCCAGTGCTGCGATCACGAGCGCCGCGCCTGCGCGCAGATCCGGAGCCACAATGCTGGTGCCGGAATATTTTTCCACGCCGTCTATGATGGCCGTGTTGCCTTCCACCTTGATCTGGGCGCCCATGCGGATCAGTTCATCCACATACTTGAACCTGCTCTCGAAAATGCTTTCCGTAACGATGCTCGTCCCGGAAGAAAGCCCCAGGACCACCGAGATCTGCGGCTGCATGTCAGTGGGAAATCCGGGATAGGGCAGTGTTTTGACATGTGTATTGGAAAGACGCCTGGTGGCGACCACGCGCACCGCGTCGTCGGACTCCTCGATCTGACAGCCGATCTCGCGCAGTTTGGCGGTCAGGGACTCCAGGTGCTTGGGAATGATGCTGTGGATCGTGACATCTCCCCTTGTCGCGGCGGCGGCAAACATGTAGGTGCCCGCCTCGATCTGGTCGGGGATGATGGAATAATCCGTGCCGTGCAGGCTCTGTACGCCGCGGATACGGATCACGTCCGTGCCGGCGCCCTTGATCTGCGCGCCCATGCTGTTCAGGAAGTTGGCCAGGTCGACGACGTGCGGCTCTTTGGCTGCATTCTCGATGATGGTCAGGCCCTTCGTACGCGACGCTGCCATCATGATGTTGATGGTGGCGCCCACGGAAACAACATCGAGATAAATATGGCTTCCGGTCAGCTCCGCAGCGTCGGCCACGATCATGCCGTGTTCGATGCGGACCTCGGCGCCCAGGGCACGAAAGCCCTTGACATGCTGGTCGATAGGGCGCAGTCCTATATTGCAGCCCTTGGGAAGAGAGACCTCTGCGTGCTTGTACTTGCCCAGCAGCGCTCCGATCAGATAGTAGGAACCGCGGATCTTCCTCACGGCGTCGTCATCGACGGGGCCGTCTACAATGTGGGAACCGTTGATCTCATAGGTGTGGGGACTTGTTTTGACGACTTTGGTGCCGATGCTCTCGATCGCGCTGATGATGGCTCTGATATCGCTGACATCCGGAACGTTCTCCACCGTGACAGTTTCGTCTGTCATGATCGAGGCGGCAAGTATGGGCAGCGCTGCATTCTTTGCGCCGGCGATCTCTATTTCACCACTCAGGGGGGTACCTCCCCTGACCGAGTAAAAATTCATTTCGGATGCTCCTCGCTGTTATTAACTTTTGTATCGTACCTTAATTTGGGTTTCCTGTCAACGCCGCGGGAATCGCGCAGCTGCGCGGTTTCCGCGGCATGTGAACATATGTTTTGCCTCAGTTCAGGTACGACAGCGGGTTCACAGCCGTGCCGTTGATCCGCATCTCAAAGTGCAGATGCGGCCCCGTACTGTTGCCCGTGCTCCCGCTCAGTGCGATCTTCTGTCCCTGGATGACCGACTGGCCCACATGCACCAGCACCCTCGACAGGTGCCCGTACCGGGTCTGTTTGCCGTCCGCGTGGTTGATATAGACTACATAGCCGTAGCCGCTCTGCCAGCCCGCCACCGTGACCGTACCGGAGCTGGAAGCCATGACGGCCGTACCTGTGCTCACCGCGATATCGAGGCCCTGATGGTTGGTGCTGCCTATGCCGCCCGGCGAAGAACGGTGTCCGAAGCCGGAGGAAATGGAACCGCCGGATACAGGCCAGATAAAGGTAGGCGGCACTTTGGTCCCGCGCTCTATGATCTCCGGCACAGCTTCCCTGGTCACTTCCTCCTTTACGATGGAGGTACTGACCTTGTCGCTGTCCTCATAGCTGTTCAGCGCGATGACGCGCCGGTGGCCCTTGGACGCCTCCTGGACGACCTCCGTCTTGGTGATGTACCAGTCGGGGTTGTCCTTGTAGATGACATCTGCGGTATAGTCCTCTTCGTAGTATTCCTGCTTCGTATAACTGACGGAAAGCTCCGGCTGCGGCGACGTGACGGTGATCTCGTCACCCACGCGCAGGATCGCGCTCGAACTCGAATAGTTCGGGTTCAGCGTAAGCAGCTCATCCAGCGTAATACCGTACATTTCCGCAATGCCCGACAGAGTGTCGTTCTGCTTCACCTCATAGATCTGCTGCTGCTCATTCTGCTTGAGCACTTCCTCCTCGGCGGCCGTAAGGTCGGAGATCTGGTTGGAAGGCATGTAGGCTTCCGCGATCTCGATCTTCTGCGTAAAATCCATGGCCGTGATCCCGAGCTTGTAATCCTCAAAATTCCGCCCCACGGCAGGCTGCGCGGAGTTCAGTACGTCCGACAGCGTGGCATTGATGCCGCCGCTCGGCAGGCTCTCCTCTTTCTCTGTCTGCAGCGCCTGTTCCTGCGTTGTGATGACCTTCGGGACCAGCACGTTGATCTCGCGGGAGGTGTCCAGCGCCAGATCCGTCACATACTTTCCGTCCTTGTCATACTGGGAAAGCGCCTTCTCAAGCAGCGTGAGAATGTCGCTCCTGCTCTGCATATTGATCGTGTTTTCGCCGATCTTCACCGTATAGCAGCGGGTCATGGCATTCTGTACATTCGTATCCAGTACGCTGACCATGCGCTTTGTGATCTCGGAGTCCTGATCCACCTGTCCCCAGAGGACCTCCTCGCCTTCCACGCCCAGTTCCGCCTTTACGTAGACGAGATCCTTGTTGTTCTTCGCCAGTGTGCGGCGTGCCTGCGTGAGGCAGTGCTCCGCGGTAGCCCGGGAATCCGTCACCCCGACGTAGGTGCCGTTCAGGGTGACCTGGAACATGGTGCTCCCGCTGTGCCGGAACGGCACGTAAACAGGCATGAAAAAAAGGCCGACAAGCATCGATATCGCTGCGGCGGTCGCGAACCAGACCGGTATTTTTCTGCTGTGAATGGACAATCTATTGCTCACTTGCGGTTCTTCTCCACGGAGAAGCCGAATTTTCCGATTTTTTCTCCCAGTGCATAGTATTCGCCGTGCGAATACGCCATGAGATCGGCTCTTGCAAGATCGAGCCGCCCTTTATCATCCAGATATCTGTCGTCTACGTCGACACTGACTACTTCGGCAATAAAAACATCATGAGAGCCGAGATTTTTTTGTTCGCGGACCACGCACTCCAGATTTACCGGGCTTTCCCCTATGCCCGGTGTACGGATGCATCTGGAAGGCTCCTTCGTCAGGCCCATCGCTTTGAATTTGTCGATGTCCCGCCCGGAACGCACCCCGCAGAAATCCGTCGCGCGGCACAGGCTGCGCGTCGTCAGGCAAAGCACGAACTCTCCGCTCTCCGCTATGAGGTCGTGGGTGTAGCGCTCCGGCCTTACGGATACCGATACCATGACCGGATCGGAGCACAGATTGCCTGTCCAGGCTGCCGTCATGACATCCGTATTGCCCTTCCCGTCGGAAGAAACGACAAGAACGGCCGGGACCGGATATAGCATATTGCCTGGCTTCCAGAACTGTCTTCCCATCTCAGCGCCTGAAGAGTGCGATAAAGAAATTGTTGATGGCGGGTGCATATCCGAAGAAATCCAGCCCCACCAGGGCAAGGGTCAGGAGCGCAGCGATAAAGGTCAGGATCTGCATTGCGCCCGTCCTGTGTTTTTCCGGCCTGGTGAGGATATTGTCCTCCGCTTCCTTGAAGTCCGCGCTCAGGTTCGCCTGTCCTTCGTGCAGCGCATAAAGCTGCTTGCGCAGCTCCTCCGTGCGCCTGTCCAGTTCCTCCGCCATGGAGGCCTGCACATTGCGGTAAACGCGGACATCGTCCCTGTGGCTCTTCTCATCCTGTTCGGCAAGCAGCTGTTCCAGCCTGCCGCGGGTTTCCTCGATCGATCTCAGGACCTCGTCCTTCGCACCGGAAGCAGCCTGGCCGGCCGCTGCGGAAGCGGCCTCGCCTGCAGCCGCGGAAATGGCGGCCACAACGTCGGGATCCGGCTCATCGTTTGCCGCCGCGGAACTCTGTGCGGCTGCGGACTGCATCTGCTGCGTGCCCTGCGCGACGATGTTCTTCACGTCCTCGCTGTTTTTGCGGCACAGCTCTTCCATCCTGGCGATCAGTTCATTGTTGCGGAGGTAAAGGCTTTTCATCTCATCCAGCTGTTTTCCGTAAGTCTCTACCTCGCGGTGAAGGCGGTCGTTTTCCTTTGCCTCTGCCTCTCCGTTCGCGCGGATCATTTCATCGGCATCTCCGAATCCAGTGAATACTTCCGTTTCCATCCAACCCCCGTTCACCCTCACAAATGCCTGATTGCGGCACTTTTCAGGGACAGTGAAAGTTTCTGTTTATTAGCCATGATAGCATCAACAGATGATCGGCGCAAGCCGGAAGGATGTGCTCTCCGTTGTGCATTTCATCCTGATACCATGCCATTTTCCTGCTGTTTTTGTGCTAATTAACCATCTCTTCACTCTGCGTTCATATTTCGTTCATCTTTAATTGCTATCCTTATCTCAGATGCAGTTGCAAGTGTCGATATTTTTCATAATAGCCCGGGAGGCCGAAAGGCTTCCCGGGCACTCCTCATTTTATGGGGATCTTTTCTGTGAAAACACCTTTCCGGGCAATGACCGCGACGCGGCTGCCCGGTTTTTTATTCGTTCTCTTCGCCCTCTTCCCCGGCGATCTTCCGGATCTCCTCATTCAGCGCCATCATTTTGGCATCGAGCTGGGAGACCATCTGCGCATTTTCAAGCAGCTGCTCCTGAATGTGCTGGGGCACCTCTCCCGGAAACTTGTACTGGATCTTATGTTCGAGGCTGGCCCAGAAATCCATGGCGATCGTGCGGATCTGAATCTCGACCCTGGCGTCCACGATACGGTCGGAGAGATAGACCGGGATCAGCACGATCATGTGATAGCTCTCGTAGCCGCTCGGCTTGGGGTTCGCGATGTAATCCTTGATCGCGACCACCTTGATGTCGCTCTGGTTGCTGATCATGTCCGCGATGCGGTAAATGTCGGACGTATAGTCGCAGATGATGCGGATACCGGCTATATCGTTGCAGTATTTGACCATGTTTTCCAGCGTGGACTCATAGCCGTGGCGCTTCAGCTTCTTGACGATGCTCCGCGGTGTTTTGACACGGTATTTGATATGCTCGATCGGGTTGTATTTATGCACATGCTGGAATTCGTCGTTCAGGATCTCCAGTTTCGTGTAGATCTCCTTCAGGGCGGCGTTGTATATGATCATGACCTCTTCCCAGCTGTCCGCCCCGTTGTCCTTTACCTGCAGTTCCATACTGGCTTACCTTTCCGTCCTCACTCGACCGTTACGGATTTTGCGAGGTTCCTCGGCTTGTCGACGTCGCATCCCCTGGCCACCGCGATGTAATAGGCAAACTGCTGCAGCGGTATGATGGCCAGCGAATTGGAAAAGTAAGGATCCGTATCGGGGATGTGGATGATGCAGTCCGCCGACTTTTCGATCGCCACGTTGCCCACGTTGGTGATCGCGAGCACATAGGCTCCTCTGCTCTTGACCTGCTCCATGTTGCTGATGATCTTCTCATACAGGTCCGGCTGCGTCGAAACAGCGGCCACCAGCGTTCCTTCCTCGATCAGCGAGATCGTGCCGTGCTTGAGTTCCCCGGCCGCGTACGCTTCGGAATGGATATAGGAGATCTCCTTCAGCTTGAGGGAGCCCTCCAGCGAGATCGCGTAATCGATTCCGCGGCCCATGAAGAAAACATCCTTCGCCGCGATATAGCGGTTCGCAAAACGGGCGATCTGGTCGTGGTTGCCGAGCAGCAGTTCGATCTGGTCCGGCAGTTTCCGGAGGTCGTCCAGCATGGAAGAAAACTTTTCGGAGCTCATCACGCCGCGCACCTTTGCGAACTTCATGGCGAGCAGGTACATTGCGCAGAGCTGGGCACTGTACGCCTTGGTCGTCGCGACCGCGATCTCCGGGCCGGCCCAGGTGTACATCACATGGTCCGCCTCCCGCGCAATGGAGCTGCCCACGACATTGACGATCGCCAGTACGCGGATGCCGTTTTCCTTGGCAAGCCGCAGCGCCGCCAGGGTATCGGCGGTCTCGCCGGACTGGCTGATCACGATGAGCACACTGTTTTTCACAAGAATGGGGTTCCTGTACCGGAACTCCGAGGCCAGATCGGTCTCTACCGGAATGCGTGCGAGTCCTTCGATGACGTATTTGCCTGTCACGCCTGCGTGATAGGCCGAACCGCAGGCTACGATGTACAGCTTTTCGATCTTCCTGATATCGTCGTCGGAGAGTCCGAGTTCGTCGACTACGATGTCGCCGTCCTTGATACGGGGCGAGATCGTGTCACGTACCGTCTTCGGCTGCTCGTACATTTCCTTGAGCATGAAGTGGTCGTAGCCGCCCTTCTCGGCAGCCGTGGAATCCCACTCGATCCGCTTCGACGGCAGCTTTACCTCTTCCTCGTCCTGATTGTAGAAGAAAATGCCGTTCTCCTGCGTAAGCTTTGCAACGATCCTGTTCTCAAGGTAGTAGACGTTCCTGGTATATTTGAGCAGTGCGGTCGCATCGGATGCGGCAAAACAGCCGTCGTCCGAAATGCCGCAGATCAGCGGGCAGTCCTTGCGCACGGCATAGACTTCTCCCGGCCGGTCTTCGAATACGATGGCCAGCGCGTAGGAGCCCTCTATCCTCTGCATCATCTGCACGATCGCGTGCAGCGGATCTCCCTTGTAATAGTGGTCCAGCAGATGTGCGACCGTCTCCGTATCCGTTTCGGAGATGAACTCGTACCCCTTGCTTTCCAGGGTCTGCTTCAGCGGGATGTAGTTCTCGATGATCCCGTTCATGACGACCGCGATCGTTTTTGCCTTGTTGAAGTGGGGGTGTGCATTGGTGTCGCTCGGTACGCCGTGCGTCGCCCAGCGCGTGTGTCCTATGCCCGCGTGTCCCGGCATGGTGCTGCCGCCGTGTGTCAGGTTCTCGAGTACGGAAAGTCTGCCTACGGCCTTCGAGATCCGTATCTTCTTTCCGTCGTTGATGGCCATTCCGGTCGAATCATATCCGCGGTACTCCAGCTTTTCGAGCCCGTCCAGAATGATCTCCGCCGCTTCCGATCTGCCGGTATATCCTACGATTCCGCACATAGTCCTTCCTCCTGCCGGCAGCTGTTCTGCACCGCCGGCGCAGGCCCTGCCGGCCTGCCGTTCCGTTTATTGTACTGTTTTGTCCGTATCTCTCCAGTAATTTCCGTTCATTGTCCAGCGCAGGATGAGCGTCCGGGGCAGCCTCCGGTAGTGCCGGCCGAGCCTGTAGCCGCAAAGACGGGCGGCACAGCCTGCATAAAATCCCGGTATCTCCATAGAAGCCCCGCGGCTGCGCAGCATCGCGGTCATCCTGCGGACGTATTTCCAGCCTTCGCTTTCGGACCGTATGCCGCCGAAGATCTCCGGATGGTCGGCCTGGGAGACCCCCAGGTCAAAGCTGCGGCTGAACTGCTGCCTTGCCGAGTATCTGTGCGAATGCTCCACCCCGGCTTCTGCCTCATAGTATACGGCATAGCCGGCCTGCAGTGCACGCCCCGCATAGATCATGTCCTCATTGAAGATCGTACGGTGAATGAAACCGCCCAGTTTCCTGAAGATCTCCGCATCGTACATGGCGCATACATTCGAGCAGAAATACGCCCGCACGCCCAGCGACGGCACATCTGCCTGCGTCTGCCGGCGGGATGTTTCCGGATAGCTGAACTCCCTCGACAGTTTTTCACACTCCGTGCTGTCTGCTGCGGCGATCTGCCGCGCATAGACGACGGCTGTCCGCCCATCCCCGGCCCCGCTGCCGCCGCTTCCGCGTGTGAAGCCTTCCAGCAGCCTGGCCGTCAGATCCGCTCCGCGAGGCACCGCGTCCTGTGTCATGAACAGCAGGAAGCCGGCGTCCTTCGAAAGGGAAGCCCCCAGGTCCCGGGTGCCGCCATGGTCAAACTGGCAGGCAGGCACGGGGACGATCCTGACGAAAGGATAGCGTACGGCGAGGTCCCCGGCGGATATGTGCACCGTGCCGCCGGGACCGGTGATGCCTGAGCTGCCGTCGGCATTCAGGGTATCCATCAGCGTGACGGTCCTTATGCGCGCCTGCTGCCTTTGCAGCATGTCCAGCGTTTCAAGCAGCTGCGGTGCGGCATTGCGGCACGGAATGATGACATCTATGACTGTATCCATCGCGCCTGTTATCTCCTGTTACAGCAAAGGAGCCCTTTGAGGGCTCCCTTGTCCCGAAACTTCCCGTCCCGGTCCTGCAGCTCCGTCAGTTCGATACATACTGTGCGGTATCTGCCTTGATCTGTTCATTGCATTTTTCGACTTCATCCGACACCGTGTAGCTGGTATCGTTGAAGAGGAACTGGTGCAGCCACGTGTCGTTTGCGTCCAGGTCTTCCGGCACCACGCAGCTTCCCTTGGCCCCGATGTTGGCGACCTCGCGGTTTGCTTCCTGCGGGAAGCCGTTCTGGTCCACGATGCTGTAGGCGCTGATCCCCGAAAGAAGGGAAGCGATCTCGTTCACATCCATGGACGTGTAGATCTCGCTGAACAGGTCGTTGGCCATCTTCGCCAGCGTCGCGGCGTCGGCCTTCTTGGCCTTGTCCACGCACTTCATGATGACTGATCTCTGGCGCTCCGCACGCTTGAAGTCGCTGCCCGCCGTATAACGTATGCGGCAGTAGGCGGTGGCCTGCAGACCGTTCAGGTGCTGTTCCCCGGCCTGGGTGATCTCCGTGTAAGGGTAATTCAGCTGTTTTGTCATGCTCAGCTGGTAGTTGTTAAGGTGGCTGATCTCGTCGTCCTCGATCGTCACGTCGATGCCGCCCAGTGCATCCACCACGTCCGTGAGGCCGCCCAGTCCGATGGTCACGAAATCCGTGATGTTCATGTCGAGGTTCATGTTCAGCATGTTGATGGACTGTTCCGGACCGCCCTTGGCGTATGCGGCATTGCACTTATTGTAGGAGTCGTTGCCCAGGTTCAGGTACGTGTCACGGTAGACGGACACGAGCTTGACTTCCTTCGTCTGTTCATTGATGGAAGCGATGATGATCGTATCGCTTCGGTTGTCGCCTTTTCCGAGGTTGCTGGTACGCGTCATGTCGGAGCCGCCGTCGACGCCGAACAGCGCAATGTTGCGGTATCCCTTCATGGGACCGCTCTCCGTGTCCGCCTTGACTTCCGAGCTCATGTTGCTGGCGATCTGCGTATCGTTCAGATCCACCTTGCCCACCTTGGAGGTACGCGTCACCAGATAAAGCGCGGCTACGACCACAAGCAGGATCAGGATCTCGATGATGAACAGTACGAAATGCCTTTTCTTTTTCGCCGGCTTTGCCTGTTTCCTGCCGCTCCGGCTGCTGTTTCTCCTGTTCCCTGTATCTTCGTAGGCATCGTTGTAGGCATCGTCATAGCCGTCGTCATCCTGCCCGCCGTTGCTGCCGTTGTCATCGTACCCTTCGTCGTAATCGTCGCGGTAGCTGCCGTCATCCCGGTAGTCATCGTCGCGGTAACTCCCGTCGTCCCGGTAATTCCCGTCGTCGCGGTAGTTCCCGTCATCCCGGTAACTGCCGTCATCCCTGTAGTTCCCGTCGTCCCGGTAGTTCCCGTCATCCCTGTAGTTTCCGTCGTCGCGGTAGTTTCCGTCATCCCGGTAGCCCCGCCCGTCATCTCCGCCGCGGTAGCCGTCATCCTGCTTCCCGCCGTCCATGCTCTGTTCATAGTCATCGTAATTGTCGTAATCCTGATATCGGCCGTTATCACTGCCGCGTGTTTTTCTCGCCATCTCTCATCTCCGGATATCATGTGCAGTCCGCACGTGTTTGTTCCCTTAAAATGCCAAAATAACTAAGTAATTGTGCCACAAAACCTGTATAAAAACAAGTCATGGCAGAGCACCGCTCCCGGGCCTGCTCAATAGGCGTTTTTATTGACAAAACCGTGAAAAATAGTCAGGAACAGGATACGGAAGTCAAAGCCCATCGTCCAGTTCTCGATATAATACAGATCGTACTCGATCCTTTTGCGTATGGATGTATCCCCGCGGTAGCCGTTGATCTGCGCCCAGCCCGTAATGCCGGGACGTACCTGATGCTTGACCATGTAGCGCGGGATCTCCTCCTTGAATTTTTCCACGAACTGCGGGCGTTCCGGCCTGGGACCCACGAGGCTCATGGAGCCTGCCAGCACATTGAAGAACTGCGGCATCTCATCGATGCTTGTGCGGCGCAGGAGCGCGCCGAATTTCGTGACGCGGGGATCGTCCTGCGTCGTCCACTGCCGGGCCTCCTGTTCCGCCGTCTGCACTTCCATCGTGCGGAATTTATACATTGTGAAAGGGCGGCTGTGCAGGCCGATCCGCGTCTGTTTGTAGATCACGGGGCCCTTGCTGGTCAGCTTCGTCCCCACCGCGGCAAACAGCATCGCTGGTGAAAACAGGACGATGCAGAAAACGGAACCCAGAATGTCGACCAGTCTCTTCATGAGGATGTTCCACGTATTGGTGAGCGGCACGTAGCGGATATTGATGACCGGCAGCCCCATCAGATCCTCCGTGTAGGGATGGCTCGGAAACAGGGAGCTGTAGTCCGGTATGAATTTGGTGTGCACACCTGATTTCTCACACTCGGCCACGATCTTTTCCAGATTGTCGTAATCGTTCAGGGAAAGCGTGATCGCGATCTCATCCATCTTGTTCTCGGGCAGGATGATCTTCAGGTTGGCCACATCGCCCAGCACCTTCACGCCGCGGTACACTGTGCCCCTCGGCACGTGATCGTCCAGGATGCCGTGGATGACATAGCCCCACTGCCCGTTTGCCAGCACGCGGTCAATATACGCCTCGGCGGCACGCGAATAGCCGATGCACAGCACGTGCTTCAGGTTTTTGCCGCGGCGGCGGATATGGTACAGGATCGAGCGGAAGGCATAGTGTACGGTGCAGGTGAGAACGATATTGATCACATAGAACAGGCCGAGGAACGTACGTGAAAAGTCGTTCATGCCCGTCATGAAGAACACGACGATCGCGCCCAGGATCCCGAACGTGTTGGCGCGGATGATCTCCGCGAACTCGTTCCGTATCCGGGTCAGGCGTCTGGAGTTATAGAGGTTGCAGGCGAAGTACAGGGCCAGATAAAGCGGTACAAGAAAATAGAGCGCCGAAAAATACGTTCTCTCCGAATAGGCAGTAACGCCCGGCGTAGTGGTGGCGAACGAAGTTCTGAATTTTATCATCCATGCAAGCACGTAGCTGACTGCGGCAACAGCTCCGTCCAACACTACGTGCAGCCGGTTGAAGTAGGTCTGGTTGTCCTTGATCACAAGTCCTGCCCGCTCAATGGATCATTCTGTGGATCGTTATTACTGACATACTACGCCTTTTCAGACGAACTCTCAACCTTGAAGGCGTCTGCCCATATTCTTCCAGAGGGCAAACTGAATGGCAAAATAATGAAAGAAATGCAGCGGGGAATACGGGACTTTCCCGCCCAGATAAAGCGGGTGGATGAGTTCCGTGCCCTCTTCGGTCCCGGACTCTTCCCAGATGGTGCCCTTTTCGGGGGAATCCAGTCTGCGCATCTCATCCCCGTACTTTGCACGCTCGATCAGGAAGGATCCGCGCGTCAGGCCGTCCCGCCACGCATCGCCGAGCCCCTGGCGGGCAAAATAGTTCTGTTTGATCCTTTCCCCTGCCAGGATCAGCGGAAGATTGATAACGTACTGAAAAGCGGGCATGTTTTTCCACAGCAGGTACCGGTTGTTGCCCGCCGTCATGCGTTCCTTGAACGCATTGTGCACGGCGCCGCTCGAGGCGCTGCCGGCGTGCAGTACGATGGCCGAAGGCTCGTACAGGTTGTGATAGCCCCAGATCCTGGCGCGGTAGCCGATATCGACGTCCTCCAGATAGCAGAAATGACGCTCGTCAAAATACCCGATCCTGTCAAAGATCCCGCGCCGGTACATGGCCGCGCCCGCACAGGCGGAAAAGATCTCGCACGGAGTATCGTACCTGTCGGCCTGCTGTGCCTTGCCGCGCGCAAAGCCCCACCCCAGCGCACAGTACAGATCACCGGCGTCATCGATAACGTCGGGATCCTGCATGGAGAGCATCTTCGCCTGTACCGAAAAAGCGCGTTGCGACTGGATCAGCGCGGTATACAGCGAACGCACGCAGCCGGGGTCCACCTTCGTGTCATTGTTGAGGAGCATGACGAACTCTGTCCTCGTGATGCGCAGTCCGCTGTTCACCGCGTGGCAGAAGCCTGTATTGGCCTTCAGCCGCAGCAGCGTCACCTGCGGATAATTGTCCCTCACAAATTCAAAACTGCCGTCGTCGGACGCGTTGTCGACGACGATGATCTCCGGCAGCATGGAACCGGCCAGCAGCCCGTCCAGGCAGTCCTTGATGTATTTCATTCCGTTGTAGTTCGGGATCACGACGGTTACTGCGTTCTCTTCTTCTCTCAAACCAACACCCTCAGACAGTCTTTCTCATGCCCGGCTCCCAGACGATCAGGTAGCCCATCCCTGCCGCCCTGCGGCAGAACTCGACACTCGCGCTCCGGTAATCGGTGCCCTTGTGAAAAACATGTTCCGCGTAGGAGCTGCGGAACACCTGCTCATAAAGCGCTTCCAGTTCTTCCCGTATTTCCATGCAGCGCACGTCCACGGCATAGACATCCGCCCGCGTATCGGCCCTGTGCATCGGACCGCTTTCGTATTCGTTCATGCCTTCGAAGACGACGTTCCCGTGCTCGTCATACTGCCCTCCGACAATGCGGTGGTGACGGTCCGCGATCCTGCCGCCTATGACGCCGACCTCCGGCCTCGCGTGGAAAATATCCGGTTCGTAGGTGACATCGTAAAAACCGCGATGCCTGGAATGCGCCACTTTCGCCGGTATCCCCGACTTGTCGAAGAAGTCCTGCAGCGCCGCTCTTCCGGCCTCCGTCGCATAGTCCTTGTGCCCCGGGTCCTCTGCCGTGGAGCCGGGGTGCGCACGCCAGTGATAGAGGATCTTCGGCACGTGCACGATCTCCGATTTCGGCGCGCGCAGCACCAGGTCGTAGTCCTGCGCACCGTCGTATTCGCTGCGCAGCTTGAGCGCCAGAAACAGCCCGCGCTTTATCATCAGCAGATGGCAGATATAGTTGTTCGAGAAAAAGTAATCCGCATTGTAATCCGGTTTGCGGTTCGGTTCATAAAAATGCTGTCCGGCCGCATCGCACTTGTCCTCATCCGTATACAGGACCTCGCAGTCCGTCCGCATGATCGCAAGCGCTGCTTCGAACAGGGCATCCGGTTCCAGAAAGTCATCGTGGTCGAGAAAAGCCACATAGTCTCCCTGTGCAAAGATGGCCGCTGCGTTGGTGTTGCGCGAAATGCCGCCGTTTTCCGGCAGCTTGTGGTATTTGATGCGCATGTCGGCACTGTACTCCGTCACCACCGCGCGCACCGTCTCGCTCACGCCCGCATCCGCCACGATCAGTTCCCAGTTGCCCCAGGTCTGCGCCAGCATTGAATCGATCAGGTCGTGCAGATACACTTCATCCGTTTCGTAGGCGGGCACCAGCACGCTGATCATAGGCAGGCCGCTGCGCCCGGTATCGTATTCCGCGCCGAGCAGCATGGACGGTGTGCCGCCGGAAAGCAGGCTCTCCCACAGGTTCTTCTGCGCGCGCAGCTGCTCGGCGGAGGGCGTCTGCCTTACATAGGTTCTCTCCTCCGACTTTTCCCGCAGCCGTTCCGCGGCAGCATGCCAGGTATCGCGCAGGCCGTTGCGGCCCGCATAATGAAGTGTTTTTCTGATATCATCTGCTACAGACATCCGGACCTCAGTCTTTCGGAAGCATCGCCTTCACGGCGTCGGTCAGTTCCTGTACTTTTTTCGCGGAGTCATCCAGTCCTGTGCCGCGCACGCCCATGTAGAATTTGATCTTGGGCTCCGTGCCGGACGGTCTCGCGCAGACCCAGGCATCGTTGTCCAGTGAGAAATAGAGCACATTGGACTTCGGCAGCCCGGTGGGCTTTTGTTCGCCCGTCGCCGTCTCTGTCACGATACCGGTCCTGTAGTCGCGGAATTCCTCCACTTTCCAGGCGCCGAAGTTCTTCGGCGGATCGTTCCGTATGCTGTTCATCAGATCTTTGATCTTCTCTGCGCCGGTGATGCCTTTCATCGTGATGGAGTACTGCGTTTCCTTGTAATAACCGTATTCACGGTAGATGTTCTGCATCTGGTCCCAGACCGTCATGCCGTGTTTCTTGCACCATGCCGCCACCTCGCACAGCATCATGACGGCCACGACGGCGTCCTTGTCACGTGCATGCGTACCCGCAAGGCACCCGTAGCTTTCCTCGAGACCGAAAACATAGTTGTAGGAGTGTTCCTGCTCAAAGAGTTTGATCTGCTCACCGATGTATTTGAAACCGGTCAGTACTTCCACATAGTGAAGGCCGTACTTTTCCGCGATCCTGCGGGCCAGGTTGGTCGTGACGATCGTGGTGACGAAAGCCGGTTTTTCGGGCATGGTGTGTTCCGCGGTCCTCTCGCGCAGGATATATTCCCCGATCAGCATACCGGACATATTGCCCGTAAAGCCGATATATTCTCCCGTCTTCGTGTCTTTAGCGTAGATGCCGAGGCGGTCGGCGTCAGGATCGGTCGCCAGTACGATGTCCGCATCCTTTTCCTTTGCCAGCTTCAGTGCCAGCGTGAATGCCTCCGGATCTTCCGGGTTCGGGTACTTCAGCGTCGTGAAATTGCCGTCCGGCTCCGCCTGCTCAGGCACCACGAAGACCTGCCTGAAGCCCAGCTCGCGCAGGACGCGCGTCACGGGCACAAGTCCCGTGCCGTGGAAAGGCGTGTATACGATGCGGATCTCATCCGCCATTTCCCTGATGACTTCCGGATGAATGATCTGCGTCTTGATGGCTTCCATGTAGAGGTCGTCGATCTTTGCGCCGAACTCCTCGTACAGTCCCGCAGCCTTGGCATCGGAAAGACTCATGGTCTTCACGCTGTCGTAGCTCGTCACCTTGTTCACGTCCGCGATAATGCCCGTATCGTGCGGCGGCGTGACCTGCGCGCCGTCCTCCCAGTACACCTTATATCCGTTGTAGGCGGGCGGGTTGTGGCTGGCCGTGATCTCCACGCCGGCCTGTGCATGCAGCGTGCGCAGCGCGAAGGAGAGCTCGGGCACCGGGCGCAGCGTGTCGGAAACAAAGGCCCTGATCCCGTTTGCCGCGAGGCACAGCGCCGTTTCGCGTGCGAATTCGGGCGACATGTTGCGTGAATCATAGGAGATCGCCACGCCGCGCGCAGGATCTCCGTTGGCGATGATATAGTTGGCCAGTCCCTGCGTGGCCTTGCGCACCGTGTACAGATTCATCCGGTTGGTACCGGCGCCGATAATGCCGCGCAGCCCGCCCGTTCCGAAATCCAGGTCCTTGTAGAAGCGGTCCGTGATCTCCGCCTCATCGTTGCGTATCGCAAGGAGTTCCTTTTTTGTATCCTCGTCAAAATAAGGATCGTTCAGCCAGTACTCGAACTGTTCACTAACGCGTTTTTCCATTTTATTCCACCTCCATTATGAAGCCCCGGGTCCCCCGGTCAGGGAACCGCAGGTCACCTGCTCTGTACCTTCAGTGACAGATCCGATCGGTCCAGCGTGAAGTTCGGGTTGTAATAAGGGTCGCCCTTTGCCAGTACTTCCTTCCATTTATCCCGGAAATGCGCGGCCTCCGCATCATAGCGGGCGGCGCGTTCCCCTTCGAGATCCGATCCGCGCGAAGCGGATTCGTAGTGGTAAAGCTCCGCAAACGGAGTAAAAACATTGAGCAGGCCGAGTGCCCTGAAGCGCAGACACAGATCCACGTCGTTCAGGGAGACCGCAAAATCTTCGGCCAGCCCGCCGACCCGGTCCCAGAGCGTTCTTTTGACCATCAGACAGGCCCCTGTGACCGCCGACAGGTCCTGTGCGTAGCACAGGCGCCCCATATAGCCGAGGTTCTCACGGCGCTGCTTGTAGAAGGGGTGTCCCGCCGTGCGGTGTGCCCCGAGTCCCAGGATGATCCCCGCGTGCTGGATCGTCTTGTCCGGATAGTAAAGCTTGGCCCCGACTGCCGCTACATCCGGGCGCTGCGCATACATCAGCAGCTCCTCGATCCAGTCTATGGAGATCACTTCCGTATCGTTGTTGAGGAGCAGTACATACTCTCCGGAAGAGGCCGCGACGCCGGCGTTGTTGACCTTCGAATAGTTGAAAGTCTCTCCCTCAGGCGTATCGAAGGGAACGATGCGGATCCTGTCTTTGTAAGGCCCGGCCTGCAGCTCTGCGTAATATTTTCTGATCGCTTCTTCCGTGCTGCCGTTCTCCACGATCACGATCTCGTAATTCTCATAGGTGGACTTGTCAAAAATGGAGGTCAGGCACCTCTTCAGATCGCTTTCGTGGTCGCGGTTTGCGATGACGATCGATACGAGCGGGCTGCCCTCGATCTCGTAGGCGATCTTAAAGATCGTCTCGAAAGCCCTGGTGCTCGTGATCCTGAAGTTTTTGAAGCCGTGCCTGCGCAGATGGTCCGCCACCGCGCCCTTCGCCGCATCGATCGCATAGGTTTTGGCACCGATGTTGCCGGCCGTGGAGCCCGCGTGGGACCGCCAGTAATACAGCAGCATCGGCACGTGGACGATGTGTTTTGCCTTGTCCGTCAGGCGCAGGATCATGTCGTGGTCCTGGCTCCCGTCGTACTCGGAGCGGTAAAGCTGTTCGCCCTCCAGCAGCTTCCTGTCAAAACAGCTGAGATGGCAGATGTAATTGTTGGCGCGCAGCGTGTCGATCGCATAGTCCGGCTTGAAATGCATCGTGACAAAATGATCGATATTGCCGTCCCTGAAGGTGGCTTCGTCACAGTACAGGTAATCGGCGTTCTCTTCGTTGATGGCCTTCAGATAGCGGTAGAGCACGGAGGGATGCAGATAGTCGTCGTGGTCAAAGGGCGCCAGATAATCGCCTGTGGCCATTCCCAGACAGGCGTTCGTGTTGGCCGAAATGCCGCCGTTTTTTTCGAGCCTGCGGTATTTGATCTTCCGCGCCGCCTCAGGATGTTTCTGCCTGTATGCCTCGACCTCTTCTCCCACTTCGGCGTGCTCTGCGTCAGACCCGTCGGCAAGGCACAGTTCCCAGTTGCCGTACGTCTGTGCAGCGACGGAATCCAGCATGTCATTGAGGAAGACCTTCGGCGTGTTGTAGAGAGGGACCAGGATACTGAAAAGCACCTGTTTCGGGTATGCAGCCGCTTCCGCAGTCTGCCTCGCCCGCTCGGCGGCATCGGGAAAGCTTGCCTTTCCGTAGCCCTTCTGCGCTTCCTTCTCGCGCTGTTTGTACCGGATCTTTTCGGCCACGCCCTGCAGGCTGCCCTGGTTGCGGAGGCGCTCCGTCTGCCGCTGGCACCAGTGATAGCAGTCCCTGGCAGGCTTCGTCGCCTTCCAGACCGGATTGGATTTTATCCGGTTCAGTTTGAATTCGAGTTCGTCCACACGGTCTTCGAGCTGCGCCACGCGCTCGGCCAGGTATGCGGCCCGTACGCGTTCCCGCTCGTATTCAGTTTTGAGATCGTTCCCGTTCTCTTCCATCCGTGTCCCTGCCCGGCGTTTCCTGCTCAGGCCCTGACCTTCAGATCCACGTCAGACCACTGCACGAGACGCTGTCTCGATGTCATATCGCTCGCCAGCATGCCCACCTGATACGTTCCGGGCGGCAGTACGCCTTCCGTAAAAACAGCGATAAAGCCGGTCAGCTGGTCGTGGATCTCCCCGGTGAGGTTGGCCGCGATGTCCTCGCGGTACATGGACTGCGCCGGCACGGTATAGATCCTGCCCGGCTCTCCGTGCGGACGCAGAAGCACCGTCCTTTTATAGACCGCGTTGTCTGCGTGGATCACGAAGCTGTACCCTTTCACATAATAGCCTTTCCTGTCACCTCTGGCAAACGGCCCGAGATACCACTCGTCGAGGCTGTTGGCGTATTCCACGCCGAGCCTCAGCACCGGGTCTTCCCATTTTTCGGGGAGCGGATTCCTGCGCAGTTCCGGCTTTACAAGATTCTCCTGCAGTTCTTCGATCTGCGTATCCTCCACGTCGATGACAAACCGGCTCTCCGCCGGATTCTGCGTGAGGAACCTGTGGTAGAAGGGATCTTTCCCGTACAGGTCCGGATGGTTGCGCAGCAGCGTCTCCAGTTCCTTTGAAAGGCGCCGGGACTTGATGCTATCCTTGCGGTCGTCCCCGCGGCTCAGCGATTCGTGGTGGTAGAGGTACATGTTGTTCCGCACCACGTTGTAATAGCCCCGCTCATAGATCCTGTAGCAGAAGTCGATGTCGTTGAAGGCCACCGCAAAGTCGGTCTCGTTGAAGCCGCCGATCTCGCGGAACAGACTGGTGCGCACCATCAGGCAGGCACCGGTCACCGCCATCACATTGCGTACTCCCTTGTTGAATCCGAAATACAGTTCTTCCGTGTTGGAAAGATACTGCAGCTTATGCACGGGTCCTACGCGCAGGTTGATGACGCCAGCATGCTGGATCACATCGGAGTTGGGGTACAGCAGCTTCATGCCGACCGCACCGATATACGGCAGCTTGGCCTTCTCCGAAAGATAGGACAGCCAGCCTGGTTTGCGGATCTCGATGTCGTCGTTGAGGAACAGGAGCAGGTCGCCGTTTGCGGCGGCAGCACCGCGGTTGCACATCTTCGAGAAGTTGAACTCCTCTTTCTCATAGATGTACTGCGTGGCGCCGAACTCTTCCATTTTTGCGAGCAGCCCGCGCACCTTCTCCCGGTTTTCCGGTGTAGAGCCGTTGTCCACGATGATGAGCTCATACGGCGCATTGTCGGTATACTGCATGATCGTATCCAGACAGACGCCAAGCACGCCGGGATCGTCCTTGCTCGGAATGATGATGCTGATCAGGCGGGTAGCCGCCGACTCCCTGGAGAATCTGCCGGTAAGGGAATTCTTGATATAGCGGCCGTCCCACATCTTGGGGCGCTCCGTGCGGTGGAAGAGGATCTCGCTGATGTGTCCGATCGGATACTTCCCGTTCACGCGTTTTGAAAAGCCGCCCTCTGCCTGTGCCATTTTCAGGCACATGTCATAGATCCACGCAGCCACCGGGCTGTCCGGATCGTCGTTTCTCGCTTCCTCTTCGTCCTCGCTGTCCGCTTCGATCGCTGCCTTCGCCTCGTAATCGGCTGCCGTGCGCCCGCCCGGATTGATGAGCATCAGTTCCGAAGAACGGAAGGCAAAAATACCGCCGAAATAAAAGGTGGAAAGGAAAGTGTCCGGCGACCAGTCCGCTTTCAGCCAGGGATCCCTGAGTTCCCCGCGGTCGTCGATCCTGTCTTCATCCCCGTAAAGCAGTCCGATCCCGCTGTGCGCCGCAAAGAAGTCGCGGATCAGCATCTCCGCATAGTCGGTAAGGTTCCCGCAGTCGTCGCATGCGATGATGATGTCCGGCTTTTCGCCGCCCGTCAGCAGATAGTTTTTCAGATGCGAATAGCGCACCACTTCCGTGGTGAATTTCTGTCCCGGCGTGTGGTCGACTGCCTGCTGCTCCTTGAGGAACGTTCGCTTGTACGCCGTATACCAGGTGTGATACGACGGCTTTTTCTCGATCACTTCTTTTTCGTATGCCGCATCCTGCCGTGCTTTCAGGATGCCCTTGATCTTTTCCTTCAGCATGTCACTTTCTGTTCCTTTCCATTGCTTCTGCCATCGTTACAGGCATGCCGCACATCTGTATTTCCATGCTCACGCAGTCTGTCCCGTCCTGTTTTCCCCGCGCCTGCTTCGCCGCGCGCCGGATCTGTTCAAGGTCAAAGATCATCTGCGGGTCTGACGTTGTAAACACGATGCTGCCGTCCGGCTGCATGCGCCCGTTGCATTTCATCTGCCTGCGGAACGCCGGCAGGGCAGTCCCGTTGAAAAGGAACTCCCCCGGCAGGACAAAACACGGACAGATCGCGGGATCCACGCGCAGGCTGCGGGCATCTTCCGGCACCTCCAGGGAAAAAGCGATCTTTCCCTCGTCGCCGTACTGTTCCTCGAGGAAGAAAGAAGTTTCCTCGCTGAATCCCGCCCCCGTATCATAATATACCTGCACACTGGACAGGGAAAGTTCAGGTTTTTCGGGCTGCGGGACGCCTCTCTCCTCTTCCTGGGCGAGAGCGCGTTCCAGCAGTACGGGATCCTCCCGTATGATCTCTTCCGGTACGGTCACATCCTTGCCCATCATGGCGCGCAGCGGACCCAGTGTGATCCGTCCGCCTGCCACCTTGTTCTGGAAACGCTCTTCGGCCTCTCCTGCCTTCTCCAGGTCGCTCTCCGTGATCCCGAAGCGCTTTTCAAGCTCCGCGCCTGCCATCACACGGCGCTTCTCCGAAGCGTCAAAATATACACGCAGGGCCCGGGCCAGGAGTTCTTCCGCCGGCATTGCGGTATCTTCCTCCCATTCGCAGTCGATGGCCGTCCACCGGTCGCCGTCCGCGAGGATATTGAAAAATGTCATGTCGGGATCCGAAGCCGGATACTGCGCATTGGCCCCTGCCTTTCCGACATATTCCTTGATCAGGGCATAGAAGCCCTCCGCATCGCCCTCTGCCAGACGTTCATCCAGCAGCGATTCGAGCGAGGTGCCGGAGATATACGGTGACAGCACGGAGCCGTCTTCCTGCAGGATGCAGGGGCAGATCTGCAGCGCTCCCTGCGCCTGCCCGTACCTGGCGGCGAGATGCTCAGCGGCTTCCTGCATATGCGCGACGTGCGCCTTGGCCGCGGGATCGGCCGCTGTTTTGCGCACGGTCCTCGTTCCGTCCTCTGCCTCGAGGATCTCGGTCATGGTGCGGTAAGCAGGGGCCCGGTCGTTGGAAAATCTCGCATAGACGGCCGGCAGCGGTTTCCCCGTCATGACGCCGAACGAGTTCGAAAAGAGCGGGAACAGCCCGTCCTGCACGATACCGTCATAGGCCTGCTTCTCGTCGAAGAGGAGCAGCCTGTCTCTGTCAAAATTCCTTATGTTGTCGCAGAGCTCCGCACCGGCCGGCAGTCTCCGGTCGGAAAAGACCGAGGAAGTAAACTTGTAATCCGGATACGGATAGTAGAAGGAAAGATCCCGGACGCCGCAGCTGCGCAGCATCTCCTCGAGCACGGGGCGCGTGAAGGTCTGCGCACAGCTTTGTCTGTCCTCTGTGTGGTTCTCGTAATTCGTGATCCCGTCAAAATATTTCTGCGAATGGTCTTCCCTGCAGCCCGCAAAGTATTTGAGCCCCAGGCGGTTTTCGATGGCAATGAAGAGTCTGCCCTCGGCATTCCCGTCCGCCGCCTTCTTCAGGTGCGGCAGGATGCGCCGCAGCTCGAGCCGGAATGCATCCCTGTCGTTGATATAACTGCGCGCATATTCAAGGACGCCGATCAGGAAAATGTAGTCGTAATCCGTATCGAGGTCGGGTTCGATGTCCGCGAAATTGCCCACATGAATGGTGATGTTGTCCTGCGCCCGGTTCCTGCAGGCATTGATCATGCTGCGCACGGAGGAAAGGTCCACGCAGGTGACGCTGCGTACGCGCCCGGCCAGCGCTGCGGTGACTGCACCCGGGCCGGAGCCGATCTCCAGCACCTTTTCCCTGCCCGTGAACGGGATCCAGGAAACGATGTTGCCGCGGAACGGCGACAGGTGGTAGAGCGTGGGCCAGTCCTTCCTGCGCGCAATGATTTCTGAAAAAGCTTCCGGCGGGTTGTTTTTCACCTCGTCAAGAAGCTCTTCCTCGACCTTTCCGTCACAGTAAAAGTCTTCGCCCGGATATTTCGAATAATCCAGTTTCACGCCGCCTTCCATGCGGACGCTGCCCTCTTCCATGCACACCTCTCACTCGACCTTTACGGACGAGTTCATGTCATAATAGCCTACCGTGTTCTTGTCGGATACGACTGTCAGGTTCATCACGTCGTACAGTCTGTGATAGACCGTGAATTCTTCCTTCTCGTACCCGGTGACGCCCAGAGAGATCAGGTACTCCCCGCCCTGCAGGTCGATCTTCTGCGTGAACGTGATCGTCTTTTCCTCACCGGCCTTTACCGGCTCAAGAAAGGCCTTCTCAAACATCGTATTCGTCCCGCAGATCTCCACGCCGTACACGTTGCGGATCGTAAACGCAAAGATGGGTGCCGCGATATCCTGCAGGATCTTCACCTTCAGCCAGACGGAGCAGGAAGAGCCCTTCATGACGGTCGTGGACGGGTTGCCCCGGTCATCGATCACGCCGTACTCCCTGATCACTGCTTTTCCGGAACCGTATTCCAGCGTTTCCGCGTTCCGGTCCGCCGTGCCTCGGTCTGCCGTGCCTGTTTCCGTGCCCTCCGGGCTCACCGACAGATGCTCGGCAGCCGCCTTCTGCTTCTCCAGCCTGTCCGCCGACTCGCCGCGGATCTTGGAGTCCGCTTCGTCCGCCTTCCGCGCCGCTGCAGCCATGATCTGATCGTCCGGGGACAGGCCGTCTGGGACCTTTCTGATCTCCCTGGTCTTCGGGTCGTACTGCCCGACCAGCACCTGCTTGTAGATGTCGATCATTTCCTTTGCGCTGCCCTCGCCCAGCTTCACGCCCTGGTTGAGAAGCACGACGCGGTCGCAGTACTTGCTCACGTTGCTGAGATCGTGGCTGACGAACAGTACCGTTTTTCCTTCTTTTTTGAATTCCTCGAATTTGTGGTAGCACTTGGCCTGAAAAAACACGTCACCGACGGATAGTGCTTCGTCCACGATCAGGATCTCCGGTTCGATGTTGATGGCCACCGCGAAGGCCAGCCGCATGAACATTCCGCTGGAGTACATCTTGACAGGCTGGTTGATATATTCGCCGATGTCGGCAAAATCCAGGATGGCATCGAGTTTTTCGGTGATCTCCTGTTCGGAAAAGCCGATCATCGTACCGTTGAGGTAGATGTTTTCTATCCCGTTGTATTCCATGTTGAAGCCGGCGCCCAGTTCGAGCAGCGCGGAGATCCGGCCGCGCACATCCACGGTGCCGGAAGTCGGATTGAGGACGCCCGTGATGATCTTCAGGATCGTCGACTTGCCGGAGCCGTTCGTGCCGATGATACCCACTGTCTCCCCGCGGTATACCGTCATGCTCACATCGTTCAGCGCCATGTGCTCGCTGTAGTGGGACTTCAGGCCGAAAGCGTCCGCCACGCGGTCCCTGTTGCGCGCATAGAGCTTGTAACGCTTATTCAGATGACTGACCTGTACCGCGATCTCGTTCTTGTCCATTCCCGAATATCTTTCCTGTCCGCAGGCGCCGTACGCCCCTGCATCTGACCGTTACAGCACGTCCGCAAAGGACACCTTGAGTTTTTTGAAAACAAGCGACCCGATAATGAATACCAGCACTGTCGTGATCCAGAAATACGTCGAGGAATAAAAATGCTCGAAAAACCACTGCTTTCCGTAGATCGAGGTGCGGAATCCGTTGACGATATAGGTCATCGGGTTGATCTTGATGATGGCTTTTGTTTTGTCTGAGACCACGTTGATGTCCCAGAGGATGGGTGTCGCCCACATGCCCACCTGCAGGATGATGCCGATGATCTGCTGCAGATCGCGGAAGTAAACGGTCACGGCACAGGTCGTATAGCAAAGTCCCAGCACAAAGATGAACTCCGCCGCCGAATAGTACAGCAGCTGCAGCCAGTATAGCGACGGGCGGAACCCGTACAGCAGCGCGATCAGCAGCATGACCGCAGTGAAGAAGACATGCGTGAAGAACGCGGCAATGATCTTGATGATCGGCAGGATACTGACCTTGAAGACCACCTTTTTCACAAGATAGTTGTATTCGAGGAGCGAAGCCGTACCGGAGGAAAGCGCGTCCGTGAAGAAGAACCACGGCACGAGGCCCGTCGTGAGGAACAGGACGTAGGGGATCTCCTGTCCGGACGCCACCAGATGCTGGTGAAAGATCCTGTCAAACACGATGTAGTACATGATCACCGTGATGACGGGCTGTACCAGGGCCCACACCGCGCCGAAAATGGAGCCGGCGTAGCGCTTGCGGAAATCGTTCTTGGCCAGCCTCCAGATGAGCCTGCGGCTCTGCCAGAGTTCCTTCGGCAGCACCGTCAGCTTGTCGTAAGCAAAGGTGAAGACGACCGCGCCCGTGCCCAGCAGGATGATGCCGCAGAGTTTTTTGAGGTTCTCCGTATCCTGGTCATCCAGCGGATTGTGGTGCAGCAGCACCACCGCGCCGATCGAAGCCAGCACGGCCCAGACGGCAGCAATGACCAGCTTTTTGTGCTTCTTCTGTTCGTCGTTCAAAGGGACTGCCTTCACCTGTTCGACCCTTCCTGTTTCTTCTGTGCAAGATAGGTCCCGAGGCCGGACCATTTTGTGTCTCTGTCGGAGAGGATCAGTTCACAGCCCTCCGGGATCGGCCATTCGACGCCGATCTCGGGGTCGTTCCACATGAGGCCTCCCTCGTCGTTCGGATGGTAAAAATCAGTCACCTTATAGCAGAACTCCGCGTAGTCGGAGAGCACGAGGAAACCGTGCGCGAAGTTTTTCGGGATGAAAAACTGCTTTTTGTTTTCCGCCGTCAGCAGGACGCCGAACCACTTTCCGAAGGTCGAAGAGCCTTCGCGCAGGTCTACCGCCACGTCGAAAACTTCCCCGTTCACGACGCGCACCAGCTTGTCCTGCGGGAAATGCTTCTGAAAATGCAGGCCGCGCAGCACCCCGCGCCTGCTGGCCGACTGGTTGTCCTGGACAAAGACCTCCGGGATCCCTGCTTCCTTAAAATCGTTGTAGTTATACGTTTCCATGAAATAACCGCGGGCATCCGGAAACACCTTCGGCGTAATGACTTTCAGTCCTTCGATCCCGCAGGTCTCAACTTCGATTTTTCCCATTTTCTTTCATTCTCCCTGTATTTTTTCACGGCAGGCCGTTTTTACAGGCCTTCCGCCACATCCATAAGATACCTGCCGTAGTTGGTCTTCTTCATGGTCTCCGCCAGCGCCAGCAGCTGCTTCCTGTCGATGAAGCCCTTCTTGAAGGCGATCTCCTCGATACAGGAAATGTACAGACCCTGCCGCTTCTCGAAGGCGGCCACAAAATCCGCCGCATCCAGCAGGGCATCGGGATTGCCGGTGTCCAGCCACGCGAAGCCTCTCCCCAGCGTCTCCACATGCAGCGTTCCGCGCCGCAGATATTCGTTGTTAATGCTGGTGATCTCAATTTCTCCGCGGGGACTCGGTTTCACGTTCGCCGCGATATCCACCACGTCATGGTCGTAAAAATACAGCCCGGGCACCGCATAGTTGCTCTTCGGATGCTCCGGCTTTTCCTCGATCGAAACAGCCATGCCGTTGCTGTCGAATGCAACGACGCCGTACTCCCTCGGATCCTTTACGTAATAGCCGAAGATCGTTGCGCCGCTCTCGCGGGAGGCTGCCTTCATCAGGACCTTTGTGAAACTCTGCCCGTAAAAAATGTTGTCGCCCAGCACCAGCGCACAGGAATCGCTGCCGATGAACTCCGCCCCGATGATGAAGGCATCCGCAAGTCCCCTGGGCTGTTCCTGCACGCGATAGGAAAAATGCAGGCCGAGCTGCTCTCCGCTGCCGAACAGCTGCTCGAAAACAGGCAGGTCCCTGGGCGTGGAAATGATGAGGATATCCCTGATCCCCGCCAGCATGAGCGTAGACAGCGGATAGTAGATCATCGGTTTGTCATAGACCGGCATGATCTGCTTGGAAGTTGCGATCGTCAGCGGATACAGACGCGTGCCGGATCCCCCGGCAAGAATGATACCCTTCATTCCGTTCTGCCCTCCCGGCTCAGTCGCGGTCTCCGTACATCTTTTCGTAGTACTTCATGTAGTCGCCGCTCGTGATGTGTTCCATCCAGTCCATATGGTCAAAATACCAGGCGATCGTCTTACGGATGCCTTCCCGGAACATCGTCTCCGGCTCCCAGCCAAGTTCCTTTTTGATCTTGTCCGGAGCGATCGCATACCTGCGGTCATGCCCTTTGCGGTCCGCCACATAGGTGATCAGGTCATACGTGACCTTTGCCTTGCGGGGATCGGTATCCGGCAGTTCCTCGCGCAGCACATCGATGATGGTCTGCACGATCTCTATGTTCTGTTTTTCATTGTGTCCGCCCACATTGTAGGTCTCAAAGAGCCTGCCCTTCTCGATGACCAGGTCGATCGCGCGGCAGTGATCCTCGACGTAGAGCCAGTCGCGGACATTTTTGCCGTCCCCGTATACCGGCAGCGACCTGCCGTTCAGTGCGTTGTTGATCATCAGCGGGATCAGTTTCTCCGGAAACTGGTAAGGGCCGTAGTTGTTCGAGCAGTTCGTGATGTTCGCCGGGAACTTATACGTGTCCATATAGGCCTTGACGAGCAGGTCGGAACCCGCCTTGCTCGCGGAGTACGGACTGTGCGGAGCGTACGGCGTGGTCTCGTAGAAGAAGCTCGTGTTGTCCTCCGGCAGGGAACCGTATACTTCGTCCGTGGAAACATGCAGGAATCTGCGTCCCTCGTGGAATGTGCCGTCCCCGTTGTCCCAGGCTTCCTTTGCGCAGTTCAGCATGTTGGCCGTGCCGAGCACATTCGTCTTCACGAACAGCTCCGGTTCGACGATGCTGCGGTCCACGTGGCTCTCCGCCGCAAAGTGCACCACCCTGTCTATGCTGTTTTCGGCAAAGACCTTCCGCACGGCTTCCTTGTCGGTGATGTCCGCTTTGACGAACGTGTAGTTGCTCCGTCCCGCAACGTCCTCCAGGTTCTCGGGATTGCCCGCATACGTGAGCGCGTCCAGGTTGATGATCCTGATCTCATCCCCGTATTTTCCGAACATGTAATGAATGAAATTGGATCCGATGAAACCGCATCCGCCTGTTACAAGATAGGTGGTCATGCCATTCTCCTCCCAATATAAAAGTCTGCCGATATTATAGCATAATTATTTCAAAGCATTGCGTCCGCGGGGAAGCTTCCGCGCCGTACCCCGCAGCGCGGTCAGTAGGACATATAGCTCTGGTTCATGTCAACGTCGCCGCTGATGCCCGCCACGCTGCCCTTGCAGGTATACTGCCACATGTCGTACCTTGTGGAAGTGTAGGTGGGAGCGGCCGCATACTGCGCGAGCCAGATCGTATACCCGCTCAGGGAAGACGTTGCGATCCGGCTGCTCAGCCAGTCTTTGTTTGAATAGATCCCCGCACTGTACCCGGAGTTCGAGATCGTCTTGCAGAAAGCCCGGGCTGCTGCCGTACGCGTGGCTGTGTCGATGGCATCCGCCCGTCCGTCGCTGCCTTCGATGTCCAGGAAAACAGGGTATGTGAGACCCATCCCGCTGAGAAGATCCAGCACCATGGAAGCCTCTTCCACGGCCTCCACCTCGTTGACCGCCTGTGAAAAGAAATAGACGCCGGTCTTGATCCCCACGCTTTTCGCGCCCTGCATATTGGCCCTGAACCTTGAATCCTCGACCAGGGCGCCTTCCGAAGAGCCTCTGAAACCGCAGCGGATGATCGCATAATCGACGCCGGAATTTTTCACGGCTGTCCAGTCGATGTTCTCGTTCCACTTGGAAACGTCGATGCCGAGCTTATTGCCGCCGGCCAGCGAACCGTCGTCCCCGAACTTGTATTTTGCCCCCTGTATGGTCTGTTCCCCGGTGACCTTGTTGCCGTCCTTGTCATAATAGTATCTGCGTCCGGAAATAGTCTGCCAGCCTGTGTACTTATAGGTCTTCGTGACTGTCACCAGCTTGTAGAACGTATCCGCCGTGCTGTAATCCGCGGCGGTCGCAGGTACATACTTTCCGCTGTCATCCTTGATATACAGGGCATTGCCGTCTTTGTCCCGGAGCGCCGCCGAAGAAGAGCTGCCGGAAGAAGCCTTTGACGAGCCTTCCGAAGAGCCTCCGGAAGAACCGGCCGAGGAGCCCTGGGAACTGCTGCCGGAAGAAGCCTCGGACGAACCTGCGGAAGCACCTGTCGAAGAGCCGGCTTCCGTGACTTTGATCGTAACGGTCGCCGTGATCTCTTTCCCGTCCACCGTGGCCTTGCACGTAATTTCGGATTCGCCTACCGCCTCCCCCGTGACCGTACCGTCGGAAGAGACCTTTGCGATCGGTTCCAGCGAAGAAGACCAGGAATAGCTGACGTCGTCCTTTGAGGGCTGCAGGGAGGCGCTGATCTTCGTCGTGCTGCCCGCGGCGATCGAAGAAGCGTCCGGTTTGAGGACGATCGAATAGTCCGTATTCTCTGCAGACGACGCGCTGCTGTCCGAACTGTCCGCGGAACCGTCGGACGACGCTGTCCCGCTTTCCGAAGGATCCGCGGATTCCTGCACGGCAGCCTCGCCGCCCTCGAGCGTCACATCCGCCTCTTCGAAGGCAGAAGCGCTGGCTGCCGGATCCGGTATGTCATCCTTCGACACTTCCTGGTAATCGTCTTCCTGCGACGCTGTACCGTCTCCGCTGCCGTCCACTTCCGTTTTTGAGGATTCCACCCATTCCACGGTGTCGGTGTTCACGCTCTCGACGACCGTATTCTGCTTCTCGGTATCTTCCTTGGCCACGTTGACCTGCGACTCTGTCTTGATCTCGTCCGCAACGTCGACCTTCTTGTATTCGATGGTGTCCTTTACCTGCACGGTCTGCGGCTGGGAGGAAATGCTGTATTTTTTGTGGTCCTCATCCGTCTCCCCAAAGGGGACCATGGCGACCGTGTAAGTACCGCCCTTAAGGTCTTTTCTGTAAATGATCCCGTCCTGGTCGTCATTCGTGTATACCGTGGTGGCGCCGGAAGGATCCGTGACCTGTACCTGAAAAGGCACGCCCGTGATGATGGCCGCCGAAGTATGGCTGATGAATTTGATCTTCAGATCTTTCAGGATGCTGGAAAGGTGCAGTTCCACGACATCTGTTTTGCTGTCCTCTGCCGCTTTGGCGCTCGCCGCCTCTGCCGCAGCCTTCGCCGACGCCGCCGAAGCCGCCTCGGCTGCCTGACGCGCAGATATCGCTGCCCCCACCGCCTCGATCTTGGCCTGTCCGATCGGTGCGCCGCCGGCAAATTCCGTCCCGATCGCAGCATACGTGTCGGCCGTTTTCCGGCTGGCCTTAAGCCCCATCCAGCTGACACCGAAAACGCAGAGCAGCACAGCTACCAGCATGCCCGTTCCGATCACGACGTAATCCATCGCGGAAAGGTTCCGGATCCGGTGAAAGAAGCCGGTCTCTTCCTGCTCTTCCCCGTCTTCTTCGCTGTCCTCTTCCGCGTCTTCGGGAGCCGGCTCCTCCGGGACATCCTCTTCCGGCGCATCGTAGTCCGCAATATCCTCTTCGGGCGCGGTCTTCTCTTCCTCCGGCGCGGCATCCGCCGGGATCCTGTCGATCCGGACGGTGTCTCCCGGGACCGTATCCGTGCGGACAGGATCTATACGGACAGTGTCTCCCGGAACGGCATCGCAGGGCACGGCGCCGGCAGCCTTCAGTTCCCCCGTGTCCAGTTCTCCCGTCTCATCAAAATAAAAAGGCGCGCCTTCGGATGTTTTGTCTGCAGGCACAGAACTGCCTGCCTTTTCGTTGACCTGCGGCGCGTCTATATTGTCTGTTTCATCAAAATAAAATTTCTCGTCATCCGATCCCATTGCAGTGTTTCTCCGGCCTTCCGGGCACAAATCGCATATTTTTTTATTTTACCCTTCCGGCACTTATATGGCAACCTCAGAGATAGTAGGCCAGGATGCCAGCGAAAATGAAGCCCATGCCGATGAGCTTGTTCCTTGTGATCTTTTCCCCGAAAAAGATACGCCCGAGGACCATGACAAAAACATAGCCCATCGTTTCCAGCACGGGCACGTTCATGTACGCGTCGGCAAACCCGTATGCGCGTATCGTCAGCAGCATCGAGCAGAACAGCATGAGGTAGCCTGTGATCACATATTTATTGAGATACTCGTGGATCCAGTCGGGATATTTTTGAAAAGTGCTTTTCTTAAGTATGATCTGGGAAAAGGAGGCGATCGTCTCCGAGCAGATCATGGTCAGGATACAGGCTGTCAGTCCGCTCATGCCTTTTCTCCCTCCGGTTCCCTGTTCAGTACGATGACGCCGATGATCACGAGGGCCACCCCCAGTATTTTCCTGGGAGTGATGGAATCCCGGAAGATCAGGACGCTCCACAGGAGCCCCCAGAGCAGGACCATGGCCTTGTTTGCATAGGCGATCGAAATGTCGAAACGTTTGATCGCCTGCTGCCACAGCAGTGCGTAGACAGCCAGCACCAGCACTTCCAGTCCGTAAAACAGGAAGAAGCCGCCGGTAAATACAGTCTGTTCCGATGCGAATTTGGCAACAACGGAGGAGAGGCTGAACACCATCACGATCCCCTGCAGTGCCAGAATATCGCGCAAACGCAAGCTTTTATTCATAAAAATATCCCTCCGTGAGGAAAGCCGGGCCGGACAGATCGCGCAGTTTCCTGATACATGCTGCCGTTTTTTCGCCGCGTGGACTTTTCGAATCCGGTAGTTTACAATCAATGCAATCATAACACAAAGTCCGGACGCGCACGCCGCATCCGGGAAATGCATCCGCCATTCGACGGGAGGCTTGGATCTTCAGATGAAGCAGGACAAAGACAGTCAAAACAGCACTCCATCCGCTGAGGACGACATTCTGGACATTGAACAGGAGTATCTTAACGACGATGCCGATGCCGCACACCGCAGAAAATATGAAAGCATTTACGGGGACGACACGCCGCAGGGCGCAGACCGTTCCGGCTCTGCCGGCGCGCGCCGCGGGAACGCGCGCGCCGGCAGCCGGAACAGCGGGTCCGAACGCCGCACGGGCAGTGCCGCCGGTCCGGATCGCCGCGCCGGCACGGGGCACGGACGCAGAAGACGCAGACAGGGTGTGAACGCACACGCGGTCCTCTGGATCGTGATCGCGGCCATTGCCGCGGCTGCGGGGATACGCCTCTACCTATGGAACCGGGGCGAAAAATCCACCTACGACCCTTCCGCCGTCAATACGAATTATGATATCGAGGTGCAGGACATCATCACGGCGCAGGATCCCAAGGTACTCGAGGGGCGCACGGACGACGGCAGGACCACGATCCTGTTCCTGGGCGACGACCCCATCAGCGATGATACGGGGGATACCGGCATCGCCGGCCGGGTCAAGGCACTCGGCGGCGACAATGTCGATGTGATGACCGCTGCTTTTCCGGGCTCGCAGGTGGCGTGCAAAAATGCCACGTACAGCACCTCCTACGTGGATGACGCCTTCAATTTCTACTATGTCTGCAGCAGCATCAGCCTCGGCGATTACACCGCCATGTCCAATGCCGCCAGCCTTAAGACGGACTCGGACGTCTACGCCTCTTCGGTGAAAACGCTGCAGGGCGTCGATTTCAACACGGTGGACGTCATCGCCGTGATGTATGACGCTGTCGACTATCTGAACGGTTCGCCGGTCTACAATACAAACGACACCGGTGATCTCCAGACCTATGCAGGCGCCCTGGAACGCGGATTCTCCCTCATCAGGGACAAATATCCCTGGATCCGTCTCGTGTTCCTGTCCCCCACCTACGCGCTGTACGTCGACGCCGACGGAAAACAGCAGCCGGGCGACACGTACGATGCAGGAAACGGCACGCTGCCCACCTACTGGACCAAGGCGATCGATGCCTGTTCGGCAGCGGAGACCGTCTCCTTTATCGACAACTATTACGGTTCCGTGAACGCAGACAACTACAAGGACTATCTGGCTGACAACATCCATCTCAACGCAGCCGGCTTTGATGCGGTCGCCCGCCATTTTGTCAGCAAGATCCTCGAAGGCTCACTGGACGAATACAACGCAGACGCGGCCGCTTCGGATGCAGATACCGCCGCTTCAGAATGAGATCGGTACTTCGGGGTCCCGGTAGATCAGGAAGCCGTCCATCGTCCCGAGACAGACAAGGCCGCTGTCCTCGAATTTTCCGTCGACCTTCCGGAGCGAAGAGATCACCAGATAATTGCAGCCCGTATCCCGTGTGGCCTTCACAAGGGCCGCGGCATCGACTGTCTCCGGCTTTTCCATCACTTCGTAAACCTCATTCCAGTATTCCCACTTGCTGACCGTCATTTCGCGGCCGAAAGGCATATCGATCCTGGAGGTGTACTGGCGTACGCTTTGGGCCAGTATGCCCGGGAACGCGGCTTTGATGTTTTTCCCGCCGCTGTCCTGAAGGAGAAAATTGCAGATGTCCACCGTCTGGTAGGGCAGATGCAGCCGGTTGGAAGCCTTTGTGATATTGACATTGCTGTACGTATAGGTACCGCCCAGTACAAAGAGCGCGCACAGCACTGCGAACGCAGCGCGCGTATGCTTTCCGAACAGCCGGATGACCGTATAAATGATCGTCGTGCCCATGGGGATCATCCAGAGCAGCCGGTAATAGGTGTCCGATTCCACTTTTGAATACAGCCGGTAGACAGGCGGCAGCATGAACAGCACGAGAACCGTAAACGGCAGCCAGCCGAACAGGGCCTTCACCGTGCCGTCCTTTTCCCGTATGAGCAGGCAGACGAGAGCTGCGAGATAGAGGAACAGCAGCACGCCGGTGCCCTTGTATTCTGTAAGGATATTCAGTATTTCAGCCAAATGTTTTGTCCGTTCCTTTCCCGGCACACCTGCCCTACTTCAACAGCGCATACAGCAGGACGATATACAGAAAATTCGGGATGCAGGCCAGCGCCGTGTTGCGCAGCACCTTCCGGTCATGCACCGCGATGCCCGTAAAGAGCGCACAAAGGAACAGCAGGCCGACGTTCATGATGGCTGCCATCGATGTGCACAGTCCCGAAGTCAGATTCAGCAGGACGAGCAGCAGCCAGACAAATTTTTTCTCCCCCGCAGCGGCCTTTTCTTCAGCAGAGCTGCGGTACAGTCCGGCTATGCACAGAAAAAGTCCGAAGACCATGGGCACGATCCAGTTCACGAAGATCGACTTGCCCTGCCAGGAACGCATCAGCAGAAAGGTCTCGGGCGTGTAGATCGAAACGTTGCCGAAGACCTGCAGCAGCGCCGCTGCCGCCATGAATGCGGCGATCTGCGGGCGCCTGTCCTTCAGCAGCCGCTTCGCGATCTGATACAGTGCCAGATCGGAAAGCGGGATCATGAGCAGCGGAAGGACCGAATGCGTGATGGCGGCGGGATGCATGCCGGTGATCCTCGCAAGGTAGGCGATCCACATGGGAAACAGCGCCAGCGCATGGCGCACGTCCAGGGAAGTCGCGCCTCCGGTATACGGCAGTATCCTGTACATCGTGCCTGTGTCATTCGTGATGACGGAGGCCGCCACGTAGTAGGCATCGTCGCCGTCAAAGAACATGTGCGTATAGGACATGTACAGTTCAAAACAGAGGATCGCCGCGAAAATGATCCAGTAGACCGTCTCCTCCCTGCCGGGCTTCCCGGAAGGCAGGGTCAGTCCGCCGGGGCCGCCGCACAGTACAAGCCCCACCGCTGCGGGCAGGAGCATCAGGATCGTGAAAAGGACGGTGAGAAGCTGGAAATTTCCCCTCTCCGTCAGCAGCAGGATGGGGAGCGCCGTGAGTTCAAATACGGCAAAAGTCAGAAGATAGCCCGCGAGGCAGATCACGCCGGGCGTCCGCTTCTCCTTCGGCAGCAGGGCGCACGGAAGGAGCCCCGCCGAAAAGGGGATGACGAACATCCATATGACGATGCCTACCAGTTTTGTCAGTTCCGCCATGCTGCGTTCCGCCTTCCGCTGTATGCCACAAGTTTATCCCAAGCACCCGCCGCTGTCCATACTTCCCCCGCCCGCGCATCCCCGCAGAGCGGTCGATGTACGGATGCAATTTATGCTATAATGCGGTGTACGGTCATAGTGACCGCTGGAGGTCTCCATGAAAAAGGCTCTCGTCATCGGTGCCGGTCCCGCCGGGCTCACCGCTGCATATGAACTGCTCAGGCAGTCCGACGAATACGAAGTCACGATCTTTGAAGAGAGCGACAAGTTCGGCGGGATCGCCCGCACCGTAAACTACAAGGGCAACCGCATGGATATGGGCGGCCACCGCTTTTTCTCGAAAGTACCCGAAGTGAATGCCTGGTGGGAAGCCATGCTGCCGATGCAGGGCGCGCCGGCCAGCGACGACCTGGCGCTGGGGCGTACGCCTCACCTTGCGCCCGGCGGTCCGGACCCCGAGAAAACAGACCGCGTGATGCTCAGCCGCAACCGCGTTTCCCGCATCTATTTCAACCGCAGGTTCTTTGATTACCCGATCACGCTGAAAGCCGAGACCTTCAGAAACATGGGGCTCGGCACTTCCCTTGCCGCCGGTTTCAGCTATCTGGCCTCCTGCCTGCATAAAAGGCCCGAAAAATCCCTCGAGGATTTTTACGTCAACCGCTTCGGCCATAAGCTCTACTCCATGTTTTTCGAGCATTACACGGAAAACCTCTGGGGCCGCCACCCGAGCGAGATCGATCCCTCCTGGGGCGCACAGCGCGTCAAAGGCGTTTCCATCACGGCCATCCTGCGCCACGCGCTGGACAAGCAGTTCCACCGCAAGGACAAGGTGGTCGAAACTTCCCTCATCGAAGAATTTTCCTATCCCAAACTCGGCCCCGGCGAGCTGTGGGACGTGACGGCTTCCGAGATCCTGAAAATGGGCGGCCGCATCGTCATGAACGCCAGAGTCACCGGTATCTGCAGGGATGACGGCACGGGAGCAGTCACCGGCGTCGTCTATGAAAAAGACGGCCGGTCCGAAAAGGAAAGCGCCGATGTCGTGATCTCTTCCATGCCGCTGCGCGACCTCGTGCACGGAATGGAAAATGTGCCGGAAAAGCCCGCTGCCGTCGCAGCCGGCCTGCCTTACCGCGATTACATGACGGTCGGCGTACTCATCCCGCACCTCGACCTGAAAAACATGACAAAAACACCCACCGTCGGCAACATCGTGCCGGACAACTGGGTCTATGTCCACGACCGTTCCGTGAAAATGGGGCGTTTCCAGATCTACAACAACTGGTCTCCCTACATGGTAAAGGACCTGGAGCACAGCGTCTGGCTGGGACTCGAATATTTCTGTTCCGAAGGCGACGAGCTCTGGAGCATGACCGACGAGGCCTTTGCCCGTCTGGGCTTTGACGAAATGGTGAAGCTGGGGCTCATCAGCGATCCCGGCACCGTGCTCGACTGGCACGTCGAACGCGTCCGCAAGGCTTACCCCGCATATTTTGACACCTACCGCGATATCGATGTGCTGCGCAGCTGGCTGGATACCATCCCCAACCTGTTCTGCGTGGGCCGCAACGGCCAGCACCGCTACAACAACATCGACCATTCGATGTGCACCTCTTTCGAGGCTGTCCGGGATATCCTCTCCGGCTCTTCCGACCGCAGCAACGTCTGGAACGTCAACACGGAGCAGGAATACCACGAGACAAAATAACGGTCAGTGAAACAGTTTCTGGCTTGCTTCCGCCGTCGTGCTCTGTCCCTTCAGGATACCGGCGACGATATCCATGCGCAGGCCGCCGTCTATGAAGTCACAGTACTTGCAGAAATCGTTGCCTGCTCTCCCGTTCCGCACACTCTCGCGGAATTTTCTGTATGCCTCGCTGTTCCACGCTTCTTTTACCGGGACCTTGTTCACATCCGCCAGCTCGGTCACTTCAAAGTTGTCGCAGCAGCAGTAGCCCAGCCTTCCGTCCGGGGTGATCCACATGTCGGTGTAAGGCATCAGGCAGGTCTCGCGGACGATCTTTGTTTTGGCCTGCTTGTTCGGCGCCGAACCGGCCCTGTTCGTGAGCACGGCCTTGACGTAGCGCATCTGGATCAGCACGTCGACATCCCTGAATTCATCCGGGTTTTCCCGGATGTAGCGCAGGCAGTCCGCCGTGGTTTTGTGAAGCTTCATGTCTTCGCAGTAGTTGTTGATGATGAGCTGGTTCACATAAGGCACGACCGACTTCATCCGGTCGACCGTCAGCAGCAGTCCGTTCGTGGACATGAAGATGAAGCAGTCCGGCAGCTTCTCCCGCGCGTATTTGTGAAACTCGACGATACGGTCGTCCAGCCAGGGCTCGTTGTTTCCGTACAGCGTAAGGTGTCCCCGGTATCCCCAGTCTGCCAGACCGTCGATGATCCTGCGGTAGAGCTCCGGTTCCATCTTTTTGAACGGCCGCTTTTCCGCGTGCACGTTGGCGGTGCAGAAGGCGCAGTTGCTGTTGCAGCGGTTGATCGTCTCGATGTTCACGACATTGGGAAAAGGCGGATTTTCCGGATCCTTCAGAAAATAGTCGATATATTTCTTCTGCATCCCGTTCCGCGTAAGAAACTGCAGTTTCAGGTAGCTGTTCGCCGAAAGCGTGGGAAAGCGCTTCTGCATCTCCCAACCGAATCTTCCCATGAAGTTGGCAACTTTTACCGGCATATCCGTCTCCGTTTCTCCGGCGGCTTTCCGCCTCCGGCGCTTCTGTCAGCGCAGCGTATAGACATATACGGTGTAGGGTGAGGACGGGTCCGTGTACGAAGCGTGCAGGAGCAGCCCCTCCTCGTCCGCATTTGAAATATCGATCCTGGAAAAAACATATTTACAGCCCAGTGCCTTCAGCGCCTTCTCGTCGATGGCGATCCGGCTGTCCGCGGGGCGGTAATTGCGCACGGCCTGCACGATCGAATCCTCATAGCCGGAGTACAGGTAGCAGCGCGCGCCCCAGTCATCGTAATAGACCCGCGTGGCGGGACGGAGGTCGAGCGCCGGCGCGATCACCCTGCGGAACGCATCCTTGTAGCTCTGCGGGTAAAATCCCAGATACCCGTCCAGGGTCGCAATGCCGTTGTACTCTAGTACTGCCGGGTGAAATCCGTAGGCGACCGCCCACTCGGTCCCTGTGTCTGTAGCGGTGCCTGTACCTGCCGCCGTATCCGTACCTGCCGCCGTATCCGCTGCGGTACCGCTCTCTTCCGGGGCGGCTGCCTTTTCCGTTACCGCCGAAGGCGTGCCATCTGTCAGAGACAGGTCGCCCGCCTGGTAGTGCAGGTCCTGCTTGATCTTTTCAAACAGGCCGGTCGAATAGAATTCCCCGTAGCTCAGTTCGTCCGTCTGCTTTCCCTTTGTCTTCAGGTAAAAAGCCTTAGCTGTGCTGCGCAGGTCATTGTAATCGTTCGCCGTGAGCAGCACGACGGCGATCGCGGCCAGGCACATCGCCGGTGCCGCAAAACGGCAGACGGCGCGCAGCATGCCCTCCGGTCTCCGGGAGCCGCCCGTCTTCCCGTCTTTTCCTCCGGCCGTCACCTTGATGCCATACTCCCCGTAGCGGCAGATCCGTATGCAGACCAGGAAAAACGACGCATACCAGAGAAACGGATTGAAGAAGACCGTCCGGTTGAACTGGAACCCTTTGAGCGGCGGCAGCAGTTTCTCAAACAGGCCGCGGAAAGCGGGACTGTAGTAAAGTCCGTAGATAACACTGTTAAAAACAAGGAGCAGTGCGCACAGATTGTAGAGATCGCGGAAGATGCGGCGGCCCTGTCCCCGGACGATGTAGCGCACGTTCAGGAAGATAAAATAGCCCGCACATACGGGCAGTACAAACCTTGCGTGCGCGTCCGACACATGCATCATCCCGTTCCTGAAAACGTCCGCGATCACCTGCAGGATCTCCCCCGGGCGCAGGTCTCCCGCCTGCATCGTAGAGCGGATCGACAGTGTGTGTGAAAAGAGCATCTGGGAGAAGAGCCGGTATTCAAACAGGACCGTCCCGGCGCCGAAGGCGACAGTACCCGCCAGGATGCGCAGCGGCGGTTTCCTGTCCCTGATCCAGAGCCAGAGGAAAGCCACCGCAAAATAGGCGAGCAGGAAAAAACCGAAGTAGGAAAAATAGCACAGGAACGGGCTTGCAAACAGTCCGAGCAGGGCCGGAACAGCCTGCTTTTTTCCCGCCGCGCGGTACAGCCGCACCATCAGCCAGAGGATGAGAGGGATCGAAGCAAACTCGATCCCGAACGCGGGAAACAGGTTGAGCACGCCGTAGGCAAAACCGCAGAGCGCAACGATCGCCTTCTCCGGCGCCGCAAAGGCAGACGCGTTGGTCCTGCCCTTCAGCAACACTTCCCCGGCCAGCAGGCCGAACGAAAACATGGACAGAATGACCTTGACGAACCAGCAGACGATATAGGCCGGAAAAGACGGCAGCAGCCAGTAGATGATCCCCGCAAGCGACAGTTCGGACGGCAGCACATCGCGGCTCACGCCGCCGAGGAACGGCGCTGCCGTGCCGTGCAGGAAAAAGCTGCCCGTGTTCCTGAGCATACGGTACTGTGCCTCGAACAGGTCGAGGTTGTCGTGCACGCCGATCACCGCATTCTCGCCTTCCGCGATGTACAGGGCGGCTGCGGCAGCCAGAAAAGCGCCGATCAGGATCCTATACCAGTTTTGTTTTACCCGGTGAAGCATCGTCAGCTCCTGCCCTCCGCCGCGCCGTGATCCTTCCCCGCGCTGCGCTCCAGTTCGCGGCGGTATCCGGCGTTCAGTTCATTGCGCCTTATCTCGAAATTCCTGCGGTCTTCACGCTCCATGTTGGAAAGGATGAGGCCGGAGAACAGCGACTGGACAGCCGCCAGCATGACAAAACAGCAGACGAAGAGCGTGGGGAATTTGGCCACCGCACCCGTCGCGAGATACGCCTTCAGTACCGGAATGAAGAAGCCGACGGAAAGGGCCGCGAGGACCAGCGAAAAGAAGCCGAAGAAGGCCAGGGGCCTGTAGTTCTTGTAAAGCGTGAAGATCATGCGGAGCACGCGGAAGCCGTCGCTGTAGGTATTGAGTTTGGATTTGCTGCCTTCCGGACGGTCCCTGTACTGCACCACCACGTTGTCGATCTGCATTCTGTTGTAGATGGCGTGGATCGTCATCTCCGTTTCGATCTCAAAGCCGTTCGAGAGCACGGGAAATGTTTTGACAAAATCGTAGCTGAAGGCGCGGAAGCCGGTCATGATATCCCGGACATTGCTTTCAAAAAGCCGGTTGATCGTACTGCGCACGAGGGAGTTCCCCAGGTTGTGGAAGGGGCGTTTGTTCTCGGTGAAATAGGTCGAGGAAAGACGGTCGCCGACGACCATGTCCGCGTTCTTTTCCAGTACCTTCTCTACCATCTCCGGAGCCGCGTCCATCGGATACGTGTCGTCTCCGTCCACGATCACATAGCACTGCGCGTCGATCTCCCGGAACATCCGGCGTATGACGTTGCCTTTGCCCTGCATGTACTCTTTCCTTACGACAGCTCCCGCGGCGGAAGCCAGCGCGGCCGTTCCGTCCGTGGAATTGTTGTCATAGACATAGACCACCGCCTCAGGCAGCGCGGCCTTTGTGTCGGCCACCACCTTGGCGATCGTCAGCGACTCGTTGTAGCAGGGGATCAGAACTGCGATCCTGTCCATACATTCTCCTTCCGTTACTTCAGAATCCCTGGTAGATGAATTCGGAAGTACTGTAACCCGGTCCGTACTTACCAAGCAGTATGACATAAAACAGCAGCGCAAACCATATGATCCAGCGGACTGCGCCCGGCTTTTCCGCTATCCTGTCGCGCAGCGGTCTCTTCTGCTGCAGCACGGAGGCAGTAAACAGAACGGCGACAGAGACCAGCAGCACCGTAAAGTCGATCCAGTCGAGCCCCAGGCCGAACAGGCTCCCGTCCGCAAGGATCTGCGGATTCCATACGGATATGCCCCGCCGCAGCATGTGCACGGCGGCACCGGCGCTCTCCGCCCTGAAAAACACGTTGCCGATATTGACCAGGAAAAAGGTCCTTACGATGCGGAAGGTGTCGGCTGCCCGCCCTTCCATGGGAATGTGCAGCTTCGGAAGGAATTTTTTCCAGAACGGCAGCGTCACTTCTCCGAATACGATATAGAACCAGTGCAGCAGACCGGCACCGATGACATACTTGATGTTGCCGCCGTGCCACAGTCCTACGGACAGCCACAGGATGAACATGGCCGTGAAGGTGGTAAGCTGTTTTCCGGCCTTCCTGCCGAACCTTTCACGGTTCGCCTTTCCCAGCCGGGTAAAAAGTCCGGAGCGCAGCAGCGGATAAAACACGTAATCCTTCATCCAGATGCCCAGCGTGATGTGCCACCTGCGCCAGTATTCGGAGATGGACTTCGAAAAGAACGGTGTGCTGAAGTTTTCCGGCAGTTTGATTCCCAGCGTCTGGGAAAGTCCGATCACAATGTCCATGCAGCCGGAGAAATCCGCGTAAAGCTGGATCGTAAAGAGCACCGCACCGACCCAGATATAGGCGCCGCCGTATTGTGTGTAATTGTCAAAGATCGTATTGGCCGGCACAGCGGCGTATTCCGAGATCACGAGTTTCTTGAAAAAGCCCCAGACCATGCGCTGCATGCCCTTCGTGACCTGCTCGTAATCAAAGCGGTGCGGCTCGTACAGCTGCGCCCCGCTCTCGCGGTACAGCTGTATGGGGCCGGAGATCATCGTCGGAAAGTAGAAGCCGTACAGCGCCAGTCTGAAAAAGTTGTCCTGGCATTCCGCGATCCCGTTGTATACGTCGATGGCGTAACCCGCCAGGATGAATGTGTAAAAGGACAGTCCGAGGGGCACCGCGATGCCGCCTCCGAATCTGAGATATTTCAGCGCAGCCAGCACGCCGATGAGCAGCAGTACATCCAGCAGCAGCCATGCCGTCTTTCCGCGCGTCTGTCCGCTCTCCTGCGCTTTCTTCATGCGCTGCGTACAGAGAAACGTCACTGCCACGGCCGCGGCCGGCCACAGGATCAGCCAGCCGTTCCCGGACAGCAGATAAAACAGGATGCTGGCCGAAAGCAGCAGCACCCACTGCAGCCTGCCGGGAAGAATATAATACAGGCACAGCAGCACCGCATAAAAACACAAAAAGTAAAACGAGGTGATCTCCATCGTTCGGTCGCCTTCCGGTTGAAAAACCGCTCCCGCAGCGTTAACATGATGCTTATGGACGTCGGGGATGCGCACATGCTGAATTTAAAAGTACACCACGTAGGCTACTTAGTCAAAAAATCGGCGCCGGCAAAGGAGGCTTTTCTTTCCCTCGGCTGGCGCACTGAACAGGATTTTGTCCGCGATGATGCGCGCGGGATCGATATCTGTTTTCTCATTAAGGACGGTCTGCGCATCGAACTGATCTGTCCGTTCCGCAGCGATTCCACAGTCAGCGGCCTGCTGAAGCGGATCCCGAACGGTCCCTACCATATCTGCTATCTCAGCCGTTCCCTGGAACAGGACGGCAGTACGCTGCGGGATCTCGGCTTCCTGCCGATCGGGGATCCTGCCCCTGCTCCCGCCTGCGGCGGTCACCCGGTGCAGTTTTTCATACATCCTGCCATGGGCATGATCGAGCTGCTCGGTGAGGACGCCTGATCTGATCCCGACGTTTATGACGAAAGTTTTTGCTGCCTGACGGTCCTTTGCGGACGACCGCTCACTTTGCGAGCTTCGCTTCGACTGCGTCCGCCATCTCACCGACGTTCTTCATCGTCACGACTTCTCCCATACTGAAGCGTATTCCGAATTCCTGCTCGACCGCAGCGATCAGATTGATGTGCTCCAGGCTGTCCCAGCCATCGATATCGGCGCTCGTCGTAGCGTCGTTCACCGTAATGTCCGCGTCGTCGAACACGTCCCTGAAAACTCCGTTCAGTCTCTCGAAGATCTGTTCTCTGCTCATATCTGCCTCCGGAATGATGCGCTGCGCTTTTTTACTGCGCGGCAGCCTGTTTTGCGCCTATCCCCGTCGTGATCGAGAAATTCAGCATGTTGTTGAGATAGCGTTCGACAGTCTCATAGATCACGATCTTCGGCTGTTCTTCTTCCAGCTGGGAAAGCGCATAGTTGTAATAAAAGCCTTCATAGACATTGTTGAAGCGCAGCGCCACATAGGGAGCCATCATCGTGGAAAAAGAATCGCCGATGATAAAGACCTTGCGGTCGTCTTCCCCGCCGTCGGTGCAGGTGTAGCGGAAAACAGTGAGCGCGTCGTTGTGTTCGCTCGTGATCGCGTGCTCCGCTATTCCCTCCAGCACGGGGGCCGGATCGTCCTTCAGCTGGTTGCCGAGGTGGAGCAGGCGCGCCAGGTCATATACGGGTACATGGCCGTCCGAACGTTCCACGGTGGAAAGATCCGGCAGTTCTTCCACATCCAGCGTCTTCAGGAGTTCGCGGGCGCCGATGTAGGACCCCAGGTTGTTCCAGTGTGTATCGTACTTATAGTAGAGCTGGTCCTGCGGATTGGCTGCCTTGTAATCCTCAATCGTCTCATAAGGGCAGACCACCGTGAGGTCCGTGTTTTTCTGCAGATACTCGACCACCTGGTCCTCGCGTCCCCGGGAAGTTAGTCTTCCGTAGCTGTCCGGCATATATTCCGCGTATGCGCGCTCCTTGTTCGGGCAGACCATGATGACGAACTGCATGCCCCTCGAAGAAAGTTCGTCCCTCGCTGCGGTCATGTTCTGCGCGATCTGCTGCAGCTGCTCTTCGGTAAACAGGTTCGTGCCTTCGTAGTCGGCGATGGGATCTTCCCCGTTCACCTGGGAGCCCTTGTAGAAGAGCCAGCCCTTTTTGCCTATGATCACGCTGTCCGACTGGGTGCTGTGCAGCACCTTGTATTCCGCAAGTCCGTTCACAGTGAGCAGCGCGTCGCGGAACGGCAGGTTGTCGCTGAAATAGGATTCAAACAGGTTCGGGTAGGTCGTCAGGGTGGCTGCCGAAAGGACCGGCCTCTGGGCGAGCTGCCGGTTCTCGCTGTCTGCGGAGACCGTCATTTTCCCGAATACCGCGGACAGAAGCAGCGGCAACGCGACCGCGGCTGCAAACACCGTTATGTAAAAAACACGTACGGACTTCTTCATTGTGACCTCTCCATCAGAATTTGGCATAGATGAACGGATTGTATGTGTTGCTCGCCATCATGACGATGCTGCAGAGCAGAACGCAGAGACAGAACACCGCTTCCGGCATGCTGTTTTTCCAGTCCGCCGTAAGCTTTCTGCAGCGTCCGCACTGCATGACAGACTGCAGCAGTCCGCAGCCGAGAACGGCAAGTACGCCGGCAATGACCGACTGTGTTGTCAGGATCTGACCCATATGAACGCCCGAAATCGTATATTTCCAGGGCAGCAGCATGCGGAGCACCATGGCAAAGCCGAACCGCACCGAGCCGACCCGGAAAAACACCCAGCCGATCGTGAAGATCAGTACCGCGTAGATGTGGGACAGCACTTTGGATCTGTCGAGTACTTTCTTCAGACCCATGCGCTCGATGATCATAAAGAAGCCGTGATATATGCCCCAGCCGACAAAGTTCCAGCTGGCGCCGTGCCAAAGGCCCGTCACGGCAAAGACCACGAACAGATTGACGTAGGTGCGGATCTTTCCTCTGCGGTTGCCGCCCAGCGGAATGTACAGATACTCACGGAACCATGTGCCCAGCGTGATGTGCCAGCGCCTCCAGAACTCCGTGATCGATTTGGAAATATAAGGATAGTTGAAGTTCTCCGGGATGTCGAAGCCCATCATCCGGCCTATCCCGATGGCCATATCCGTGTATCCGGAAAAGTCGTAATAGAGTTCCAGCGTATAAAACGCCGCGCCGATCCACGCCTGAGCGCCGTTCATATTCGTCACGTCCATGGCGAAGATCACATCTACCGGTTTGGCCAGCACGTTGGCGATGATCACTTTTTTGCCGAGGCCGTAGATGAAGCGGCGGAAGCCTTCCGCAAAACCGTCCTTCGTCATGACGCGTTCGGTCAGCTGCGCCTCCATCTCGCTGTAGCGCGCGATGGGACCGGACACCAGCCTGGGGAAAAAGGACAGGAACAGTGCGAATTTCAGCGGACTCTTCTGCACGGGGAAACGCCCCCTGTACAGGTCGATGATGTAGGTCAGCGCCGAGAAGGTAAAGAATGAAATGCCGAGAGGCATTCCGAATGTCGTCATCGGAATGGAGGTGTGCAGGATGTGATTGACCGTGTTGATGGCAAAGTTCGCGTACTTGTAATAGCCCAGCAGGCCGAGGTTGCCGACCAGCGCCAGGATCAGCACCAGTTTCTTCTCCGCACCTGCGCGGGACAGCCAGAGCCCCAGCGCCCAGTTCATCAGGATGGACAGAAGGAGCAGGACAATGTACTGCGGATCCCCCCACGCGTAGAACAAAAGACTGGCGATGAGCAGCAGGATGTTCTGGTATTTCGGCGGCCGGATCAGAACACACAGCAGCAGTACGACCGGCATGAATATCCACAGGAACACGAATGAACTGAATGACATCAGACTACCTCAATGTGGTGATTTTTTCCGGTATATTCCCGGGGTATGATAAATTTCCAGGCTGTGTTTCCCTTTGCGTCTCCGCTGATCCTGACAAAGCCCATGTCGGCGTAGAAATCCTTCACCATGCCGTTTCTGGAAGTCGGATAGTAATAGCCGTAGATCTCGGCAATGCCCTTTTTCCGGCAGGCTGCGACCAGCGCATCCATCATAGCGTATTCCATATCCCGTTTCAAGACGCGGCAGCTCATGAGCCAGAGATCGATCAGCAGCGCGTGCGTACCCGTTTTCCTGGGAACGGCTCCGCTGCCTTCCTCCGTGACCGTCATAGCTTCGGAACCGACAATGACGGATACGATGCCGTTGTCGCCGAACCGGTCAGCCAGGCTGCCGTACAGGGTCACCATCTCCGGATCCTCCGCTGCCTTCCGGATCTCCCCTTCGCTGTAGCGTTTCGTCGTGAGGTTGAACTGGTTGCTCTTGTTCGTCAGCTGCGTGATGCGGCCGTAAAACATAGGCTCGAAGCTACGGATATGCGCCTTCATTTCCAGGGAATCGAGGTATGCCCCGTAGTCCCCGAACGAGGCTTCGGCTTTCTTCCGTGCCGTATTGGCGCGGATCATATCGGTGCGCTTTGCATCGTCTTCCGACAGGGAGATCACTTCAAAATAAGCCGCATGATCCAGGATACGGATGAAATTCTCCGGCGCCGTCATTTCAGGCACGGCTGCCTCCGGCACCTGCTGCCGCACGATCTCCCGCTCCGCCGGGTTGTCATCCACAAAGACCATGGCCTCGGGCAGAATATTCATATCCTCCGCGATCGCGGTGAGATTTCTGCTCTTCGGCTCCCAGTTGGCCCGGATGTCCGCGAAGTCTTCCGGGTGCAGCGCCCCGGACGGATGGCGCAGGCCGGCGAGCGCGTTGGCTTCATCGTTCTTGGAATCCACCGTCAGGAGCACGCCGATCTCCTTGAGTTCCTTCAGGTATTTCTGGAATTCCAGGTAGACCTGCCCCATGGAGGTCTCTTTTCCGATCTCCAGTTTTTCAGGGCCGTCATCCCCGACGACACCGCCCCACAGGGTGTTGTCCAGATCCAGCGCCAGCGCCTTTTTATTCCGCCCGTACAGGGCCTTGACGATGGCTGCGATATTGTAGGCCAGCGCCGGGATCGCCTGCATGCACATCGCGTATTTGTACATGTTCCAGTAAGCATCGTCCGAAAAAGCATCCAGTCCGTACTGCGCCGCGATATAGTTCAGGTCACAGAGAAGGAAGCCGGCATGCGTGTCGGCGTACTCCGCCAGTTTTTCATTGAGCCTGTTCACAAACCGCACGCGTCCCCTGATGTCGGACGCTTCGCGGTTTCCCATGATACGGCAGGCGGGGTATTCAAAGTTGTTCTGGATCACGGGGCAGGAAAACCTTTCCGACAGTTTTTCCCAGACGGTGCGCCAGTCAGCGAAGACCTTGTCCGGGAGCGCCGCAGCTTCTTCCTTCGGCATGGCCGGGGAGGGCAGTTCGCCGCGCATTTCCAGATTGCGGCAGGATGTCTGGATATAGATGATATCGGGCGCGAAGGCATCCAGCTCTGCGTTGCCAAACACGGCATCCTCGTAAAAGCGGTCGTACTCCGATTCCCAGAAATCCGCTTCGATCCCCTGCTGCAGCAGAAAAAGATCCGTCATGCGGACCACGTCGTGCGTCGTCGAGCCTCCGAGGAACGCGATCTTCCTGCGCATCCTGGAAGTGCCGTCCGCCAGCAGTTCCCGACGGATCTTTTTGGAGTTTTTTAAAAGTTCGTCTGCGTCAAACGGATAAAACATTCCGATACCTCTTTGCAAAGCCTGTTGCTTTCTGCCGCGGACAGCCTTTGTCCGCACTTTTATATATCAGTTTATTATAGCAGGATATCGCGTACCGGCGGTCACGAAAATTCCGCGGAAACAGCCGCAGAAAAGGAACCGGGCGATTCCGCCCGGTTCCCCTCTATGCTGCCGCAGTGCCGTCCGCCGGTCCCGGTATCAGTCTCCCGAATCCGACGAAGTGATCGCACCTGTCTTGTAAATGAATCTGACATCGTTTACCGTGTCGTCCGCGGAGCCGTCGCTCCCCTGCCCATCCATCGCTTCGGTGAAGGTACTGTAATCTTTGCCTGCCTGTGCCACCGCATTGATGCGGTCAACGACCTCCGTGACATTGTCCCCGAACAGCTCCGTGAGCTTTTTGATCCCTTCATTGTCCAGTTTCAGCATCCCGTCCAGCAGAGACTGTGCGCCGCTGTCCAGAGTGTCGACTCCGTCGTTCAGCGTGACCGTGCCGCTCAGGAGATCGCCCGCACCGCTGTCCAGGTCACCTGCGCCGGAAGCCAGCGTGCCCGCGCCGCTGTCCAGGTCCTGCGTACCCTTCAGCAGGTCTCCTGCACCGCTGTCCAGATCCTGCGTGCCCTTCTGCAGATCGCCCGCGCCGCTGTTCAGGCTGGCTGCGCCGCCTGCCGCCTCGGATGCGCCGGAGGCCAGAGTACCTGCGCCGTTCTGCAGATCGCCTGCACCCGAAGCCAGCGTGCCCGCACCGCTCTCAAGGTCGCCCGCGCCGGAGGCCAGTTTGCCTGCGCCACTCTGCACATCCCCTGCGCCGGAAGCCAGCTTGTCCGCACCGCTCACGAGATCGGAAGCCCCGCTGTCGAGACTGCCGGCACCCGATGCCAGTTTTGACGTGCCCGCTTTCAGCGTGCCCGCACCGGAGCTGAGACTCGAAGCACCCGATGCCAGCTGTGATGCACCGGAAGCCACATCCGATGCCCCGGAATTCAGCTGTTTTATACCGCTAACCAGTTTTGCGGACTGACTGTCGAGCTGTGCCAGCCCGGCGTCAATGCCGTAGCTCAGTTTATAGAGGTCGCCGGAGGTAAGCGAGGCCTCCATCTGCTGGATGCCTGCCGCTGCCGTTGTAAGCGCGCCCTTCACCGATTTCAGTATGACGATGGCTGCCGTGTCATCCGTACAGATTGTATCCAGTTCATCGCGCAGGTTTTTGCATTTTGAAAGAAAGACCTGGGCGGAGGAATAGCCTCCCCGGAGCGCTGCCAGAGAAGTCTCGTAGCTTTCCTTCTCGACAGCTGCGGCATATGTCGCAGCCGCCTGCTTATAGTCTGCCGTTGCCTCTTCCACTGCTTTCTTTTTGGCATCGACGTCGCTGACTGCCGCCGCCAGTTCGGATTCCGAGACCGCCGCTGTCGTCCTTGTGACCGTCGTTTTCTCCACGACAGCTTCCTTTGTCTTCGCGGCCTTCTTTGTGGTTTCCGCTGCTTCGCCGTCGCTCCCGGTGACGTCCTGCCCTTCGTCTGCTGCGGGATCCGCCGTGCCGCTGTCATCCGCCGCCGGTGTGACCGCCTGCGAGTCATCCGTCGCCGGCGCAGTTGCCTGCGAATCATCCGCCGCCGGTGTTGTCGCCTGTGAGTCATCCGCCGCCGGTGTTGTCGCCTGTGAGTCATCCGCTGCCGGTGCGGTTGCCTGCGAGTCATCCGCCGCCGGTGCAGCCGCCTGTGAGTCATCCGCTGCCGCTGCAGTCGTCTGCGTATCGTCCGCCGCAGGTGCGGCTGCTTCCTGGGCCTGCGCACTTTCTTCCTCTGCTGTGACATCCGGGCTGACGGCCGCATCCGCTGCCGGTGCTTCGAGCACGATATCCCCGGACTCATTCGTGCTGGTCGTCGTCTCCGTTGTCGTGGTCTTCTGCGCCTTCAGGTTCGCCAGCGTCGCAACAGCCGCGTTATAGGCTGCCTCCGCGTCCGTCAGATTCTGGTAGCTGCTGTCCATACTGCTCTTGGCCACGGAAGAAGCCGGCACAGCAGAGAGCGCTGCGATCTTTGCCTGCAGGTCGCTTTCACTCTCGCTGGCGGAAGTCGCCGCATCCGAGATCACCCCTAGCTCGCCTTCCGCTTTGACCGCTGTGTCCGCGGAATCCTGCATTTTGGAGATCGCCGTATTGAGTGCTCCTACTGCCGTCGTGGTCCCGCTGTCGGTACCGTCTGTGATGCCGGTCCGTATTTTGTCCAGTCCTCCTGCCAGCGTAGAGGTAAGCGCGGTAAACAGGGTATGCGAATAGGACGAAAGCGTTGCTGTGGACGAGGGAAGTGTCTCCGTACTGCTCTGAAGCTGCGCCGCACCTTCTGCGACTTTTCCCGCGCCTGCAGCGAGAGTGCTGCTCCCGCTCGCAAGAGAGGCAGCTCCTCCGGCGACTTCTCCGGCACCGCTGTCCACTTCACCTGCGCCCGAAAGCAGGGAAGACGTGCCGCTCTTGAGCGTCTGTGTGCCTGCCGCCAGGGAATCGGCGCCGCTCTTTAAGGTATCGGTCCCGCTCTTCAGGGTATCCGCGCCGCTCTTTAAGGTATCGGTCCCGCTCTTCAGGGTATCCGCGCCGCTCTTCAGGGAATCCATCCCGTTCTTCAGGGTCTGTGCGCCGTCCGCCAGACTCTGTGTTCCGTCCGCCAGACTCTGCGTCCCGCTTTTCAGCGTATCGGCACCGCTCTTCAGGTCAGAGGTCCCGTTCTTCAGATCGGAGGCGCCGTTCACCAGTTTGTCCGCGCCTTCCTTCATGTCCGAGGTACCGCTCTTCAGATCGGAGGTCCCGTCTTTCAGCTTCTGTGCGCCGTCCTGCAGCTTTGACGTGCCGTCCTTCAGGTCAGAGGTGCCGCTCTTCAGATCTTTTGTCCCGTCCACCAGGGCGTCCGTACCGCTCTGCAGGTCGTCCAGCTTGTCCGTCAGGCTCGATGTGTCTACGCTGTCCGTCAGGTTGATGTCGCTCAGTACATTGCTGGAAGCCATGGTCATCGTCATATCCAGCGAAAAATCCTTTACATCCGCTTCGATCTCCACGTACTCCGGAATGTTCATGTCCTCGAGTTTTTTCCTGGCTTCCTTATCGGTGGCCTTGCTCACAAGGCTGTCCCAGTCCAGGCTGTCCTTCAGCCCGGGGAACGCGACTCCCATCACGATGTTGTTGCTGCCTTCGGAAAGGATGCGTCCGTTTGTCACGCTGACATTGCTGAATGTATCCGAAGGCAGGACGGCGCCGCTCATCATGGCAAAGGGCACCTTGATCTCGGTCTCTTTCCCGTCGATCTTCACCTTTTCGGTCTGGCTGTTTTCATAGTCAAAACGTATCGTCACATGGCCGCTTTTGCCGGCCAGGTCCTCCGGGGATATTTCCTTCCCGTCCAGTTTATAGGACATCTTCACCTGCACGGGAAGTGTTTTGGAAGTGGTGCCCTGGTAATAGATATCCGCACCGTCTGCCTGCCAGGTGATCGTTCCGTCGCTGTTCTTTGTATAATCGCCGTAGCCGTTCACATTCTGGATGTCGCTGAGGTCTGTCCTGTCCTTCAGTTCGTCAGAACCGTCCTTGTTCTTCACCTGGTCGCTGACGATCACCTTCTGCGGACTGCCTGCCGCATCCGATATGACATATACTGTTTCGCTTTTGCCGCTCGTGCTGCTGTGCGAGGGAGTGACCTGCGCCATCGCCTCTTCCAGTACCGCACTGCTGTCCGAAGATGCCGAAGCGGAGCTTTCCTCCGTGGCTGCCGCAGCCGACCCGGCCGTCGAAGCACCGGTGTTTCCGGAAACCGCGCCGCACCCGAACAGCGAGAAGCTCATTGTTACCGTGAGCAGCACGCTGAGAAGTTTTGCTGATTTACCAACTGCAAGATTCCATCTTTTCATGATCAATTCCTCCGTTTTGAACTGTTTTCAGATCTGCGCCCTGACTGTCCGGCCAGAGGTGCTGCCTTTCCTGGCCTCCTCCGGAAGAACCTTCCAGATGCTCTTCCTGCGGTCGCTGTCAGAGAGCGTGGTCATAAGGATCAGCCTGTCAAAGATCATCAGGAAACTGGGCAGGACAAAGATAACGGCGACCATGCTGATCAGTGCGCCGCGGGCCATCAGCGTGCACAGGGAACTGATCATGTCGATCGTTGAGTACAGGCCTACGCCGAAGGTGGCCGCAAAGAAGGAAAGCGCGCTGACAAAAATGGATTTGGCACTTGTCAGGTCCGCGATGCGGATGGCTTCGTACTTTGTTTTGCCGCTCTGGCGTTCCCGCAGATACCGCGTCGTCATCAGGATCGCGTAGTCCACGGTGGAACCCAGCTGTATGGTACCGATCACGATATTCGCGATGAACGGGACGGACGTCCCCATGTAGTACGGTACGGCCATATTGACCAGTATTCCCGTTTCGATGACCGCCACCAGGATGAACGGCAGTGAAAGGCTGCGGAAGACCAGCAGAATGATGACGAAGATCACGCCGATCGAAACAAAACTCACGGTATTGAAGTCGTGATCCGAGATCGTGATCAGGTCCTTGGTGCCCGGTGCTTCTCCTACAAGCATTGCGCCGCTGTCGTATTTCTTGGCGAGTGTGTTGATGGCGTCGCACTGCGCATTCACTTCGTCGCTGGCCACCTTATATTCGGAGCCGATGATCAGGATCTGCCAGCGGTCATTTACCAGCGAGGACTTCAGGCTGTCCGGGATCATGTCTTCCGGGATGCCCGTGCCCTTGATCGTATTGACGCCCAGCACGTACCTCACGCCGTCGATCTTCTTCAGCTCCGCAGTCAGGCTTTTCAGCTCCTTGTCCGGAATATCCGAATTCAGCATGAGCATGTGGTTCGTGCTCATATCGAACTTATCGCGCACCTCCGTGTTCGCCACGATGCTTTCAAGGTTTTTGGGCAGCGATTCGTCCAGGTTGTAGTACACCTTCGTGTGCGAGTTGCCGTAGATCGAAGGAATGAGGGTGAGCAGGAAAAGCACGAGGAAAAGCCTGTAGTGCTTCAATACAAAATGCCCGATCCCGTGAAACTCCGGGATGAGTGCCTTGTGGCTCGTCTTTTTCAGTGCCTTGTCAAACACCAGGATCAGGGACGGCAGTATCGTTATGCAGGAAATGACGCCGAGCAGCACGCCCTTGGACATGACAAGCCCGATATCCATGCCCAGTGTGAAGCTCATGAAGCACAGGGCGATAAATCCGGCAATGGTCGTGACCGAACTGCCTATGACCGACTGGAAGGTCAGGGTGATCGCTTCCGCCATGGCTTCCTTGTGGTCATCCGTTTTTTCCAGCTCTTCCTCGTAGCTGTGCCACAGGAAGATCGAATAATCCATCGTCACGCCCAGCTGCAGGACGGCAGCCAGTGCCTTGGTAATATAGGAAATGGAGCCGAGGAAGAAATTTGTCCCCATGTTGTAAACGATGGCAAAACCGATGCTCGCAAGGAAGATGAACGGCACCAGGAACGAGTCCATGGACAGCGACAGCACGATGGCGGAGAACAGGACAGCCAGCATCACGTAGATCGGGGCTTCCCTGTCCGCCAGGTCCTGTGTATCCACGATGACCGGCGTCATGCCGCTGATAAAGCACTGCTTATTGCAGATCTTCCGGATATCGCGGACCGCCTGCACGGCGTTGTCTGAAGAAGATGTATCGTCATAGACAACGAACATCATCGTGGCGTCCCCGTTGTTGAAGGCCTTGTACACGTCATCCGGCAGCATTTCCTTGGGGATGGAAAGATCCGCGACGCTGTCGTACCAGACGACGTCCTTCACGTGGTCGACCTTCTCTATGGAAGCCTTCAGGTCGGCTACCTGGCGGTCGCTCATACCTTCCACCATGACCATGGAAAAGGCGCCGGTGCCGAAATCCTGCACCATGATGTCCTGCCCCTTCATGGTGTCGATCGTCTTGGGCAGATACGTCAGCATGTCGTAGTTCACGCGTGTCTTCGAATACATGATCGCAGAGGGGAACAGCAGTGCCACTGCCAGGATCAGGATCGGTATTCTCAGTTTGACGATCAGGTGCGAAAACTTTTTCATTTGAACTCCCTGTTAAAAAAATATTTTATGACCCTCGGTCATTTTTGTTGTGTCGACGGCTGTTATAGCATATAATTGACCAACGGTCAATAAACAAATTATAAACTTTGTCTTTTGTGCTGTTTTGCTCTACAATATTTCTGATCTGAAAGGTACAGAAGGCGGAAAGCGGACGTGATGGTCAAAGAAAAAGGCCCCGGCAAAGCCGAGGCCAACAAGAAAGCCAAAAAGGATGCACTGCTGAACGCTGCTTTTGATCTGTTCACGAAGCAGGGGATCAACAAAACCTCGATCTCCGACATCGTGGACCACGCAAAGGTGGCAAAGGGGACTTTTTATCTGTATTTTTCAGATAAGTACGATCTCCGCAACTTCCTGATCGCGCACAAGGCAGGCCAGATATTCCTGAAGGCAAAACAGGCAGCGGACATGGACGGCGCCGACTCCTCAAAGAATGTCAGCCTCGAGGACCGCATCGCCTTTTTTCTTTCCAATATCATTGACCAGTTTACGGATGATCCGACTCTGGTACGTTTTCTTTCCAAAAATCTCAGCTGGGGTATGTTCAAGCACGACCTGGCCTCAATAAACGACAGCAGCGAGATCGATTTCATGGCTGTATTCGAGAAGGCTTTCTCGGAATCGGATGTGCAGTACAAGAACCCGGAAGTCATGCTGTTCGAGATCATCGAGCTGGTCGGTTCCACCAGCTACAGCTCCATCCTTTACGGGGAACCTCTCCCCATCTCGGAGCTGAAGCCTTTTCTGCTCGAAGCCGCACGCAGCATCATGAAAAGCCAGGAAGTCGGCAGATTGTAAACAGTCACATAACTATCACACGGCGCGGCTGCTTCCTGCCGTCCGCACCGTCAGTCGTCCTGTGTGCCGTCTTTGTTGTCCTCTTCCTTTTTCCGGTGCGTCTCCCTGCCCTGTATGCGCGTAAGGAACCAGTCCCTTTTGACAAGTACGAAAATGATGACAGCGATCTGCACCGCTACGGCCAGTACGCCGTACATGTATTTCCCCTGCAGCAGGAATCTGCCTGTCATGCAGAAGGACAGGATCGTGATCCAGCAGCCGGCAGCCACTGCCTCTGCGAACTGCTTCACTTTGATCCTGGAACGTGCTGCCAGATAAGGAATGATCCCGTTCGGGATCCCCGGGATCAGACAGGCGATCGCCACTACGAAGCCCGGGGAGGTGGATTTGAGTTTTTCCATGAGCCAGAGCGTTCTCTTGCCGGTCGATACCTTGCCGGAAATGCTGGTCTTGAAACGCCGTGCGAAAAGGAACACCACGATGTTGGCGCACCAGTAGCCGAGAAAGCAGATGATAAAGCCCTGGAACCAGCCGTATATCGCTCCAGCTGCGATCTGTACACACATGCCCGGCAGAAAAATGCTGACGGCCTGGATAAACGCCAGCGCAAAGGTGCAGAGCATGCCCTTCCACTGGCCTTCGTCACGAAGATACAATGCGATATCGTCGCTGTTGCCTTCCCGTAAAAGAGGGACGAGCTGCGGGAGCATGCTGCCGAAGGCCTGCCAGAATAACCAGACCGTGGCTGCTACAGCCCCTATGATGCCCAGCACTCTCAGAACTTTATACCATACGCTGTTTTGCCAAATATTCATCCGGTCATCCCTAATCTGTTGACATGGTTCCCGACATGATCCGTTCGTATACAAGATCATGCGCCTGCTTTTCGAAGCGGTCCGGGAGCGGCTCCAGAATGGCCGCGCCGTATTTACGGGCAAGCGCGCTCCTGATGATCTCATCGCAAAGGGCCGGGTTCTTCGGCAGTACCGGTCCATGGCTGTACGTACCGTAAACATTTTTGAAGCGTACGCCTTCCGTACCGTCTTCCCCGTTGTTCCCGCAGCCCTTCAGTACGGTCCCGAGAGGCTTTACTCCCTTCCCGAGATACGTCCTTCCGCTGTGATTCTCAAATCCCACTACCGTGCTGCCGCCGGATTCCTGACCCAGCCGGAAACAGTAATTGTCGATCATACGCGTTTTTCCGCCCACCGTATACAGGTCGACCGCGCCGAGATAGTCACAGCGCACGCCTTCTCCCGTTTCATAGTAAGTGCCCATCATCTGGTACCCGCCGCAGATGCACAGAAAAGTCCTGCCGTCATTGATCGCAGCCCGGATCTCCCGGTCTTTTCCCGTATGCAGGTCGTCGAGCAGTACCTCCTGTTCAAAATCCTGCCCGCCTCCGATGAAATACAGGTCAAACCTGGTGAAATCCGCCTGCTCTCCTATCTTCAGTTCCGTCACGCTGCTGGAAATACCGCGCCATTCCAGCCTGCGTTTAATGCACTGGATATTGCCGCGGTCCCCGTATAAATTCAGCACCTCCGGATAGAGATGACAGATCGACAGTTCCATTTTTCCCCCGTTCAGGCCTGTTTTTCCCAAAAGTCCTTTTTGCCCGTAGCCTCTGAAAACACGCTGCGCAATGACAGCATGGCAGTATAGTTGGGCAGCACAAAGACCGGCAGTTCGCTCTCCGCGGACATTTTCAGAATGTCTTTGTCCGTGCATCCCGCAGAGATCTTCTCCTCCGGGATCCCGGCGTATTTCAGGCGGACCATCATGTCGCCCGCGCGGTCGCCGGATACATAGATCCGGCGGACATGTCCGTCCTCCGCCAGTTTCTCATACTCCGCATCCCAGATCCAGGATACGTCGTGGCCGTCCGCAGTGCGGTCGTTCAGACAGACCACCAGTACAAAATCCTCATCGAGGCCGGTAAGATAGCCGATTGACTGGCTGCATCCCGCCGGGTTTTTCACCAGGATCATCTGGACGGGCTGACTGCCGGGCATAAACGTTTCCATCCTGCCGAAACAGCTGTTCACGTCCGCAAGAGAAGCGGCGACCTCTTCCGCATCGCCGCCGAAGGCACGGTATGCCGCTATGGCGGCGCAGGCGTTGTAAATATTGTAGATGGCCGGCAGTCCGATATGTACCGGCTCCTTAAGAGGCCTGCCTGCCACCTCCATGTGCACCTCGCTCCCCTGTGCCGTCATGGAATCGATGGAAGTCACTGACACGTCCGGATCCGTCCTGCGATAGCCGCACTTCGGACAGCGGAAACTGCCGAGGTGTGCGTAGGTACGGTACTCATAATCATATTTTGCCCCGCAGCGGATGCAGTGCATGGCATCGGAAACGCCCGCGCCGCTCTGGTCTCCGTACGGCACTTCCAGGCCGTAGTACACGACCTTGTTGGGTGCATCGAGCGCCAGGGAACTGGTCAGGGAGCAGTCCGCATTCAGGCAGAGCACGCTGCCCGGCACTTTCCGGACGCCCTTGCGTATCTCCTCCAGCGTATGCATGACCTCGCCGTACCGGTCGAGCTGGTCACGGAACAGATTGGTCACCACGATGACCTTCGGGTGCGTGAGAGGCACCACCTGTTTCAACGCCCCTTCGTCACATTCGATCACCGCCGTGTGCTTCTTCGGACGGCCGAGCCAGTCCGCACTGCAGGTGATCTCCGCCGTTACGCCGGAAAGCAGATTGGCGCCGGACTTATTGGCCAGCACGTCGTCGCCGCGCGCCGTCAGGGCGTGCTCAAGCATATTCGAGGTCGTCGTCTTTCCGTTGGTGCCGGTGACGATGATGATATCCATGCCTTTTGATGTCACGGCAAGAATATTCCGCTCGAATCTCATCGCGACTTTTCCCGGGAGCGCCGTACCGCCTCCCCTGCCGCTCACTCTGAGGGCAGCGCGGGTAAGTTTACAGCTCGCGACCGCCAGTATTGTCTGAATAACAAATGGTTTTTTGCTCATTCGCTTAATGGTAGAATGTCAGTGTCAGTTAGTAATGATAACAGTTTGAAGCTTTTTCTGCAATGAAAGGGGTGCTATGCAATATCGCAGCGATCGCTACGGCAATCAGATCTCCGTTCTCGGCTTCGGCTGTATGCGCCTCCCGAGAAACGGGGCGGCCATAGACCTTGACGAATCCGAAAGGGAAATACGCCGGGCCGCGGAGCTGGGCGTCAATTATTTCGACAGCGCCTACATCTATCCCGGCGTGGAAGCGGCCGTCGGCCGCATCATGGCACGCACGGGGCTCCGGGAACATGTGTACCTCGCCACCAAACTGCCGCACTATCTCATGCGGTCCCGGGGACAGATCGAGAGCACCTTTGCCGAAGAACTGTCGCGTCTGCAGACCGACCATATCGACTACTACCTGATGCACATGCTGACGGATATCGCATCCTGGGAAAAACTGCGGAAGCTGGGCATTGAAGACTGGATCGCCGGGAAAAAGGCCTCCGGACAGATACGTCAGATCGGCTTTTCCTTCCACGGCTCCTGCGACATGTTCCTGAAGATCCTGAATGCCTATGACTGGGATTTCTGCCAGATCCAGTACAATTACATCGACGAATATTCCCAGGCGGGCCGCCGCGGCCTCGAAGCCGCAGCTGCCAAAGGCATTCCGGTTGTGATCATGGAGCCTCTGCGCGGAGGCCGCCTTGTGAACCTGCTGCCCGCGGAAGCGCGCCGCGTCTTTGCGGAGAATGCGCATCACTGGAGTCCCGCAGAATGGGGGCTGCGCTGGCTCTACGACCAGAGTGCCGTGACGTGTGTGCTCTCCGGCATGAATACCATGGAAATGGTGGAGGAAAACGTCCGCGTGGCTTCCGAAGCGACTGCCGGCTGTCTTACACAGGATGACCGGGACGTCCTTGAAAAAGCCAAAACAGCGATCAACGGAAGCTTGCGTGTGGCCTGCACGGGCTGCGCCTACTGCATGCCCTGCCCGCACGGCGTGGACATTCCCGGCACTTTCCGATGCTGGAACGAAATGTACGCGGAGTCGAGATCCAGCGGGCGCACCGACTACTACCGTTCGACAATCTGCAGGCACACGCCTACGGGCGCATCCCTGTGCGTGCAGTGCGGCCGCTGCGAAAAGCTCTGCCCGCAGCAGATCGATATCCGGGCAAAATTAAAGGGCGCCCGCCGGGAACTCGAGACGCCCTGGTATACAATATCGAATTTCATGATCCGCCTGCTGCACCTCTGGTGAAGCAGATGCTGCCTATCGCTGAATGTACCGCGCACATTGCCCCAGCTCATGCTATCCCTGCAGCTTACTGTCCCTGCAGCGCCATCTCGGCAATGCGGATCGCTCCCATGATGCCCTGGTCGTCATGCAGGCTGGCGGGCACGATGTAGTGCTCCATATCGGAAAGCTCGCGGGTCTGAAGGTATCCGTTCAGCATTCTGGTAACCTTCGCACGGATGGAAGGGAAAAGCTGCTGCTGATGCATGACGCCGCCGCCCAGAATGATGCGCTGCGGGGAAAGCGTCATGATCACGTCTACCATGGCCTGCGCGATGTACTCGCTCTCCAGGTCCCAGACCTCCATGCGGTCCTTCAGTTCCTTTGCGCCCGCTCCCCATCTTTTCTCGATCGAAGGGCCGGAAGCCAGTCCTTCAAAACAGCAGTCGTGGAACGGGCAGATGCTGCCCGCCGGATCCTTCGGCGAGACCCTGAGAAGAATGTACCCCGCTTCCGGGTGCAGCATGCCGTGTGCAAGCTTTCCGTTTATGTAGATGCCTGCCCCGATCCCGGTCCCGATCGTGAAATACACGACACAGTCCAGGCCGCGGGCTGCTCCGTAAGTGACTTCCCCGAGACAGGAGCCGTTCACATCGGTGTCGAAGCCGACCGGTACGCCCAGCGCCTCCTCAAACGGCTTTACGATGTTGAAGTTCTGCCAGGGAAGCTTGGGGGTATTCAGCACTTTTCCGTAATCCGGGGAATCCCTGTGTACATCGATCGGTCCGAATGTGGCGATACCCAGGGCTGATATACCTTTGTCCCTGAAGTAATCGATCATGGCCGGCATCGTCTCTTCCGGTGTCCGTGTGGGAATACTGACCTGCTCCCTGATCCTGCCCGTTTCGTCTCCGACCGCGCAGACCATTTTGGTCCCGCCGCCTTCCAGTGCCCCGAGTATCATAGAATCCTCCTGCAGACCTTAGTTGAAGATCACGTTTTTGCCGTTCTGTGCAATGGCGATATATGTTTTGCCGGTATTCATCTGGATCTCAGCGCCGTTGTCGTCAAAATAGCGGGTAGGCTCGTAAGCCATCGTCTTCCACCAGTTGATGTGGATGGCCTTGCCCTTCGTGAAATAGTAGCCGCCCATCGTGGTCCCCAGCATATCGAAGCCCAGGTAGCCTTTTTTGTCGAGCTGCTGCCACTTTGTCGTCTGCACGATGACATTTGCGAATGTGAGCTGTTTGCCTGTCGTGGCGTCGATCTGTTTTGCGCCGTGCAGGGTCTTGTAATAGAGGCCGTCGGCCGCGTTATAGGTCAATGACGACTTGGTATAGCCGAAGACCTGCGAAAGATCGATCGTATTGGCTGTCTGTGCCTTTGCGCCGTACTGGCTGAGAGTATTGACGCCTGAGGAAAACAGGAAATGCCGCGTATTGTAATAGTCTGCGCGCAGTGCAGTGGGATAGCCGAGAGAAGCGCATGCCGAGCGGATGCCGGATGCGGAAATATAAGCATTGTGCGGCGCTGAACGGTCGCTCGTACGGAAGAACTGGTTGGATCCGGGTGCGTTGCCGCCGACACCGTATTCATAGGTTCCGGAAATGTTCGTCATCTCAGGGCTGTCGATCGTGCCCTTCATGTAAGCCACTCCTCCGAAATGGATGAGGATGGGATCCCATTCCCTTGCTGCATACAGATAATACAGACGGCAGGAACGGATGTTGCCGATGCGGGAAAGGCCCTGCCAGTCCTGGATGATGCCCATCTGCCTGGAAATGCCGTCCTCCTCCATGATCTCATACAGGATATCCGCGCTGCCGATGCCGTAGGAAGGCTGTGCGATCGTATCTGTAGGGAACATAACGGCAATGGGACGCTGATTGGCCAGCGCCGCGCTTACAGGTTCATTGGTGTAGACGCTCAGTCTGCTCGGATTGGTATAGGTGGCATTTGTACGCGCCAGTCCCGTGAGCGGGGAAAGACCTGTCCCGTACGTCCACTGTATGCCCTTTGCCGCCAGGGAACCGCCGTATCCCCCAAGCATGCTCACAGCCGAGCCCTTGCCGGCAGCCTGTACGTCACCAGGCATCCCGGAAAACAGTCCGACCGCAAGAACCAGTGCGCCGATCAGTGCAATCAGCTTTTTCATGAATCCGTACCCTCCTGTTTGTTCAATTCCGTCCCCAGACGGTTGTGCTTTCGATCTGCAAAGCCCCATGGCTTTACCAAGAATAAAATGATTATAGCATAATTAAAATTAGTGTTCATCCACTGTGTTTTGTTATAATAATAACATTCTGTCACCGAAAGGACCCGGCTGTATGGATGCCATTGACGAGAAATACAATACACTGAAAGAACTGCTGCGTTCCCTGGGCAGCGTCGCGGTCGCCTTCTCCGGCGGCGTCGATTCCACCTTCCTGCTGCGTACGGCGCACGATGTGCTCGGAGACCGGGCGATCGCCGTCACCGCAGTGTCCGTATCCTTCCCCGAACGGGAAAAGAACGGGGCCGAGACCATAGCCGCGCAGAACGGCATCCGGCTGATCCCTGTCGAAGTGGACCAGCTCGCGATCGAAGGTTTTGCATCCAATCCGGAAAACCGCTGCTATCTCTGCAAGCTTGCCCTTTTCACGCACATCCTGCAGGCCGCTGCCGCAAACGGGATCAGCGCCGTTGCGGAAGGCTCGAACGCGGACGATGTACACGACTACCGTCCCGGCATGCGGGCCATCCGGGAACTCGGCATACGCAGTCCACTGCGCGAAGCCGGACTCACCAAGGAAGAGATCCGTCTTCTCTCGCACCGGCTAGGGCTGCCCACCTGGAACAGGCCTTCCCTCGCCTGCCTTGCGACGCGTTTTGTCTACGGAGAAACCATCACACAGGAAAAACTCGCGATGGTCGACCGCGCCGAACAGCTGCTGCTTGCACTCGGTTTCCGGCAGGTCCGCGTACGTATCCACGACACCAACGGACATCAGGCATATCTCGCACGCATCGAGGTGTCCCCGGACGAATTCGAAAAGCTGGCCGGAGCGGACATCCGCAGCCGCGTCGTCAGAGAGCTCGGGGCTGCAGGCTTCGCCTATGTCACCATGGACCTGACCGGCTACCGCACGGGCAGCATGAACGCCTCCGTAAACACCGGCATGTCTTCCGGAACCGCCGCAGGGGACGCCTCCCCCGTCAGTGTCCCTGCCGCTCCTTCCCGTCCCTGAAGCGGCAGATCATCTCATTCGTCAGACTCATGTCCTCGAAGGCGTCCGTGATATCCCCGCGGCGCACCCACTCTGCCGCTGCCAGTTCCCCGGTGTCCATCGTGATCGTCCTGTCGCCGTCCACATCGCACCAGTAGCCGAGCAGCAGATCCGAATCAAAGCCCCACGGCTGGGTCTTGTAATAGCGGATATTTTTCACCTGCAGGCCGCTCTCTTCCATGACCTCGCGCCGCACGGTGTCCTCTCCTGTCTCCCCGATCTCACAGAAGCCCGCGATGAGCGCATGTCCCCGGTACTCCCGGCCTGCATAGCGCGTCATCAGAATGCGGTCTCCGTCCGTGACGCCGACGATGACGGCCGGCGAAATCTTCGGATACACCACATTCCCGCAGGAAGGGCAGAGCATGCTCCGCTCCGACGTGCCCGGCTGCATGAGCGCGCCGCACCGGCCGCAGAACCTGTTGTCCCGGTACCACGCATACAGCTGGTACGCCGTCTCCGCGGCAAAACACATCTCCCGCGGCACGCCTCTGCGCAGCACGGAAAGAGGTTCTTCCGCAAAGCCGGGCAGTTCCGTTCCGGCCGCACCGTTCAGCAGGAAACACCTGCGCGCCCCCACGGCAAACACGTACTGCAGCGTCGCTTCCCCGACCTTTCCCCTCAGCATCGACCACACGGGAAAAAGCAGGGTACTGTCCGCTCCTTTCCGCACCAGCAGATGTTTTGGCTTCTCCGTAAACAGGAACACGGTGTCCGTGTCCGCCGGGACCGGGCAGAGATAGCGATTGTCGTAGATCCCCTTCACACTGTCCTGGATCAATTTGAGAATCCTTCCCACTTCCAGTCCGCGACTTCCGGCATATCCACGCCGTTGTCACGGATATAGGTACGATGTGCGACCAGTGCGTCCTTCATCTCCTGGATCAGATGGGCGCCGCGGTTCCCGAGCTCCGGCATATGGTCCAGCATGGCCATGACCAGGTGGAAACGGTCGATCTCGTTCTGTACGCGCATGTCAAAAGGCGTTGTGATCGTGCCTTCCTCGTGATAGCCGTATACATGCATGTCCTTGTTGTGCCGGTTGTACACGAGCTCATGCACCAGCGTCGGATAGCCGTGGAACGCAAAGATGATCGGCTTGTCCTTCGTGAAGATCGCATCGTAGTCCACGTCGGAAAGTCCGTGCGGATGGCGGTCCTGCGGCTGCAGGCGGAACAGGTCCACGACGTTGACGAAACGGACTTTGACATCTGGCATCGAACGGTGCAGGATGTCGACCGCCGCCAGAGCTTCCAGCGTAGGCGTATCTCCGCAGCAGGCGAGCACGACATCCGGCTCCTGCCCCTTGTCTGTGGACGCCCACTCCCAGATACCCAGGCCCTGCGTGCAGTGCTTCACGGCCTGGTCCATCGTCAGCCACTGCGGGCGGGGATGTTTTGAAGTGACCATGACGTTCACGTAATTTTTACTCTTCAGGCAGTGATCCATCGTGGAAAGCAGGCAGTTGGTGTCCGGAGGCAGATACAGGCGGACGACGTCGGCCTTCTTGTTGGCGATGTGGTCGAGGAAGCCCGGATCCTGGTGTGTGAACCCGTTGTGATCCTGCTGCCAGACATTGGAGGTCAAAACAAGATTCAGCGAAGCGATCGGACGCCTCCAGGAAATCCCGTTGCACACCTTCAGCCATTTTGCATGCTGGGCTGCCATCGAATCGATGATGCGGATGAACGCCTCGTAGCTGGCGAAAAATCCGTGCCGGCCGGTCAGGATATACCCCTCGAGCCAGCCCTCGCACATATGCTCGGAGAGCATGGAGTCCATGATCCGCCCGTCCGGCGCCAGATATTCGTCCGTCTCGGGATCCGTGCCGTTGTTCCAGTCCCTGTTCGTCGCTTCGAACGCATGGTTCAGCCTGTTGGACATCGTTTCATCAGGCCCGAATATGCGGAAATTCGCCGCCTTCTCATTCAGCCTGAAAACGTCGCGGATATATTTCCCGAGTTCGATCATATCCTGTTTTTCGACGCTGCCGGGTGCAGGTACATCCACCGCATAGGTGCGGAAATCAGGCAGCCGCAGGTCGTGCAGCAGAATGCCGCCGTTGGCGTGGGGATTGGAGCCTATCCTGCGCTCTCCTGTCGGTGCGAGCGCCCTGAGCTCCGGGATCAGCGTCCCGTTTTCGTCGAAAAGTTCATCCGGTCTGTAGGAGAGCAGCCAGTTCTTCAGTATTTCAAGATGTTCCGGCCTGTCCATCATGACCGGTACCTGGTGTGCATGGAACGAGCCTTCGATCTTCACGCCGTCCACTTCCTTCGGCCCCGTCCAGCCCTTGGGAGTGCGCAGTACGATCATGGGCCAGGTCGGGCGGGAAGTGTCGCCGCTGTCCCTGGCGTTTTTCTGGATCGCATGGATCGTCTCCACACAGCCGTCCAGCACCTCCGCCATCTTCCGGTGGATCGAAAGAACGGGCTCCGAAGGATCGTAGGTCACAAAATGCGGATCCCAGCCGCAGCCGCGCAGCATCTCCTCCAGTTCTTCCTGCGGAATGCGCGAAAGGATAGTGGGATTGCTGATCTTAAAGCCGTTGAGGTGCAGGATCGGAAGCACCGCGCCGTCCGTGACCGGATTGATGAATTTGTTGCAGTGCCAGGAAGTGGCCAGGGGACCGGTCTCCGCCTCTCCGTCGCCCACTACGACAGCCGCAATGAGTCCCGGATTGTCAAAGATCGCACCGCAGGCGTGCGAGATCGAATAGCCCAGCTCGCCGCCCTCGTGGATGGAGCCGGGCGTCTCCGGCGCCACATGGCTCGCGATGCCTCCCGGAAACGAAAACTGGCGGCAGAGTTTCTTCATGCCTTCCGTATCCTGGCTGATATTCGGATAGACCTCGCTGTAGGTACCTTCCAGATACGTGTTGGCGACAAAGAAGTTGCCGCCGTGGCCGGGACCGGAGATCAGGATCAGGTCCTGGTCATACTTGCGGATGACGCGGTTCAGATGCACGTAGATGAAATTCTGGCCGGGCACCGTTCCCCAGTGCCCTACGATCTTCTTTTTCACCTGCTCCCTTGTCAGCGGCTCGCGCAGCAGCGGGTTGTCCAGCATATACAGCTGTGCCGCTCCGAGATAATTGGCAGCGCGCCAGTAGGCATCCATCTTTTCCAGATATTCGTCGGTAAGGGGTCCTCTTTCGATACAGTCTGTCTGCGTCATCTTTTCCTCCATGTGGGCAGCCGGCGCTGCTCTTTAGCGCCGTTGCTGTAGCACTATGCTATCAGGATAATGCGAACCGCCGGACAAGGCAATGGGAAATCTCCCGCGGCCCCGGTTTGTAGAACAGGCGGCAGAGTGATAAAGTGGAGGCTGCCGCAGGATCCCGCATTCCGGCTGTTTTGGCCGGCACGCGGACGGCGGGCGAAAGGAGCTGCTGCCATGAAGATCACCTATATCCACCACAGTGCATTCCTGGTCGAAACAGACACGCTGACCCTGCTGTTCGACTACTACACTGGAGCGATCCCTGCGATCGGGAAAGACCGGCCGCTGTACGTCCTTACAAGCCATGCGCACCCGGACCACTTCGACCGTTCCGTCTTCCGCCTTGCTTCGGAACATCCCGCCGTCCGCTTCCTGCTCTCGGCGGATATTTCCCGTTCGGCCGTCCCGTCTTCTCTCCTCGGACAGACCGTCTTCCTGAAGCCCGAGACAGTCTGGTCGGACAGTCTGCTGCGCGTGGAAACGCTGCGTTCAAATGACGCAGGCTGTGCGTTCTGGTGTACCGCGCTGCAGGACGGAAAGGCGATCTATCACGCCGGCGACCTCAACAACTGGTACTGGGACGGCGATCGTTCCGACGCCATCCTGGCCGATAAATATCATCGTGAACTCGAACGTCTGCGGGGACGCCGCTGCGACGTCGCCTTTATCCCCGTTGACCCGCGCCTCAGAGCTCCGCAGAAGGGCATGCTCGACTTTCTCGGATACTGCGGCGCGGATGTCCTGTTTCCCATGCATCAGTGGGAAAAATACGGGATCACGGCACAGGTGAAGGCTCTGCCGGAAATAGCAGGCTGCAGGGACCGGATCCGGGAGATCTCGCAGGACGGGCAGGTATTCGACATCTGAAGGATCTTCGAAAACGCTGCGTTTCGGCACCCTGTTCTGCTATACTTGTAAAAACAGGCCCCGGATATCGGAAGCGGGCCGCTGAGCATACGGAGGATAAAACAATGGTCAGACATATCATTTTATGGCAGCTGAAGGACGAACTTACCGACGCACGGAAGGCTGAAGTAAAGAGCGGGATCAAAACCGGCCTGGAAAGCCTGCAGGGCAAGGTGCCCGGACTTGTTTCGATCCACGTGCAGACCGAATGTCTTCCCTCGTCCAATGCCGACGTCATGCTGGATGCGGTACTCGAGGATGCGCAGGCCCTGCGCGGCTACGCAGTACACCCGGAACACCTTGCCGTTGCGAACGGCGCAGTGCGCCCCTTCACAAAGAGCCGCGTCTGCATGGATTACGAGGCCTGACAAAAATGGCCGCATATGTACTCGAAAAGGGACGGCCTGCATCGGCAGACGGACGCACGGATAAGGAAATAAGAGTCTACGACTTTCTCGATGCCCACGGGATCGAGTATTACCGGGCAGACCACCCGGACGCGCACGCGGACACCATGGAGGCCTGCAGGGAGATCGACGAAGTACTGCAGGCGACGGTCGTAAAAAATCTTTTCCTCACCAACCGGCAGCACACCTGTTTTTACCTGCTGATGATGCCCGGTGAAAAGCAGTTCAAAACAAAGGAACTCTCCGGACAGCTCGGGATTTCACGTCTGTCCTTCGCTGCACCCGAAGAAATGGAAAAATATCTGGACTGCACGCCCGGCTCTTCCAGCGTCATGGGACTGATGAACGACCGCGACGGCCGCGTACAGCTCCTCGTCGACCGCGACGTACTGGACGGGGAATACATCGGCTGCCACCCCTGCATCAACACCTCCAGCCTGAAGATCCGCACCAGGGACATTTTCGAGGTCTTTCTCAGCGCCGTAGGACACCGGATGCAGATCGTCCGGCTGAACGGGGATACAGAAAACGTATCCCCTGAATCATAAGGATCTTTCTGTACAAAACATCTTTCCTCACGAAAAGAAGTCCGGAGCTCGCGCCCCGGACTTTCTTTATGCTATGTTTACGTTGTTTCTCCGGCTGTTCCTGCCGGCTTTCCTATTTGGTCTTTACATACTCGTCTTCGTCAGGCTGGATATTCTGGATCTCGCCCGTGTAATCATGCGGATCGAAAGGCTGCTTGCTGTTCTGCTCCTCGATGACCTGCTCGAGCAGATACTGCTGCTCGGCATCCGTAAGATAGAGCGGCCATGCATAGGGCTTCTCCGGCTCCACTTTCTCACCTTCCGCATAGCTCTGATAAATGCCTACCTTGTTCCTGATCTCGACGTCACGGACATATTCCGCAACCGATTTTTCCCCGGCTTCCCTGCCGTTCAGCGGGCATACCGGCGATCCCGGGAACGAGACTTCCGCTGCCGGCTGGCTGTACAGCCGCCTCAGCTTCTCAACGTTCATCAAAACCGCATGTTCCCACTCTTCCTTGCTTCCGAATGTGTCTTCCATTGTACCGTAGCCTCCTTGACCCCAGAAATTTCATGACTTTGTCTTTCCCGAAGGCCCCCCGGCACTTCGTTCCGGACAATGACATTGTACCATAGCTCCCTGTGAACGGCATACCTACATGAACTGTTTTTCTTTGACTTTCAGGCGGCTGAGGGCACGGGCAAGAGAAGCCTGCGTGCGGTTGTACTCGTTGATGCTCTGTTTCTGGCGCATGGCTTCCAGGGCGCGGGCCTTGGCTTCTTCCGCACGCCGTTCATCGATCTCCTCCGGAGTCTCCGCTGTCAGCACCAGCGCAGTGACCCGGTTGTTCGCGACCTGCACGGTTCCGCGGCTGACAGCAAAGTGGTGCCACTTCTCATCGGGTGTCTGGTAGTCCATTTCCCCGGACTCCACCGCCACGATCATATCTTCATGATGTGCAAGGATCCCCACCTCGCCATGGTCAGTGGCCGGGATGATCAGGCAGATCGCTCTGCCGTTGTATACCTCCCTGTTGGCTGCCAGGAGACGCAGGGTAAATGTGGCATTGTCTTTGGTCGCCATTTACGCCTCCGATCCGTCCGAATCCGTTCCTGCATCCTCTCCGGCATCCGTCTTCGATACATCCGGACTGCTGCCGTCTTCACCGCCATTATCCGCGCTGCTGCTATCTTCGCTGCTTTCGCCGTCTGCATCGCTGCCGCCGTCAGTACCGTCATTGTGATCCGTGCTTTCAGCGCCGTCTTCCGTTCCGGAAACCGCAACGGTATCCTTTTCTGCCTGTGCTTTCAGTTTCTCGGCCTTCTGCTTGACTTCGTCGAGGTTGCCTACATTGAAGAACGCCGCCTCCGGATAGTCATCCATTTCGCCGCGCAGAATGGCACGGAAACCGGCTATGGTATCCGCCAGCTTGACATACCGTCCTTCCTGGCCCGTGAACTGTTCCGCCACAAAGAACGGCTGTGACAGGAATCTTTGCACTTTACGGGCTCTGAGAACAGTGAGCTTGTCCTGTTCGGAAAGTTCATCCATGCCCAGTATGGCTATGATATCCTGCAGTTCCTTGTATTTCTGAAGTACCTGCAGCACCTCCTGTGCCGTATCATAATGCATTTTCCCGACGATCTCGGGATCCAGGATACGGGATGAGGATTCGAGCGGATCTACAGCAGGATAAATACCCTGTTCCACGATCTTACGGGAAAGGGTCGTCGTCGCATCCAGATGCGCAAACGTCGTGGCCGGCGCGGGGTCGGTCAGGTCGTCGGCGGGTACGTACACAGCCTGGATCGAAGTAATGGAGCCGCTCTTCGTCGATGCGATACGCTCCTGGAGCTGTCCCATTTCATTGGCCAGCGTCGGCTGGTAGCCGACGGCAGAAGGCATTCTGCCGAGAAGCGAAGAGACCTCCGACCCGGCCTGCACAAAACGGAAAATATTGTCGATGAAAAGAAGCACATCCTGATGTTTTTCATCGCGGAAATACTCCGCCATCGTAAGGCCCGTTTCTGCAACGCGCATACGGGCTCCCGGCGGCTCGTTCATCTGTCCGAAGACCAGTGCCGTGTTCTTGATGACGCCGGACTCGCTCATTTCCGTCCAGAGATCGTTGCCCTCGCGGGAACGTTCCCCGACACCGGTGAAAATCGAGTAGCCGCCGTGTTCTGCGGCGATATTGCGGATCAGTTCCTGGATGAGTACGGTCTTCCCGACGCCGGCGCCGCCGAACAGGCCTACCTTTCCGCCTTTTGCGTAGGGTGCCAGCAGATCGATGACCTTGATCCCGGTCTCCAGTACCTCCTGCACAGGTTTCTGGTCCGTAAACTTCGGCGGGTCGCGGTGTATCGTCCAGTGCTCCTCACCGTCGAGCTGCGGACCGCCGTCGATCGTCTGTCCGAGTACGTTGAAGAGCCTGCCCAGTGTTTTGTCACCGACCGGCACTTCGATCCCGGTGTCCATGGTCTCGCAGTTCATTCCCTTCTGCAGGCCTTCGCCCGTTGCAAGCAACAGGCAGCGCACGACCTCGCGTCCGACATGCTGCGCGACTTCCATCACGCATTCGCTGCCATGGTTGTTGACCCAGAGCGCATCGCCGATGACCGGCAGCGGCTCCTTATCAAACTGTACATCTACGACAGGTCCCATGACCTGTACGATCTTTCCTGTCTGCATCCGGTTCCTCCATCCAAAACAGTGACCGCCGCTGTTCAGCGGTCGCTGCGCTGCTGCTGCGCCCTGGCGCCGGCCACGACTTCCGTGATCTCCTGCGTGATACGGGCCTGTCTCGCGCGATTGTACTGCAGCGTCAGTTCCTGTTTCATTTTTGCCCCGTTCTTGTTTGCCGCGTCCATTGCCATCATGCGGGAATTCTGCTCCGAGCAGAACGACTCCACAAGGGCGCCGTAGATAAACCCGGTCATGTAGTTCGGGATCAGATTCTCAATGACGGACTCCGGCGACGGACGCATCTCAAATTCCTCGAGAGGTATGCCGCTGTGATCCGCCCCCACGACCATACGGCTGTTCAGCGTATACAAGGGCAGCAGCTGACGGCACTCAGCCTGCATCGTAAGACTGTTCACCATCCGCGTATAGATGATGTGCAGCTCATCGATCTCCTTGTTCCCGTAAAGCGTCATCATACGTTCCACGATCATACGGGACCTGTGCAGCGTCGGATTCTGCGCGGTGTAATGGAACTGCTCGTCGATCTGACAGCCTTTGGCACTGAAATACTGACGGCCGCTCTCACCGACGATAAAAAGCTTGTCTTCGGCGTTCCGGTTTTCGCGCATCTTGCTTTCAGCCAGCTTCAGCACGTTGTGGTTGTAAGCGCCTGCCAGCCCTTTATCGGCTGAGACCACTATAAAAGCGCGTTTCCTGTTGGCTTCGTCCGTGTGCAGACGGGTATCGAGATATGGGTGTGTAAAGCCCTCCGGCAGATGCCGCATGATACGTTCGATCTGCATCTGGAGTGCCAGGAAATAGGGCTCCGTATTCTCAAGGCTCTCGCGCGCCTTTCTGAGTTTTGTCGAAGATATCAGGTACATAGCGTTCGTGATCTTCATCGTATCGCCGATGGACCCTATGCGCTCCCTGATTTCCCGCATTGTCGACATCTATCGCTCTCCCGCCTCAGGACTGGTCGGCCACTGTTTCGCCGGCCTGTTCCTTCCATGCATTCTTGTAGCTTTGGGCTGTCTTGAGGATCTTGGTTTTCATATCGTCGTCCAAAGCCTGGCCGGTCTCTATCATCTGGCCGATCTCGGGATGATTCTGGGCAAAATACTGCAGCATGCCGCTGCGGAAATCCGCAATGCGGTCCCTCGGCACATCGATCAGCATCCGCGCGCCCGAGACCACCAGCTGTATGACCATATCATGCACGGAATACGGATGATACAGCGGCTGTTTCAGCAGTTCCATAAGGGCACCGCCCTGCGCCAGCATATCTTTTGTCGTCTGGTCCAGGTCGGAGGAAAACTGTGTGAAAACTTCCATCTCACGGTACTGGGCAAGGTCGATACGCAACGTACCGCAGGCCTTTTTCATGGCCTTCGTCTGCGCCGCACCGCCGACACGCGATACGGAAAGTCCTACATTGATAGCCGGGCGTTCCCCGGAGAAAAACAGGTCTGTCTCGAGGAAGATCTGGCCGTCGGTTATGGAAATGACGTTGGTAGGGATATAGGCGGAAACATCTCCGTCCTGCGTTTCCACGATCGGCAGCGCCGTGATGGACCCTCCGCCCAGTTTTGCGCTGAGCCTTGCGGAACGTTCCAGCAGGCGGCTGTGCAGATAGAAAACGTCGCCGGGATAGGCTTCCCTGCCGGGCGGCCTTCCGAGCAGCAGGGACAGGGTACGGTATGCGACCGCGTGTTTGCTGAGGTCGTCGTACACGATGAGCACATCCTTGCCTCTCTGTGAAAAATATTCCGCCATCGAAGTGGCTGCATAAGGTGCGATATACTGCATCGACGCGGGCTCGGCTGCGGTGGCGCACATCACGATCGTGTACTTCATGGCTTCCGCGCGCACCAGCGTATTGACGAGAGATGCGACCTTGGATGCCTTCTGGCCGATGGCTACATATACGCAGTAGCAGTCCTTGTCCTTCTGGTTGATGATCGTATCGACCGCGATGGATGTTTTGCCCGTCTGACGGTCCCCGATGATCAGTTCACGCTGACCGCGTCCGATGGGAAACATGGAATCAATTGCCAGGATGCCGGTCTGGAGCGGTACACCGACCTGCTGTCTGTCCACGATGCCGGGCGCGGGCTGTTCGATCGCACGATAGTCGTCCGAGTGGATCTCTCCCATGCCGTCGATCGGTTCACCGAGCGCATTCACGACTCTTCCGAGGAAGGAACTGCCTGCGGGAACGCCCGCGCGTCTGCCTGTGCGCACGACGCGGCTGCCTTCCCCGATCTGCCCTTCCTTGCCGAACAGGATGACGCCGATGGTATCTCTCCCGATATTCTGGACCATGCCTTTGACACCGGAGTCAAACAGCACGACTTCGCCGTACATGACTTCGTTCATACCGCTGATGACGGCGATGCCGTCGCCGACCTTCAGCACCGTGCCGATCTCCTGGCGCTTCGCCATCAGGGTGAAGTCCTCGACACCGTTCTGCAGCACCGACATGATGTCTGCGGTCTGGTCATTGCGCATAGCCGTACGCAGCTGTTCAATGTGTTCCTTGAACTGCTGCTGCCTGCCGCGGGTACTCCAGTCGTATTCTACGTTGCCGACCTTCAGGATGAAGCCGCCGCCGATCGAAGCATCGTATTTTTCCGTAATATTGACGCTGCCTTCATCGACCTTCAGTTTGTCTGCGATCAGCTTACGGATCTGCAGAAGCTGTTCCGTGGTCGGCGGCGTCGCATAGATCAGCTGTGCGCTGACGATATGATTTTCATTCTCAGCCATTACTTGTCACCGTCTGTTTCCGACGTAGCGGCGCCGCTGTTCCCACTCCCGTTTGCCGGGGCCGGGGAGACCTGTGCCGTATTTCCGTCCGCGCCGTTTTCGGCGTTGATCTGTTCGTCAAGATTGTGCACGAACAGGTCGTAAATATTGTTGTTGGCCGTCACCGGATCGCTCCCGGCAGAGATCTTCTCCGCCGCGGATACTACCATATCCGTGATGGAATCCCGCGCTGCGTTGAGTTTTTCATTGGCCTCTCTGGCGGCGCGTTCCCTGGCCTCGGCTATGATCTTGTCAGACTGCTGCTGTGCGCCCGCGATAATGCGGTTGTATTCCTGCGTGGCATCGACCCGGGCCTTGTCCACCATCTCGGTGTGCTCCTGGTCTTCCGCCGTTTTGAAATACTCGTACTGCTTCTTCATTTCTTCCGCATCAGCTGTCAGCTTCTGTGCATTGTCGAGCTGTGCCTGGATCTCGCTCTTTCTCTGGTCAAGCACTTTTTTGACGCGCTTGAAGAGAAATTTTTTGAGGATCAGGTAGAGCACCAGCACGTTGATGACGGTAAATATCATGTTGGATACACTAATATTGAGCACTTCGATCTCCCTTCGGACATACCGCCGTTAAGCCGGCTGTCTTCCCTTCCGGTCTGCGGCCGGAGGTTCGGCTGCAAGAGGTCCGCTTCATTTCATGATGATGAGCAGAATACCGAGCACGAAGCCGTAAATAGCCGTTGCTTCAGCCAGTGCACAGCCCAGCAGCAGCTGTGTCGTGATCTTGCCGCTGGCCTCAGGCTGCCTTGCCGTGGCGTCACATGCCCTGCCTGTAGCGAGTCCGATACCGAGTCCGGCACCTATGCCGGTGATTGCGCAGATACCTGCACCGATTGCTGTAACATCCATGTTCTTTTCCTCCAGATCCTTTTATGAATTTCCGGTTTTCACTTTCCAAAGCCCGGCTCTCCGGTACTTCCGCCGGGCTTTATGCCCCGTCCCGCTGCAACGACCCGGGTCAGGGTTCCACTGCTTCCTTTATGTACAGCGAAGTAAGAAAGACAAATACATAAGCCTGGATCAGTCCGTCAAAGATGTCAAAGTACAAACTGAAGATCGCCGGTACCACAGCCGGCACGATCAGTTTGAGCATTTCCATGATGATGAAAGCTCCGAGTACGTTGCCAAACAGCCGCATGCAAAGGGACAGCGGCCTGATGAACAGTTCCAGGATGTTGATGGGAGTAATGATCGCGATCGGCTGGGTGAAACTCTTCGCCCATTTCCGCACGCCCTTGGCACGGATGCCGGAAACCTCGACCAGTACGATACTCATCACAGCCAGCGTCAGCGTGATGTTCAGATCCTTGGTCGGCGGCTTCATTCCGAAGATCCCGATCAGGTTGGAGACCGCGACAAACAGCAGCACAGTCGCCAGGTACTCCCAGTACTGCTTCCCGTTATCTCCCAGCATGTCCCCGAAGAACTTCTCCAGCCAGTTGACGAAGGTCTCGATCATGAGCTGTCTTTTGCCAGGATTGAAGATACGCAGGTCATGCGTGAACCACAGGGACAGAAGCAGGATGATCGCCATGACCACCCAGGTGATCACGATCGACTCCGATACATCGATCCCGCCGAAAATAGGAATTCTGAATACCGTCGTGACATTAAGCTGTTCCTGCAGATCGGCAGACAGCTTGCCCATGCAAACACCCCCGTTCGCGGACCGCCGCCTTTGTACGGCCCGGCTGTTCCGGCACTCCTCCGCATTCCCCCGTATATTTCCGTTAGTGCGGAGCCGAAACACATTAACATTTTCGTCGTTCCCGCCGGGTTTGTCAATGTCACCTCCCTGATCGTTTTCTGGCTTCGGGATACCGCTGCCGCGAACAGGCGGTCTGCACAGAACTGTTTATAGGATGGTCTTTGAAGAGCTTTGGCGGATAAGTCTCCCAGGCGCGATCATAAATGGTCGTGAGGGGCGTACCTTGGAGGTGATTCTGATCGCGAGGGTTGTCCGGGGCGATTTTGATCGTTTTGCCCCCTAAAACACCCCCACCGCGAACAATTCTGCCCCCACCTGCCGCTGCACAGCCCGGCGACCGGCAGCTTTCAGACAGTAGCCATGCGCCCGCCCGGGCAGTTGTCCGGAGGTCAAAAGGGCAGATATTCAAAAAGCCGGAACGGAGGCTTCGCGGCCTTCGATCCGGCTTTTTCATGTTTTGTCCGAGGAATAAGGAACAGATGTGGCTTACGCCTTATGCCTGTATGCGGCGACTTCCGCATCGACAGTGGGCTGGAAACGATTCACTTCGCTTGCGATCACATTGCTCAGGATCAGCAGGCAGATCAGGTTAGGGATCGCCATCAGGGCATTCATGATATCGGAAATATTCCAGATGAGATCCAGGGTCTGTGTCGCGCCGACATAGACGACCAGTGAATATACGATACGGTAGCAGTAGATCAGCTTTCGGTTCGGGATCAGATACTCGAATGCCTTTTCACCGTGGTATTCCCAGCCGATGATCGTTGAAAAAGCAAACAGTACGATGCCGAGGGATACGATATAGGCGCCGACAGGGCCGATCGCGCTCTCAAAAGCCGCCATGGTCAGCGGAACTGCCGTCAGGGTATTGCCCGCGGCATCCGTTGTGCCCAGCACGCCCGAGGATGCGATGACAAGGCCGGTGATGGAGCAGACCACGATGGTATCCCAGAATGTTCCGGTCATGTTGATATAGCCCTGGCGGACCGGGTCATCGGTCGTGGCAGACGCTGCCGTGATGGCCGCGGAGCCCATGCCTGCTTCATTGGAAAAACAGCCTCTGGCCACGCCGTACCGCATGGATCTCATGACGGACGCCGTAATGGTGCCGATCACACCGCCGCCGACAGCCTTGGGGTTGACTGCCATCACAAAGATCTGATAGAGGCCGGTAGGCAGGTTGCGATAGTTGATAACGATGCAGATCAGGCCGGCGACCACATAGAAGGCAGCCATGACAGGGACGACTACGCTGGAAACGCGGGAGATACTCTTGATGCCGCCGACAATGATCACAAGGCTGAGAACAGTCAGGATCACACCGGTCAGCCACATCGGTGTGTTAAACGTCGAATTCAGCGCACTTGCGATGGAGTTCGACTGCGTCATATCGCCGATGCCGAAAGAGGCAAAAACTGCGAAAAAGGCGAACAGGAAGCCCATGAACAGGCCCAGCTTCTTGTTTTTGAATCCGTTCTTCATGGTGAACATGGGACCGCCGCTCATTTCGCCGATCTCGTTCTTTTCACGGTACTTGATGGCCAGCATGCATTCGGAAAACTTCGTGGTCAGTCCGAAACATGCGGAGACCCACATCCATACGAGCGCGCCCGGGCCGCCGGAAGCCATGGCCGTCGCCACACCGGCGATGTTGCCGGTACCGATCGTCGCGGCCAGTGCCGTCATCAGAGCGGAAAAAGGCGATACATCTCCGGTGCCTCTCTTCGTCGTGCGCGCTTCCTTGCTCAGTACACTGTGCAGTGCATAGCCGAGGTTCCTCCAGGTGAGGAATTTCAGTTTGACTGTCAGGAAAATCCCCGTGCCCACCAGCAGGATGAGCATTACAGGGCCCCACACCATACCGTCTATTGTATTGACTACCTTATTCAGACCGTCCATGTTTTGCCTCCTCATAAGTTCCTATAAAAAAAGACGACAAAGTTGTTAAGACTTCATCGTCTCTTTTTTCTGAATTATTACCCCTGTACAGCTGTTCTCAGTTCGTGGCTTCGATGATCTCGCTGTAGAGGTGGCTGCGGAGATTCTCCAGCAGTTCAGGTGCCTTGCCGCCCACCGGCTTCCCGTCCAGCGTATCCACATGCAGGCAGACGTTCGAAGAAGCCGTCACCAGGATCTCGTCGGCGTTCCAGAGATCTTCGAGATAATACGGTGTCTCGCTGACGCCTATCTCCAGTTTCTTGCACATCCTGACCAGATGAGCCCTTGCGATGCCGGGCAGGATCAGGTCGTCCGTCGGTGCCGTGATCACCTTGCCGTCCTTTATGATATGGCAGTTGCTGTGTGCGCACTCCGTGATCCTGCCGCCGTGGCGGTACAGGATTGATTCCTGGCAGCCTGCCTTTTTGGCTTTTTCGGCATACAGTACCGAAGGCAGAAGATTCAGCGTCTTACAGTTGCAGTACTGGAAACGCTTGTCTTCACAGGTGATGCAGTGAATAGGCTTGGTGCCGTCATTCAGTTCGCCGGGCTTGAGCATGACCCAGAGATTTCCGGCGCCTTCCGTGTAAGCGTGGTCACGGATGCCTGTTCCCCTGGTGCACTGCCAGTAGACAAACAGATTGCCCGTGTCCATCTTCTTTACAAGATCGTTCAGAAGATCCTTCAGTTCCTGCTTGGTGACCGGGATCACTATGTCCAGCAGCGCTGCGCTGTTGAAGAAACGGTCTACGTGTTCGTCAAGCGAAAAAATGTGATAATTTCTCGCAGGGCCTGCATCATAAACACCGTCGCCGAAAAAACACACCCTGTCGTCAAACGGGATCGTCATGTTTTCAAGTTCATCATACCTGCCGTTATAATATCCGAGAGTCTTCATCTTTGCCTTTCCGCCTTCGCTGTGAATTTGCCCGGGGCTGTATCTGTTCGCCATATATAACAAAAGGCACTTCCATCAAGAAGCGCCTTTGCTTACAAAGGGTGATTATAAGCGCGGACTTCTTCAATGTCAACTTGAAATATACATGTATACCGAAAATCCGGATTCAAAATTCAGATCCTGTCTCGCAAGTGACCGGACGGTCCGCAGACCGCTCCGCCCGGGTCGTCTCACGACGCGGCGGCCTGCCCTGCCGCTGCCGCTAGGCTCTCCAGGATCTCCCGCTCTATGGTCATATCGTTGCCGTCCACGCTCAGGATCTGCTTGTGCGTAATACCGTCCACGCTGCCCAGGGCCACGGTACGCCCGATGTAATCCCGGATCGCTTCAAAGTCTGAAAGAAGCGGTTTGCCGGTGAGTTCAGCAAGGCAGGCCGCTATGGCGTATGCGCCCCAGTTGGATACGGAAGCCGTCACGAGAATATCCGTCCTTACATTGCAGGGTACTATGCCGAGACGCCTGGCAATGACCCCTGCCATATCGCCCATACCGATCTCGTTGCCGCCGTCTCCCACGCCGATGGTCGGGATGCTGCCGTATGCATACTCGAACAGGAGATCGAGCGGGGCTGTCTGTGCACTGATATCCGTACCGCGCATATTCAGGTACAGGCCATGCCTGTCTCTCCCGCAGCGCTCGATGGAGATCAGACCGACAGGCTTGTATTCCGACAGCAGTGCGCGGCAGAAATCTCCTTCCGCTTCCGGCTGTGCCTTTTTCATATAGATCGTTTCCAGCCCTTCCGGCTCAAAAAAGCCCCTGCAGTATTCATCCGTCACGACGGCCGGATGAAAGCCCAGTTTTTCAAGGGCCTTCGCAAGGCATACCGTACCGGCGGGGCCGTCCGTTTCCGCATGTCCCGCCACATAGAATCCCGTGGTCAGAAGCACCGTGCCCCTGCTCCACGAAAGGATCTCGCGTGCGGCGATATGGCACTGGTCAGGTGCCTGGTAGCTGTACAGCAGTTTCATTCCCCTTCCGGAATGGCGCAGCACTATTTCTTCGATCGTTTCCATTGTTTTTGTCCCTTCTGAACAGAATTTGATCTTCATCAGGGGCCCCATTGCCCTTGCCAGGCCGTGCAGTGCTTTGCCTGCACCGGCTTTTCCTATCTGTCCGCGATGACTTCCGGCATCGGAACGATGGCTATTCCTTCTCCTTCCAGTGCCTCGCGGATCTTTTCTGCGAACGCGACCGCCTTTGGTCCGTCCCCGTGCAGACAGACGGAATCCGCCTGCACTTCTATCTCCCGTCCGGTGACAGCGCTGACTTTGCCATCCCTGACCATGCCGATCACTCTCCCGATCGCTTCCTCTTCGTCCGTGATCATGGCACCCTGCTTTGAGCGCGCCACCAGGGAACCGTCCTCCTCGTATGCCCGGTCTGCAAAAACCTCGCGGGCATAGCGCAGACCTGTCTGTTTTGCGGCCCCGATCAGTTCACTTCCGGAAAGTCCCAGCAGGATCAGGCCGGGATCCACTTCAAAGATCCCTTCCGCGATCGCCGCGGCCAGCTTCGGGTCTTTGCCTGCCGTGTTGTACATGGCCCCGTGCGGCTTCACATGCGCCAGCTTTATACCCTGTGCGGTGCAGAATGCACTCAGTGCGCCGATCTGGTAGATCACCATGGCCTTCAGTTCGGCCGGTGCCACATCCATTTTCCTGCGTCCGAAGCCCACAAGATCAGGGTAGCCCGGATGCGCGCCTACAGATACGCCATGTGTTTTGGCAAGCTCCACGGTCTTCTCCATCACGAGCGGGTCGGAAGCGTGAAAACCGCAGGCCACATTGGCGGACGAGATGAACGGGATCACTGCTTCGTCCATGCCGCACTTCCAGCTGCCGAAACTCTCTCCGAGGTCGCAGTTAAAATCTATCTTCAGCATTGTCATTCCCCTTTCCCCTGCAATATCGCCGGATCTAAAACCATCCGGAGCTTTCTTTCCGTCTTTCAATACTTGAGCAGTACGTTTTTCACATCCGTGAGCAGCATGTGACCGGGTGAATGCGTGATGCAGAAATCCGGCTTCGAAGCCATCACCGCGGCCTGCGGCGTCACACCGCACGGCCAGAATACCGGGACCTCGCCTTCCTTAATGGTGACGGCATCGCCGTAATCGGGGCGGGACAGGTCATGGATGCCGATCGACTCCGGATCGCCGATCGCAACAGGTGCGCCGTGTACGCGCGGCATGGCCCCCGTCACGAGCACTGCCCGCGGGATCAGGGCTTCGGGTATGGGCCGCATGCTGACGACCATGTTCCCGTGAAAAATACCTGCGCTCCTGCAGGGTATACTGGTGTCATACATCGGAACGTTGCAGTGCTCCTCGATCTGCCGCACCGGCACGTCGGCCGCGAGCAGTTCTCCTTCAAAGGAAAAACTGCAGCCAATGAGAAAGCTCACGAGTCCGTCGTTCCAGAAATCGGACACATCCGTATACTCACCGGTGAGCACCCCGTGCTCGTATATGCGGTACTTCGGGATATCCCGGGCTATGTCCGCACCGTCTGCGATCTCATGCAGCGTCCTGCTGCCGGTATCGCTGACCTCAAGCAGCGGGCAGGGTCTCGGGTTCCTCTGCGCAAACAGCAGGAAATCGTACGCAAGTTCCTTCGGCAGTACGACCAGGTTTGCCTGCGCGTAGCCTTCGCACATACCGCTCGTCTGGCCTGTTATTTTGCCTTCCCGTATCAGTTTCCGGACATCTCCGGGCTTCCATGCGGCAAAATCCGCCGCTGTTTTTCCTTCCGGATAGATCTCGGATACTCCCATAGCTATGCCTCCTTTGAAAGCCTTATTCCCAAAACAGTCCGCGCAGGATACCGAAGATACTGACCGGTTTTGCCGCTTTCCTGCGGATCTCTTTCTGGATCTCTTCCACCGTGACTTCCGTAAAGTGCACCTCGTCTCCCGGCTTCCGCTGGGCAAGGAGCGGCAGGTCGGCTGTCACCACCGTGGCGATCTTGGCATAGCCTCCCGTCGTCTGGCGATCCGCCATCAGTATGATCGGCTGTCCGCCAGCCGGCACCTGTACCGAGCCGAACGCAATGCCGTCCGAAACAATGTCCGTACCGCCGCGGCTCTCGATCATCGGGCCCTCCAGACGGATGCCCATACGGTCGCTCTGTACCGAGACTTTGTAGGAGGAAGACAGGAACGTGGCCATGCCGGCCGCCGTGAAATAGTCATCCTGCGGCCCCCTGATGACACGTACCGTCACGCTGTGCCCGTAAACGGGCTGTTTCCCGGTCTCCGAAGCAACTGTGCTCCCGGCGGAAACCTGTTCTCCGGAAGCCGCCTGATCCGGCACCCGGAGGACATCCCCGTCCTTCAGGCTGCGGCCGTCCAGGCCACCGAGGCGGCATTTCAGGTTCGTCGATCTGCTGTTCATGACAACAGGCACATCGATCCCGCCGCGCACCGCAAAATAGCCGCGGCAGCCGTCTGCCGCAAAACCGCAGGCCAGCGTCTGGCCGGCAAATGCGGTGACCGGCACACCGCGCTGCACGGGCGTGCCATCCAGTTTTGCCCCCATGTCCGCACCCGTGACTACAAACGTACAGGGGCCGCCGAATTTCAGCGTCGCGCCGAACAGCGTCATCTCGAGTCCGGCTTCCCCGTTTTCATTACCGACAGCGCGGGCCGCTTCTTCAAAGGCATCGCGGTCCATCGGCCCCGACGGTCCCAGGCCGGAGCGCAGATAGCCGAACCTTCCGCGGTCCTGTACGGTCGTAAGCGGGCCGGAACGTATCACTTCAATATTCATCTCTGCGGGGCCTCCATGTATGTAGGCTCGTAAACGCCCTTCTCTGTTTCTTCCCGTATCAGGTTGTACTCGGGGACGGAGATCGGTACAAAGCGGATATACTCGCCGGCCTTGCAAAGGATCGGTTCCTCCCTTTTCGGATCGTAAAATTCCAGAGGCGTGGAACCGATGAGACGCCAGCCTCCCGGCGAATCCATCGGGTATACACCCGTCTGGCTGCCGCCGATGCCCACACTGCGCGCCGGGATCTTTGTGCGCGGCGTTTTGAGCCGCGGTGCCGCAATACGGGGGTCGAGGCCGCCCAGATAGACGAACCCGGGCAGGAAGCCCAGCATGTAGATCTTGTAATCCACCGAGCTGTGTATCTTGACGATCTCACTGCGCGAAAGCCCGGTGAGCGGCTCCATCGCCAGCAGGTCGGGACCGTACGGATCCTCATAGCAGCAGGGTACCAGCAGCGTGCGCGTGTGTGCCAGCGCCGCCGCACTGTCCTCTTCGGAAAACCTGGAGAGGTCCTTTTTCAGCCTGTCATACAGGATCACCCGCGGATCATAGAAAACCAGGAGCGACCGGTACGTCGGCAGCAGTTCCCGGACGCCCCTGAAACGCTGCAGTTCCACCCAGCCGGCAAGCGCATGCACCTGACGGTTTATTTTTTCATCTATGCTGTCCCCGAACTGGACGACCAGTGCTTCGTCGCCCGCGGGCATGATTTTCATATCCATGGCAGATCTCTTTCCGGGTATTCCCTTTTCACCGGTTCTTTCTCTCCTGCACCGGTTTTTCTCACGTTCCCGCAGCTTTTCCGGCTGCCCCGTCCAGGGCTTCCGTCAGCATTTCCTCATACGTGGGATGTGCACGGACTGCCTTCAGGCATTCCGCCGCAGTGAGTCCGTTTGCGATGGCCAGCGTCATTTCCGCGATCATATCGGACGCGCGCGCACACATGAACTGTGCGCCCAGGATACGGCCGGTCCCCTTCTGCACAACTACCTTCATGAAACCGCGCGGATCCCCGGAGATGACGGAACGCGCATTGGCACCGCTGACGGCTTTGCCCGTAACAGTCTCCAGGCCGGCGGCCGCAGCCTCCGCCTCCGTGAGTCCTGTACTGGCGATCTCGGGCTCCGTATACACACAGGCCGGGATCAGTTTCGTGTCGATGTCCTCTGCTGCCGGCAGCACCCTGCCCTGCGCGCGTGCGATCGCGCGGACGGCCTGTCTGGCTTCCGCCTCGGCCTTGTGGGCGAGCTGCGGGCCGGGCGTGATATCGCCGATCGCATAGACATGCGGTACGGAAGTGGCAAAACATCCGTCAACGAGGATACGGCCGCGTTCGCCTGCCAGCTGCGGAAACTGTCCGCTCAGCGCCCTGCGCCCCGCCGCACAGAGCACGTACTGCGCTGCGGCGCGGCATGTTTCCCCGTTCTCCGTATATTCACACACCGGCATACCGTCTGGTGCGGATTCGATCCCTGTGACGGAAACGCCTGTGTGTACATCTACCCTGCGCTTTTTCAGCTGCATCTTCAGACTCTGCGAGATCTCTTTGTCCATGTTTGCAAGAAGCCGCGGAAGCGCTTCAAGGACCGTCACCGAGACGCCGAAGCTGCTGAGCATATCCGCAAATTCACAACCGATCGCACCGCCGCCGATAATGACGATGCTCTCCGGAAAACTGTCCATGGCAAGCAGCTCATCGCTTGTAAGGACGCCGGGCAGGTCGATCCCGGGGATCGGCAGCACCGACGGAACGGAGCCGGCAGCCAGCAGGATGTCACGCGCATGTACGGCATCGCCGTCATTGAAATCGCAGCCTTCCGCTCCGGATGAGGCGGCAGAAGGATCCGCGATAACGGGATGGACGAGGGTGACTGCGCCCTGCGAAAGTCTGCCTTCCGCACGAAACAGATCGATCTTCCCTGCCTGAAAGCTTCTTTCTATTCCCTCGCGCAGCGTCCGTACCGCGTCTCTGCAGGCCTGAAACAGTGCCGCCGTGTCTACGCCGTCCGCGACCTTTGCATCGAGGAGCGCGTCCCCCCCCGCCTCTTCCGGCTGCGGAAGAAGCGCCGGCAGGCCGTATGCGGAGGTCCTGCGCTCCCTGTAGCTGCAGGCCGCGTGGAGCAGTGCCTTCGTCGGTATGCAGCCGCGGTTCAGGCAGGTGCCTCCGACGAGATCCTTTTCAACAACGGCGACGGAAAGTCCGAGACGGGCTGCCTCCAGCGCCGCCGTATAGCCGCCGGGGCCTGCGCCCAGGACTGCAAGATCATACAAGTCTTTCATATTCCTCCTCCGGCATACCGAGAGTTTCCAGCAGTTCCTTCATTCTGTCCGAGCCGTACGCCACTCCTTCAAAGGAAGGTGCATATCGCTCCGGCAGGTCCACTGCCAGCGAATCCGTAAAAATATGCGCCGTACGGATGATGCCCCGCTCCGTCGCGAACTCAATATAGATCTCGCCCGCCGGTCCCTTGAACCCGAGTGTTTCGGAAAACTTCTCTTCCTTCCCGTACAGCCATTCCTCTGAAGCAAAGCGCGCGCGCTTTTCCTCAACGGAAGGTGTCTGCATTTCTTCCGCAGACAAAACAGCAGGCATGATCCCGAATGTATCGGCATAGCTCTTCTGCAGCGCCGCACTCACTTTCGCTACCGTAATGTCCGGCACGATCTCGCAGAGATTCCTCACGCGCGCCTTCACGGACCTTACGCCGCGGCTCTTCAGCTTGGCGGAGGACGCATGCAGATACCGGTTCATTTTATCACAATCCACATTGCACATGAGAGTACCGTGATGCAGCACACAGCCATCGGTCTTGTAAAATGCGGAACCCGAGAATTTCCTTCCGCTGACCTCAATGTCATTTCTTCCGCTCAGGGACGCTTCCACGCCGAGTCCGGCCAGCGCGCCGAGGACTACCGCGGCCAGTGCCGGACGATTGTAATCGTCGTCCGCACACACAAAAGAATAATTGAGATTTCCCATATCGTGGTAAACCGCGCCTCCGCCGGAAAGGCGCCGCGCCAGCTTCACGCCGTCCGCCTGCATCTCGTAGATGTGGCACTCCCGGTATGCGTTCTGGTTGCGCCCGATGACCACAGTGCGGTCATTCTGCCACAGATAGAGCCCGCATTCCTCCGGTCTTGCGGAACGCAGAAGTTCCTCCTCGCAGGCCAGATTGAGATAAGGATCCGTCCACGGGCTGACAAACAGTCTGAGATGCTTGAACATCGGTAATTTCATATGCTGCCCCCTGAGCTTCCGCGATGTCTTTCTGCGCCGTTCCTGCTGCGCCGCGGTGTCTTCCTATTCTGTTCCTGCCGCGCCGCGGTCAAAACAACGGCCGCGGAAGCACGCTTCATTGCGTGGATCCGCAGCCGGCTGCTGTACTGCAATATATTTACGAATCACATGGCGCTGTCCCCTGGTGCGCTCCAGCGGAGCTTGGGATGCCGCGCCGCATTGACTTCGTCGAGTCTCGTGACAGGCGTGTGGTGCGGCGCGCTCTTCAGATCCTCCGGATCCTTCAGTGCTTCGTCCTTCAGTGCTTTCAGCACCTCCACTGCCTGGTCGATCGTCTCTTTGGATTCGGTCTCGCACGGCTCGATCATCAGCGCTTCATGCACGATGAGCGGGAAATACATCGTCGGCGGATGGATGCCGGCATCGAGCAGTCCCTTTGCGATGTCCAGCGCGGAGATGCCTGTTTTGTCCTTCAGGTCTTCCAGCGACATGACAAACTCGTGCATGCACGTTTCGTCATACGCCATATGATAGGTGTCTTTCAGGCAGGCCATCATGTAGTTGGCGTTCAGAACGGCGTGCGAACTGGCCTGCGGGATGCCCTGCCTGCCGAGGATCGTGATATAGGTCAGCGCGCGGACCACGATAAGGAAATTGCCGTAGAACGAACGCATGTCGCCGATGCTGTCCGGTTCCTTCGAGAAGGAAAGCAGCCCGGTCTGCGCGTCGCGGTCCACGACCTGCCCCGGCAGAAAACGCACGAGGTCAGCGCGGCACCCGACGGGACCGGAACCAGGTCCTCCGCCGCCGTGCGGCGTCGCAAACGTCTTGTGCAGATTCAGGTGCATGCAGTCAAAACCTATGTCACCCGGGCGGACGATGCCGATCACCGCGTTCAGGTTGGCGCCGTCGTAATAGCAAAGACCTCCGCAGGCATGGACGATCCCGGTGACCTGCGCGATGTTTTTATCAAAGAGGCCGACCGTGTTCGGGTTCGTAAGCATCAGGCCAGCGACTGTGTCATCGCAGGCTGCGCGCAGCGTATCCAGATCGATGCAGCCATCCGGCCCGGAGGCGATGTTGACGACTTCAAAGCCGGCCATGGCCGCGCTTGCAGGGTTGGTGCCGTGCGCGGAATCCGGCACGATGATCTTTGTCCTCTTCATGTCACCGCGCGCGCGGTGATAGGCTTTTATGAGGAGAAGGCCCGTGAATTCACCGTGAGCACCGGCTGCAGGCTGCAGCGTGAAACGGCTCATGCCCGTGATCTCGCAAAGATATTTTTCGGCGGTGCTGAGGACTTCCAGGCAGCCCTGGACATCCTCCTTCGGCGCCAGCGGATGGATCGATGTAAACCCTTCCATGGCTGCCGCGGCATCCGCCGCCTTGGGATTGTACTTCATGGTACAGGAACCGAGCGGATAAAAGCCGTCATTCACACCGTGTGTTTTTCGCTCCAGCTCCGAATAGTGGCGGCTCACATCATTTTCGGAAAGTTCCGGCATGCATAGCGGTGCTATCCTTCTGTCCCCTTCCGGCAGCTCTGTCACCGGTACATCACAGGCCGGGATGTATTCGGTCCGGCGGCCCTTCGTGCCTTTATCAAAGATCAGCATGTCACGCCTCCTTCCCTTCCGCCGCGGCGGGATCTTTCGCTGCGGCTCCGGCTGCTTCCGCGGCCTCCTCTATGTCTGCCTTCGTGTTTTTCTCCGTCGCGCACCAGAGGATCTCTCCCTTGTGCGCTCCGCCGAGCGGCAGCCCGCCGAGGATCCCCTTTGCGGAAAGCGCCCGCATGACAGATGCAGGGGCAACCGGCGAATCCGTAACGAATTCATTGAAGAAAGCCCGCCCGTTCAATGTATGAAAGCCTGCCTCCGCGAGTTTTTCGGAAAGGTAATGTGCCTTGCTCATCGACTGCTGCGCCGCATCGGCAATGCCCTGCGGCCCCATGGCCGAAAGGTACACGCCCGCACACAAAGCGCAGAGCGCCTCATTGGAACAGATGTTGCTCGAGGCTTTTTCCCTGCGGATATGCTGTTCCCGGGCCTGCAGCGTCAGAACATATCCCGTCTTTCCGTCACGGTCTTTGGTCTCGCCTACGATCCTGCCGGGAAGTCTGCGCATGAAAGCCTGTTTTGTCGCCATGAAGCCCAGATACGGCCCGCCGAACGAAAGGGGCATGCCGAGCGGCTGCCCTTCCCCGACGGCAATATCCGCACCGTATTCCGCTGCGGAGCGAAGTACTGCGGCTGCGACCGGGTCCACGCTCATCACGAGTTTTGCCCCTGCCGCGTGCACCGCTTCCGCGATCGCCGCTGCGTCTTCGATCGTTCCGAAATAATTGGGCTGTGCCATGATGAGACACATCGTATCCGGACCGAGTTTTTTCTGCAGTGCACCGACATCCGTCGCTGTGCCTTCCGCCGGGATCTCTTCGACTTCGCAGCCGCTGCCGAAGCAGTATGTCTTCACAACGGACAGGATATACGGACTCACGGCTCCCGAAACAAGTACCTTCGTACGGCCTCTGTCCCTGCACATCGCGGCCGCTTCGGCCGCCGCCTCAGCGCCGTCGTATACACAGGCGTTGGAAACATCCATGCCTGTCAGCTCGCAGATATAGGTCTGGTATTCAAAGATCGACTGCAGCACGCCCTGGCTGATCTCGGCCTGGTACGGCGTATATGCGGTCAGGAAGCTCTCCTTCGAGATCACCTCACTCACGATCGCCGGGATATAATGGTCATAAGCACCTGCGCCGCGGAAGATCTTTCTGTAGATGCGGTTCCTGTCTGCAAGACTGCGCATACCGCGCAGCGCCTCCATCTCGGATACGCCGTCCGGCAGGTCCAGCCCGCCCTTCACTTTCAGTTCCGCGGGAATGCCTGCGAAAAGATCTTCGATCCTGCTGACTCCGATCTTCCCGAGCATCTCCTGTTCCTGCTCTCCGGTAGCGGGAATGTATGAACCCATCTCTTCCCCTCCTGTGCTCAGTGCTCTGCTTTTTCAGACGCGACGAATGCCTCGTACTCCGCTGCGCTCATCAGTTCCTCAGTCCCCGTGATGCCGCTCACCTTCACGAGCCAGGCGCCATAGGGGTCCTCATTGATCTTCTCCGGGGCGTCGGCCAGCTCACTGTTCACCTCTGCCACAACGGCCGTTACGGGTGAAAAAACATCGGAAACGGTCTTGACGCTTTCGACGTCCGCAAATGTTTTGCCCGCGGTCACCGCATCGCCTTCTTCCGGCAGATTCACGAAGACCAGGTCGCCGAGTTCGCTCTGTGCGTAGTCGGTGAGGCCGATCTCGGCGCTGTCGCCGTCGATGCGGATCCATTCATGGGATTTTGTATACTTCAGTTCTTCCGGTGTTTTCATATCCATCCTCCTTGGAGAGGGCCGTCCGGTCCTCCGAATCAAGCTGTATACGCTGTTTTATGCTAACTGTGCAGGCACTGCCGTCATGTATCGTCCGGGACTTCAGTGCCTTGCCGCCTTATAGAAAGGAAGCTCCGTGACTTCGGCCTCCACTTCTCTGCCGCGAATGCTGACTGTAACTTTGCCGCCTGTTTTGACCGCACCCTTCCGGACGAGCGCCATGGCGACCGGATAGCCGAGGAACGGTGCAAAAGTACCGGAAGTGGTGTGCCCGATCTTTTCGCCGTTCAGTATGACATCCTGCTCCTCGCGTGCGATCCCGCGGCCCGTGACCCTGAGTCCCACACGTTCCCTGGCAGGCGGAAGAACGCTTGTCATGGCAGCCTTTCCGATAAAATCAGGCTTTTCCAGTTTTACCGCAAAGTCCAGCCCGGTTTCCAGCGGACTCACCGTATCGTCCATCTCGTGCCCGTAGAGCGGCATTGCCGCTTCGAGACGCAGTGTATCGCGGGCGCCGAGGCCGCAGGGGATGAGCCCGTCGCCCTTGCCTGCTTTCAGAAGAGCGTCCCAGAGCGCAACGGCATCTCCTGCCGCGCAGTAGAATTCATACCCGAATTCTCCGGTGTATCCCGTGCGGCTTATAATGCAGGGAATTCCCGCGACGATACCGTCAAAAACAGCGGTGTAGTACTTCTTCGGGAAAGTCGAGGCATCCGCGATCCTTGCGAGGATATCGGCAGCCTTCGGACCCTGCAGTGCGATCTGTCCATATTGCTCACTCACATTTTCGCAGACTGCATCCCCCTGAAGATGGGCAAGGAACCAGGCAAAATCCTTGTCCGTATTGGCGGCATTGACCACGATGAAGTAGTCGTTGTCGCCCTTTTTGTAGACGATGAGGTCGTCAACGCAGCCCCCCTGACCGTTGCACATCGGCGAATAACGCGCGCGCCCGTCGTCCATCTTCGTATAGTCGTTTGTAAGGATACGGTTCAGGTTGGCCGTGGCGTCCGGGCCCTTCAGGGTCAGTTCTCCCATGTGCGAAACATCAAAGAGCCCGCAGGCCCTCCGCACTGCCATGTGTTCCGCGATCACACCCGTACCGTACTGTACCGGCAGCAGCCAGCCCGCAAACGGCACGATCTTTCCGCCTGCTGCCACATGTGTTTCATAGAGCGGTGTCTTTTTATCCATGCAGTTCCCCTTTCCTGTCTCCGGATCCGTCGTATGCCCTGCCCGGCAGCAAACAGAAAGAGCAGCTATGATACGCCATCGTGTCATAACTGCTCCTGTCATCTTTTTCCGGTCTTACTGGCAATGCTCTCAACATAGACCACCCAGACTGTTTACAAAAATATTATAGTGTCTGCCTCTGCCGGTGTCAATTGCAGCCGGTCCGGCTGTCCGGCACACCGGAACTGCCGAAATACACGCTGTCCGCGGAGAAGCTTACACCGGCTCAGCTGAAGCGCCGGAAAAAGTCACACTCCTCATCATTGCAGGTGGCTGCTTCCCTGAGCCTCATGTTGACATGGAAAACATGTCCCAGCGGACGTTCTTTTCCCTTGTTTTCTCCCCTCCGGATCTCCGTGGCCTGCTGCTGTGAAAAATAACGGAATTCATGGGGAATGTCGAGTTCCAGAAGCCTGGATTCCATCTCCGGGGCCTGTTTCTTCAGGAAGTCCCCGGTAGCCGTCATGAGAAAAACAGGCGGATATTCCTTCGTCATATGTTCTTCCACATGGATGAGGCTCAGTTCCGCGTCAGTGCCCTTCTCCGGCAGGAATTCCTGCATCAGGCGCATCGTCTGGCGATCCTCGGCATCATTCTTTGCGACATGATACAGGCCGCAGTTCAGAGCTACTGCCTTGAGCATAAAATCCACAGGCGGCTTGAAATCATATTTTGCCGCATAGGACAGGTTAGTCAGGATCGCGGCATACAGGCCGAGGATGTGCGCACCTGCCGAATCTCCGACCGCATAGATGTGCGTGGTGTCCAGGCCGTACATCTCGGCATTCTTCATGATCCAGTGCGCGACCAGATTCGTATCTTCGAGCGAAGCCGGAAATTTATGGGCCGGCGCCAGTCTGTAAGTGAAGTTGATGACCGCAAAACCTCGCTGCGCCAGGCTCATGCAGTAATACTGGTAACGTTCCTTGTCGCCGTAGACCCATCCGCCGCCATGGACAGAAATGATCACCGGCAGCAAAACCGTGCCTTCCTTAGGACGGTAAACATCCAGAAGCTGCCATTTCCTGTCTTCTCCGTACTGCAGATCATCGTACCGGTCTACGTTTTCCGGCGTAGTCAGACCGGCATCCCGTATGTTATCTCCCTCCGTAAAGCTTTTAACGATCGATTCGCTGTATGCTGACATCATGACCCCCAAAACAGTTTTTTCCCCAACGTTATTTTTGTATTATACAACAATTCGGGAAATTTGGGATACTGCGGGGCGCCGGGCGCTTTGGGCGGCGTCATGCGACCGGTGTTTGGGCGGCGGGATGGGCCAGATTGCGGGTAAATACGTCTGACCGCGAGCGAATGCCGGCGCCCGCAGGCGAGTACGGGGCCTTGATAAAGCTTATGGCTAAACTGTCTTGGCGCGGCTTTCATCGCTTGAAGCACAAAACGCCTTCGCCGCGAACAAATCAGCCTTTGAATTGCTAACAGACTTTGTAAAGACTGTCTTCCATAGACTAAAAACTGCAGACGCTGCCTTCAAAGAGAATGTTTCCGTCGCTGTCAAGGATCGCATAAATAAACGGGCTGTCCAGGGTAACGCGTATCTCCGTGGATTCAGCGGAGGCACTCAGCATCTCGATCGCCGCTGTTGCAGCGGCTGCTTCTGTTCCGTTCTCATCCACACTGACAGTGGCTTTCTGCATGATCTTCGATACATAAAGGGGCTTGTCGGAAACGTCGGGCAGAGCGCCGCCGTAGGGATCGAAGATCGCCCTGACACCGCAATTTTCCAGTTCCTGCATCAAATTATCGGCGGAAGTTTCGATCCTGAACTTTGGCATGTCGAGCGTCATCTCGTCATAATCGATCGGCGAAGCTGACTGCGAGATCATTTCTTCCACATCGCCGTCTTTTCCTGCGACCGGTGAGCCGTCTCTTTCTTTGGCAGCCACGAACCTGCAGCCATTCGCATAGTTTTTCACGATGCCCTGCATATTACCGTATTCAAAATACTGGTCCATTTTTCCGTGCATCATGTCGACCTGCGCAGCCGTCGCATCCGCATTGGTAAATTTCTGTTTGTCGGTGCTGAAGAAAGACTCGTTCCAGCTGTCCTTGAAATGAACTGTGTTTACCAGCACGCCGGAAGTATCGCTGCTTAGATCGCTGCTTTGCAGGACATTATCGATCAGTCCCGCCGTCTTTTTCGAGATCCAGTCATTGATCGTATCGGCTGCCGCGGCGTTTCCGAAATCAATATTTTCGAGTTCAGCACCATACAGGGTACTGAGTTTATCAGCATATTGTTTTTTGACCACTATGTTACTGGATACCCAGAAGGAATTGGCATACTGGATATCGGTACCCTTTGCAGCTGCTGCCTGTGCCTTTGCGCAGTCTGTGCCGGCAATACAGCCGGACAGTTCCGAGGCCGCTTCGGCAGAAGCCCCTTCTTTCAGCATTGACAGTGCCATCTTTAAAGACATGGGACTGAACGTGTAGTTTTGGCCGTCAAAATCCTCTGCCACTGCGTTTTCGATCGAAGCACCGCTCACTTTTTCACCCTGGCTGCCTGCTGCTGAAGCCTTCTCCGCCGTCGCAGCGGCAGACGTCTGCGCGGATGTGCCTGCTGTGGTATTCCCGGACATTGCAGCGGCAGACGTCTGCGCGGACGGTACGGCTGTGGTATTCCCGGACGCGCCGGCCGCAGAAGTATTCGCCGACCCGCATCCCGCAAGTACCGACAATAACAGAATGGCTGCCGCAGACAACATAGATCTGGTCATATTGACACCTCTTTGAAGAGAACCTTATAATTCAAAATCCGGTTTAAGGATTTTGAATTCGTTCTCTGAAACAGGCAGCCGGTGCGTCAGCACCGATGCTGCGGTTTGAAATCGCCGCATCCGAGGCACTTTCAAACCTGAACCGCCGGATGTGATCACGTTTCCATTATATCATCCCTCTCTGTGATCTGTTCACCCGCGCACGATGATCAGCCGCGACCGGTTCCCGCTTTACAGCGCCAGTTCCTCTTCGCTGCCGTTTCCCCCGGAATAGGTGATCCGGATCCCGCCGGTGACAAAATCGGCTTCCAAAAGAGCCCAACTGTCGCCGTCTGCACGGCGGATGACAAGCCTGCTGTCCTCACAATCCGGCATTTCGAAGGTGCCGTCAAAAGCCGGATGGCTGTTACGGAATTCCATGAGCCGGATAAGCTTCTGCACCACCGGGCGGCGCACTTCCTCATCGATCTCTTCCCTGCTGTAATAGTGGCGGTTGATATTGCGGCCGACCTTTGTCTCCTCAAGCAGTTTCAGGTCGTTCCTGCCGGCCATAAGGCCCACATAGTAAACCTGCGGCGTGCCTGGCGCAAAGAACTGTACTGCACGCGCCAGCAGGTACCTGTCATCATCCTCGCCGACTGCGGAGAAGAAGGTGCAGTTGACCTGATAGATATCAAGATTGTTGTATGCCGCCGTGTTATAGACCTTTTTGACATTGGCGCCGTATTTGAAGATGCCTTCCTTCGTGCGGTCTATCTCTTCATCAGGCAGCAGATCCTTGACGTCTACGACACCGATCCCGTCGTGTGTATCCAGTGTCGTGAACTGCCTGCGCGGGCAGATCGAAAGCCAGTGCTTCAGATACCGGGAAGAGTGAAAATACAAGGCGTTGATGAGCAGCATCGGCAGTGCGAAATCATAGGTGCAGTAGCCCTTTTCCGCGATCTTCAGCTGCATCGTGTAATGCTCATGGATCTCCGGCAGAATGATGACGTCGTAGGGATCGGTTATCTTTTCGCAGTCCTGCAGGAATTCCCACACGTCCGGCTCCACGAAGAAGCAGCTGGTGCCCGCTTTCTTCGTGGCATAGGCAAAGGCATCCAGGCGGATCATGGCCATGCCGTGACTGCAGAGGCATTCCAGATTGTCACGGATGAACCTCTTGGCCGTCTGCGACTTGCAGTTGATGTCTACCTGTTCCTCGTCGAATGTGCACCACACCTTTTCCTCGGTACCGTCGACAAAGTGCGCGATGACATAGGGTGCGCGCGGTTTCCGCTTGTATATGGCGTCAACTTCCTCCTGCGTCGGCTCCCCGCCTTTCCAGAAATCCTTATAGCGGATAAAGAGATCCCTGTATTCCGAAGCGTCCTTCTTCGCAAGAAAATCCTGATAATAAGCGCTGTGTGCGGAAATGTGGTTGATCATGTAGTCGCACATCATATAATACTGTTCCGACAGATGCTCGATGTCTTCCCAGCCGCCGAAGGCCGGTTCCACCTCCCGGTAAGTCATCGGTGCAAAGCCCCTGTCCGCAGAGGACGGAAAAAACGGCAGGACGTGAAGTCCTCCGACAGCTTTTGAAAAATATCTGCTCAGAACCTCGTCCAGTTCCTTCAGGTTCTTCCCC